>CAJKHC010000007.1:0-135752 GCA_905199605.1 uncultured Collinsella sp.
CCGTCGCAAGACTTGAAGAAGGGGGAGGCCTCGCGGCCTCCCCCTTTTTTGCGTTAACACTTCAAAATATAGTCGCATTTCACCTGTAACCCGGTTGGGCTTATGGGTGATGAGCTTTTATTTAAAGACAATACATCGAATCACAAGGGCAACCGCTATGACCACAATGATCAAAAGCAGGAATTGGAGTCGATGCTGTTTACGTCGTTTACTTGATGAAACGAAGATCGTTTTCCCTTGTTTTGGCGTCTCGAGATAACGAGCCGAATGCGTTAAGGTTTGCTTGGGTCGAGGACCTCTTTGCTGCCGAGTTACGGGCTTTTTCGTCGGATCGTCATTGTTTGCGCTGTTTTTTGATAACGGTGCATCTTTCAGATATACGGGATCGCCCGATGCGACGCCCATATGCTTTCGCCCCGTTTGGGCATCTTCGAGCGTTCGATATCGATTTCTTGTCACATACTCGGGCTCTGGATCATTAATGGGCTCTTGCGAGATGTGAGGGCGATGGAACCGTGGCGGCTGCGTGGAAGTATCTTCCCCCTGTGTCGGCATAAACATATTGTTTTGGTTTTGGTCGTCCATGATGCCCTTTAGCTCGTTACCAACAACGTGTACGCGCTCATTGTAAGCCCCTTGCTATTTGTAGCTGTGGACATACTCGTTATTTAAGCTCTGGTTCAAAGAACCTTAACCTTCCAAAAACCTGAGTCATAAACACTTAGATATGCTTATGGTGCCGGACTCAAAAAACTTTATAGTCGGTGTATATATGAGCATCGGGTGGGCATATATAAGAGCGTCAAAAGAAGTCCCAGTCACCTAGAAGATGACTCGGCAGTCCTATAAAGGAGTGGTAAACATGGCAAGCATGGTTCCTTATCGTTCGGTTTTTGGCGTTCGTCCCTCTGCAAGCTCGCTGTTCGATCTGTTTGATGATATGAGTGACCTAGCGAACAGCTCGATTGCCTCTAAGGCGTTCCCTGTTGACGTTGAGGATAAGGGCGACGGCTATGAGGTCAAGGCTTATCTGACCGGCGTCGCCAAGGACGATATCGATGTCGAGCTTAACGAGGGCCGCCTGTCCATTAGCGTGAATGTTGAGGAAGACGAGGAGAACGAGGGCAAGAACTTCCTGCAGAAAGAGTTCAGCTCGTACAGCGCGACGCGTGGCGTGTATCTCAAGGACGCTTCGAGCGAGGGCCTCTCGGCTAAGTACGCTGACGGCATCCTTACCGTTACGGTTCCCAAGATCGTCGAGAAGAAGAACGTTACGAAGATTTCCATCGACTAACTTCGTTGGTGTTCTTCGCTATTAAAAGACAACAAAAGGGGCTGGGAAGCGATTCCCGGCCCCTTTTGCTGTCTAGAACAGTCTATTGAATGGTTGCTGGCTGATGCTGGCTTGCGGGGCGTATCGAGAGTTTTCGCGATCCTTGGAGAAGGGTGGCGGAGCTGCCAACCTCGTCATCCAAGGTTGCGGCTAGAGCTTTGGCATAGCTTTTGACGGTAAGGCTCGGGCGATTGTTATCTTGGCTGATATGCATGGCAATGAGCTGTTCGGTGCGATCGGTAACGAGTTCGCGCGCGGCTTCGGCGGCTTGGTCGTTGGAGAGGTGCCCCCTTGCAGACAGGATGCGCTCCTGAAGAAAGCGGGGATATTCTCCCTCGCGCAGCATGGTCACATCGTGGTTGCTTTCGAGCGCGAGGACTCGACAATCTTTGAGGGTGTTCATGGCTTGGCTTGATAGCTCTCCGGTGTCGGTGGCAAAGCCGATGGAATCATCGAGGGCGTCGAATCGATAGCCGACTGGATTGATGACATCGTGTGATGTTGAGTAGGTTTGCACGTGGATGCCGGCAATGGATAGGGTGTCACCGGGATCGAACTCCTCGACAGACAGATACGAAAGATTTTCTTTGCTCGAAAGTGTGCCCCTGCTGGCATAGAGGGGGCCGTGCCAGTGCTTGCACCAGACATCGAGACCTTTGATGTGGTCGCTGTGCTCATGAGTGATGAGAAGAGCCGAGACGTTATCTGCCGAGAGCCCCAGTTCTGCCATGCGCTTTAATGTCTCGCGGCGAGAAAGACCGTCGTCAATCATGATGAGCCCTCGGGGGCCTTCGATGAGCGCGCAGTTGCCTTTTGAGCCGCTGCCAAGGATATGAAGGTGCAGACGAGACATAATATTCCAAAGGATACAATGGGTGCGAACGAATAGAGGAGGAAGCAAATGCCAACGGTATCTCAGCATTATGGACACCATGCTGCATCGTGGGCCGATGATAGAGCCCTGGCAACGCGGCAGACGGCTGCCCCCGTGGTGCTCATGGTATCAGGTGGTGCGGACTCGACGGCTTTGCTCCTTATGGCATGCACATCAAAGTTGGATATTCTGGATGGGCGTGGTGTAGCCCCCATCGCGCGCGAGCGACTACACGTGCTGCATGTGAACCATCACCTGCGCGGCGAGGCATCCGATGGCGACGAGGCCTTCGTGCGCGGCCTATGCGCACAATATGGCTTGCCGCTGTGTGTTGAGCATGCCTATTTTGATGATGAATCGGGCAATATCGAGGCGGCCGCCCGCGAGGTGCGCTATGCCGCGGCGCGGAGGTATGTTCGCGAGCTCTGCGTCCAGACGGGGGCACCGCGAACGGCGGCTCGTATCTGCACTGCGCACACGTCTTCGGATCGCGCGGAAACGTTTTTGATGAACGCGATTAAGGGTTCGGGGCCCGCTGGCCTATCGAGCATTCCTCGCCGGAGGAATATCGTGGTGCGTCCCCTGCTCGACCTGACTCATGATGAGCTCGTGGGCTATTTGCAGGTGCATGGTCAGCCGTGGCGAGAGGACGAGAGCAACGAGGACGTGTCATACTTGCGTAACTATGTGCGCCATCGAGTGATGCCGGTGGTGGCGCAGCGCAACGCGAGTGTCTGTAAGACGATTGGCGCCGCCTGCGAGATCTTGGGCGATGAGGATGCCTTTCTTTCCCAGCTTTCCGCACAGGCGTTTCGAAGCTGCCTGCGTAAGGAGGCGGCGGGTGCACTGGTTCTTGACGCTCGCCGACTGGCCGCGGCCGAGGTGGTGATTGCTCGGCGCATGGTGCGACTGGCAATTAAGCGTATCGACCCCGACGCTCGCCCGGAGATGCGGCATGTGGAGCGCGTGCTCGCCTGTGTCGCCGAAGGCTCGGGTTCGGTCACGCTGCCGGCGGGAATCGATGCGCGCGTGGAGTTTGGCATGCTGTCATTCAAGGCTCCGGCGGCGCGCGAGGGATTAGTTGCCGATTGGGTCACCATTCCCGGTCGATTGCCGCTGGGGGCGGGCCGCATTCTTGTGGCAGAGCCGATGGCCGTCGAGCCGGGGTGTGATATTGTGCGCCGTGCCCGCGAACTCGCGGGTGCCGGAGGGGTGGTCGCGATGGTGGATGCCGCGACGCTGGGCTTTGCCGATCGCGATAACGAACGGATGCTCGCCGGCTCGCGCGGGGAGATTCCCGCCGAGGCGCGTTTGGCGCGTCTGTGGGTAGACGGTCCCGCGCCGGGGGATGTGATGTGTCCGTTGGGCATGAGTGGGCGAAGTAAGAAGGTATCCGACCTGCTCAACGAGGCTCGTATTCCCGTATCTGAGCGCGCAGGCGTTCCTGTGGTAAGAACGGCTCCGGGAGGTGCCGTAGTATGGGTCGCAGGCGTTCGCACGGACGAGCGTTTTAAATGCACGGCCGCAACGCGCGTGGCATATCTGCTTCGTGTGGTCGATGCGGAGTAGCGTCCCACGCCAGCTATTCTGTGCGACGTTGACGGTATTCCCGCGCTGATGGCGCACGGGCTGGTAAATATACCCCGTGCGCTGCTAGAATGTGTAGTTCGCGTCCATACGGCGGTGTGTGGGCGATAAGCACAAGAAAGGGTTGTCATGGCTTCTCAACATCCGGATATCGAGAAGGTTCTGTTTACGCAGGAGGATATCGACGGTATCGTCTCTCGCCTAGGCGAGCAGATTACTCGCGACTACGCGGGTAAGGATCTGGTGCTGATTGCGGTCCTGCGCGGCGCCGTGGTCTTTATGGGCGACCTGATGCGCAAGATCGAGCTGCCGACCAACATCGATTTCATGGCTGTTTCGAGCTATGGCGACGGTGTGAAGTCCTCGGGCATCGTGCGTATCATTAAGGACCTGGATATCGACATCCGCGGTCGCGACGTGCTGATCGTCGAGGACATTCTGGACTCGGGCCTGACGCTCAAGTATCTGATGAAGAACCTCGAGAGCCGCAAGCCCGCCTCGCTGGAGGTCGCCGCCTTCCTGTGGAAGGACGTTGAGGACCGTACCTCGGCCGTCACGCCCAAGTATGTTGGAACCCATTGCCCCGATGCCTTTGTGGTGGGCTACGGCCTCGACTATGCCGAGCGCTATCGCAACCTTCCGTATCTGGGCATTTTGAAACCGGAGGTTTATTCGTAAGATGCCCGACGACCGTAACGACAACAATTCCCAGACTCCCCGGGAGCCTAAGATCCCGGGGATGCCCGGAGGCAAGAAGCCCACGCGTGCGGGCTGGCTGTATTTTATTTTGGCTTGCGCGCTTCTGGGCTACGCCTTCTTTAACATGGGCTCCGGCTTTGCCAACTCCAGCAATACCGTTAAGCTCGCGACGAGCGAGATGGTCAACGCCATTAAGCAGGACCGTGTCGAAGATTTGACCTATACGGTTCAAGACGGAAGCGTGGCGGGTCATTACTGGAAGACAAAAAAGGACAAGGGCGATACGAGCGAGCTCAAGAGCTTCTCCTCGACCTATGTCGGCTCCGATTCGCTTGCCGAGCTTATGGCGGAGCACCCCGATACCAAGTACATCGTCAACACCAATGACCCCGATTTTTGGGGCGACCTGGCGATGAGCGTGCTTCCGACGATCGCCCTGATCGCCATCATGTTCTACTTTATGCGCCAGATGATGGGCGCCAACAACAGGAACATGCAGTTTGGCAAGACTAACGCCAAGACCAACGAGGCCACGCGCCCCAAGGTCAAGTTTGAGGATGTTGCCGGTGTGGACGAGGCAGTCGAGGAGCTCGAGGAGATCCGCGACTTTTTGAGCGATCCGGACCGCTATCGCAAGCTGGGCGCCAAGATCCCGCGTGGCGTGTTGCTGGTTGGCCCTCCGGGTACTGGTAAGACCCTGCTGGCCAAGGCCGTTGCCGGCGAGGCGGGCGTGCCGTTCTTTAGCATCTCGGGTTCTGACTTTGTCGAGATGTTCGTGGGTGTCGGCGCCAGCCGCGTGCGTGACCTCTTTAAGGAGGCCAAGTCCCAGGCCCCGTCGATCATCTTCATTGACGAGATTGATGCCGTGGGACGTCAGCGCGGAGCCGGTCTGGGCGGCGGTCACGACGAGCGCGAGCAGACGCTCAACCAGCTGCTGGTCGAGATGGACGGTTTTGAGGAGAGCGAGTCGGTCATCCTGATCGCCGCGACCAACCGCCCCGATATTCTGGATCCGGCATTGCTACGTCCCGGTCGTTTTGACCGTCAGGTTACGGTCGACCGTCCGGATGTGAAGGGCCGCGAGCAGATCTTGCGCGTGCATGCCGAGAACAAGCCGATGGACGAGGACGTGAAGTTTGAGAAGCTCGCCCAGATGACCGTTGGCTTCACCGGCGCCGATCTGGCAAATCTGCTCAACGTGTCTGCACTGCTGGCTGCCCGCCGCCATCGTTCTGTGATCTCCATGGACGAGGTCGAGGAGTCGATGGAGCGCGTGATTGCCGGTCCGCAGCGCAAGGGTCGTGTGATGACCGAAGCCGAGCGCACCACGATTGCCTACCACGAAAGCGGTCACGCCCTGGTGGGCCACATCCTGGAGCATTCCGATCCGGTTCACAAGATCTCGATCGTCAGCCGCGGCCAGGCGCTGGGCTACACGCTGCAGCTTCCGCAGGAGGACCACTTCCTCAAGACCAAGAACGAGATGCTCGACGAGCTTGCCGTGTTCTTGGGCGGTCGCGTTGCCGAGGAGCTCATGTGCGACGACATCACGTCGGGCGCGAGCAACGATCTGGAGCGCGCGACCAAGATGGCGCGCGAGATGGTCACGCGCTTGGGCATGAGCGAGGAGCTTGGAACGCAGGTGTTTGGTGAGGCACGGCATCAGGTATTCCTGGGCCGCGATTACGCCGATCACCAGGATTACTCCGAGGAGACGGCGCGCCGCATCGATATCGAGGTTCAGCGCATCATGCGCGAGGCCCATCGCCGTGCGGTCGAGATTTTGGATGCCCGTCGCGATCAGCTCGATCTGATGGCCAAGGTGCTGCTTGAGCGCGAGACCGTCGAAGGCGACGCCGTGAACGCCCTGCTCGACAACGAGTGGGATGCCTATCTTGAGCGCGAGGGCGATATCCTGGCGGCCAAGGAGGAGCGCAATGCCAAGGCGGCCGGCATGCCGACCAAGAAGCGCGCGCCTCGTATGAGCGAGGAGGAGCTTGCGGCTGATGCCGCAGCCTTTGCACAGGCGGCCATGCAGGAGGATGCAGAAGCCGCATCCGATGATGCCGGCGATGACTGTGCCGTCAATGCCGGTGCCGACACCGACGACGACAAATAGTCTTTGTGGCGAAAGCCTCTGCGGGGAAACCTGCGGAGGCTTTTTCCTTTGTTGATTGGGGACAGACTTAAATGAGCGTTTTCACGCATTTAAGTCTGTCCCCAATCAACATTGCTGCGGCACTTTGCTCAACTAAAGCGTACAATACCGCCTATGCGAAAGGGGAACAGATGATCAACGAAACTATGTATGCTCGCGGTGCGGAAAGCTCCATCATCCGCGAGATTTTTAGCTATGGCCTTGAGCGCAAGGCGCAAATCGGCGCGGAAAACGTGTTCGATTTCTCGCTGGGCAACCCGAGCGTTCCTGCTCCCGCTGCCGTCGCGGAGTCCATCAAAAAGGCGCTTGAACTGCCGAGTGACCAGCTGCACGGTTATACGCCCGCTCCGGGCCTGCCGCAGTGCCGTACCGCCGTGGCTGAGTCTCTTAACCGTCGCTTCGGTACGAGCTATGAGGGCAAGGATGTCTTTATGACCGTGGGCGCGGCGGCTTCGCTCACCTGCACGCTCAATGCCGTTACGAACCCGGGTGACGAGGTCATTGTTATCGCCCCGTACTTCCCGGAGTATCGCGTGTGGATTGAGAAGGCCGGCTGTACGTGTGTCGAGGCGCTCGCCGATGAAGATACGTTCCAGCTGAGCGTGGATAATGTGCTCAAGGCGATTACCGACAAGACGGCAGCTGTCATCATCGACTCACCGAATAACCCGACGGGCGCCGTGTATACGCGCGATACCCTGACGCGACTGGCCAATGTTTTACGCGAGGTCAACGCCAGGCGCGATCCCGAGAATCCGATCATGCTTATCTCGGATGAGCCGTATCGCGAGATTGTCTATGGCGCCGAGGTGCCTTGGGTGCCTTCGATCTACGAGCACACCATCGTGTGCTACTCGTATTCCAAGTCGCTTTCGCTACCGGGCGAGCGCGTCGGGTGGATCCTGGTTCCCAATACGAATCCTCAGGCAGCTCGTCTAATGCCCGCCGTTGCCGGTGCCGCCCGTACGCTGGGCTTCGTGTGCGCTCCGGCGCTCTTCCAGCGCGTGATTATTGATTGCATCGATGAGCCGAGTGACGTTGAGGCCTATGCACGCAACCGCACGGCGCTTACCGATGCGCTGGCGGAGTACGGCTACACCTATGTTGAGCCGGATGGTGCATTCTACCTGTGGGTGAAGGCGCTGGAGCCCGATGCGAACGCTTTCTGCGAGCGCGCGAAGAAGTATGAGCTGCTCGCGGTGCCTTCGGATAGCTTTGGCATGCCGGGCTGGTTCCGCATTGGCTACTGTGTGAGCTACGAGACCATCGTCAATTCGTTGTCTGCCTGGAAGCAACTGGCCGACGAATATCGTCGAAAGTAAAGCGCTCTGCTTGCAATGTTTTACGTGAAACGGGGTTTGGTGCTAAGCCAGACCCCGTTGTTTATGCCGTTGTGTGATTGGGATGAAGCAGTTTTACGACTGCCGAAAGCTATGCGTACAATGAATATACGCGACGGCCATACTGGACAAGGAGACCCGATGCCCTACCTTCTTTCTTGTGATATTCATACTCATACGATGTTCTCTGCGCATGCGTACTCAACCATCGAGGAGAACATCTATTGGGCGGCAGAGCGCGGCCTTCAGGTGCTCGGTTCAGCCGATCATTTAAGCTCGATGGTTACGCCTTGTCCCAATGACCTGCGCAGTTTCCAATTCTTTATTAACCAGGATATCTGGCCGCGCATTTGGAGCGGCGTGCTGGTGCTTCGCGGCGCCGAGGCCGATATCGTTTCACTGGACGGCAGCTTGTTTGGCGAGGACATTCCCGTTTCGCTCGATATCGCCGGCGATTCGTATAGTCGTGAGCATTCGCTGTTCGATTTGGTGACGCGTAATTTGGATTATTTGGTGGCAAGCGTGCATAACCCGCAGTTTGCCGAAGGCGCGACGCTCGCCCAGACAACCGAGATGTACATCAATGCCCTGGAGCACCCCAAAGTGTTTATGCTGGGCCACACGGGTCGCTCGGGTGTTTCCTTTGATATCGATGAGGTGTTGTTGGCGGCAAAGGCCAAGCACAAGATTATCGAGATTAACAACCATAGTCTTGAGCATGGTACCGATGCCGAGCATTGGGGCGCTTGTCGCAAGATTGCCGAGCGCTGCGCCGAACTGGGCGTGGGGATTGGCGTCTCGACCGACGCGCACATTGGTATGGCAATTGGCAAGCTCGACCAGGCGCGCAAGATGCTCGATGAGATTCACTTCCCGCTGGATCTGATCGTGACGCGCGACCGCGAGACGCTGCTGCGCGAGATGGCGGCAGCCGGCGTGTGTGACCTGCGCAAGAGCATGTAACGGGCTCATATATCCAACGAAAGGGGGCGGTCCAGACGGGCCGCCCCCTTTCTTGTGCCGGTAGATTTTAAGGCATGTCCCAAAAATCTACTGGGGTGGGTTAGCGGCGCTCGAGGACCGCGACGGTCTCGGTGTGGTCGGTATGGGGGAACATGTCGACTGGCGTGATCTTGAGCAGGCGATAGCCTCCGTCGAGGAGCTGGTGCAGGTCGCGCTCTTGGGTCACGGGGTTGCAGCTGATATAGGTGATGCGGCGCGGCTTGAGCGCGCAGGCGGCCTCGAGGAACTCGGGGGTGGAGCCGGCGCGCGGCGGGTCGATGGAGAGAACGTCAACGCGCTCGTTGTTATCGGCGGCGTCCAGGATGTAATCGGTGGCGTCGTCGGCCATAAACCAAGCGCTGCGGGTGAGGCCGTTGAGCTCGGCATTGCGACGTGCGTCGGCAATGCCCGCCGGGTTGCGCTCCACGCCGAGCAGCATAATGCCAACACCCCTGTTCTGGGCATCCTTCGCGGCGCACAGGCCGATGGTGCCGCTGCCGCAGTAAGCGTCCATGAGAATGTCGCCCTGCTGCAGGTCCATGCCGTCAATCGCGAGCTGATAGAGCAGCTCGGTCTGCTGCGGATTGGTCTGATAGAACGCGGTAGGGGAGATATCGAATTCGCAACCGAGCAGCTGGTCGCGCATGCACTCGGCGCCATAGACGATACGAGTCTCCTCACCCAAGATGGCGTTACCGGGACGGCCGTTGATATTTTGGGCGACGGTGACGATATGCGGATCGAGCGCCGCGACGGCCTCAAAGAACTCCTGCGCATGCGGTAAGTCACGCTGGGCGGTCACGAGCGTAACCATGACTTGGTCGGTGCGCCAACCGCAGCGGACGACGGCATAGCGAAGCAAACCAAGATGCTTGTCCTCATTAAAGGCGGGAATATGCAGCCGCTCAGCTTCGCGCGCGATGCCGTTGAGAATCTGACGGGCACCCGGCGCCTCGACAGGACACTCGGGTACGGCGACGATTTTGTGCGTGCCGCGCTCAAAAAAGCCACAGCGGACAGTGCCCTCCTTACCGGGTGCAAACGGAGTGGCAGCTTTATGACGAAAGCCACGCGGCGCAGGATATTTACCCGGGTCGCCCAGGGTGACGCCCATACCGCGAATAGGATCAACGGCGATACCCTCACGCTCGCAGAGCTCAGCAAACAGCTCCTCCATAGCAGCCTGCTTGGTCGCCAATTGCTTCTTATAAGGACGATTGAGCGCCGTGCACCCACCACAAGCCCGCATGATGGAACAAGGCGACTTGGGATCCACGATCTTTCGCGCAGGCTGAGCCGAATCCTTGCGTGAGTCCTTGGAACGAACGTGAGACGCTTTATCCCCGCCGTGACGAGAGCCAGAACGCTTGGTCTTAACCTTGCCTTTGGCCGACTTACCCTTCGCATCCTGAGATGGCTTGGATTTCTTAGAAGATTTTTTCTCCTCCGACCCCTCAGCCGCCTCGATCAAAGCACGACGAGCCTTACGCTCCGCACGAGATTCTGCCATCAATAACTCCACTAATTCATGAATTTAAGCTGCAAGTATTGTACCGTTCCAAGCCAGCAGACGATATGCAAGCGGTTTATTCGTGTTAGTGATAAGCCCAACGACGTTTGCCCGCCGGGTGCCGGGGCAGGGGTTAAGTTTGTCGCGAGTTCCGCACGAACAGGAGAGCACTTAATGTGCTCTCCGTCGTGAGCAGGACTGTAGAGCAGCAAACTTAACCCCTGCCCCGGCACCCGGCGGGCAAGCCCTCCCTTGTACTCCATCTCACTAAAGTGTATGATTCTGAACGTTACATGACTCACTTTACCTAACTAAAGTGCCATCAAGGGGGAATACCATGAATACCGATATGTCTCGTCGTCAATTTGTCGGTCTAGCCGGTTCGCTTGCCACGGTGCTTGGCCTCGGCCTGGTAGGCTGCGGCGGTGGTGCCGGCAAGGGCTCCGCTGCTGGCTCTGCCGCGGCCAAGGATGTGAAGGGCGCTGCGGAGTCCAAGAAGCTCGTGGTGGGCTTTGACAAGTCCTACCCTCCGTACGGCTTTGTGGGCGACGATGGCGAGTACACCGGGTTTGACCTCGATCTGGCTAAGGCCGTTGCCGATAAGCAGGGCTGGGATGTCGATTACGAGGCCATCGATTGGGATGCCAAGGACACGCTGCTCAACTCCGGCGCCATCAACTGCATCTGGAATGGCTTTACCATGGAGGGTCGCGAGGACGACTACACGTTTTCCGAGCCTTACATGCTCAACGAGCAGGTGCTCGTGGTCAAGAAGGACGCGGGTATCAAGAGCTGGGACGATCTTGCCGGCAAGACCGTGATTACCCAGACTGATTCCGCCGCACAGGATGTGCTCGAGGGCGACCAGAAGGATCTGGCCGCGACGTTTGCCACGCTCGATACCATCGGTGAGTACAACACGGCGTTTATGCAGCTCGAGAGTGGCGCAGTCGATGCCGTTGCCTGTGACCTCTCGATCGCTCAGTATCAGCTTGCCGCCAAGCCCGATGCCTATACGCAGCTCGACAAGCCGCTGTCCAGCGAGCATTACGCCGTTGGCTTCAAGAAGGGCGACACCAAGTCCGCCGATGCCGTGACCGAGTCGCTCAAGGCACTCTACGAGGATGGCACGGTCAAGGACCTCTGTGATAAATATGCAGATTACGGTCTGTCTTTCGATAATTGGGTGCTCAAGTAATGTCTATTCAGGTCATGATGCAAATGCTTGGCCAGGGATTCTTGGTCAGCTTGCAGCTGTTTGTGCTAACGCTGCTCGGGTCGATTCCGCTGGGAATCCCCGTGGCGTTTATGCGCATGAGCAAAATTGCGCCGCTCCGCTGGATTGCGCGCATCTACATTTCGGTCATGCGCGGTACGCCGCTCATGCTGCAGATGTTTGCCATCTACTTTGCCCCGTACTACGTGTTTGGCATTTCGCTCGCGCCCGATTCCAAGTGGACGGCGTGCGTCGTGGCGTTCATCATCAACTACGCCGGTTACTTTGCCGAGATCTATCGCTCGGGCTTGCAGTCCATTCCGCGCGGTCAATACGAGGCCGCCGAGGTGCTGGGCTACTCGCGCCTGCAGACGTTTTTGTACATTGTGACGCCGCAGGTCGCCAAGCGCATCTTGCCGGCGATGGGCAACGAGATCATTACGCTGGTCAAGGACACGTCGCTGGCGTTTGCCATTGGCGTGGGTGAGATGTTTTCGACCGCCAAGGCGCTGGTTGCCTCGCAGGTGAGCATGGTGCCGTTTGCGATTGCGGCTCTGATCTACTGGGTCTTTAACTTTGTGGTCGAGATGCTGCTGGGCGCCGCCGAAAAGAAGCTGGACTATTATCATGACTAACTCGGTGATGAAAATCGAAAGCGCGCGCAAGGCGTTTGGTGGCAATGAGGTGCTCAAGGACATCTCGCTCGAGGTGAAGCGCGGCGAGGTCGTGGCGATTATCGGGCCTTCGGGCGGCGGTAAGTCCACGCTGCTGCGCTGTGCCACGCTGCTCGAGACGCTCGATGGTGGCTCGCTCTCGTTTGGCGGCCTTGCCGTCGCGACGGACGCGGGTTCGGGCGCGGTCTATGCGAAGGGCGATGTGCCCAAGCAGGCGCGCTCGCGATTCGGCCTGGTGTTCCAAAATTACAATCTGTTCCCGCACTATACGGTGATGAAAAACATCACCGATGCCCCGATCCGCGTGCTCAAGCGCCCGCGCGAGCAGGCGGAGGCGCGTGCGCGTGAGTTGATTGTGCAGATGGGGCTTACGGGCAACGAGAACAAGGTGCCGTGTGAGCTTTCCGGCGGTCAGCAGCAGCGCGTGAGTATTGCCCGCGCCCTGGCACTCGATCCGGAAATCTTATTCTTTGACGAGCCGACTTCGGCGCTCGATCCCGAGCTGACGGCCGAGGTGCTGCGTGTCATTAAGGACCTGGCGGCGCAGAATATGACGATGGTAATCGTGACCCACGCAATGCAGTTTGCGCGCGATGTTGCCGACCGCGTGGTCTTTATGGACGGCGGTCGCATTGTCGAGGAGGGATCTGCCGAGCAGGTTATCGACCATCCGCGCGAGCAGCGCACGCGTGAGTTCTTGAGCCGTATCGAGGGATAGACTCAGGTATTTACTCAACTATTAATTGAGGCGAAGCCGCCACAGGTCTTACGGTCTGTGGCGGCTTTTTGTTTACATCGGCGGGGTTCAATAATTGCCCCACAAGCTTGTCTCTTCCTCTCGCCGCCTGTATTCATGCGCGTGCCGAAAGGTCTGCATGGACAGCCGCCCGTGAGGGTAGGGTGGTGGCATAGGACATTTGGAGGGTGAGTCGGCTCGGCTGCCGATCATGCTGCTCCCGGGACGGCACCGACCGCGAACTCTCCCCGTTGGCGTCGCGCATTGCGCGCGGCCCTGCAAGGAGGTCATCATGGGTGCTCCCAAGACCGGTAACGTAAGGAACGTGGTGCTCGTAGGCCAAGGCGGGGTGGGCAAGACTTCACTCGCCGAGGCCATGCTCCACCTTTCCGGCAAGACCGCCCGCCTTGGCGGCCACGACGGCACCAAGCCCACGCTCGACTATGACCCCGAAGAGGTCAAGCGTGCGTTTTCCATCTCGACGACCATTGCGCCGATCGACTG
The DNA here is from genome assembly GCA_905199605.1 of uncultured Collinsella sp. GTDB lineage: Bacteria > Actinomycetota > Coriobacteriia > Coriobacteriales > Coriobacteriaceae > Collinsella. The sequence continues at coordinate 13,634 of CAJKHC010000007.1, forward strand.
GAAGGGTGCTCGCATCAATGTGCTCGATGCCCCGTGCTATCCTGATTTTATCGGCGACGCCTTTGCCGCGATGAGCGTCTGCGAGACGGCCCTGTTTGTGGTCGACGCCGAGGCCGGCCCGCAGCCTACGACGGTTAAGCTCTGGTATGCCGCCGAGGATCTGCGCCTGGCGCGTGCGGTGTTCGTAAACCGCCTGTCGCGCTCCGAGGCCAGCTTTGCGACCACAATGGACCTGCTGCAGGAGCGCTTTGGTACGCGCCTGGGCGCCGTGACTCTTCCCTGGGGCGAAGGCGAGGACTTTGACGGCATCATCGACCTGGTGCGCATGAAGGCGCGCCATTGCAACGGCGCCGAGGCCGTTGAGTCGGAGATTCCCGAGGAGTATCGTGCCCAGGCCGAGGAGGCCCATGACCATCTGTGCGAGCTGGTGGCCGAGGCCGACGACGAACTGATGATGAAGTACTTGGAAGGCGAGGAGACGCTGACGCAGGAGGAGCTTGAAGGCCTGCTGTCGAAGGCGATTGCCGAGCGCATCTTTGTGCCGGTCTTTGCGGGCGATTGCATTAAGGAGCAGGGCGTCAACTCGCTGATGGACGACATCGCGACGTACTTTCCGGCGCCGACCGACTACGGCGAGATGCCGCTCATCGACGGCGATTCGCTTAAGATCTCGAGTGACGATGACCGTCCGGTGGCGTTTGTGTTTAAGACGCTGGCCGATCCGCAGCAGGGTCGCATCAGCTTTATCAAGGTGCTGACGGGTACGCTTGAGCCGGGTCTTGAGCTGATCAACGCGCGCACGCGCAAGGGCGACCGTCTGGCTCACCTGTATGTGATGTGCGGTCGCGACATGTCCGAGGTCGGTCACGCCTATGCCGGCGACATCATCGTGGCGCCCAAGCTGGCGGCCGAGACGGGCGATACGCTCTCCATTACCGGTAAGGTCGAGGCTGCGGCGTTTAAGTTCCCCAACTCTCAGTACCGCATCGCCATCGAGGCCGAGAATCGCGGCGACGAAGAGAAGCTCTACACGTTTATCGAGAAGGCCTGCAAGGCAGACCCGACCATGAGCATCGACCGCGACGAGGAGACTGGCCAGACCATTATCTCTGCCGTTGGTGAGGCACAGGTTTCGGTGCTGCTCAACCGTCTGGAGGACCGCACCAAGGTCGCCGCCAAGAGCGTGCCGATCCGCATTCCGTATCGCGAGACCATCCGCCGCACGGCGAGCGCCCAGGGTCGCCACAAGAAGCAGACCGGCGGCGCCGGTCAGTACGGCGACTGCTGGCTGCGCGTGGAGCCGCTCATTGGGCCCGACGGCACGAGCGACGGCTATGAGTTTGTTGACGAGGTCGTGGGCGGTCGCATTCCGCGCTCGCTGATTCCCGCCGTGGACAAGGGCGTCCAGGAGACCATGAAGGACGGTATTATTGCCGGCTACCCGCTCACGGGCATTCGCGTGGCTGTGTACGACGGTTCGTATCACAGCGTCGACTCCAACGAGATGGCGTTCCGCGCAGCGGCTCGCATCGGCCTGCGCAAGGCATGCGCCGATGCCGATCCAGTGGTGCTGGAGCCTATCGAGGAAATCACGGTGACGATCCCCGAGAGCTACGCCGGCGCCGTGATGGGCGACATCTCGGCCTCGCGCGGTCGCGTGACGGGCATGGAGACCGATGAGCGCGGAGACACCGTGGTCATTGCCCAGGCGCCGCTGGCCGAGCTGACGGATTACTCGACGCGCCTGCGCTCCATCACGCGCGGCACGGGCGACTTCACCATGAAGCCTGCAGGCTATGAGCAGGTGCCTTATGACGTTCAGGCCAAGCTGGTCGAGCGCTATGAGGAGGGCCGAGCTAAGTAACGTGTGGCTTTGTCTGTGCCACGCATGTCGATGCAAGGGCCGCTCTGGGTGATCCGGAGCGGCCCTTTTTGATCCCTAGGGGATTGCAAATCGGTTCTTGTCGTGGGTAGGGCTAGTCCCCTGAGGCCTGATTGCGGCCGGTGGCGTAGTCGATCTGCACATGCGGTTGCAGGTTATAACAGTACACGTGGAAACACAGCGTCTTGCCGTGATCCTCGACCGATTGGGCCTCAAGGCGCACGCCGCGGCAGAGAAGTTCCTCTTCGTTGTACATGGGAGTGACGCGGTAGAGCACATGGTTGCCCGTGTCGTGGATGTAGCCGAGGACCTGCTCTTCAAACGGCAGCATGCCCGTCTCGTTGAGATAGCGCGTGCCGGTGAGGAGATTCTTGCGATTGGCGTTTTCGCCGCAGAGCGACCAGGCGATGAGGTGGCAACGGTTGTAGAGGCTCTGGCCCGGAATAAAGTCGTAGCGCTGCTGGTGCCATCCGGCGGGGTGGATACGCGAGATATCCCCGCGCTTGCCTTGACCGAGCGACTCGGGACCCGCACAGGCGAGCGCTTTGCGGGTGCGGCCCAAGCTGTCGAGCTTGGAGAACTTCTTAAAGCAGCCCTCTTCGGTAGCTCGTTCGTATTCGTCGAGCGTGAATGATGGCGTACCGAGCGGGTGCGTGCTGTCGGTGCGAAGGGCAACGTAGGGGTTGCCGGCGTAGTCGGGAATGCTGCTGAGATATACACCGCGGGCGCGGTTGAGGTCGGGGTTTTCGACCTCGTCGATGGGGGTGGCGACGCTGTCCGCGGAAGCGTCGTCGCCGGTGTCGGTTGCGACGGAATCGGAGCCATTGCCGGAGTCCTCGGAGCTCGCTGTTCCCGATTCGAGCCGGGCGACCAAGTCCGCTTCGTCGTCGGTACGGCTGGGACTCTCGTTTTGCTTCTCGGCCAGAGCCGCCGCCTGCTCATCACTTTGCGGCGACAGCAACTTGGGCGCCCCATCGAGCGATCCCGTAAACAGCGCAAACCCCAGCACCACGGCGGTGCCGATGGAAAGTGCTTGCTTGTAGGCGGACTTGCGCAACATGGGGGCTCCTGGATGGACGGTTGGGAATCTACTAGTCTAGCAGGAGCCGGCAGAGGCCGTTCTGTCGAACAAATACTTAAGATTTGGGACAAACGCCACTGGTTCATTTGCTTCATATTTGACGTATGGCTAGATCGAGGTGGAGTCGAGCCAGTTGAGCTTGCACTCGAGAATGCGCTGCTCGCCGGGTTGGCTGCTGCCGTCAAGCAAGGCGAGCAGCATCTCGGCCGCCTCCCTGCCTTCCTGGTCGACGGGCTCGATGATCGTGGAGACGGTCGGCGTGGTGAGGTTGGTCCAGTCTTCGCAGTTGAGTCCCAAAAGACCTATTTGCTGCGGAAGTAGATGGGCCATGGGTTGGAGGGCCTTGTAGACACGGGGAAGCGCCCATTGGTTTTGTACGAAGATGAGCGTGCGCTTGGCGGGGTTGAACTTGTATTTAAAGTATTCGGTGAGCTCGTTGATTGACGGCTTGTTGTGATCGATGGGGATGGCTTTGTAGAGCTGCCCATTCGCGGCCAATGCCTCGGCATATCCCTGAAAACGTTCCATGCGAGTGCGCATTTCGGTCATGTTGGCGGCGATGGAAAAGAAGTCTTCGTAGCCGGCGTCGAGAAGCGCCTGCGTGGCATTGTACACGCCGTCGTAGAGGTTGGTTTTGATCCAGCTGGTGCCTGGGCTGTAGATGGCCGCGTCAAAAAAGACGACGGGCTTGTCGGCGCGCTTGATGCGGTCGTGGACTGCCTTGAAATTTGCCGTGGGCTGGATGATAAAACCATCGACGCCCAGTGAGAGCATTTTGTCGACATACATGAGCTCGGTCTCGGGGTTAAAGTTGCTCGTGCAAACGACCGTCTGGTAGCCCGCGGGGAGCATGACCTGCTCCATGCCGTTGAGGACGAGGCCCGCCCATTTGTTGGTGTTATCCAAGATGATGATGGCGATGACGTGGGTTTGCTTGCCGGTGAGCGTTTGCGCTTGGGCGTTGGGAACGTATCCGAGTTCCTTGATGACGCGCGCAATCTTTGCCTGCGTCTTCTCGCTAAGCTTTTCTCGTTTGTCGTTGAGGTAATACGAGACGCTTGCCGTCGAGGTTCCCGCCTCTCGAGCGACGTCTGCGATCGTAACGCGCTGTTTTGCCACAGCGACTCCTTCCGACAGATGAGCATTTTCCAACATGATGACTTTGAGTCTTGGTGAGGGATGCGCTTTGGTGAGCGACTTTTCCTTTCATATGAGTATGCAACAAATGCGGTATATGGGTGGGGTCGAAATTTGTGACCGGCATGCGCATCTGCCGTCTACCGAGAAAATCAAATACTTCTTGACTTTTGAAATCGAGGGTAAAATCGCAGGATTCATTTTTAGTTAAACGCATAACTAAATAGCGTAACCAACGCTCTGACCTGCGCGTTTACCGAAATAAACTGGCATTAAGAAAAACGAGCACCTATATTGGTCTTGTCGAAAAGACAGCAAGTCCAAACGGCAGGGGATGCTCCGGAGGCCTCCGCAAACGGTGTCTTGCGCACGCAACTCTATGAAAAGAGGGAAGTAATGAAGATCGTAGGCGTTGCCGCCTGTACCGTGGGTATCGCCCACACGTATATGGCCCAGAAGGCGATTCAGGATGAATGCTCCGCTCGTGGCATCGAGTGCAAAGTCGAGGCTCAGGGTGGTCTGGGTATCGAGAATGAGCTCACGCAGGAAGACGTTGATTCCGCCGACCTGGTGCTCGAGTCCGTCGACGTGGGTGTCGAGAACGAGGACCGTTTTGAGCAAAAGATGGCCGAGGGCAAGTTCCTCAAGGTCGGCACCTCGGATGTAATCGCCGATCCGGTAAAGATTATCGACCAGGCTGTCGAGATCATCAAGGCGACGGGCGGTGCCGTTGACGCGTCCAAGGCCGAGGCCAAGGCAGAGAAGAAGGCCGTCTCCGCTGCCCCGCAGGCCCCGACACCGGCGTCCAAGCAGTCCATCTTTGCCGATCCTGGCAAGACGCTGCTCAATGCATTCAATACCGGTGTTTCCTATTTTATCCCCATCGTCGTTATCGGTGGCGTGTTCCTCGCCTTCTCGTTGGCATCCGGTACTGCCGGTGCTAGCGGTATGGAGGTCACCAACCCGTTGATGGTGAGTCTTAACACTATCGGCATGGCCGGCATCTCTATGATGATTCCGGTGCTTGCGGCATACATCGCCTACTCGATGGCCGGTAAGCCCGCACTTGCCCCCGGCTTCGTCCTGGGCTACTTGGTTAACAACGCCGTCGTCACCCCGAGCGGCAACAGCGTTTCGACCGGCTTCTTGGGCGCCATGATCATGGCTGTCATCTGCGGTTACTTTGTCCGCTGGATGAAGACCTGGAAGGTCAACAACACCATCCAGACCATCATGCCCATTCTGATCATCCCGATTCTGACCTCGCTCGTCCTGGGCATGGCTTACATCTACATCTTGGCCACGCCGCTTGGCTTTGTGATGGATTGGCTCACCAGCGTGCTCGGCAGCCTGCAGGGCGGCTCCGCCGTCGTCCTGGGCTTGGTCATTGGCGTTATGACCGCTTTCGATATGGGTGGCCCCATCAACAAGACCGCTTCGACCTTTACCATGGCCATCATGGCCTCCGGCATCTACGGCCCCAACGGTATGTTCCGCGTCGCCGTCGCCATTCCCCCGATTGCTTGCGGCCTCGCTGCGCTCATCGCCAAGAACAAGTTCGATGGCGCTGACCGTCAGATGGGCATCTCTGCTCTGTTCATGGGCTGCATCGGTATTACCGAGGGCGCTATTCCCTTCGCGGTCAAGGATCTTGGCCACACCCTGCCCGGCATTTGCATCGGCTCTGCCGTGGGCGCGGCGCTTGCCGCCTTCCAGGGCATCGACTGCTATGTTCCGCATGGTGGCTTTATTGTCGCCCTGGCCACCAACAACGTCGCGCTGTTCTGCCTGGACATCGTGATTGGCTCCTTGGTCGCCGCTGCAATCCTGATTGCCATGAAGCCCACGCTCGATAAGCAGGCCAAGTAAACCTTTAAGGACTCCGGTTGTGCGGAGGGATGGATTTGACTCCGCACAACCGCCCCTACACAACAAAATCCATCCGCACTGATAGGGCCCACATCTGGGTCCCAGGGAACTTTTGTCAAAAATCCTCTGGAGAAGGAGAACAAAATGTCCAACCTCACCATCCGCCAGGCCGTTCAGGGCATGCTCAAGCTGCAGGACAGCGGCGATCACGCAACCATGGTCGGCATTGGTCCCATGAGCCCCAACCTGATTCAGGCCGTGTTCGAGCTTGCCAAGGACGAGGATTTCCCGCCCATGTTTATCGCTAGCCGCAACCAGGTCGATATGGACGAGATGGGCGCCGGCTACGTCAACGGTTGGGACCAGACGCGCTTTGCCGCCGACATTAAGAAGGTTGCCGACGAGGTGGGTTATACCGGTCCGTACTACCTGTGCCGCGATCACGGCGGTCCGTGGCAGCGCGACGAGGAGCGTAACGCCCACCTGCCCGAGGACGAGGCCATGGAGCTCGCCCGCAAGTCCTTTGTCGCCGACATGGAGGCAGGCTTTGACCTGCTGATGGTCGACCCCACCAAGGACCCCTATCAGATCGGCAAGGTTATTCCGCTCGACGTGGTGCTTCGCCGCACGATCGATCTTATCGACTATCTTGAGCAGTACCGTCGCGAGCATAACCTGCCCGAGGTTGCCTATGAGGTCGGTACCGAGGAGACCAATGGCGGCCTGACCTCCACCGACAAGTACGAGGAGTTCATTTCTCAGCTGCAGCCCGAGCTCGAGAAGCGCGGCTGCCCCATGCCCACCTTTATCGTCGGCCAGACCGGTACGCTCACCCGTTGGACCGAGCAGGTCGGTCATTACAACTTTAAGAATGCCCGCGAGCTCGCCGACATGGCCAAGCGCTACGGCGTGGGCCTGAAGGAGCACAACGCCGACTACCTGGACGACGCGACGCTGCTCGAGCACATCCCGGCACACGTGACCGCTTCCAATGTCGCCCCTCAGTACGGCACCGAGGAGACCCGCGCTTACCTCAAGCTCTGCGCTACCGAGCAGATTCTGGTCGACAACGGCCTGTGCGACGATCCCTCCGATCTGTATCACACGCTGCTGGTCAAGGCCATCAAGACCGAGCGCTGGCGCAAGTGGATGACCGGCGACGATGTCAACCTGCAGGTTGACGACATTCTGGCCGACGACGAGCTCAGCCTGAAGATTCTGGATGTCTCCGGCCACTACGCGTTCAACGATCCCGAGGTCAAGGAGCAGGTCGAGAAGCTCTATCGCAACCTCGCTGCCCAGGACATTGACGGCAAGCGCTTTGTGATCGAGCACATCAAGCGCCCGATCAAGCAGTACGTCGTCGGTCTTAACCTCAAGGGCGTCACGAGCCGCATCGAGAAGGCTCTCTAAGTAGCTTTTCCTACACGACGCCGGGCCTGGGGCATGTCCCAGCTGCAGGCCCGGCACATAGGACAAAAGGACATCCCCTTTGTCCTATTTTTTGAGTTTTGGATTCCTTAGAAGGAGTTTGCACCATGAAGTTCTTTATCGATACCGCCAACCTTGACGAGATCGCCGAGGCCAAGAGCTGGGGCTGCCTTGCCGGCGTCACCACCAACCCGTCCCTGTACGCCAAGACCGGCGGCAAGCTCGCCGACTTTGAGCCCCATATGCTCAAGATTGCCGAGCTCTGCGAGGGCCTGCCCGTGTCTGCTGAGTCCACCGCGACCACTGCCGAGGGCATGATCGAGGAGGGCAAGCGTCTTGCCGCCCTGGCTCCCAACATCGTGGTCAAGCTTCCCGTGTGCGAGGCCGGCCTCGCCGCCTGCCGCGCCCTGGCCGATGCGGGCGTGCGCGTCAACATGACGCTTGTTTTCTCGCCGACGCAGGCCCTCATGGCCGCCAACGCCGGTGCCCGCTACATCAGCCCGTTTGTCGGCCGCTTTGACGACATCGCCGAGGACGGCATCTCGCAGCTCGACAATGTCGTGACATGCATCAAGAACTATGACTGGACCGGCAAGAACGTCGACGACACCGTCGAGATCATCACCGCTTCGGTCCGCACGCCCAACCACGTGACCCAGGCGGCTCTTCTTGGTGCCGACATCGCGACCGTGCCCATGGCCGCTCTCAAGAAGTGCCTGCATCACCCGCTGACCGACCAGGGCCTCGCCTCTTTTGAGGCTGACTGGCAGAAGGTCGTCGCTCAGGCTTAACGACCGGGTTGCCCTCGGCATCGCGCCATCCGGTGCCGGGGTTGTTCTCAAGAGAGGAATTCGTATGACCAACCAGGAGCTGGCGAAGGTCGCCAATGAGGTCAGGAAGGGTGTCGTGACTGCGGTTCACGCGGCCAAGTCGGGACATCCGGGTGGATCGCTCGGTGCAGCCGACATCATGACGTATCTGTACTTTGAGGAAATGAATATCGATCCTGCCGACCCTCACAAGGCCGATCGCGACCGCTTTGTGCTCTCCAAGGGTCACGCGGCGCCGGGCCTGTATTCGGTGTTGGCAAATCGCGGCTATTTTCCCGTCGAAGAGCTCGAGACGCTCCGCCATATTGGCAGCCGACTGCAGGGCCATCCCAACATGAACGATACCCCAGGCATCGATATGTCCACCGGCTCGCTCGGTCAGGGCATCTCTGCTGCAGTTGGAATGGCGCTTGCCGCTAAGCACTGGGGCGACAGCTACCGTGTCTACACGTTGCTGGGCGACGGTGAGTGCGAGGAAGGCCAGGTGTGGGAGGCGGCTATGTTTGCCGGCAACCATGCGCTCGACAATCTTGTTGCCGTCGTCGACCACAACGGCTTGCAGATTGACGGCACGATCGATGAAGTCAACTCGGCCATGCCGCTTGCCGACAAGTTCCGCGCCTTTAAGTGGCATGTGATAGAGCTAGCCGATGGCAACGACATGGCGCAGATTGAGGCGGCTTTCGCCGAAGCTCGCGAGGTGACCGGCGCGCCCGTCGCTATCATCGCCGAGACGGTGAAGGGCAAAGGCGTCTCCTTTATGGAGAACCAGGTTGGCTGGCATGGCAAGGCGCCCAATGACGAGCAGTTTGAGCAGGCCATGGCCGAGCTCGCGGCAGCAGGAGAGGAACTCTAATGGCAGAGGTCAAAAAAGTCGCCACGCGCGTAAGCTACGGCGAGGCGCTCGTCGAGCTGGGCAATGAGCACGATGACTTTGTAGTGCTCGATGCCGACCTGGCTGCCGCTACGCAGACGGGTAAGTTTAAGACTGCCCATCCTGAGCGCTTTTACGATGCCGGCATCGCCGAGAGCAACCTGATGGGTCTTGCCGCCGGCATCGCGACCACGGGCCGCGTTGCTTTTGCGAGCACCTTTGCGATGTTTGCCGCCGGTCGCGCCTACGAGCAGGTCCGCAATTCCATTGGCTACCCGCACCTCAACGTCAAGATTGGCGCCACCCATGCCGGCATTTCGGTGGGCGAGGACGGCGCCACGCACCAGTGCTGCGAGGATATCGCACTCATGCGTACGATTCCGGGTATGACGGTGGTCGTTCCCGCCGACGATGTCGAGGCCCGTGCCTGTGTGCGCGCCGCCTATGAGTTTGAGGGGCCGGTCTACATGCGCTTCGGCCGCCTGGCAACACCGGTCATCAACGATCACGAGGACTACGAGTTCAAGATCGGCCGCGGTGTTGTTGTACGGGAGGGCTCTGATGTCACGATCGTCGCGTGCGGTCTCATGGTCGCTGAGGCACTCGCTGCTGCCGAGGCGCTCGCTGCCGACGGCATCGATGCTGAGGTCATCAACATGCATACGATCAAACCGCTCGATGAGCGTTTGGTGGTTGCCAGCGCCAAGAAGACCGGTCGCGTGGTCACCGCCGAGGAGCATTCGATTATCGGTGGTCTTGGCGAGGCCGTTGCCTCGGTGCTCGCGGAGCAGCATCCAGTGCCGATGCGTCGCGTCGGCGTGCGCGATGTGTACGGCGAGTCCGGCCCTGCGGTCGATTTGCTGCATAAGTACGGTTTGGACGCCGACGGCATCGAAGCTGCGGTCAGGTCCGTGTTGTAAGGAAGGCTTTCCATGGGGTTTGTATCTGCCAACCAAGTGACGATTGGCTACGCCGCCGCCTCGCGCGAGGACGCGCTGCATTATCTGTCCGAGCAGGCTGTTGAGCTTGGTTTTGCCGATGACGCGTCTGCTGTAGAGGCGGCTTTTATTGCTCGCGAAAACGAGGCCGAGACTGGCCTCGTCGCCGGTTTTGCCGTTCCGCATGCCAAGAGCGATGCGATCCATACGCCGGGCGTGGCCGTGCTCAAGCTGTCCGAGCCTGTTGAGTGGCCGAGCTTTGATGGCGTGCCCGTCGATGTGGCGCTCGCGCTGTACGTGCCCGCCGGCGAAGCGGGAACCACGCACCTGCGTCTGCTCTCCAAGGCTGCCGTGATGCTGATGGATGCTGGCTTCCGTGACAGGGTGCGCGAAAGCACCGATCCTGTCGAGATTGCCGAGCTCATCAACGCCGGGCTCGAGGGCTAGAACGGGCTCTCCGTTCCATTAATCGATCCTTCTCCAAGGAAAAGGGCCGCGACGCTATAGGCGTCGCGGCCCTGTCTGCGTTTCCCCAGATAAAACCTGCCAAAATAAACCTGTCCCTTTTTGGTAGGTTAAACGGCGTAACTTAAAGGTTCATGTTGCCGTGGATGTAGGGGGTGACCTCGGGGGAGATATGGCCGCAGCCCAGCTCGCGCAGCGTGGACTCGATGGCGGCGGGCAGCGGGGTCTTGCCTTCGGCGTCGACGGCGGCACCGCTGAGGGCGGCGATCTTGGCGACGTCTGCCGGCTCGGCCTCGATATGCATGCAGCCGCCGACGAGGCGTGCGCGGACCTGGTCCAGGCCAAGGTCGTGTAGGTAGTCCTCACAGGTGCGGATTACATCGACCTTCTCGCGCGTGAGCTCCTCGCCCGTGGGGACTCGCGTGGCCAGGCAGGCTCCTGCCGGCAGGTTCCAGACGGGGTATCCCCAGGCGCGTAGCAGCTCGCGCTCCTCGTCCTTGGTAAAGCCGACCTCCATAAGCGGCGAGCGCACGCCGAGCTCCTGGGCGGCGCGCATGCCGGGGCGGTAGTCGCCGCGGTCGCTTGCGTTGCTGCCGTCGATGACGGTGGGAAAGCCCAGCGACTTGGCGTGGTTGACGATGGCGGTAAAGCCGGCGCGCTTGCAGTGGTAGCAGCGGTCGGCGTCGTTGCAGGCTACCTGGGGGAGCTGCAGCTGATCGACCGAGAGGTTGAGTACGGGAAGCTTAAAATGCGGCCCCTCATCGGCCTGCCCGTCAACCGCCCGCTCAAACGAAGCCTGCTCGGGCGTGCCGATGAGCGGCGTGGTGAGGTGAACGAGAAGCGTGCTGGCGGGCATGATGCGGGCGCAGACCGCGGCCAAAAAGCTGCTGTCGACGCCACCGGAAAAGCCGATGGCGACGCGTCCGTATGCTAAAAGCAGCTGCTCGAGCGCTGCGAGTTTGTCCTGAAGCCCCTCTGCGGGTGCGGTGGTGTCTGAAAGCATAAGTCGATCCTTGCCGTTGAGTACTCGGTCGAAAACTATAATCCTACCGAGTCGCTTGTCATAAGACTTCTATCTATGTAACGAAAGTGCAATATGCTATATACGTTATATACAAGTTTACAGGTGCGGTAAAGTTGCGGGAGTACAGCAGCGCGAAGCGATGGGGGACCGATATGATCAAGGCCGTTATTTTTGACATGGACGGAACGCTGGTCGATACCGAGCGTTTGGGTATCAAGGCGTGGAAGGCGGGCGCGGCCGAGCTGGGATTCGCGATTGATGATGCGCTGATCCATCAGTTTATCGGTCGCACGCTGCCCGATGTCATGGAGATCCTTGATGAGCATTACGGCAGCTGCGAAACCGCTGAGGCAATCTATCGTCGCCATAGGGAGATTCGCGACGAGATGGTCAAGACCGATCTGGAGCTTAAGGACGGTGCCGCCGAGTGCCTCGACGAGCTGCTGGCTGCGGGCTATCACGTGGGTCTTGCGACGTCATCGCGCCACGTTACGGCCGAGCGCAACCTCAAGACGGTTGGCCTCTTTGACAAGTTTGAGACGGTGACCTGCGGCGAGGACGTCGTGCGCGGCAAGCCCGACCCCGAGATGTACCTGCTCGCCTGCGAGCGCGCGGGCTTTGCCCCCGAGGAGTGCGCCGTGGTCGAGGACTCACGCAACGGTTGCGTCTCGGGCATCACGGCCGGTTGCCATGTGTTTGCCGTTCCCGACATCGTGCCGCTGCCGCAGGACGTGGTGGACGGCTGCGAGGCTGTGCTCGATACGCTGTTCGATCTGACAGCCGCGGTCAAGGTCGTGTGTTAGCGTTCGCACGCGAGTCGCCATGCCCCGCGCCCGATCCCGCAGGACGGCGACGGCAACGGCGCCCGCGCGGAGGCACTGTTCTAAAAAATGGAATTGAATCCATTTTTGCAAAAAAGCTAATGAAAAATGGATTACATTCCATAAAAATCCGTAGCCGCAGGTTCGGCTAAACGGGGAAGGCCCGTGGGGTCAGCAAAAACGCCGCAGCGGGGCTGTTTCCGTTGCGGCGTTTTTTTTGTTACAGGTAGGCGCCCAGGTTGATGTCGGTTGTCGGGACTATGGGTTGGCCCGTCGGATGCGGCTTGGCATTTTGGGTGCTTACGCGCTCGAGCAAGAAGGGACGCACGATTTCCTGACGGTTGATGTCCTCGGTGGCCGGGACCGTGGTGACGGTGCGCGCGGCGGAGCCGATGCGGACTCGTTTGGTCTTGGCGGCAGGTTTATCCTCGATTTGTTCCATGAGCAGCTGCACGCCCTTGCGGCCGATCTCGTAGCCCGGTGGTGCTACCGTGGTGAGGGGGACCGATCCGCTCCAGGCAAGCGGGTTGCCATCGCAGCCGGCCACGCGGACCTGCTCGGGGACGGAGATGCCTTTGTCTATCAGCGCCGAGATAACGCCCGACGCCAGTACGTCGGTCAGGCCGACCACGAAGTCAGGGCGCTCGTCCGCGGGGCGCTCAGCGATTTGGGCACCGATGCCGTAGCCGTCGGCAGCGGTATTCCATTCGCCGGCGTCGATGACTTCGATCTTGATATCGGGATGCAGGGCGAGGGCCTTGTGGATGCCAAGTACGCGCAAGGTGAGCTGCATAAATGCCGCTCTGCCCACAACGGTGATATGGCGTGCGCCACGGGCAACGGCGAGCTCGGCGATAATGCGGCCTTGTGCCTCGTTGTCGGCAGCCACGTAATAACCGGGCTCGGAGCAGTGGATGTCCAGATGGACGATCGGCACGGGCACTTTAGTCATGGCCGGGTGCCAGTCGGGGGATGCCATGGGCTGAACCATGACGCCGGACATCTGAGTGCCCATAAAGTAGCGCAGGTAATGGTCTTCGAGAATGTCGTCGTTGTCGGCGTTAGCGATGAGCAAGTCATAGCCGTGCTTGCGTGCCTCGTTGTGGGCACCGCTGGCAATTTGGAGCGAAAAGCCGTGGTCGAGACGGGGGAGGACCAGGCCAAAGGACTTGGTGGTGCCGCCCGCGAGCTGACGGGCGCTTTGGTTGGGCAGGTAGCCAAGGCGATTAATGGTCTCGTTGATGAGCTTGAGGGTTTCGGGGCGCAACCTTTCGGGGTGGTTGAGCGCGTTGGATACCGTGCCCAGCGAGACCCCTGCCTCGCGCGCGACGTCGCTGATTTTTACCTTTGCCATAGCGGCCCCTTTGATGCGTTTCAAGTACAAGCCAGATTGTAGCATCGCCCGCCCCCAGGGTGTCAAAACCTGCCAATTAGGGACAGGTTTATTTTGGCAGGTTTTATCTGGGGAAACGCCGTTGCCAGCGCGACCACCACGAAGGGGGCAGGCACCTTTGTGGTGGCTTGAGCTGCCCGGGCCTTCAATTGTCTCGATCTGTAACATCTGGACGGCAAAACCGGCTCTACCTGTTACAGATCGAGACATAGTGCTGGGGCCGAACCGTAATGTCTTGATCTGTAACACTAAGCCGGCTTATTGCGGCCCAGATGTTACAGATTGAGATCTTTCGCCGGGATAGGCCGCCGCGCCGGTCCAAACCACCACAAAGGTGCCTGTCCCCTTCGTGGTGGTTTGGACCGGCTGGGCATGTGTGCATCGGGTGGTATCTAAGTTGAGATACCACTTCTGGTATATCAGCTTGCGCTTGCGTGAGTACAATACTCGAACGTTATACGTCTCAGCGCCCCCTGTGCGTGGACGTCTTGCAGTCACGCGAACGAAGGGATTTATCCTATGTGCGGAATCGTCGGCTACACCGGCTCTGATATTGCAAAGAACATCCTGGTCACAGGCCTTAAGCGCATGGAGTATCGCGGCTATGACTCCTCGGGCGTTGCGCTCGAGGTGGGCGAGGGCGCCGCGGCACACCTCGACGTCATCCGCCGCGTGGGCAAGGTTGCGGGCCTGGAGAGCGAGCTTTCCAATATCGATAGCGACGCAACCTGCGGCATCGGTCACACCCGCTGGGCCACCCACGGCAAGCCTTCTGTCGTTAACGCTCACCCCCACACCAGCTGCGACGGTCGTATCGCCATCGTCCACAACGGCATCATCGAGAACTTCGCCGAGCTGCGCGAGGAGCTGGAGGGCCGCGGCCATCACTTTAAGAGCGAGACCGATACCGAGGTCTTCGCGCATCTGATCGAAGAGGCCTATGCCGAGACACACGACCTGATGGCCTCCGTGCGCGAGGCTTGCACCCACGTGGTGGGCGCCTATGGCTTGGCCGCCGTGTGCGCCGACGAGCCTGGCGTAATCGCCGTTGCCCGCAAGGACTCCCCGATCGTGGTCGGCGTGGGCGAGACCGGCTCCTACGTTGCCTCCGACGTGATTGCGCTCATCGACGCCACCCGCGATGTCGTGGTGCTCGAGGACGGTCAGTTTGCCAAGCTCACGCCTGCGGGCGTCGAGTATACCGACGAGGCCGGCAATGTCATCGAGCCCAAGGTCACCCACATCGATTGGGATCTGGATATGGCCGAAAAGGGCGGTTATCCCGACTTTATGCTCAAAGAGATTCACGAGCAGCCGCGCGTCGTGCGCGATACGCTGGTGGGTCGCATGACCCCCGCCGGTGAGCTCGATATCGACGAGCTGGGCCTGTCCCTCGAGGAGCTCAACGATATCGACCGCGTGTATGTGATTGCCTGCGGCACCAGCTACCATGCCGGACTCATCGCTAAGAACCTTATTGAGGGCTGGGCTCGTATTCCTACCGAGGTCGAGGCTGCCAGCGAGTTCCGCTACCGCAACCCCATCATCACACCGACGACGCTCGTCGTTGCCGTGTCCCAGTCGGGCGAGACGGCCGATACCCTCGCCGCCATTCGTGACGCGCGTATCAAGGGCGCCAAGGTCTTTGGCATCACCAACGTGGTGGGTAGCCCCGTGGCGCGCGAGAGCGACGGCGTCATCTACACCAAGGCCAACAAGGAGATCGCGGTCGCCTCGACCAAGAGCTTCATCGGTCAGGTCGTTAGCCTCACGCTTTTGGCCCTGCTGCTGGCGCAGGTCAAGTACCGCCTGACCACCAAACAGGCACGCATGATGTTCCGCGAGCTTTCCGATACGGCCGAGCAGATCCAGTGGATTTTGGACACGCAGACCGAGGCCGTTCATGAGGCCGCCCTGCTGTGCAAGGACGCGCAGTCGGCACTGTTTGTGGGCCGCGGTATGGGCGCTGCCATCTCCTACGAGGGCGCGCTCAAGCTCAAGGAGGTCAGCTACCTGCACGCCGAGGCCTACGCCGCCGGCGAGATGAAGCACGGCCCCATCGCGCTGATCGATCCGGGCTTCCCCGTCATCGCCGTGGCCACCAAGAGTGCCACCTACGACAAAACCGTGTCGAACCTTATGGAGTGCAAGGCGCGCGGTGCCAAGGTCATCGTCGTTGCCACCGAGGGCGACGAGGAGATCAACAAGATCGCCGACTGCATCATCCGCGTGCCGGCCGTCCGCGACGTGTTCAGCCCCATCACGGCGAGCGTCCCGCTGCAGCTGCTCGCCCGCGAGGTGGCCATCCTGCGCGGTTGCGACGTTGACCAACCTCGAAACCTCGCTAAGAGCGTGACCGTCGAGTAATTGTTGTTCCGGCGTTTTACCAAACGCCGGAACTGCTCGACGCTGCGCGAGCCGCATTCACGCCAATCTGACGTTCAATTTCGAGGGCGCGACCAGAAGGTCAGCGCCCTCTCATTTCACGTCACCTTGGCGCAAATGCGGCTCGCTCGCTGTTGGTGACTGACATCAGGTGCTCCGTTGTCGAAACGCGCTAACAAGAAGGGCCCGGCTCCGTTGTGGCGGAGTCGGGCCTTGTTGCGTTTGCCCAGATAAAACCTGCCAAAATAAACTTGTCCCTTTTTGGCAGGTTAGCGGAGCTTGCTGGTCTCGAAGTACTTGGGATATTGGTCCAGGACCTCGGTCTGGTTGCGGAACATCATATGCAGGTGCTTGCTGACCAAAAAGCTCGCCTCGATGGGGTCGCGACCGGCGATAGCGCGGCGGATTTTCTTGTGCTCGTTAACAATCTCCTGATTGTCGAGCCTCTGCGTGGCGGCGCGCAGCCAGCGGAAGCGCTCCAGGTCGGCATTGGTCGCCTCGAGCCACGACCACACGGTGCTGCGGCACGCGATGTTAAAGATCATGCGGTGCATGAGGTTGTCGCTTAAAAAGAAGCCGATGCGATCCTCCTCGGCCATGGTCTTTTCCTGCAGCGCGATGGCTCGGTCGAGCTGCTCGATGCCTGCCGAGGTGGCACGGGCGCAGCACTCTACAATCACCTGCTTTTCCAGGTGTTCGCGAATGTAGCAGGCGCTCTCGGCAAGAGTGAGGTTGATGGGCGAGACATAGGTGCCGCTTTGGGGCACGGTACGCACCAGGCCCTCTTGCGCCAGACGCACCAGCGCCTCGCGCACAGGGGTGCGCCCCATATCCAGGTCGTCACAAAGCTGCTTGACACCCAGTTTTTCGCCCGGTTTGTAGTCCAGGTAGACGATTTTGCGTCGAATGGTGTGGTAGGACTGGTCCTGTAGGCTCGTTTCCTGCTCGCCGACGTGCATCGATTCTTCCATAGTGCCTCGCAACCGTTCTATCACACTGATATGTCAGCTGTTAATTATGCCGCGAATCGGCTCTCCGCGGTGGGTAATTCGACTGTTGCCCAAGAACTATTGCGGCATCTTGGTCTGTGTTTACGCATGGCTGTGCTCAACGTTGCCGTATCATAAGCCGTCGCAAACGTGAAATAGAAAGAAGGAATCCCATATGCAACTGGCAAATATCGTACGCGAGCGCTGGAAGGGCGTTTTGTTCTGCCTGATCATCGCCATTCCCGCAACGCTGCTCGGCAAACAGATCGAGGTGGTCGGCGGGCCGGTATTCGCCATCCTCATCGGCATGGTTCTGGCACTTGTCTTTCCCAAGCATCGTCGTGAGCCGCTTGCCGCCGGCGTTACCTATACGTCTAAAAAGATCTTGCAGTATGCGGTCATCCTGCTTGGCTTTGGCATGAACCTCTCCCAGATTCTGTCCAAGGGCGCCCAGTCGCTGCCGATTATCGTGGCGACGATCTCGACCTCGCTTGTCATCGCCTTTGTGCTCTGCCGCGTTATGAACGTGCCGGGTAAGATCTCGACGCTTGTGGGTGTGGGTTCGTCGATTTGCGGCGGTTCTGCCATCGCCGCGACCGCACCCGTCATCGATGCCGACGATCGCGAGATTGCCCAGGCTATTTCGGTCATCTTCCTGTTTAACGTTATCGCGGCGCTCGTGTTTCCGACGCTCGGTGGTATGCTCGGGCTGACCAACGAGGGCTTTGGCCTGTTTGCCGGCACCGCCATCAACGACACCTCGTCCGTAACGGCTGCGGCGAGTGCTTGGGACAGTATGCATCCCGGTGCCAATGTGCTCGAGAGCGCCACGGTGGTCAAGCTCACCAGGACGCTGGCCATTATTCCCATCACGTTGGTCCTCGCATGCTGGCAGATGCATCTGGCGCGTAAGGCCGGCGGCGACGCCAAAAGCACGTTTTCGCTTAAACGCGCGTTTCCCATGTTCGTGCTGTTCTTTGTGCTGGCAAGCGTGGTCACCACGGTGTTTCAGCTTCCCACGTCCATTACGGCGCCCATCAAGGAGCTTTCGAAGTTCTTTATCGTGATGGCCATGGCGGCTATTGGCTTTAATACCGATATCGTCGAGCTGGTCAAAAAGGGCGGCAAGCCCATCGCGCTGGGCTTTTGCTGCTGGATTGGCATTGCGTGCATGAGCTTGGGAATGCAGCACGTGCTGGGAATCTGGTAGAGAAGTAGCTTATTCGCGTGCTGGTTGCTGGTTGCTGGTGAGCGCAAGCCTGCGGTGGAGCGATAGGAGCTCTTGCGGGTATGGCTTGTCCGCAGGTTTATAAGTCCCGAAGAGCTCTTATCGCCCCGCCAGGATGGCGATGCGGGGCAACACCTATACTCGCAGGACGGCGCTTTCTGCCCTATAGTGTTTGGTGAGCAATATCGTTCAATTTTGAAACACTCGGTCGTGCGACCGTCGGCGGTTGCACGTCGCCGCGGACAGGGGCAAATCATGGATAGCGATGCCAAGCTGAACATCTTGACCGAGGCCCTGGCTGCTGCCGGGGCCTCGGCATTGGCAATCGATGCGCGTGGGGACGTCGCGATTTCGACCATGAATGACGCGGCGCTTGAGCGGGATGTGGCAGCTTTTGTTGCCGAACGCCTCGACCGTATAGGAGACGGCGCGCGTCTGGTTATGGGGCGTGCGGGTACGCGCCTGAGCCTGACCGTTCGCCCCGCCGACAAAGAGGGCGGGGGCCTTTGGGTCGTCGTGGTCCGCGAGGTGCGCGGCGCCGCGGCGCACGCGGGCATCGAGTGGCTCAACGCCGACGAAGTTGAGGCCCGCTACGAATCGAGCGCGTACGGCATCGTTGAGGGGCCTGCCTCGGTGGCTGCGCCGGTCGCCGAGAGCTACGCGCGCGGTGTGCCCCTTATGCTCGAGGGCGAGCTGGGAACGGGTCAGGTCGAGATTGCCATGCGCCTCTATCTGGACGGTCCTTTTGTCGATCAGCCCTTTGTTGCCGTTGCGCTCGATGAGCTAACGGATCGCGGCTGGCGCCATCTGCTCAAAAGCGCCGAATCGCCGTTGTTCCAAACGGGGCTGACGCTTTGCATTGAGGGCTGGAACACGGTTGGCCCCCAGCGTCTCCGCGAGCTCGTTTCCACGATGGCCGACACCGCGTTGGCGACGCGCTGCCATGTGGTGCTGACGGCGAATGACATGCCGGGCGGCAGCGAAAGTGATCAAGCCGCCTTTGTGACCGAGCGCTTCGCCTGTGCGGTGAGCGTGGCGCCGGCAATCGTCGAGCAGGGAGCCACGTCGCAAAAGATTGCGCGCTATTTGGAATATCTCGCTGGTGCATTTGGGACGGCAGCGCCCACGCTGTCTGCCGCGGCGACGAAGGCGCTCGATGCTTACCGCTGGCCGCGCAATTATCTGCAGCTCCGCGAGGTCTCGGAACGACTGTATATATTGGTGGGGGCGGGCACGGTGGATCGCGCTGTGGCGGAGGAAGTGCTAGCCCAAGAGGACGTGATTAAGACCGCAACCTTTGGCGCCCCGACACTCGAAAGCGACCTGTATATCCTGCGACCGCTGGCCGATACCGAGCGAGATATCGCGCATCTGGTTGTAGATCATCTCCACGGCAACCGAACCCGTGCGGCGGAGGTGCTGGGCATAAGCCGAACAACGCTGTGGCGCTTACTGAAGGACGATGACCGTTGAGCGAGGCGCCCGTGACCGCGCGCGACGCGTGTGCTACAGTCCAAAGCGTTATTGTTTCGATTTGGTTACGGCGTGCGGGGGCGTATGGCTGAGACTACAAAACCGAGCCGCAGAAGGCGGAGCGCCGCGCCGGTTAACCGACGCACAACATCGGTGACGTGGGGCAAACACGCCTCGGGGTTTGACGGCTCGTTCAAGCGCACTAAATACGGCTATCCTTCGACAGGTGCCCGCTTGGCAATGCAGGCAGAGTCCTCGCTGTGGGACCGCAAACGCGTGGTGGGTTCAAAGCTCAAGCACGACGGCACGCTCGGCTACATCAGCCGCGGGGCGGCTCGTCGCAGCGGACTCAATCCGGCTGGTTGGCATCGTTATGTTCCGATCGCGGTCGTCGTTGCAGTGATCGTCATCGCACTCGCTGCGCTTGGCTACGCCGGCGACGGTGCCAACTTGGACGCGATGTTTAAATCGCCCGAGCTCGCGCATGCAGGCACAGAAATTGTCGAGGGCGCTCAGACCCAGACGGGCGTCGCGCCCCAGCGCGGTATCGTTGCGGCGGCCTCCACCATCGCCGACGCTCAAAAGGACGAGGGCGAACAGGGCGACGGCGCCGAAACGACCCACACGAACGAAACGACGACAACTCCATCGGCAAGATAAGTTGCGAGTGGGGTGGCTAAAATAGCCTCGTCCCAAATTAGCTACCCCTATGACGCTCTTGGGTTACCTTACGTAGACGACGTTGTCGCGGCGGGGTTTGGGCTCGGGTAGCGTGTCTTCGGCATAGCCCAGAATGCAGTGACCGACGCCGCGCAGGCTGCCGTCGGCGGGCAGGCCCCAGCTGGCCAGCAGCTCCAGGCCCTCGGGCGAGTCAAAGACCTCATGCGCGCGGTGAATCCAGCATGAGTCGACACCCAGTGCATAGGCGGCGTTGAGCAGGTTGCCCATGGCGAGCGATCCGTCTTCCAGGTGCGTGGGCACGCTGCGGTCGACCAGTACCACCACAACGGTCTTGGCGCCATAGAAGGGGTCGCTGTTGCTGCCCATGACCTGTGCGTTGAGCTGCGAGAGGCGCTCAACGGTCGTGGGGTCGGTGACGGCGACAAACGTCACCGGCTGGCGCCCCATGCCACTGGGTGCATACTGGCCGGCCTCGATAATGCGTGCGAGCTTTTCGGCCTCGACGGGACGATCACTGTATTTGCGGCAGCTGCGGCGGTGGATGAGTGCTTCGATAGTCTCCATGGTGTCTCCTTGCGGTGGCGTTGCAGATGCCCCGTTCATACCCGTCGGGCTCAAACGATAGACGGTCAATTGCCCGGCCAAAAGGGTAGATCCCAATTGGGAAAGTAGGTTTGCATAAAAGTACCTTCAGAATGTGACAAACAAATGGGATGGTTAAACGTTTTATCCCGTCTACCCTGCGGTTTTTTACCACTTGCCTAAATGACGAACGCATAACCTCTGATAAAGGTTTTACTAAAGGAGTACCAACGTTTATCAATGCGCCGTGGTGGCGCCGGGCCAGGAGGTAACATCATGTTCCAGGCTGGAGATGTCGTCGAGACCGACTTCGAAGGATTTCTGAAGCTGCTGCGTTCCAAGACGCGCGCTTTTGTGACGATTGACGATCACGAGTACTACATCACGCACACCGATGGCTATTGGCGTGTTCAGGATTGCGAGGCCCTCAACGACAAGGGCCACTTTACTGACTGCTCCGAGCTGGTCAACACGGTCTGCGAGGTCGTCGAGCTGCCGTGGATCTGTGGCAAGAGCCTGCACGACAGCTTCTCGGGCGCCACGGTCTACGAGGCCGTCGCTGCGTAACAGCCAACAATCGATATTCTCTCGCAACCGCCGGCGCCGCCCCCGCGCCGGCGGTCTTTTTTGTCGACATGCCTATGTTGACCTGACCATATATAACGAGCTTATTGACGATAGTCAAAACTCGGACTAATATAGAGATGTAAATTGGTCAAAACTCGGACAATCGAATGGTGGGATAGATGAATAGTGCGGTTACGCTGGTCGATTTCGACCGGATGCTCAATGGACTCGACCATATCTATTCGGAGTTCTCGCGCACCTGCGGTCTTTCGGATTGCGCCTATTGGATGCTCGTCGACACCAGCACGGCGGACGGCAGCATCGCCGTGAGTCGGCTGACGAGTGAATGGTTCTACAGCAAACAGACCATCAATTCGGCGATCAAGACGCTTAGGGCGCGAGGGCTCGCGACGTTGGAGTTTGCCGAGGGCAGTCGTAAGAACAAGGTTGTGCGACTGACCGCAGAAGGTATGCAGTTTGCCAAGCGCTACGCGTTGCCGGCGCAAAAGGCCGAGCAGCAGGCATTCGAGGCGCTCGAGCCGTGGGAACAGCGCGAGATCATGCGCTTGGTCGGTAAGTTCTCCCATGTTCTTAACGAAGAGTGCGAGGCATTTAA
Source organism: uncultured Collinsella sp. (assembly GCA_905199605.1). Taxonomy (GTDB): domain Bacteria; phylum Actinomycetota; class Coriobacteriia; order Coriobacteriales; family Coriobacteriaceae; genus Collinsella. The sequence continues at coordinate 35,900 of CAJKHC010000007.1, forward strand.
ACGGCAAGTTGCCGCCGAGAACGAGGCTGCCGATAAGGGCGAGGGGGAGACATGCGACTCTTAATGAGGTTTATGAGGCCGTACCGCGGTCTGATCGCGGTGACGCTGCTGGTGCTGCTAATCGACAACGTCGGTACGCTGCTCGTGCCCACGATGTTGGCGAACATGGTCAACACGGGCATCACGACGGGCGACGTCGATTACATCTTGCGCAACGGTCTGTACATGCTCATCGCGACCGGCATGGCCAGCGGTGGTGCGGTGCTGGGCTGTTATCTTTCGGCCCGTCTGGCGGCCAATGTGGCCTGCGACATCCGCAACGCCGTCTACGATAAGTCGCTCGAGCTGTCCGCCAGCGACTTTGAGCGCTTTGGCACGGGTTCGATGATCACGCGCTCGCTCAACGACATCAACGTGATCCAGCAAGCGATCCTGCAGACGATTCAGTTGGTGCTGCCGGTGCCGTTCTTGGCCGTCGCGGGCATCATCTTTGCCTGGTTTATCGATCCTGCCATGGGCACGCTGCTGGGCGTGGTCGTTGCGATCGTGCTGGTGGCGGCGGTCTTTACGGTGGCTAACGCCGCGCCGATTTTTATGCGCCTTCAGAGCTTTATCGACCGCATGAACGTGGTGCTGCGCGAGAACATCGTGGGCGTGCGCGTCATCCGCGCATTTAACAAGGAGCGCCACGAGGAGCAGCGCCTGGACGAGGTGTTCAGCGACTACGCCGCCAACGCCATCAAAGTCAACCACCTGTTTGTGGGTCTCGACAGCTCCAGCTTCTTTTTGATGAACATCGCCGAGGTGGCGGTGCTGTGGGTGGGCGGCAACCGCGTGGGCGTCCATGCCATGCAAATCGGCAGCATCTCGGCCGTGCTGGAGTACGCGATCCTGATCCTGTTCTTTGTGATGATGGCGCAGATGGTGGTGCTGACGCTCCCGCGCGCCGCGGCGTGTCTCAACCGCGCGCAGCAGGTGCTCGAAATCGAGCCGAGCATTGTGGACGGCAAGGCTACGCTGGGCGACGGGGCGCCTGAGTCCGCAGACGGCGCCGACGTGGTGGCCGTGTTCGACCACATGTCGTTCCGTTTTGACGATGCCGACGAGGACACCCTGTGCAACCTGAGTTTTGCCTGCCGCCGCGGACAGACGACCGCGATCGTGGGCTCAACGGGCTCGGGCAAGTCAACGGTGGCCAAACTCTTGCTTCGCTTCCACGATGCCACGAAGGGCGCCATTCGCCTGAACGGCGTCGATCTGCGTGACCTTTCGCAAGACGACATCCGCGGGCGTATCGCCTATGTGCCGCAGAAGGCATGGCTGTTCTCGGGTACGGTGGCAAGCAATCTGCGCTTTGGCAACGAAGACGCGACCGAGGCTGACATGCTCCATGCGCTGGAGGTTGCCCAGAGCACCTTTGTGCTCGACCAGCCCCAGGGGCTCGATACGCCGGTGGCCCAGGGCGGCACGAACTTCTCGGGCGGCCAGCGCCAGCGTTTGGCGATTGCCCGCGCACTCATGAAGCGCGCCGACCTGTATATCTTCGACGACAGCTTTTCGGCTCTGGACTTTAAGACCGATGCGGCACTGCGCCATGCGCTGCAGGACGAGACGTGCGATGCCGCGGTGCTCATCATCGCCCAGCGCATTTCGACTATTTTGCATGCCGATCAGATCGTGGTGCTCAAGGACGGCGAGGTCGTGGGCCTGGGCACGCACGACGAGCTCATGGAAACCTGCGAGGTGTACCGCGCTATCGCGGAATCGCAGATGAAGGGAGGTGAGTAGCATGACCGAGGAGCTCAAGAAGCAGGGCATCGCCGATGACGCCGCGGTTGCAGAGACAGTCGAGGCGGTGGGCGCCACGCCCGGCCTGGACGAAGCCGCCAAGGCGGCGGAGCGCGAGGCTCGCCGCCAGGCGCTCTACGAGGAAAACGAGCGCGCCGAGGACGAGCGCGCCCGCGCCGAGGCAGAGCGCATGCGCGACGTTGACGACGAGGACGAGGACGAGACGCCCCGCGACACCTGGGCGACGGTGCGCCGCCTGTGGAGCGAGGCCGCCGGCGACCATTGGCGTTTCTATATCGTGTTCGCGAGCATCGTGTTCTATGCCATCTTTAACACCGCGGCGCCGGCCTACAGCGCCCGCGTGATCGATGAACTGTGGGGGCACATGAAGGTGGCGTTTGCCAACAACACTACCTTCAGCATTACCTGGGAGAACTGCGGCAGGACCATCTTCATCTACTTTATGATCTGGACCGCCGCCGCCTCGTTCTACGCACTCCAGAGCTTTTTGATGTCGAGCGTTGCCGAGCGTCTCAACCTGCGTCTACGCAACCGCATCGCACAAAAGCTCAACCGTCTGCCGCTTGCCTACTTTGACGCGCATCGTCCCGGCGAGGTCGTCAGCCGCGCGACCAACGACCTGGACAAGATGTCCGAAAGCATGCAGCGCGGCTTGCTGCAGCTTCTGGTGTCGATCGGTACCGTGGTGGGCGCCGTGAGCGTGATGTTCGTGTTTAGCGTGCCGCTCACGCTGGTCTTTTTGTTCTTTACGACGTTGTCGCTGCTGGTGACCAAAGTGGTCTCGCGTCGCACACATGACGTGACCGGCGAGCGCCAGGAGTGGGTGTCCAAGATTACGAGTGCGGTCGAGGAAGGCTATTCGGGCCGTCTGGTGATCCGTGCGTTTAACCGCGAGCGCCAGAGCTCTGCCGAGGTACACGAGGCTTCGAAGGAGCTGGCGCGCGTGAGCACCAAGGCCGACTTTATGATTAACGCCGTCGGCCCTGCGGTGCGCTTTATCGGCCGTTTGGCGCAGATCGTGATTGCGCTCGTGGGCTGCAGCATGCTGGTTGCCGGGCATATGACCGTCGGCGTGTTCCAGGCGTTCTTCCAGTTTATCTACGAGGCGTCCGAACCCATGACGCAGCTGTCGTTCACCTTCAACTCGCTGCAGAGCGCGCTGGCGAGTGCGGAGCGCGTGTTCGACCTGCTCGATGAGCCCGAGATGGAGGCCGATCCGCTGCCGGACGAGGCCGCCAAGCTGCCGGGTCGCGTTGAGGGCCGCGTCGCTTTTGAGCATGTGCGCTTTGGCTACACGCCCGAAAAGCCGCTCATGCGCGACGTGTCGTTTACCGCCGAACCGGGTCAGAAGATTGCGGTGGTGGGAACCACGGGTGCGGGTAAGACCACGCTCATCAACCTGCTCATGCGCTTCTACGAGATTGACGGCGGCCGCATTACGCTCGACGGTGTGGATACGCGCCTCATGAACCGCGGTGAGTTACGTCAGCAGTTTGGCATGGTGCTGCAGGACGCCTGGCTGTTCGACGGCACGATTGCCGAAAACATCGCCTACGGCTGCCCCGAGGCAACGCGCGACGAGATCGTGGCTGCCGCCCGCGCCGCGCAGGTCGACTTCTTTGTGCGCACCATGCCGCAGGGCTACGACACGCGCGTGGCCAATGATGCCGAAAGCATCAGCCAGGGCCAGCGTCAGCTGCTGACCATTGCGCGCGTGCTGCTCAACAACCCGGCGATTCTCATTCTGGATGAGGCGACCTCAAGCGTGGATACGCGCACCGAGCTTGCCATCGGCCGTGCCATGGACGCGCTCATGCATGGGCGCACGAGCTTTGTGATCGCACATCGCCTGTCGACGATCGTGGATGCCGACCTGATTCTGGTCATGGATCACGGCAACATTATCGAGCAAGGCACGCATAAGGAACTGCTGGCTGCCGAGGGCGCCTACGCCGACCTCTATCTGAGTCAGTTCGCCTAAGGTGACAAAGGGACAGTTCCGCATGTCACATCGAGAAGAAGGCCCGCCGAGGGCGGATTCCCTGGCGCGCCTTTTGTGTTGGCGTTAATGCTGTGGCAGTTGCCCGCGGCCCTAGCGCTCGTCCACGAGCTTGGCGACGAGGGCTTTGAGCTCGGCCACCTCTCGCTCGAGTTCCTTGACGCGACGGGCGTTTTCGTTGATGCCCTGGCGGTTGAGGGCGCTCTGCTCGGCGGCATCGTCGGGCATGTACTCGCGATGCTGCTTGGCGTCGAAACTCTCCTCGAACACGCGGCAGCCGTTGCGCTTGATGATGCGCCCGGGCACGCCCACGACGGTGCAGTTGTCGGGCACGTCCTTGACGACGACCGAGTTGCCGCCGATTTTGACGTTGTTGCCAATGCGAATGTTGCCGAGCACTTTGGCACCGGTGCCCACGGTGACGTTGTTGCCCAGGGTGGGGTGGCGCTTGCCGGTCTCGTTGCCGGTACCGCCGAGCGTGACGCCCTGATAGAGCACGCAGTTGTCGCCCACAATGGTGGTCTCGCCGATGACGACGCCCATGGCGTGGTCGATAAAGAAGTGCTTGCCGATCTGCGCGGCGGGATGAATCTCGACGCCGGTGATGTGGCGGGTGATTTGCGAGAGCACGCGGGCGAGCGAGCGATGGCCGTGCTCCCAGAGCCAGTGCTCGGGCACGTGGTTCCACTTGGCGTGCAGGCCAGGATAGGAAAGGAAGATGACCAGACCGTTTTGCGCAGCGGGGTCTTGCGCCTGGACGGTCTTGATGTCCTCGCGAATGGTATTGATAAAGCTCACCGGCCGCCCTCCCTCAGCGCCGTGACAATGCGGTTCAATAAAGTATAGCGATTCGCTAGGGATTAGGAAGGGCAATCTTGCTTTGCTTTGGGCGACAGGTGTCAGTTATGCAAACTTGCTGGTAATGAAGTAAGACTTTTGAGGGGTTTGGCCCGTGCTCGCGCCGCAACCGTATACTGGTCAACTTGGACGTGTCCGCGCCCACAACTGAGAGGTTTTACTTCATGGGTTTCATCAATTTTATCGCCGAGTTGCTTAAGGATCCGCGCACCGCGATTGCCAGCTGGATCGCCGCCGGCCCGCTCATGGCCTACGGCTGCGTGTTCCTGATCATCTTTATCGAGACGGGCGTGGTGTTCTTCCCGTTCCTTCCCGGTGATTCGCTGCTGTTTGCCTCGGGCTTCTTTGCCCATAACGGCGGCTTTAACATCGTGGCGCTTCTGGCCACCGCATGGGCCGCAGCCATCCTGGGCGATCAGTGCAACTTTATGATCGGTCACTTCTTTGGCAAAAAGATTATCGCTTCGGGCAAGGTCAAGGCCATGACGCCCGAGCGCATCAAAAAGTCCGAGGACTTCTTGGACAAGTGGGGCCACCTGGCCATCTTCCTGGGTCGCTTCTTCCCGTTTATCCGCACCTTTGTGCCCTTTATCGCCGGCATGGGCGGCATGCACTGGCGCAACTTTGTCATCTTTAACGTGCTGGGCGGCATTACCTGGTCGACGGTCTTTACGCTGCTGGGTTACTTCTTTGGCGGCATCCCCTTTGTGCAGGAGCACTTTGAGCTGCTGATTATCGGCATCGTCGCCGTGTCGATCATCCCGACCGTGGTCGGTCTGGTTAAGGCTAAGCTGGGCAAAAAGAACGCGTAGCTCGAGCCAGCGCGCAAACCGTGCCGTTGAGGCCCGTCACCCTTTACGGTGGCGGGCCTTTCTGCTTCGGTCAAATGAAAATACTTTACTTAGTTAAAGAAAAGCGTTTTATCAGACGCGTACGGGGAGTACAATCTCGTGCATGCGAATCGACGTGCCATCGGCTTTGATGCCGTTCGCGTGTCCCGTCCGGCTCTACGCTCCGGGCGTGCGACGTTGCGACGCGGTCGGCTTCGGTCTTTGCGTGCGGGTTCGCGAGTATGCAACTGTGTATGTAAGGAGCGACATATGACTGTCGAGAAGAAGGATATCGATTGGGGTAGCCTCGGCTTTGGCTACATGAAAACCGATTACAGCTACGAGGCTCATTGGAAGGATGGCGAGTGGGACGAGGGCGGCCTGACCACCGACCACACCCTGCATGTTTCCGAGTGCGGCGGCATCTTCCATTACTGCCAGGAGGTCTTTGAGGGCCTGAAGGCCTACACCGCCGAGGATGGCAGCATCGTCTGCTTCCGTCCCGACATGAACGCCGAGCGTATGTACAACTCTGCGCAGCGCCTCGAGATGCCCCCGTTCCCCAAGGACAAGTTCGTTGAGGCCGTCAAGCAGGTCGTTTCTGCCAACGCCGCCTGGGTTCCGCCCTTCGGTTCCGGCGCGACCCTGTACGTGCGTCCGTTTATGATCGGCTCCGGTGACGTGATCGGCGTGGCTCCCGCTCCTGAGTACACGTTCCGCATTCTCGTGACCCCGGTCGGTCCGTACTTTAAGGGTGGCCTCAAGCCCGTCAAGCTGCGCGTTTCCGAGTATGACCGCGCCGCACCGCACGGCACCGGCAATATCAAGGCCGGCCTGAACTACGCCATGTCCCTCAAGCCCACGATGGAGGCCCATCGCGAGGGCTATGCCGAGAACCTGTATCTCGACTCCGAGTCCCGCACCTATGTCGAGGAGACCGGCGGCGCCAACGTGCTGTTCGTGAAGGAGGACGGCACGCTTGTCGTCCCGCAGTCGCACACCGACTCCATCCTGCCCTCTATCACCCGTCGTTCGCTCGTTCAGGTTGCTCAGGACCTGGGCATTACCGTCGACCAACGCCCTGTCGAGTGGGCCGAGGTCAAGGCCGGTACCTTTGTCGAGTGCGGCCTGTGCGGCACCGCTGCCGTCATCTCTCCGGTTGGCGAGATTGACAACAAGGTCTATGGCGCCGACGAGACCGTGACCTTCCCGGCCGGCTACACCGAGATCGGCCCTGTGATGAAGAAGCTCCGCGAGACCCTGACTGGTATCCAGTCTGGTGCTGTTGAAGATAAGCACAACTGGGTCTATACCGTGGCGTAAGCTGCCATAGCTGTTCGGCCCGAGGGCAACCTTCCTTTCCGGCGCGTCCTCGGACATGCAAGAACCTCCGCAGCGCACTTCGTGCGGCGGAGGTTCTTTCGTCCTGCGGAGTGCGCCGGAAAGGAAGGTTGCCCTCGGGCCTGCGTTACCTCGGCGCTGCCGTTACGGGCAATATAGATCTGAATTAAAGATGGCGCGCGGCCTTTTAGGCCGCGCTTTTGTTTTGGTTCGCGCCATGTGGGGGTGATGGCGACGTGCATTTTTGCGAGTATTCTGCAACCGAAGGCCCCTGCATACCGACCTCGGGCAAAAAATCGGGATTTCTCGATGTTTTCTACGAATGATGGGCGGGGTTATGGGCTGACAGCGTTTGATTTGCAGGGATATTCGCGGTCTTTGGCATTTATCGTAGCGCCCGAAGCCCTTGGTTATGTTGAATACTCCTAAAAATGCACGGCGCTTAGAGGGGGACCTTCGCGAAAAAGGAAACCGCCCCGTCGAAGTATGCATTCGACGGGGCGGTTTATGCATATAGCCGATTTAGGATGCGCTGCCAAACTACTAGAACTTGACGGTCGGGGCCTGGCGGGCTGCTTCGGCGGCCTCGAAGCCCTGGCGTTCCTTAAACTGGAAGATGCCGGCAAAGATGACAGCCGGGAACGTCTGAATGGCGTTGTTGTAGCTGAGCACGCAATCGTTGTAGCTCTGGCGTGCATAGCTAATCTTGTTCTCGGTATCCTCGAGTGATGCCTGCAGCTGCGTAAAGTTGGTGTTTGCCTTAAGGTCGGGATAGGCCTCGGCTACGGCAAAGAGCTGGCGCAGCGCACCGGTCAGCACGTTGTCGGCTTCCATCTTGGCCTCGGGCGTAGTGGCCTTGACGGCGGTGTTACGCGCGCTGATCACGGCGGAGAGCGTCTCCTGCTCGTGCTTGGCGTAGCCCTTGACGGTCTCGACCAGGTTGGGGATCAGGTCGTTGCGGCGCTGCAGCTGCGTATCGATGTTCTGCCAGGCGTTATCGATGCGGTTACGCTTGGTGACCATGTTGTTGTAGATGCCGGCGATGGCGCAGACAATCACAATGACAACAACGATGCCGATGATGACGGTAATCATGATGTCTCCGTTTCGAATGGCCGCGGCGGCATGCGCCAGCTGCCGTTGGTATAACGCTACTAGTATACCCGCAACGTTTTGCCGTGCCGAACTTTCCGGTAAGCGTTATGTTTTCGGTGGGGTTGGCACCGGGACAAAGCGCACGAGGTACAGGTGTAAGATATGCGACAGATTGTCGAGTGTTGTCTTTGCCCTGAGGATGGCGATACCAGTGGACCTTCGCATTAAGAAAACCTACCGCGCCCTGTTCGATGCCTTCACCGAGCTTCTCGAGGAGCATCGTTTTGAGGACCTGACGGTTGCCATGCTGTGCGACCGTGCCATGATTCGCCGCACGACGTTCTACAAGCACTTTCGCGACAAGAACGATTACTTTGCCTTTTATATCGATGAGCTCATGTCGGGATTGCCGCAAAAACAGCCCGATGAGGCCGGCGCAGTGTCTGCCGAGGACGTGCGCGCGCTTCGACACGCGATTTTGGACGATGCCATGGATTTGATTCTGGCGCACGAGCAGCTCATGGATAACATTTTGGCAAGCAGCATGTCGGGCATGCTGACCAACGTTATCTGCGACCGCATTGCCCGCTCCATCCGCGAGCGTGTGATGAACGTGCTTGCCGAGAATGCCCTGGCCCCCGTGTCACTCGAGACGACGTCTGAGTTTGTCGCCGGCGGTATTATTCGACTTTTCACGATATGGTGGGAATCGGGCCACGATCTTGAGCGTCGACCCGAGATGGCTGACGTGGTCGATGCGCTGTTTGAGCGGACCATGACACCGGTGCATCACTAAAAGTGGCGGAGAGAGGGGGATTCGAACCCCCGGAACGCTCTCGCGCTCAACGGTTTTCAAGACCGCCGCATTCAACCGCTCTGCCATCTCTCCGTGAGTCGTAATGATAGCATCGTTTTGAATTTGCAACAGGGAAGGCGAACGATGACGAGCACCGAAATCGACGAGAAGTTCATGCGCGAGGCGTTGGCGGAGGCGCGCGCCGCCGCGGCGGTGGGCGAGGTGCCCATTGGCGCTGTGGTGGTGCGCGCGGGTGAGATTGTCGCGCGGGCGCATAATCGTCGCGAGCTCGATCAGGACCCTTCGGCGCATGCAGAGTTCGCGGCCCTGTGCGCTGCCGCTCGGTCGCTCGGTCGCTGGCGCCTTTCCGATTGCACGGTCTACGTGACGCTCGAGCCCTGCTGCATGTGTGCGGGCCTTATGGTCAACGCGCGCGTGGGGCGCTGCGTGTATGGCGCGAGCGACGCCAAGGCGGGCGCGTTGGGATCCCTATACGATTTGAATGCCGACTCGCGCCTGAATCATCGGTTTAACGTGACGGCTGGCGTGCTGGCAGACGAGTGTCGTGAGGTGCTGAGCAGCTATTTTAGTGGGCTGCGTGGCACCGATGGTGCTGACTGCGGTTGCGGGGCCGATCTTGAGGCGCATGCCGCTCATGCCGAGGCGCTCGTGTGTGCCGAAGATATTGCCGTTGAGGCGGTCGATTTTGGTGCCGCGCGCCGCCGGCCCCGCCGTGTGCTGTTGGCGATCGATTCCTTTAAGGGCAGCGTTTCGAGCGCGCAGGCGGAGGCGGCGGTTGCCGAAGGCGTGCGCCGCGTTTGGCCCGATGCCGAGGTGCGCACATTGCCGCTGGCAGATGGTGGCGAGGGAACGCTCGATGCCATCGCCGCATGCGGTGGCGAGCTTGTGACCTGCGATGTCGCAGGCCCCTTGGGCGACCGCGTGTCTGCCCGGATGCTGGTGGACGGCGAGCACGAGTCGGCTGTAATTGAGATGGCCGAGGCGGCGGGTATTGGGTATTCACCCTGCACGGAATCGGCGGCGCTTGCGGCTTCGACCTATGGCGTGGGCGAGCTGATGCTCCGTGCGGTTCGTGCCGGGGCAAAGACTATCTATATTGGCTTGGGCGGCAGCGCCACCAACGACGGTGGCGCCGGCATGCTGCAGGCGCTGGGCGCGCGTGTGGTCGATGATCGGGGCTGCGATGTCGCCCCCGGTCTTGCCGGCCTTGAGCAGGTGGCGAGCGTTGATTTGGCGCCAGCGCTGCAGGCTTTGGATGGCGCTCGTATCGTTGTGCTATCGGATGTCGAGAATCCGCTCGTAGGGCGTCGCGGTGCGCTGGCAGTGTTCGGTGGACAGAAGGGTCTGCCGGCGGATGATGCCGAGGCGCTGGGTAAGTACGACAGCTGGATGGTCGGCTACGGCCGCCTGCTCGATACGGCAATTGTCGAGGCTCGGGCCCAGGGGTTGTTGCGCGCACCCGAGGGCGCACGGACATTTGGCTCGGTGCTCGGCGTGCCCGGCGCGGGCGCTGCCGGTGGCTTGGGCGCGGCGTTGCTGGCGCTCTGTGCGGAGCTGCGTTCGGGCGTGGAGACGGTGCTCGATCTCGTGGGATTTGACGAGCGCGTGCGGGATGTCGATCTGGTCATAACGGGCGAGGGCAATATGGACGAGCAATCCGCCGCCGGCAAAGCGCCGGTGGGCGTGGCCCGCCGTGCGAAGCGCTATGGCAAGCCGATGGTCGCCGTCGTGGGCGGTCGTGCCGACAACCTGGATGCGGTGTACGAGCAGGGCATCGACCTTGTACTGCCGATCTGTCGCAAGCCCATGGACCTGGAGCGGGCACTCGATCCGCAAGAAGCCGCAACCAACCTCATCTGCGCCGGCGAGGCGGCTGCCCGAGCCTATGACCTCGCTCGCCTCTAAAACCCATCCCCCCAATAACTTGCGGTGAAATACGGAGTGTTTTTGCCTTTAAGGGGCCAATTCAGTCCGTATTCCACCGCAACTTTGAGAATGGCCATTCGAGGTTGGCTGCCTTGGGTCTTGGGTCGGACCGTTTGCCACGAAATGCGACCATCTACTACGTTAAGCCGGCCACCCTCGACCATCCCGGAATTTGCAAAAACAAAACCGCAGGTAGAGAGCTTGCCGATTTCCGAAAAAGTCGGCTATGGTCGACCCCTGCGACCAAAACGTAGTAGATAGGCCCTTTTCGTGGCGCAGCACCAGATCAGTCTTTTTGGGACGGGGCTTTCTTGGCTACTTTCGTCACCCTGATGTCCCCAGTCAAAAAGTAGTCAAAAAAGCCTCGTCCCAAATTAGCTGTCTTGCCCCATCGGGCGGGAGCAGGTAATATATATCGAGCGCCTAGCGCGTTCGATGGGTTCGGATGACGACATGTTCCGAATCTGGTCAGGTCCGGAAGGAAGCAGCCATAAGGAGCCTCTGTCGGGCATCCGAATCCATCGAGCGCACGGGCGCTTTTTTGGTGCCGCGATGCGGTCCCGGTGTCGGCGGGCTGTTTGGTGCCTCGCTGGTCCTCGGCTTTGCCTGCGGGATCGCTCGACTACCAAACAGCCCACCGGCACCGGGACCACTTCGTCCAAAAATCACCCGTAAAGGCGCGTTAGCCTAATTAAATCTATCCCTTAAGGAATGCTGCTCGCTGGCGTTGTTTGGAGCGCGGTGGCGATGTGCTTCAAGAGACAGTGGCATTACCATTTGTTTTTACAAGTAAAGAGGTCCGTTTCTCTGGGTTGGGGAAACGGGCCTCTTTTTGTCTCTGGGCTTGTGGATTGGCGAAGACAATAACCGCTGGCAGCTATTTTGAGTTCTTGATGCGGCGTGTAGCCGTGGCGTTTATTCCGAGGCCTGCGGCGGCGACTGCTGCGAGTGCGATTGCGCTCGGTGCAGTGTCGCCCGTGTTTGCGAGCTTGCCGGGCTTGCCGCTGCTCGCGTTCGCTTGCTTGGTGGAGCTCGGCGTGGCGCCTTTGCCGGTCGCGGGCGAGCTGGCGGGCGGTGCCGGTTCGGCGGGTTGCGCCGAGTTGGAGGGAGGCGTCGTCTCGGTCGGTTTCGCTATCTCGGGCGAGGCGGCCTTGTCTGCCGCGGCTTTCGCCTCTTCGTATGCCTTGCAGGCGTCGTCATAGGCCGCTTGCGCCTTTTCCAAATCGCCGAGGAGCGCATCTCGCTTGGCTACGTCCTCATCGATGTGGGCTTTGGCTTCCTCTGCCTCACTTTCGAAATACTGAACCTGTCTTTCCTGGCTTTCGAGCCGGCGTTGGCAGTGGTGAAGATCATCTTCACAAGATTTTTCTCGCCTTTCTGCCGACATGATCTCACTTCGCAACTGCTTAATAGTTTCGTTAGAAGCTCCGTCGTCGATTGCCTTATTTAATTCTGCCTGAAGGCCGCTTGTCCGGTTGTGGGCCTCATCGTATTTGGCTTGGGCTGCATCGACGTTCGCTTGCATGGCGGGAAGGGGTTCCCTCCGTTTGGCGGCTTCCGTCACCACCATGTCGTAGATCTCTTGAAATGCGGCAATGTCATCATCGATTTCCGCAAGTTTCTCGGGACTTGCGGCGTCTTTTGCGGCCTCGAGGGTTTTGAGCGCTTCCTGCATGGCTGCATACGCTTTGTCTTTTGCGGCGGCCGCATCTTCCGTCTGCAAGGCAACTGCACCGGTGGGGGAACTGGTTTCTGCCGCGATCGCCGTTACGGGGGGGGGCGATTCCCGCGACAAGCGCCGCGGAAAGGGCGATGCCCACAGTTGCTCGTCTTGCTCTTCTTGCGAGAATGCCGTTCATCTCGGCACCTCATTTCAAGGGTCGGCGGCTCGGCTGGTAGCACTAATGTAAGTATACCAAGTGGTCGACCCGACACTGGCTGGGTGTGCACGTGCCTCTCCGCTTCTTTGGAAACCGAACGCCATTAGAAATGACGAGTTGTTTACGCTTCATTTGGGCTCACCGTACTATCATGATTCGAATTGAGTGTGAATGATGATAGGGAGCGCCTTTTTATGATTGAGCTGCTCAGGCGTTTTGGTGGTAAGTTTCGCCGATATATGGTGATCGGCCCTGCGTGCAAGTTGATCGAAGTGATCTTTGACCTGCTGACGCCGCTGGTGATTGCCCAGATGATCGATCGCGGCATCGGCGCGCACGATGTGAACGCCGTTATCCACTACGGCATGGTACTTGGCGCCATGGCTGTGATCGGCATCTCGTTTACGCTCGTCTGCCAAAAGATGGCGGCGCTCACCTCGCAGGGCATGGGCACCGATATCCGTGGTGCGCTCTACGAGCACATCAACAAGCTGAGCTATGCCGAGCTCGACCGCTTTGGCACGCCGTCGCTTATCACCCGCATCACCAACGACGTCAACCAGGTGCAGCTTGCCGTGGCGCTGGGCGTGCGCATGCTCATCCGCTGGCCCTTCTTGGCGGTGGGCTCTATGTGCGCGGCCCTTGCCATCGACCTTAAGCTCGGCATGATCTTTTTGATTTGCACGCCCGCCATCGGCCTGGTGTTTTGGTTTGTCATGGCACGCTGCATTCCGTACTACAAGCAGCTGCAGGCAAAGCTCGACCGCATTGCGCTCATTTGCCGCGAGGGCCTTTCGGGCGCCCGCGTGGTTCGCGCCTTTGTGCGCGAGGACCACGAGCGCGAGCGCTTTGCCCAGGCCGCCGATGACCAGGCCCATACCGCCATCGCGGTGGGCAAGCTCTCGTCGATCCTTAACCCCGTTACGTTTTTGGTGATGAACCTGGGCGTGTGCGCCATCCTGTGGGTGGGCGGCATCCAGGTCAACGTGGGCGAGCTCACGCAGGGCCAGGTTATGGCGTTTGTGAACTACATGACGCAGACCCTCACCTCCATCGTGTATGTCGCCAACCTGGTCGTGGTCTTTACCAAGGCGAGCGCCAGTGCGTCGCGTCTCAACGAGGTGCTCAACTGCGATCCGAGCATCGCTGACGAGGGCAACCAGCCGGTTGCGCTGCCCAAGCCGGGCGCGACGGGCAATGCCGCCCTGGCCCCCGCGCTGAGCTTTGACCATGCGAGCTTCTCGTTTGGTGCCGGCGCGGCCAATGCTGTCAACGATGTGACGCTGGAACTCCCGCTGGGCAAAACACTCGGCATTATCGGCGGCACGGGCAGCGGCAAGTCCACGCTCGTCTCGCTTATCCCGCGCCTGTACGATGCGGGCGTCGGCAGCGTGAGCGTGATGGGCGCCGATGTGCGCGCCTGGCCGCTCGACCAGCTGCGCCATGTGGTAGCGACTGTCCCACAGCGTGCGTCGCTGGTGAGCGGCACCATCCGCAGTAACCTGACCTGGCGCGACGAGGCGGCGACTGACGAGGAGCTTTGGGCGGCGCTCGATATGGCGCAGGCCAGCGAATTCGTGCGCAACAAGCCCCAAGGCCTGGATGCCCCGGTCGAGGCGGGCGGCAAGAACTTTAGCGGTGGCCAGCGCCAGCGCCTGACCATCGCACGTGCCCTGGTGGGCTCTCCACAGGTCCTAATCATGGATGACTCCGCCTCGGCGCTCGACTTTAAGACCGACGCGGCGCTTCGCCATGCCATCCGCGAGCGCAGCGTGCGCGGTGCCGCCGAGGGCGGGCTGCCGCTGACGACCGTCATCGTGAGCCAGCGCGTCTCGACCGTGCGCGATGCCGACATGATCTGCGTGCTCGACCACGGTTCGGTCGCGGGCCTGGGCACGCACGATGAGCTGTACGCGACCTGCCGGCTCTATCGCGAGATTTGCCAGTCGCAGCTTCGTCGTGAGGAGCTCGAGGGTCAGCAGGGGAGCGCGACGTCCACGTCCACCCCAGGCGCCGCATGCGCCCTGGCATCCACTTGCGCAAAGGAGAGCTGCTAAATGAACCCGTACACTTCTTCCGGCTCGGTCGCCACGATGACCGCCAACGTGTCTGGCAACGATAGCCTCAACGACCTGGGGGACGGCCCGCGCCAGCCCGGCGACCCCGAGCGCTATCCCGTGGGCGCGGTGACCCGCCGCCTGCTGGGCTATGTTCGCCCGCACCGCATTTCGTTTGCGGCGTCGTTTGTGAGCGCTGCCATCTCGGTGATCTTGCAGCTCTACACACCTATTCTCATCGGCGAGGGCATCGACCTGATCGTCGCCGCCGGGCAGGTGGACTTCGATGCGCTGCTGCCGCTTGTCACCAAGCTCGCGATTGTCGTCGTAGGTGCTGCGGCTTTCCAGTGGCTGCAGGGCTATTGCGTTAACCGCTTGTCCTACGAGACGGTGCGCGACATGCGCGTGGAGGCGAGCGACAAGCTCAGCCGCATGCCGCTCAGCTTTATCGACAGCCATGCCCACGGCGACCTCATGAGCCGCGTGGTCAACGACGTCGATCAGGTGGGCGACGGTCTGCTGCAGGGCTTCACGCAGCTCTTTACCGGCGTTATTACCATCGTGGGCACGCTCGCGTTTATGCTCTCCATCAACCTGATCATGACGCTTGTGGTGGTGCTCGTCACGCCGCTTTCCATCTTTGCGGCCGGTGCCATCGCCAAGCTTTCCAATAAGAGCTTTACGGCACAGCAGCGCATCCAAGGCCAGCTTGGCGGTCATATTGAGGAGTACGTGGGCGAGCAGAAACTGGTGGATGCGTTTGCCTATGGCCCGAACGCTCAGCAGCGCTTTGATGCCCTTAACGCCGAGCTCTATACGGCAGGTGAGCGCGCGCAGTTTATGGGCTCGCTTTCTAACCCCGGCACGCGCTTTATCAATAACATCATCTATGCCGTGGTCGCTGTGATCGGCTGCGCGGGCGTGATCGCGGGCGTGCCCGCGGCGCTTACGGTGGGCGGCGTGCAGGTCTTCCTGTCCTACGCCAACCAGTACACTAAGCCGTTCAACGAGGTCACCAACGTTATTACGCAAATCCAGACGGCGTACGCCTCGGCGCGCCGCATGTTTGCGTTGCTTGATGCGCGCGAGCAGGAGCCCGACGCGGCGGATGCCGTGGAGCTTGTCGCCCCGCAGGGCGAGGTGACCTTTGAACACGTGGACTTTAGCTATGTGCCCGACCGCAAGCTGCTGCAGGATATCTGCATCGAGGCCAAACCCGGTACGCGCTTTGCCCTCGTCGGTCCCACGGGCTGTGGCAAGACGACGCTCATCAATCTGCTGCTGCGCTTTTACGATATCGATGCTGGGCGCATCGCGGTCGATGGTCGCTCCTCGCGTGACTACACGCGCGCGAGCCTGCGCCGCGCCTATGGCATGGTGCTGCAGGACACCTGGCTGTTCGAGGGCACGGTGGCCGAAAACATTGCCTACGGTTGCCCCGATGCCACGCGCGAGCAGATTGTCGAGGCCGCCAAGCGCGCGCACGCGCACAAGTTTATCGTGCAGCTGCCAGGCGGCTACGATACGGTGATCGGCGAGGACGGCGGCACGTTTAGCCAAGGTCAAAAACAGCTGCTGTGCATCGCGCGCGTCATGCTCACCGATCCGGCGATTCTGCTGCTGGACGAGGCGACGTCGAGCATCGATACGCGTACCGAGCTGCAGGTGCAGGCGGCATTCGACGAGCTCATGGCCGGTCGCACGAGCTTTGTCGTGGCGCACCGTCTGTCGACGATTCGAAACGCCGATTGCATTCTGGTCATGCGCGACGGCCAGATTATCGAGCACGGCACGCATGACGAGCTGCTAGCGGCAGGCGGCTTCTATGCCGAGCTTTATCGTAGCCAGTTTGCCCAGTAGGGCCCAGTAGGGGCTGCCGATTAGCGGCAGATGGTTTACATCTGCGTCGATAGTACTAAGATATGCTTTTAATAAAATGCATTAGTGGCTATAGTTTTGGGGGAAACGAGGCAGCGTGACTATGACGTGCGCTTTGGTGGTTAACAGCAAGAGCGGTAATACCAGGATGGTTTCGGGCGCGATCAAGCGCGCTCTGCAGGCTGCGGGCGTTGAGTTTGTCCATGCCGCGGCGTTGAGCGACGATGCGGATGCAGATCAGGTTGCGCTCGAGGCGCAGGGCGCCTGCGCGGCCGACACGGTGCTCGTCGGTTTTTGGTGCGACAAGGGCGCGTGCACGCCTTCGGTCGCGGCGCTGCTCTCTGCCTTGCACGGCAAGCGCGTGTTCCTGTTTGGCACCTGCGGCTTTGGGGCCGACCAGAGCTATTACCAGCAGATTGTCGACCGCGTAACTTCCAATCTGGCCGAGGATGCCGAGCTTGCGGGCTGGGCGATGTGCCAGGGCAAGATGGGTCCCGCGGTTAAGCAGCGCTACGAGGCCATGCTCGAGCAAGATCCCGACAACGCCCGATTTAAGATGCTGCTCGACAACTGGGTTGCCACGAAGGACCATCCCACCAAGGAAGACCTGGACAACATGGCTGCAGCCGCCAAGAAGGCCGTGCTGGGAGAGTAGCTTCGCCGTTCGTGGTCCTTCGTGCAAAACAATACAAATGTGAAAGCCTCGAAGTTCTCGAGGCTTTTTTCGTGACACGAGGGCGCCCCTTTATTGATGGAAGGCCTAATAAGCTGATTGTTCTATGCCCGGATGTGTGCGGAGTGGGATGGGATTTCCGGATGGGTGGGGTTGCGGAAGCTGCGTCCCGGAATTTGCCTTTGGAATGGGATGCGGTTTCCCGTTGAGGGTCTTGGCGGAAAGTGCGACCCGGAATTTGTGATCGGAGTGGGATGTGGTTTCCCAACGGGGCCACAAGCGGAAGCCGCATCCCACTCCGGACGGGAATTCTGGGACACAGTTCTCAGAGGATTATGGGCTGCGAACTACATGGGGCCGTCATAAAACTCCGGTAAAAGGGGGTCGGAAATAAATGGCACTTCCAGTAGTTTCTTTTAATGTGGGGGGGGGGTACCATTATTTTAGTTTCACAAAAAATCGATCCCTCTATGGGGAAGTTGCGTAGGGGGTTAGTCACAGATATTGGATAGAACAGACTAATTTGGGGATAAATGACCACTTACGCCAAAATAGGTAGCATTTGGCGACAAAACATTGAAAAATGTGTAGCACATCGCTATGTTTTTATTACGAAAAGATTCCAAATTGGCTTATTTCGGACTCACTTTTCAAGCGCCTTGCGGTTCCTGTTGAAACTTGCTGACCTTTGGATGGGTCGAATAGGTCCTCAAGGGGGATGAATTATCACTTTGACGGCGCGTAGACTCAAACGATTTATTGCACTTTTTAGTAGCTTGGCGTTCGCGCTTGTCATAGCCCTTGCCGTTGTTTCTTTTGTTCCTCGTGCATTTGGATACATGCCCTTTGCTGTGCTCTCGGGCTCTATGGAACCCGAGCTTCCCGTTGGCTCCATGGTGTTTGTTCGCCAGGTTGAGCCAGTGGATATTGCCGTGGGTGACAATGCAACCTTTTACCGATCGGACGGTGCCGTGGTGACGCACCAGGTGTACGAGATCGACCCTGTGGCGCAGATGATCGGCACGCAGGGAATTGCGAACAAAAATGCAGACGGAAGCATCATGCACGATGCCGAGCAGACGCCTTTTTCGAGTGTTATCGGCACTGTTTCTTTTTGTGTCCCTTACCTGGGCTTCGTCAACGCATATTGCACGACGATGCCCGGTTTGCTTGTTGTGGTGGCCGTTCTGGCGCTGCTGATCGCGGCGTCGATAGTGCTCGATCGGATGGTTCCCGACGAGCCTGCGGGCAAGCATACCCGCGTGCATGCGAGGGAGCGGCGTTCATAGCGGCAGGGAAAAGCGTCGGCGGCGGTAGGGGCCGTTGCCGGGGAAAACGATTCTCGAAAGGAAGAGAACGATGGAAAACAAGAAGAAAAAGCGCTACGGCATCATTGCCGCCCTGTTGCTGTTGGTGCTGGCCGCCGGCGTGGGTACCTATGCATGGCTGACGGCTACTGCCGACCTGCACAACGTGTTTACGATTGGAAAAATCGAGGCTCCCGATAAGAAGCCTGATCCGGAAAACCCCGAGCAGCCTGGCACGGAGGCTGGTGGCGGTGCCTATCTGTTCGAGACCAAGTGGGACCCCAGCGCGGAGCACAAGATGATTCCGGGCTCTTCGATGGGCAAGAACCCGAACGTTGGTATTAAAAACGGTTCCGATGACGCTTTTGTGTTCATCTATGTAAAGAACGCCGTGGTCAAGAATAGTGCAGGTCTTGCGAGCACTCCTTACTTTACGCTCAACGCGAACTGGAAGCCGGTTTCTGCTGAACAGGTGACGACGAACGGCACCGAGGGACAGTACGTAAGCGGTCTGTTCATGTACGCCAAGGGTGCCGAGAACGGTCCCGTCGCCTTGGGTGCCAAGGAAGCAGCTAAGGATGTCTACACTGGCGAGCTCTTTAGCCAGGTGATGATCCCCGGTGCAATGAAGAGCGATGACGTTGTCTCGGGTGATGGCGTTAAGCCTGAGATTACTGTCTCCGCCTTTATTTTCGGTGCTGATCAGGCTGATGGCGCCACCAACGCAGCGGACAACGCCGTTGCTCAGGCCAAGGCCTGGGCTCAGACCAAGCAGTAACCCCACCCCCCCACCGAGATCCCGGCCCGCTCCCCATCCCCATTTTCGGGCCGGGATCTCGGTCCCCCTTTATCGACGACTGGCGAACATAATGCTCAATAATCTTTCCGACAATCAGAAACGCACCTTGGCGCTTGCCGCGATGGCGCTGTTGGCCCTGGCGTGCCTGTGCGGCACGCTGGCTTTTACCGTTGATATGGTTCCGGCGAACAACGTTCTATCGTTTGGCAGCGTGAAGGTACGAGTCTGCGAATACACCCTCAACGAGCAGGGCGAGGAGATTCCGTTTGAGCCCAACGAGCACGGGGACTATCCCGACACCAAGGCCGGGGGTTCTGACATCAGCCGCATTGTGCGCGTGGAGAACGCTGGCACGCAGCCTGAGTACGTTCGCGCGCGTCTGCGCATGACGTCGGTGGCGCCCGACGGTTCGAGCGCGGATGCTTCGGGCAGCGTTGCGTTTCATGTGAACGCGGGCGAGGGGTCCCCGTGGATCGATGGCGGCGATGGGTGGTGCTACTACCGCGGATTGGCCGGGCGTGGCGGCACGCTCGACCCCGGCGCCATGACGGAAAGCCTCATGGACTCGCTGCGCTTTGTGGGCGACTACCACGATGCCGCGCGCGGCGGCACATTCAAGCTCGATATCGATGTTCAGGCCGTGCAGGCCAAAAACCAGCAGACAAGCGATACCGCCCTCGACGTACTTGACGTTGTGGGTTGGCCGGAGGCGAACTAGCCTATGAAGATCAAGAACATGAACCGGGGCGTGCTTAGCAGGCTAGTTGCCGTCGCGGCGATTGCCCTTTGTTGTGTAATGGCGCTGCCGATGGCGGTGCATGCCGAGGATGCGCCCGAGAACACAAACGAATACCACATCAAAAACGCGAACGACTTTTTGGTGTACGTGGCGCTTTCGCGTGAGCGCGATACGTCCGGCTGGCGCGTTTATCTCGATAACGATATCGTGCTTAATGATGACGACATGAAGACCATTGTCTCGCACACCGTTAAGCATCTGTCGTTTGGCAACAAGGAGCATCCGTTTAAGGGCGTGTTCGATGGTCAAAACCACACCGTTGAGGGCCTGAACTACGATAAAGACGCTTTTGACCCCGAGCGCGATACGGGATTTTTTGCCGAGACCAACGGTGCCACCATCAAAAACTTCCTGGTCAAGGACGCCAACGTGTGGGCGGACTTCCGCGGTGGCATTATCGTGGGCAAGGCCGTCAAAACGCGCTTCGAAAACGTTATGGTCATGGAGAGCACGCTGCACGTGACCTGCGCCAACAATGCTCTCAACCTCATTACCAACGCAGGCTTTGAGGGCGGTCTCATCGCCGGCGAGCTCGACGGCTGCACCCTCTACAACTGCGAGGTCCGTGGCGGCCGTGCCGTCAACAATACGACCTCGGGCGTGCAGGCGCTCGGCGGTGAGGGTCTGTATATGGCGGCGTTTGCCGGCTATGTTACAAATTCGACGATTGAGTACTGCCGCGTTACACCTACGCGCAAGAAGGACGGCTCGATTGCCGCGAATGGCATGACCGACGTCACCAATAAGTACGACGTGGCTGTTGGCGCTCTGGGCGGCAACAACGTGTACGCCTCGGGCTTTGTGGGCTGCATGGCAGGTGACGCCAAGATCATCGACTGCTTCTCGACGGCGCAGTGCTACAGCTATGCCGCGTCGTACGTGGGCGTTGTCTCCGTGACGCGCGCATGGACGGGTGGCCTGGCGGGTCGTACTCTGACGGCCGAGGGCAACGAGCTCGTTCGCAGCCATTTTGCGGGTGACTTGAGCTCGCGTCAGTACAATCCCATCGCCGTGATCCCCATCATTCAAAACGATGTGAACCTGGGCGGTATTGCTGCGCGCGCCAACAAGGGTGACGCCACGGTTACCGAATGCTACTTTAAGCCGAGCGTGAGCCTAAACGGCAGCAGCCAGGGTACCGCGGCTGAGAAGAAGATCCCCTCTTTTGGCGGCGACGGTACCACCAAGGGCGACGGTTACGGCCCGTGGGACGACGGGCGCTACGCCACGCGCGAGCTGTGGGAGGAGCACGACTACGACTTCTGTGCCGGCACCATGCGCTCGACCGCTAACGATGAGGCCCTGGGCGGTTCGCATGCCAACGAGTGGGTGATGGACTACAGACTGAATATCCCCGTGCATGGCCAGAGCGTTAAGGCGACGATCGATTTTCCCGGTGCGGGCACCGCGACAATCGAGGCGACCAAACTCGGTATTGATCAGAAGACCTCGGATCCGTACGCCTTTGCCGTGAGCGCCGTGCTGGCGGGAACGGCCCAGGGCTTGGCCCAGGGCGATACGTCGGTAACGTTCAGGCAGGAAACCTCCGCAAAGCCCGCGGGGCTGAGCGAGGCGAACGGCGGCTACCGCTTTATGGGCTGGTTCCGCGAGCCCGATGTGCGTGTGAACCGAATTGGACAAGACAACAGCTGGTTTGACGGCAAGACCGATGCCGATGCTGTGGCTGCTGGCAAGCAGGTCCAGAAGAACGAGGCAAACGACAAAACGTCGACCTATACTGCCGATAACGCGAAGGGGGCCGAGGCCTTTAAGGGCAACGACCTCTTTATTGCTTCGTACGAGGCGCAGGTGCTGTTCTATAACGTCAAGGGTGAGATGCTCTCGTGGCAGAGCGGCGAGGCGCACGACAAGTCGACGGATTGGTACCGCTATGGTGTCGGTTTAACGCCGGTTGCCCCTGCGGACCGCGGCACTCTATCTGCCAGCGCCACCTTTATTGGTTGGACGACGCAGCCGAGCGGCGAGGCCGGGATGCATGGCGGTTACGCGGCCATCACCTCGCCTAAGCTTGCCGAGCTAAAAAACGCCGGTGCGTTCTATCCTGCCGGCGCTGAGATCACTGTGCTTGGCCCTACCGATTTTTATCCGGTGTACACCGACTATGTGTCGAACATCATGACGGTGTTTGAGGGCAATGAGCAGGATGCAATCGACGATCAGACTCGGCGCGATGGTGTGGGCAAAACTGACGTTAAGGTTGAGACTGCCGAGGATGGCACCGGTGTGTACACGGTGCGGGTGTGCGACGTGGACAACAAGCCTTTATCAGAGGACGGTGCGCTGCCCGACGGCTACCGTTTCCTGGGTTGGTATGAAAACAAGGGAACCGAGGATGCCCCGCTTGAGGTGCGCGTAAGCCGCGATCCCAGCTATACGCTCCCCACCGATGTCGATTTAACCGCGCCGCATACCTACATCGCCCGCTTTGAGTACCGAGTGGATTATTACGTTCGGGCTTATACCAACCATGAGTTTACGGACAGCAAGCTACTTTGTTCCGTTTGGAATCGCTATCAAACGCCCTTTGAGGAAAACGTCGGTAGTACCTTCGTGCGTGAAAACGTCGTCCACTGGGGCCCGGAGCATGTTGACCACGGTATAAAGGATAGTTATGAAACGTGTGGCACACGCTTCACGAAGGAAACCCTTGTCGTGAGTCCCCTTAACGCGTACTCGCACAACGTTAAAAACGATACGGGAGCCGATACTCTAAAAAACCTCTATGCCGATACCGATTTTCCAGGCGCTGCAACGCTAAGCGATACTTGGACTTCGGCTTCGCTGAACGTAACGGTCAAACCGGTGAATGATCGCTATCGCCTGAATTTCTGGACGCTTGAGCGCGATGGTGAATATTGGACATATGTGAAAAATCCCATCGAGAGCATGGTGCGTACAGATAAGAAGTACTACGTTCGCGCGATGATTACCACGGACGTTAATTTCTACAACAAGGGCGATAATGTCGTGAGGACTGCCACGCGGCGCTATGAGAGTAACTTGCTGCAGACCAAGGTGAACGGGGCGGATCCGACGTTCACGTATTACTACCCGCATGTTAATAAGTCGGTTAAAGTGGCCGAAAAGCCAGAAGATGGTGAGAAGGGATCGTATGAGAGCCCCCTGACCCTCGAGTCTTCTCCGACCGATACTGAAATGGCCGTGCGGAATCCTAAGGGCGAGCCGGATCCGAGATATAAGTTCTTGGGTTGGATTTCGACCGCCGAGGTCCAGAAGGATTCTCCCGTCTGGAACTATATCTATGATGTCGCCAACGACCCCTATGTGACGAGCGATCCGGAAAAGGCGGCGCCATACTTGGCGACGGATGACTTCAAGGTCACCAAGTGTCAGGATGCCTATCCCGTCTACGCAAAGTTCGACGTCAACTACACCACCAACCTGCACCGCGCCGGTTTTAATGGCACTTCCGAGGTGAATGTTCCTAGGTATGACATCACCCCTAATCTCAATGCGGACAACGATCCCGCCACGGCAACGGTGACTCCTGATATCGAAACGACGGTATACAAGTCCGGCGGCGAGTTATACAAGCTGAATAAGGTCGAAATCGAACTCCCGAACGGTGAGGTTAAAAAGCTCGAACCTAACGGCGATAACTCGTATTCCTATCAGGTGGAACCCGGCGGAGCCTATACATTTGTGGCGTACTATTCGCCGTTGGCGGTCGTGTACCATCTCAATGCCAAAGATGTGGATGGCAAGGTAGCCCAGCAGGGCGATACGCTCGGCAGCCTTAAGGACGGCATCCCGCTGCCGACGTATAACGTTGGCGACATCGATGATGCAACGAACGCATACAATGCCTTCGTAGGCTGGACGGAAACTAAACCGGCATCCGGCAACTGTTATGTCGTTTGGTCGGACGGCCTTCCCATGGTGAATACAAACACTGTGGTTAACGCCCCCATGGAGCTGTACCCGGTCTACCGTGCCAGCGCGGTAATTGTCCAATCGAATATCGATGCCAATCTGGATAACCCCGATTCCGTGCGTTCTCTTTCGCGCACCGACTCTGGCGATCAAATTTCGCTGGAAGTAAGAGCTACAGCTGAGGTTGTCGGCATTGACGGCACCAAGTACGACTTTGTCGGCTGGTCGCGCGACTATGAACCCGATGGCAAATACACCCTGTTGACCGAAGACGATAAGTATCCCCTCGAGGGTAGTGAACCCTTTAAGGGCGCGACGTATACCGCGGTGTACAAGGTCACGCCGTATAAGGTGCGCTATCACAGCGTCGACGGGGCGGTCATCTTTACGGCGACGGTCGACTCGGGCGACGAGCGCGCGCAGGACGGTAAGCCTGGCTTTGTCTACACGGTCGATGTTCCCAAAATGGACGAGAGCGGCAACCCTTTCTACGACAACGACGGCAATCCTGTGATGGAGCAAAAATCCGTGGCGTACGATCCGGACGCCCACTCCAAGATCGTCGCGCTGCTCGATGAACAGGCTGCTGCCAATGGCGATAAGCGCGAGCTCTTCTTGGAGTGGCGATATGTGGGTGCCGATGGCACTGCAAAGTCTTGGGATGAGTTCAAGGGCGAGCCAGTCAAGGGCGACATGGACCTGTATCCCGTGACGTATCGCGTGGTTGCCAACGATACGTCTGATCCCGCGAAACCCGTAACCATGACCGCGCAGCTTAAATGGCTGCTCGATCCCGCCGCCGCCAACACCGTCGATGACGGTGCCGACCAGGCGCCGTTTAAGGTCTGCTTTGCCGAGCCGTTTATGGGAACACAACTGACCGTTACGGTAACGCAGGCAAGCTACGGCCCTGGTGCAGAGGGCGTTTCTGCGGCGGAAAAGCCTGTGAACGGCAAGTTTGTCTCGCTCTACAGTCTGGGTTCGGGTGGCGGCTCGTTCGACCTGGCCAACCGTCTGGAGTCCAAGAAGACGGGCGAGGGCGATCAGGGCCCCGGCAAAGCCGTGTTCAACTTTGCCCAGACTCATGCGCTGACGATCGTTAAAAAGACGACCGATGCCAGCGCTATGGGGCAAACGTTCCGCTTTAAGGTAACGCGAAAGATGTCGCAGGATTCTCCTGCCGAGACGCACATGGTCGAGGTGAAAGTCGATAAGCAGCAGCCGGAAAACGGTGAGACCTGGTATGTCGGCAGCGTGCAGTTCGCCGCTCCGGCGGGCATCTATACCGTCGAGGAAGATACGGCTTGGGCATGGCGCTACCGGGGCGAGCTGAGCACGCCGGGCAAGGCGCCCGGTAAAACTGCCGAGCTGACGATTTCGTCTGCTTCGAGCGCAGGCGATGCCGTGGTGACGTGCGTTAACACGCGCGCGAAGGACAAATGGGTCGATGGTGGCTCGCGTGCCAAGAATGTTTGGGAAAACGGCACGCTAAGGAGGGAGGACTAGGATGGGTAAGCGCAAGCAGATCGTTGCCCTCCTTGTCGGCGTTCTTCTTTTGGCTGGCGTTGCCGGCACCTTTGCGTGGCTTTCGGTTACGGGCGTGCTGGTCAACGAGTTTGGCTTTGGTTCGGTGGCGCCCTCGGTAGACGAGAAGCTCAATGGCAACGTGAAGAGTGACGTCACGATTACAAACAAGGGCTCGGCTCCGGCATACCTGCGTGCTGCGGTGGATATCTACTGGCAGGACCAGGATGGCGCGCGCCTGTGGGATGAGCCGGTCGAGGGTACCGACTACGCCATTGTGTGGGGCAACGTGTCCAATGCCTCAACTACTGGCAGCGCCTCGTCTTGGGTTCGCTCGGCCGACGGGTTCTACTACTGGACGTCTCCTGTTGCGCCGCTCGACAAGACGGGCGTGCTCATCAAGGGCGTGTCCGAGAAGAAGGCAGATGGTAAAAACCTAGTTGTTGACATCTCGACCCAAGCGATTCAGTCTACGCCCGACGATGCGGTCACCGAGGCATGGAACTGTACGGTCAAAGATGGCGTGCTGGTGCCGCCGCACGGAGGTGCGTAAGCATGGCTTTACCGATTTTCAAAGACGTTGCGCGTTCCTTGCGTTGTGTGGTCGCGGCCATTTTCTGCGTGGTCGCGCTCGCCGTTCCTGCCCGTGCGTTCGCCGATACGCCCTCGATTGCCTATGACGGAAATGCACGCCAGCTAACGGTATCGGGAGCGACGGACTCCTCGGGGGAGCCCGATCTGTTTCCAGCCTTTAAAGATCTAATGCCCGGCGATGTACGCGAGCAACAGATTGGGGTTCGTGCCACGGGTGTAAAGTCCCAGGTACGTGTGTTTGTGCGGGCTGTTGTCGATCACGAGACGGCACATCTGCTGTCGCCCATTACCCTAACGGCGTCGGCGGCCGATGCGTCTGCCGGTTGGCTCCAGACGGGAACGCCGGGCAGCGTGTTTGCCTATCCCACGCAGGTCGCAACGTTTACGAGCGATGGCAGCACGGTACTCAATTTGCAACTAAGTGTCCCGACGTCGGTGGGCAACGAGCTTGCCGACGCAAACAAGGCAATTCGCTGGGAAATCACCGCCGAAGACGATGGCGAGAAGATCCCCGTACAACCTGCTGGCAGCAAGAAGCCCGGCTTGCTTGGTCTGGCGGCAACGGGCGACAACACGCTCGCTTTGCTTTTGGTGTTGCTGGCGCTTGCCATCATCGCTTTTATAGCCGCGCTTCTCTTGTCCCGGAGGAACAAGCGCTAGGTCCATCTTCTAAACGCAACGCCCTCCTGGGCGGCGGGCACGAAGTTCCCAGCTCTACAGTCCTGCGCAAGACGAAGGCCACATTAAGTGGTCTTCTTTGCGTGCGGAACTCGCGATGAACTTCGTGCCCGCCGCCCGGGAGGGTGTCTCTTTATTGATAGAAGGCCTAATAAGCTGATGATTTCATGCCTGGATGTATACGGAGTGGGACGGGCTTTCCGGATGGGCGGGGTTTCGGAAAGTGTGTCCCAGAATCGGCGCTCAGAGTGGTCCCCACTTTCCGGTTGATGTCTTGTCCGGAAACTATGTCCCGGAATTAAGGCTTGGAATGGGATGCACTTTCCGGTTGAGAGCCTTAGCGGAAAGTGCGACCCGGAATTTTCTCTTGAAGTGGGATGCGCTTTCCCAACAGGCCCTCAAGCGGAAACTGCGTCCCATTCCGAAGGCAGATTCCGGGACACACTTTCCGAATATAAAGAAGGCCACTTAATGTGGCCTTCAACTTATATATGTTGCGGATGCTTTCATGACAAGCCGCGCTTCAACACCGAGGCGTCTGCCTGGCGACGCGGAATGTAAGGTTCATCGCGAGTTCCGCACGAGCCGGAGAGCACTTAATGTGCTCTCCGTGCGAGCAGGACTGTCCGAGCAGGGAACCTTACATTCCGCGCCGCCAGGCAGACGAACCAGTTAAGACGTGTCGCTACTTGATCTTGGTCGTGCCCGGTGCCAGGTTGGGGTCGGTCTCGTTGGCCTCGGTCTGGAAGTGCTCGGTATACACGTTCTTGCCGTCGCGGAACATCTCGTAGTACTGCATCTTGGCGTAATCCTCGCGCGCCTTGGTGGCGGCTGCGGCAGCGGCGTCGTCACCGGTGACGTTGGAGGAGAGCGCCCAGCGCAGGCTGGCGTCCTCGTAGCCGACCGAGTTGATGGCGGGCAGCGACTTGCGCAGCGTCATGTGCGCCTTCTGGTAGTCGGACAGCGGTGCGCCGATCAACTGCATAAGCTGCGTGGACAGGTAGTTGGTGGACAAGTCGTCGACCTCGCTTGTCTGGTCGCAGCCGGCAACGTCGTAGTTGGCCCAGATGATGTAGTCGGTCTGCCACAGACGCTCCTGGTGCGTGGCGTCGTCCTCGTTGGTAAACCACTTGTCATTGAACTTGGACGGGAAGAACGGCTGATGGTCGCCCCAGAACACCACGACCACCTTGCGGTCGAGCTTGCTTAAGGCGTTAAGGAAGTAGCGCAGCGCCTGGTCGGACTGCTCGATGCACGAGACATACTCGTCGACATCGGAGAGCGTGCCGTCCTCGACGGTCTTGGCGTCCAGGTCGGTCGTGTCGATGTTCAGGTGCATCTGCTTGTCGACCGGCAGCAGGCCCGTGTCGTAGCCCGAGTGGTTCTGCATGGTCACGTCGAAGATAAACTGCGGATCGGCGTTCTGGTCGAGCAGCTCAAGAATCTTGTCGTAGGTAGCCTGGTCGGTCACCATGCCGCGCAGGGTATCGGCTCCCTGGAAGTCGTTGATGGACAGGAACTGGTCAAAGCCAAAGTCCTTGTAGACGTTCTCGCGGTTCCAGTTGGTCGCGTGGTTGGGGTGCATGGCCGTGGTGGAATATCCGAGCGACTTGAACTGCTCTGCCAGGTTCCCAGTCGTTTCCATGTTGTAGATGGTGTAGGGGTACACGCCCGAGCCCAGGTTGGCCATGGAGTTGCCGGTCATAAACTCAAACTCGGTATTGGCGGTACCGCCGCCGTAGGCGCTCACATAGAGCTTGCCGCGACTGAGGCAGTTGGACAGGCTCTTAAAGTACTGCGGACCCTCGTAGCCGGCGCGCATGTTCTGGTAGATCGACAGATCCGAGAACGTCTCGTTCATGATGGCGATGACCGTGGGCTTCTCGCTGTCGAACTGCTCCTTTGCGGCGGCGCGCTCGTCACTCTTGGCCACGTCGGACTTGTCGTAGGCCTTGGCGTACTTTTTGAGCGTGGTCTTGGCATCGTCGACGGAGTAGTCGGCGGGTTTGGGCGGCTTGATGGACTGCGCCGCACTAATAAAGGCAGGCAGGTAGCCCTCGCGCCAGTAGCTCTCGAGCGGACGCCAGGTGTAGACGGTGATGCCGAGGGTGTTGTAGTAGTCGATAAGCGTGACATGCGCGGTCACGCCGCCCAGGCACAGCACCGCCACGAGCAGGTTGATGAGCAGCATGCGCTTGGCGTTGGCGGCACCCTTTTGACGGTGCGGTGCCACCAGGCCGGCGTACTCGCATAGCAGCATGGCGATGGCGGTAAAGCCCATGGACAGCACGCAGAACAGCGAGATGGAGAAGGTGTAGCCGTTGCCGGCGACTGCGGCGGCGGTGGAGATGGCCGAAAGGTCGCCCGGCTGGATGGGCATGGATTTAAACGTGATGACAAAGAACTCGGCAATGCCCAGGACAAAGAGGGCAAAGGCCAGGACCGCGGGAGCCGCGCCGTGGCGCTGGAACAGGAAGAACAGGCCGACCATGAGCGTGGTGATGATAGCCCACTCGAGCAGGATGCACAGGGGGTAGACCCAGGTAAAGTCGTGGTTGGACGAGACCTCCATGCCCAGCAGCGCAAAGACGCCGGCGAGCAGCAGGCACAGGACGGCGGCGACGAGCGGTTTGCCCACAAAGGCGCCGCGCAGACGGGCGAGCTTGCCGGTGGGAGCGGGGGCGTCGGGCGCGGCAAACGCAAAGACGCGCGGGGCGATACGGTCGCGGGCGATGCTGGCCCAAGCGCAGCCGGTGAGGATGGCATTGGTCAGGATGAGCATCACAAAGGCGAGCGGCTCGTTTTGGGCGACGAGGCCAATGGCGCCCCAAATGGTCAAAAAGAGCTGGAACAGGCCGAAGGCGACGCTCCATCCAAGAGCGCTTTTGGCAACGGTGCCCGACTGAGCGCGAATGGCCTTGGCCTCGCGCAAGACAAGGTAGACGGTCGCCGCAAGACCGACGAGCGAGATGGCGGCAGCGAACATGCTGAGACTCCTCACAAACTAAAACCTACGAAAGCGGGGGTTTACCCGATTGTTACCAAGATATGCGCTGCATTTGGTGACTGCGCACAACAACCAGCCATAATAACGCGCGTGCGTGGTGGTGTTGCGCAATGTAGCGGCGACCTGCGCGATAATGGACGGGAATTACACGGAAACGTAAAGGCTTCTTAAAGAATTAGCGAGGATGAGGCGATGAACGAGCAGGTTTGCAAGGCGGACATGGGCGGCGATGGAGCGGCGGTCGATACGTGCGGCTATCCGGTCGAGACCACGGGCAGTGCGGTGCTGGACACGTTGGAGCACCGTTCCTCCACGCGCGCTTTTGCGCGCGATGACGAGGGCCGTCCCGTGGCGGTGACCGATGAGCAGCGGGCGGCGATTCTGCATGCGGCGAGTCGCGCGCCGTCGGCAGGCGCCATGATGATGTATTCCATCGTGAGCATTCGTGAGCAGGCTACGCTCGATCGTCTTGCCGACCTGTGCGACCACCAGCCCATGATCGCCAAGGCGCCCTGGGCACTTATATTTGTGGTCGACTATGCCAAGTGGATCGATCTGTTTGAGCACGTGGGCTGCTTTGAATCCGAGTTTGTCGAGCGCACGGGCAAGGCGCCCCGCCGCGCGCCGGGTTTGGGCGACTTTGCCATCGCGGCGCAGGATGCCGTGATCGCCGCTCAAAACGCCGTGGTCGCCGCCGAATCTCTGGGGCTGGGGAGCTGCTATATCGGCGATATCGTCGAGAACGCCGAGGAAGTTGCCGCACTGCTTGACTTGCCTGCCTATACCATGCCGCTGTCGATGCTCATCATCGGCACGCCCCGTAAGGAGCGCCCGGCAATCGCGCATCCCGTGGTGAACCTGGTGCACGAGGAGCGTTATTGTCGCGCCGACGCCGCGACGATGGATGCGCAGGTGGCCGAGATGGATGCGATGTTTCGCCCGCACGCCCGCGAGGTGGGCGAGCGCGTCATCGACATCTACACCCGTAAGCACACGAGCCCCTTTATGGCCGAGATGAGCCGCTCTATGGAGTGGTGGTTCAAAAACTGGCTCGGAAAATGACGAATGTGACAAAGGGGGCGTCCCTTTGTCACATTCCATATCGCCGCGGTGGCCTAAAGGCCGCATAAATGTTTATCTAGCTGGGAAAACGGTGCCATTAAAATATGGGCTGATTACCTATAATCCCGTCGAACGTTAAAATTGGGAGGAAACCGGCTTATGGAACAAAAGGCAAAGGAAGTAGCCTCGCACGCTGCGATTCCTGTGAGCATCTCGGCGATGCTCGTCACGCTGGGCGTGGTGTATGGCGATATCGGCACCAGCCCTATGTATGTAACCAAGGCGCTCGTTGCCGGCAACGGCGGCATCGGAAGCGTGACGGAGGAGTTCGTGCTCGGCGCGCTCTCCCTTGTCGTGTGGACGGTCACGCTGCTGACGACCGTCAAGTACGTGCTGATCTCGCTGCGCGCCGACAACCACGGCGAGGGCGGTATCTTTGCCCTGTACAGCCTGGTCAAGCGCTGCGGCAAGTGGCTCATCATCCCCGCCATGCTGGGCGGCGCGGCGCTCCTCGCCGACGGCATCCTGACGCCTGCCGTTACCGTCACCACGGCCATCGAGGGCCTGCGCACCATCCCGGCGGTCCATGCCGTGCTCGGTGACGACCAGGGTCGTGTCGTCGCCATCACGCTTGCCATCATCATCGCGCTCTTCTTGGTGCAGCGCATCGGCACGGCCAAGATCGGTCACGCCTTCGGCCCCATCATGACGCTGTGGTTTTTGTTCCTGGGCGGCACGGGCCTGTTCTTTGTCTGCCAGTATCCCGCGGTGCTGCTGTGCCTCAACCCGTTGCGTGGCATCGCTTTTCTGCTGAGCCCCAACAACCATGCGGGCATCATGATTCTGGGCAGCTGCTTCCTCGCTACCACCGGTGCCGAGGCGCTCTATTCCGACATGGGCCATGTGGGCCGCGGCAACATCTATGCCACCTGGCCGTTCGTTAAGTGCTGCCTGCTGCTGTCCTACATGGGCCAGGGCGCGTGGCTTATCAACAACGCCGGCAACCCGGAGCTCATGGGTATCGCCGACCTCAACCCCTTCTACCAGATGCTCGCCCCGGGTCTGCGCCCCTTTGCCGTCGGCCTTTCCACCGTCGCGGCCATCATCGCCTCGCAGGCGCTCATCACCGGCGCATTCTCGCTGGTGTCCGAGGCCAGCCGCCTGGACCTCATGCCGCATATGCAGGTCTTCTATCCTGCCGAGACCAAGGGCCAGCTCTACATCCCCATGGTCAACAACGTCATGCTCGTGGGCTGCGTCGTCGTGGTGCTGCTGTTCCAGAACTCGGCGCACATGGAGGCCGCGTACGGCCTGGCCATTACCCTGACCATGATGTGCACGACAATGCTGCTCTTCTTCTATCTGCACGTGGAGCGCAATCTCAAGGTCGCGCCGTGGATCTTTGCCGCCTTCTTCCTTATGCTCGAGGGCTTCTTCTTTGTGAGCTCGCTCACCAAGTTCTTCCACGGCGGCTATTTCACCATCCTTATGGCCGCGCTCATCATGGGCATCATGGTGTGCTGGTACAACGGCACGGCGGTCGAGCAACGTCAGTTTACGCTGCTGCCGCTGCGCAGCTATCTGCCGCAGCTCAAACGCCTGCGCGACGACGATCGCTACGAGCTCATGAGCGACAACATCGTGTACCTGACCAAGGACACCAACACCGACTATATCGACCGCGATATCGTCTACTCGATTTTGGACAAGCACCCCAAGCGCGCTCGTGCCTGGTGGTTCGTGAATGTCGAGACCATGGAGGAGCCGCATACCTTTGCCTACTCGGTCGAGACGTTCGGCACCGACTACGTATTCCGCGTGCATCTGTACCTGGGCTATAAGATCAACCAGCGCGTCAATGCTTACCTGCGCCAGGTTGTTCAGGACCTGGCTGCCAGCGGCGAGCTGCCGGCGCAGACGCATGACTACTCGGTCTACAAGGACCCGGGCAACATCGGTACGTTTAAGTTCGTCATGATCCGCAAGCTGCTGGCGCCCGAAAGCGACGTGGAGCCCAGCGAGCGTACGGCCATCACGCTCAAGTACATCATCCGCCGCGCCGCCGGCACGCCTGCGCGCTGGTACGGCCTGGAGAACTCCAACGTGAGCTTTGAGTACGTGCCGCTGTTCACCAAGTTTAAGGCCGTGAGCAAGATGCAGCGCCTGGCTCCCGACGAGCGCCCGTAGTCGACGTCTGCTGTTTGTCTAGCGACCGCCGGCTGCAAAGGCTATACACTTGGAACCACCACAAGGGAAACCACCACAAAGGTGCCTGTCCCTTTGTGGTGGTTTTTGTTTTGAGAGAGGGGCGGGGCGCTAATGGATGTCCATGCGGACGGCGATATTGCCGATAACTTTTGGTGGCGGCGCACAACGCAGACGCGACGCGGTCCTCTGTATGACGCTTGCGTATCGGCGGGGTTGCTGGTCGCGGCGACGATTGTGGGCGCGCTGCTCGACCATCCGGGTCTCGCGCCGAGCATCATGATCGTCTATGTGTTCGCCGTTCAGCTGTGCGCATTCTTTACCTGGAGTCGCCTGTATTGCTTGCTGAGCTCGGCTGCCGCCGTGGCGCTCTACAACTTCTTGTTTGTCGACCCGCGCTGCTCGCTGTCGTTTATCGACCGTGTCTATCCCGGCATGTTCTTCATCATGTTCGTGGTCTCGCTTGTGTCGAGCTCGATTGCGTTGGCCCTGCGCCGTGCCTTGGCACAGGCTGCCGCCAGCGACCGCCGCACGCATATGGTGCTCGAGACCAACCGCATGCTGCAGCGGTGCGCTGATCAGCAGCAGATTGTCCATGCCATGGCAACGCAGCTGGCGCGTCTTTCGGGCTGTCCGGTCGTGTGGTACAGCGCCGACGCCGAGGGCGATGACCTGCTGCCGCGTGCGACATACACGGCCGTGGGCGATGCCGCGCCGGTGCATGAACTGGCGCCGCAGATGCCGCCGCGGCTCTCGGCGTCCGCCTATGTGGGAACGCCGCTCGATGCCACCTATGGCGGCTCGACGTTTTATGGCATCTACCTGACGGTTCGCACGGGCGACGGCTTCGTCCGTTCGGGCGACCCCGCCTCGGTGGTGGGCGTGCTGGCTATCGTTGCCGAGCCCGACGTGCTGACGCATGAGGAGCGGACGCTTGCCGATGCCATCGTGAGCGAAGGCGAGCTGGCGCTCGACCGCGCCCGCGCCATGGAGGCCCGCGAGGAGGCGGCGGTGCTCGCCAAAAACGAACAGCTGCGCGCCAACCTGCTGCGCTCCATCTCGCATGATCTGCGCACGCCGCTTACCAGTATTTCGGGTAATGCCGACGTGCTGCTCGATCAGGGCTCGACCGGCACCGCGGTGCTCGATGCCCAGACGCGCCGCGGCCTGCTTCTATCCATTCGCTCGGATGCGCTGTGGCTCAACGCCACCGTCGAGAATCTGCTCGCCATCACCAAGCTCGAGGGTGGCGGTATGCGCCTGTCGACCACGCTCGAGCTCATGGACGATATCGTCGAGGAGGCGCTGCGCCACGTGAACCCTGCCGTGCGCGAGCACGACCTTAAGGTGGTGGCGTGCGATGAGCCGGCGCTCGTCAACGTCGATGCACGCCTGATGGTGCAGCTGGTGGTCAATCTGGTGAACAACGCCATCACCTATACGCCTGCGGGCTCGCATATCATGATTTCGATTAGCGTCGACGATGGACGCGTGGCGTGCTCGGTGGCCGATGATGGTCCGGGCATCGCGCCCGAGGATCGCGAGCGGATCTTCGAGTCGTTCTATACCGCCAACCATGGTCTGGCCGACAGCCACCGCAGTGTTGGCCTGGGTCTTTCGCTCTGCCGTTCCATTGCGTTGGCGCATGGCGGTAGCATAGAGGTTGCCGCGGCGGACCCGCACGGTTCGGTCTTTACGATTGAACTTCCCGCCGCCGACGTTTCGTTTGATAAGGAGTAGCGCTGTGCCGAACTCTGCCGTGAAACCGCTCATCTTGGTTGTTGAGGACGATCCCGCCGTCCGCAACCTTATCGTTGCCGCGCTCGAGGCGCACGGTTTGCGCCATATGGCTGTGGAGACCGCCCATGCCGCCATCGCCGCTGCCTCATCGCAGGCACCGAGCATTGTGCTGCTCGATCTGGGCCTGCCCGATATGGACGGCGTCAAGGTGGTGGAGTCGGTGCGCGCGTGGTCGGGCATGCCGATTATCGTGGTTTCGGCACGCAGCGAGGACGCGGACAAGATCCGCGCGCTCGATGCCGGCGCCGACGACTATCTGACCAAGCCGTTTTCGGTCGAGGAGCTGCTCGCGCGCATTCGCACGACGCTCAGGCGCCTTTCGTATGCGCAGACGGGCGGCGTTGTCTCCGAGGGCTCGTTCGATACCGGTGAGCTGCATATCGATTTTGATGCCGGCATCGCCACGATGGATGGCGAGGAACTGCATCTGACGCCGATCGAGTACAAGCTCTTGTGCCTGCTGGCACACAACGCCGACAAGGTGCTGACGCACCAATTTATCCTGCACGAGATTTGGGGTACGGCGACCAAGAGCGACCTGGCGAGCCTGCGTGTCTTTATGGGCACGTTGCGCAAGAAGATCGAGTCCGACCCCGCGCACCCGCACTATATCCAAACGCACGTGGGTATCGGTTACCGCCTGGTCACCCAAGGCTAGATCGCCAACCACCATCCCAATATGAGTTGCGGTGAAATAGTTCCTGTTTGGTCCTTTACCAGGCATTTTTAGGAACTATTCCACCGCAACTTTGTTATTTGCCCTTGGGCTTGCTGGCGTAGAACTTCTTCTTTTTTGGCTTGCCGGCAGGGGAGGGTTTGGCGGCAAAGTTCGACTTGCCGTTGCCGGCCTGCGCGTGCGCGGGTGTTGCTACGCGAGGCTTGCGGGCGTCGGGGTTGCGCAGTTCCTCGGTTCGCTCGGCAATCTCCTCGGCACTAAAGCCGACTTCGGCCATGGCGTCCTCGATGGGCAGGCGGCGTACGATATAGCAATGGTGCACCTTCTGGTTGCGTGCGAAGTCCTCGGGGATGGTCTGCGCCGTAATGTCCTCCAGCACAACGCCCGCGCGCGCGAGCTTGCGCGTTTCGGGGCGAAAGCCGCGCAGGTTGCAGCTAAAGATGGCGTGGCCGCCCTGTGCGAGCAGACGCGATACGCCGGCCAAAAGCTCAACATGGTCGCGCTGAACATCCCAGGTGCGGCGGCCCATCTTGGACGAGTTCGAAAACGTGGGCGGGTCGACAAAGATCAGGTCCCAGCGGTTGCGCGTCTGACGCTGGTCGCGAATCCAGGCGAGCACGTCGTCGCGCACAAAGTGATGCTGCGGCCCCACAAAGCCGTTCTGACGCATATTGCGCTCGGCCCAGTCCAGATAGGTGTTCGAGAGGTCAACCGTCACGGTTTCCTCGACGCCGCCGTCGGCTGCGTAGCAGGTGGCGGTGCCGGTGTAGGCAAACAGGTTGAGGAAGCGACGCGCCTGTTTGGCGTGCTCACGCACTAGGTTGCGGGTGACGCGGTGATCCAAGAAGATGCCCACATCCAGATAGTCGTCAAAGTTGACGGCAAAGGTGAGCCCGCCCTCCTCGATGAGCGGCAGGCGACGGCGCGCGATGTTGGCACGCTCGCCCGAGCCGCCCTTACCGGCGTCTTGCTTGCCGTACTGCGAGCCGCCGCGCGAACGCATGCGGGCCTTGGCATGCACATGCTCGGCTGGGACATCCAGGATGCGCGGCGCGATGGCCAAGATGTCGAGCATACGGGCCTGGGCCAGCGCCGGGTCGATGGTCTTGGGCGCCGCGTATTCGGCGATGACGAGCCAGCGGCCCGGCGTCTGCGGGCAACCCTCGTACAGATCGATGGCGGCGGAGTAGTCGGGCAGGTCGGCATCGTAGACGCGGTAGCAGCTCACGCCCTCGCGCTTGGCCCACTTGCGGCGCAGGCGAGCGTTCTTGCGCAGGCGGTTGGCGAACTGCTCGGATTCGGGGATGAGCACGGGCAGCGGCTTGCCGTCGCCCAGGTCGAGCGTGGCGGCAGGTTCGGGCATGGGGGTGCTGGCGGCTTCGTCGCTGATGACGTCGTTGGCATCCGCAACCTCGGCCTCGGCATCCGCGCTGGTCGCAGCCTCAAACGCTGCGGCGGCGTGGTCGAGCGAGGGCCAAACCTCGATAGTCGCCTCTTCGTTGTTGGGCATGACGGCAATGGAGCGCGCGGGCTCGGCATGGAGCGCGCGGGCCATAAGGCCGTCGCGAGTGAGCGCGGCGACCGGTGCGGTAGCGAGCTCGGGCGCGCGGCGCAGCTCGCCGACCAGCGTCATGGCGTCGTGCATGAGCGAAAGCGGCGTCTCGGTGGTGTCTGCGACCACGGCAACGCCGGCGACAGCACCCGCATGGTCCAGCACGGTGGCGGGCTTAGCGGCGCAAAAATCGACAAAGCGCTTGTAGCCGGCGCACTTGACCATGCGCTCGGCGGTCTTGCGGGCGGCGGGGTCGATGTCCACGGCCACGATGCGCGCCTGGCGCTCGCGCGCCGCCGCCTCGCGCTCGCGCGCCTCGGCAAGCAGCTGCTCCCATAGGGCGGCATCGTGCAGCTGCCAGCCCTCAAAGCCCCAGCGCTCGCGTGCGGCGCCCGGGGCGCGGTCGGTCAGAATGTTCACGGCCTCCAGCAGCAGGCCGCCGCCGGCGCACGAGGCGTCGATCAGCGTGGGCAGGGCCTCGTTTTCGTAGTCGTCGGCCGTCAACTCGCGCTCGCACAATGCGGTCCAGCCAACTTGAGCCAGCACCAGAGCGGCGTAGTCGGGGCGCAGCACATGAGTGCCCTCGCCGGCGCGAGTCGCTGCGGGCGGCAGGCGCTTGAACAGCGGATCGCCCGAAAGGTCCAGGCTTATGCTCGCGCGGCGCTGGCGCAGCGAGAGCAGCAGGTGGACATCGGGGTCGGCGGCATCGACATCGGCGCGACGGCCCGTGGCCTCGGCCAGGCGGTCGCACAGCGCGTCCTTGGCGCGCAGGGCCGAGAAGCGCGTGTTGCGCAGCCGCTCGGTCACGCCGCGGGCGGTGATGGCAATGGTGGCACCGGGGCGAACGATGTTTTCCCAGGCAATGTCATAAACGCCGTCGTACAGCTCGTCGGCATCCTGCGCCTCAAAGCGCCCGAGCACCACAAACACGCGGCTGGCCAGGCGCGACCACAGGCACGCGCGAAGGCCTTGCTCAAGCTCGCCCTCAAACGTGGCGCGGCCCTTCAGCCGGCGAACATGCGAAAGCCCGAGGCGTTTAAGCTCATCGGCGAGTGCGGGCTCAAAGCCCTCGGGGCAGCTTGCATAAAATTCCATGGGTGACCTCTCTGGTTGCGTCGCTCCATTATATGATGGATGCTTCGTTTGCCATCGCCCTCGAAAGGAACCCATATGATTGATGCGTGCCCCGATTCCGCTGTGCTCTTTTTTGACGTGGACGGCACGCTGACGTATTTCGATCCCGACGATATGACCGATAAGGACTTTTCGGCGGTTCGTCCCTCGCAGACGGTGGTTGAGGCGTTCCGTGCACTGCGCGATGCGGGGCACAAGGCATTTATCTGCACGGGCCGCCCCCTGTGGCTTATCGCCGATAGCCTGCGCGCGCTCGACCCGGCGGGTATCGTTGCCATGGCGGGCGCCACACTCGAGGTCGAGGGCCGCGTGGTGCATGAGGAGTGCTTTGACGAGGGCATTGTCGAGGAGCTTGCGCGCCGCATTGCCGCGGCAGGGTTCGAGGCCTTTTTCGAGGCCAACGAGGCGACCTTTGCGCTGGAGCCTGCGGGCGTTGAGCAGTCGTCTTTGATCGGCACCGCTGTGGTGCACAGTGCCGAGGAAATGCGCATCGACGGTCATCTGCGCGTGGGCAAGGTGTGCCTTAACGCAGCCGACTTGGCTCGCGTGGCCAACGACGACGGCTTTATCGATCGCAACTTTGAGCTGTGCAATACCGGCGGTTCGAACCGCGAGCTGAGTCCCAAGGGTATTGACAAGGGCGTGGGCGTGGCGCGGGCGCTGGAGTATCTGGGTCGCGTGGGCAACGAGCGCACCTTTGGCTTTGGCGATTCGGGCAACGATCTGGGCATGCTTGCCGCCGTCGAGACGGCTGTGGCCATGGGCAATGCCATGCCCGAGGTCAAGGCGGTCGCCGACTACGTGACCGACGACGTCGCGAACGACGGCACCGTCACCGCGATGCAACATTTCGGCCTCATCTAATGAATCTCGCCTTCTGACGTTTGCTCAAACTGCGACTCTTTGCTTTTGCATGCTCAATCGATTTATCAATCCAAACACTGAGGTGTTTATGCCGTTCGCCGAGAAGATAGAAAACCGCAGTTCACGCCTTGATAAACGTAGGTAAAGTGTTTAGCAGCTTAACGCCCATATGCAAACGAAAGGAATCAGGCAGATGGCAATCAAGGTGTTCGCTGACGGTGCAAACCTCGAGGGCATGCTCGACATGTACGAGAACGGCAACGTTCAGGGTTTCACGACCAACCCGTCCCTTATGAAAAAGGGCGGCGTGACGGATTACCGCGCGTTTGCCAAGGAGGTCCTGGCCCACATCACCGATGTGTCCGTGTCGTTTGAGGTCTTTGCCGACGACGTCGAGACCATGGAGGTCGAGGCCCGCGAGATCGCTACCTGGGCGGATAACGTCTACGTCAAGATTCCGTGCGTGACCACCAAGGGCGAGTCCACCGCCGAGCTGGTGCGCAAGCTTTCGGCCGATGGCATCAAGGTCAACGTCACCACCATCTTTACGCCTACGCAGGTCGACGAGATGGTCGAGGCCGTTGATGCCGAGACGCCGTCCATCATCTCGCTCTTTGCCGGCCGTATCGCTGACACCGGCGTCGATCCCATTCCGTTTATGACGGAGTCGGTGAAGAAGGCCGCCGCCAAGCCCAACTGCGAGGTCCTGTGGGCGTCCACGCGTGAGCTCATCAACATTTACCAGGCCGAGGCCTGCGGTTGCCAGATCATTACGGTGCCCAACAGCATCCTGGCCAAGCGCAAGAACATCGGTCGCGACCCGTACGAGGTCTCGCTCGACACCGTGCGCGGTTTTGCCAAGGATATCGCCGCTTTGGGCTTCCATATCCTGCCGTAACACGAACACTGGCTGCGCCGAGGGTTGTTCGCCCCGGCCTTTCCTTTCCCTATCGCTCACGCGCTTCGCAAGGGTCGCGCTAGGCAAAGGAAAGGCCGGGGCTGCCGACACGAGCTTGCCAGTAGGTTCTGAGCTGAATGAGACTTTGTTGGTGCCGCCTCTTTGATGGGCGGCACCTTTTTGTTGTGGTGTGTACGGAGATGTGCCTGTTAATCGGACAAACGGGCCTGGGCTTGTTTGTCCGATTTTCATGCCGGATTATTTGCCCTGCACCATGGTGAGCGAGATTTTCTTGCGGTCGCGATCGACCTTTTCTACCCATACCTTGACCGTGTCGCCGACGCGCACTACGTCGCTCGGGTGCTTGATAAAGCGGTTGGCCAGCTTGGAGATATGCACGAGGCCGTCCTGATGTACGCCCACGTCGACGAAGGCGCCAAAGTCCACAACGTTGCGCACCGTGCCCTTGAGCTCCATGCCCGGCTCCAGGTCGTCGATAGAAAGTGCCGAGCGGCTAAAGACTACCTCGGGCGCGTCGTCGCGCGGGTCGCGACCGGGCTTCTTGAGCTCGTTGACGATGTCGATGAGCGTCAGGGTGCCGCAGTCCAGGTCGCTTGCCAGCGCCGAGATACTGCCCAGACGGCGCTCGATGTCGGGCACGCCGCCGCGGCTGAGCTCGCTGGCTTTAACGCCGGCGCGCTCCAGGACGGCCGTGGCCACCTCGTAGCTTTCGGGGTGGACGCTTGTCGCGTCGAGCGGGTTCTTGCCGCCGCTGATGCGCAGGAAACCTGCGGCGTTGAGGTACGCCTTGGGTCCCAGCTTGGGGACCTTCTTGAGCTGGCGGCGATCGGTAAAGGCGCCGTTTTCCTCGCGGTAGGCCACGATGTTTTTGGCTACGCTCGGCGTAATGCCCGACACGTAGCCCAGCAGGCTTGCGCTCGCGGTGTTGACGTCGACGCCCACACGGTTGACGACGTCTTCCACCACGTGGCCCAGGGTGCGCGAAAGCTCGGCCTGGTCAAGGTCGTGCTGGTACTGGCCAACGCCGATGGACTGGGGCGGAATCTTGACGAGCTCTGCCAGCGGGTCTTGCAGACGGCGGCCCAGGCTCATGGCGCCACGTACGGTGACGTCCAGGTCGGGATATTCCTGGCTGGCGAGCTCGGAGGCGGAGTACACCGACGCGCCGGCCTCGTTGACGATGGTGTAACGAAGGCTGGGCGCCTGCTCGGTAATGAACTCCGAGACGACTTCCTCGGTCTCGCGGCTGGCGGTGCCGTTGCCGATGGCGATGGTGTTGACGCCGTCCTTCTTGACGAGGCGGGCGAGCTCGCGCTTGGTGCCGGCGACGTCGTGGCGCGGCTTGGTGGGATAGACCACGCCGTGGTCGAGTAGCTTGCCGGTCTCGTCCATGACGGCGACCTTGCAGCCGGTGCGGTAGCCCGGATCGAGCGCGAGCACGCGGGCGCCGCGCACGGGGCGTGCCGAGAGCAGGCCTTCGAGATTCTTGGCAAAGACGTTGATGGCCTCGGTCTGGGCGCGGACGGTGAGTTTGGCGCGTGCCTCGCGCTCCAGCGAGGGGGCCATGAGGCGCTTGTAACCGTCAGCGATAGCGGCGTCAAAGACGGGCGCAAAGACGCCCTGGCGACGGGGCCAGCGGCTGCCGAGGCGCGCCGTGGCGGCGGCGCCGTCGACGTTCACGCGCACGCGGAGCTTGCCCTCGCGCTCGCCGCGGTCGATGGCCAGCACGCGGTGGTTGGGGATGCGGCGCAGCGGCTCGTCATAGCTGTAGTACGGCTCGTAGGGGGTCTTCTCGGCGGGGTCGGTGGCCTCGACGACGATATCGGCAGTGTTTTGCGTAAAGGCGCGCAGGTCGGCGACGTTCTCCGGGTCCTCGGCTACCGTCTCGGCCACGATGTCCGCCGCGCCGGCGAGCGCCTTCTCGGGCGTGTCGAAGCCAGCCTCCTCGTTGACGTATGCCGCGGCGGCGTCGAGTGCGCTGCCGTTGGCCGAGGCCTGCATGATGATCATGTTGGCGAGCGGCTCCAGGCCTGCCTCGCGGGCCTTCTGCGCGCGGGTCATGCGCTTTTTGCGGTAGGGCTTGTAGAGGTCCTCGACACGTTGGAGCTGCGTGGCCTCGCGAATCTGCTGCTCGAGCTCGGGCGTGAGTTTGCCCTGGGCATCGATGAGCAGGATGACGTCCTCTTTGCGCTGTTCAAGATTGCGCAGGTAGGACAGGCGCTCGTCGAGTGCGCGCAGAGCGACGTCGTCCATGCCGCCCGTTGCTTCCTTGCGGTAGCGCGAAATAAAGGGGATGGTGTTGCCCTCGTCGATGAGCTTGACGGCCGCTTCGATGTTGGCGGCCTTAAGGTTGAGCTCGCGGGCGAGCTGGGCGATAAGATCCATGGAACTTCCTGTCTGTGAGTACGTTACAGGTGCATGAGCCACCCAGTCTACCACCCGCCCGCGCCGCGGCTGCAAAGAAAGCCCCGCGGGCAGGAGGCTGCTCGCGGGGCAAAGAAGAGGGGCTTATTTGTGGCGGACCGAGGGGCTCGGCATGGGGTTTCTGTCGCGGCCGCTCTTAAGGCGTTACAGCTCGATGAGCTGGCCGGTCTCGGCGGCCTCCTTGATGGCGTTAAGCAGCGTGAGCGTCTTAACGTTGTCGGCGGGGGTCACGACGGGCTCGACCTCGCGGCGGACAACCTTCACAAAGTGCTTGAGCTGCATCTTGTGCGGCAGCGCTGGGTCGACGGCCGGAATCTCCATCTGCAGCGGCTTGTGCCAGTTGGAGGCGCCGTCGTAGGAGAACTGGTGCAGGCGGGGTAGCGACAGGGCGCCCAAAGTTCCGCCGATAAAGTAAGCGTCGGCGTCGAAGGGGCGGTACTGCGGATCCTCGCGAGCGGTTGCCTCCCAGTTCCAAGGGCTGGCGGTGGCGTCGGAGATGGTCATGCTCGCAAGCGCGCCATCGGCAAAACGGACGTTGACCACGGCGGAGTCCTCGGTCTCAAAACCGCGGGCGGCGCTGGACTGCATACCCTGGACGGCAACGGGCTCGCCCAGCAGGTAACGGAGCAGGTCGACGTCGTGCACCAGGTTGACCAGAATCGGGCCGGCACCCTTCTTGCGGCGCCACTCGACGTCGAAGTACTCGTCGTTCTTATAGATCATGTAGTGGAAGCTCGACACGGTGAGCTTGCCTAGCTCGCCGGACTCGATGATCTCCTTGGCCTTGTTGACGAAGGGGTTGTGGCGACGGTGCTGACCCACGAGCACGGGCACACCGGCGGTCTCGGCCTCGGCGGCGAAGGCCTGGGCATCCTCAAGATCGTTGGAGATCGGCTTTTCTACCAGCGGCACGATGTTGCGCTTGATGGCCTCGCGGGCAACGCCCAGGTGCAGGTCGTTGGGGGTGGCGATGATGACGGCCTCGGGCTTGACCTCGTCCATCATCTGGGCGGGATCGGTAAAGAACGGCACGCCGGCAGCCTCGGCCGTGGCGCGGGCGCCCTCAAAGGCGTCGGCGATGGCGACGAGCTCGGCCTCGGGCTCCTCGGTGACAAAGCGGATGTGGTTGCGGCCCATGGCGCCGGCGCCGATGACGGCAATGCGGACGGGGTTGAGCTCAGACATTTCGACTCCTTAATGCTGGTGGCTGGTGGAATGTGACAAAGGGACAGTCCCTTTGTCACATCGGTAAAACTAAGCGGACTTCTTCTTGCTGTCGGAGACCATCATGTAGACGGTGAGCACGACGGCGATGGCGGCAATCACAATGGCGCCGTAGAAGGACTGCTGGTAGGCGGCGCTGCCGGCCTCGGCGTGATACAGCACGGCGGTGATGGGCTGGCTGATCCAGGTGGAAGCGGCATAGCCCAAAAACATGATGCCGTAGTTGACGCCGATGTTGCTGGTGCCAAAGGCGCCACCGGTGAGCGGCGGGTAGATGACGAGCAGGGCGCCAAAGCTAAAGCCGAGCAGGGCGAGCGCCACAAAGAACATGCTCTGCGTAAAGCTCATCGACATGATGACGAGTGCGACGATGGTGACGACAAGGC
Organism: uncultured Collinsella sp.; assembly: GCA_905199605.1. GTDB lineage: Bacteria > Actinomycetota > Coriobacteriia > Coriobacteriales > Coriobacteriaceae > Collinsella. The sequence goes on from CAJKHC010000007.1 coordinate 79,932, forward strand.
TGATGAGCAGCGACTTGTAGGCGCCGAGCTTGTCGATGATCTGGCCAAAGGACAGACGGCCGACCAGGTTGGCGCAGGTGTTGACGGAGACCACCACACCGCCGAGGGCGACGGCCGCGGCACTCGTGGGGTCGGCGAAGAGCTGGACGGCGGCGATGGAGGCAACCTTGCCCACGAGCAGGGTACCCGCGGTGGCGGCAAAGGCGAAGGTGACGATGAGGACCCAGAAGCGCGGGGTTTTGACCATCTCGCCCGGGGTGAGGTCGCCGAAGGTGCCGGCGTGCGCGCCGCCCTTGGGGGCCTCGAAGCCCTCGGGCAGCCAACCGGCCTCGGGGGCCTTCAGGAACAGGGCGGAGGCGGCGATCGCCACAAAGAAGATGACGCCGAGTGCCTTAAGGGCGCCAAAGATGCCAAGGCTCGGGATGAGCAGCGAGGCGAGCACCGGGGACAGCACGGCGGGGCCGGCGGTCGAAGCGGCCAGGGTGATGCCGGAGGCGAGGCCCTTTTTGTCGATGAACCACTTTTGGCCGGTGGTGAGCGCGGGGTTGTAGCCCAGGCCGTTGCCGATGGCGGCGACGAGCGAGAACCACAGGTAGAACTGCCACGGCTCGGTGACGGTGCCGGACATGAACCAGCCCACGCCGTAGCACACGGCGGCAGCGATCACGACGTTGCGCGGGCCGATCTTATCGGAGATGCGGCCGGCGAAGATGCCCGTCACGGCCATGATGGTCTGAAAGACCGGGAAGGCCCAGGTAAGAGCGCTGGACCACTCGGGATAGACGGCGAGCAGGTTCTTGCTCACAACGGAATACAGCGCGATGGAGCTGATAAAGAACATGGTGACGCACGCGGCGGAAAGCACGACGGCGCGACCCTTGTTGGAGTTGGTGGAAGCCATTGGACTCTTTCTAATCGATGCGGGGGAGGGGCGGACACGTCCGCGGGGCCTCCCTGTCAGGCTGGTTTACTGGTCAGTGGGCTTTGCGGCGCCAGACTCGTCGGACCAAAGCTCGACACCCTTGTTCTTGAGGTAGTTGTCGGCAAAGGCTCGACGGCCGCCGGGCTTGGCGGTGAGGTCGCCCATCATATTGGAGAAGCCGCCGTCGACTTTGATGGCGTCGCCGGTGGTGAAGTCCGAGCGCTTGGACGCCAGGAACATGACGGCGTTGGCGATATCGCTGACCTCGCCGATGCGGCGCGTGGCGATGAGACGGCTGCGGCTCTTCTCGACCTCGGGGTCAGCGTAAAAGCTCGCCGACATGGGTGTCTTGACAAAGCAGGGCTCGACGCAGTTGGAGCGCACGCCGTAGGGACCCCACTCGGCAGCCAGCATCTTGGACATCATGTTGACGCCCGCCTTGGTGGAGCTGTACACGCCCGAGAACGTTTCGGGGGAGTGACTGGCAACGGTCGAGATGTGAACCAGGCGACCCTGGCCGGCCTTAATCATCTCGCGACCAAAGCGCTGCGAGGTGATGAAGTAGCCGGTAAGGTTGACGTTGAGGACCTCGTTCCAGTCGCTCAGCGGCAGGTCCTCCATGGCGGCGAAGCGCAGGATGCCGGCGGTGTTGACGAGAACGTCGACGCGACCGAAGTCGGCGATCGTGGCGTCGACGGCGGCCTGAACCTCGGCCTCGTCGGTGGCGTTCATCTTGTAGCCCTCGGCGTGGATGCCAAACTCGGCGGCGAGGACGGCAGCTGCGGCCTTGACCTTCTCCTCGTCTAGGTCGAGCAGGACGACGTTGGCGCCGTTGCGGGCGAACTCGCGGCAGATCTCGACGCCCATGCCGCCGAGCGCGCCGGTCACAGCGCAGACATCGCCCTCGAGCTTAAGCCAGTTGCTCATAGGAACTTCCCTTCTTGTGCCTCCCTGTGGGCCGCTCCCATTAATCGACCCACGTGGTTTTCGCTGGTTATCGTATGCTTTGAATTTGCGCAGGTGAATTGCATATTTGTTAGAATGGCGTAAACCTCTGGTTTATAGCTCACAAGACGATTTGTCCGTAATTGAGTGTGTGACCTGCCAAAACAACCCCCTGCGGCCGCGCATGGGCATACGTCTGGAAACGGGAGATTGACGTGTACGATCGACGACTTGAGGCCATATCGGCCGCCGCGGAGCTGGGAAGCTTCTCGCGTGCCGCGGCAAAGCTGCGCGTGTCGACGCCGGCACTCGTCAAGCAGGTTTCGGGCTTCGAGGCCGAGTTCGGCATCACGCTGTTCGAGCGGTCGCACTCGGGCGTTAAGGTGACGCCGGCTGGTGCGCTACTGGTGGACGACGCGCGCTCGATCATGCGCCAGTCCGAGGACGCACTGCGTCGTGCCCGGCGCGCGGCGGGCGATGGCGGTGCGGTGCGCTTGGGCGTGTCGATGATGTGCCCGGGGCGCCAGACGCTGTCGATGTGGACGGACGTGCACGAGCTGGAGCCGTCGTTGCGCTTTGAGATTGTGCCGGTGAGCGATCTCTATGACGAGCGCGAATCCGTTATGCGCAGCCTGGGGCGCGAGGTGGATGTGGTGCAGTCGAGTTTTTCGACCCCGCGCTGGGGCGACGCCTGCCAAAAGCTCCTCATCGTCAACGTGCCGTTTTATATCGACGTGCCGCGCACGAGCCGGCTCGCGCGCAAGACGCGCATCACGGTTGCCGACCTGGAGGGCATGCGCCTGCGCGTGCTCCGTCACGGCAACGACGCCATGGACAGCCTGCGCATCGACTTGTTGGCCGATGGCGGCGTGGACGTGATCGATGTGGATAGCTTCGACTTTGCGCTCTTTAACGAGGCCGAGGAAAAGGGCGACGCGGTGCTCACCTGCGGCGCATGGTCGGGGGTGCATCCGGCCTTTGTGGGCGTGCCGTTTCTATGCGGCCGCGAGGTGCCGGTCTTTCTACACTACCCGCTCGAGCCAACCCTCCAAGTACAAAAATTTGTCAACGCCATGGCCCAACTCCTCAAGTAGCTTACACAAAACGAGGCCCTGGCCAAACGGCCAGGGCCTCACTAACCTTTATTCCGTTTTAAACAACGGGCTGATTGCGCGCAGGAGGGTGCCCCGGGGCGGCGGGGTATTTCCTCCGCGCGCAGTTTCGCAGCGAAGCGAGAATGTTTGAGCACGGAGGAATTACCCCGACGCCCCGGGGAACCCTCCGTCAGTAACCGTTCCTACTCCAGCTCAAACGCTCCCGTGTACAGCTGGTAGTAATACCCGCGCTTGGCGATCAGCTCGTCGTGGTTGCCGCGCTCGATGATGCGGCCGTGATCCAGACAGATGATCGCGTCGGAGTTGCGCACGGTGGACAGGCGGTGTGCGATGACAAACGTCGTGCGGCCCTCCATGAGCTTGTCCATGCCCGCCTGTACGATGGCCTCGGTGCGGGTGTCGATGGAGCTCGTGGCCTCGTCCAGGATCATCGCCGGCGGATCGGCGACGGCGGCGCGTGCGATCGAAATTAGCTGACGCTGGCCCTGCGACAGTTGGGCGCCGTTGCCGGTGAGCATGGTGTCATAGCCGTCGGGCAGGCGTGTGATAAAGTCGTCCGCGCCGGCAAGCTTGGCCGCCGCGATGCACTCCTCGTCGGTGGCATCCAGGTTGCCGTAGCGGATGTTATCCATCACGGTGCCGGTGAACAGGTTCACGTCCTGCAGCACGACGCCCAGGCTTCGGCGCAGGTCGGCCTTGCGGATCTTGTTGACGTTGATGCCGTCGTAGCGGATCTTGCCGTCGGCGATGTCGTAGAAGCGGTTGATGAGGTTGGTGATGGTCGTCTTGCCGGCACCGGTGGCGCCGACAAACGCGACCTTCTGGCCCGGCTTGGCAAACACGGACACGCCGTGCAGCACCTCGTGGTCGGGCGTGTAGCCAAAGTCGACGTTGTCCATGACCAGGTCGCCGCGCAGCGGTACGTACTCGATCTCGCCGGTTGCGCGGTGCGGATGTTTCCACGCCCACATGCCGGTGTGGTGGTCCGCCTCCTCGAACTCCCAAGTCTCGGGGTTCACCTGTGCGTTGACGAGCGTCACGTAGCCTTCGTCGGCCTCGGGCTTCTCGTCGATGAGCTCAAAGATGCGGTCGGCGCCGGCGAGGCCCATGACCACGGCGTTGATCTGCTGCGAGATCTGGCCGATCTGTCCGCAGAACTGCTTGGTCATGTTGAGGAACGGCACCACGACGGCGATGGACAGCGCCATGCCCGAGATGCTCAGGTTGGGCACGCCCAGTGCCAGGAAAATGCCGCCGGCAAGGGCCACCAGCACGTAGAGCAGGTTGCCCAGGTTCATAAGGATGGGCATGAGGATGTTGGCGTACATGTTGGCCTTTTGCGAGACCTCGAAGAGCTTCTCGTTGCGCTCGTCAAAATCGGCCTCGGCGGCAGACTCGTGGCAGAACGCCTTGACGACCTTCTGGCCGTTCATGACCTCCTCGATATGGCCCTCGACCACGCCGAGCTCGGTCTGCTGCGCAATGAAGAAACGCGCGGAATTGGAGCCGAGCAGCTTGGTCATAAAGGTCATAAAGGCGACGCCGGCGATGATGACCAGGCACATCCACACGCTGTAGTACAGCATGATAAAGAACACCGTGACAATGATGATGATCGTCATGAGCAGGTTGGGCAGCGACTGACTGATCATCTGGCGCAGCGTATCGATGTCGTTGGTGTAGTGGCTCATGATATCGCCGCGCTGGTGCGTGTCGAAGTAGCGGATCGGTAGGTCCTGCATGCGGTTGAACATCATCTCGCGCAGCTTCTCGAGCGAGCCCTGCGTGACGATAGCCATGGCGCGGTTCCAGAAGAGCGAGGACAGGACACCGACGCCGTAGATGCAGGCGAGGGTGGTCACGAGCTGCAGAATCTTGGGCTGTGCGGCTTCCCAATCGCCCGACTGCCACGATTCGCTAATAATCTGCAGGGCGCTCTGCAGGAAGGTCGCGCCGATGGAGTTGATGATGGCGCAGAGCACCACGCCGGCGACGACAAGGGGCAAAAGCACGGGATAGAAGCCAAAGAGCGTCTTGATGAGGCGCGACATGGTGCCGCCCTTACGGTTGAGCGCGCGCTCGGCGGTCGTTGCCTTACTCATGTGCCTCGCCTCCTTCCTGAGTTTGAGCTTGCGTTGCGGATGCCTCGGTGTCGGCCTCGATGGCCCCTTCGCCCTCGGCGCTCATCTTGTTTTGCGAGGTAAAGGTCTCGCGGTAGATCTCGCTTGTCTTAAGCAGCTCGTCATGGTTGCCGATCTGTGCGATGCGGCCGCCCTCCATGACGATGATGCGGTCTGCGTCCTGCACGGAGCTGATGCGCTGGGCGATGATGATCTTGGTCGTGTTGGGCAGATAGCTTGCCAGACCTGCGCGAATCTTTGCGTCGGTCTTGGTGTCGACGGCGCTGGTGGAGTCGTCCAGGATCAAGATCTTGGGGCGACGCAGCAGGGCGCGTGCAATGCACAGGCGCTGCTTCTGACCGCCCGAAACATTGGAGCCGCCCTGTTCGATCCAGGTGTCGTAGCCCTTGGGGAAACCGTCGACAAACTCGTCGGCGCAGGCCAGATGCGCTGCCTCGCGGACTTCCTCGTCGGTGGCGTTCGGGTCGCCCCAACGCAGGTTCTCGGCGATGGTGCCGCTAAACAGCACGTTTTTCTGCAGCACCATGGCGACCTGGTGACGCAGCGCGTCCAGGTCGTAGTCGCGCACGTCCACGCCGCCCACGCGCACAGCGCCTTCGGTGGTGTCGTACAGGCGGGCGATGAGGTTAACGAGCGTGGACTTGGCCGAGCCGGTGCCGCCGATGATGCCGATGGTCTCGCCGCTCGTAATGTGCAGGTCGATATCGTCGAGCGCCTGGCGTTTCGCATGCGCGGAATACTTAAAGCTCACGTGGTCAAAGTCGATGGAACCGTCGGCAACCTCGAGCACGGGCTCGGCGGGATTGGCAATCGTGGGCTCGGCGACCAGCACCTCGGTAATGCGGTGTGCCGATTCGTCGGCCATGGTCACCATGACAAAGATCATCGACAGCTGCATCAGGCTCATGAGAATCTGGAAACCATAGGTAAAGGTCGAGGAGAGCTGGCCCACGTCGAACAGCGTGCCCTGGCTCGTGATGATGAGCTTGGAGCCCAGGTAGATGATGACGACAAACGCGCCGTTGACGCAGATGTTCATCATGGGGTTGTTAAAGGCGAGCAGCTTCTCGGCGCGGGTGAAGTCCATCTGGACATCGCGCGCGGCGGCCGCGAACTTCTCCTTCTCAAAGTCTTCGCGCACATAGCTCTTGACCACGCGCATGCCGGTGACGTTTTCCTCGACGGACTCGTTAAGGGCATCGTACTTGTGGAACACGCGCGAGAAGATGGGGCGCACCTTAAAGATGATAAAGAACAGCCCAAAGCCCAGCAGCGGAATGATGACCAGGTAGACCATGGCAACGCTGCCGCCCATGATAAATGCCATGGTAAAGGCGAAGATCAATACCAGCGGCGCGCGCACGGCGATACGGATGATCATCATAAAGGCCTGCTGCACGTTGTTGATGTCGGTGGTCAGGCGCGTGACGAGCGAGGAGCTCGAGAACTCACCGATGTTGGCAAAGCTGAACGTCTGGATTTTGTAGAACAGGTCGTGACGCAGGTTCTTGGCGAAGCCGCAGCTCGCATGGCTGCAGGTGACGCCTGCCGCGGCGCCAAAAGCAAGCGATGTCAGCGCGATGAGCACCAAAAGGCCCGCGGTGGGAAGCATCTCGGCTACGGTGGCGCCGTCTTTGATGGCGTCGATCAGGTTGGCGGTGATAAATGGAATCAGCATCTCGCAGAGCACCTCGCCAAGCACGAGCAACGGCGTGGCAACGGTGACTTTCATATAGTCGCGGATGCTGCCCATGAGGGTTTTAATCATCCAGTTCCTCCCAGGTTACACGGATTTTCTCGAGCATTTCGGCGAGCTGCTCGCGCTCGTCGTGGGTGAGGGCACTAAAGGCTTGCTCTCTAAAGCGAATGCGGGCCGCCTGGTCGATGCAGGCGTTTTCCCGGCCGGTTTCGGTCAGGCGAATGGTGAGCTGCCGTCGATCCTTGGGGTTACGGCTGCGCTCGATGAGGCCGTTGAGCTCGAGCTTGGACAGGATCTCGGAAAGCGACCCCGGCTTGAGGTCAAAGTGCATGCCGAGTTCCTGCTGCGACATCTCGCCGCCGGGTTGCTTGGCCAGCAGGCAGATGATGGGCGCCTTGCCGGACACGCCTCCGCCATGAAAATGCATGTAATGGCCGCAAAAGCCCAGGCCGCTCAGGATGCGCTTGGCGAGTTTGTCTTCGGCGCTGACCGCTTCGGGTATGTCTACCGGTTGCGACGGGTCACCGCCGGGCTCATGCGGAAGGACGAGTGGTTCAACACACATATCTAAGCTTCGCTCCTTTCTTTAGTTAGGTAGTTGAATTGTTTTGTGCCTAACCAATTTAGGAGCACGGTAAATAAATGTCAAGGTACCAAACTTATTATGTTCGAGCGGCACTTAGGGACGTTCCTTATGTGCCGGCATTTGGGGACACTCCTTGTGTCGACTAGTCATTTAAGAACGTCCCCAACGACTAACTTCCTCCTTCCCGTAACCTTTCCGCAACAATTCGTCCTCTGCGGTGCCAGCGCCCGTTCACAACGTCCCCTGCGCTACACTTAGTCGCACTGTGGCGCTGCCGCGCCGCGCCCGAAACAAGGGAGACCCTCATGAAGAATACTCAGCTGCTGCTGATTAACGATATGTGCGGCTACGGCAAGGTCGCGCTTTCCGCCATGCTGCCGGTGCTGTCGCACATGGGTTACCGTATCCACAATCTGCCGACGGCACTTGTGTCCGACACGCTCAACTACCCCAAGTTCTACATCCACGACACCACCGAGTACGTGCGTCAAAGCCTCGCTATCTGGGAGGAGCTCGGCTTTGAGTTCGACGCCATCTCGACCGGCTTTATCGTGACCGAGGAAGAGACGCGCATCATCTCGGACTTTTGCCACCGCCGTGCGCAAAAGGGCACCAAGGTGTTCGTCGATCCCATCATGGGTGACAACGGCAAGCTCTATGCCGGCGTGCCCGAGTCCACGATTGGCCTCATGCGGCACCTGCTGGAGTGCGCAGACTACGCGGTGCCCAACTACACCGAGGCCTGTCTGCTCGCCGATACGCCTATTGCAGAGCAGATCACGCCCGATGAGGCCCGCGCCCTTGTGGACGCCGTGCGCGAGTTGGGTGCCAAGTCGGTGGTCATTACGAGCGCCGTGGTCAATGGCACGAACGCGGTTATCGGTTACGACCATGTAGCGGGGGAGTACTTCACGATTCCCTTTGAGCTCATTCCGGTCTATTTCCCGGGTACGGGCGACACGTTTTCGGCGGTGCTCGTCGGCCGCGTTATGGCAGGTTGGAGTCTGCAGCGCGCGACGGCCGATGCCATGCGCGTGGTGGCGGAGCTTATCGAGCGCAATGCCGACCAAGAGGACAAGTCGGCCGGCCTGCCCATCGAGGCCTGCCTGGATGTGATTGACCATGAGTAACGCTGGCGAGGGCGGCGTCAAGCCTGTGGGCGAGAACGGGCCGCTCGGCGCGCCGCGTGGCAAGCGGCCGCGTATCCGCGTGAGCTGCGTGGACCAGCTGGGGACGTGCCGCTGCCACCACGGTCATAAGCCGGGCGACGTCTTTGACTTTGACCGAGACCGCGGCAAGATGTGCTCCATGGCCTGCCACGTGGGCTTTCCCTATATCGATATCCTGCGCTATGGCGGAACCGTGCCTGGCAACGAGCCCGGTACGGCAAAGTTCTGCTGCCCCGAGATTGATACGCTGAACGTCTGGCTTGCCGAGATCGTCGACGAGTAACCGAGCGAGGTTTTTCTCCCGTCGAAATATCGAGCGTGGATTATCTCCCGTTTTGGGCGCAATTTCGCACTCAAAGTGGGAGATAGTCCTCGCTCGATTTGTATGCGAGAATCCCGACCTCACTTATGCCCATGCTTAGGCGCACGCGTCGTTGTTCTGTGCGCGAGTAAGCTCAAATTTCTGCATTTCATCCAATTTCGGTACTAAAAATCTCTGCATTTCATCGATAATAGTCGATATAAATATCTGCATTTCATTTATCGAGGCGATGGGAGAGCTTATGTTGCGCAGGAAAATCGCTGATGAGCTTGATTGTTGGCAGAGATCCATTGAACGAAAGGCGTTGTTCGTCACGGGTTCTCGCCAAATCGGTAAGAGCTACTCGATTCGCGAGTTCGGTAAGTCAAACTACGCAACCTATATCGAGCTCAATCTCGCGGAAAATCGCCAGGCAAAAGATGCTCTTCTCGAGGCACGGGATGCCGATGATTTCATCAGCAGGGTGACGCTTCTTTCGGGAAAGCCGATAGCGCCAGGCAAAACGCTCGTGTTTATCGATGAGGTCCAAGAGGCCCCCGACATCATGACGATGGCAAAGTTCCTTGTTGAGGACGGGAGGTGCGACTGGGCGTTTTCGGGGTCAATGCTCGGGACCCAGTTCAAGGGCGTTAGGTCCTATCCTGTGGGATATGTTCACGAGCTTAGGATGTTCCCGCTCGATTTTGAGGAGTTTTGCTGGGCGATCGGGGTGAGCGAAGGAGCTCGCCAAACGATACGCGATGCGTGTATCAGCGAGAAGCCCATTCCTGATTACATTCATGACGCGATGATGGCAAACTTCAGGACCTATACCGTTGTCGGCGGAATGCCGGAGGTCGTGCAGCGTTTCCTTGACACGCAGGGCGACCTTGCCTCTGTTCGTCAGCTACAGTCAGAGCTCAACGAACAGTACCGGCGGGATATCTCCAAGTATGCAAGCGGGCGAGCCCTTCAGGTGCAGAGCATTTACGATCAGCTCCCTATTATGCTCGAGGGCGAAAACAAACGCTTCGTGCTCAATTCCATTGACCCCAAGGCGCATTACGACAAGTACCAGCGAGATTTTGTCTGGCTTGTCGATGCCGGCGTTGCTCTCAAGGCCGATATCGTAACCGAGCCAAAATCGCCCCTGCTCAAGACGGCGCGGCCATCGCAGTTCAAGCTATATCAATCGGATACGGGCATGTTGATGGCGCGCTACCCCGTTGGAGTCGCCCAGGCGGCGTATCTTGATAGCAAGGAGCCCAATCTGGGCGGCATTTACGAAAACGTGGTGGCCCAGCAGCTGGCTGCCCAGAATCGCCAGCTTTACTACTATCAGACGAAAAAGCGCGGCGAAGTGGACTTTGTGGTCGACGGACCGGATGGGACGGCTGTCCCGATCGAGGTTAAATCGGGCTCCTATTACCACGCGCACGCTGCGCTCGGTCATGTGCTTGATACGGCCGAATATGGCGTAAGGCTCGGGATTGTTTTCTCGAGAGGCAACGTTGAGCGCAACGGAGCTGTTCTTTATTTGCCGCTATATGCGACCTGGGTCCTTTCGGATGTTTTGGGCGACTCCCGTGCCGAGGGGATAAAGCTGGAGGTCAAGCAGGTCTAGGGCCAGTCCCGAATGTGACAAAGGGGCAGTCCCTTGGTCGTATCGAGTTCCACTGCCCGAGAAAATGAGCGTGGATTTTCTCCCGTTTAGAGCGCACTTGAACGCTCAAAGTGGGAGATTTTCCACGCTCGATCTGTATACGAGAGAAAATCCACGCTCGATGTATACCGATGACGCGGTTCGCGCGGTTTGTGCGCCCGCAAACCTACATCTGCTCGAGCATGGCAGTGCAACCGTCGAGCACGTCGCGGTAGGTGGCATCGAAGTTGCCGGTGTACCAGGGATCGGCCACGTCGCCGGGGCGCTCGGTCCAATCGAGCAAGCGCGTAATCTTGCCGTCGGGGTCGTCGCCAAAGATGCGGCGCAGGCCACGCGCGTTCTCAGCATCCATATAGACAATGTGATCCCAGTTGCCATACTCTGCGCGACGCACCTGGCGGGCACGGTGCGCAACGACGGGAATCCCGACTTCGCGCAGCTTGGCGACCGTGCCATGATGTGGCGGGTTGCCGATCTCCTCGGTCGAGGTGGCGGCAGAATCGATGACAAACTCCGCCTCGCGCCCGGCACGGCGCACCAGCTCGGTAAACACCGACTCAGCCATCGTCGAGCGGCAGATGTTCCCATGGCAGATAAACAGTACCCGTTGCATATGCGGTTTCCTTTCGATCATCATCGAGCTCGAGCATCGCATCTACGCCTACGCCCTCGCCCGCTTGCGCTCCCAGCGGGCCAGCTTAATCGTCACCAGCGTGAGCGCCCAGGCCACAAGCGAGAACGCGGCGCCCACGGCACCCACGTACGCAATGCCAATGCTGCTTACCACGGCGCCGCCCACTGCAGTGCCAAACGAGATGCCGACGTTAAACGCCATGGGCTCAACCGAACTTGCGAGTACCATCGACTTGGGATGGCGGCTGCGTGCCACGTCCATAAAGTGCGTGATGCACGACACCGAGAACAGGTACATGAGCAACGCCAAGCTAAAGACAAAGACCAGCGCGAGCGGCATGGTGCCGCCCACGGCAAACAGCCCGAGTAACGCCGCCGCCTGCAGCACAAACGTAACAAGCAGTGCCTTCATGCCAAAACGCGCATCGATCCATCCGCCCAAGATGTTTGAGGTCAGGCAAAACACGCCGTAGGCCATAAGCGTGGTACTCGCCTGAACAGTGCCCATTCCCAGCACCTGCTCAAGATAAGGTGTCACGTAGCCGTAGAATACGTAGACCGAGCCCACGCCAAACAAAAAGATGAGCATGCCGGTGATGATACTCGGCTCGCGCAGCAGACCCGCCTGCTCGCGAAAGGTGGCAGGCTCATCGGTTTGCCCAGCGCGCGGCATAAACGCCACGAGCGCTCCGCAGATCAGAACGGCAAAGGTCAGCGTGCCGTACATGGCCACGTGCCAGTCGAGCGTGTCGGCCACGAACTTGCCGATCGAAGTGACAAAGACCATTGCCACGGAAAACGCACCATATACCACCGAGATGGCAAGCGAGGTTTGCTGTGGGGACAGCAGCTCGGGGATGTACGTCACACCCACGGCGAGCAGTGCGCCCGAGACGGAGCCCAGGACAATGCGCGAGATAAACAGCACCTGGAAGTTGGGCGCCAACGCCATGACCAGGTTGCCGAGCACAAAAACGATGCTGTAGCACACGAGCAGCTGGTAGCGGCGGAATCGCCCCGTGCTGAGCGCGAGCACCGGCGTGGCGATAGCGTAGACGAGCGCGAACACGCTGATGAGCTGGCCCGCAGTGGCAAGTGATACGCCGAGTTCCGTTGCCAAGTCGCTTTCGATGCCGATGACCACGAACTCCGAGCAGCCGAGCGAGAAGCCCAACAGCACGAGCAGCGCCAGGCAGAGCTTGGTGCGCGCGGGGGAGAGCGCGGCGGCGGTTGACTTACTTTTAGGCGTGGTTGCGGCGGTCAAGGTTGTCACTCCAATGTCGCATGAATAAGCGGGATTCAATCCCTGCAACTCTAACAGAATGTGTCAGGTGCCTGCCCCCTTTGTCGCAGGCTGCGCTTGCCTGTATAGTCGCAATACAGGCGAAGATGGTCTCAGGTACATCGCGGGCGACAGGAGATCCCATGGGTATGCACACGACAAAGGTTGCAGTGGGCGAGGGCAAGTTTGCGCTCGAGGCCCAGTTGACGGTGACGCCGCGCGGCATGGTGGTGTACGCCTGCTCGCCGGAGTACGCGCATCTGGGCGCCACGGCGCAGGCCATTCCGCGCCCTGAGCCCGGTCGCACGGCGACCGTGAGCATCCTGGCCGTTCCGTGCCATCGAGATGAGATCCCGGCGCACGATATCGCGGCGGCGCTGGCCACGCGCTTTGGCGTGCCGGTAGTTGCAAGCACGGGCTTTCATGTGGAGCATGCGACTGCGGACGATCTGCAGCGCGTGCTCGCTACCACCAAGGAGCTCATCGCCGCGCTCGAGGAGGCCGCCGCGCGCATCCTGCGCGCCGGCTGGGATGAGGGCGGTGCAGGCGCCGAGGTCGTGGCGGTCGATGCCGCGACCGGCGAGGCGCTTGGCCCTGTCGATCGCATCGAGGCACATGCCGGCGAGGGCATTCTGCACCAGGCTTTTCTGACGCTTCTAGTTGAGGGCCGGGGCGAAGACGCGCGCCTGCTGCTCTGTCGTCGCAGCAAGCTCAAGCGCCTTTGGGGTGGGGTGCTTGCCGACGGTTGCGCCGGCCATCCGCTCCCCGGGGAAGACGTCGCGGCCGCCACGGCACGTCGCATGGGCGAGGAGCTCGGCGTCGCGCGCGAGCCGGGCGATCTCAAACATCTGGGCCATATCGTCTACCGCGAGGACCACGGCGACGGTCGCTGCGAGTGCGAATGGTGCGAGGTGTTCGCAGCCCATGTCGAGCCGGGCGAGCTGCATATCAACCAAGAGGAGATCTCGGAGGTGCGTCGCGTGGCCCCGTCCGAGCTCAAAGGCTACCTGCAGGGTCACCCCGAGCAGCTGGCCCCCTGGCTCCGCGAGGCGCTCAGCGACCCATCCATCCGTACGGCCTTCGCTATGTAACAAAGGTACAGTCCCTTTGCCATATCCAAACCGTCACAACATTCGATGAAAATCTCGAAAACGAGGAAAAGCGTCGAATGTTGTGACGGTTTTTGTCTAGGGGATCGCTTCTCATCCAAAAATCCCGCTTGACTGTATTGCAACAACACAGCGCAACGTAAGGGGTGTCCGATAACGGGCGCCCCTTTTTAAGTGGCAACGTGGCCGCGAATCCGGAGCGCCCCCAACAAGAAAGGTGGGGAGATGGAAGCGGAAAAGAAGGCGTTTAAGATCACCAAGCGCGAAATTGGCTTTGTGCTGGGTATCGTTGTCTTTTTGCTGGTGAAGTTTCTTCCTTTGGCGGAGCTGAGCTCGACGGTCGAGCTCACGGTCGGCGCTCAGACCTGTCTAGCACTGACGCTCGCCACGGTGGTGTTCTGGGCATGTGGCGTGGCACAGCCGGGCTTTGTGGGCCTGCTCTACTGCGCGCTGCTCGTTCTGTTCAAGGTGTGCGTGGACGACACGGGCGCCGCGAGCATCTCGGCGACGGTCGCCTCCACGTTTAGCTCGTGGACCAAAGCTACCATGTGGCTCGTCATCGGCGCCTACCTCATCGCCAGCGCGGTCAAGGAGTCGGGGCTGGGCGAGCGCATCGCCTATGCGTTTATGCTCAAGTTCGTGCGCGACGCCAAGTCGCTCATCATCTCGATCTTCGCGCTCACCTTTGTGCTGTCGCTGCTGATCCCGCACCCGTTCCCCCGCGCCTTCCTCATCCTCGCCGTCGTCTCGGTCATCGCCGAGTCCGCCGGCTACGGTGACGATGACCGCGGCAAGCTCGGATTCCTCGTGTTTGCCGCTGCCGCCCCGGGTTCCATGTTCTTCCTGACGGGCGACTCCACGCTCAACCCGCTTGTTGCGCAGTACAGCGCCGAGGCCGGCGGCATGAGCCCGTCCTTTATCGACTGGTTCCTGTACATGAGCGTGCCCATGCTGGTTGCGCTGCTGTGTACCCTGTTCTTGGGCCTCTTCCTCTTTAAGCCCAGCAAGGAGCTCGTCTACGATCGCGAGCGGATCGTGGCCAAGCAGGCCGCGCTCGGTAAGCTCTCCGTCAAGGAGATCCGCACCATCGTGTGGCTTGTCATCGCCATCGCGCTGTGGCTCACCGTCTCGGGCGATTACATCGGCTGGGTGACACTTGCCATCGGTGTCGCGCTCGCCATGCCCATCATCGGCGAGGTCCTTACCCCCGCCAGCTGGAACGCTGTCGACATCAAGTCCCTCATGTTCCTGACGGCCGCCATGGCCGTGGGTTCCGTGGGCGGTGCCACCGGCATGAACGCCTGGATCGCCGATGTCGTGCTTCCCAGCTCCGTGCCCGAGAACATCTTCCTGTTCGCCCTGCTTGTCGCCGCGCTCTCCATGATCATCCACATGTTCATGGGCTCGGTCATGGCCGTGCTCGGCGTGTGCGTGCCGGCGTTCATCAGCTTCGCGGCCGGCTCCAGCGTGAGCCCGCTCGCCGTGGCGCTCATCGTCTTCACGTCCATCAACATCCACTACATCCTGCCGTTCCACAACCTGCCGATCCTTATCGGCGAGGGCAAGGACGCCGGCGGCTACACCTCCAAAGAGGCTATGCGCATGGGCATTCCCCTCACTGCGGTCGTCTTTATCGTCGTGCTGGTCGAGGCCGCCTGGTTCCACCTCTTTGGCCTGATGTAAGCGGTCGAGCGCTTGGGCTGTAAGCAGCCGAGTGCTCGAACTGCGAGTGGCCGAGCGTCCCATCTATGAGCGCCGCGGCCCCACTACGTTACCCAGCCCGGCGGCATCCTCGCCGCCGGGCACTCTCCCGAAAGGAGCACGCTATGTCCACTACCGATGCTTCCCAGATCCACGACCTGCGCTCCGCACTCGACTTTTTGCGCAAGATGCCGGGCCAGCTGCTCGAGACCGACACCCAGGTCGATCCCGATGCCGAGGTTTCGGGCGTCTATCGCCACGTCGGTGCCGGCGGCACCGTTATGCGTCCGACCAAAGAGGGTCCGGCGATGGTCTTCAACAACGTCAAGGGCTTTGACGACGCCAAGGTCTGCATCGGCATGCTTGCCAGCCGCAAGCGCGTTGCCGCCCTGCTCGACCTGGATGAGGAGCACCTGGGCCTCGAGATCGGTAAGCGCTTCGAGAACCTGATCGCGCCCGAGCAGATCGCCGAGGGTGCGCACGTCGACTGCCAAGAGGTCGTGTACAAGGCGACCGACGAGGGCTTTGACCTGCGCAAGATCGTTCCCGCTCCTACCAACACGCCCGTCGACGGCGGCCCCTACATCACCATGGGCCTCGCCTACGGCACGAGCCCCGACGGCTCCCAGTCCGACGTGACCATCCACCGTTTCTCCTGCGTCGACAAGGACAAGCTCGCCATGTGGATTACCCCCGGCAGCCGTCACCTGGGCGCGTTCTTTGACGAGTACTGCCAGCGTGGCGAGGATATGCCCATCTCCATCTCCATCGGTTTGGACCCCGCCGTGTACATGTGCTGCGGTTTTGAGGCTCCCACCACACCGCTCGGCTTCAACGAGCTGCAAATTGCCGGCGCCCTGCGCGGCCACGCTGTCGAGCTTGCCGACTGCGTCACCGTTCCGCAGAAGTGCATCGCCAATGCCGAGTACGTGCTCGAGGGCTACCTCATGCACGACGAGACCATCAACGAGGACGTCAACGGCCACGGCTACGCCATGCCCGAGTTCCCCGGTTACACCGGTGGCGCCAAGGTCTGCCCGGTGATCAAGATCACCGCCGTTACCACGCGCGTCAACCCCATTATGGAGAGCTGCATCGGTCCTTCGCACGAGCACGTGTCCATGGCCGGTATCCCCACCGAGGCCTCCATCTACAAGATGGTCGAGACCGCCATCCCGGGCCGTCTGCTCAACGTCCACGCCGCTCCCTGCGGCGGCGGCAAGTTCGTTGCCATCATGCAGTTTAAGAAGTCGAGCAAAAATGACGAGGGCCGTCAGCGCAACGCCGCCATGCTCGCCTTCTCGGCATTCTCCGAGCTCAAGCACGTCATCCTTGTTGACGAGGATGTCGATATCTTCGATATGAGCGACGTGATGTGGGCCATGACCACGCGCTTCCAGGCCGACGTCGACCTCATCACCATCCCCGGCTGCCACTGCCACGTGCTCGACCCGTCCAACGACCCCGCGTTCGACCCCACGATTCGCGAGCACGGCATCGCCTGCAAGGCCATCTTCGACTGCACGGTCCCGTTCGACCTCAAGAAGAACTTCATTCGCTCGCAGTTCATGGAGATCGACACAGACAAGTGGGCCAAGGAGATTGCTTTCTAGTAAGTAGCCCTACCAAGTAGTTAAGGAGCCGTCATGCCTGAGTCTTCTGTCCGTCCCCGTCGCATTGTCGTTGGCGTGTCTGGCGCCAGCGGTGCCGCGCTGGGTCTTGAGTGCCTCAAATGCCTGCGCCAGGCAGGTGCCGAGTCGGCGCTTGTCGTCACGCGCGGGGGAGAGATCACCATCGAGCAGGAGCTCGGCATGACGCTCGACGAGTTTGCCACGCATGCCGATGTGGTCTACGACAACAAGAACATCGGCGCTGCCATCGCAAGCGGCACCTATCCGGTCGATGGCATGATCGTGGCACCCTGCTCCATGAAGACGCTCGCCGGCATCGCGAGCGGCTACAGCGAAAACCTGTTGCTGCGTGCGGCCGACGTGCAGATGAAAGAGCAGCGCCGCCTGGTGCTCATGGTGCGCGAGACGCCCTTCAGCGCCATTCATGTCGACAACATGGCGCGCCTGGCGCGCGTACCGGGCGTCATGCTCATGCCGCCCATGCTCACGTTTTACAACGGCCCCGCCACGCTCGATGACGCGGTGCATCACATCGCCGCCAAGGCGCTCGAGGCCGTCGGCGTGTCATGTGCAAACTATAAGCGCTGGTCATAGGCGTCTTTAGGGTAGGATACGAGTAGTGTTTGAGCCCGCTGCCCCTGTGGGCGGCGGGCTTTGTGCGCAAAAGGGATGTGTCGGGAGGACCTATGCAGACGGGCATGTATGCGATTAGCGAGATGGCGAGCTTGTTTAACGTTTCGCGCCAAACGCTCATCTACTACGACAAGATCGGTCTGTTTAAACCCGCCGTGGTGAACGAAAAGGGCTACCGTTTCTATTCGCCCACGCAGATCCCGCTCATGCGTCTGATCTGCATGCTGCGCGACCTGGGGCTCGAACTCGACGAGATTGACCGCCTGACCTCGACGTTCGACATTGGCGAGATGACCGATCACCTGCGCTCGCGGGTGCAGGCGCTCGATGAGCAGATTGCCGGGCTCAAAGCCGAGCGCGCGAGCGTACAGGAGCGTCTAAGCTTTTACGACGAGGCGGTTTACTGGCGCGAGCGCGAGGGCAAGCCGGAGCTCAAACAGTTTGAGCGCCGCTACGTGGTCTTTGAGGAGTTCCCGGCCGATATCGAGCGCGGCCGCTCGATGCTGCACCCCACGCTCATGCGCGCGATTCTGCGCATGCGTGCGCTGACGGGCACGCGTCCCATGCGCGGTTGGGGCGCCATGCTGCGTCGCGAGGCACTGCATTCCGACGACCCCATTGCCGGCGCCGGCTCCTTTGCCGTGCTACCGCGCGGTGTCGAGGAACTGCTGCCGAGCGACGCTGCCGAGCTGGCAGAGATCGGCATAGAAGTGCTGCCCGAGGGCACATACCTGTGCATGAGCCGCTGGGGCATGCCGTACGAACCCGAGGGCATCCGCGCCGTCGTGGCCTGCATGGACAAGCACGCGCTCCAGCCCGTTGGCAACGCTTTCGACTTTTGCTACCTCGATACCACGAGCTACGACGAGTCCCACCAAGAGGACTTCTGCTGCATCCAAATCCCCGTCGCCCTCTAGATGTGACAAGGGGACTGCTCCTTCGTCACATTCGTGGTGTGGCTGCTGCCCAAACCGTCACAACATTCGATGAAAATCTCGAAAACGAGGAAAAGCGTCGAATGTTGTGACGCTTTTCCTGTCTGTGCCGGCGAGCTCCCGTGTCATCTGGGGGTATAAGGCTGGCAAGTGTTTATTTGCGAGGCCAAGGGGGTGCCCCGTATGGATATCGATGGCTTTGAGTGGTGGTATAGCGAGGGTGAGGCTCCGGACGAGGAGTGGGACGAGCCTGCGCCGCGTGACGTGTCGATCGACGAGGACGAGGCTGGCAACGACGTCGCTGCCGACTCGGACGCCGCCCTCGACCCCGCCGAGCCCCTGACCTTCGAACGAGCTTGGGCCCAGGCTGAGGCCGACGAGGCAAAGGCCGATGCCACGGCCACACTGGGTGAGCCAGCCGACATGTCCATCTCGCCGGCAAAGACCCCGCAGCCGCGTCACACTATCGATCCCGACAGCACGGCATCCTTCAGCATTCTCGACGTGCCCTCGCAGGGTGCCCAGGCGCCTGCGCCCACACATCGCCCCGACCTGGCTCGCGAGGAGGACGCGGGCCGTCGCTCTCCGCTCGGCCCCATCCTCATCGCCTTCATGGCCGGCGTTATCGCATGCTCGGTAATTGGAAACGTCTGGAGCCATGTTGAACAACAACGAAAAGACGCCGCCAAGGTCGAGATGTCCGTCGAACAATCGCTCAGCCTCACGCGCTCGGTGCATGTATCGGTCGAGGTCAAGGACGGCGCGACGTGGGACACCGCGCGCGGCGACAGCCAGATGCTCGTCCATATCGTGGGTCGCACGCTCAAGGGGCAAGCGATCGACGAGTACCAATACGTCAATTCCGAAGGTGACGGCATCGAGCTCAAGCCCGGCGACTACGAGCTCACGGTCGATGAGCCGCCCGTCGCCACCGACGGCACGCGTTACCGTGCCTCAAAGCGCATGGTTCCGGTGAGTTTTAATTCACAGGCGCCCGATACGGTCGATAGCACGCCGCAGGGCGGGTTTGACCTTTACGCTATTGCTCAATAACTGCACCTGTCGCTCAACCCCGCCGCCAAGAGTGGGACAATAGCCCTCGACACCGTTGTTTACTATTGGAGGAAGTAGCATGTCCACCGTCACTACCATCAAGCGCGGCGGCCTCACCGCGGCCATCGATTCCATGGGTGCCCAGCTCACGAGCCTTGCCCTCAACGGCAACGAGTATCTGTGGCAGGGCGATCCCACCTTTTGGGGCAAGCATGCGCCCATCCTGTTCCCCATTGTGGGCTCGCTGCGCAACAACACGGCAACGTCTGCGGCCGGCACCTGCGAGATGCCGCGCCACGGACTCGCGCGCATCGTCGAGCACAAGCTGGTCGAGGTTTCGGAGGACGGCTCCTCGGTAACGTACGAGATCACCGATACGCCCGAGTCGCTCAAGGCCTTTCCGTTTCACTTTAAGCTCAACATGACCTATGCCCTGACCGGCGACGCCACGCTTACCCAGACCTTTGCCGTTACGAACACCGGCGACGTGGACCTGCCGTTCTCGGTGGGCGGCCACCCCGCATTTAACGTGCCCGCCCCCGGTGCCGAGGACGAGGTATTCGAGGATTACGAGCTGGCGTTTACCGAGGCCTGGACGAACGAGGCTCCCATCATCACGCCCGACGGTCTCATGACGTTCGAGGGTAGCTACAAGGCTCCCGATAACTCGGACGTGCTGCCCATCACGCACCGCAGCTTCGATAACGATGCCATCATGTTCACCGATACTCCGGGCTCCACGCTCACGCTGCGCGGCCGCAAGTCGGGCCACGGCGTCAAGATCGACTTTGAGGGCTTTAAGTACATCGGCGTGTGGTCTGCCGCCAACGACGCTCCGTTTATGGCGCTCGAGCCCTGGACCGGCCACACCACCATGGACACCGAGGACGATGTCTTTGAGCACAAGGTCAACACCATCACGTTGGCACCGGGCGCTACCGACATCCGTTCCTTTAGCGTCACCCTGCTCTAGAGGTTCCGCCGTTCTAACGAACGACGGACCGGTCGACGCTGCGCGCCACCCAGAGCGACAATTTGTCATTCAAAAGGCAAGGCATGACCAGAAGGTCTATGCCTTGCCTTTTTCATGCCAAGTGGTACATGGGGCAGGCTGCTTTGCGCCAATCGTCCTCGTGTGTCTATTAATTTTTCGCGCACATGCCGCGCTGCTGGTTGCGGGCGTATATCCTGTCTTATTGTCAGCAAAACGAAATTGGGAAGGCACCAGATGCAATCTCGACAACAGCGCGACGCGCATCCACAGCCGGTATGCAGCCGTCGCATCTTTTTGGGTAGCGCTCTCGCTGCGAGCGCTTCTGTCGTCGCCGGCGCACTTGCCGGCTGCCAGCGTCCCTCCACGCTGGAAGTAGTTCAGTCCACGACGGGCGGCGGTCGCGACGACCTGTCCGATTCTGTGATCGGCAAGGATAAGATCCGCATCGGCATGGAGGCGGCCTACGCCCCATACAACTGGCAGGTCTCCGAGGCCAGCGAGTACACCATCCCCATCGACAACGTGCAGGGCGCCTATGCCGATGGCTACGACGTGCAGATCGCCAAGATCGTCTGCAAGGCTCTCGGCGGCGAGCCCGTTGCCGTCAAGCAGAGCTTCTCGGGCCTCATCGATTCGCTCAACAACGGCCAGATCGACCTTATCATCGCCGGCATGAGCGCCACGCCCGAGCGCGAGGAGTCCGTCGGCTTTTCCGATCCGTACTTTATCGGCTACTTTGGCCTGTTCGTAAAAGAGGGCTCGCCCTACCAAAACGCGACCAAGCTCATTGACTTTAGCGGCGCCACGGTGCTCGGTCAAAAGGACACGATGCTCGATACCGTCATCGACGAGATCCCGGGCGTCGTTCACAAAAATCCGGTCGATTCGGTGCCCACGGTGTTCTCGAACCTGCTGCAGGGCACCTGCGACGCCGTGACCTACAACACCGAAAACGAGAAGGGCTATATGGCCCAAAACCCGGGCGTCGTGCCCATTCGCTTTGCGGAGGGCGAGGGCTTTAAGCAGGAGGTTACGACAAACGTCGGCTGCCGCAAGGGCTCGGACAAGCTGCTTAAGCTCATCGACAAGACACTCAAGGGCATTAGCCAAGAGGAGCGCGACCAAATGTGGGACGCGTGCCTCGACCGTCAGCCGGCATAGGGAGGCAGCATGAAAGCCATCAACCGTCTGGCCTCCTTTATCAAGGCCGACCACCGTTATGTATACCTGGGCACGAGCGTCATCGCGGCGCTCGGCCTGGCGTTTAGCCAGCGCAACCCCACACCGCTGAGCTTCTTAGCCCCCACCGGTATCTTCCAGGATTGCCTTTGGGCGATTCTTTGGGCCTGGATTGTCGTGTCGGCAGCGGCGCTTGTCACCAAGCTTATGCACTGGAGTGACTATCGCGAAAAGTCGCCGTTCGCATCCGAGCGTTTCCGCCGCGGCGCGCGCCTGGGTAGCTATGTCGTGGTTGCCATCGCGGCGATCTTCTTTATCGACCGCTGCGTCATGTCGTTTATCGACCTGGTGCAGGTGAGCATTGTCTCGGATTCCAACCCCAGCGACTTTTTGTCGAGCCTGGTCTACATGACCTACAAGAGTGGCGACTTCTTTATCCGCGGTATCGAGATCACCATCGCGCTTGCGACCTTCGGTACCGTCATCGCATTCTTCCTGGCGCTGCTCTTTGTGTTCCTGCGTATTCAGACCTTTGACCGCGTGGACAACGACCTGGTGCGCTTCTTTAAGAGTATCGGCCGCGGCTTTGCGACCATCTACTCCACCATCGTGCGCGGCACGCCCATGATGGTCCAGGGCCTGCTCATCTATTACGCGGGCTTCACCGTTTTGCGCGGCATGGGCTTCGAAACCGCCCAGGCCAACCAGATCTGGAGTACCTTCACCGCCGGCCTTGTCACCATCTCGCTCAACTCCACCGCCTACATGATGGAAGTTTTGCGTGGCGGCATCGAGTCCATCGACCCCGGTCAAGCCGAGGCGGCGCGCTCGCTGGGTCTGTCGCAGTGGCAGGCCATGCGCAAGGTCGTGTTCCCCCAGGGTATTAAAAACGCGATCCCCGCACTCACCAACGAGCTCATCATCAACATCAAGGACTCGTCGGTGCTCTCGGTCATTGGCGTGTTTGACCTCATGTACGCCACCACCACTGTCGCCGGCGTGTACTACCGCCAGATGGAGGTCTACTGCGTGGCGCTCGTGGTTTACCTGATCCTGACGCTCGTGGCGAGCCGCCTGCTCGAGGCCTTTGGCAAAAAGCTCGGCGCCGAGGCCCCGGCAACGCTGCCCAGCTCCAACTAGGCGCAAGACGAGGAGAATCATCATGGCAGATACCACTACCACCGGCGCTGTGGCCGCCGCACAAACTAAAGAGCCGCTCATCCGCGTCGAGGGCCTGCGCAAGAGCTTCGGTTCGCTCGAGGTGCTCAGGGGCATCGACCTGTCCGTTAACCCCGGCGAGGTCGTCACCATCATCGGCGCCTCGGGCTCGGGCAAGTCGACCTTCCTGCGCTGCCTCAACCTGCTCGAGACCCCGGACGCGGGCCACATCTGGTTCCACGGCCAGGACCTCACGGCCGAGCGCTGCAATATCAATAAGCTGCGCGAGGACATCGGCATGGTGTTTCAGGGCTTTAACCTGTTCAACAACATGGATGTGCTCGACAACTGCACGCTCGCGCCCGTCACGCTCAAAAAGATGAGCAAGGCCGAGGCCGAGAAAGTCGCGATGGAGCATCTGACGAGCGTGGGGCTCGAGAAGTTCGCGCACGCCGCCGTGGGTCGCCTGTCCGGCGGCCAAAAGCAGCGCGTGGCCATCGCCCGTGCCCTGTGCATGAATCCGCAGATCATGCTGTTTGACGAGCCGACCTCCGCACTCGACCCCGAGATCGTGGGAGAGGTGCTCGAGGTCATGCGTAAGCTCGCTGCCGACGGCATGACCATGGTGGTCGTCACGCACGAGATGGCCTTTGCCCGCACGGTGTCCGACCGCGTGGTCTTTATGGACAAGGGCGTGGTGCTCGAGGATGCGGCACCGGCCGAGCTCTTCGGCAATCCCAAACACCAGCGCACCCGCGAGTTCCTCTCTCGCTATCTCGAGGACAAATAACCGACCGCAAACGCTTACGTTGCAGGGCCGCTCCCGTGGGGCGGCCCTCGTCATCACAATCGAAAGGATGTCATGGCCGAGGTTTGGCGCTTCTTTGCGCATGAGGATGATTTTGCCGATTTGGACAAGGCCGGCGCATGCGAGCGCCTGGGCCGTGTGCTGTCGTTTCCGACCATTTCGAGTATGGATGCCGAGGCGGTGGACTGGCAGGCGTTTGCCGACCTGCGCGCCTATATGCAGCAGGCCTGGCCGCGCGTGTTTGCGGCGGGCGAGGTCGAGCTCATCGACCATTCGCTGCTCGTGACGCTTGCCGGCATCGACCCCGCCCTCAAGCCGGTCATGCTCATGGGCCACATGGACGTGGTTCCCGTGGTGCCGGGCACCGAGACAGACTGGACGCACAATCCCTTTAGCGGGCACGTGGACGACACCTATATTTGGGGTCGCGGCGCCATCGATATGAAAGACCAGGTCGCAGGCATCCTGGAGGCCGTTGAGTATGCGCTGGCGCACGGCTGGCAACACGAACGAACCCTGCTGCTGGCCTTTGGCCAGGATGAGGAGACTACGCAGTGCGGCGCGGGTGCCATTGGCCGCGTGCTCGAGGAGCGCGGCGTTGAGCTTGAGTACCTGATTGACGAGGGCGACTATCGTATCGTTGAGGCTGCCGAGTACGGCGCAGGCGAGGGTTGGCTTATGCATGCCGATCTTGCCGAGAAGGGCTATGCCGATATCGTGCTCAGGACGAAGAGCGAGGGCGGGCATTCTTCCAACCCTTACGGTGGCACGTCGCTCGAAGTGCTCAGCCGCGCTATTGCCGCGATTTGCGATATCGAGTGGCCGGCGCGTGTGACCGATCTGCTTGCCGCGCAGCTCGTCGAGCTGGGGCTTTATACCGCAGACGAGATTGCTGCCAGCAAGGATGCCATCGTGCGCGACTGCCTTGCCAGCAAAAAGCTGTACCCGCTTGTGACCACCACCTGTGCGCCCACGCAAATCGAGGGCGGCAGTACCGGTGCCAACGTAATGCCGCAAGATATGTGGGTCAATATCAACTTCCGCATGCTCGAGGGTACGAGCGTGGCCGATGTCGTGGCCTGCTGCCGCGAGGCCGTTGCCACCGCTGGGCTCGCCGGCCGAGTCGAGGTCGAGCTGGGCCCCGGCAGCTCCGAGCCCTCGCCGTCCCCGCGCGTGGGCGGTCCGGGGCTCGAGGCCGTCCGCGCCATCGCCGCCCGCTATTTCCGTGATCCCAAGCCGACGGAGGAAAACGGATCGTCTGCGGTGGGCCAAGAGCCGATGAGCATCGTGCCCTCGACCGTGATTGGTGCAACCGATGCCGCCAACTACCAGCGCATTTGCCACGAGTGCATCCGCTTCTCCGCCTTTGTGGTCGACGATGACGAATGCGACCGCGGCGTCCACGGCACCAACGAGCGCATCACCCGTCGCGCCTACCTCCAAGGCATCCGCTTCCTCATCGCCCTGCTCCACACGCTCTAGCATGCGACAAAGGGACTGAGCCGATTTCATCGGTAATGAGACAAAAACTGTCATAGAATAAGACTAATATATCTTAAGAGACATATGCTGGGGTTGGTATTCCTTGAACGACTGCGGGCATGTGCCAGACTGCTTCGGCCCCCGGGGAGCACCCGGGCAGGTCGCCGTGTGGCTGGGGAGGAAATTATGCAGGAGCTCAGAGAGACGACGTCTCGACTCGTGAATAATGCTACCGGGGGGGGGTGTCTAAGCAGGGAACTTCCTGGTGAACACCGGCCGCGCGAGCGGTGGTCCGTCATGTCTTATGGCCGTCGTCGTGGGCTGCGCCCGGTCTCGCCATATGTGATTGTTTTGGCCCTCACCGTCGCGCTGACGGCGAGTTTCTTCCTGCCGACCCGTGCGGAAGCGGCGTTTTCGGACCACACGGTTACGACGATTTCGCCTTCGGGGACAACAATCAACCTGTTTGATTACTGGGTGAATCCCGATAACCATCTGTCGGTTTCCGGCAACGGCGGCGTCAACGCAAACCACCGGTTCCAGTTTAACGACGGCCAGGGTGGTGAGTCGCTCAACCATTGGACGGGCAACACGAACCCGCAGCCCGGCATTGTCAACAACACGCTTTTAGACGGCTATCCGCAGCTTTCCAAAACCTGGGGCGGCGAGTCCCTCTGCTACCTGTTCGATTCCTCTGCCCAGATCGGCAAGACGTCCCATTTTGGCGTGACGGGCCTCCTCAAGGTTCAGAACGGCTACTACGTCTATGACAGCTCCAAAAACTACGCAGCCTACAACGCTGACAAGAATGCCTTCGACATCTATGACACCTGGGGCATTGACAAAGTGGGCGATTCGTCCCACCAGGGTCAGTTCTTCCCGTTCGACGCGGCAGACAAGGTGCTCAAAGAGGAAAACGGCCGGCTCGTCCAAACCGGCATCAAGGCAGACAACACCGGTGATTCGCGCTACAACGACGGCCGCCCCGTCAACCACCACTTCGGCCTCTCAATGTCCACGCGATTCGTGCAGCCTGCTGGCGGCAAGACGAACGCGGGCGACGACATGGTGTTCGAGTTCGCCGGCGATGATGACGTCTGGGTGTTCATCGACGATGTCCTCGTGGGTGATATCGGCGGTATTCACAACCGCGCGAGTCTGAGCATCAACTTTTGTACGGGCGACATTAAGGTGAACGGTAATAACGACGGCACACTGAAGAACAAGTACCAGAAGGCGAATAAGGACACTTCGGGCTTCAACGGCAACACCTTCGCCGAGGGCACCAACCACACCCTCAAGTTCTTCTACCTGGAGCGCGGCGCCACCGACTCCAACATGGAGCTCAAGTTCAACCTCGTGACGGTGCCCGAGTCCGACATCATCAAGTTCGACCAGGACGGCAAGTTC
This sequence comes from uncultured Collinsella sp., assembly GCA_905199605.1. Lineage (GTDB taxonomy): Bacteria > Actinomycetota > Coriobacteriia > Coriobacteriales > Coriobacteriaceae > Collinsella. The sequence goes on from CAJKHC010000007.1 coordinate 106,481, forward strand.
GTACAGGGTGCCGAGTTCAAGCTCTATAAGACCGACAAGGACTTCAAGACCGTGGGCGAGCTCATCGGCTCCGGTACCACGGACGAGGCCGGCCACCTAACGCTCACGAACGACGTGGACAACGGCGTCATCAACTTCGACGATCTCTACAACAAGGATCACGACAACAACAAGTACTACCTCCTGAAGGAGACGCGCGTACCCGAGGGATACCGCTCGAGTCTCGCGGCGACGGGTGGTAGCATGCAGCTCGAGTACGTGCCCGCGAGCGCTGAGAACGGCGCGGGCGGCGTCATCATCAACCGCGGCGGTATGGACGCGGGCAGCGTCGTGTGGAAGACTGGTGCGTTCGCCGCCGCGAAGGAGACCATCACCGCGCCGTCGACCGTGTACAAGGCAAATAATGACCTGACGAAGTCCGACAAGACCGTCAATCTGGACTCCGGCATACTGTTCGCTGTGGTGCTCAAGCGCGACAAAAGCGCAGGCACAGGTATCAAAGATCCGAGCAATTGGTACGCCGTGTCGGGCGACCCATCGACGGGAGCGGGATACACCCTCGCCAAGGAGCCGGGCATGACCGGTGCTATCGAGGCGGCGAAGAAGGACCTGCACGCCTTCACGCTCAACACAAGCGGCCAGTACCAGGTAGAGATTCAAAATCTGCCCGGTGACATCTCCAAGTACTACTACCTGCTGAGCGGTGATGCCCGCAAGGATGCCGAGTACACGGTGGCCATCTACCACACAACGGCGAGCTCGATCGGCGACGCGACGCCTAAGAACACAGTCCACGTGTACAGCGACGACATCGCAGACGGCACGAACTTCAAGCGGCAGTTCGCCACGCGCCTGCTCGTCACGAACATCCAGAATCGCCTGTTCGTGCAGAAGACCGATACCGAGGGTAAGCCCGTTGACGGGGCGAAGTTCGGCCTTTACAAGTCCACCCAGGTGACTACGGATGCGAACGGCAAGGCCGTGCTCGATGGCGACCAGGCCCCCTACGACACCCTGACGACGAGGTCGGTCGCCAACCCGGTCAAGCTCGAAGGGGCGGGCGTATTCCCGTCTACGAGCGACAGTAGCGAGCCGCTCGTGAAGGGTACCTACTTCCTGAAGGAGGTCTCGGCGCCCAATGGCTTCCTGCTTAATGACAGGCTCATCAAGGTGATTGTGGACGATTACGGCGTCCACGCCGATGCTGGTACAGTTGATGACGGCGTTTCGACGTTCGTGGGCGTGGGCTCGCTCATGAAGAGCCTGGGCCAGTTTGGCGCAGAGGGCGACATTGACAACACGCTCACGTGGATCAAGGGCCAGCGCCAGACGTCCGACGGGACGCTCGACGGCAACGGCAATCTTTCCTGGAACAATGACGCCAAGGGCGGCGAGAATGAGGTACATCTTAAGTACGGCGCCAATGGACGTGTCTACCAGTATGGGCCCACCAAGAAGGACGAACCTTACCGCCTGGAGACCGAGACGGGCTGGATACGTATGGGCATCACGCAGGACGTGTCTGGTGACACTAATGCGAAGGGCGCCCGCGCCGACCTGGGCGACATGAATCTGAACGCCCTGTTTACGGGCGCCACCTGCGTGCGCGTGGCGAACGAACGCGAGGCGAGCCTCGAGGTGATGAAGAAGGTCATGGTGCCAGCGGGCCTGACGGGAAAACCGGACGCGGGGTTCACCTTCAAGTTCACCGTGCCCACGACGGCGGGGAAGACGTACAAGGCCGCGGTGTTTGAGAACGCGGGGACCGCAAGCGAGAAGCAGGTCGGCAAAATGTTCGACCTCGAGAACGGCCGCGAGCAGACCATCACGGCCGACCAGACGATCCGCGTGTACGGTCTCGCCGAGGGTGACCAGTACGCGGTGCAGGAGCTGACCGGCGCAGACAAGATGCCCGCGGGCTATAAGCTGACCGGCCGCAAGCAGGGTGACAAGAATCTGACTGAAGAAGGCGATAGCATCTCGGGCAGGATTGCCCCGCAGAATTCCGACGGCACGGTGGCCAAAGACAACAAGCTGGTGTTCACCAACAGCTACAGCGTGAAGTCTTCGGTGACGCTCACAGGCATCAAGGCGAAGAAGAAGTTCACCGGCCGTGAGTGGACTAGCGCCGACAGCTTCGAGCTTTGCATGCGCGCCGCCGATGGAACGCCGATGCCTGATGGTGCCACGGCAGCGCCCGTGGCCGGCATGAAGCAGGTCGAGAAGACCGTTACGAGCGCCGAAGAATTTAGCTTCGGAGAGATTAAGTATGAGAAGCCTGGCAAGTACACCTACTACATTGCCGAGACTACGCCCGCCAAGAGCGATCCCAGTTGGCTGGGCGGTGTCAGCTACTCCAGCGCCGAATACAAAGTGACCGTAACGGTGAAGGATGACGGCAAGGGAAATCTGACCGAGCCAGTCGTCAAAATGGAGCAGATCTATAAGGATGATGGCACCGCCACATCTCAGGTGATCGACGATCAGATTGCGGTGATCACGAACACGTACCGCCCGAAGGAGACCTCGGTAACGCTCAAGGCGGCGAAGCGCTTCACGGGCGGTGAGCTCGCGGGGAGTGACTTCACGTTCCAGCTGCTCGACAAGGACGGCAGCGTGGTCCAGACTGTCCAAAACGAGAAGGACGGCAAGGTCGCCTTTGCAGCCATCGACTACGCTACGCCGGGCGACCACGACTACACCATCAAGGAGGTGAAGGGCGCCGACTCGACCGTCGTCTACGACGCGCAGGGCGTGAAGGTCCACGTCAAGGTCACCGACGAAAAGGGCGAGCTGAAGGCGACCGTCACCTACGACGGTGAGAAGGCCGTGCCGACCTTCACCAACACGAAGCCGACGGCGGACGTCACCGTTGAGGCCACGAAAGTTCTCGCGGGCAAGGACCTGACGGCCGATGCGTTCACCTTCGGCTTGTACGACCAGGACGGCAATGAGGACGCTCGCGGCACCAACGATAAGAATGGCAAGGTCAAGCTGACCGTCAAGGGCCTGAACCTGGGCGAGTACGACTACACGCTCAAGGAGGTCGCTGGCAGCGATTCGACCATCACCTACGATTCCACGGAGGTGAGGGTTCACGTCTCGGTGAAGGCGGAGGGCGACAAGGCGAAGGCGACCGTCACTTACGACGGCAAGAACGATATCCCGACCTTCAAGAACACGTATCAGCCCGCCGAGACCTCGGTGACGCTCGCGGCGAAGAAGGCCTATGTGAAGTCCGACAGCACGCCGGCTGCGCTCAAGGGCGGCGAGTTCGCCTTCGACCTGTACGAGGGCGATCTGACGGCCGAGCAGCTGAAGGGCAAGCAACCCATCCGGAGCGCCAAGAACGGCGAGGACGGCACCGTCACCTTCCCGGCCATCAACTACACCAAGGCCGGCGAGTACAAGTACACCATCGTGGAGAAGAAGGGCGACCTGTCCCACGTGACCTTCGACGACGCGGTGCACCATGCCGCGGTGAAGGTCATGGACAAAGCTGGCAAGCTGGACGCCGCCGTTGCCTACGATGGTGACAAGGCCGATGCCCCCACCTTCACGAACACCTACACCGCAAAGGGATCCGTGGAGCTGACGGCGACCAAGGTCGTTGCGGTCGCGCCGGGCTTCACGCACGACACCAAGCTGAAGGGCGGCGAATACACGTTCGAGCTGAAGGACGCCGACGGCAAGGTGCTCGACACCGCGAAGAACGAGGCCGATGGCACGGTGAAGTTCACGCGCGACTTCGAGCTCGCCGACCTGGGCGGCGCCGCGAGCAAGGACTTCGCCTACACCATCGCGGAGAAGCCGGGCGCGGAGGCCGGCATGGTCTATGACAACCATACCCTCACCTATACGGTGACGGTCGCAGACGATGGCGCCGGTACGCTGACGGCCACACCGCAGGTAACGAGTGGAGACAAGACCTTCACGAACACGTACCGCCCGAAGGAGACCTCGGTAACGCTCAAGGCGGCGAAGCGCTTCACGGGCGGTGAGCTCGCGGGGAGTGACTTCACGTTCCAGCTGCTCGACAAGGACGGCAGCGTGGTCCAGACTGTCCAAAACGAGAAGGACGGCAAGGTCGCCTTTGCAGCCATCGACTACGCTACGCCGGGCGACCACGACTACACCATCAAGGAGGTGAAGGGCGCCGACTCGACCGTCGTCTACGACGCGCAGGGCGTGAAGGTCCACGTCAAGGTCACCGACGAAAAGGGCGAGCTGAAGGCGACCGTCACCTACGACGGTGAGAAGGCCGTGCCGACCTTCACCAACACGAAGCCGACGGCGGACGTCACCGTTGAGGCCACGAAAGTTCTCGCGGGCAAGGACCTGACGGCCGATGCGTTCACCTTCGGCTTGTACGACCAGGACGGCAATGAGGACGCTCGCGGCACCAACGATAAGAATGGCAAGGTCAAGCTGACCGTCAAGGGCCTGAACCTGGGCGAGTACGACTACACGCTCAAGGAGGAGAAGGCCGGCCAGTCCGTCGACGGCGTGGCCTACGACGCCAAGGAAGTCAAGGTCCACGTCAAGGTAGAGCAGAACCAGGACGACAACAACAAGACGAAGGTGACCGTCACCTATGACGGTACCGCTACGGCTCCCACCTTCAACAACACCTACACCGCAAAGGGATCCGTGGAGCTGACGGCGACCAAGACCATCAAGGTTGCGGACGGCTTCGATCACACGACGAAGCCTGCGGACGGCGAGTTCACCTTCGACCTGAAGGACGCTGCCGGCAACGTGATCGCCACCGCGAAGAACGATGCAAACGGCAAGGTCTGCTTCACGCGCGAGTTCCAGCTCTCCGACCTGGGCGGCGCCGCGAGCAAGGACTTCACCTACACCATCGTGGAGCAGCCGGGCGCGGAGCCGGGCATGGTCTATGACAATCATGCCCTCACCTATACGGTGACGGTCACAGACGGCGGGAACGGAGCACTGAATGCGAAGGCGATCGTGACGAGCGCATCCGGCTCGGATACCTTCACCAACACCTACCAGCCGGCCGCGACCGGTCTGGCCCTCGGTGCGCAGAAGAGCTATGTGAAGAAGGACGACAACACGCCGATCGTCCCCAAGGACGGCGAGTTCACCTTCGATGTGTACGAGGGCAAAATGACTGCTGAGCAGCTTGCCGGGGCCAAGCCCGTCCGGACCGCGACCAACGGCGCGGACGGAAGTGTTAACTTCGACGCCTTCTCCTACGCGAAGCCGGGCACGTACGAGTACACTATCGTGGAGCGGAAGGGTGATCTGGCCTACGTGACCTACGACGACGCGGTGCATCATGCCGTGGTGACGGTTGTGGACAATGCCGGCACGCTGCAGGCGAGCGTCGCCTACGACGGCGCGGACGCCACGAAGCCCACCTTCACCAACACCTACAAGGCGAAGGCGACGAACTCCGGCGCGATCGCCCTCACCAAGAGCGTTGACGTGCACGACGGCAGCTATCAGCTAAAGGCGGGAGACTTCGCCTTCGAGCTGGTGGGGTCTGACGGTACGGTGCTCCAGACCCAGAAGAACGACGCCAAGGGCAAGGTTTACTTTAACGAGCTGACCTTCGACCATGCGGGCACCTTTCCCTTCACGGTCCGTGAGGTGCAGCCGACGGACGGCGCGCCGGGCGTGCCGGGCGTGACCTACACCGGCAAGACGTACACCCTGACCTACGTGGTGAAGGACAACAACGACGGCAAGCTGGTGGTAGAGAGCTCTACGGTGAAACCGAGCGAGGGCACCGAGAACGGCGTCACCCCCAATACCATGACGTTTGCGAACAGCTACCAGCCGGGTCAGACCTCCTACCAGATCTCTGGCACCAAGGTGCTTGAGAATGCCGACCCGGCCACCACGCGGACGCCCGCCGATGGCGAGTTCACATTCGCGCTGATTGACGTGGCCACCGGGCAGGAGATCGACCGGACCACGAACGTGGGTAAAGCGTTTACCTTCAAGGCCATCTCGTACACCGCAACTGGTTCGCATGCGTACCAGGTGAAGGAGGTTGCGGGCCAAGATGGCACCATCACTTACAGCGATGCGGTGCTGGACGTAACGGTGAACGTGACCGATGACGGCAGCGGCCAGCTGACCGCGACGGCGAACAAGACGGCTGCGGATCTGACCTTCACCAACACCTACACGCCGACGGCAACGACGGCGACGATTACCGGAACGAAGGCTCTGACCGGCCGCGACCTGGCCGAGGGTGAGTTCTTCTTCGACCTGAAGGACGCCGACGGTAACGTGGTGCAGACGGTGCAGAACGGCGCCGACGGCACGTTCGGCTTCGCGCCGCTGCAGCTGGACAAGGTGGGGACGTACGTCTACACCGTGTCCGAGCGGGCAGGGGCGACGGCGAACGGCGTCACCTACGACACGACGGTCTTTACCGCGACGGTGACGGTGACGGAGAATGCGGAGACGCACGCGCTGGAGGCGCAGGTTGCCTACAGCAAGGGCGGCAAGGCTGCGGATGCGGTGGCGTTCAGCAACAGTTACGCGCCGGCCGCGACTGAGGTGAAGCTGGGGGCCTCCAAGGTGCTGAGCGGCGAGGACCTGAAGGAAGGGCAGTTCTCCTTCCAGCTGAAGGATGCCGACGGCAAGGTGCTGCAGACCGCAAAGAACGCGGCGGACGGCACGGTGGGCTTCGAGGCGATCTCGTACGACAAGCCCGGAACGTACGCCTACAGCATCTCCGAGGTGGACGACGGTCAGAAGAACGTGACGTACGACGCGGCCGAGCACCGGGTAACGGTGACGGTGACGGACGACGGTGCGGGCCATCTGGTGGCGACGGTAACCTATGACGGCGCCGTGGCGCCGGTGTTCAAGAACACGTACACGCCGCCGACCACCCCGCCGACGGAGCCGCCCACCAATCCGCCGAGCAAGTCACCGGTGCCGAAGGAGGAGAAGCCGGGTCTGCCGTATACGGGCGATACCAGCTTGTCGCCGATGGCCCTGGGTGGCATCGCGGGCGGCGCGGTGGTGCTGATCGCCGCAGGCGTTATCCTGCGGCGCCGGAACCGGTAGCTACGGCGGCCGAGAAGGGCTTTGATTGAGGGCGGGTGGTCGCAGGGCGCGGCCGCTCGCCCTTTTTGGTGAAAGACTATGTTAACCCGCCGTTTGCACGTCCGGCTCCAGATGGAACTCGTACTCCGGCTCCATCATCTTCTTCCGGATCTTTTCGTAGCGCCCGTCGTCGAGCTGCTCGCGCATGAGCGACGTCCTGTCCCCGACGCGTGCGGCCTCGCGCAGCCATCTGAACCACATCAGGCAGCTGTGGAGCCTGCGGGTCGATACGCCCTTGAACCTCTCGAGGAAGTGGCCGAGCGAACCCTGCGCTTCAGCATCCTCTGGACCGTGTCCCGCTCGTACCCGGTGAGCCTGCCGTGGGTCCTCGGGACCGCCCTCGCGGCGCCCTTCCCGCCCTTTCCGGACATGGCGTCCTCCGATCTCCCGGGGCCGGCCGATCCGGCCCTCAGGGTATCGGATTCCCAAATTTATCCGTATATGTGCGGATGAATGCGGGAGGCGTTCGGATGAAGTTGTATTCAAGGAAAGAGACTGACCCTTTGTCGGATTCCGTGCGGGTTGTATGCAGGTTTGCCTGCGCACGCTATCATGTATGGGTTAGACCGCAACTATGTACCCCCATACGCGAAGGGATGCGCATGTATCTGAAGATCGACATGTTCTAGCCGGGCTTTACCCCCGCAGCGGCGCCCCGCGCCCCATCAATTCTGCCGATTTTCACCTTCACGCATATAAAAGGAGTCCGTCATGCGCGACAAGCTCGAAAAGATCATCAAGGCCTACGAGGAGCTCGAGAAGAAGCTTTCCGACCCAGCCGTCGCCTCCGATATCAAGGAGTTCACGCGTCTCAACAAGGAGTACGCGCACCAGTCCGACCTCATCGCTGCCTCGCGCGAGTACATCGGCGCGCTCGATGACATCGAGGCTGCCAAGGAAATGCTCCACGATACTACCGATGCCGATGAGAAGGAGATGCTCCAGATGGACATCTCCGAAAACGAGGCCAAGCTTCCCCAGCTCGAGGAAGACATCAAGTACATGCTCATCCCGAGCGACCCCAACGACGACAAGAACACCATCGTCGAGATTCGCTCCGCCGCCGGTGGCGACGAGGCGGCCATCTTCGCCGGCGACCTGTACAAGATGTATCAGCGCTTCTGCGAGTCGCGCGGCTGGAAGACCACCGTGCTCGACTCCAGCCCCAGCGAGGCCGGCGGCTTTAAGTCCATCGAGTTCAAGGTCGAGGGCGACCGCGTCTACTCCGTCATGAAGTTCGAGTCCGGCGTGCACCGCGTCCAGCGCGTTCCCAAGACCGAGTCCCAGGGTCGCATCCAGACCTCCACGGCAACCGTCGCCGTGCTTCCCGAGGCCGAGGAGATCGACGTTCAGATCAACCAGTCCGACCTGCGCATCGATACCTACTGTGCCTCCGGCCCTGGCGGTCAGTGCGTTAACACCACCTACTCCGCCGTGCGCATCACCCACCTGCCCACCAACACCGTGGTGCAGTCGCAGGAACAGCGCTCCCAGATCCAGAACCGCGAAGTCTGCATGCAGATGCTGCGCGCCCGTCTGTACGAGATGGAGCTCGAGAAGCAGCAGGCAGAGCTCGGTGCCGAGCGCCAGAGCCAGATCGGCCACGGCAACCGTTCCGAGAAGATCCGTACCTACAACCAGCCCCAGGACCGCGTGACCGATCACCGCATCGGTTTCAACTCCACCTACAATGGCGTCCTCCTGGGCGACCAGCTCGGCACCGTCATCGAGGCGCTCGCCGCCGCCGAGCGTGCCGAGAAGCTGGCACAGGCTGTCTAGTGGGTTACGGCGTTTTACCAAACGCCGTAACAGCTCGACGCTGCAAACGCCCCTAAGCGGCAATCTGACGTTCAATCGTCGGTCGCGTACCGAAGTACGCTTCCCTCCTCTTTCACGTCACCTTGCTCGCTTAGGGGCGTTTTCGCTGACGTATGCTCAACCTGTGGCGGGGCACTCATTGGGGACAGACTTAAATGAGTAGTCGTTGGGGACGTTCTTAAACGACTAGTCGAATAAGAACGTCCCCAATGACTAGGTTGGGTAAATTACTAATTGAATTTATTTAATCTGCTTTGTTGGAAATTAAGCTATTTACCTGCTTTAAGAAATTATCGGCATTCATCTGCTATTGAAAATATTGCTCCAAAAATCGTCCGAGAAGTCGCGGGGCGATTTTTGATGGGTCGCGCGTCAAGTGATTTGGCAAGTTCTTGGTTAGATATTGGTCAGTTTTGGGGCAACCTTGCCAAAAGCTTGACGGATGCAGATTTAGACGTCGACGAATGAACACTCTAGGCAGGCTCCAAGCAAAATTCTGGGCTGATTCTCGATAATCGCCTTCAATCGTCCCTTGCCAAGCGCTGGCCTCGCTTACAATCTGCTCCGACATTCGCGCGCCGCCCGGCGCTTAAGAGGGGAGGGCCCCATGGCAAACGAGATCTGGACCATCAAGCGTTGTCTCGAGTGGACCAAGGAGTACCTGGCCGAGCGCGGCGAGGAGCATCCCCGTCTTTCCGCCGAGTGGCTGCTGTGCGCCGCCACGGGCCTGGCGCGCATTGACCTATATATGCGTATGGACGAGACGCTTAACGCGGCCCAGCTCGAGACCATGCATGCGGCCGTCGTTCGTCGCGCCAAAGGCGAGCCGCTGCAGTACATCACCGGCAGCACGCAGTTTCGCATGATTGACGTCGCGTGCGCTCCCGGTGTGCTCATTCCGCGCCCCGAAACCGAGATGCTCGTCGAGGAAGTCCTCAATTATCTGGATGCCGAGGTGCTGAGCCCCGAGGCTGCTGCCCGTCAGCGTGTTGAGCTGCCTTGGAACGATGAGGTCGAGGAGGCACGCAAGGCCGAGGCCGCGCTGGCAGACGAACGGGCGACTGCCGAGCGCCGTGCCGCTAATCTGACGGCTGCCGATGAGGCGGCGCTAGGCGGCGACGTACTGGGCAGCCGTGCCTATGCCGAGGAACTGGCCGATCGCGAGGCCGAGGAAGCCGCCGCGCAGGCAGCAGAAGCCGAAGCCGCGGAAGCCGCCGAGTCCGAGCTCGACGAATACGGCGTCGCCATCGAGGGTGCCGACCAGGAGACGGTTTCAGCTCAGGATGCCGCTGCGCCTGCCCCAGCCGAGCCCCGCACTGCCCGCGTTCTCGAGGTCGGCTGCGGCACGGGCTGCATTTCGCTCTCCCTTGCCTGGGAGCGCCGCGGCCACGTTACCTGCACCGCCACCGATATCGAGTCGCGCGCCATCGATCTGGCCACCAAAAACCGCGACACCCTCGGCCTCACGGCAGATGAGGTTGCCTTTAGCCTCACCAACCTGGTGAGTTCCATTCCCCGCGAAGAGTGGGGCACCTTTGATGTGCTCGTCTCCAACCCACCTTACATCCCGACCGACGTCATGCGCTCGCTGCCGCACGAGGTCAAGGACTTTGAGCCCGACCTGGCGCTCGAGGGCGGCGCCGACGGCCTCGATATCTTCCGCCGCCTGCTCAACGCGGCGCCTTACATGCTGCGCGCCGGCGGCCTGTTTGCCTGCGAGCTCTACGAGGGTACCCTCGATGCCGCGGCCGAGCTCTGTCGCCAGGCAGGCCTTTCGGACGTGCGTATCGTCCATGACCTTACCGATCGCCCCCGCATCGTCCGAGCCATCGTCACCGAGCCCAAGCAGCGCCAGTAATATTTATTAACTGGTTAGCAAAAATTATAAATTAGTTTATAATTAGGACGGCTGAAAGAGGTCGGCCCATGCAACCTCCTACCTTTCGGGAAATCATTGCCCTACTCAAGCACGATGGATTCGTGAAGGTCGCGCAAGTCGGTAGTCATGCTAAGTATGTTTCTGGTGACCGTGTTGTCACCGTGAACGGCTCTGGTGGTGATCGACCAAAGAAGGGCACGTGGGCAAGTATTCGTCGCCAAGCTGGATGGTAGTTGGAGGCAAAATGAGGCAGCGATTTACCTATGACTGCGTTCTCATAAAAGAAGACGACGGTTACTGCGCTAGCTTCCCGCAGATTCCCGGCGCCTTTGCCGATGGCGATACGCGCGAAGAAGCGATTGCCCATGCTACCGAGGCACTGATGGCGTTTTTGGCCGACGACCTCAACAACGGTTTGACTCCGGCAGGGTACGAACGCTCGGCCGAGGTCGTGGCCCTTTCAGTCGAAATCGACCACGAGGACGCTCGGGAAGCGGCGTGCCGAACATTTAAAGACGCAGCGCTGGACCTCAAAGTCTCCGCTCCGCGGATTACCGCGCTGGTCAAAGCCGGAAAGCTCGATGTTGAACTCGTCGACGGCCGTCGGATGATAACGATAGACAGCATCGAGCGCTACGCCGCCCAAGAACGCCACGCCGGCAGGCCAAAGAAGTTCGTAGCCGTCCAATAACCCCCTCACTTTCACCGACTACTAGAGCCGCTCACCAAACCAACATGCGCTCTGGGCAAATAGGTTGAACGTTTCGTGCGAGAATGCCCCACAGTAAACAAACTTGCACCAGAGCGTAAGGGGCTGGCATACACATGCAGACGGTCTATCGGGTATACGAGGGAACGCGCGAGCCGCATCGGCTTGCCGTCGAGCGCACGGCCGAGGTGCTCGGCCGCGGCGGCCTGGCTTTGATCCCGACCGAGACCGTCTACGGTGTCGCCGTGGCAGTCAACGCCTTCTCGGACGCCGTGCCCCAAGATACAAGCGAATTCCCATCGTGGCCGCGCGATCCGCAGGCTGCCGTCAATGGCGCCGCAGTTCCTGCGCTCGGCACCGGCTATCGCCGTATCTTCACTCTCAAGCAACGTGAACTCACGCAAACCGTCGCTTGGCTGGTCGATGGCGTCGAAGCACTCGACCGCTATGGCGTGGATATCCCGGAAGATGCCCGCATACTCGCGCGACGATGCTGGCCGGGAGCCCTGACTATCGTGGTCAAGGCAGCCCCCTGCGTGCCGACCTTTATGCGCGCTGCCGACGACACGGTGGCACTTCGCGCTTCGGCCTCGCCCGTGGTGCAGGCGCTCATTCGCGCCTGTGGCAGCCCCCTTGCCTGCACCAGCGCCAACACGCATGGCGCGCCCGCGCCGGCAAGTTTTATCACGGTGGAGGGTCGCATCCTGGAGGGGGTCGATGTTGCCGTCGACGCCGGTGAGACCCCGTGTCGCGACGCCTCGACCATCGTGTCGTTTCAGCACGGCGAGCTCCAGCTCCTGCGCCAAGGCGCACTTCCCGCATCAGAGATCGAACGGGTCCTGTCCGACCCGATGCAATAGAAAGGTTTAAGCGATGTCGTTGAATCTGGGCAGCCTGGGCATGGAAGATGCCTCGTTTGACTTTGGCGGTTCCTACATCATGGCGCTCGACTGCGGCACCACCTCGGTACTTGCGACCATCGTCGACGAGTACGGATGCATCGTCGCGCAGGCACGTCGCAGCGTCAAAACCAGCTTCCCGCGTCCCGGCTGGGTGGAGCAAGACCCCATGGCGGTCCTTGCTAGCCAGATCGCCGTCATGATGGAAGTCCAGTTTAAGAGCGGTATCCACTCCGACCGCATTGCTGCCATCGGCATCTCCAACCAGCGCGAGACCACGGTGGTCTGGGATCGCGTGAGCGGTCAGCCGATCTATAACGCTATCGTATGGCAGTGCCGCCGTACCGCACCTCTGATCGACGAGCTGGTCGAGCAGGGCGCAGAAGAGCTGGTGCGCTCCCGCACGGGGCTTACGCTCGACCCGTATTTCTCGGCCTCCAAGGTGCAGTGGATTCTCGATAACGTCGACGGTGCGCGTGAGAGCGCGGCGGCGGGTGACCTCATGTTCGGCACCATCGACACCTGGCTCATCTACAACCTCACCGGCGGTCAGGTCTTTGCCACCGACTACACCAATGCCAGCCGCACCGCACTCTTTAATATCCATACGCTCGATTGGGACGACGATCTGCTGGCGCTTTTCGACGTCCCGCGTTCCATGATGCCCGAGGTTCGTTGGAGTTCGGGCGACTACGGTCGCGTCGCGAGCGACATCATGACCAACATGCCACCCATCATGGGCGTGGCGGGCGATCAGCAGGCGTCGCTGTTCGGCCACTGCTGCTTCCGTCCCGGCCAGACCAAAAACACCTATGGCACGGGTTGCTTTATGCTCATGAATACCGGCGACGAGATCGTCGAATCCAAGAACGGTCTGGTCTCCACGATCGGTATCGCCGCTGACGGCAAGATCAGCTATGCGCTCGAGGGTTCTATCTTTGCCGCAGGCTCCACCATGAACTGGCTGCGCAACAACATGGGCATCATCTCGAGCGTGAGCGAGTCCGCGCAACTCGCCGCTTCGATCAACGACAACGAGGGCTGCTACTTCGTCCCCGCCTTCGCAGGCCTGGGCGCTCCCTGGTGGGACCCGCATGCTCGCGGTATCGTGTGCGGCCTGACCGGTGCCTCGAGTCGCGCGACCATTGTGCGTGCGGCCTGCGAGTCCATGGCCTATCAGAGCTATGACGTGCTGCGCGCCATGGAGCAGGACGTGGGACTTTCGATTGAGCGTCTGTCCGTCGATGGCGGTGCCTCGCGCAACGAGTTCATCATGCAATTCCAGGCCGATCTGCTGGATATCCCCGTGCTGCAGTGCGAGACGGTGGAGACCACGGCGATCGGCGCCGCGTACTTGGCGGGCCTTGCCGTCGGCTACTGGGAGGATTTGGAGGAGCTGGAGCAAAACGCTCAGATCGTCAAAATCTTCCATCCTCATATGTCCGCCGAGCGCCGTGAGAGCAACCTCGCTGGTTGGCGTGATGCCGTCAAGCGTTCGCTCAGCACCGTTCAGTAGGGTTGCGACGGGGCGCTCGATACAACAAACCGTTAAACTTATGCACGGCGCGCGGCAACAACGTCGCCGTGCGCCTTGTCAGCAAGGCCATCTTCCGGCCGCAACGAAAGGGGCTTCAACCCATGACCGTCACCTACGATACGTCCCGTGTGACCCTTGTCGATCACCCACTCGTCCAGCACAAGCTGTCGATCTTGCGCGACAAGAGCACCGGCACCAATCAGTTCCGCCAGCTCGTGCGCGAGCTTGCGCTTTTTGACGGCTACGAGGCCATGCGCGACCTGCCCATGGAAGACGTCGAGGTCGAGACCCCCATCACTGCCGCCACGTTCAAACAGCTCGCCGGCAAGAAACTCGCCATCGTGCCTATCCTGCGTGCGGGCCTTGGCATGGTCGACGGTATCCTCGACCTGGTGCCCTCTGCTCGCGTGGGCCACATCGGCATGGAGCGCGACGAGGTCACCCACGAGCCGCATGAGTATTACTGCAAGATGCCCAAGGATATCGACCAGCGCATCTGCCTGGTCGTCGACCCCATGCTCGCCACGGGCGGCTCGGCCGAGATGGCTATCAGCTATCTGCGCGAGCGTGGCGTCAAGGACATCCGCATGCTGTGCATCGTCGCCGCGCCCGAGGGTCTCAAGTCGCTGACCGAAAAGGACCCCGACGTACATATTTATACGTGCGCCATCGATGACCATCTCAACGAGGCCGCCTACATCGTTCCCGGCCTGGGCGACGCCGGCGACCGCATCTACGGTACGCTCTAGTCGTTGGGCCTTGTCGGCTACGGTCACAAATACGAAGAAATGGTGCGCGCGGGCGAGCAAAAGTCGTCCACGCGCACTTCTGTTAACGGACGTTTTGCGCTGAGGGGTTCGAAAAAACGTATTACCGTACCTGCGGCATAAAGAAGGCCTTAAGAAAACGTACAGGTGCGTATTAACCGTTTGTTTTACGGTTGTACTTTAGCGATTGGCTCGTACAATAGTCACCAATGTTTGGCTGGGACTGTGCTGTGAGGCGTTAAAAAGGAAAGCGAGGAAGCCAGTGTTTCAGATAGCCGATCTGCTCGCTATCGTTGCAGGCGCCATCGCGGGCGCAATTGCCTTCCTTCCCTTTGTTTTTACGCTCAAGCCGGTTCTTGACGATAAACAGAATGCGGACATGCTCAGGGGCATGGTGAGTCTCGCGGTCTCGGCGATCGCGTTGCTTGTCTTTACCTTGGTTGTGTTTGCGTTGTTCGGAGAGGCATTTCGTATGTTCCTCCTGGGCGAGGCGATCGGCTTCGTGGCCTTTATGGCCGCCTGCACGGTTCGCGTCGCCAAGGCGCTGCGAGATCCTCATGAGGTCGAAAGGTAAGTCGTGGAAATTTTTGAAAAGCTGCCTGATGAGATTAATCATCTGGTCAGCGAGTTCAGCTCCACCCCTGTCGTGGGCGATCTGAGCTGCGGCATCACGCAGTACTCGTTTTGGCTGATCGTCTCCACGATCGTGCTCCTGATCGTCCTGGCCGTGTTCAAGAAGAAGCAGACCCTGGTCCCCAAGGGCTTCTTCGTCAACGGTTTCGAGTACATCATCGAGTACGTCGAGAACGATATCGGCAAGGGTGTCGTGGGTGAGAACTGGAAGAAGCACTTCCCGTTCCTGTGCTCGCTTTTCCTGTTCATCCTGATCAATAACATGATCGGCCTGATTCCGGGAATGAAGCCCGGCACCGGCGCAATCGGCTCCACCGCCGCACTCGCCATTTTCGCCTTCGTGTACTTCATCTACTACGGATGCAAGGCTCACGGCGTGATCGGCTACATCAAGAGCCTCGCCCCGCAGGGCGTGAGCTTCCCGATGAACGTGCTCGTGTGGGTCGTCGAGCTTTTCTCGACCTTCCTGCGCCTCATCACGCTCGCCGTCCGTCTGTTCTGCAACATGTTCGCAGGACACGTGGTCATGGGCTCGTTCGCCATCATGGCGAGCATGTTCATGCAGCCGCTGCTTCAGCAGGTTTCCGCGGCCCACGCCGTTGGCGCCCTGCCTTCGCTGGCCTGGCTTGCCATCCTCATCCTGATCTATGCGATCGAGCTTGTGGTCGGCGCCATCCAGGCTTACGTCTTCACGGTCCTTACCGCCGTGTATGTCTCCGAGGCAGAGGAGGTCGCGGAGGAGGAGTAGTCTTCCGTTCGCGCCTTAAAGGTAAGGTAATTCGTTAAACCGCCGGTGCCCGTACCCATGGAGCCCGGCAGTTATAAAAAGGTTATCCTGCGTGAAATAAGACACGCACGACAAAGGAGGAATCGTGGGAGTTATCGGTTACGGTCTCGGTGTTATCGGCGCTGGTCTTGCTATCGGCCTGTCTGCTCTGGGTGCTACGGGTGCTATGGCCCGTCAGCCTGAGGTCCAGGGCCGCGTGTTCACCGTCTTCATTATGGGCTCCGCCTTCGGCGAGGCTCTGGCTCTGATCGGCTTCGTTGTCGCGCTGATCGTTAAATAGCACGGAGCGTCAAGTATGAATCTTTCATCCCAGAAGAGCGCGATCGCACTCTCCGCGTCCGCGGCCGCGCTGCTCATGCCGGTTTCCGCGTTCGCCGAGGACGGCGCTGCCGGTGCGGACATCCTCATCCCTAAGATGGCGGAGTTCATCCCGGCGCTTATCGCCTTCCTGATTATCTGGATCGTGCTGGCCAAGGTCGCCCTGCCGGGCATCATGAAAACCATGGAGGAGCGCGGCAAGAAGATCGAGGAGAGCCTCGACGAGGCCGAGAAGACCAAGCAGGAGGCTATCGCCAAGCGCGCTGAGTCCGACTCGATCGTCACCGACGCCCGTCGTCAGGCTGCCGACATCGTTCTCGAGGCCCGTAAGGACGCCGAGTCCGAGCGCGCCCGTATCATCGAGGCTGCTCACAAGGAGGCCGAGGAGATCATCGCCAAGGCCCACACGACCGTCGAGGACGAGCGCAAGTCCATCTACGCCGGTGCCGCGAGTTCCATCGCCGACCTGTCCGTTGCCGTCGCCACCAAGATCGTGGGCGAGGCACTCGACGACGAGGCCGAGCAGAAGAAGCTCATCGAGCGCTACATCCAGGAAGCAGGTAGCCTGAATGCCGACTAGCCGCTATCAGGACAAGGTGCTCGAGACCTACGCGCGCTCCCTTCTGGAAGCCGCCAAGGCCGAGAACCATGTGTTCGAGGACCTCGAGATGATCGAGCGCCTGGCTAGCGCCAGCCCCGAGATCATCGCCGTGCTCGACACCATGTCCAAGCGCGACCAGCTCGACCTTCTTCCCAAGGTGGCAGCTGCCTTTAAGTATGTTGCCGAGGAAGACGAGGATGTAGTGGGCGTGACCGTCACCACGGCGATCCCGCTCGACGACGAGCTGCGTCAAACCATCACTAAGAAATGCGAGCAGGACTTCGGCCGCAAGGTATTCCTTATCGAGCAGGTCGACCCGTCTATCGTGGGCGGCCTGGTGCTCGAAGCCCGCGGCGAGCGTCGTGACATTTCCGTCAAGACGCAGCTGCGCATCGCGCAGGAGACCCTCGCAAACTCTGCTAATTCGTACGGAGGTGAAGCCTAATGTCCGAAACCCTCAATGCCCAGGATATCGCCAAGAAACTGCAGGAGCAGCTCACGAGCCTCTCCGCGACGGTCGATACGCATGAGGTTTCAACGGTCGACGAGGTAGGCGACGGCATCGCGCGCGTCTCCGGCCTCAAGAGCGCCATGGCAGGCGAGCTTCTGGAGTTCAAGAGCTCCGATACCGGTGAGACCGTCTTCGGCCTTGCCCAGAACCTTGACCGTGACGAGGTCGGCGCCGTTCTGTTCGGTGCCGTCGACGCCATCAAGGAAGGCGACGAGTGCCGCACCACTGGCCGCATTATGGATATCCCTGTGAGCCGCGCCATGCTCGGCCGCGTCGTCAATCCGCTCGGCCAGCCTATCGACGGTTTGGGTGACATCGTCGCCACGCACCGTCGCCCCATCGAGTTCAAGGCCCCCGGTGTCATCGACCGTACCCCGGTGTGCGAGCCGGTTCAGACCGGCCTGCTGGCCATCGACTCCATGGTGCCTATCGGCCGCGGTCAGCGTGAGCTCATCATCGGCGACCGTAAGACCGGTAAGACCGCCATCGCCATCGACGCTATCCTCAACCAGCGCGGCAAGGGCATGGTCTGCATCTATGTCGCCATCGGCCAGAAGGCCTCCACGGTTGCCAACATCCGCGAGACCCTCGCTCAGCACGGTGCGCTCGACTACACCATCATCGTTTCGGCCACCGCTGCCGATTCCGCCCCTATGCAGTACATCGCGCCTATGGCCGGTGCCGCTATCGGCGAGTTCTTCATGTACAACGGCGAGGACGGCAAGCCCGCCAGCGAGACCAACCCCGGCGGCCACGTGCTCGTCATCTACGACGACCTGTCCAAGCAGGCTGTGGCCTACCGTCAGATGTCGCTGACGCTGCATCGTCCGCCCGGACGCGAGGCCTATCCTGGCGACATCTTCTACCTGCACTCTCGTCTGCTCGAGCGTGCCGTCAAGATGTCCAAGAAGAACGGTTACGGCTCCATGACGGCACTGCCGATCATCGAGACCCAGGACGGCGACGTCTCGGCCTACATTCCGACCAACGTCATTTCCATTACCGATGGTCAGATCTACCTGCAGTCCGAGCTCTTCTTCCAGGGTCAGCGCCCGGCAGTCGACGTGGGCATCTCCGTGTCCCGCGTCGGTGGCGATGCGCAGACCAAGGCCATGAAGCAGGTCGCCGGCAACCTCCGTCTGGACCTCGCTTCGTACCAGGAGCTCGCTGGCTTTACGCAGTTCGGCTCCGACCTCGACGAGGCTACTCAGAAGCAGCTGACCCATGGTGCTCGCATGACCGAGCTCCTGAAGCAGCCGCGTTACAAGCCGTTTGAGGTTGGCGAGCAGATCGTTACGCTGTTCGCTGGCAACGAGGGCTTCCTGGATGACCTGGAGATCGCCGACGTGCTGCCCTTCCGTGCCGAGCTCATCGAGTACATGGACAATGGCTTTGGCTCGCTGCTCGACAAGGTTCGCGCCAAGAAGATCGATGATGACACCAAGGCTGAGCTCTTGCGCGTCATCGGCGACTTCAAGCAGCAGTTCATGGCCAAGCACCATTCGGATGTTTCTGGATCAGAGGAGAACTAAGCCCCATGGCCAACCTTCGCGACATTAAGAAGCGAATCTCCTCGGTTACCACGACCAAGCAGATCACGCGCACGATGGAGATGGTCTCTACGGCCAAGATCCGTCGTGCCCTCGATCGCTCCAAGCAGGCCGAGCCCTATAAGGAGGCGCTGACCGACGTCATGTTGACGGTCGCCGGCGACGCCTCCTGTTCGGGCACCGATCCCATGCTGCAGAAGCATGAGAGCGTCAAGCATGGCCTGATTGTCGTTATTGCCTCGGACCGCGGCCTTGCCGGCGGTTTCAATACGACGGTGGAGCGCACGGCCGAAAAGCTCGCCGCTTCTTGGGCGAACGACGGCATCGAGTGCGAGATCATCGCGTGCGGGCGTAAGCCGGTCACGTATTTCCGTGACCGCGCAAACGTTGTCATGCACTTTGAGGGCAACTCCTCTGAGCCCGATTTCAATCAGGCCCGCATGATTTCCTCTCATATCTGCGATGCGTATCGTGCCGGTGAGCTTGACCGTGTCGAGCTTGTCTACCACCACGCCAAGAACCGCGTGGATCAGGAGCTTCGCGTCGAGCATCTGTTGCCGCTCGACCCCGAGATGATCGCTATGGCCCACGGTCCGCGTAAGAACGAGACCGACGCCCCTAAGCGCATCTCGTCCACGTTCGAGTTCGTGCCCTCTCCCGAGCATGTTCTCGGCAAGCTTGTGCCGTCTTATATCCTGACGGTCATCTACCAGGCCCTGATCGATTCGGCGGCTGCCGAGCAGGGTGCACGCCGCAAGGCCATGCACTCCGCGACGGAAAACGCCACCGCGATCATCTCGACCCTTACCCGCACGTATAGTCGCGTGCGCCAGGCTTCGATCACGACCGAGATCAACGAGATCGTCGGCGGAGCCTCAGCATTGGAGGAACAGTAATGGCTAATAACACCGTAAAGCTTGCGGTCGAGGAAGCCACCAAGAAGACGACTGCCGGTGATGGTCGCATCGTGCGAATCATCGGCCCTGTCGTCGACGTCAAGTTTGACGGCGCGGTGCCCCCGATCTACAACGCGCTCACGGTCGAGGCCGAGACCCCGATCGGTCATCTGAGCACGATCCTTGAGGTCGAGAGCCAGCTTCCGGGCGGCGTCGTCCGCACGGTCGCCATGTCCTCGACCGACGGCCTGCAGCGCGGCCTCATCGCCACCGATACCGGTGAGCCCATGAAGATGCCCGTTGGTCCCAAGACGCTCGGTCGCATTTGGAACGTCATGGGCAAGCCCGTCGACGGCAAGCCCATGCCCGAGGTGGAGGAGTTCTACCCCATCCACCATGCAGCGCCCCGCTTTGACGAGCTCACAACCAAGACCGAGATCTTCGAGACCGGCATCAAGGCCGTCGACCTGCTCGAGCCCTACATCCGTGGCGGCAAGACCGGCCTGTTCGGCGGCGCCGGCGTCGGCAAGACCGTTCTGATTCAGGAGCTTATCAACAACCTCGCCCAGGAGCACGGCGGCACCTCGGTGTTCACCGGTGTCGGCGAGCGTACCCGCGAGGGCACCGACCTGTTCCTCGAGATGAGCGAGTCTGGCGTTATCGACAAGACCTGCTTGGTTTATGGTCAGATGAACGAGCCGCCTGGAGCGCGTCTGCGCATCGGTCTGGCCGGCCTTACCACCGCTGAGTACTTCCGCGATCGCGGCCAGGACGTCCTGCTGTTCATCGACAACATCTTCCGCTTCTCCCAGGCGGGTTCCGAGGTTTCCGCACTGCTGGGCCGTATGCCGTCCGCCGTTGGTTACCAGCCCACACTGGCTACCGAGATGGGTGACCTCCAGGAGCGCATTACCTCGACCAAGACGGGATCCATTACCTCCGTCCAGGCTGTCTACGTCCCCGCAGACGACCTGACCGACCCGGCGCCTGCCACGACGTTTACGCACCTCGACGCTACCACGGTTCTTTCGCGTAGCATTTCGTCGCTCGGCCTGTTCCCGGCTATCGACCCGCTCGCGTCTTCCTCCGACGCTCTCGATCCCTCGATCGTCGGCGAGGAGCACTACCGTGTCGCCGTCAAGGTCCAGGAGCTCCTGCAGGAGTACTCCGACCTTCAGGACATCATCGCCATTCTGGGTATGGACGAGCTGTCCGAGGAACAGCGCCTTACGGTCAACCGTGCCCGTAAGATTCAGCAGTTCCTCTCGCAGTCCTTCCACGTCGCCGAGAAGTTCACCGGTAACCCCGGTGTCTACGTCCGCGTCGAGGATACCGTCCGCTCTTTCGCCGAGATTGTCGACGGCAAGGCCGATGACCTGCCCGAGCAGGCTTTCCGCTATGCTTCCACGATTGAGGACGTGCGCGAGCGCGCCCGCAAGATGGGGGAGAAGTAGGTTATGCGTATCCGCATCGTGTGCCCCGTGAGCTGCGCCTATGAGGGCGACGCTGCGTTTGTGTCGATTCCGTCCACGGATGGCGAGTTTGGCGTTCTGCCTGCTCACTCCAGCGAGATCTGCACGATCGACCGCGGTTACGTTCGCGTTTCCGATAAGGCCATGGGCACTGTCGACCACACGTTTGCCGTGGCCGGCGGCTATGCCCAGGTTGCGGACGATGTCGTGACCGTTCTCGCCGAGCGCGCTTGCGATTTGGCGACCGTCGATGCCGACAAGCTTAAAGCTGATATTCAAGGTTTTGAAGAGAAGCTGGGTAATTTGTCGGAGGATGATGCACGCCGCGCCTACCTCTATAATGAAATCGCATGGTGTAAGCTCAAGCTTGCCCAATAGTCAAACGTTTTAGCGTTCGACCATTTGCGAACACATCATGCCCGGGATGGCCCAGCCACCCCGGGCATGCTTTTTGAAAGGGTAGACCTTGGATATTATCCGCGTTGAGGGTGGCCACGCCATCGGAGGTTCCGTGCCTGTTTCGGGCGCCAAGAACTCCGCGCTCAAACTCATGGCGGCAACGCTTCTGGCGCCGGGCAAGACGACGCTGCAGAACGTGCCTGATATTTCCGATGTCCACGTGATGGGCAAGGTGCTCAAGGGTATGGGCGCCACGATCGATGTTCTCGACGAGCACACGCTCGAGATCGATACCTCCCAGGTCGATTCTTGGGAGGCGCCCTACGAGCTCGTTGCCAAGATGCGTGCTTCCACTGCCGTGATGGGACCACTGCTGGGCCGTTTCCATCGCGCCAAGATCGCCATGCCCGGCGGCTGCAACCTGGGCGCTCGCAAGATCGATATGCATATCTTGGGTCTTGAGGCCTTGGGCGTTGAGTTCGATACCGCCCACGGCTATATCAACGCCAATGCGCCTCAGGGCCTGCGCGGTACCACCGTCACGCTCGAGTTTGCCAGCGTCGGTGCAACCGAGAACCTCATCATGGCATCCGTGCGCGCGCAGGGTACCACGGTTATCGACAATGCCGCACGCGAGCCCGAGATCGTCGATCTCGCCAACATGCTCAACGAGATGGGTGCCAAGATTGTTGGCGCGGGTACGCCTGTCGTGACCATCGAGGGCGTGGAAGAGCTGCATCCCGTTACCCATCGCGTGGTGGGCGACCGCATCGAGGCGGGTACCTTTATCGTTGCCGGCGCGCTGATGGCAGACGATCGCGGTGTCGATGTCACGGGCTTTTGCCCCATTCACTTGGGCATGGTGCTCAAGAAGATGGAGCTCATGGGTATCGACTGCGAGCGCGTCGAGGATGGCGTCCATGTGAACCGTGCCGAGCGTATCAAGCCGGTCGACATCCAGACGCTTCCGTTCCCCGGTTTCCCGACCGACATGCAGGCGCAGATTATGGTGCTCTCCGCCCTTGCCGACGGCAGTTCCGTTATTACCGAGAACATCTTCGAGAATCGCTTTATGTTTGCCTCTGAGCTGGTGCGCATGGGTGCCGACATTCGTATCGAGAGCCATCATGCCATGATTCATGGCGTCAAGGGCTTCTCGGGTGCACAGGTTACCTCGCCCGATTTGCGCGGCGGAGCGGCCCTCGTCGTAGCGGGCTTGATCGCCGACGGGACGACCGAGGTTTCGGCTATCCATCACATCAAGCGCGGCTACGAGCAGTTTGTCGAAAAGCTGCAGGCGCTCGGCGCGCATGTCGAGCATGCTACCGTCCCCGATCCCGTCATCTACTAATACAGGTTGCCTATGTTTAATAAAAAGCCCCTCGCGGATACCACCACCCGAAGACCCTCAACTGGTGCGCAGGCCAAGATCTACAGTCGCGATAACGTGGCTCGCTATTCCGAGCGCGCTCGTCAACGCCGCCGTAGCCACACGATTCGTCACGTCGCGCTCATTGTCGTGCTTGGCGTGCTGCTGAGTGCCACTACCGCTGCCGGCCTGTGGTTTGCCACCATTATGGGCAAGCTCGGCGATTCTAATGTCATTACTGACAATCTGCGTCGGGTTCTGGTTGACACCGATGAGGCAAAGGATCCGTTCTACGTGCTGCTTCTTGGCACCGACGGCCGTCCGGGCGAGGATACGTATCGTGCCGACTCGATTATCCTGGCACGCATCGACCCCACGCAAAAGCAGGCGACGCTCATTTCCGTTCCGCGCGACACCAAGGTCGAGTACAAGGGCGAGACCATGAAGATCAACGCCTGCCATACCGTTGGCGGCGCCGAGGCCATGGTCGAGGCGGTCAACGAGCTGTGCGGTGTTCAGATTTCCCACTATGCCGAGGTTAGCTTCGACGGTATGCAGGCGCTGATTGATTCGGTTGGCGGTATCGACATTAACGCAACCGATGATGTTGACGACCCCGAGCACCTGGATATTAAGATTACCGCTGGCCAGCAGCATATGGACGGTGCCACCGCCCTTACCTATGCCCGCTGCCGCTACACCTATGCCGACGGCGATTACACGCGCATGCGCCACCAGCGTCAGGTGCTTGGCGCCCTTGCCAACCAGATTCTCAATAACTTCGATGCCACGAAGATCTTTGGCCTGGTTAATTCGCTGTCCGATATGCTCGTAACCGATATGAGCGTTCAGGATATCGTGGCTACGGTCAACGCCATGCGCGGTATGGATGTCGACGGTATCTACTCGGCCAACCTGCCCTCGTACGCCGACGACAGCACCATGATCGACGGTGTGAGCTACGTCTTTGTCTACGAGGACGAGCTCAAGGAAATGATGGAGCGCGTCGATGCTGGCAAGGATCCCAAGGGTCCCAACACCATGGGTCTTTCCGACGGTTCCAGCTCTACGATCGGCGACCTGAACAACAACACGTCTGACGATTACGCAAACGGTACCGCAACCTCATCGGTCAGCTCTGACGATTCCGATGACTCAAGCGATTCGAGCGATTCGGACTACTACGAAGAGCCCACCGGCGACGGCAACGGCTACGAAGCCAATTATTAGGGTTACGCGGGCTTACCAGCCCGCGTAACCAGTTGACGCTGCAAACCCGCCAGAGCGGCAATCTGCCTTTCAACTTCGGCGGCATGATCAAAAGATCAATGCCGCCTCGTTTCAAGGCACCTTGCTCGCTCTGGCGGGTTTTCGCTGTCGTTGCCAAAACATCGGCGTTGCCTTGGTCCGGACTAGTCGTTGGGTAGTCATTGGGGACGTTCTTAAACGACTAGTCAAACAAGAACGTCCCCAATGACTACCCACAAAGCGAGAGTGGATCTCGTCATTTTGCGGCACTTGGGGACGTTCCTTTTCTGCCGGCAGTTAGGGACACTCCCTGTACAAAAACTGCCCCGTCCTCTGTAGAGGACGGGGCGGTTTGTCTTTTAGGCTTGAGCGGCCAGGCTTATGCAAAGCGGGCGACGAGCTCCTGGAGCACGTCGGTCATCTTGACGAGCGAACTGACCGGGACGAACTCGTTGACGCCGTGGTAGCAATAGCCGCCGGTGGAAAGGTTGGGGCAGGGCAGACCGCGGAACGACAGCTGAGCGCCGTCGGTGCCGCCACGAATCGGCAGCACTTGGGGCTCAACGCCGCAGGCAAGGTAGGCTTCCTTGGCAACATCAATAAGCTCGGGATAGTCACGAACGATCTCGGCCATATTTCGATACTGCTGCTTAATCTCGACCGTCACGCGCTCCTCACCCAGACGCTGGTTGAGCATCGAGGCGGCGGCATCAATAAGGTCGAGTTTCTGCTGGAACTTGGCGGCATCGTGATCACGGACGATATAGCGCGCCGTGGCGTGATCGACGGTCGCAGATACACCCTCAAGGTGATAAAAGCCCTCGTAGCCTTCCGTATACTCCGGGCGCTGCACGTAGGGGAGCAACGCGTTGAAGTCGCAGAACAGATTGCCTGCGTTGACCATACGGCCCTTGGCGTCGCCCGGGTGGATGGACTGGCCCTCAAAGCGGATGGTCGCCTCGGCGGCGTTAAAGCACTCCCACTCCAGCTCGCCGATGGGGCCGCCGTCGACCGTGTAGGCGTACTTGCAGCCAAAGGTATCGATATCCAACAGCTCGGCTCCGTGACCGATCTCCTCGTCAGGGCAGAAGCAAATGCCGAGTGCGGGATGGGGCAGAGAGGGGTCCTGAGCGATACGCGCGACAAGCGACATGATCTCGGCGACGCCTGCCTTGTCGTCCGCGCCCAGCAGCGTGGTGCCATCGCTGCAGACCAGGTCCTCACCCGCGAGGTCGTTCAGGGCGGGAAGCTTGGCGGTACTCATGGCAACGGGCTTACCGTCAACCGTGCCGCAGACCAGGTCGCCGCCTTCGTAGTGTACGATGTGCGGCTTCACGCCGGCGCCCGGTGCAACTTCGGTGGTGTCGAGATGGGCGATCAGGCCAAGGGCGGGCTTGTCCTCAGCGCCCGCACTTGCGGGGATATGCGCGCAGACATAGGCATGCTCGGTCACGTGGGCATCTTCCGCACCAAGCTCGCGCAGCTCTTCAGCCAGCACGTTGGCAAGGTCAAACTGAACGACGCTCGAGGGTACCTGGTCGCAGTTTGCATCCTCGGACTGCGTGTTGATCTGGACGTAGCGCAAAAAGCGCTCGAGGACATCGGGGTTCGTGGTGGTGTTTTCCATAAAGACCGCTCCAATCTTGGTCGTCGTGTGCAACAAGAACTCTAGCACGGTATGCCACGGCATACCGCGACGCTTGGATGGGGTAGAATCAGCCATTGAATGCAGAAGGGACGGAAGATCATGGATACGACAAATAGCTCGCGCGAACTACATCTGACGGTGGCGAACGAAGACTACTTGGAGTGCATGGTTCGCATTGAAAGCGAAGAGGGGGAAACCAACGGCGTGCGATCGGTCGACATCGCGCAGCGCCTTGGCGTCTCCAAGGCATCGGTCAATAAAGCGGTTTCGGCGCTCAAGGCATCCGAGCTTGTCGAGCAATCGCACTACGGCAAGGTAGTCCTGACCGATCGCGGCCGCGAGGTTGGCACGGCTATCTGGTACCGTCATCGCCTCGTCCGCACGTTTTTGGTTCAGGAGCTCGGTGTCGAATTTGAGCGAGCCGATTCCGAGGCCTGCATGATGGAGCATGCGCTATCCGAGGACACGATGAACCGCTGGCTCGCCTATCTCGAAAAGCAGGGAATCAGCGTCGAGGAATAGCGGGATATATATGGATACGAGTTATTACAATCGCTTTGGTGCCGAGGAACTTACGCGCCGCTTGTCGAGCGAGACCTTGTTGGCGCAGGGCCCCATGGGCAGTGTTCTGTTGAGTGAGTACGACGCCGCCGATATTCCACCGGCGTTTTGGAATCTGGCAGAGCCGCAGACCGTTTCTCGTATCCATCGCTTGTATGTCGCCGCCGGCGCGCAGGTACTCATTACCAATACCTTTCAGGCATCAAGCTATGCCCTCAAGCACGACCAGATTGCGCCGTCCGTGGCGGAGGTCAATCGCGGGGCCGTCGACGATGCCCGCCAGGCGCACCCTCAGCTGCTGCTGGGCTCGATGGGTCCGATCGGTATTGAGTGGTTTGCCGAGGACTCGGCCGAGTTTCGTGAGATCCGAGGCATTGCGCGCGAACAGGCGCACGCCTTGCTCAATGCTGGTGTTGACGGTCTGCTGATCGAGACGGTGACGTCTATCCGTAATTTGCAGCCCATGCTTGCCGGCGCCCGAGATGCCGCCGACGGCATGCCTGTTCTGGTGAGTTTTGTCGTTGACGATAAGGGCGACCTGTTGGGCGATGGCCTCAACATCGAGGCAGCCGTTTTGTACGCCGAAAAACACGGCGCAAACTCGGTTGGTGTTAATTGCTGTTCGCTTGCGGCCGCGAACGCGGCGGTGCCCAGGATGGTTGCATCGGCGACTACTCCCGTCACGGTGCGTCCCAACGTGGGCGATCCGGTCCAGACTCAGGATGGCCCCGTATGGCACGAGAACCCCGAAGCTTTCGCGCGCGCATGCATCGAATGGAGACATGCCGGTGCCGCAATGGTGGGCAGTTGCTGTGGAACCACGGCAATCACTACGGCAGCGATGGCCGAGGCGCTCGATATATAAAGGGCAAAACCGCTCCATACGGGGCGGTTTTTTTATTGCCTGCATGTCCTCGGCAGCATTTGCCCAAATGGTGAATGCTGGTGCCGGCAGGTTGCCGAGCGTGTATCGCGGGTATACCTCATGCGTACCATGATCCAAACACTGTGAGGTGTCTGCGCGTGTGCGCGATAATTCATTTTGGAACTGACGGTTGGCGCGCTCGCGTCGATGAGGACTTCACTGCCGATAACGTTGCCCGTATCGCCGATGCCGTCGGCGAGTTGTGGCAAAAGACCAATCCGGGCAAAACGGTATATATAGGGTTCGACACTCGGCCCCTGGCGCGCGAGTTCGCTGAGCTTGCGGCGGGTGTGCTAGCAGCGCACGGGCTAGACGCCGTGCTCGCTTCGCGACCTGTTCCGACCCCTGCCCTTACGTGGGCGGCGGCTTATGACGGTGAGGCGTGCGGCGCGCTCATGGTGACGGGGTCCCATCATCCGCAGGGTTATCTGTGTCTCAAGATTCGCATGGGTGACGGCTCGACCGCCAACCAGGATGTCATCGAAGAGCTCGAAGAGACCATGGCTCCCGAGCCAATGGGGATCGAGGGGCAATATCGCACCGCGGATATCATTCCTGACTATATGCAAGCGGTGGCATCGTTTGTCGATGCCGAAGCCATCCGCGCCGCGCACCTGCGCGTGGTTGTTGACCCCATGGGCGGCGCAGCCCAGGGCTATCTAGCCGACTTGCTGCGCGAGCTTGGCGTTGAGGTGCACGAGATTCACGCCGGGCAGGCGCCTGACCAAGAAGATATCTGCCCCGACCCCGTTGAGCCGTGGGTGGACGCTTGCGAGCATACGGTTATCGAGGACGGAGCTTGCGCTGGCCTGGTGACCGACGGCGACGCCGACCGTATCGGCGCGGTTGACGAGCGCGGCAGATATATACATCCGCATCAGATCATGGCGCTCGTTTTGGGCGACTTGGTTCAATTCCGCAATTTGGAGGGGCGCGTCGTCGTCAATCTTTCATGCTCGACGCTCGTGCGTCGCATTGCCGAGGCGCTTGGCTGCCGCGTGACCGTCAAACCAGTCGGTTTCAAATATATAGCGGCGGAGATGAAGAAGGGCGGCGTCCTCATGGGCGGCGAAGAAGCCGGTGGTATCGGCATCGCCGCGCATATGCCCGAGCGCGATGGAATCCTCGCCTGTCTGATTCTGTGTGAGCTTATGGCAAAGACGGACGCGCCTTTGGGCATTCTGGTCGACCAACTCGAGGACAGTTTTGGTAAGACGAGTTACGGTCGACGCGATTTGCGCCTTGAGGCCGAAGATGCCGAAACGTTACGAACCCTGCTGCCGGGCGTAAACCCCAAGTCGATTTGTGGCAAGGTGCCGCAAAACGTTAGTCATATGGACGGCTTGCGTCTGTCATTCGAGGATGACACGTGGCTGCTGGTCCGTCCTAGCGGGACCGAACCAGTGGTGCGCGTCTACGCCGAGGGGTTCTCGGTGGAAGAACGTGATGAGTTGCTCGATGCTGGCTGTGCTTTAGCTAGGGGGACGTATCCGCTTTAACCATGAGACTGCCTTATATAAAGAGATGCTCGGCGAGCGGTAGTTAACGGCTGGCAAACGTTAGTCGGATCACAAGATATGTAGGAAATGTGTACGCCCAGATTCCCGCCCCCGGCGCCCCTCCGGTCTGGCAATATATCTCCTTGCCGCG
>CAJKHC010000008.1:0-113699 GCA_905199605.1 uncultured Collinsella sp.
CCCCCTTGAACGCTCAGCTGCATGTATGGTGCCCGAGGCGAGACTCGAACTCGCACGTTGTTGCCAACGGTGGATTTTGAGTCCACTGCGTCTGCCAATTCCGCCACTCGGGCACGTAATGCGTGAGTTAGTTTATCACAGCTTTCTGTTGATTAGTCCGAAAATGGAACTTCGAGCATTTCGATGAGCTCGACCGAACGGAGCATCTCGCGCCGACGGCATCCACGACCGTCGACCGAGACCTCCCCCATCTGGTTGTCATAGGGATCCTCGCGCATACCGTCGAAGACGGGTTCAAACCCTGCCTGGAACCGGGAATTTGCCACCATGCGCCACGGATCGAGGTTACCAAAATAGTGGCGGCGGCGCCATTCCTCCCCCATCCTACGCGCCGAGGAACCAAACGAGACATCGGCGTTGAGCCAGCCAGTCTGCGGCGTATAAAACTCCGCCCAGTCATGCGGCCCCACCGAGTCGGGCGCAACGTACAGGCCGCTCTGCCAGCGGGCGGGCACACCGGCAATGCGGCACATGGTGATAAACGTGAGCGCCATAACGCCACAATCACCGCGAAGCGAATGCGCACAGTCATCGGCGATGGAGCCCAAAAGCAGATACGGCGGCTGATAGCGATAGTCGATATGCAGCGTCAAGTAATCATAGATAGCCCGAGCTCGATCGAGCTGGTCCTCGAGCCCGTCAACGACACGCTCAGTCAGCTGCTGCAGATACGGCGTGAACGCAATGTGTGGACGGTCCTCGGAAATGTCCTCGGGCAGCGGTGTGTCCATACACGGATGCGCCGGAAGCGCACCCCCATAGATATCGTGATAAGCGGCATCGATTTGATAACGATAGGTCACCGAGAACGAGCGATCGGTCGAGGAGACCCACGAGGCGGTACGCGCCAAGGCGTTCGCAGGGGCAATGACCCCCTCCGACGTCATATCAAGAATCTCGATCTGAGACTGCTGGCGGCAGGCGGCGGCAACGGGTAGCCACGCGCGGACGGTCTCTCCCTCCAAAGCACCGGGGACAGACATGGACGCCTTAAGCGTGATGGCGCGAGACAACCCGCCCTGCGACTCCATATCCTTGAGCATCTGGTTGCGCAGCGCAATTCCATCCGTAGAATCGGGGCGCAGGCCCGGAACCTCCTTGGGGTACACGCGAAGTGAATCGAGGAAGTTATCGAGAACAAACAGTTCACCATCGATAAGGCGCCAATCGATACGCTTGCGGTCAATCAGGTCGTCAAACTGCTCTTCGGTAAACTCAGGCCACTCCTCGCGAACCATCGCAATGGCTCGATCGCGCGATACCGAAAAATGAAGCGGCGTCTCGAGCATGCGATACCGCTCGGCACGAACACAAGCAGCCAGCGAAGGCTCAGGGTTCTGCTCCAAAAGACGATCGCAGGCAGCAACAGCCTGCGTCAAACACCCGGCATCCATAAGACGAAGAATCTCGGGCGGCAGTCCAACATCGAGATGACGAAAGTCATCACAGCAAACATCAGCAGAGCAACCAACTGGACCCTCGTCAATAACCTTCCCATCCGAAGGCAGCACATTAATAACAGCCATACCAAAACTCCAAGTCACTAGAACGCTTGAAGCCCATTGTAGCGAGATAAAAAGAAAGCCCCAACAAGGGAGCCATTAACACCGCTGAACGGTAGTCAAATAAATAATTCAGCCTCGTAACCCTGCGGCGTTAAACGAAGGAAGCCCCGTCCCCCGGAGCTGTTTTCTTGGCGCGACTTCTGGCAAAGCCAGGTGAGCGCAAAGGAAACAGTGTAGGGGGACGGGGCTTCCGGCGGGAAGTTTAGCGACGCTTACGCCTTGTTGACGGAGCCAAACTCCTCCATGAGCTCCCTGGTGCGAGCAACGATGTTGTCGCGACCAGGCTTGAGGAGCTTGCGGGGGTCAAAGCCCTTGCCCTGCTGATCCTTGCCAGCCTCGATGTACTCGCGGACGCCCTTGGCGAAGACGAGCTGCAGGTCGGTGTTGACGTTGATCTTGGAGATGCCCAGGGAGATGGCCTTCTTGATCTGATCCTCGGGGATGCCGGTGCCACCGTGCAGAACGAGGGGCAGGTCACCGGTCTGGGCCTTAATCTCGCCCAGACGCTCGAAGGAAAGACCAGCCCAGTCGGCGGGGTACACGCCGTGGATGTTGCCGATGCCGCAGGCGAGGAAGTCGACACCCAGGTCAGCGATCTGCTTGCACTCAGCAGGATCAGCGAGCTCGCCGCTGGAGGTCACGCCGTCCTCGGTGCCGCCGATGCCGCCGACCTCGGCCTCGATGGACATGCCCTTGGAGTGGGCAAGCTCAACGAGCTCCTTGGTGCGGTCGAGGTTAAGCTGGAAGGTCTCCTCGTGAGAGCCGTCATACATGATGGACGTGAAGCCGGCCTCGATGCACTTGAAGCAGTCCTCGTAAGAACCGTGATCGAGGTGAAGGGCGACGGGAACGGTAACGCCCGTGGCCTCGACGGCAGCCTTGACCATGTCGGCGCAGACCTTGAAACCGCCCATCCACTTAGCGGCACCAGCGGTGCACTGAAGGATCAGCGGAGACTTGGCCTCCTCGGCGGCCTGGAGAATAGCCAGGGTCCACTCGAGGTTGTTGGTGTTGAAGGCACCAAGACCGTACTTGCCGGCCTCGGCCTTCTTGAGCATGTCTGCTGCGTTGACGAGCATAAAAGAAACCTCCTGTAAGGTTGCTCCGATAACGCCTGAGATTTTACCACGGCGCACCCGAGCATAAACGTTCGTTTGTTCACGAATATCGTCCAAACAGACTTTTTTGACCGTTTGCCCTACGAAATCGACCCGTTGGGGAAAAATAGCTTGACGTTTGGACGCTTCTCGTGCTTCAAAAGCCGACTATTAAGCTAAATCTGCATGAAAGGGTTCTGCATGAGCTCGCGTGCCATGGTGGTCGAATCGCCATGACCGGTTAGGCAAACGGTATCGGGCGGGAGAAGCCGGGCGAGCTTGGAGAGCGAGCGCAGAATCGCCGCCTCGTCTCCTCCAGAAAGATCGGTGCGGCCGTGCCCACCCGGAAACATGGTGTCGCCCACAAAGGCAATGTTCCCCTGCTCGGTGGCGGCAAACAAGACGATCCCGCCCGGCGTATGCCCTGGCGTCTCGATCACCTGCAGGTAGATATCGCCCACCTTGATAGCATCTCCCTCGGCGAGCAGGTGCGTCGGCTCCCCGGGGTCAGGCGTCTCAATGCCCCACATAGCTCGCTGTTCCTCGATGTTCGCATGCGGCACCGCCACATCCTTAGCACACAGCTCATACTGGCAGCCCTCGCCAACGGTGGTTCGCACGCCTGCAACACCACCAACATGATCGGCATGGCCATGAGTGCATACGGCGCCAAACACGCGTACGCCGGGATGCTCGGCTCGAATATGTTCCACCAAACGCTCACCTTCCCATGCGGGGTCGATAATCACGCACTCATTGTCCGAAATAACAGCATAGCTATTGGTCTGAATGGGACCGTTTACGAGCGTCTCAATCTCGACCGATCCCTTGGGAGTTAAATCCAAGGACACAGCACTCATGCCCCTCTCCTCTCTATAGAACTCGAGGCATCAAACGATGCCTCGAGTGTAGCGAATATCGATAATGTGGCACGTTCGTCGCGACTAAACGCGGCGCTTAAGCTGGGCTCCACCCTCGCCGGGCATCAAGCGACGCGCGTCGTAGACCGAGTCAACGCTGCTGATGGAGGCCAGCAGCGGATCCAGACCACTCGCGTCCGAGATCTCGACCATAAAGCGCAGGGTTGCAATACCCTCGCGGTTGGTCGACGTGGCGGCAGAAAGGATATTGCCACCCGCATCGCCAATGGCAATGGTGACATCCTTGAGCAGGCCCATGCGGTCCAGGCACTCGACCACGATCTCGACCTGGAAGAGGGTGTCGGCAGCGCCGTCCCATTCCACATCGATCATGCGCTCGGGATGCTCCATAAGACCCTTGACGTTGGGGCAGTTGGCGCGATGCACCGAAACGCCACGACCGCGCGTGATGAAGCCGACGATGTCGTCGCCCGTCACGGGGTTGCAGCAATGGGCCAGACGGACCAGCAGGCCGCTGTTGCTCTCGCCCTTGACGATAATGCCGTTGCTGGCGCTCTTGCCGCGCTTTTGCGGCTTGCGGTTGGAGCCGCGGGCAGGCTGCTTGACGACCTCGGCGATAGCCTCGGCCTTGGTGAGCTGTTCCTCGGGTTTGGGGTCCAAGATTTGCTCGACCTTATTGCCAACGGCACGTGGGGCGACTTTGCCCGCACCAACGGCGGCAAACAGGTCCTCGAGCTGTTTATAGTTAAACTGCTCCGCCACGGCGTTGAGCGCACGCGTGGATCGTGGCGTAGAGATGCCATATCCGCGCTTGCGCAGGTCCTTAGCCAGTATATCGCGGCCGGCGGCAGCGTCGTCGTCCTTGGTCGCGGCGGCGAAGTAACGGCGGATCTTTGACTTGGCGGAAGGTGTCTTAACGATCTTGAGCCAATCACGCGACGGCTTGGAACTCTTGTTGGTCAGAATCTCGACACGGTCGCCCGTCTTGATCTCGTGCGTGAGCGGGGCCACCGCACCGTTGATCTTAGCGCCGACGCAGTGGTTTCCCACCTCGGTGTGAACGGCGTAGGCAAAGTCGAGCGGCGTGGAGCCGGCACGAAGCGCCATGACCTCGCCCTTGGGCGTAAAGACGAAAATCTCCTGATCGAAGAGGTCGACCTTCAGCGAATGCAGGTATTCCTTGGCGTCGGTGATCTCATCAGACGCAGCCCAATCGAGCGAATGTTTGAGCCAGTTAATCTGGTCGTCCAAGCGCTGGGCATCATTGGTCTTAGACGCGGACGATCCGCCCGACTTCTTATAGAGCCAGTGGGCGGCAATACCGTACTCGGCCTGCTCGTGCATCTCGTAGGTACGAATCTGAATCTCGAGCGGACGAGCCGTGGGGCCGATAACCGTCGTGTGGAGCGACTGGTAGTTATTGACCTTGGGCATGGCGATATAGTCTTTAAAGCGCCCGGGCATGGGGTGCCACAGCGTATGCACCGCACCGAGCGTGGAATAGCAATCGCGCACCGAATGCGTGATGACGCGCAGTGCCACCAGGTCGTAGATCTCGGAAAATTCCTTGCCCTTGCGCTTCATCTTTTGGTAGATGGACCAATAGTGCTTGGAACGGCCGTTGATCTGAAAGCCCTCCAGGCCAATGCGGTTGAGCTCGTCGGTGAGTGTCTTGATGGTCTCGGCCAGATAGCGCTCACGGACCTCGCGCGACTCCGCCACCATGCGTGCGATGCGCTGGTAGGCGTCGGGTTCAAGGTAGAAGAAGGACAGATCCTCGAGTTCCCATTTAATGGAGCTCATGCCCAGACGGTCGGCCAGGGGCGCATACACGTCCATGGTCTCGCGGGCCTTAAACAGGCGACGGTCCTCACGCAGGGCCGCAAGGGTGCGCATGTTGTGCAGACGGTCGGCAAGCTTAACGATGATGACGCGGATGTCCTTGGACATGGCGAGGAACATCTTTCGCAGCGTGAGCGCCTGTTTCTCGTCCATGCTGTCGACTTCGATGTTGGTGAGCTTGGTCACGCCATCGACGAGCTCGGCCACCGTATCGCCAAACAGGCCGGAAACATCGGCAAGCGAGGTCTCGGTATCCTCGACGGTATCGTGCAGCAGCGCGGCGCACACCACATCGCAGTCCATCTTGAGATCGGCCAAAATGATGGCTACCTCGACGGGATGGTTGATGTACATCTCACCCGAGCGGCGCTTTTGGTTGCAGTGCTTCTCGGCAGCAAAACAATAGGCCTGCTCCACCTTAGAAAAGTCGTCCTCATTCATATATTTGAGGCACAGGCGCTCCAGCTTGTCGTAGCTGTCCGCCATAATCTCGGGCGGCAGCTCATCGGCATGCTTATAGTGCTCCATCTCCGAGAACGGCTGGAGGGCGGAATCATGGGCGGTACGGGCTGCGGCATCCATCGAGGTCCCCTTCCCCTAGGCCCGCGGTACGATCGGGCGGTTAACTTTGGCTAGCATATCAGAAGCGCACGAATCGAGCGCCCAACTCCGGAAAGCCGAGAACTCCATGCGCGAGCGCAAGCCCTCCAAATAGCGAATTGACCTGCTCAATTGCACACGGCCGGGGTTTTCGGCCATCGCGATGCGACGGGTGTCGTCAAACCCCGAAACGCGACAGAAGCCAAGCTCTTCGAAGATTCCCAGGCCACTTTCCACCGAGCGCTCGTCGACCGGCGTGCGAGCATCGATGGCAAGGCACATCTGCGCGATGTCGATATCGCTCGCGCTAAAGGAATCGTCCCCGGTCTTGCCGCGGTTGGAGCGCCACATGGTTTGCAGCGCGCGATAGAGCGTGACGAGCTCGTCGCGCTCGGGCGCATAGCAGTCGAGTAGGCGCTCGTTAATGCGGGCGTCGCGCGACGAATAGAGCAGGTGAATCACGGCGGGCTGTCCATCGCGACCGGCGCGGCCACTCATCTGGTTAAACTCAATCGCGCCAAACGGCATGTGATAGAGCACGACATGGCGAATATCGGGAAGGTTGACGCCCTCGCCAAAGGCCGAAGTCGAGACGATGCAACTGAGGCTGCCGTCTCGGAATGCTTCCTCCACGCGGCGGCGATCGGGGCGCGCAAGACCCGCGTTATAGAACGCGATATGGGTTGCGCAATCGGGCACACGCTTGCGCAACGTCTTGGCGAGCGCCACGGACTGGTCGCGCGAATTAACGTAGATGACGGTCTTCTCCCCCGTCGCCACGATCGACACCAAACGGTTCTCGCGGCTCGCAAGATCTCGGTCATCCTCGAGTTGCAAGTTCTCGCGCACGGTCTCGTCGACCACCGTACGGGTAATCGGCAGCATGCGGGCAAGCTCGGCCACGACCGGAGCCGTTGCGGTGGCCGTCGCAGCCATAACAACCGGGTCGCCCAGGGCTTTGAGGATATCGGGCATGTCGAGATAGGCGCTGCGGTCGCCGCCCTTGGCAAGGCCGGCGTGGTGCGCCTCATCGATAACGACAAAGCCGATGCGGCCCGAACGCGCGAAGCGGTCACGGTGGATAGATAGGAACTCGGGCGTCGTGAGCACGATACCGGTGCGGCCCGAAGCTAGGCCGGCGAACACATCATCGCGTGCGGCCTCCACGGTCTCGCCGGTCAGCACGCCAACGCCAATGCCAAGCGCTGCCATCGTCGACGAGAGGTGATAGGCCTGGTCGGCAACAAGCGCACGCAGCGGATAGACAAAGATGCTCGCACGTCCGCGAAGGACAGCCTCGCGCGCAGCATGTACATGGAAGATGAGAGACTTGCCGCGGCCCGTTCCCATAACGGCCAAGACGCTCTGGTGGTCGGCCAAGGCATCGAGCGCCTCAACCTGCGCGCGGTGCGGCTGGTTCGATCCGATAAAGCTATGGATAAGCGAGCGCGTGAGCTCGGTATAGGAAAGCTGGGCGAGCGTCTCGCGCTTACGCGACTCCAGGCGCAGGCCGGAATCCGCCGGCTGCACGCCACGACGAAGCTCGCATGCCGGATCATCGACGCTGGGCAGCGTGGTATCGCGAACCAGAACATCCTTGATCATGAGCTTGGGCTTCACACGCCCCTGCCAATGCTCGGCAACGGCCTCGAACACCAAGTCGACAGCGCTATCGCAGTTGATGAGCTTATCGATTTGCGGCACGCGGAACATAATGGCCGGCACACTCGCGGCGCCATCGGTCGCCACAAAGCGCATGTGCTCGCCGGTTTTGCCCACCACGGCGCGGTCGCACATCGTCACGCCCTCGGCAGCCAGCAGCGGCACCTTGTTGCCCTGGCCAAACGGCTCAAGACGGGAGATCTGCTCGATGGTCTCGATATTCAGCTCGGAAAGGTCGACGGTGGCGGCGACCTCGTCGGTGTCTTCAAAGTCCTCGGCGGAAAGCTCCGATAGCACGGCGGAAAGGCGGCGGCGGAACTCATCGAGCTTGGATGCCTCGATGGTCACACCCACCGCACCGGCATGTCCGCCGCGACGAATCAGCAGGTCGGAACAACGCTCGACGGCGTCAAACAGGTTAACTTTGCCCACCGAGCGACCAGAGCCGCGCGCGATACCGTCCTCGATCGAGAACAGCAGCGCCGGCACGTGATAGCGATTGGTCAAGCGGCTCGCCACGATGCCTTTGACGCCCTCGTGCCAGCCCTCGCCGCCCACGACGATTGCGCGCCCGCCGTCATAAGTCTCCTCGACCTTCGCCATGGCATCGCGCGTGAGCTCCGCCTCGATCTCACGGCGTTGGCGATTGATTTCCTCGAGCTCGGCTGCCAGTGCACTTGCTTCGATAGGATCACGGGCAAGCAGCAGGTCGAGCGCCAGCTTGGGATCAGCCATGCGGCCGGCAGCATTCAGACGAGGGATGAGCGAAAACGACAGGCCGTCGGCCGTAATGGTAGAAAGGTCGGCCTTGGCAAGTGCGGCAAGCGCGATATAGCCGGGACGGGCCGTCACGCGCATCTGCTGGATGCCCTCGGCGACCAGTGCGCGATTCTCGGGCGTGAGCGGCATCATGTCGGACACGGTGCCCAGCGCCGCGACCTCGATCAGCGAACGCCAATACGACGGCTTGCCCAAACGCTCGCCCAGGACCTGCACCAGCTTGAGTGCCACGCCGGCACCGGCAAGCTCGCGCGAGGGGCCCTCGTCCTCGAGCTTGGGGTCGGTCAGGGGCACGCCCTGCGGCACCTGGTCGGAGGGCTCGTGATGGTCCGTGACCACCAAATCAATCCCCAGGCTCTCCAGATAGGAGACTTCTTCCTTGGCGGCAATACCGTTATCGACGGTCACGATCAGCTGAGGGCGAGCGAGCTCGTTAACGCGGTCGAGCGCCGCGCGCGAAAGACCGTAGCCCTCGTCAAAGCGATGCGGAATAAACGGCGTGACATCGGCGCCAAACGTGCGCAGTGCCTCGGTCAACAGGCAGGTCGACGTAATACCGTCAACGTCAAAATCGCCAAAGACCGCAATGTGCTCGTGGTTGCAAATAGCACGCTCGACGCGGTCGGCAACGACCGACATGCCCGGGATAATGAGTGGGTCGGCCCAGTCGCGATCGAGCGAAGGCGTCAAAAACAGCTGACCTTCTTCGATGGATGTAATGCCGTGCGCGACCATAATACGCGCCACCAGCCCGGGAATGCCCAGGCCAGCCGAAAGCTCCTTTTCGAGCTCGGGGTTTTGCTGAGCGACCGCCCAGCGATGCGTCGTCTTAAGCGATGACATAGGCGCCCACCCCCGATAGGGGCAGGTCGCCGCGATACCTCTCACGGTTCATAGCGATGAGTCCTCTGTGTATGCCCGCTTCGGCAGGCAGATCTGTTGAACGGATTTATTATACCGTGCAGAGCAGACGCAAATCGCCGCAGCACGCCGCGGTTTCGGTAAACGATGCCGGTAATAGCCTCGAAATATTCGAGCGTTTCTGACGCACGGACGCATGCGAGCGTCTAGCATATCCATTCAAAACGGGTTCACGGGCAAAGGGAGTCACAAGCGCATATGAAGCAATGGGTTGGACTGGGCAAGTTTCTCGCGGGGCACATGCAGGTCATCGTTCCGATTTGCGTGGCACTCGGCGTGCTCTTTCCCCAACAGATTGGCGTACTCAAGCCCATCGTTCCCACCTTGTTTGCCTTTATGACGTTTCAGGGTGCGCTCAGCAACACCTTTCACCAGGTAACCGAGGTGTTCCGCCGTCCGTTGCACCTAGTCTTGGCGCTGCTCGTCTCGGCGGTGCTTATTCCCATCGCGGCGTATGCCATGGGGTCACTCTTCTTTGGCTCCAACCCCAACCTTGTCTGCGGCATTGTGCTCGAATACAGCGTGCCCGTGGCCGTCACCGCTTTTATGTGGATCAGCATGTTCGGCGGCAACGGCCCGCTCGCGCTCACCATCATCCTGACGTCCTCGGTCATCTCACCTGTGACGATTCCGCTTACGCTCAAGCTCCTGCTGGGCGCCACCGTCTCGATCGACGTGCCGAGCATGATGCAGAACATGGCCTTTATGATCGCCATCCCCGCTGTGCTCGGTATTGCCATCAATGAACTCACGCGCGGCTGGGGCCACGAGAAACTCTCTCCCGTGCTCTCGCCCGCCTGCAAGTTCATGATGATGGGCGTCATCGCGTCCAACTCCACCGCTATGAGCGAGTACGTGCTGCACATAAACGCGGTGCGCCTGGAAGTCGCCCTCTTTATTTTGGTCTTCGCCATCAGCGGCTTTGTCGTCGGTTTTCTGGTCGCACGTGCGCTGCATCTGCCATATAGCGAGACGACTACCATGTGCTTTACCTGCGGCATGCGCAACATCTCTTCGGGTGCCGTCATCGCCACGCAGTACTTTCCGGGCGAGGTCGTGTTCCCCGTCATGTGCGGCACGCTGTTTCAGCAGGTGCTGGCCTCGATTATCGGGCATCTCTTTGAGTGCCTAACCTGCGAGGAGCGCACCAAACAGCGCAAGCGGGTCGAAGCCGGCCGCGACGCCATGGCGCGCTAGGCTGTCCGCATTACGCGGGTGTTAGTCTTGCTATACGAGCGTTTCCAGATGCGCACGCAGACGCTCAGCATCGATATCGAGCGTCGTCTCGGCATTGACTTGGGCCAAACGATAGCCGACAAAGTAGGGCGAAACCACCCAACGCGGCAGCGCCTTGGCAATGGTCCGACCGCCCAGGTGATAGAAGAACAAGTTGTACGACTCTGCGCGACCACCGTGGTGCTCGTTTAGGATATAGCGCAGAGCTACCTGGATCGCATCGGCAAAGAGATCCGCCTCGGCTTGGTCTCGTGCGTCATCGCTGGCGGCGATTCCCTGCGGGGCTGAAACGTTGATCTCAAAGAACCCCATGATCGGTTCGGTTGAGATATTGACCGAGATTCTCCCCTGTTGCCAGACATTGATGCCTTCGAAATTGGCGGAAGTCAGCGAAGTGTAGCCGTCTTCCTGCTCCAAACCCACAATCTGCATGTGCGGATGAACGAGACTACCGCCCGAGAGCGGACCCTTGTTCTTGTACATGAGAACGCTGCGATACTGCTGTGAATCGATCATCTGCTGCCAGCAACCCAGGGCAAACCGCATCACATGGTGGAGTTCATCCGGCTCATAGATCACCAGGTCGGCATCGTGATCGGCCGACTCGATCAGCACGGTTTGACGGGTGGCGCGCAGGGTCTTGAACTTATTCTCGAGCCAGATGCAGTCACCATCGCGCCGGATGATATCGGCAAGTTCCTCGGTATCGCAAAAGGGACACGCGGTGCCAGGGCGCCGGTTGTCGTCGGGCTTACCGTTCGCCTGCTGAACGTCAAATACCAGCGCCACGGGTTACGCCTCCAGCGGCACGATCTTGGTGCCATGGAGCTCGGAGACGCTCAATGCCGCCGCCACGGTATCGCGGTTGGCCGTAGAAATGCCGCCGCCGGGAAGGATGGTCAGGCGGTCGCCCGCATACTCGACAAGACGCGACAGGTGCTCCAGGTTGTCCTCGATCGGCGTTCCGGCAGCACCACCATGCGTCAGGATGCGCGTGATGCCGCAGTCGGCGAGTGTGTCAATGGCGTCCAGCTGAGCCTCGGGCGAGAGCTGGTCAAAGGCCATGTGGAAGGTGATATCGATGGCCCCGCGCTTGCACTCCTCGGTCGCGCAGCCCGTAGCCATCACGAGGGCGCCGAGGGTGAGCTCGTCGAGCGCCCAGCCGCCGGCACAGGGCTTGCAGCAGCCAAAGACCAGGCCGTCAACGCCGGCGCTCACGGCAAGACCCAAGTCCATCTCCATCATGCGCAGCTCGTCCTGGTTGTAGTGAAAGTCACCGCCACGCGGGCGAATCATGCACATCACTCGCGCGTCATGCTCGTGAGCATAGCTGACCGTAGTGCTGATAACGCCGGCCGAGGGCGTGGTACCACCGACGGCAAGGTTGTCGCACAACTCGATGCGCTTAGCACCGGCATCGATAGCCGCCGGCACACGCTCAAAGTTCTCGGCACAAAACTCGTACAGCATAGATAGCCCCCAGGAGACATTTCGATTTCCACACGGCATTGTCGCACGTTAAATAGCAACCCGCACGATGGAACAAAACCTTGACAAGGAGTGTCCCAAAGTGCCGGCACATAAGGAACGTCCCCAGGTGCCACCTTGAGCGATGGGTACTCATTTAAGTACGTCCCCAATGAGTACCCGCAGGGGACAGACAGACCGGACTCCCTATACGACAACTGTTGACATCATATACTATGTGTCATATAGTAGGTGTTACACAGTATACTACGAAAGGAGGTGTGCGGATGGAGGCACAGATGAAGCGCGGCTTCCTCGAGGCCTGCGTGCTCGCGGCCGTCTCGGGCGAGGAATCCTACGGCTATCAGATCGTGAAGGACGTGCCCGCGAGTATGGGGCTCACGGAATCCACGCTCTATCCGTTGCTCAAGCGCCTGGAGAAGGCGGGCTGCATCACCGCGCGCTCCGCCGAGCACAACGGGCGGCTGCGGAGGTACTACCGCATCACGGACGCCGGGCGCGAGCGTATCGCCGAGTTCCTCGCCGAATGGCCATCCGTGCAGGAGATCTACCGTTACGTGGAGGGGGCGCACCATGACGCGCGATGAGTTCTTGAACCGGCTGGGCGAGCGTCTGGCCTGCCTGCCGGCAGATCAGGTAAAGGAAACGCAGGAGTTCTACGCGGAGGCCATCGCCGACCGTATGGAGGACGGCATGACGGAGGCCGAGGCTGTGGCCGCCATGGGCACGCCCGGTGAGGTCGCCGAGGCAACGCTCGACGAACTGCCCGCCGTGCCGCGCGCGATCGCGAGGACCAAGCGCAAGAGCACGGCACTTCTATGGGCGCTCGCCATCGTGGGCTCTCCGGTATGGATTCCGCTGCTGCTCGCGTTCGTCGCCGTTGCCGCTGCAGTCTACATCTGTATTTGGGTTCTTGCGCTCTGCGTGTGGATCGTGGCCGCGGCATTCGGGGGCACGGGCCTGGTAGGGCTCCTGTTCGCCGTGGACGGCATCATTATCGGGCATGTTCCGTACGTTTTGGCCTCGATGGGAATGGGATTCGCTTCCATCGGTGTGGCGCTCCTCACGGGAGCCGGCGCCTGGACGGCGTCCAAGCAGATCGCGCGCCTCTCTGCCCTTTGGGCGAAGAAAGCCGTTTCGCCCTTCTGGAAAGATCGAGGCAATAAGAGCCGCATGGGCGCCGAAGCGGCGCCGCTCACGGCATAGGAAGGAGTGCAAACATGTCCAGCGTAAAAAGGATTTACCTTGCCGTAGCGGGTGGGCTTGTTGCCACGGGGCTCGTCCTGGCTGCTATCGGATTTGTGGCCTCCGGCTTTAACCTCGCTGTGCTCAACACGCAGATCGACCTGCGCGATGACACCATCATTCTGGGTGGTGTTGAAATAGACGACCCGACAGGGCTTCCACTCATCGAGCAGCTTGCCGAGGTCGGCGAGATCCATATTGGATCTGCAACGACTGGTTCGTCTTCTCCTCGCAAATGATCGAGCTCGTAGCAGCCGTCCCCCCCTTCGGGCGCACCACGACGGGCATGAGCACGCCGCGCTCGGAGCCTTTTTGCGAGACCTTCCGTCACGCTCTTCCTGCGTGGTGAACCGGTCATCGACCGACGAGAGGCTGATGGGAATCTCTCGACTTCGGGCCAATCCCGCTCACCGATCTGGTCTTCCTTCGTGATGCGCACATAAGCGAGCAGACACCGCGCAGTGCTTCAGCGCGGCCGCACTTCCACGTCTATGACGGAGGTGCCCGGCGGCGTCTTGGCAATCCCCTTGTTTGCAGGCGTTAGCGCGTGGGGATC
The DNA here is from genome assembly GCA_905199605.1 of uncultured Collinsella sp. Taxonomy (GTDB): domain Bacteria; phylum Actinomycetota; class Coriobacteriia; order Coriobacteriales; family Coriobacteriaceae; genus Collinsella. The sequence continues at coordinate 13,934 of CAJKHC010000008.1, forward strand.
GCCCACTCGGGGGTCGAGGCCGCCGAGGACGGCGGCGAACCTCGCGGTGTCATTCGACATCGCGAGGTTCCCGGACCATGACCACCTGGCCTCGTACCGCGGCATAGCCCCAAGGGTGAGGAGCTTCGGCACGTCGATCAGGGCGCCCGCGCAGCGTCGGCCGGTCCGCCGTTCGGCAGAACGGCGGAAGTCCCTAGCCGCCCAAGTAAGCTTTGCGGACGTTGTCGTCGTGCAGGAGCTCTTGGCCGGTGCCGGTCATGGTGATCTTGCCGGTCTCGAGCACGTAACCGCGTGTGGCGATGGAAAGCGCCATCTGCGCGTTTTGCTCGACCAGAAGCACCGTGGTGCCGGCCTTGTGCAGGTCCTCGACAATCTGGAAGATCTGTTCGATCAGAATCGGCGCCAGACCCATGGAAGGTTCGTCGAGCATAAGCAGTTTGGGGTTACTCATAAGGGCGCGCCCCATAACGAGCATCTGCTGCTCGCCGCCTGAAAGGGTGCCGGCGACCTGGCGACGGCGTTCCTTCAGGCGCGGGAACTGCTCGTAGACGCGCTCCAGGCCCGGAGCCACCGTGGACTTGGGCTGTGTATAGGCGCCCATCTCCAGGTTCTCCTCGACCGTCATCTGCAAAAAGGCGCGACGTCCCTCGGGAACCTGAGCCAAGCCCTTACCAACCAGCTTATCAGCGGGCGTATGGGTAATGTCCTCGCCCATAAACTTGATGGAGCCGGTCTTAGAGCGCAGCAGGCCCGAGACGGTCTTAAGCGTCGTGGACTTGCCAGCGCCGTTGGCACCAATCAGGGCCACGATCTCGCCCTCGTTGACGTTAAAGGAGATGTCCTTGATGGCGTGGATGGCGCCGTACCAGACGTTGATGTTGTAGACGGAAAGCATCGGCTCTGCCATTTAGTTCTCCCCCTTATCCTGCTTGCCCAGATACGCCTCAATAACAGCGTCGTTGTTCTGGATCTCCTCGGCCGTGCCCTTGGCGATGACCTTACCAAAGTTGAGCACGCAGATGCCCTCGCAGATGTTCATGACGAGCGACATGTCGTGCTCGATAAGCATGATGGCAATGCCAAAGGTGTCGCGAATCTTGACGATGTTCTCCATGAGCTCGGCGGTCTCGGACGGGTTCATGCCGGCGGCAGGCTCGTCGAGCAGCAGTAGCTTGGGGTTGGTGGCAAGCGCGCGGACGATCTCCAGACGACGCTGAGCGCCGTAAGGCAGCGATCCGGCCTGCTCGTTTGCCAGATGCTCCATATCAAAGATGGACAGTAGTTCCATGGCGCGCTCGTGGGCAGCCTTCTCGTGCTTCCAGTACGTCGGTAGGCGCAGTACGCCCTCAAAGCCGGAGTAGCGCTCCTGGTTGTGCAGGCCGACCTTAACGTTATCCTCCACCGTCATGGTGTTGAACAGGCGAATGTTCTGGAATGTACGGGCAATACCCATGCGGTTGACCTGATAGACCGACTTGCCCGAGGTGTCCTCACCGTCGAGCAGGATGGTGCCGTGCGTGGGCTGGTACACCTTGGTGAGCAGGTTGAAGACCGTGGTCTTACCGGCACCGTTGGGGCCGATCAGACCGGCGATCTCGGTCTTACCGATGGTCAGGCTAAAGTCATCGACTGCCTTAAGGCCGCCAAATTCAATGCCCAAGTGGATGCACTCGAGCGCCGGGCGCTCGCCCAGGTCGCGGTCGGGAACGATGGCGCCAGAAGGATACGGGACCATCTTGCCCTTGTTGAACTCAAATTTACTGGGCATCGGCTGCCGCCTCCTTCTTGGGAGCAAAGCGATCCTTAATGTGTGCGAAGAAAGCCTTGAGCTGCGGGTTGTTGGTAAAGATCATGACCAGGATCAGCACGATAGCGTAGATGAGCATGCGGTAGTCCGAGAACTGACGAAGCAGTTCGGGAAGCACCGTGAGCAACGCCGCCGCGATGACGGAGCCGCGCATATTGCCCAGACCGCCCAGGACCACGAACACCAGGATGAGGATCGACGTGTTGAAGTCGAACTTGGTGGCGGAGAGCTGCGAGAAGTTACCGCCGAAGAGAGCTCCGGCAGCACCGGCGAGGGCAGCGGAAACCACGAAGGCGATCATGCGGTACTCGGTGACGGAGATGCCTACGGACTCGGCTGCAATCTTGTTATCGCGCACGGCCATGATGGCACGGCCGGTACGGCTGCGCACCAGGTTGAGTACAATCACGAGCGCGACCATAACCAGGATGGCGCCGGCAAGGAAGGTCGAATAGGTCGACACGCCCGATGCGCCCTGGGCACCCTTGATGATGGCGGTGCCGTCCTCGAGCAGGTGCAGGTCGTCGATCGTGGAGTTACCCGTGATGTTAAAGATAACATGCAGGCCGCGGGAGTCGACGCCCACGATAAGACAGGTGACGATCTCTTTGATGATCTCGCCAAAAGCCAGGGTCACGATGGCCAGGTAGTCACCGCTCAGGCGCAGAACCGGGATGCCAATCAGGAAGCCCAAGATGGCAGCGGCGATAGCGCCGACCACAATGCTGATGATCAGGCGCATCGGATCGGAGGGAACGGCGCTCTCCAGCGCGACGGCGGTAACGATGCCCGTATAGGCGCCGACACTCATAAAGCCCGCGTGGCCCAGCGACAAGTCGCCCGCGATGCCGACAACGAGGTTGAGCGAGATGGCCATAACGATGTAGGCCGTGATGGGAACCAGCTGACCGGCGATCATGCGCGGGATCATATGGTTGGACTGCATAAAGAACACGATGGCGAATGCCACGATGCACATGGCGTACGTGACAAAGTCGTGACGCGTCTGCTTGTCTTTAAGGAACTTCATAACGCTCACCTACACCTTCTCGGGGACGTACTTGCCCAAGAGGCCGGCAGGCTTGACGAGCAGGACGATGATCAAAACACCAAAGACGATGGAGTTGGCAAGGCTCGTGGAAATATAAGCCTGTGCCATCGCCTCGATGATGCCGATGAGAATGCCACCGACAAAGGCGCCGGGGATGGAGCCGATGCCACCGAAGACGGCTGCATCGAAGGCCTTGATGCCAGGCATGGCACCCGTCGTGGGCTGCAGCACCGGCGAGTAGGAGCACAGGAGCACACCGGCGATGGCGGCAAGGGCGGAGCCGATGGCAAAGGTCATCGAAATAGTGCGATTGACGTTGATGCCCATGAGCTGAGCGGCGGCCTTGTCCTCGGACACGGCGCGCATGGCCTTGCCCATCTTGGTCTTACCTGTAAAGAACATCAGACCGGCCATGATAACCAGGCAGGCGACGATGGTGACGAGCGAAACGGCGCTCACGTTGTACTTGGCCAAGAACTCCGGCACCGGGAAGGTGACGAGCGAAGTGAAGTTCTTGGGCGTGGCGCCCCACAGGAGCTGCGCGGCGTTCTGCAGGAAGTAGGACACGCCGATGGCCGTGATCAGAACGGCCAGCGGCCCTGCTTGGCGCAGCGGCTTATAGGCCAGGCCCTCAATGAGAACACCGAGAACCGTGCAGACCGCGCAAGAGAGAATTACAGATGCCCAGCCCGGGAGTCCGAGATACGACGTGGCGCAGAACGAGACATAGGCACCGACCATGATGACGTCGCCGTGAGCGAAGTTCAGCATCTTGGCGATACCATAGACCATGGTGTAGCCCAACGCGATGATGGCGTAGACGCTGCCCATGGACAGGCCGTTGACCAGGTATTGAATAAAGACCGTCATGTTCCACATCCCCCTTTCGAATAGGTTTCCAGTTGATGTATGAAACAGGGACGTTACGTTGTCCCTAGATACCAAGCAAGCAGGGAAGGCCAAAACCTCCCCTGCTTGGGATCAAAACCGCTCTATATAAGGCGGCAAATTAAGCCTGTACGTACTTGCCGTCGGTGATGACGTACGCAGTCGGGTCCTTCTGGACCTGGCCCTTATCGTTCCAGGTGAGCTTGCCGGTCAGGCCGTCAACGGTAATGTTGCGCATGGCCTCGGGCAGCTTCTCGGCGACTTCGGTCGGATCGGCATCGACGCCAAGGCCGGCCTCCTTGAGGGCCTCGGCCACAGCATGCACGCCGTCGTAGGCGTCAGCGGCAAACTGGTCGGGGGTATCGCCGTACTTATCCTTGTAGGCGTTGACGAAGTCGGCGTTCTTCTCGTCGTCGGCGGAGAACGGGGTCATAAGCAGCAGGCCCTCGGCAAGAGAGGTATCGAAGCCCTCCACGCCCAGGATGCCGTCCATGCCGTCGCAGCCCATCATCTTGACGTCGTAGCCCATGTCCTTGGCGTTCTTGAGCAGGACGGAGGCCGGGGTGTAGTAGATCGGCGCGAAGATCATGGTGGCGCCGGCCTGCTTGGCCTTGGTCAGCTGGTTGGTAAAGCTCGTGGCGGAGTCGTCCTTAAAGGTCTCCTCGTCGACAATCTCGAGCTTGGATTCAGCAGCCTGGGCCTTAAAGGCATCCGCGACACCCGAAGAATAAGCGTCGCCAGAGTTATAGAACAGCACGAACTTCTCGTCCGCATACTTCTCTGCCAGGAACTTAGCAGCGTTGACGCCCTGGTTGGGGTCGGTAAAGCAAACCTGGAAGACGCAATCCTTGCCGTCAGTGACGTCCTCGGAAGACGCGGACGGGGTGATCATGAACGTCTTGGGGTCGTTACCGCACTCGGCGGCAACGGCAACCGACGCACCCGTGGTGGTCGGGCCGACGAGGGCCTGCATGCCCCAGTCGAGCAGGGTGTTGAAGGCGTTAACGGCCTTCTCGCCGTCGGCCTGGTCGTCCTCGGCCTTGCTGACAAGCGGCAGCTCCTTGGTCGAGAAATCCTTGCAGCCAAGCTCGACGCCCTGGGTAACGGACTTGCCATACGACGCGGCGGCACCGGTCAGCGGGCCGATGGTGCCGATCTTAAACGAAGCGTCGCTCGAAGCGGAACCGCTGTCGCCGCCGTTGGAGGAGCAGCCAGCTAGAATGGACATTGCCCCCAGACCTGCTGCGCTCGCGATAACGCTCCTGCGATTCATAACAGGGTTCAATGACTTACCGGTGAGGCTCGACATGCGGCTCTCCTCTCAAATCTCGTCGGGTTTTGGCTGCCCGACAGGCCATCCTTCGCCGTGTTCGGCGTTCGCAAAATAGTAGACGCTTTAGTTAGGAAAAGTGGCGATTATTTCAACTTTTCTTTGGATTTGTTCATTTATCCATAGTTCTGCGTATTCCTACTACTTTATGCAGTAATGCCACTTTATTATGTAAAAGTAATGTTTCCATTCTGTTACAAGCGTTCCCGCTCTCAATAAACATGGTGCCCCCTTTTTTTCGCTGGCCGCGACGCGTCCGTCTTACGGTACAGGGCAAACCTTATGGCGCAAACGTTGACAGTTTGTTACGGGAGTTCGTTTGTAGCGAGCGTGTTTCCAATATTTCCGCAGCGTTTCGGGGGTAGCGTTTTGCACAGCTCCGGCTGCCTGGCAAGCACGCGCCCGCACTTCACGCTAGAATGCACTCAACCTATAAGCGGTTAATCCATCCATAAGATGCACGAAGGAGCTATCTATGAGCGAACCCCTGCGCACCGTGAACGTCGGTCTGATCGGCCTGGGAACCGTCGGCGGCGGCGTGGCCCGTCTGATCAAGAGCCACCACGATGAGTACCTGGCAGCCTACGGCATCGACCTTAAGCTGACCCGCGCCTGCGCGCTTGCTTGGGAGCAGGCCGAGGCAGCCGGCATTGAGCGCGAGGCCTTCACGAGCGACTGGCACGACGTCGTCACCGACCCCGCCATCGACATCGTCGTCGAGCTGATCGGCGGCGAGCACCCCGCAACCGAGATCTTCACCACCGCCTTTGAGCACGGCAAGCATGTCGTCTCTGCCAACAAGGCCCTGCTGGGCCGTCACGTCGAAACGCTTGCCGAGAAGGCGCGCGCGTGCGGCGTGCAGATTAAGTGCGAGGCCAGCTGCGGCGGCGGCATCCCCATCGTCAGCACGCTTGAGCACGACCTGGTGGGCAACAAGATCCTGACCATCGCCGGCATCCTCAACGGCACCACCAACTACATCCTGTCGCGCATGGACGCCGAGGGCGCCGATTACGCCGATGTGCTCGCCGACGCACAGGCCAAGGGCTATGCCGAGGCCAACCCGTCCGCAGACGTCGACGGCTTCGACGCCGCCAGCAAGACTGCAATCCTCGCCTCCATCGGCTTTGGCACCCGCGTGACCACCGACGATGTGTACCAGCAGGGTATCCGCACCATCGGCGCCGAGGACATCACCCAGGCCCGCGAGCTCGGCTACACCATTAAGCTGCTGGGCATCGCCCGCAACACCGACGCCGGCGTCGACGTCCGCGTGCATCCCACGCTGATCCCCGCCGACCACATGCTTGCCAAGGTCAACGGCGCCATGAACGCTGTCTACGTGGTGGGCGACGCCGTGGGCGAGGCCATGTTCTACGGTGCCGGCGCAGGCTCCTTCCCCACCGCGAGCGCCGTCGTGGGCGATATCCTGTCGCTCTCCGAGCAGATCAGCCGCGGCGTGGCTCCGCTGCCCGAGATTGAGCCCTATGGCCACAACCTCGCCTTTAAGCCCATGGACGAGCTCCAGACCAAGTACTATGTGCGCCTGAAGGTCGCCGACCGCGTGGGCGCCCTGTCCGAGACGGTCGATATCTTTGCCAAGCACAACATCTCGATCTCGCTCATCAATCAGGTCGAGGATGGCAAGTCGGGCGTCAGCGATGCCTGCTCGGTCATCTTCCTGACGCACCGCGCGCTCGAGAAGGACGTCCAGGCTGCCGCCGCCGAGCTTGCCAGCGTCGACTGCGTGGCCGAGGTCGCCAACGTCCTGCGCATCGAGGACGTCGAGGCTTGGACCGAAGGCGTCATGGCCAACTAATTCGGTCTTCGCTTTACGGCATATTGCGTGAGGGGCTCTCGTCCAGCAGTGGACGAGAGCCCCTTTGCTTGCGCACACGGGACGTATTGGCGCAATCCGCATTTGAACGACTTGGCCGCTCCTGACAGCCGGGGGTACCGTTCGCCGACGTGTAACCGAAACCGATTATGACCGCCGCTATGCTGTGCTGCGTATATCCGACCGCAAAGAGAGGAAGCACCATGTTGCTCGAGGGCAAGAAAGCGATCATCACCGGAGGCACGCGCGGTATCGGCTATGCCATCGCCTGCCGTTTTATCGAGGAAGGTGCTGCCGTCACCGTCTTTGGCTCGCGCCAGGAGACTGCCGACGCTGCCGTTGAGAAGCTGGCGGCCGCCTATCCCGAGGCCAAGGTCTGGGGCCGCTCCTGCGACCTCACCTCGCTCGAGGCCGTAACCGAGGCCTTTACCCAGGCTGCCGCCGATATGGGCGGCCTGGACACGGTCGTCAACAATGCCGGTATCTCCCAGCGTTCTCCCCTTTTGGACTACACGGCCGAGGAGTTTGCAAAGGTCATGGACCTCAACGTCGTCGCCGTCTTTAATGGCCACCAGGCTGCCGCCAAGATCATGACCGAGGCCGGCCACGGCGGCACCATCACCACCACGAGCTCGATGGTCGCCAAGTATGGCCAGCCCTCCGGCGTCGGCTATCCCACGTCCAAGTTTGCCGTCAACGGCATGGTCCAGTCGCTCTCGCGCGAGCTCGCCCCCATGGGCATTCGCGTCAATGCCGTCGCACCCGGCGTGACCAAGACCGACATGGTCGCCAACCTGCCCGAAGAGGTTATTAAGCCCATCATCGCCACCATTCCGCTGGGTCGCATGGGCGAGCCCGAGGATGTCGCCAACGCCTTTGTTTTCCTGGCGAGCGACATGTCCTCCTATGTTACGGGTGCCGTGCTCCCCGTCGACGGAGCCGCCCGCTCCTAAAGGTCGAAAGCCACGACTTCAAACCTCAACGAGGCCCAACGCAAAAGGCGCGCTGCCTGCATCAACCGCAGGCAGCGCGCCTTGCTCTGTTTATAGGGGAAACTGCGTCCCGGTATTTCAGCTCAGAACGGGGCGCAGTTTCCCTCAGGCCCATCTTTCGGAAACTACGTCCCATTCTGGGCGCCAATTCCGGGATGCATTTTCCGCGGCGACGTTGGCTACCTGCCGTCGTCGTCCTGGGCTTCATCGCGGGCGTAGAGCTCCAGCATACGGCGGCGGTACTCATGAACGGCGAGCTTGGCGCGCTCTAGGCGGCGACGCTCGCGCGCAGTCAGCTTGGACGGGTCGATCTCATCGCCATAGGTTTTCTCGGCCAGCAAATGGGCGGCATCGACAATACGGGCATCGATGCGTTCGCTCGCCGCTTCGGCCGAAAGGCGGTCAGCAATGGAATCAATCGTGGGCATACCGTCAAGCGAGCGACCATGTCCATGCGACGTCAATAGCTCGTGCTCGCGGGCGAGAAGACTTGCAAGGTCGTGATGGGCGCGCAGGATATTGAGCGCATCGGAAGGATGCTCGGCAACCTCCGCCACGGCGGCGACCGGCGCGGCATCGACCACGCGGTAGAAGAGCTGCGCGAGCAGTGGCATCAGGAACACCGTGATGGCGCCGGCTGCCACCATAACCGAAGCGACGCCCTGCGATAATGCGCCGGCGTTGACAGCGACGCTCGTCACGGCGACGATAATCGGCAGCGCCGTGGTGCAGTAGAGCGCTACGGTAATGCGGCCGTGGGCAGAAACATCGCGCGTCTTAGGGCAGATGCTCATGGAGACGACAATGGGCACGGCGCGGATAACCAGCAACGCCACGATAAAGCCCACGAGCAGGCCAGGGCGCGATGCTACAGCCGTCAGGTCAATCTTGGCACCCGACACGGTAAAGAACACCGGGATTAAAAAGCCATAGGCAAGGCCATCGAGTTTAAGCTCGAGCGTATGGTTGCCCTCGGGGATGATATAGCGCAGGACAAAGCCCGCGGCAAAAGCGCCCAACACGATATCGAGGCTAAAAATGGCGGAAAACGCCACGAGCGTGACCAGGATGAGCACTGTGAGGCGCACGAACGTCTGAGAAGTCGTATCGGCGCGCTCCTGAATAAAGGCAAAGAAGCGGCTGCCGATACGCTTGGAGCGGCTGGGGACCACGGCAAGCAGTACGCACACCACGGCGAACAGCCCCAAGATCAACAGCGTCTCGACACCCGTACGGGCGGACAGCAGCACCGACATGGCGAGCACGGGGCCGAGCTCGCCCCACGTACCATAGGCAAGAATCGAATCGCCGACGCGCGTCCCGGCAAGCGACCGCTCGCGCAAGATGGGCATGAGCGCCCCAAGCGCCGTCGAGGTCAACGCCAGCGTCACGGCAATGCCATCAAAATGGCTGACCGAAAACCACGGGGTAAAGCGCACGGCTAGCCAGGCGATACCAAACGTGACGACCCACGTCGCCATGCCGTAACGCCCCTCGATGCCCGTGATGTTCTTGGGATCGATCTCAAAGCCGGCAAGCAGGAACAAAAAGGCCAGGCCGAGCTCGGACACCAGTGAGACCTCGGCATCTACATGGATAAGGCCGAGCATATGAGGTCCCAGCACCGCGCCAAACACGAGCAAAAAGACCGTCTCGGGAACGGGTTTTCCGGGAATCGCCGAGGCGATGAAGGGGCTTGCAAAGGCCACGAGTGCGATGATGGCGAGCGAAACGAATGCCATGTGATGCCTTTCTCTTGTTTGCGCTTCACTGTAGCACCCTCGCCGTCCTCAACGCGCCGCGAGCTGTCGTATCATAGTGAGGTTTACAAACATGTGGCTCAAGGCGACCGCGAGGCTTGCCCCGCAAACCGACCGCTGCCGCATACCGTACCGTACGCCCAACCGATCAGGAAGGCAGGAACCAATGGTCTCTCGTATCTACGTGGAGAAGAAACCCGGGTTCGACGTCGAGGCTCAGCAGCTCAAGGGCGAGCTGTCCGAAATTCTCGGCATCAAGGGCATCGAGGCCCTGAGGATCATCAACCGCTACGACGTCGAGGGCATCGATGAGGAGCTGTTCCGCTCCTGCGTGCCGACCGTCTTTAGCGAGCCCCAGGTCGATGTGACCTACGACGAGCTCCCCGCAAGCGATGGCGCCGTCTTTGCCGTCGAATTCCTGCCTGGCCAGTTTGACCAGCGCGCCGACTCCGCCAGCGAGTGCGTGCAGCTCATCAGCCAGGGCGAGCGCCCTGTCGTGCGTTCCGCCAAGGTCTATATAATCTCGGGCGCCCTGGACGAGGCCGCCATCGAGGCCATCAAGCACTACGTGGTGAACCCCGTCGAGGCGCGCATCGCCTCGCTCGACCTGCCCGAGACGCTGCACATGGAGACCCCCGAGCCTGCGCCTGTCGAGGTACTTGACGGCTTCCGCGAGCTCGACGAGGCCGGCCTTGCCGCCTTTATCTCCGAGCGCGGCCTTGCCATGGACGAGGCGGACATCGCCTTCTGCCAGCAGTACTTCCGCGATGAAGATCGCGACCCCACCATCACCGAGATCCGCGTAATCGACACCTATTGGTCCGACCACTGCCGCCACACCACCTTCGGTACCGTCCTGGATGACGTGACAATCGACGACGCCGTGGTGCAGCAGGCCTTCGACCGCTACATGGAGATGCGCCACGAGCTCGGTCGCGACGCCAAGCCCGTCTGCCTCATGGACATGGGCACCATCGGCGCCAAGTACCTTAAGAAGACCGGCGTCATGACCGATGTCGACGAGTCCGAGGAGATCAACGCCTGCACCGTCAAGGTGAAGGTCGATGTCGACGGCGAGGACCAGGACTGGCTGTTCCTGTTTAAGAACGAGACCCACAACCACCCGACCGAGATCGAGCCCTTCGGCGGTGCCGCCACCTGCGTGGGCGGCGCCATCCGCGACCCGCTCTCGGGCCGCAGCTACGTGTATCAGGCCATGCGCGTCACCGGCGCCGGCGACCCCACCGTCCCGGTTTCCGAGACGCTCGAGGGCAAGCTGCCGCAGCGCAAGCTCGTGACCACCGCCGCTGCCGGCTACTCCAGCTACGGCAACCAGATCGGCCTTGCCACCGGCCAGGTCAACGAGCTCTATCACCCCGGCTACGTGGCCAAGCGCATGGAGGTCGGCGCCGTCGTGGGCGCTACCCCGGCAAACCACGTGCGCCGCGAGTGCCCCGCCCCCACCGACAAGATCATCCTGCTGGGCGGCCGCACCGGCCGCGACGGCATCGGTGGCGCCACCGGCTCCTCCAAGACCCAGAACACCGAGTCCATCGAGACCTCGGGCGCCGAAGTCCAGAAGGGCAACGCCCCGGTCGAGCGCAAGCTACAGCGCCTCTTCCGCCGCGGCGATGCCTGCCGCCTGATCAAGCGCTGCAACGACTTTGGCGCCGGCGGCGTCTCGGTCGCCGTAGGTGAGCTTGCCGACGGCCTGTATGTCGACCTGGACACCGTGACCAAGAAGTACGACGGCCTGGACGGCACCGAGCTCGCCATCTCCGAGTCCCAGGAGCGCATGGCCTGCGCCGTCGCCGACGGTGACGTCGAGGAGTTCATGGGCTACGCCGCCGAGGAGAACCTCGAGGCGACCGTTATCGCCGAGGTTACCGCCGAGCCGCGCATGCGCATGGCCTGGAATGGTGTGGCCATCGTCGACCTGTCCCGCGAGTTCCTCAACTCTAACGGCGCGCCCAAGCACCAGGTCGCCCACGTGTGCGCCCGCAGCGTGTGGCAGCCCAGCTGGGGCGGCGCCACGCTTGCCGAGCGTATGACCTCGCTTGTCACCGACCTCAACGTTGCCTCCAACAAGGGCCTTTCCGAGCGCTTCGACTCCACCATCGGTGCCGCAACCGTGCTCATGCCCTTTGGTGGCAAGACGCAACTCACCCCGAGCTCGGCCATGGTCGCCAAGTTCCCCGTGGACGGCGAGACCACCACGGCAAGCGCCATGGCATGGGGCTTCAACCCCTACCTGATGGAGGCCGACCAGTTTGCTGGCGCCTACCTGTCCGTGGTCGAGTCCATCGCCAAGCTCGTGGCTGCCGGCTTTGAGCACAAGCGCGCCTACCTCTCCTTCCAGGAGTACTTCGAGCGCCTGCGCACCGAGGCCGAGCGCTGGGGCAAGCCCACGGCTGCCGTCCTTGGTGCCCTCATGGCCCAAGTCGACCTGGGCGCCGGCGCCATCGGCGGCAAGGACTCCATGAGCGGTTCGTTTGAGGACGAGGCCGGCGAGCTCAACGTTCCGCCGACCCTGATCAGCTTCGCTGTGGCCGTGGGCAAGGCCGCCCGTGCCGTCTCGCCCGAGTTCAAGGGTCTGACGCATCGCGTCGTGCGCATCGCCCCCGCCACCTATGGTGAGGACTACCGCCCCGATGCCCAGCAACTGCTCGCCGCGTTTGACGCCGTCGAGGCGCTCACTGCTACCGGCGACGCCCTGGCCGTCTCCACGCCCGGCTACGGCTGCGGCGCCGAGAGCCTCTTTAAGATGTGTGTCGGCAACCAGATCGGCATCGAACTTGCCGAGGACGTGGACGTGGAGAGCCTCTTCACCCCGCTCTACGGCAGCTTTATCGTCGAGCTCGCCGAGGACGCCGAGCTGCCCGAGGTCGCCGACGGCGTTGTCGTCGAGCCCCTGGGTACCACCGTCGAGGGCTATGTCATCGACACCGGCTCCGAGGTCGTCGAGCTCGCTGGGCTCCAGGAGGCCTGGGAGAGCGGCATCGAGGGCGTCTTCGCCTACCGCAGCGCCGGCGAGACCGCCGAGGTCGAGACCATCGACTTCCGCGCCAAGGACATCCACGTGTACGGCGGCGCCAAAATCGCCCGCCCGCGCGTGGTTATCCCCGTGTTCCCCGGCAACAACTGCGAGTACGATAGCGCCCGTGCCTTCCGCGCAGCCGGTGCCGAGGCCGACACCTTCGTGATCAACAACCTCACGCCCGAGGCCGTCGCCGAGAGCACCCACGAGCTTGCCCGCCGCATCCGTGCAAGCCAGATTGTCATGATCCCCGGCGGCTTCTCGGGCGGTGACGAGCCCGACGGCTCCGCCAAGTTCATCACGGCGTTCTTCCGCGCTCCTGAGGTCACCGAGGCAGTCCGCGACCTGCTCAAGGCCCGTGACGGCCTCATGCTGGGCATCTGCAACGGCTTCCAGGCCCTGATCAAGCTCGGCCTGGTGCCCTACGGTGACATCGTCGACGCCACGCCCGATGCGCCCACGTTGACGTTCAACACCATCGGTCGCCATCAGAGCCGCCTGGTGCGCACCCGCATCTCGTCCAACCTGTCCCCGTGGCTGTCGCAGTGCAGCCTCGACGACCCCTACACCGTCGCCATCAGCCACGGCGAGGGCCGCTTTGTCGCCAACGACGAGGTGCTCGCCCAGCTGATCGCCAACGGCCAGGTCGCCACGCAGTACGTGGGCGAGGACGGCAAGCCGAGCATGGACCTTTCCGTCAACCCCAACGGCTCCGCACTCGCCATCGAGGGCATCACGAGCCCCGACGGCCGCGTCTTGGGCAAGATGGGCCATGCCGAGCGCCGCGGCGACAACCTGTACCGCAACGTGCCCGAGCATGTCCCCGGCGATAAGTTCATGCCGATCTTTGAGAGCGGCGTAGCCTACTTCGCTTAAAGCTATCCCATCGGGTACAATCCCCTCGGGTAACAACACCCGCCACCGGCACGCCCGGTGGCGGGTTCTTTTTTGCTTCGCGCATACAGGAAGGACATCATGGAAAGCCACAAGCCGTATCTCGCCACCCTGCCCGGGCTCATCCTGGGCTGCCTCGTCTGCTGCGCGCTCTGGGGGTCGGCTTTTCCCTGCATCAAGATCGGCTACGGCCTCTTTGGCATTCCCGCGCACGACAGCGCCTCGCAGCTGCTCTTCGCGGGTCTGCGCTTCACCCTTGCCGGCATGCTGGTCATTGTCGGCATGAGCGTGGCCCAGCGCCGCCCGCTCGTTCCGCAAGCGCGCGATATCAAGTCTATCCTCACGTTGTCGCTCTTCCAGACTATCGGGCAGTACTTCTTTTTCTACCTGGGACTCTCGCGCGCCAGCGCCATGTCGAGCTCCATCATCGAGGCCAGCGCCAACTTCTTGGCCATCCTCTTTGCCGCCCTGGCGTTTCACACCGAAAAGCTCGATGCGGCCAAGGTGCTCGGCTGCGTACTGGGCTTTGCCGGCGTCGCGCTCGTCAACCTTTCGGGCGCGGACGGCACCTTTGGCTTTACGCTCGACGGCGAGGGCTTTATCCTGGCCTCCACCGTCGCGGGTGCCCTTTCGACCTGCCTGATCGGCATCTTCTCGCGCGAGCACGACGGCGTCTTGCTTGCCGGGTGGCAGTTCTTGGTCGGCGGCCTGGTCCTCACCGCCATCGGCTTTTTGATGAGCGGCACGCTCTCCCCCACCGCGATCATCCCCGCCATCGCGCTCATTATCTATATGGCACTCATTTCCGCCGTCGCGTACTCGCTATGGTCGCGTCTGCTTGCCCTCAACCCCGTCAGCCGTGTGTCGGTCTTTGGCTTTATGAATCCAGTCTTTGGCGTACTGTTGAGCGCGCTGCTGCTCGGCGAGGGCGCTGGCACGAGCCCTGTTACCGTACTTGTTGCCCTGCTGTTGGTCTGCGGCGGCATCATCATCGTCAACAAACCTAAAAAGGCCTAACGAACTGCCCTTATTTAGCAGAGGGGATTCACATACTTTAGTTTAATGTAGTACATCGGTCAGCTGAGGGGCGCCACGCACGCAAGCGTACGCCCCAATTCCTAGCGTATCTGGACGCCGGCTTTCTTTTTCTCGGCCTTGACGCGGTAGAGCTCCGCATCGGCAGCGCGAAGTAAGTCTTGCCAGGTATCAACACTATCGCCGACTCGCGCGTAACCGATGGACATCCGCAACGCATACGGCATCTCGGCACGAGCGAGCTCTTCGTTAATCGCCGAACACAGGTCAATGATGTCCTGCTCCGCCGTCGCCTTTTGGAGCACCACGAACTCATCGCCGCCATAACGTGCAATAAAGCCACCAGACGCCGAGCAGACCTCTTTGAGCGCAGCAGATATGACCTGGAGGGCATGGTCGCCCTCCACATGTCCATAGCGATCGTTAATCTGCTTAAAGCCGTCAGCGTCCATCATGAGCAGATACACATCTTCGGCCTGATCCACATTTGAGAAGAGCGACAGCATATAGGTCTCAAAACGGTTGCGATTGTTGAGGCCAGTCAATGGGTCGGTCGAGATTAGCTGCTCCTGGTAGACGATGTAGAGCAGCAACATGCTAATCATTATGCCGACGCAAAGACCGGGCACCGAGAACGCGACCTGAAAGGTGCCACCCACCAGAGCGGGAATAGCGAAGAATGCCAGAGTACGATAAATGGCCTTCTTTTGCAGGCTTTCAACCCGTAGAGAATGCACAAAAGCGTGCAAGGACGTATATATGACGTAGCAGTAGCTCACGATAGGCTGAATCATATAGGCAACGCCACGGCGGTACACGCCCTGAGCATCGATGTAGAACAAGGCATGGGTCCAGTAACTGGTAAACGCCAGCGCGACCACCAAGACCGTAGGCAATGTTACAAGCGCCACTCTAGAGCGCGCGGTCAAAAGGCGAGAGCCCTGCACCGTCTCGGAATAGATAAACCAAATGAGACACGCAATGGCAAAGAGCGAAAACGAAACCGCGTTGGAAATCCAGTTGACAGCAATGCCCAACGTGCCGTCCAAACCGTCCGAAAGCGTCCAGACCATATCGAAGAAAACGTACGCCGCAGACGTATAGCCGAGCATGCTAAACAAGAGCTGCTGGGTGCTCGAGAACAGGGAGCGACGGCTTCGCGCGGCAAGCCCGATAAGAACAATCATGCATAGCAGGAATATCTCGATCTTGAGTGCCTTAACCACTAGACGCCATCCCTTCAATATCCAAGTGGTCAGAATCGCCCGATTCGTGTCTGGGCAACAAACACCCCCTATTCCGTAGGAGTAAAGGGAATCATAGCAGAGCGCCCGAACGTCACTTCAAGACAGCTTTCGTTCGGGCGCTCGAACGGCGCGAATTGCACACCGGAATCAATTATCGGTAACGGCCGTTACCCACCGTCGATATCGGTTGCGACAGCCTCCTCGATGGCCTCGACACCGGCAGGCGACAGGTCTTCCTTGCCCTGACAGAACTTCTTGTCGACCCAGCCAGTCAGAATCGGAGCCATGATCGCCGTGATGATAACGGCGGTGGCGATCTGAGCGTACGCGATGGGCGCAAGCTCGGCGTAGCGCGGTGCGACCTCGGCGAGGGCAACCGGTGTGGTCATAGCCGTGCCGGCAATGGTGGAGCAAGCCACAGCGGCCTTGCCATTGCCGCCGCACAGACGCTCGAACGCAAAGGTGATGGGACCGACGACAAACAGCGTGACAAGGCCCAGCAAGATGCCGGAAATACCGCCGGTGATAAAGCTCGACAGGCTCATGGACGCACCGAGCTGAAATCCGATGACGGCAATCGCGGGATTGGCACCGGGAACCAGCAGGTTCTTGATAAACGGGAACAGGCTGCCCAGAACCATGCCAATAACGAGTGGCAAGATGGAGCCGATAATGGTGCCAATGGGAATGTTGGCGAGGCCGGAAACACCGAGGATGATCATCGTGACGGCGGGGCCAGCCGTAAAGAACAGGATACCGACGGCGCCCTGCTCAGACTCATCACCGAACTCGCCCATGATGCCCGTATAGAGCGCCATGTTGCAAAACGTGATGCCGCCGATGATAGACACGGAGCTCAGACCCAGGAAGTTGTCGTTAAAGAAATATGCCACGCCCAGGCCGAGAGCCGCTGCGACGACCAGCTTGG
Source organism: uncultured Collinsella sp. (assembly GCA_905199605.1). Taxonomy (GTDB): domain Bacteria; phylum Actinomycetota; class Coriobacteriia; order Coriobacteriales; family Coriobacteriaceae; genus Collinsella. Next base: position 30,740 of record CAJKHC010000008.1, read on the forward strand.
GGATCAGCACGACGATACCGGTCTTGATGGCACCCGGCGTGGACTTAAAGCTGATGCCGGCGCCCACAAACAGCAGGATCGCGGCGACGATGGCATTGGAGCCACCGCGGCAGGCAGCCGTAAAGAAGCCGCCGATCTCAAAAACCTGCGGGCAGAAGGTGTTGAGCAAAAGACCGACGATCATCGGATAGATCATGATGTCGCCCGGGATGCGCGGGACCTTGAATTTCTTTTGCTCGTTGGCGGTCGCTTCCTGTGCCATGAAACCCCCATTTCCGCTGACGGGGTACAAAAGCCCACGTCACGCTTTGCTACAGTAAAGTTTGACCATGGTACCAGAAGAAATAGACCAGCTCGGTGAGAAATTCGATTCGTTGGACAGGGGCGCTAAACGTGCCCCGCTCTTATATGAGGCTCAAAACGATATAGAACACGATGCCCGAAACACAGCACCACAGCATCGATTTTGTCTTGACCGCCACGGCCACGACGCCGGCAGCCGCAATCCAGGGAACCAAGGCAGGCCAGGGTCCCGCGTCGAACGCGCCGGGGCTCACCAAGTCGTTGGCGACCAGCGCGGCAAAGGCAGCGGGCGGGATATAACCCAGGGCCTCGGTAATGCGGGGCGACAGCGTTCTCCCGCGCAAGGCAAACGCCGGCGCGATGCGAAAGAACGCGATAGCAGCCCACGACGACAGCCACAGAACCAAGAACTCGTTAACGGGCATCGCGGGCACCTCTTCCGTCAAATACAGCATCGCACGCCAACGCAATGGCAATGCCGGCCACGACGCCTGCCGGCACGGCAATATTCGTGAGGCCCAAGAACTTGCATACGGCGACGGACACCGCGCCCGAAACCGCCGCGACAACGTTGCCGCGCGACAGCCGCTGCGAAAAGAGCAGGCAGATAAAGAGCGAGGTGCAGACAAAGGCTGCACTGGCGGTGGGAACATCGACAACGGCGCCGACGATGGCGCCCATCGTACACGAAACGCCCCATGTTGCGATGAGAATCACGTTGAGCACGAAGGACTCGCGCGGGCCCCAATCCTCCCCTTCAACCAACTTGGCAAGCGAGATGCCATATGCCTCCTCGGTAAGTGTCGCGGCAACAGCCAGCGTCTGACGCTTCGAGGCACCCGTCAGATGCGGCGCGATCGATGCCGAGTAAAGCGCAAAGCGCGAGGAGATGGCAGCAACGCTCGCGACGATCGATGCTGCAGGCACGCCCGCCAGCCAAAGATTGCAGATCATAAACTGGCCGCTGCCCGTCACAAACGTGCTGCTCAGAGCAAAGACCATCCAGGGCTCCATTCCCGTCTGCCCCATGATCATTCCGCACGGCGCGCCTATTGCAACATAGGTAAGCATCACTGGCCAGACGATTTTAAAGATCCTAAGGACCATGCCACTCCCATTCTGGTAAGTCGTCTGCAGCGCGCCTTGCAACGCAGCAGAAATATCAACCGGTGGCAATAAAGTTCACCTACAATTGCCACCGGATCGAAAGACACAACTTTTTAGGAAGTCATTATGACAGCTATCGATCGAGACCGGGCGCGCGCGGCCTTCAAAAGCTACACCGATGCCTACGACGCCACCAACCCACGCATCGCGCTCAAAATCGAGCATACGTACCATGTGGCCGAGGCATGCGATGCCGTAGCGCGCGAGCAGGGCTGGTCGACAGAGGATATTGACCTGGCCTGGCTTTGCGGCCTGTTACACGATATGGGCCGCTTTGAGCAGCTGCGGCGCTGGGACACCTTTAAGGACGCCGAGAGTATGAGCCATGCAGCGTTGGGCGTCGGGGTCCTCTTTGGCGAGAACCCCGACGACGCGCCCGCCACAACAAGCATCCGAGATTTTATCGAGGCCGACGAGCACGACGAGCTCATCCGCGCGAGCATCGCCTATCACAGCGACTTTCGTCTACCGGCACAACTCAACGAGCGTACACAGCGCTTCTGCGATATCGTGCGCGATGGCGACAAAATCGACATTATGCGCACCATCGCCGACAGCACCGTCGACACCATCCTCAAGGTGGACGAGAAGACGTTTCTCGGCAGCCGTTTCTCGTCGCCGACACTTGCCGCCTTTGACGAGCATCGGTGCGTCGCGCGCGACGAGCGCAACGAGCCGGCGGACTACCTGGTGGGACTCATCTGCTTTATGTTTGAGCTCGTCTATCCAGCGAGCCGCGCGCTGGCGCGCGAGCAGGGCGATATCTACCGCCTGCTCGACGCGCCCTTTGGCATTACGCGCCCCTTTACCGACCCCGCCACGCAGGCAGCCTGGAGCCGCCTAAAGGACGAGATGCGCAACTGGCTGGCGCGCGCCTAGCGCTCAAGCTGGGCCAGCAGCTCCTCAACGATCTCAACGGCATCGCCGACGACCTTGTACTGGGCGGCACCAAAGATGGGGGCATCCGGGTCCTCATTGATGGCGACAATGCACTCCGCCCCACCGATGCCGGCGAGATGCTGGATAGCGCCCGAGACACCGATGCTCACGAGGAGCTTGGGCGAGACCGATACACCCGTCTGGCCAATTTGGTGGCGATACTCCAACCAGCCTGCCTCCACAATGGGACGCGTGCAACCAAGCTCGGCACCCAGGGCATCGGCGAGCTTTCGCATCAGGGGCAGATTCTTCTTGGAGCCGATGCCGCGGCCCACCACGACCAGACGCTCGGCATCGGCAATTGAGGCCTGCTGTCCCCACTCCTCGGCGGGAATCGAGATCTCGACGCGGGCCTTAACGTCATCCGCAAGCACTACCTGGGCAATCGTGCCGGAGCGGCTATAGTCAAACTCGGGCGCCTTAAAGATGCCGGGGCGCACCGTTGCCATCTGAGGACGGTGGTTGGGGCAGATAATGGTGGCCATCAGGTTGCCGCCAAACGCCGGGCGCGTCTGCTGCAGCAGACCCGTCTCCGTATCCATCGAAAGCACCGTGCAATCGGCCGTAAGGCCCGTCTGCAAGCGCACGGCCACACCAGGCGCCAGCTCGCGACCAAAGGCGGTCGCACCGTACAGAATGGCCTCGGGCTTGCGCTCGGCTACCAAATCGCAGATCAAGCGGGCGTAGACCTCTGCGTCGTTCTGACGCAGGCGCTCGTCACGACAGACCAGAACTTCGTCCGCACCGGCGCAAATCAGATGCTCCAGGTCCCCGAGTGAGCCCTCGGGGCTCATGCCGACCAGTGCCACCAGACGGCAGCCGCGGGCATCGGCAAGCTCGCGCCCCTTGCCCATGAGCTCGAAGGCCACGGATGCAACGGCATCGTGCTCGTCAGTCTGCACGAAGATCCAGATGTCTCGATATGCGTCAAGGTCTGCCGCGCCGGCGGCCTCGTCGCGCTCAATCGAGATGGCGTTGACGGGGCAGGCGTCGACGCACCCACCGCACAGGATACAGCCGTCGGTTACGCGGGCACAGCGATTGGGGCGCTCACCCTCCACCACAATGCCGCCCGAGGCGCAGGCGCGAACGCAGCGACCGCAGCCGATACAGGCTTCGCTATCGATAATCAGCCCGCTCATCTATGCCATCCCCTCAATAATCTTGGCAAGTTTTACCGCCTGCTCGGACGCCGTTCCCTCAACGGCCTCGCACGTTTGGTCACGGTCGGGCACAAACGAGCGCACGACCTGCGTCGGTGATCCGGCAAGACCGCAACGCGCGGGGTCGGCGTTCACGTCGGCGGTACTGACCACGCGCACGTCCGCCTCCTCCGCCGCGCGAATACCGGCAATACTCGGCATACGCAACTGGCCAATCTCCTTGGCAGTCGTCATCGCGCACGGCATCTCAAGACACACCGTCTCCTCGCCGGCATCGCATCCGTGAACGAGCGCCAGCGAGCCACACGTCGTAAAGCCCGCGCTTTGCACGCAACTCACGTCGGTCACGCAGGGAATCTCAAAGGCACCGGCAAGCTCGGGACCAATCTGGGCCGTATCGCCATCCACCGCCATCTTGCCGCAGATGAGCAGGTCGAAGTCCTCGTCGAGTGCCTCGATGCCGCATTTGAGAGCATAGGTGGTCGCCAGGGTATCGGCACCTGCAAAGGCGCGATCGGTCAGCAGCAGCGCGTCGTCGGCGCCTCGAGCGATGCAGTCGCGCAGCAGCGACTCGGTCGCGGGGATGCCCATCGACACCACCGTCACGCGCACATCCATGCCAAAGCCGATAAAGTCGTCCTTCAGCGCCAGCGCGCATTCCAAAGCGCTCGCATCAAAGGGATTAATGACCGCCTGCTTGCCATCGCGCACGATGGTATTGGTCTTGGGGTCCATCTTGACCTCGGTGCTGCCCGGCACGGCCTTGACGCACACCACCATATGGAAATCGCTCATCTTCACGCGCCCCCTTTCTGGACGAGCTCATCCAAGAGCTTCTCCGAAAACAGGTTGCCGCGACCCAGCTGCCCGTCGGGATCGAGCTGGAGCTTGAGCCGCGCCGACTCGACCATGGCCTCGTGACCGTACATCGTCTCTAAGAAGCCCGCCTTGATCTTGCCGACGCCGTGCTCGGCAGAAACGGCACCGCCCATAGCCGTTACCTCCGCAGCCCACTGGGCAAACAGCTCGCCACCGCGACGGTAGTCTTGCGCATCGCGCGGCAGGATGTTCACATGCAGATGGTTATTCCCGATGTGTCCCCAGGCAGCAGACTCAAGCCCGCTTTCGGCCAGCGTGCGGCGATAGAGGGCCATGACATCGGCAAGGCGTGCATTGGGCACCGACATATCCGATCCCAGCTTGGTAATGGTGGGGTCGATGCGGCGACGCTCGTCAATGAGCATATTGACGCTCTCGGGGACCGCGTGGCGGAAGAACCGCTGGCACTCGCGATCGACTTCGGTGCGGGCGACCCATGTCGCATCGTCGCGGCCGCCCGCAAGCTCCAGCACCCATCCCAGGTGGCACAGCCCCTCGGTCGCCTGCGCCTCGTCATCGCAGTCGAGCTCCACGTAGACACAGACCTTTGCCTCGTCGTCGAGCGCCGGCAGCGAGGCAAACGCTGTCGACTGCTCGCGCTGGCGACGCAGGATATCCAGGGCGCCAGCATCGAAATACTCAATAGCGGCGGCATGGGACAGCACGGGACGCACGGAATCGGTAAAGGACACGGCCTTGTCTTCGCTATCGAAAAAGCAACTCACACCCCATACGACCGAAGGTGCCGCCTGCAGGGCGATCTCGAGCTCGGTAATGACGCCGAGCGTGCCGCACGCACCGATAAAAAGATCGATGGCGTCCATATCGTCCGCAACGAAATAGCCTGAGGCATTTTTTGTCTCGGGCATGGTATAGCTGGGAAGATCGAGCTCGAGCGTACGGCCCTCTGCCGTCACGAGCGACAGGTGGCGGCCCTGGGCAAAAGCCTCGCCGCGCTGAAGCTCAAGCAAATCGCCATCAGCCAGCGCGACGTGGAGTCCCGTGATATGCGGGCGCATGGGACCGTAAGCGTAGCTGCGGGCGCCGGAGGCATTGCATGCCGCCATGCCGCCCAGACAGGCAGATGCCTCGGTGGGATCGGTGGGAAAGAACTGCTCGGGGGACTCTTGGAACTCCTCGTAGGCCTCAAGCGATGCCTGGTCCCAACCAGCGGTCGGCAGTACCTTCTTGCTCAGCTGCTTACGCAGCTCCGAGAGCACAACGCCCGGCTCCACGCGCAGCAGAAATTGGCCTTGTTCATCGCGGCGAAGGCCCAAGTAGCGATTCATACGGGAAGTATTGAGGATATGCCCACCGTGGGGCACGGCACCGGCGGCAAGGCCGGTTCGGGCGCCCTGAACCGTTACCGGGACACGCTCGGCATGGAGCGTTTCCAAAATGGCACGGACCTCGTCTTCCGTTGTCGGAAACGAGATGCTCGATGCTTCGCCCGATGCGCGAGATTCATCGCGGCCATACTCCTCGAACTCGTCGGTGAAGGGTTTAATGGTTGCAGACACGCGAACTCCCCCTTTAGCTAACTACAGTGTTTGCAGGGAGATGTTACCGCATCGTTTCGTCGACGTGTTCGAGACCGTCTCCATAATTGGCGTTTTTACGTTCGTGCAATTCGGCGAACGGCAAGGCTTCCTCGGCAGACGATGCTTTTGACACATATCGCCCCGCCGTCGCCGACCGCTCGATTGTCGCTCGAAAAAAGTTGAAGTAATTTTTTCCACCTTTTACCTGCGGAGATGTCAATCCGTCAAGCATTTGGTCAGAAATTGGTCAAGTAGCGGCTGATACGGTCGGCATCGACAGCCAAAACCGATAGAAGTTTGGCCCCAGAAGCAGGGAGGTTCCCATGGCATATTACTGGCCCCAGTACGGCGTCGCCATCGAGGTCGACGACGATCCCTATCTCCTGCCTTTCGACGAAGAGGCGTTCCCCGATACGGCGGTCTACCACGTCACCACCGATGTTATCTGCGACCCCGAGTCGTTCTCGGCGCTCGCCCACCACATCGCGCGTATCCACGACATCGAGCTCCCTCACGACTTTGACGAGCTCATCTACTCGCGCCGCCTGATGCTTCACATGCTCTTTGGAGCGGACCCGTCCACGTTCGCACGTGTCTACACCACCAAGGACGCCGCATGAGTGCGAAGAAGCCGCCCCGCCTCGCAGGACTGGGGCGTCGCAAGAAACTCGTCGTTGTCTGTCTGGCTATCGTCTGCGCCCTCATCGCCGTAGGGCTATACGCCTGGCAGTCGCAGCCCGTGCCCGAAGCGGGTGCCTCAGTCACGACGGCAGAGGGTAAATCGCGACAAGAAATCCAAGATGAGCTCGATGCCATCGTCCGCGACAACATGATGACGATTTCGGTCGCGCCGGTCGCTCAGCTACAGGAGGACGGCAAGCTGCGCGTCAACGTGCAAAACGTCCAAGACAATAAATTTCCCCAGCGATTCCGCGTCATCCAAAACGACGAGACCATGTACGAATCCGGTGTGGTCGAGACCGGCAAGACAATCGAGACGTGCCCCGCCGGCGACATCAAAGAAGGCGAGGCATACATCGAGATCCAGGCACTCGATGCCAAGACCCTCGACAGCCACGGCAATCCGACACGTGTCAAGGTACGGGTTGAGCAAGCCGAGAACTAGCTTTTTCGGCCGACGCGGCACCGCACGCAATTCACCAGCATTCGTCCAATCATCGCGGGGACGGCCCGCGGCGAATAGAAAGGAACGACCATGGACATCACCAGGAACATGAACGGAGCCAGAGCGCTCGTCGTGGGCGCAGGGCTCGCGCTCGCGCTCGCAATGGGCGCCGCCCCGACGCCAGCTCTGGCAGCCGGGCGCGTTGGAACCACGAAAGTAATGGTCAGGACCGAGATCGACAACGTAGAGTTCAAAGTTCCGACGGTTATTCCCTTCGTCGCCAAGGCCGACGGCACGCTTCAGGGCCCCTCAGAAGACGCGACCACCATCGACAATCATTCGGCCTACGGCATCCATGTCACCAACATGAAGATCGACGCCATGAACACCTGGACCATTGCCGCCGACGCCAAGGCCGGAACCGCGCAGAATTCCATCGACTTTAAGGTCGGCCCCGACGGCGCACTCCAGAACGCCAGCGCCGCAATGCAGGAGACGGGCCTCGATCTTTCCAAGAATGCAGCCTTCGACATGGGCTACCAGGGCATTGCCGGCGGCACGGACAAAATTAAGCTCAAGACAAGCGGAAACGTCGCCCGCGTCACGCGCGACATCTTCCACGTAACCGGCGAAGGCGATCAGGTTGCAACGATCACCTGGACGGTCGAGCCCGGTGCGCACACGGCATAAGGCCGTCGCCCTGGCCGCCGCCGTCAGTATCCTAGCGTTTGGGCCAGCCATGGCCTTTGCCCAGCAAGAACAGGCGCAGGCCGCCACGCAGGTGACGGTCGACCTCTCGGAGCTCGACCGCGGCAACTGCAAGGAACCGTTGGCACAGACAGACGACAGACGATGGCTCTTGGCAGCAGGCGCCACGGCAGCAGGCGCGGGAACCGCCGGCCTCGGTCTGCACATCAAACGCAGCCAGAAACGAAACACGGACAGGCCGCACTAAATTAGCTAAGGAGACCCCATGGCATCGAAGAACCTTTTGCCCGTCGTCGCACTCTGCGGCGCGCTCGCAACCGGAACGCCTGTCGCCGCTTGGGCGACTCCCGTCATGGCAGACTCCTTACCAGCAGCCCTAAGCTCCGCACCAAATCCGTCGAGCGCCATTGCGTGCAAGCGTTTTTCGTTCGCACAGGCCGCAATCTCAACCTCGGGATGCCTTCGTCGTAATACGGACGGCTCGATAGTCGTGGATATCAATCGTTCGAACGAGGCAAACAGCTCCCAGGCGGGGTGCGCCGTCTGCACGTGGCGCTCGATTGTGCTCGATGCAGATGGCGATCCGTGCGATTTGGGGTTGCGCATCGATATCGCTTCGGTCGATGACTTGGCGAACGGAGCGAAGGTCGCCTTCGACGGTGCGTTTTTCGAGAAAGGAGGCGGTATATGTCTGGGCTGCGCCGCCGCGAATGCAGACGATGTGCAGCCCACCCTCTCATTCACGGCATCGCTGCGGCTGACCAAGGCGGGCACCGATGCCATCGCGGCGGGAGAAGCATCCCTGCTGTTCTACGCCGCCAGTACCGAAGACACAGACATTCATTTCGAGAAGCCGGCCGGATCGCTCAGCCTTACGCGCGGGACGGAGGCAGGCCCTATTGCGATCGATACCCACACGCTAGGCAGGCAACGCATTCTTGCCGACCCGGCGCTTCTCGAGATGGAGTGGAACGGATCCGGAGCCGTCGGGATTGTCCCCTCCGCGCTTGACGCCAAGACGCTCCCCTCAAACGACGAACCCATCAACGCAACCATACAAGAAGAGAGCACGGACAAAGAAGCAGGTGCGGGCGACACGCCGTCGCCGACAAACAGCGTCCCAGCTTCTTTCGAAGCACCAAATGAGCCCGCTACCGGTCCAAACGATCCCGAGCTCGCGGACAGTCTGGGGCTTGCTGATCCTCAGGAGATCGATGAAGGTAACTGCTGCGTGCTTGCCGCCCTCGACCACACAGAGGTCATCGATGCTGCAAACATCGAAGTTGCCGCCGCCAATCAGCCCGTCCGCAAGTCGGCCATCATCGCATTTCCCGAATCCATCGAAGTCGTCTATTTGCCATCGGGCGAGGTCGTGGCCCCAACGCTGCTCACCTTGTTGGGCGCCAAGAATACTCGAAACGAAATTAAAAAGGTCACGGTTGTCGACCCTGCAACCACCGCTAAACTGCGTCTATACGCCGTTGCCCCAGACGGAGGCAAGACCTTGGAATTCGATGGCGACACACTTCTAGCCTGGCGACGTCTGGACATTATGCAAGACGTCTCGTATCAGATCGAACTCGAAGGGTTTGATCGTGCCCGCGATGCCAATATCATCGCCGCGGCTATTGAATCCTCGCAGCGGCTTATGACACTGCGCTTTGACTACTACCCCTATGTCCCGACAACCACCTGAGGCTTAAATGCTGCGCATCATTCCTAATACCACTTATATAACGTATTAGATGAGTCGCGATGTGCCTCGCATTTCGTTCTGCTACGATTGCCACGTTGGCATCAATACAGGAGGGCTCATGCCGGGCTTGGGAACAATCATCAACGTTGCGCTTTTAGTTGCGGGCGGTCTTTTGGGATTAGCGGGCGGCCGCTTCATTACACCGCACATCCAAGACACGCTCATGAAAGCATCGGGGCTGTGCGTCCTGTTTATCGGCCTGGGCGGCACCATGCAAAAGATGCTCATCATCGATGGAAAGGCGCTAGCGACCACCGGTACCACCATGCTCATCGTCTCATTTGCGCTCGGTTCGCTCATCGGCGAGGCCATCAACTTGGAGGCCGCCATCGAGAACCTTGGCGAATGGCTCAAGCGCAAGACTGGCAGTGAGGGCGATAACAAGTTCACCAACGCTTTCGTCTCGACTTCACTCACCGTGTGCATCGGCGCCATGGCCATTGTGGGATCGATCCAGGACGGCCTGCTCGGCGACTGGTCAACGCTTGCCCTCAAGGGCGCACTGGACTGCATCATCGTCTGCACCATGACGGCCTCGCTTGGCCGCGGCTGCATCTTCTCCGCCCTGCCCGTCGCCGTGTTCCAGGGGACGATCACGTTGTTTGCCGGCGCGCTCTCCCCCATCATGACCACAGCTGCCCTCAACAGCCTTTCGCTCGTAGGTTCCATGCTCATCTTCTGTGTCGGCGTCAACCTCATCCGTCCTCAGACCTTCCGCACGGCCAATATGCTTCCCTCCGTCGTCATCGCCGTCATCTACGCCCTCCTGTTCTAAATCTATCAACGCATCGGTATCTCGAACATCTGTTTGATGCTGTGCTATGATATGAGGTCACCGTAGCTGCGTTCGAGAGGAGGAGCGGTGGCCGACCAGGACATCAAGATGCTCATCGAGCGCATTATGGCCGAGGCCCGGACCCATCAGTCCGCCCGCTTCTCAAACGAAACCTACGCAGACGAGCCGATTCTCAAAACCGGCCGACAGATGCAGAATTTCCTCCCCGACCAGTACCGTAAAATGCGCGAGATATCGCGCTGGCAGGATGACCCCAAGGGCGGTGCGGGCCGCTGGCTTTCGGAAGCCGAGCTTTTTTACCGCCAGGGCCTGCTGATGGCCGACTTTGAGGACGACTGTCCCTACAACGGCACCTTTAAGTCGTACTTTCCCACCTACAACGCCATGAGCGACCGGCAACTGCGCGGCTACTTTACCTGGCGTGCCCAAGTGCGCCGCGGAACCGTCGAGGAAACGTCTACGTCCTTTGCCTTTCTGTATCTCTATGAGCTGATCTGCGGCATTGGCGTAGATAATCCACTCGATGGTTTTAACAAGATCAAGGCTTTTTGGGATGTCTATCGCGCCTTCGAGCCCGGCATCGACCGGTTTGCGCGCGTGTGGCTGCAAGATTACGCCGTGTTCCACGGGCTCGACCCCAAGCTGCTTCGCGACTCTAAAACCGTCATGTTCGATAACGCCCTTATCGAACTGCGGCGCGCGGCACGAGACCTTGTACCGGCACCGTCCAGCCAGACCCCTAAGCGTCGCAAAACCTCCGAGCCCACGCTCCCCCTTCCGCCCGATGAGGTGCGCGAGGAGCGACTCATGGCCGCCATCAACGCCCTCTCCACGTACAACCTAAGTAGCTCGCGGCTCGACCGCAGCCACCACCGCGATCTGCGCCACGTGGCGTGCGCCGTGTATGTCCGCATGGTGCGCTACTATGACACGCACCGAAAGACCGGCATCGTGGCAAGTTTATTTGGGGAGGAGACGGCCATGCCCTACACCATGTTTGCCTCGGCCGTATTCTTTGCGCCCGAGCGCCACGAGGACTGCGAATACCGTCTGGACCCCATCCATATCTACCGTTGCCAAAACGGCTTTTGGGAATGCATGCGTATCCACGGTAGTAGGCAAAAGAGCAGCAAGCTCGGTGAAATGATGCGCGCCTGCGACCAACGCCTGCGCCTGGCGCTGGACCCCGCCCACCCCCTTAAGGAAGAAAAGGTCCCCAAATATCTGGCCAAGATTATCGATGACGAGATTGTGGCATGGCTTTCGTGGGACGCCGCACACCAGCCCGTCAAAATCGATATCGATCTGAGTCAGCTGGGGCATATTCGGAGCGCCGCCGCACAAACGCGCGAGACGCTTTTGATTGACGAGGAACGCGAGGACGGCGCGTCCGCAGAAGCCGAGGCAGCGGACTCAGGGCAACCGGAAGCCGAGCCCGTAGCCGACGCGATGGTCGAGGCGGTCGCGGCGGCTGCAGGGCAGGACGAGTCCGACGAGCCGACCATATCCACCGAACAGTTTGGTGTCGTGGCACCGCTTCTCGCGCCGACGCCCGCGTTCGCAGCTGCTACGCCCGCTGACGCCACAAACGAACTCGTGCCCGCCGCAGACGCCTATCTCCGCGCGCTGCTCGAGCACAACGCAGTACAGGCGGAATCGGCGGTAGTGCAATCGGAGCAGAGCGAGGACATGCTCGTCGATACCATCAACGAGGCGCTCTTTGACCTGGTGGGCGACACCGTAATTGAATTTAGCGCGGCAGGGCCGCAGATTATCGAGGACTACGAAGCAGACGTGAGAGGATACCTAGACCATGAGTGATACCGCATCCGCAGCACCTCGCGTGCCCAAGCGCGTCGCTGCCGTCATTCTCAACTCGCTCAAGGGCGGCGTGGTCCCGCGCATCGGCCTTCCTTACATCACCGTAGGCCGCGAGGTCGAGATCCGCGCCCTGCTCACCGATCTGAGCCTCATCGCCGACGGTGGCGCGAGCTTCCGCTTTCTGGTCGGTCGTTACGGCGCCGGCAAGAGCTTTTTGCTCCAGACCATCCGCACGCACGCCATGGGCGAGGGATTCGTCGTCGCTGATGCCGACCTGTCGCCCGAGCGCCGCCTGCAGGGCGGTCAGGGACAGGGCCTTGCCACCTACCGCGAGCTCATCCGCAATATATCGACCAAGACGCGCCCCGAGGGCGGTGCGCTCAACCTTATTCTGGATCGCTGGGTCGCCTCATGTGCCGACGTCGACGAGTCGGTCGTCAATGCCCAACTGGCCCCGCTCGAGGAGATGGTCCACGGCTTCGACTTCACCCGTATGCTCCGCCGCTACCGCATGGCCGTATCCGAGGGCGACGAAGAGGCCATGAGCCGCGTGACCAAATGGATCCGCGGCGAATACCGCACCAAGAGCGAGGCGCGCGCCGAGCTGGGCTCCTCGACCATCATCAGCGACGACGATTGGTACGACTACGTCAAACTCATCGCGCGTTTTTTGGTTTGCAGCGGCTACAAGGGCATGCTGGTGCTCATCGACGAACTCGTGAATCTGTATAAGATTCCCAATGCCATCACGCGCCAGTACAACTACGAGAAGATCCTGACCATGTACAACGACACACTTCAGGGCAAGGCGCAGTACCTGGGCATGATCATGGGCGGCACGCCAACCTCCATCGAAGACCGCCGCCGCGGCGTGTTCTCCTACGAGGCTCTGCGCAGCCGACTCGCTCAGGGTCGCTTTGCGCGTGAGGACCTTAAGGACATGCTCGCACCCATCATCCGCCTGCAGCCGCTCACCTACGAGGAGCTACTGGTGCTCATCGAAAAACTCATGCAAATTCACGCCGGCTACTTTGGCTGGACGCCCACGCTTACCGAGAACGACTTGGTGGACTTCCTCAAGATTGAGTTCGGCCGCGTGGGGGCCGATACGCATCTGACACCGCGCGAGGTCATTCGCGACTTTATCGAGTTGCTCGATATCCTGTGTCAAAACCCCGATGCTAACGTGGCAGAGTTACTGCAAAGCGTCGGCGGCAATACTCTCGCACCAGCCGGCGAATCGCCCGCGTCATCCGACGCGCGCAACTTCGCCGAGTTCACCATCTAACCTGCCAAAAAGGGACAGGTTTATTTTGGCAGGTTTTATCTGGGCAAACGTCGAGACAGTAATGTAGCGAGCCACTGCTCACCGCGTTAAGAGATTCGTATTTGAGAGGAGGCCCCGTGAACGCCTTTGACCGCTACGCCCCGTTTATCCAAGACTTCATCTACTCCCACGATTGGGAGAGTCTGCGCTCTATCCAGGTTGCGGCGGCAGACGCCATCTTTAACACGCAAGACAATGTGCTCCTGACGGCATCCACGGCATCTGGCAAAACTGAGGCGGCCTTCTTTCCCATCCTGACCGAGTTTTGGGAAAAACCGCCCGCAAGCGTGGGCGCCCTCTACATCGGCCCCCTCAAGGCACTCATCAATGATCAGTTCGTCCGCCTCAATGACCTCTGCGAAGAAGCCGACATCCCCGTCTGGCACTGGCATGGCGACGTCTCGCAATCGCACAAGGCTAAGCTCATCAAAAAACCGAGCGGTATCCTACAGATTACGCCCGAATCACTCGAGGCACTCCTGATCCACAAGCACACGGCAATCCCGCGTATGTTCTGCGACCTGCGCTATGTGGTCATCGACGAGGTCCACTCACTCATGCGCGGTGACCGCGGCGGGCAGACGCTCTGCCTTATTGAGCGCCTTTCGCGCATGGCGGGCGTGCAGCCCCGCCGTATTGGCCTTTCGGCCACCATCGGCGACCCCGAGCGCACGGGTGCCTTTCTCTCACAGGGAACGGGCCGCGACTGCGTTATCCCCCGTTTTGAGGAACCGCGCCGCGTGTGGCGCATCTCCATGGAGCACTTCTATAACTCGGGTCCCCAGGCGCAGCAGCGAAGATTCACGAGCACAGGCCCGCAGGAAGCTGAGGTGCTCGCATGCGAGCGCATTGAGGCGGCACCACCCGCGGCACTGCCCGTCAGCACCCAAGACATGCGCCATGGCGGACAGCTCACACAAGAGGAGCGCCGTCAACGTCGTGAACGGGCACGGGGCAAGGCTGCCCCCAAGGACAGTCGCGCTTCCTCGGCCCCCGAGGGCGAAGTCGATATCCCGCGGGCAACCGAGCAGGCACTTCTCAACTCCACCGACACCGCGCCCGACAACGCCGATCCCGGAATGGGCTACATCTTTGAACATACGCGCGGACGCAAGTGCCTGGTCTTTGCCAACTCGCGCGAGGAGGCAGAGGCCGTGTGCTCCATGCTGCGCAGTTACTGCGAGAGCCGACACGAGCCCGACCGCTTTCTCATCCACCACGGCAATCTTTCGGCATCGCTACGCGAGACCGCCGAGGAGCTGATGCGCGACGAGGAACAGGCGCAGACAACCATCACCACCTCCACACTGGAGCTCGGCATCGATATCGGTCGTCTGGAGCGCGCGTTCCAGATCGATGCGCCGTTTACCGTTAGCTCCTTTTTGCAGCGAATGGGCCGCACAGGACGCCGCGATCTTCCACCCGAGATGTGGTTTGTCATGCGCGAGGAAGAGCCCGAGCCGCGCACGATGATGCCCGAGACCATTCCGTGGAAGCTCCTGCAGGGCATCGCGCTCGTACAACTCTATCGAGAGGAAAAGTGGGTCGAGCCGCCCGAGCTCGATCGACTCCCCTACAGCCTGCTCTATCACCAGACCATGTCGACGCTCGCCAGCACCGGCGAGCTCACACCGGCCGAGCTTGCTCAGCGTGTGCTCACGCTCAGCTATTTCCACCGCGTCTCGGCCGATGACTATCGCGTACTGCTGCGCCACCTCATCAAGATCGACCACATCCAGGTCACCGAGGGCGGTGGGCTCATCGTGGGCCTCGCGGGCGAGCGCATCATCAACAACTTTAAGTTCTACGCCGTGTTCCAGGAAAACGAGGAGTTTACCGTTCGCAGCGAATCGGCCGAGCTGGGCACGATCGTCAATCCCCCACCGCCCGGTGAGCGCATCGCCATCGCCGGACACTGCTGGATTGTCGAGGAAGTGGACTGGAAGCGTCATACCGTCTTTGCCACGCAGGTCAAGGGCCGTGTGCCGGCCTACTTTGGCGACTGCCCCGGCGACATCAATACACACGTACTCGAGCGCATGCGCAAGGCGCTCAACGAGCACGCGGCATATCCGTACCTCATGGGCAACGCACGGGCACGCCTTGCACAGGCTCGTCATACCGCCGAGATTTCGGGCGCGGGAACTAAACCGCTCATTAACCTGGGCGGCGACACCTGGGTGCTCTTCCCCTGGTTGGGAAGCTACGCCTTTTTGGCGCTCGAGCGCATGCTCAAGATTAAATGCGCCGCGGAGCTGGGCCTTCACGGGCTCGATCCGTCGCGTCCATACTTTATGCAGTTTAAGATGAAGGCCGATGAGGAGACGTTCTTTGAGGTGCTCGCCGCCGAGGCCGAGAAGGACTTTGATCCCATCGAGCTCGTCTATCCCGGCGAGGCGCCTTATTTTGATCGCTACGACGAGTACGTTCCCGAGGAGCTCGTGCGCAAAGGCTTCGCCGAAGGCGTGCTCGACATCGAGGGTATGAAGCAGCGCGTTCTCGGCTGGCGCGACCACGCCTAAGACCAGTCTTTTTTGGGACGGGGAGACTTACTTGTCGTGAAGGACGGTGCCGAGGAAGTCGGTGTCGAAGGGCACGGCTTCGGCAAAGGCGTAGTCGCCGTCGCTGGCGATGAGCAGGTAGTTCTCCTCGCCGCCGAACTCCGTATCGCCACAAGGCGCCACCCAAGCGCGGTTGAACACCTCAAGTGCCGTGGCAACGCAATCGCGCAGGAACGTCACATCGCTCCCCTCGTTTGCGCTCACGATATTGGCAACGTAGATACCCCCGGGGTTCAGGCTGCCCCGCACCAGGCGCAGCGCCTCAACGGTCGCCAGCTCGCGTACGGGCCCGGCACCGCCAAAGCAATCGCTCACGACCACGTCGTAGCGACGATGGCCCACGCTCGTCACACCCAGATACGAGCGAGCCTCGGCGGTAATCACCCGCAGGCGGTCACCCACCGCGCGCTCCAGCTCGTCCAGGTAGAACCAACGGCGCGCCAAGCGCGTTATCTCTCCGTCATACTCGATAACGTCCATACGCAAGCCCTCGTGCGACACCAGCGCATATTTGGGATAGGCAAACCCGCCGCCACCCAGCATAAGCATACGGCTGATACCGTGACCATAAGCGTCGCGCATCGCATCCTCGGCCTCAAACACGTCGTCAAACGCGCGATAGTACGCAAAGACGGGCTCCGCCCAGCGCTCGCCAACGTAACTCGCGCTTTGGTAGACGCCGCCTTGAACCAATACGCGAACTTCGTCGCCGCCCTCATCGTGCACGCGCTTCACACGTGCCAGCCCATTGCGGGTCCTCGCGACCTGCAGACAGGCAGCACGAACAGCGACAGCGGCCGCACCAAGCGCCGCGGCTCCCAGAGCAACGCCGGCAACGACGCCGGCAGAAACACTCGGCTTGTTCATCTAGAGCTCCTTTTGCAGATAAAGGCCATGGTCATAAAATCCAAGATGGCGATAGTACTCGCGCGTACCGATCGCGCTGATCACGTTGATGTACGTATAGCCAGCGTCCCGAGCTATCTGGCACGCACGCTCCACGAGCAAACGTCCCAATCCATGGTGCTGCGCTGCCTGGCCCTGATCGCCCACGCGCGCCGCCATGCCATACACGTGCACCTCACGAATCATCGCCTCGTCCGGCATCGTCGGCAGCTCGTCCGCATGTGCGGCAACAAAAGCGCGATCGGGCAGCGACAACCGCAAAAAGCCCGCGATCTTGCCCCGCGGCGTCACCCACTGCAAAAAGCGCTCGTAAGTCACCGGCGTCTCGTACGCTACTTCCTCATCAAGAGATAGCTCATCCAAGTCGGCACCCGCCGTGCTGATCTCGCGATAGCGAATCTCGCGCACCGTCGCACCGTCACCCCGAGCGGCCAAGCGATTTTCGACGAGCTGACGCAGGTTGGGTTTCTTGTTGCCCACCATGATGTCGTCGGAACTAAAGTCGCGGATCATGCGACTGATGCGGCAGAACGCCGGCGTCACCACGATGTCGTCGGCCAGCACATCGAGCAGCTCGTCCTCGGTATAGGGGCGCCACTCGCCACGCTCGTAACAGCCCACCAGACGCGAGCCCTCGATGAGCGCACACGGGTAGACTTTGACCTCGTCGGGCATAAAGGCCCCCTCGGTCATAAAGCGCTCGTAGTCGCGCTTGTCCCCCTCGGGTGTGGCGCCCAGCAAGTTGAGCATAAAATGCGCATGGATCTTAAAGCCAAACAGGCGCGCAAGCGAAAACGCCCGCTCAATCTGCGCCACCGAAATGCGACGCTCGTTGACATCGAGTAGATGCTGGTCAAGGCTTTGGATGCCCATCTGTATCTTGGTGCAGCCCAGGCGGCGGATGAGCATGAGGGCCTGCGGCGTTACAGCATCGGGGCGCGTCTCGATAACGAGCCCCACCACGCGATGCTTCGCCGTCTCGTTGATGCGCTGCTGGCGCTCGAGCTCCTCCATCGTTGCCGTCTGCCACTCGGTGACCTCGCCCCACGGCGTACCGGGGCCGTACAGACGACGCACCGCGCGGTTATAGCCGCCCACGGCAGCATCCACACGCTCCTGCTCGTCGGCAACGCCGGCAGCGAGCTTGGCCTCGTCTGTCGCAATGCCGGCAGCCCGATAGCACTCGCGGCGCTCTGTTACCACCGGCGGCAGGGCATCGGCGGGAGCGTCATCGAGCAGGCGCCCCGCCTCGGCACGGCTGATGCCCGGACGCGCCAACATGGGGTTTGCCGCCACGCCGGCGACGGCATCGTCATTGAGCGCACGGAAAAGCTCGGACATAAACCACGTCTGATACCCTTGCGGATAGTCGCTCCAGGTGCCACCGAGCACGATAAGCTCGATCTTGTCGGTCGCATGCCCCATCTGCGAAAGTGCGGTCAGGCGAGCGCTCACCTGCAAATACGGGTCAAAGCAGTTTTGCTCCGCACGGGCGCATGCCGGCTCGGCATGCAGATAGCTTTTGGGCATGCGCAGATCGTTGGGGCAAAACAGGCAATCGCCCGAACAGGGCCACGGCTTGGTGATGACGGTAATGGTCGCCACGCCCGAAGCCGTGCGGCGCGGCTTCATGCGCAGCACCTGCAGCAGCTGACGCTCCAGCTCGGCATCGACATTCCATCCAGCCCAACGAGCCGGCTTCTCACGTTTAACCCGCTGGTAGAACGGCAGCAGACGGCGCTTGGCCAGATCTCGTTTGTCGGCACCCTCACGGCGCGCCTCGGCATGTATCAGTTTGACGAGCGCCTTGTCGTCCACGGTCTCACCGCGACGCAGAGCCTCGAGTATGTTCAAAATAATCTGTTCCATGCCCCCATTGTAAAGGCAAAGGCGCCGGAGCCAGTCACGGCCCCGGCGCCTCCATCAAAGAGCATGCCTATATGCACCGATCTCCGAAAACCGCATGTCACACCGATTCGAACGACATGTCGCCCGAACCGACCTTAAAACGATACGTTGCAGACTTGTCACCGTTGTCGAATTCAGCATTCAATATGGTCTCGCCATCGTAGCCAAGCGGAAGGAAATCGCTCTCAAAGTCACCGCTGCCCACGGTGAGGCTCGCCTTAAAGCCCGTAGAGTTCGGAACCGATATCTCCACATCGCCCGAGCCCACGCTTACGTCCATCGACTTCGCGGGGGCCTGGTAGAGCTCGAACGCCACATCGCCCGAACCGACCTCGGCATCCAAGGTGTCGGTTACGGTGCCCGCAAACTCAACGTCTCCCGAGTCCAACGTCAATTCGAAGTCGTGACATGCAATGTCCGCGACCGTCAGGTCTCCCGACCCCACCCTCGCCGTAATGCCGACCAGGTTATCCGCAACATCCCGCGGCAGCTCGATGGTGACCGAACGATCGATAGCGCGCTCGTCATCGCAGTCGAACTGGCTAATCGTGAGTGTAGAACCCTTGACCTCGGCCAGATTCTGAGTGGCAGCATCGTAGGTAGCTACCCCCTTTGCAACACGACCGCTCTCGATGACACGCACCTGCCCGCCGGAAACGCACTTGATCTCAACCTCACCCGATGTCACATCCAGGTCAAGGGACTGGAATGAGTCGGCATCAAACGTTTCGCTCGAAAGCTGCCGAGACTGAGCGGAATAGTTACCGCCATCCAAAGAATCGTCCCCGTCAACCACATCGTCCATACCGGACAAACCGGATGCAATATCGCCGAGATCCCACGGGCCATCAAAATGAAACAATATCCGCGAAGTGCCAAAGATAAGCCCGATGATGAGCACGAACGCTCCGATACCGACGCCCAGGCGGACCTTGGACTCATGCGAGAGCTTCATCATTCATCACCTTCTTTGGCGCTCGGCTCAGCGGCGGTCGAGGAAGCCACGTCAGTATCAACCGCAGCGGAAACATCCTGAGCCTTAGCCGCTTCCGGCGCCGGACCAACCTGAATATCCCCGCGTGCCCAATCGCCATCGAGCGCACGCGCCACCCAGTGATAGATGGGGATTGTAAAGAAGATCAGCGCGGCAAAGGAGCCACCAAACAGGAACATCAGCAAAAAGAACAGCAGCCAGCACACGGCCCAATACGGAAACGACTGGAACGGACCTTTCACCGGAGTCGAGCCAGCTGCGCCGCCACTCGTCACCTGCGCCGTAGCGGCATTGGCGGCCTGCGCGCTCCAGCTTGCCGCTTGCGCCGCCTTGGCGGCGGCATCACTCGCCTGCGTTGCCGCCTCGGTAGCACGTGCCGCTGCCTCATGGGTACGGGCGCGCTCCGCTGCCTCGGCCTCGCGCTGACGGGCGCGGTCCTCGTTCTCAAACTCGATATCGTCCTCGATCTCATCGCTCGGATTAAGGAGCTCGTCCAAACTCACGCCATAGAGTTTTGCGAGCGAGATCAGGTTCTCGGTATCGGGCGAGCTCTCCGCACGCTCCCATTTACTGACCGCCTGGCGCGACAGCCCCAGCTTTCGCGCCAGCCCTTCTTGGCTAAAACCCTTGCTGCGACGAAGGTCGGCGAGCCGCTGCGCAGTTTCTACATTCATGGTTCCTCCTATGCGATGCCAGCCGTGCCGCCGGACCGTTTTTGTTCTTAAGGCGCCTTGCACAGTTAAAAATCTATCCGCCACCGCCAAAAGCATGCCACCTATTCTAGTGAGATTTTTGACAACCGGCGGTTGCGGGCATATATGAGCTGCGGAAATGTGTCCAAACAAAGCAATGACCCGCAGCTCGGTTGTCCCCGTTGCGGCGTTAACGGTAGTATGGTCGTACTGTTTATTCCGCACCGCCAACGGAGGGAGTTCCGCGCCGTGAACCGCGATTTCGCCTCATCGCTCATTCAGCTCAACAATACGTTCTATCGCGAGCACTCCGCCTCCTTCTCCGATACGCGCCAGGCACCGTGGCCCGGCTGGGTGCGCACTATGGACATAGCGCTCGAGCAGCTCGACGTCGCCACGATCGAGCATCCCGTCCGCGTCTTCGATCTTGCCTGTGGAAACATGCGATTCGAGAACTTTGCCGCCGGCGGCGCACTTGCCGCCAAGGGCGTCGATGGCGCAAACCCCTCGGCAGACGCCAGCTGCCCGTTTGAGTTCTATGGCGTCGACTCATGCCAGGACCTGGCCATCGATGCACGTGGCCACGCCCTGCGCATTCCCAACCTGCACTTCCAGGAACTCGATGTGCTCGACGCCCTCATGAAGCTCAACCCCGCCAAGACACCCGACGTGCTTTTCGACGCCCCGCTCGCCGACATCTCGGTCTGCTTTGGATTTATGCACCACGTGCCGTCGTGCGAGTACCGCGTACGCGTGCTCGACGCCCTGGTGCGCCAGACGCGCCCAGGCGGCATCATCGCCATCAGCTTTTGGGAGTTTATGAACGACGAGCGCATGGCGTGCAAGGCCGTTCGTGCCGAGGCCCGCGCCGAGCTCACCCCGCCGTTTGAGGGTTACGATTCCGCGCAGTTTGAAGCCGGCGACCATCTCATTGGCTGGCAAAACGACCGCCACGCCTACCGCTATTGCCATCACTTTGACGATCAGCAGATCACCGACCTGGTGCGCGGCGTCCGTACGTTCTACAAGAGCGGCGAGGTCCCCGTGCGCGAGCTTGAGCGCTTCCATGCCGACGGTCGCAGCGGCGAGCTCAACCGCTATGTGATTCTCAAGCGTCTGTAGGAACCTGCGGTTCGTTTTGAGCGGCGCTGCCGCAAAAGACCACATTGCGTCCACCCTTTCCAACGCATCGCCGAAACGTGCAGCTATGCGTTCTGCACTTATGACTAAGGAGCCTCATGGGAGCCGTTCACGTTCGCACGCCTAAGAACTTTGTGCTCGAGGAGCGCCTGGAGCGCTACGCCGATGCCATCGAGACGAGCCCCGAGAGCTATGCCGGACATTGGCGTGAAGCATGTACGCCGGCTGGTGGCAAGCCCTTCGAGCATCTTCACCTGGATCTTGGCTGCGGCAAGGGAACATACCTTGTAGAGCGCGCGGCCCACGAGCCAAACACCCTCTTTATCGGCATGGACCAGGAGCCCATCTGCATCGCCTATGCCGCACAGAAAATCTGTGAGCAGGAGCTGTCCAACGCACTCGTCCTGCCCCGAAGCGCCGCATCGCTGCCGCAGCTGTTTGCCGAAGGCGAGCTCGACGCCATAACCGTCAACTTTCCCACGCCGCAGCCCAAGGCCAAGTACGCCAAAAAACGACTCGTCCATGTCGACCATCTAATGCTCTATCGCCCGCTCTTTTCAGCCGGCGCCACCGTCACACTGCGAACCGACAGTAAGCCATTGCGCGACTACGCCCTGGGGCAGTTTGCCGCGGCCGGCTACGACACGCTTTGGGTAAGCGACGACGTCCGCCGCGACCATCCCGACCATCCCGAGACCGAATACGAATGCCGCACGCGCGAGATGGGTGCCGCCGTCTATGGCATTTGCGCCACACCCGGCGCGCAGCCCAGCGATGAACAGCTCGCGGCGGGCCGCGCGCAGGAGCAAAGCCTTGCCTGCTACCTGCCCGAGAACCTCGATGAGCTCACCTATGTACCCCTGGGTATGGAAGAGGCCGTTGAGAACTTTAAAAACCGCGCCCGCAAGGGCAAAAAGCGCCTGCCTCAGGAACGCTAGTACCGCGCGCCCATTTCCTGCATTTTCTTGCCTGCGAACGCATCGATGCGACGCTACGCCATAATAGTTGGCGGACAAACGGCGAGAGAAAGCAACCACATGGCACAGACCACGACAGATACCGCCGCCAGCGCCGTCTCCGGCGCCGGCGCCGCCAGCTCATTCTCGGGCGGCACGGGAACCGAAGCCGAGTTCGGCTCGCTCGGCGCGCTCTCCCCCACCTGGTGGGAGCCCGAGGACGGCAGCGAGCCCGAACCATGGCTCACGCCCGATCAGGCCTTTGAGCGCTTCTTTGAATGGACGAGCGATCGCGGCATTGAACTGTGGGATCACCAAGAAGAGGCTCTCATGGACCTGGCCGCCGGAGATCACGTCATTTTGGGCACGCCGACCGGATCGGGTAAATCGCTCGTCGCGCTGGGCATGCTCTTTATGGGCATGGCACAGGGCAAGCGCTGTTATTACACGGCCCCTATCAAGGCCCTGGTCAGCGAAAAGTTCTTCGATCTGGTACAGGTGCTCGGCCGCGATAACGTCGGCATGATCACCGGCGACACGCATATCAACACCAAGGCGCCCGTCATCTGCTGCACGGCAGAGATCCTTGCCAACGACGCACTGCGCGAGGGCGAAGATGCCGATGTCGGCTGCGTCGCCATGGACGAATTCCACTACTTTGCCGACCCCGATCGCGGTTGGGCCTGGCAGGTGCCGCTGCTCACCCTGCCCCACACACAATTCATGCTCATGAGCGCCACGCTCGGCGATGTCACCGCGATCGCCGCCTCGCTCGAGGAACACACCGGCGCTACCTGCGACTTGGTCGTCGATGCCCCGCGTCCCGTTCCGCTGAGCTACGACTATGTGACGACCTCCCTCGAGGGCACGGTCGAGCTCGCCATGCGCCGCGGCGAGGCCCCGCTCTATATCGTGCACTTTAGCCAGGACGCCGCACTTGCGACGGCGCAATCCCTCGCCAATTTTGGCATCGCCAGCAAGGAGCAGCGCGAGGCCATTAAGGAAGCCGCCAAGGGCACGAGCTTCTCCACGGCCTTTGGCAAGATTCTCAAGCGCTTGCTCGGATGCGGCGTCGGCGTGCACCATGCCGGCATGCTGCCGCGCTATCGTCTATTGGTCGAGCGCCTGGCGCAGCAGGGCCTGCTGCCCGTCATCTGTGGCACCGACACACTCGGCGTCGGCATCAACGTGCCCATCCACACCGTGGTACTCACCGCGCTCACCAAGTTCGACGGCTACAAGATGCGTCGCCTGCGCGCCCGCGAGTTCCATCAAATCGCCGGTCGCGCCGGTCGCTCGGGCTTTGACACCGAGGGTATGGTCATCGCCGAGGCCCCGGAGCACGAGATCGAGAACGCCAAGCTCATGGCCAAGGCGGGCGACGACCCCAAAAAGCTCCGCAAGATTAAAAAGAAGAAGGCCCCCGAGGGCTTTGTCACCTGGAACAAACAGACCTTTGAGCGCCTGATCGAGACGCAGCCCGAAACGCTCAAGCCGCGCCTTCGCATCACACACTCCATGGTGATTAGCGTGGTCGAGCAGGGCGGCGACGCTCGCGCCCGCGTGCACGACCTCATCGAGACAAGCCTGCAAACGCCCGAGGAAAAGGCAAAGCTCGAGGTTCGTGCCGACGAGATCTTCGCCACGCTCATCGACTCCGGCGTCGTCGTGCGCACCGAGCTGCCGCCCGCACCCGACGCTCCGGCTGACGCCGCGCCGGACATCGACTACGCGCTGACGGTCGACCTGCCCGAGGACTTCGCGCTCGATCAGCCGCTCTCGCCGTTCTTGCTTGCCGCATTGGAGCTGCTCGATCCCGAGAGCGAGACCTATACCATGGACCTCATCTCGATGGTCGAGGCTACGCTCGAGGACCCCAAGCAGGTATTGCGCGCACAGGAGCGCGCCGCACGCGATCGCGCTATGGCCGAGATGAAGGCCGACGGCATCGAATATGAGGAGCGCTTGGAGCGCATTCAAGACGTCACGTACGAAAAGCCGCTCGAGGATTTGCTCGACGCCGCCTTTGACAAGTACTGCCAGGAAGTACCCTGGGCAAACGACTACCGGCTCTCTCCCAAGAGCGTCCTGCGCGATATGCTGGAAAGCGCGAGCGATTTTAAGGGCTACATTCAAAAGCTCGGCATCGCCCGCTCCGAGGGCATTTTGCTGCGCTACCTGGCAGAAGCCTATCGTTCACTCGACCGCACCGTGCCCATCGAGAAGCGCGACGAGCGCCTGCGCGACATTATCTCGTGGCTGGGCTTTGTGGTGCGCTCGGTCGACTCGAGTCTGGTGGACGAGTGGGAGAACGCCGGCAACCCGGCAGCCCTCGACGCCGCGCCGCCGCAGGACATCGACGAGGTCGTGGCGGACCGCCGCGGCTGCACGCTGTTGGTGCGCAACGCGCTCTTCCGCCGCGTGACCCTTGCCGCCCGCGAGCACGTGCGCGACCTGGGCGAGCTCGACGACGACTGGGGCATGAGCGAGATCCGCTGGCAAAAGGCGCTCGATGCCTACCATGATCAGCACGAGGAAATCCTCACCGACGGAGACGCCCGCAGCGCCGCGATGTTTTCCATCGATGAGTCCGACGAGAAGACGCTGCACGTATGGCACGTGCACCAGATTTTTGCCGACGAGGACGGCGACCACGACTTTGGCATCATGGGCGATGTCGATCTGGACGCCACACAAGACGGCGGCGAGGCCATTTTCAAAAACTACCGCGTCGGCTTTATCGAGGACCTGCTCGAGGACTAGCCGAACAGAATGGGACGAAACGAAGCGGGGCCGCTGGCAACATCGCCAGCGGCCCCGCTTTTGCACTATCCGCTATACCCTATTCGGCATCCTCGACCTCATACGAATCCGCCTCGGCTGGCGCATCGCTTGTCTCCGGCGCAGCCTCGCGCGCCTCGTCAAACGCCGCCTTCATGGTCTTGTTGCCCCACGTGAGCTTGCGAATGGTAAGATCGTCGGCCTTCTTGTTGGCTAGGCGCAGATTGTTCTCGGAGGACAGCAACGCCTCCTTGGTTTTCTGCAGATGGCTAATCGTCTTGTCGATCTCATCGATTGCCGTTTGGAACTTGCGGCTCGCGATCTCGTAGTTGCGGCCGAAATCGTTCTTGAACTTCTCCATCTTGGCTTCGAAGTTCGTGACATCGATATTCTGCTGCTTGTACTCCGCCAGCTCCTGCTTATAGCGAAGCGAACCCATGGCAGCATTGCGCAGCAGCGTAATGATGGGAATGAAGAACTGCGGGCGGATCACATACATCTTCTCGTAGCGATAGCTCACGTCCACGATTCCCGCGTTGTAAAGCTCGCTCTCGGGCTCGAGCAGCGTGCAGAGCACCGCATACTCGCAGCCTTTCTGGCGACGATCGTGATCGAGCTTCTTAAAGAAATCCTCGTTCTTGTGTTTGGTCGCGGTTTCGTCGTTCTCGTTTTTCATCTCGAACATAATCGAAATGACCTCGTTGCCGCTCGCATCGCACTCGCGGAAGATAAAGTCGCCCTTGGTGCCCTCGGACGCATCGTTATCTTTCTCGAAGTACGCGTTAGGAAACGCCGTCATACGCAGACGGTTAAACTCGGTTTCGCAGTGCTGTTCGAGCGACTCGCCCACCATCTTGGTGGACAGGCGGACCTTCATATCCTTAAGGCGCTCGATCTCTTCATCCTTGTAGCGAATCAGGTCATCGCTCGCGCGCTTGGCCTGCGCAAGCTCGAGCTCATGTGCTGCCTTGGCCTGCTCTTCGCGCGAATCGCGCACCGCCAGCTCGCTCGTCAGTTTGGCACGCGCCTCATCGCGCTCTCGCTCCGCCGCGGCAACCGCCTCCGACAGGTTCATTTTTGCCATCAGCTCCTGCTCGCGCAGCTGGGCGCGCAGGCCCTCGGCCTCCTGCTCAGACTGAGCCTTTGCGGCGGAAAACTTCTCCTGCACCTTCGCGCGGTAGTCTGTGAGTATGCGTTCGGCCTCGCTACGAGCGGCATCGAGTTCACGCTGCGACTCTGCCGCGGCAGCGGCAAGCGCCATCTCCTGGGCCTTGTCCGCCGCAGCAAGCTTGGCCTGCAGCTCGGCAATCTGGGCATCTCGTGCAGCTACATCGTTTTGAGCAGCATTGCGCGCCGCCGACTCGGCAAGCTTGGCTTCGTCATCCTTGCGCCCCAGCTGCGCACGCAAGTTGTCGATTTCGCGCTGGAGCTCGGCGTTCTCCTTTTGAGCGTCGGCACGGGCCTCAACCGCCGCGCGCTGGCTTGCACTCTCGCGCTCTGCGGCAGCGCCCTCGAGCTTGGCACGCAATTCGGCAAGCTCGGCATCACGCTTGGCAACCTCTTGTGCCAGCTCCTGAGCCGCGGCGTTTTTCTGCTCGGCAAGTTGAGCGCTACGCTGAGACTCCACCTCCTGCAGGGCGGCCGTCGAACGAGAGCGCTCAAGCTCCAACGCCTGCTCCCCCTCACGCTGGACGGCCTTTACACGCTCATCAAGATCGCGCGAGAACTCGGCATCGCGCACCTGCTTGACGATATCCGCATAACCGGACGCATCGACCTTAAAAACTTCGCCGCAATGCGGGCACTTGATCTCGTTCATAGCAGCTCCTCGATGGACGCAAATTTCAACCTTCTACACTCTACCGCGCCACGCGGACAAAAAAGGCGCCGCAGCCATAATGGCAACGGCGCCAGATCCACCGCGAGGGTGCCTATCCCCTTTGTGGTGGCTTGGGTCCTTACAGGTCGCGGTAGTCGATCAGGCGAAGATCGGATTGAGACTCAAGCCAAGCGCGAAGCTCGGGGTCGATCAGCGCATCGACTTCCTTGGTGCGATCGGTCGTAAGCGAGCTGTTCTCCAAGATAAAACGATCGAGATAGCCCGGATGGCACACAAAGACGACCGTCTCGCCGTCCGCCATCTCGCGAACCGTCCGCATAATCGAGTCCTTGGGTTCGTAGCCCGGCTCCATCGAGTGCATCACCATGCGCAGGTCGGTGGCGCCGCATCGCACAACCGCCGTGGGGTCGAAGCTCGCCTTCTGTTCCTTAAGGCCCAGTTCCTGAGCAACCGCCGAGATCGCTCGGTTAAGGTTTTTGCTCATGACGGCATGGGCCTCAAAGTAATCGGGTTCGCGGCCCACAATCTCTACAAAGCGGTCATGCTGCGCGCGGATCTCGATGCAGGCCTCATCAAAGTCGATCAGTTCTTCGCCGCGCTTAAAATGCTCGCGGAAGGTACGGCTACTATGGAACTCACCGCTCTCGTTGAGCATACTCGGAATGAGCTCCGGGTCGGCACACGGCTTGCCCAGGCACACGTTGGTATGCTGGCCCACCGCAATGCCGGCGTCCGCCACGAGCGACCAGCCACGCTCGGCCTCGGGCATATTGGGCATCAAGCCCGCCGAGCGCACCAGACCCTCATTGATGCTGCGGGCAATCCCCAGGTTAACGGCATACGAATAACCGATATCATCGGCACGAATGAGCAATTGCTTCATATTGACCCCCATCTACGGAAAGGGACACTTGAAGCGCAGCCAAGTGCCCCAGATAATTGTCCTACCGAACGGATGCTTTAGGCTTTGGCGGCAGCAGCGTCTTCGTCGAGCTGCTCCTTGGTAAAGCCAAAGAAGTAGGCGATGGCAGCGGCGGCAACAAATGCAGTGCCCGATGCAACGCAGCCCCATACGAGATTAGCAGTTCCGCCTGCAACATAACCTGTAATACCAAGGATATTAGTTGCGCCCAAAACATACGTGGTCACATTAGTGAGAGCCGCGATCAGGCCGCCGATAGCGCCGCCCGCGACCATGGCACCCAGGCAGCGAGTATACTTAAAGCCGCAGCCATACAGCGCGGGCTCCGTCACGCCACCGACAATGCCGGAGAGCGAGAAACCAAGCATAGCGCCCTTTTCGTCGACCTCCTTAAGGCGCAGGAAGGCACCGAAGGCCATGCCCCACGTGGCGAACTGAGCGATAGCACCCGCGACCATAACGCAGGAGTCAGACCCTGAGGTGAGCACCTGCACAATGCCGAGGGCAATCAGAACCTGGTGCATACCGGTCATAACCAGGAACTCCCAAAGCGCGGCAATGGCGACGAGGGAGAGGATTGTGACGATGCCGCCAGCGTTTCCGAGGCCGAACATAAAGTTGCCGACCAGGTCGCCCAGAATGGAACCAATCGGAGCTAGGGCGCACAGGGAAACGGGGGTCATCACAGCCATGGTGCACACGGGCACAAACACCGTGGAGAGCATGTCGGGGATGATCTTCTTCATGAACTTCTCGACGACCATCAGCACCGGCATAGACAGCAGCATGGGGAGCACGGTCGCAGAATAGTTGTTCAGCTGAGCCGGGAGCACGCCGTAAACCATCGTGGTCGTAGCACCAGAATCCGCAGCGGCGTTGACCAACGTCATGAACTCGGGGGCAATGAGCACGCCGCCGAGCATCATGCCGAGCGGCTGGCTGCAGCCGAGCTGCTTTGCGGCAGCCCAACCCAGATAGACAGGGAGGAAATAATAGCCGGCGTTGTAAATCCAGTTGTAGAAGAAGTTGTAGATGTCAGAATCGGCAGACCAGATACCGAGCATGCCGTCGCCGCAAAGTACGGCAAGTGTGCGGAACATGGCGGCGCCCATGATAATGGGGATCGTCATGCACATTGTCTTGGACAGGTAGTTAAGGGCCTTCTTGCCCGCAGTCTTGACCGTCAGTGGCTCCTTGGTGCCGTCATCGAGGTTCTCGTCAATGGAGCCTTCGCCCTTGACGCCCAGCGCAATGGCGGCGTCATAGACCTTCGGCACGTTCTGGCCAATGATGACCTGATACTGGCCGCCAGACCACTGTGCGCCCAGCACACCCTTGATCTTCTTAACTTCATTATCATTGGGAATGGACTGATCTTTGAGGTTCAGACGCAAGCGGGTCATGCAGTGCGTCGCGTTCGTCACATTGGAGGCGCCGCCGACGGCAGCGAGCACGTCCTCGGCAATCTTCTTGTTATCGACAGCCATGTCGAATCCCTTCTCTTCCAACTAAAGGCCGTGGGACTTCACGGCACCAAGACGCACGATTCCGCTCGCGCCTGCGCAGCGCGCGATACCAGTTGGCAAGAGATTGATTTGCATGTGATTCCCGGGTGGATCGACATGAAAAAAGCCCCGCGCACAACCGACAGAGACCCAATTATGGTCTCGGCAGAATCGGTAGTGCCTCTCGGAGCTGCGCCGTGAGTAACACCCAACACACGGCGAGTATATGCGGCAGATGCGTTCGTTGCGGCTCAGATTACCGACGAACGGTAGCAAACGACCCGCGAACGGTCGCCATGACGGAAAGGAAATACCAGAGAGCCTATTTATCCGAGTGGACAGAAGCCACGCGATTCACATGCATGATCAGATAGACGAGCTCCTCTTGGGCCAATGGCTCGCCAAAGGTCTCTTGAATCAGATCGTCGACACGGTGAGCGCAACGCGATGCCGCCGGATACTGCTCCACGAGCACGTCGTAAAGACCGGAGTTCTCGGTATCGATCGGCTCTTTCTTTGCCACGCGGTCGAGCAGATAGCGCACATGAGTGGCAAAGCGGGCAAAGGCGAACGACGAGCGATCGACCGTCACACCCAACTCTTCTTGAATAATCGCGACCGTCATATCGAGCAGTCGCTCCTCGTGCTGCTCGGCAAGCACGCGCCGCTCGCTCGGCTTAACCGATGCGTTGACAATCGACATGGCAATGCCCGCGGCCTCGCTTCGGGGCATACGCACACGGAAGCTTTTCTGGATGCCGCGAACAGCCAGCTCGCCCAAGCGGTATTCGATGGGATGCAGCTGCTCCAGATCGCGCTCGAGCGGCAACGACACCACCATGTGTTCGCGGGCGCGCTTAATGGCAAACTGGATATGGTCCGCCAGTGTAATGGGGAGGTTAGGGCTCAATTCGTACGAAAGCTGTCCGGTTGCGATATCAGCCAGCTGAGCAGAAAACTCCAGCACCTCGGGGTCGACCTCATCAATAAACGCCAGGTACTTTGAATCAATGCCGTAAAAGGTACGCGTGATGACATCCAGGTCGACCTCATGCGGCATATCGCCAAAGCCGATACCGCGACCCAGCGCGATAAGCTGACGCCCCGCGCCGTCTTCGCAGATGGCAGCGTTATGGTTAATGCGCTGGATAGCCCTCATGGATTCATCGCTCCTACTGAAACGCGCCGCACAGACCATCCGCGCGGCGCGTTCATTCTACCTGCACTTACAGCTACAGTCCAAAGAAGCCTAGGATTTGGTCACGGCTTACGGGCTTGTAGTTGTTGGCATCGAGGCCAACGTCGTAGCGCAGAACCGGGCGCTCGCGATCGCGGTTGCGCGCGTTGGTGCGGTCTCCCCTGCTGTGGATATGCCCGTGCAACATGATGGCGCCACGCGCCTTGCCGTTCCAGCTGAGCATGGGGTAATGGCTCATTACCAGGCGATGGCCCTTCGCGTAACCGGGGGCGACCTCCAGATAATCGCGCACCTCATCCCAAATGTGCGGCGCGTCTGGATCTTCCCAGTCGCCGTCATGGTTACCGCGGATGAGCGTTACGTTCTGACATTCGATGCGCTCGCGCAGGCGCACCGCCTCCGCCAGGGGCAAACGATAGGTAAAGTCTCCCAAGATATAGAGGCGGTCGTCCACAGCCACGCACTCATTGATGGCATCGATGACCTTGCGGTTCATCTCCTCGACCGAATCAAACGGTCGATCCATGTCGTGCAAGATATTCGTATCGCCCAGGTGCAGGTCGGCGGTAAACCACATCATCGTCTCTGTCCTCATTTCGCAACGCGTATAAGACCTGTTTAGTATACAGACGCGGCGATGAGACAGTCACCCAAAGAGCCCGCCGAACAGACCTCGGCGACGCTTGTCCTGCTTTTTCGAAGCGTCATCCCGCGTCTTCTTGCCCTGCCGCTTCTTACGGTCCTGCTCCAACTCATCGTCATCGAGTAGCATATCCCACTCAAACGGATCGTCTGTCAGATCGAACAGGTCATCGTCATCAAACACGTGCGCCTCCATTACCGATTAGCGAGCATCCACAACGTAGTTGAGAAGTCTACGGGCCCGTGCGGACACAAATTCATCCTGTCTGCGTCTTTCAATCGTTTGCCGCAACGCTTGCGCAACGGAACGCTTGCAGATAAGATGGGAACACGGATGGCACCCGTGGCAGCGGGTCTTGCCAACTCCGATACACGTTTTCATCGTGAGAAATGGCCGTCTTCGCTTACGCGGGGGCGGCCACTTTGTTTATCCCTATGTCATCTGATTCTAATGCACAAACATGCGCACGAACTTGCGCTTCCAGCTTGCGTAAGGGGCATAGCGGAACGGCACGTCCAGCCACGTTGCCTTGTTCACGATGCTCTTCTTGTGGCTAAACGTATCGAAGCTCTCGCGTCCATGGTACTGTCCCATACCGCTCGCCCCCATGCCGCCAAAGCCCATATGGCTCGTGGCCAAATGCATGATCGTGTCGTTGACGCAGCCGCCGCCAAAGGGCACATGGCGCACAAAGCGCTCCTGAACTGCGCGGTCCTGGCTAAAGATATATAAGGCCAGCGGTGTCGGACGATCCGTAATAAACGTCTCGGCCTCGTCTAAGCTCTCAAACGTCAGCACCGGCAAGATGGGACCGAAGATTTCTTCCTGCATCACGGCGTCATCGGGGGACACGCCGTCTAGGATCGTCGGCTCAATCTTGAGCGACGACTCGCGCGCCGTGCCTCCCAGCACAACCTTGTCGGGATCGATCAGCCCGCGCACGCGCGCAAAATGCTTGGCGTTGACGATGTGGCCGTAATCCTCGTTGTCGAGCGGATGCTCGCCAAACATGCGGCGGACCTCCTCCTTGATGAGGCCCAACAACTCATCGTGCACGTGCACGTCGACCAGCAGATAGTCGGGCGCTACACAGGTCTGGCCCACGTTGAGCCATTTACCAAAGGCGATACGGCGTGCCGCGACCTTCAAGTTAGCCGTCGCATCCACGATGCAGGGACTCTTTCCGCCCAGCTCAAGCGTCACGGGTGTGAGGTTTTTACTTGCACGCTCCATGACGAGCTTGCCGACCGGAACGCTACCGGTAAAGAAGATCTTGTCCCAGCACTCATCGAGCAACGCTTCGTTTTCGGCACGCCCGCCTTCGACGACCGTCACCAAGCGCGGATCAAATGCCTCTTCACAGATTTGCTTGAGCACCGCGCTCGATGCCGGAGCATAGGCGCTCGGCTTGATGACCACGGTATTGCCCGCGGCAAGGGCGCCGGCGAGTGGCTCGAGCGTCAGTAAAAACGGGTAGTTCCACGGAGCCATGATGAGTGTGACGCCATAGGGCACGGACTGCGTCTTGCACACACTCACGGCGTTGGCGAGGTCACACGGACGCAGGCGCGAGCGACTCCATCGAGCCACATGCGCAATCTGATAACGAATCTCGGAAAGCGAGGTGCCGATCTCGCACATATACGCCTCGTCATGCGACTTTCCCAAATCGGTCTTGAGCGCATGGGCAATATCGGCCTCGTGGGCCCGCACCGCATCGCGTAAACTCACGAGCGCACGACGTCGAGCATCGACATCAAACGTGGCGTGCGTCTTAAAATAGGCGCGCTGATCGGCAACGATGCGCGCGATTTCCTCGGTGTTCATGGGCCCTCCTAGTTCTCGTCTTCAAACATACCACCCGCAACGACCTCGTACATATGCTCGAGCTCCAAACGGTCCATTAAAAGCGGAACGGGGTACAGGGGATTGGCCTCGGCATCGGCATGCGCCGCCATCTCAGGAATGTCGGAGCGGCGAATGCCCGTCACATATTTGGGTATGCCCAAGGCGGCGTTCATGCGGTCGACCCAATCGATAAAGGCCTCAGCAGCCACGTTGTCCAGCGCATTAGCCGGCGCAATGCCGGCCATGCGGGCGAGATCGGCGAGCTTGGGAGCAGCAGCTTCGCCATAGGCGCGAAGCATGTGCGGCAGGATGATGGCGTTGGCCAAGCCGTGGGGAATCCCGTAACGCCCGCCCAGGCTGTGCGCGATGGCATGGACGTATCCAACATAAGAGCGCGTAAAGGCAACGCCCGCTTTATACGCCGCCGAAAGCATATTGCGGCGCGCACGCATGTTGCCACCGCACTCATAGGCCTCGAGCAAATTGTCGTGGATGAGCTGCACCGCCTGGCGCGCCATCTTGCGCGTATAGGGCGTGGTGCTGCGCCCGATAAAGGCCTCGACGGCATGTGTCAGGGCGTCCATGCCCGTTTGCCCCGTAATGGAGGCGGGCAGGCCGCGCGTAAACTCGGGGTCGTGCACCGCAAAGCGCGGGATCAGCACAAAGTCGTTAATGGGATACTTGTAGTGCGTCTCGTCGTCGGTAATTACCGCTGCAAGCGTGACCTCGCTTCCCGTGCCCGCCGTGGTGGGAACGGCGATGAGCAGCGGCAGGCGACGATGGATACGCAACAGGCCGCGCATCTTGTTGATGGGCTTCTTTGGCTGCGCGATGCGCGCGCCCACGCCCTTGGCGCAGTCCATGGCCGAACCGCCGCCAAAGCCGATAATGGCCTGGCAGGCGCTCTCTCGATACAGAGATGCCGCTTCCTCCACGTTTGAGACCGTGGGGTTCGCACATGTTTCGGCATAGACCGCAGCGCTAATTCCCTTGGACGCGAGCGCTGTCTCGAGCGGTGCCGTGAGCCCCAGACGGGCAATGCCGGGATCTGTCACGATAAGAACATGGTGTATTGAACGCTTTTGAAGCACTGCGGGCACTTCCTCAGCGTGCTCTAAAATGCGTGGCTCGGTATAGGGCAGCACCGGCAATGCGATGCGAAAAACCGTTTGATACGTTCGGCACCAGGCGCGGCGGGCTAGATGCATAAAGGAATCTCCTTCATTTGTTGATTGGTCAACATTTGCTCGACCGATTGTACTCATCGGAGGTCGCACGAGGTCTAGCAATCGTTAATCAATCAACATCTACACATGCTTAAATTGTTTTATTAAAAATCATTCCTAATAGGCTTCACATTCGGTCTCATTTATGGATAATAGAACTCGTCAAGACGCACGTCCGGAGAGGGCCCTTACGGGACCGGACGAGCGCACCATCGCCATCGATCGAAAGGATCGAATCATGAAGTTTGTTTGCCCCGTTTGCGGTTATGTGGAAGAGTTCGACGGCGACCAGCTGCCCGAGGATTTCAAGTGCCCCCAGTGCGGCGTTCCCGGCTCTCGCTTCCTGAAGCAGGAGGAGGGCCAGCTCGAGTGGGCTGCCGAGCACGTCGTGGGCGTCGCCAAGATGGAGGGCGTCTCCGAGGACATCGTTGCCGATCTGCGCGCCAACTTTGAGGGCGAGTGCTCCGAGGTCGGTATGTACCTGGCCATGGCTCGCGTTGCTCATCGCGAGGGTTATCCCGAGATCGGCCTGTACTGGGAGAAGGCTGCCCACGAGGAGGCCGAGCATGCCGCCAAGTTCGCCGAGCTCCTGGGCGAGGTCGTGACCGATTCCACCAAGAAGAACCTCGAGATGCGCGTTGAGGCCGAGAATGGCGCCACCGCCGGCAAGACCGATCTTGCCAAGCGCGCCAAGGCCGCTGGCCTCGATGCCATCCACGACACCGTGCACGAGATGGCTCGCGACGAGGCCCGCCACGGCAAGGCTTTCGCTGGCCTGCTCAAGCGCTACTTTGGCTAAGCCAACTGCCTGAGACATAACCTCTAGCTCGAAGAAGGCCCGGACCGTATTGGTTCGGGCCTTTTTGTGTCTCGAGGACTCGTTAACGCCCTGAAATAGAGCTATCTTCGGCATCGGTCTCTCGTCAAAAACTAAGTGAGTAGACTTTTCGAAACTTGCCGAGCAGACCATCCGTATTGCTTTATAAAGTCGCAGGTAAATGACTTGTTTCAAAACGGCCTGGTCGCCAAAGTGCCAAAAGCCTACTCACTTAGAACCGCAGCCGTCCACGATCGAGCTGTTTTGCGTCTAACGGGCATCTTTCCGTCGATTACTCCCAATTTTGTCCAGTCAACGAATAGTTCAGACCGGAGTAATGTCTCAGCCCTTTGCTCATCTGAGCTTTTATCACGATATTCAGCATCGAGCATCCTGCATATGGCCTTAACGATCGCGCGGAATCTATCCTCATCGGATATCTGTCTGTGTGTCAGGAGAAGTACATCGTAGCCCATGGCCTGAAGGGCCGTCATGCGGTCAGCGTCACGCAAGCCATCCCCTGCGCGTCCGTGCGAGGCCTTTCCCTGACATTCAATGGCCACCTGTCGCCTGCCGTCCGGCGAAGAAAGAAGTAGGTCGATATATACACGGGACTTTCCCACAATCGCTCGAGCACTTGTGCTTAGCATCACTTCAACATTAAGCTCTATGCCGCAAAAACCTTCGCCTCCCAGGGATCGCGGCAGTGCAAGTAGCAAATACGCCTCGACCTCAAAAGGCGACGCGGCGCCCAATGGAACGAGTTGCGATACCGCTATAAATCTATTGCCGTAACGCATCCCGCAAACATCTGAACAAAAACGGTCAAGGTCTCCGCCCAAAACCAAAGCGTCTCGACGCCATAAATTTGAGGCGGTGCCGTCCTCGGACGGGCAGCGCACCCAACCGAACGTTGTCGAAATCGCGCCCGAATCAATTGCACGCGAAAGCTCCGCCTCAAGTGCCGCCGGCAGGGCACACACCGCAAACAAGCCACACATCTCCGCCAATACCAAAAGAAGCTGAAGATCCGTCAGATGCCGCAACATGATGAATGCCGTCAGTAGAGGAGACGTAATCAAAACCCCATGCTCCGTTCCCAGCACGGATTCCCTGGGAAGCTCACCAAGAAACAGCCGCTGCCTAATGCTGGCAGGACAAGTCCGTTTGTTTCTCGACCGAACCAATGTATACAACGGAAAACCGAGCGCGACCGCAGCCGTCGGGTTGCGGGCGAGATCATATCGCTGCCGGTCTTCTTCCGGTCGTGGAAGCGGCGGACACAAAGCGCGGACTTGAGGAGGCAAACGCCAGTACCTAAAAGCTGATATGTCACAAAGTAGATCCTTCATAGGCACAGGAAAACACGAATTTCAACCCAGTCAGTCACGCATTGGCGCGAACGCACCAAAATGGCGCCGAACGGACTGCCAAGTTTTCAACAGCCCTCCCCAACTGGCCAAAAGCTTGCCGAGAGCTGGACGAAGCCCTGTTGAAAACCCCATTTTTTCTCATGCAGGAGCTTTGCGCGGCAAGTGAGTAGACTTTTTTGAACATCCCGAGCAGGCCGGTCATCCTGCTTTTCAAAACCGCAGGTAGATAGCTTGTTACAAAACTGCCTGGTCGCCAAAGTGCTAAAAGTCTACTCACTTAGGTTGCAGAGTGCCCCCCCCATTAGCTGCAATTCCAAGGTAGTTAGTACTTTTGGACTCAGATCGTCATACTGAACAAGAATTTGAGTTGAGTTTTCAGGGACAGATGCGCCATCGGCACACCAAAAACAGTCACCGATATCGATAAAAGGGATGCTCGAGCGCGTGAGGGCCCGTGCAAAAGAGCTTCCGCCCGCGTCACACTCCACGGCCACGACGCAGTAAAGGCCGGCGTCCGCGTACTCGATCGAGACTTCCCCTGCCGGAAACGTTTTCCGTACAAGCGCCGCCAGGCCATCACGCG
The DNA here is from genome assembly GCA_905199605.1 of uncultured Collinsella sp. Taxonomy (GTDB): domain Bacteria; phylum Actinomycetota; class Coriobacteriia; order Coriobacteriales; family Coriobacteriaceae; genus Collinsella. The sequence continues at coordinate 68,159 of CAJKHC010000008.1, forward strand.
CCCCACGAGCACGAACGCGCACGCGGTTCACATGTCGCTCGTAATCACCCGATTCCAGCAAACGCGCCAAGGCAACCTGATCAACAGAACTTACCGACGAGGCGTAGAAACCAAGGTTGCGTTTAAACCTCTCCATTAGTTCATCGGGCAGCACCATGTACGCCAAACGTAACGCCGATGAAAGGCTCTTCGAAAACGTGTTGGTGTAGATAACCGACTGGGCGGCATCGATCGACGCGAGCGCGGGAATCGGCTTGCCGGCAAGGCGAAACTCACAATCAAAGTCGTCTTCGATGAGATACCGACCTGGCCGCTCGGCGGCCCAGCTCAGCAACGCATAGCGACGTGCAATGCTCGTCACAAGACCGGTCGGATACTGATGAGACGGCATCAGGTGAAGGACATCGGTCCCGGTTTTCTGCAGCGCGCTCAAGTCCACGCCCTCAGCATCCAACGGGACATGCCGCACTTCGCAACCCATGGCCTGATAGATGCGCGTCAAGCGCAAATAGCCTGGATCCTCGACGGCATACACCTTGTCCGCGCCAAGCAACTGAACCAACATGGTATCGAGCAGCTGGGCGCCCGCACCGATAACGATATTGTCGGGATTGACATTCATGCCCCTTGTCCCGCGCAGATGGCGCGCAATCGCACGTCGCAGTCGAGCGGTGCCCTGCGCCGGTGCGGGCGAAAAGATTTCACGTTCGTCTTCGGACGTCAGCGTCGCCCGTAGCGCACTTTGCCAAAGCCGCGCCGCCTCCAAAGCGGAAGGAGAAAGTGCGTCGAATCGCTCTGCCTGCCCCATGGCATCATGCGCGCTGGGACCAACAGGGACAGCATCTCGGTCGATATCCCCCGCAGCCAAAGCCAAAACCGGCGCATCCGGGAGCTCGCACGCGTAGTAGCCACGACGCGGCATTGAGCAAATATAGCCCTCGGCAAGCAACTGGCTATATGCATTCTCGATGGTAATGACACTGATACCCAGATGACTCGCAAAGGCGCGCTTAGACGGCAGATGCTCCCCCGCCGCAATACGGCCAGCAACAATATCATCGCGAATTTGCTGGTAAACATACTCATAAAGCGATGCTTCGCCGCGATTTTCCAAATTGTAGTCAAGCATGGGTCTATCACCTGACCTTATTGAATCATTCAATCTGGCATTAGTCTGACCTTGTTATTATCTCGAAAACTGAGTATTTCGCCATACCCAGCTCCCCGATAGGATGTTCCGTTAAGCAATGCACATGCCAACCAAGGGAGCAACCATGGCAGAACAGACCAGCAAGGCCGATCGCGTCAAACTCAATCGCGAGCTCGCGCAGATGCTCAAGGGCGGCGTCATCATGGACGTCACCACGCCCGAGCAGGCACGCATCGCCGAGGAGGCGGGCGCCTGCGCCGTCATGGCGCTCGAGCGCATCCCGGCCGACATCCGCGCCGCAGGCGGCGTGTCGCGCATGAGCGACCCCAAGATGATCAAGGGCATCCAGGAGGCCGTCTCCATCCCCGTCATGGCCAAGTGCCGCATCGGTCACATCGTCGAGGCGCAGATCCTGCAGGCCATCGAGATCGACTACATCGATGAGTCCGAGGTTCTCTCCCCTGCCGACGACGTCTATCATATCGACAAGACCCAGTTTGACGTGCCGTTTGTCTGCGGCGCCCGTGATCTGGGCGAGGCGCTGCGCCGTGTTGCCGAAGGCGCCACGATGATTCGCACCAAGGGTGAGCCGGGTACGGGCGACGTCGTTCAGGCCGTGCGTCACATGCGCAAGATCCAAAAGCAGATCCGTGACGTTGTTGCCCTGCGCGACGACGAGCTCTTTGAGGCAGCCAAGCAACTGCAGGTTCCGGTCGAGCTGGTGCGTGAGGTCCATGCCACGGGAAAGCTTCCCGTCGTGAACTTTGCCGCCGGCGGCGTAGCGACCCCCGCCGACGCCGCGCTGATGATGCAGCTGGGCGCCGAAGGCGTCTTTGTCGGCTCGGGCATCTTTAAAAGCGGCGACCCCGCCAAGCGCGCAGCCGCCATCGTCAAGGCCGTGGCAAACTTCACCGATGCCAAACTCATCGCCGAGCTTTCGGAAGACCTGGGCGAGGCCATGGTGGGCATCAACGCCGACGAAATCGAGATCATCATGGAGGAACGCGGGCGCTAGTCCAGCAGAAGGGATCGCACATGAGCGATTACGCAGACCAGACGGTCGCCGTGCTGGCGGTCCAAGGCGCTTTTGCCGAGCACGAGGCAAGGCTATCCGAGCTGGGCGCACGCTGTATTGAGCTAAGGCAGGCGGCTGATTTGAAGCAGGACTTTGACCGTCTGGTACTTCCCGGCGGCGAGTCTACCGTTCAAGGGAAGCTGCTTGATGAGCTTGGCATGCTCGAGGAGCTTCGCACCCACATTGTTGAAGGCATGCCCGTCCTTGGCACCTGCGCCGGCTTGATTCTATTGGCGCGCGATCTTGCCGCACACGACGATAAGGGAACGCCGCGCCTAGCAACCATGAACGTACTCGTTGAGCGCAACGCTTATGGCAGACAGCTCGGCAGTTTTCGCACCAAGGGCCAGGTGTCCGGCATCGACGGTGAAATGCCATTAACATTTATCCGTGCACCCCGCATCGTCGAAGTGTACGGCAATGCCAAGGCCTTAGCGAAAGTCGACGGCCGTATCGTCGCCGCCCGCCAGGGCAACCAGCTCAGCGTCACCTTCCATCCCGAACTCGATGAAGACACCCGCCTCCACGAACTGTTCCTACAAATGTAGGCATCGAAATCAACAAACGAAACGAGAGTGGATAATCTCCCACCTTGAGCATGAATATGGGCTCATACCGGGAGATTATCCACTCTCATTCTTTGGTGCAAATGATCCCTTGGGGATGCCGATGTTTTGGTACCGACAGCGAGCGCCCACCAGAGCGAACAAATTGACATGAAAAGAGGACGGCATAGACCTTCTGGTCATGCCGTCCTCTTTGAATGACAAGTTGTCGCTCTGGTGGGCGCGCAGCGTCAACTAGTTACGCGGTTCGTAGAACCGCGTAACCCCTAGAAGCGGTTGCCGCGGAAGCCGCCGCCGTTGCGGCCGCCACGATCGCCACCGCGACCGCCGCGGTCGTTACCGCGGTTGCCGCCGAAGCCGCCACGGTTGCCACCGCGATCGCCATAGCCACCACGGTTGCCGCCAAAGCCGCCGCGACCGCCGCGGTCGCCGCCACGGTCACCAAAGCCGCCACGGCCACCGCGATCGCCACCGCGACCGCCGCGGTCACCGCCACGACCACCGCGATCGCCAAAGCCGCCGCGACCGCCACGGTCGCCGCCACGGCCACCGCGATCGTCACGACCGCCGCGAGGACCGCGGTCCTCGTCCAGGCCCATGGCGACGAGCGGAGCAATAACCTTATCGAGAGCGGCCATCAGCTCGGTGGCCTCCTCGTAAGAAAGCTCGGGCAGGAGCTTCTCCTTCTTGTTGGCAAGCTCGACCAGGCCCTCGGCGGCATCCTCGGCAGCGAAGACGACGATCTTGCGCATATCGCCCTCAGCGTCGTCGATGCGGCCGACCAGATCGGCAGCCTCGGCCTCGGCCATCAGGCCATCGAGCTCACGAAGGCGCATGCCCAGCAGGTCGGACATTTCCTTCTGCTCCATCTTGGGCTTGAGGTCAAGCAGCTTGATGGCGCGCTCGATGTTCGCCATGCGCTCGGCCTTGGCCTCCTCCTCCTTGGAAATAGCAAAGCGACGGCTACGCAGCAGGCGGGCAGCCTTCTGCATCTTGTCCATCAGCTCTTCGTCATCGTAATCAACGGCGGCCTCGACAACCTCGGCCTCCTCCTCGGCAGAAACCTCGTCAGCAGCCTCAACCTCGGCAGCTTCGGTCTCCACGGTCTCGACTGCCTCAACCTCGGCAGCCATGGTCTCGTTCTCGGTCTCGTTCATGATCTCTTCGTTCTCAGACATGAGACTCCTTCTTGGCCCTCTCGGGCATCATCGCCCCATTCGCGGGGCCCGTCGCGCACTCTTTGCGCTTTAAACATTCATGCCTCTCGGCAAAACGTCCATTAGTTTATGGTGTCGCCATCCAATCTAGCTGCAGAATCTATGTGCACACATTAATGCGACATGTCGCGGTATCATGGCCTGAACCAAACGCATCCACCTTAAGGAGCCCGCCATGATTAAGCCCATCATGAAATCCGAGTTCTTTTTGCGCCTGCCTTCCGAAGACGCGGGACCCGACGATGCCGCGACCGGGCAGGACCTCCTGGATACGCTCCATGAGCATGAGCACGAGTGCGTGGGGCTCGCCGCCAATATGATTGGCGTGCGCAAACGCATCATCTGCGTAAAGGACGGCAGCAAGTCGCTGCTTATGTACAACCCGCAGATTCTTGAGCAGGTCAATGCCTACCAGACGAGCGAAGGATGCCTCTCGCTGATCGGCGAGCGTCCCTGTACCCGCTATCGCCGCATTAAGGTTGAGTATCTGGACGAGAACTTCGTCCACCGCATCAAAAACTTCTCGGGCTACACCGCCGAGATCATCCAACACGAAATCGACCACTGTTGCGGAATCGTTATATAGTTCCGCCGATTCAAGAAAGCTCCCTGCAGAAAAATAACTGCAGGGAGCTTCTCATAGTGCGGAGCTTCTATCCCACTAGCTCTGGCGGTAATGATCGAAGAAGTCGGCGAGGTCTTCGAGGGACTCTTTGAGTACTTCCATGCGCGGCAGGTACACGATGCGGAAGTGATCGGGCTCGGCCCAGTTAAAGCCGCCGCCGCGCGTGATCAGGATCTTCTTCTCGTGCAGCAGGTCGAGGGCAAACTGCTCGTCATCGGTGATGTTGAACTTCTTCACATCCATCTTGGGGAAGATGTAGAACGCCGCACGCGGCTTAACCACCGAGATGCCATCAATCTTGTTGAGCGCCTCATACACAAAGTTGCGCTGCTCGTAGACACGGCCGCCGGGACGGATGTAGTCGTTGACGGACTGATGGCCACCGAGTGCCGTCTGAACGATCGATTGAGCCGGCACGTTGGAGCACAGGCGCATGTTCGAGAGCATGTTGATGCCCATAATAAAGTCACTCATGCAGCGCTGGTTACCCGAAAGCACCATCCAGCCGATACGATAGCCCGCGATCATGTGCGACTTGGAAAGGCCGCTAAAGGTGACGCAGGGCAGGTCGGGAGCGAGCGAGGCAATCGAGACGTGCTCGTAGCCGTCCATGCACAGGCGGTCGTAAATCTCATCGGCAAAAATCATGAGCTGGTGTCTGCGCGCGATCTCAACGATGCCCTCGAGCACCTCGCGCGGATAGACCGAGCCCGTGGGGTTGTTGGGGTTGATGATGACGAGGGCCTTGGTCGCGCTCGTGATCTTGGACTCCATATCCTCCAAGTCGGGATACCAATCCGCTTGCTCATCACACAGATAGTGAACGGGATGACCGCCGGCGAGGGTTGCGCACGCCGTCCAGAGCGGATAGTCGGGGCTGGGGATCAAAATCTCGTCGCCATTGTCGAGCAGCGCGTTCATCGAAAGCTGAATGAGTTCGGACACGCCGTTGCCCGTGTAGATGTGCTCCATCTGAACATTGGGCAGGCCCTTGATCTGCGAGTACTGCATGATTGCCTTGCGCGCAGAGAACAGGCCGCGCGAGTTGGAATAGCCTTCGCAGTCGGGCAGCTGCTGGCGCATGTCCTTGATGACCTCATCGGGCGTGCGGAAACCAAAGGGTGCCGGATTACCGATGTTGAGCTTGAGGATGCGCTCGCCTTCGTCCTCCATACGGGCAGCCTCGTCGACGACGGGGCCGCGCACGTCATACAGGACGTTCTCGAGTTTGGCGGATTTAGAAAAAGTACGCATGGTGGTGCTCCTTGGAATTTGAGCTGAGGGATGGGGTTCGGGCTTGGAAACGTTGCGGGGCGATGATGTCTCGCCTTGGTCGGCGTCACCGGCGATCAGCCAGGTAACATCGACCTCCAAAATACGGGCGAGCAGCTCTGCCACATCGCGCCGCGGAATCGTCTTGCCGCTCACATATTGGCTCATCTGACTCTTGCCGAGTTTTTTGCCGAGCATCTCCGATGCACGGATTACGTCCGACTGGCGGACGTCGCGATCGGACATAGCCTGTCGCAGGCGATCGCAAAACGCCTCTTGGGCCACAGGAACCTCCTTGCTGGCAAAGTTCAATTTATAGAACACGAATTGAACCAAAGTTCAATTTAGGCAGCAGTATAACGCGCCACCTCATTCGAAAGTTCAATTTCATAAGAAAATGTACCGGACTCTGAGATTTGCCCAAAGCGGACAATGACGTGTACACGTTTAGAGGTATTCGAGGAAACGAGCCGCCGCAAGCGAAACGTCAGCGGTGCGGCATATGGCGTTGATCTGCCGATGGGGATGCCCTTCGAGCGAACGCACGGCAACATCGAACTGGCAGCGGCGCAAGATGAGCGCGGGAAGAATGCTCACGCCCAGGCCGTCCTCGACCATAGCCATAATCGCATAATCATCCCAGGTCGACAGCTTAGAGCGCACCGCCAGGCCCGCGCGGCGGAACAGCGGCGTGATCTCGTCGTCGCTACCGCGTTCCAGCAGAATAAACTGCTCGTTGGCCAAATCGGCAAGGGAAACGATCTCCGCGGTGGCAAGCGAGGAGTCCGCTGGCACCACGGCCATCAGCTCGTCTTGCACCAACGGCCGCGACGCCATGCCGGCGCCGCGTGGCTCACGCGGGATAAAGCCCAGATCGCAGCGGCCCTCTGCCACCCATTGTTCAATCTCTGAGTAATCGCCCATCAGCAACTCATAATCGACGTCCGGGTGATCGGCGCGAAAACGCGCAATCACCGGCGGCAACACGTGGGTCGCCACACTCGAAAACGTACCGATGCAGATTTTGCCGCGCATGAGCCCGCGCATCTCATCCACCCGTCGTTGCAGGCGGCCAAACTCTTCGCATAACGCCTCGACTGCCGGCATGACCTGCCGCCCATCGGCAGAAAGCACTACGCCCTCGCGGCTTCTATCGAGCACTTTAAAGCCCCAGTCGGCCTCGAGATCGGCCACCATACGGCTCACGCCCGACTGCGAATAGCTCAGCCGCTCGGCGGCGCGCGTAAAACTGCCGGCGCGCACGGTCTCGAGCAGCACCTGCATCTTTTGAATATTCGTCTCCACGGCACCCCTCCACCTTTGCATGAGTCTTTGTCATGTTATCCATGCATTATATTCGCTTTTCTTCTAAAGCCAGTTCACCCATAGTGAACATGCTCGGATATAGAGGGGATATCAGCACATGAACAACGGACTGTTTGCGTACTTAGCAGCATTGCTATTGTTTGGCTCCAACGGCATCATCGCCGCCGTCATCGCACTGCCGAGCTCCGATATCGTGCTACTACGCACGTTTTTGGGCGCACTCTCGCTTGCCGCCATCCTCGCCATCACCCAACGCCATAAGTTGCAGGCGCCATCTCGCCCCCGCGAAGCCGCAGCCCTCCTCCTCTCGGGAGCCGCGCTGGGCGCCAGCTGGATTTTTCTGTTCCGCGCGTATCAGACGATTGGCGTCGGCGTCTCCTCGCTGCTGTACTACTGCGGTCCCATCATCGTCATGGCCCTCTCACCGCTTATCTTTGGCGAAAAACTGACCGGCGGCAAAATCGCCGGGTTTATCGCCGTCGCCTGCGGCGCTTTTCTCATTGCGGCGCAAGGTCTCGGCGGCAATATGCCCATTGTGGGCATCGTCTGCGGCATCGCCTCGGCCTTCTGCTATGCATTGATGATCATTGCCAGCAAGAGAGCGCCGCACATCGAAGGCCTCGAGAACTCCGCGCTCCAGGTGAGCGCTGCCTTTGTGACCGCGCTTGTCCTCACACTCGCCACTCAGGGAGTCCCCTCGTTCTTATCCCCCGGCATCGCCGCAGGCATAGATTGGCGCGCCGTCGCTATGCTCGGCGTCGTCAACACCGGCATCGGTTGCCTGCTCTACTTTAGTGCCGTCGCCAAGCTGCCCGTGCAGACCGTCGCGGTCGTCGGCTACCTCGAGCCACTTTCGGCCGTCGTATTCTCCGCCGTCCTCTTGGGCGAAGCCATAACGCCGGTCCGCCTGATGGGCGCCGCGCTTATCATCTGCGGCGCGATCTTTTGCGAACTCGCCGGCAAACGCGCAAGCGCCAAGGCCGGTATCGCCCAGGCAGCACGCGCCTAAAAGCCCCTCTTCAGTTTCCACCGACGAGCCCTATCGATCCCACCGAGCTGCTCGAGAGCGTCGCCGATACGCCCGAACAGCAACAGCTCGACGGCCTCGAGAGTGCCCAGCTCAACGACGTCAACTTCTAGCGACGTCACACATCGATGACAGTGGCCCTGCACCTCACGGGAGATGCAGGGCCATTTTGCATTGCAGTAAAGCTATGGGCTACGAACGACGCGGCTCGGGAACCACGAGCCTATCGGGGCTCGCGCCCTCGGCATCCATCAGGCTCACGTAGCGAATCGATGGGTCATCGTAGGTCGCGTAGTAATAATTGCCCGTACGCGCGCTAAAGCATCCGGTGTAGATGGTCTTCTCGAACTTGCCGTCGCCCATCTTGGACGCTCCCTCGATCATCGCCACGCCCTCGAGCGAACGGAACATGCGGACGACGTTTTCGGCCTCGCTGCCCTTTTGCGGGTAATTGGCATTGAGGTAGGCCGCCTTTACAAAACGGCTCGGCGAATAGCAGTCGCCCGGAATACCGCGCATGCCGGCACCAGCGCCATAAGGCTTGAGCTCGGCGGCGCGCCATGTCGCCGTCTGCGGAAAATCGCTGGTGGCGGTGATATAGGTGCGCAGGTTTTCCATATGCCACGGGAAAGTCGGCTGGTTGGCAAGGGTATCGACCGGGTCGTCGTATACATGCAGGCCGTCGGCCATCATCTCGACCACGATACTGCGCTGGCTGTCGCCGATAATCCAATGGAGCAGCGACACGCCCAGGCCCTCGCCGGCAGATTTGGCGACAATCACCGTATCGCGCAGTGCAGCCTCGGCCTCGTCGACCGTCGAGAACGTCGCCGCCACCCACAGGGGAAACTCGTAGGCCGCGATATTGGTCTTGCCATCAACCGGCCCCTCGGCATACTCGGCATAGCCGGGAAAGTTGAGCCCCGCCACAGCCAGGCCCGCATCGTTGCCGCAATCGAAAAACATGGGATAGTTCTTGTAATCGATACACATACCGATTACCGCATGCGCCGCCGTCGCATCGTCGATAAACGAGTACGGGATGTGGAACCCGCGGGGCACCACGCGAACCTGCTCGCCGTATCCAAAGCTCCAGTCGAGGTTGCGGCCCAGATACATGTAGCCGGAATTATCGGTAAATCGAATGCTCGTGCACATAGCGCCTCCTAGCTCAATGTTCTTACTAAGGTCATTGTCACCAAACAAAGGAGCGCTAAACAAAAAAGTCCGGACATGACAACAATGTCATACCCGGACTAAAAACGACGAGGTGCGGTGCTTTGGTCCCCTTAGACCAACTTTCCAAGACAGTGATCAATCATGTGCTGGATCATCTGAGCCTCAAAGCCTGCGTAATCGCGGCGGCACTCCTTCATCTTGCCGTCGACGATCTGGTCAAAGGCAACCTTGCACTTGATATAGCGCGTGGACTTGGTGACCTCCTCGTGCGTCAGGCAGCTCTCCTCCATCTTGCTGGCACCCAGGCCAAACACCAGACGGGGGTTGTAGAGCACGTGGGGCTCGCCGGCGTCGTCCAGGTAGACGCAAACCTTCTTGGTAACGCCAATCTGGTTAGCGGCAAGGCAGCCGGCATCGTCGAGCGACTTGATGGTATCGATCAGGTCCTGAGCAACCGACTCGTCCTCGACGGTCGCAACCTCGCAACGCTGGGACAGGATAGCCTCGTCGTGGCAAAGCTCTTTAATCATACGTTCCTCCATAGGGGTCGTTGTAACCGCTTAAGTATACGGTACCTACACAATTTCATGCGAAAGATACCGCCCGTCCGTTACAAACCGCCGAACATCAACATGTGAGGAACACCAACTTCACAAAGGCGATATAGTGGGTGGGTTCGTGTCAATCGGCCTAAACTCGGGGCCGAACAAGGAAAGGGTATGCATGGACGAACTTTTTCACGTCAGTGAGCGCAAGTCCACAATCGGGACCGAACTTCGCGCTGGACTGACAACATTCCTGGCGATGGCCTACATCATCGCCGTCAACCCCGCAGTGCTCTCGGGCGCCGGCATCGATGCGGGAGCGCTCGCCTGCGCCACTTGCCTGGGCGCCGGCATCATGACCATCTGCATGGGCATCTTCGCCAACCGTCCGCTCGCATGCGCGTCGGGCCTGGGCATCAACGCCATGATTGCGGGCATCACCACCACCATGTGCGGCGGTGACTGGCACGTGGCCATGAGCGTCATCTTCCTCGAGGGTGTCGTCATCTTGCTGCTCGTCCTTTGCGGCCTGCGCGAGGCCATTATGGACGCCATCCCCGTGGTTCTGCGCCACGCTATCTCGGTGGGCCTGGGTCTGTTCATCGCCATGATCGGCCTGTGCGACGCCGGCATTATCACCGCTGGCGCCGGTACACTCGTCGGTCTGGGCGACATCACCTCCCCCACCTTTATCGTCGGCATCATCTCCATCGTCGTGACGGTTGCCCTGGCCTCCCGCAACGTGCCGGGCTCGCTGCTCATCGGTATCATCGTCGCCGTTATCGCCGGCATCCCGCTGGGCGTCACCCATGCGCCCGAGGGCCTCATCGCACCGCTCGACTTCTCGACCTTCGGCGCCCCGTTTGCCAGCACTGCCGACGGCAACCTTGCCATCGTGAAGGTCCTGACCGACCCGATGCTGCTCGTCGTTGCCTTCTCGCTGCTCATGAGCGACTTCTTCGACACCATGGGCACCGCGATGGCCGTCGCCAAGCAGGGCGAGTTCTTGACCGAGGACGGCAATGTCGAGGACATCCGTCCCATCCTGGTCGTCGACTCCGTGGCCGCTGCTGCCGGTGGCTTTATGGGCGTCTCCTCCATCACCACCTTCGTCGAGTCCACCTCTGGCGCTGCCGACGGTGGCCGCACGGGCCTCACCTCCGTCACCACCGGCGTGCTGTTCATTCTCGCCGCGTTCTTCTCCCCCATCGTCACCATCGTTTCCAGCGCCGCCACCTGCGGTGCTCTGGTCTACGTCGGTTACCTCATGATGAGCGAGGCCTCCGAGATCGACTGGTCCGACGTGTCGCAGGGTTTCCCGGCGTTCATGATTGTCGCCGGCGTGCCCTTCACCTACTCCATCTCTGCCGGCATTGGCCTGGGCTTTATCGCCTACGTGATCGTCGCGCTCTTTAAGGGCGAGGCCTCCAAGATCAAGCCGCTCATGTGGATCGCAGCCCTCGCCTTCCTCGTCTACTTCTTTGTAGCGTAGGCGCAAGATTCGCAATACCAAACAGCAAAGCGCGGAGTCGCATCGAGCGGCTCCGCGCTTTGCTTTTAAAGCCAGGCACCACACGGACACGCGATGTATTGCTTCGCAAGTTTTGGACGTTTTGCTCTCCAAACGGCACTACCGACGGCTACATCCTGCAGATATGCTGGATATAACCGCATAGGCCCTATGAGGATGGGAGTAACCATGGCCGCCTTGTTCACGACCCCCAAGCGCAATGACAAAACCTCTGGAGCCCATTTTGTCGAGCCCGACCTGCGCCGTCGCACGCTGCTCGCACACGGCAGCTGGCGCCGCGTGACGCGCCGCATCGTTGTAGGCGCCGTATGCGCGCTCACGGTAAGTTCGCTGCTCATGCCGAGCGTCTCACTCGCGGCCGAGTGGGTCAACGTCGGCGGCACTCAGTACAACACTGCAGCAGGCGACGAGGCCGGCACCTGGGCCTGGGACGGCGGCGCCGACATGAAGCTCAACGGCTATAACGGCGGCGCGATCGAGGCAGCGGGCAAGCTCAACGTGAGCTACGAGGGCAACAACACCGTCACTAACGACGACGGCCGCGGCATCAAGGTTAAGGATGGCGCGAACGAGAACGCCGAGCTTAATATTCAGGGCGACGCGTCCAGCACGCTCAACGTGACATCTTCTCGTGACGCCATCACTTCCGTCGGCAACATCAACATCGACGGCGCTGGCACTGTCAACGCCACGAGCACCGAGCACGATGCCATCGATGCCGGGGGCGATGTCACCATCAAGGGCTCGGGAAACGTTAACGCCACGGGCGATTCGGATGGCATCAGGGCCGACGGCAACATCACGATCGACAACAGCGGAACCGTCACCGCCAAGGCCACCGAGGATCAGGGTATCGATGCTAACGAGAACCTCATCATAAAGGGCGGCGGCAAGGTAGAGGCAAGCTCTATCAAAGACAATGCGATTTGGGCCGACGGCAACATCGAGATCTCGGGTGGCAGCCAGGTCAAGGCAAGCTCCGAGGAAGACGCCGCCATCGACGGTAAAAACAGCCTCACGGTCACGAACGCTTCCCTCAACGCAAGTGGCGTTGGGTATGGCATCTATGTCTACAAGGGCATCACGCTCGATGGCGCGACCGTGACGGTCCGCGCAAGCTCAGATGGCGGGGAAGCCAGCGCACTCTTCACCGATGAGGACAACATCGTCATCAAGAACGGCCCGACTGTGGATGCGCTCGCAGAAGGCAGGTTCTCGGTTGCAATCTCCACCAGTAATTTCTACTCCGACGAAGCGGGTGGCCATATCTACATCAGCGACTCCGTTGTCAAGGCCATAGCCCGCTATGCCGAGACCGGCGGCGACGGCCCCGACCACTACAGTGGAGACCAAAACGACGAAATCATCCCTGAGTCCGAGGGCCTGAACATCGGCATCTTCGCGCAGACCGAGAAGGGCATCACGCCCGCGACCATCTCGATCGTCCGCAGCAAGGTCACGGCCGAGGGAGACACGGCGGCTATCTTCGCCCTTGCCATGAGCGCGGACGGCAAGGCGATCGGCACCATCGAAATCAAGGACGCCATCATCCAGACGCCTGCAGGCGGCAAAGTCATTGACTATCGCAACAAGGAAGAGCTCAGCGACGGCATCGTCTACGAGGCGGGGCAGACCATTGGCACGGGCGATGCCACGATTGACTCCCCCTATGACGCCGCTGTCGCCAAGAGCACGGTCATCGTGCCTCCCGAGGAGACCAAGCCCGAGGAAAAGCACGGCAAGACCAAGCCCGAGGGTTCCAAGTCCGAGGGCACGAAGACAACCAAGACCGTTGCAGTTGCAGCCAAGGGAGCCAAGACCGTCGGCAAGCTCGCGGCAACCGGCGACACCTCGAACGCAGCCATCGTGGCAGCCGCCCTTGCGGGAACAGCCGCCATCGCCGCAGGCGCCCTGGCGAGTCGCAAACGTTCGTAAACACTTTTTCGCACAGGACGGGTGGATCGCAGCCCTTGCCTTCCTCGTCTACTTCTTCGTAGCGTGAGGGCAAGGCTGCAAAAGCTGAACAATAAAGCGCGGAGTCGCCATGCGGCCCCGCGCTTTTCTTTTAGCGTCGGTCCCTGCGCCGGCGTGCGGCCTATTTCTCCCCCATTTTGGCCATTTTGCCCTCCAAACGGCACTACCGCCGGCAACATCCAGCAGATACGCTGAACCTAGCCGTATAGGCCCTATGAGAACGGGAGCAACCATGGCAGCCTTGTTCACGACCCCCAAACGCAATGACACTACCGCCGGAACCCATGTTGCCGAACCCGACGTTCGCCGTCGCATAGGACTCGCGCACGGCAGCTGGCGCCGCGTGACGCGCCGCATCGTCGTAGGCGCCGTGTGCGCGCTCACGGTGAGCTCGCTGCTCATGCCGAGCGTCTCGCTCGCGGCGGAATGGGTCAAGGTCGGCGAAACCAAATACAACGCCGGCACTGCGGCGGGCGACGAGACCGGCACCTGGTCGTGGGACGGCGCCGACGACTTGAAGCTCAACAACTATAACGGCGGCGAGATCCAGGCCGCAGGCAAGCTCAACGTGAATTACTCGGGAAACAACATCATCACTGCCGACTGGATCGAAGGCATCAAGGCTTCTCATGGCAAGAATGAGAACGCCGAGCTCAATATCCAAGGCGACGCGGGCAGCACGCTCAGCGTGACATCTACTGAGGACGCTATCCTCTCCACGGGTAATATCAACATCGACGGAGCCGGATCCGTCAACGCCACGAGCGCTGGGTTTGATGCCATCGACGCCGAGGGCGATCTCGCTCTCAAAGGTTCGGGCAACGTCAATGCCACGGGCGTATCGGATGGCATCAGGGCAAACGGCAATATCACGATTGACGACAGCGGGGCCGTCACCGCCAGGGCTACCAAGGACAAGGGTATCGGAACCGACAAGAACCTCACCATCAAGGGTGGCGGCACAGTCGAGGCAAGCTCAGCCGATGGTGAGGCCATTTGGAGCGGCGGCAACATCAATATCTCGGACGGCAGCCAGGTCAAGGCGAGCTCCGAGAAAGACGCCGCCGTCGAGGCCAAGGGCAGCCTCGCAGCCACAAACGCCTCCCTCAACGCAAACGGTGTTGAATATGGCGTCTATGCCCACAAGGGCATCACCCTCGATCATGCAAACGTGACAGTCCGCGCAAGTAAAGGCAGATACGGTGACGCCATTGCCCTCTTCACCTACCAAGACGATATCGTCGTCAAGAACGGCTCCACCGTGGACGCGTTTGCGGAAGGCGAGGTTTCGGCTGCATTCTCCACCAGAAACGATCGACCCAACGAGGAGGGTGGCCACATCTACATCAGCGACTCCGTTGTCAAGGCCATAGCCCGCTATGTCGAGAACGGCGACGGCCCCATCCCCTACAGCGAAAACCAAGATGGTGAGACGAGCCCCGAGCCCCAAGGCGAGAACATCGGCATCATCGCCCAGACCAGCGAGGGCGTCACACCCGCAGTCATCTCGATCATCCGCAGCAAGGTAACGGCCGAAGGAGATACAGCGGCAATCTTTGCCCGTGCCATGAGCGCTGACGGCAAGACAATCGGCACCATCAAGATTGAGAACGCCGCCATCCAGACGCCCGAAGGCGGCAAGGTCATTGACTATCGCAAGCTCCGTGACGGCATCTACGAGGCAGGCCAAGCCATCGGCACGGGCGACGCTGTGATCGACTCCCCCTATAACGAAGCTGTCGCCAAGAGCATGGTCATCGCACCTCCCGAGGTAGCCAAGCCGGAAGACCCCAAGCCCGACGAGACCAAGCCCGCAGAAAGCAAGCCCGCGGAGTCCAAGCAGAACCCCAAGCCTGAGTGCTCAAAGCCGACCAAGGCCGTTGCGGCTTCAATCACGAAAGCCAAGACTACCGGCGTGCTCGCGGCAACCGGCGACACCTCGGGTGCGGCCATCGTGGCAACCGTCCTTGCGGGAACAGCCGCTATCGCCGCAGGCACCATGGCGAGCCGCAAGCGCTCTTAGACGCCTCTGCGCACATGGCAGCTCCCGCGAAGGCCCCGAGTCCCAGCACCGTTTAACAACGCCACCGCCGAGCTCCCCTCCGGCGGTGGCGTTTTCCATATGCGTCCGCAGGGTATGCACGAGATTGTCTTTGGTCTAGCCCAACCTGCATGAGCCGGCGTGCGACAATGGGGGCCGTCGATATCACAACGCCGAGAGAAGCCCGTCATGGAAGCGCATCAAAAGCAGATAACCGTTCATGCACAGCATGCCGAAAGCGCACCAGTCATCTATCTTCCCGTGGTCATGGGCGACGGCACGGAGGTTTATGAACGCTGCCGAGAGCTCAACTGCCCGCCCTTCACGCTTGTCGGCATTGGCAGCCTCAACTGGAATCGCGAGCTGAGCCCCTGGGTATGCGACGGTACCGTGCGCGATGCCGAGCCCTTTGGTGGACAGGCCGCTGGTTTTCTTGACGAGTTGTTGAAGCAGATAATCCCAGAGGCCGAATCATCGCTCCCGCAACCGCCCACCTGGCGCGGCGTTGCCGGCTACTCGTTGGCGGGTCTTTTTGCACTGTGGGCACTTTGGCAAACAGATGTCTTTGAGCGCGCGGCGAGTGCATCGGGGTCGCTGTGGTTCCCCGGCTTTATCGACTACGCGCGCGAGCGCACGATGACAGCTACGCCCGACGCCGTCTATCTGTCACTCGGCAAAAAGGAAACCAAGACGCCCAACCGCATGATGCGGCACGTACTCGACGATACGCGCGCGATGGAAGAGCTGTTTATCGAGCGTGACATTCCAACAACGCTGGAGCTCAACCCCGGCAATCACTTTACCCAAACTGACCTGCGCATGGCACGCGGCATCCACTGGATACTGACGCATTAAAAATGGCATCCACGCGTACATACGCATGGACGCCATTTTTAATTTGGCTGAACGCAGCTGCTATTCAGCAGTCTCCTCAAGCTCGGAAGTATCGAACTCAAAGTCGTTACCGGGCAGGATGGCGTTGAGCACAATGCCCACCAGCGAGCCCACGGCAAGGCCCGAAAGCGAAATCGTCACGCCGCCCAGCTCCAGCACGATGGCACCGGCGGTACTGTAGGCAATGCCGAGCGAAAGCACGAGCACCAGAGCCGCCACCAGCACGTTGCGGTTGTTCTGGAAATCAACCTGGTTCTCGATGAGGTTGCGGACGCCCACGGCACTGATCATGCCGTAGAGCACGAGCGACACACCGCCGATAACGCACGCCGGCATGGCGGCAATCACCGCAGCAAACTTGGGGCAGAACGAAAGCACAATGGCGCAGCAGGCGGCAATGCGAATCACTCGCGGGTCGAACACACGCGTCAAGGCAAGCACGCCGGTGTTCTCGCCATACGTCGTATTGGCGGGGGCGCCAAAGAGCGATGCCAAGATGGTCGCCAGACCATCGCCGAGCAGGGTACGGTGCAGACCGGGATCGGCAATGTAATTGCGTTCGCAGGTAGAGCCAATGGCGGAGATATCGCCGATATGCTCGATCATAGTTGCAAAGGCCAGCGGCATGATGGTGATGATGGCCGTCGTGGCAAGACCGCTATCGAACTGCGGTCCAAAGAGCGCAAACACGGTGTTGTCCCACACGACGGGCAAGCCAACCCAGGGGGCGGCTGCGACGCCAGAGAAGTCGACCTCGCCCAGCGCGGCCGCAACGGCATAGCTCACCACAACGCCCAGCAAAATCGGCACGATCTTGACCATGCCGCGCCCCCAAATATTGCAGATGACGATCACGGCCACAGCGACAACGGCAACAAGCCAATTGGTCTGGCAGTTGGCGATAGCAGAGCTTGCCAAGATCAGGCCGATGGAAATGACGATGGGGCCGGTCACCACCGGCGGGAAGAAGCGCATGACGCGCTTGGCGCCAAATGCGCGGAACAGCGCTGCCAGCACCGGATAGAGCAGGCCGGCGCAGGCAACGCCCAGACAAGCGTAGGGCAAAAGCTCGGCCTCGCCGTTGGGCGCAATGGCGGCATAACCCGCGATAAAGGCAAACGACGAGCCCAGGAACGCGGGCACCTTACCGCGCGATAGAAAGTGGAACAGCAGTGTGCCGATGCCGGCGAACAGAAGCGTCGTCGAAACGGAAAGGCCGGTGAGCACGGGCACGAGCACCGTGGCTCCGAACATCGCAAACATGTGTTGCAAACCCAACACGAACATGCGCGGGCGGCCGAGCGACGATGCATCGTAGATGGCATCGGTGACGGCGGGCGTCGAGGATTGGGACATGGAAGTCCTTTCACGATGGAAGGGCGATCAGGCATATCGGATAACCTGCCCGAACGATACGATCCGAACCATTGTACGCGATACGCAATGCCTCGCACGCGCCGCCACCTGCAAACGGTATCGTTACTTCCAAACGCGCTCGGCAATGCGCTTGACCAGAGCGATCTTTGCCCATTGCTCATCCTCGGTCAGCTTGTTGCCAATCTCGCAGCTGGCAAAGCCGCACTGGGGCGACAGGTACAGGTTCTCGAGCGGCACGTACTTTGCGGCTTCGCGGATGCGCTCGACGATGGCGTCCTCGTTCTCGAGCTCTGCCGCCTTGGTGGTTACCAAGCCCAGCACGACCTTCTTGCCGGGAGCGACGTACTTGAGCGGCTCAAAGCCGCCGGCGCGCGGCGTGTCGAACTCCAGATAGAACGCATCGACATTCTCATGTGCGAACAGGTACGGCGCGATGGGATCGTAGCCGCCCTCAAAGGCATAGGTGGAGTGGTAGTTGCCGCGGCACACGTGCGTGTTGACAACCAGATCGTCGGGCTTGCCCTCGATGGCGGCGTTGTTGAGCGCCACGCCCAGCTCGCTTACCTTTTGCAGGTCGACCGGGCTCATGCCGGTTTTGGCAACAAAATCGGTATCGCAGTAGATGCCCCAGGTGCAGTCATCAAACTGGATGTTGCGGCAGCCTGCTGCGTACAGGTCGGCGATCACCGTACGATAAGCGGCTGCAATGGCGTCGGCAAGTTCCTCATCGGTCTTATAGACAGCGCGCAGGCTCTCCTGCTGGCCGTCGCAGCGATCGAGCGTGACCTCAGAGAACGTCTGGATCGGCGCCGGAATGGTCTGGCGTGCGACCTGGCCCTCCCCCTCAAGCGCCTTGACGAACTTAAAATGCTCGACGAACGGGTGGTTCTCGCCGCTGATGGGGCCGGTCACCACCGCGGTATCTGCCGTGGTCTCCTCATCGTGGAACATATAGCCCGTACGCGAAACGCGGCGCTCAATGCCGTTAAGGCCCCACATAAAATCGAGGTGCCAGTAGCTGCGGCGGTATTCGCCATCGGTAATTACCTGTAAGCCGGCTGCCTTCTGCTTGGCCACCAAATCGCAAATGGCCTCATCCTCGACGGCCTTAAGGCCGGCGGCGTCGAGCGTGCCCGCGGCATAGGCGGCACGTGCATCCTTAACAGCCTGGGGACGAAGAAAGCTGCCGACGATATCGGCGCGAAACGGCGCGTTCGGTTGAATCAAGGTGCTCATAGATATCTCCCTTTGCATTGGTTGCTTTACTGGGACAGAGTATGAGCGCTCATATGGCTATCGTAAAATATACGTTTATAACAGTTTGATATAGATGCTTCCTATATCAAATGAGACTGCCGCAAAGAGATTTGACCCGTGCAGAACGCAGCAATCTAGATGTGCTGACGGATCGCGTCGATATAGGCCTGCCCATAGCGCGTGAGCGTCGTATTTTTGCGCGTGATAATGCCGATCTCCATGTATTCGTCCACATCGAGCGGAATCGAGATGATACCGGGGCCGTTAAGTTCATGGCTGATCACGCCCGAACACACCGTGTAACCGTTAAGGCCCATGGCCAGGTTGAACAACGTCGCACGGTCACGCACGCGGATATTCTTGCGACGCTCAAAAGTCGAGGTCAGTTCCTCGGAATAGTAAAACGAGTTATAGCTGCCCTGCTCGTAGGACAGGAACGGGTAGTCTTCCAAGTCCTCAAGCGTCACGCTCGAGCGGCCCGCCAGCGGATGGTCTGCGCACACGAAGACATGCGGCGTGGCGCAGAAGAGCCCCTCGAATACGAGCTCGTTGGCGGCAAGCATGCGCTCGATAACCTCGCGGTTATGCTCGGATAAGTACAGGATGCCCAGTTCGCTTTTCATATGCGCGACATCCTCGATAATCTCGTGAGTCTGCTCCTCGCGCAGGGTGAAGTCGTAACGCGCGGCATCGAACTCGCGGATCACGTCAACAAACGCGTTAACGGCAAAGGAATAATGCTGGCAGCTCACGCTAAAGTGCGGCACCTGCTCGGATGTGCCCTTGTACTTGCCCTCGAGCAGGTCGGCCTGGTCGAGCACCTGGCGCGCGTAGCCCAAGAAGGTCTCGCCTTCCTCGGACACAATGACGCCCTTGTTGGTGCGCTCAAAGATATGCACACCCATCTCGTTTTCGAGATCGCGGATCGATGCGGTAATCGAAGGCTGCGACACAAAGAGCCGGCGCGAGGCCTCGGTAATGCTGCCGCATTCGGCAACTTTGACGACATATCTGAGCTGCTGGAGCTTCATGGCTGTCTCCTTAGCTGTTCGTGAGATTCGCGTCGGCAGTACCCGGCAGGCGCATAAACGACGGCATCTCCCCCGTCGCGGCGCAGGCGGCGATCTGATGTAGAGCCCCGGCGACCGCATCGTCTGCCGCAGTGCCGACATGCCAGCGCGCTGCCGCCGTGACGGCCTCGTTGGCATTGGCGACTGCAACGGAGTTGGGAACGGCATCGATCATGGGCAAATCATTATCAGAATCACCGAATACGGCCACCTCGTCGGGCGTCAAGCCCAAAGCACGCGCCAGCTCCAGCGCAGCGCAGCCCTTGTCCCAACCAGCCGGAAGGATGTCGAACAGACGCACTCGGTTGTTGGGAAACACAAGCGAGAGTTCCGGCACCTCAGCGGCAACGCGCTCGCGTAGCTCCGCGAGCTCCTCACGCGAACGGGCACTCCAGATATTCGCCTTAAACACCGGCGCGTCATCGACGACGGGACGGCACGGGGCCTCTTCGCCTTTGAGCCACGCGTTGCCGCCCGACTCCATGGCGCGACGAACGCGCTCAGGATTGCTCGTCACGCAATAGGCATCGTTGCCCCAAAAGTCATCGCCCAGGCTGTAGACTTTTAGAAATGTATCGTCGGTCTCTTGCTCGAGGTAATCGGCCAGACGCATCAGAGCATCGTTGTCGGTCGCACGCGAAGCGACTACTTCGCCGTCGACAAACATCACCTGGCCGTTACAGAACGCACCGGTCGAAAAACACTCGGAACAATTTTTGAACATCCAACCCATCGCGGACGGCTGACGACCCGAAACCGGGCCAAAGTGCAGACCCGCCGCCTGCATGGCATGAATGCCCTCAATGGCGTAGTCGCTGGCTCCGTCATGCCCAGCCGGAATCAGCGTATCGTCCATATCGGTCAGCACAAGTTTGATCATAGAGTCCCCCGTCATTTTCACCGTAACCATTGTAACGACCTGCCAATAAGGGACAGGTTCATTTTGGCAGGTTTTATCTGGGAAAATGTAACGCCCCAGTCGCCACCTGCCAAAATAAACCTGTCCCTTTTTAGCAGGTGCGCTAGTATAGGGAACAACAGATTCGCTGCGGGAGTGCCGGCGGTGCAAACCACAAGGCTGAGAGGGCATGGGGCCCAATCCTTTGAACCTGTCAGTTAATGCTGGCGTAGGGAGCATGCCGCCTTTACAGGGGCGCTGTCTATGCACAGCGCCCCTTTTCTATGCCAAGGAGGCATGTGCAGTGATCGATTCGAAACAGCTCAAGCAACAAGTGATCAAGGCCGTGGAGGAGATTCGCGCCACCAATCCGATGGCCGGCTCCATCACCAACACGGTGACGATCGACTTTGTCGCCAACGCACAGCTCGCCGTGGGCGGATCGGCCGCCATGGTCTATCTGCCCGACGAGGGCGAGGCGCTCGTTGCCGGCGGCGGCGCCATCTATCTCAACATGGGCACACTCTTCCCCATCTACGAGCAGACGATTCCCCGCGCGGCCAAGGCGGCACACGACGCCGGCAAGCCCTGGGTGCTCGATCCGGTTGGCCTGGGCATCGGTAGCCTGCGCACCCAGCTGGTAAACGAGCTCAAGCAGTACAAACCCGCCATCGTGCGCGGCAACGCCTCCGAGATTATCGCGCTCGCCGGCCTGTGGGGTCTTGAGGGCGAGGCGGCTGATCTGAGCCGCGTACGCGGTGTCGACACCACCGACACGGTCGACGCCGCCCGCGATGCCGCCGTGGCGCTCGCTCGCTACACCGGCGGCGCCGTAGTGGTCTCGGGTGAAGTCGACCTGATCACCGACGGCACGACCGTGGCCAAGTCCCACGGCGGCAGCCCACTCATGTCCAAGATCACCGGCTGTGGTTGCTCACAGGGCGGCGTGCTGGCCGTGTACGCCTGTGCTGCCGATCCGTTTACGGCAGCCATCTGCGGCACCGCCGTCTACAACGTTGCCGGTACGCGTGCCGCTGCTGTCGCCGACGCGCCGGCAAGCTTTAAGGTCGCCTTTATCGACGAGCTCTACCGTGCGACCGCCCAGGACATTGCCGATAACCGACTCGAGCTCGAGGAGGCATAAGCCATGTCCGAGCCCGCAACCAATGCCGGCATGAACACCCTGGTCGCTGTGGCCATTGCCCCATGTGGCACCGGCGACGAGCTGTCTGCCGAGGTCGCCGAAGTCGTGCGCGTCATTCGCGAGAGCGGCCTTCCCAACCGCACCACCTCGATGTTCACCGAGATCGAGGGCGACTGGGACGAGGTCATGCAGGTCGTGCGCGACGCAACCTTTGTGTTGGCGAGCAAGGGCATCCGCACCGAAGTCGTGCTCAAAGCCGATATTCGACCCGGATTTACCGACACCATGACCGGCAAACTCGAGCGCATGGAAGCACAGATCAAAAAGCAGGAGGAAGCACGATGAGCATCCGCGACAACCTTGATATCTCGGCCTATCTGGTACTCGGCCCCGAAAACACGCTCGGGCGCCCCGTGGGCGATGTGGTGGCCCAGGCACTCGATGCCGGCTTTACCTGCATCCAGGTGCGCTCCAAGGTGGCAAGCGCCCGCGAGATCATCGCGCTGACCGGCGACGCCGCGCAGGCAATCGCACAGGCTGGCAAGACCGGTCAGGTCGCTTTGCTGATCGATGACCGCCTTGACTGCGTACTCGCCGCACGCGAGCAGGGCATTGCGGTCGACGGCGTGCACGTGGGCCAGAGCGATATTCCCGTCGAGGTCTGTCGCAAGCTGCTGGGCCCCGACGCCATCGTGGGCCTTTCGGCCCGTTGCGAGGAAATGCTCGAGTACGTCAAGACCGCCGACATGAGTCTGGTCGACTACCTGGGCATCGGCCCGCTCCACGAGACCGAGACCAAGCGCGACTGCGGACGCGCAGCCGATGGCTCCATCATCACCAAGAGCTTTGAGGACCTGGCCGCACTCCACGCGGCAAGCCCCGTGCCCATCGTGGTGGGCGGCGGCGTTAAGACGGCCGACTTGCCGCAGCTTAAGGCAACCGGCGTCGACGGCTTCTTTGTGGTGAGCGCTGTCTGCAGCGCCGATGACCCCTACGCCGCGGCCAAGGAGCTCGTCGACACCTGGCAGCAGGCATAGGCATAAGCCGAGCAGCTGATCCGCAGCCTCACATCTTCAGCAATGGAAAGCGCATCCCAGTTTGGACCTCCATTCCGGGATGCGCTTTCCATATAGAGGCTCAACGGGAAACCGCATCCCAGTCTGAACGCATATTCCGGGACGTACTTTCCGAAACCCCACTGTTTGGGAAACTGTAACCCGTTCTGAGCGCTCATTCTGGGACGCGCTTTCCGCCGAGTCCACGGCAGCTTGCCCTACCCCGCTAGATACGCTTCCAACGCCGGCAAGGTCGCCTCCGCATCGCGGCGGCCGATCTGATAGATACGCTCAAGCTCATCGGGCTCGCGGCACAGCGACGGCACCTTCACCGATTCGCTCGGCCGCACCACAAAGATCTCGCCAGCGGCCTCGCGACGCGCCAGGTCGTCGAGCGTGGCGTTATATACCTCGTGCCGGTGCTCAAGCGCCGCAACAAACTCCGGATAGTGACGATACACGCGACGCAGCATAGGCATCACGCTATTGGGCTGCTTTACAAAGCCCGCCGGCTGCGTCAGCACCACCACGTTGCGGTCATAGCCCTGCGCAAACAGCCATGCGCTGGGAATGGAATCGGCAACGCCGCCATCCAGGTACTTGTGCCCCTCAATGGCAACGGGTCGTGTTGCCACGGGAATCGCCGACGACGCCCGGATCCACTCGATATCATGCTCATCACCGTAAGGCAGGTCATGGTAGACGGCCCGCCCCGTCTTAAGATCGGTGCACACGCAGGTAAACCGCATGGGGCAGGCACGATAAGCCTCCAGGTCGATGGGATCGCGCTCGATGGGAACCTCGTGATAGGCAAACTCGGCATTGAACATGTCGCCGGTTCGCAGCCAGCTCGTCACGCTCGCATAGCGCTTGTCGGCGCAATAGGCCTTGTTGTAGCGAATGGCACGGCCGATCTGGCGCGATTTAAAGTTGTAGCCAAACGCCGCGCCCGCCGAGACGCCCACCATATGGTCACAGGTCAGGCCGCACTCCATCCATACGTCGAGCACGCCCGCCGTATACATACCGCGGTAGCCGCCTCCCTCGAGAGCAAGCCCCACCGTGGGCGTCGTATCTGGCTGTGCCATGCGACCATCTCCGTTCCTGCGTTTTAAAACGAAACAAGTATACCCGTCAACATATATCGCCTCAGTCGCATTTTCATCGAACATCGTCGCGTTACCGTTTGGCGAATAATGGCGAATAATGGCCGCCCGCAACATGGGCACCCCTGCATAATTCCATACACTTGTTTATACTACTCAGTAGTTATCAGCAACGAACGTCAGCCGGCAAATAAACCCAACGACGCAGCAAGGCGGGGGCTTGGAAACACGCGAGGCGTTGAGCAACAACGCGTGTGCACAACGAGCTCGCCCGACGCAATCCGCCCCGACCCCAGAAAGCCGCCTACAGCATGGATACCCCCAGCAATTACACCGAGACGCTCGAAAAGACCGTCCGCGACCTTCTCAAGCGTCAGGAGGATCTGGTCAGGACCGCCTTTACCGACCAGCTTACCGGGCTTGGCAACCGCGGCGGCTTTGCCCGTTCCCTCGAGGAGCTCTGGGAGCAGGACACCCCCGTTACCATGGCGTACATCGATATCGACAATCTCAAGCACTGCAACGACGTCTTTGGCCATGACGAGGGCAACCGCTATATTTTGCAGGTAAGCCTCTATCTCAAGCTGTATATGGAGGTGGACGAAGCGGCGTTTCGTCTGGGAGGCGACGAGTTTGCCATCCTGTCTACGATTGCAACCGAGGACGACCTCGCCGAACGTCTGGAACGCTGCCGAACGGTCCTGCTCAAAAACAACGATGCCGAGATGCCTCACTCGTTTAGCTACGGAGTGGCACACGCCGACCCCGCCCTGGGCGAAGCCCCCAATCGCTTGACGAACGATGCCGACCATCGCATGTACGACTACAAGCTACGTCATGCCGTGCACCTTGATCGACGCAATATCGCACAAGCCCACACCGACGACTTCGAAATAAGCGATCGAATTTTCGACGCCCTTTCGATGCTCAACGAAGGCCGCTATTTCTTTATCGAGAACTTGGACAAACATCGAACCCTTTGGTCACAAGGCGCCTTGCGCGATCTTGGTCTTCCTTCGGAGCATATAGACAACTGTCACGATTATTGGAAAACGCGTGTCCATCCCGATGACCTTGAGGCCTATACCAACGACATCGACCAAATCTATGACGGCTCCAAACATCGTCACGTCATGCAGTACCGCGTGCGCAATGCCGCCGGCGATTACATCCTCGGCCGTGCTCGCGGGTTTCGTATCGACGGCGACGGAAATGTCCCCTCGCTCTATGTCGGCGAGCTCGTCAACCACTCGCTTGCCGAGACCGTCGACGCCGCCACGGGTCTCGGAACGCAGCGCACGCTGATCAACGCTATCGATGCCTGCCGTCGCGACCGTTGCGAGACGGGGCTTATAGCAGTGCGCGTTCGCGGCACGGCAAAGCTCAACGAGCTCTACGGGGCCGAGGCCGTCGACAACATGCTCGCCGAATACGCAGGCCGCATGCTGTCGATTACTCGCGGCAGGAGTCGCGTCTT
Organism: uncultured Collinsella sp.; assembly: GCA_905199605.1. GTDB lineage: Bacteria > Actinomycetota > Coriobacteriia > Coriobacteriales > Coriobacteriaceae > Collinsella. Next base: position 93,965 of record CAJKHC010000008.1, read on the forward strand.
CCGTTCACGCAACGCCCAGTTCGTCGTGCTTAGCAACAATTTGGATCACGAAGCATTCGAGCAACTGATCCAACATCTCAAAGAGGCCGTTTTCGCTCCCGTTCGAATCGCGGGCGACACTATTACCCCCGTCTGTCTTGTCGTTCCGGCCTTTTACGAGCACCTGACCAATCAAACGGCCGCCGTTTTAGGCGAACTCGACCGTCGCATTCGCACGGCCGGCGGGCTTGTTCCCAACGACAGCCTCCCCATACCCGAGGTGGAGCGCAAAAGCGCCATCGCCGAACGCATCGATCCGCTCACGGGTCTCTATCGACCCAGCGAGTTTATGCGCCGCGCCAACGAATTTCTCGAGACAAGGCACAACGGCGCCTGGTGTATCGCCACCGTCGATATGGGGCACATGCGACTGTTCAACGAATGGCACGGACAGGCCGAGGGCGACCGCGTACTCGCCGATGTGGGCACGGTTCTCAAGGACATCGAGAATGCCGCCATGGGCGTCGCAGGGTACTGGGGCCAAGACGATTTTTGCGTACTCATCCCCTTTGAACACGACACCGTCCATCAGATCTATAGCCGCGTTCGCCAGGCCGTGGTCAAGCATGATGACGGCGTGGGCTTCTGGCCGTCCATGGGCGTCTACCCCATCGACTCCAACGAGGAAATCACCATCGATGCGCAGGCCAAGGCCATGTTTACCAATCGGCGCGCAAAAAACGACTTTAAGGAGCGCATTGCCATTTTCCGCCCCGAGGAATACGAGCACGAAATCGCGTTCCACCGCACGCTGACCGAATTCCAGTATGCGCTCTCAAACGGCCGCATTACCTACTACGTGCAGCCCCAGGTCGACATGGAAACCGGCGAGATCATTGGCGCCGAGGCACTCACGCGCTGGATTGACAAGGATGGCTCCCTCATTTCACCCGCTACCTTTATCCCCGCCCTCGAAGAAAGCGGTTTTGTGGTGACGCTCGACAAATACGTTTGGCAGGGCGTTGCCTCGTGGCTGCGTGAGCGCATCGATCGAGGGCTGCGCGTAGTTCCGATCTCGCTCAATGTGTCGCGCGTGGATATCCTTGCCTGCGACGTCGCCAAGCATATGGGGGCGCTTGCCGCCCAATACAACCTACCGCCCGAGCTCATGCGCATCGAGATCACCGAGACGGCTTATACGGGAGAGTCCGAGGCCGTGGATAGGCTGACGGCTGACCTGCACACTCGCGGTTTCTCGACCTACATGGACGATTTTGGCACCGGCCAGTCTACGCTCGCGATGCTCAAGAACGTCAACGTCGACGTCATCAAGCTCGATCGCACGTTTGTGCCCGCCGACCGCGATCAAAGCCGTAGCGCGCAAATCGTTTCATCAATGCTCGAGATGGCACAATCGCTCCATCTGCCCGTTGTAATCGAAGGCGTCGAGACCAAAGAGCAGGCAAACATGTTGCGCCAAATGGGTGCCCGCTACGCTCAGGGCTTCCTCTACTACCGCCCCATGCAGGTGGAGGATTTTGAAGCGCTGCTCGATGGCGGCGGCCGCAACTGATACGCTTACGCGCAAAACACTACCGCCGAAGGGGCGTTTGTCCCCATCGGCTAACTTATTCCCCCAATCCAAACCGAATTGGGAATATGATACAAACCACTGTTGTGCCCAAGGAGGTTATCCATCATGAACGAGCCGTATCGCCTGGGCGAGCAATCAATCATTGCCTATCTTCAGCGACTTGCGAACGGGGTCTCGACCGCCGAGCTCGATGTTGCCGCGCTGCCCACGGAACTGTGCGCCATCGGCGAGCAGTTACAGAAGACATTTGCCATCCTGCAGCAAGAACGCGAGCTGCTTGAGCGCGGCGCCTATATCGATTCACTCACCAATCTTGGCAACCGTGGTGGGCTCGATTGCCATATCGACCAGCTCTGGCGCAAAGGTGTTCCCTTCACCTGCGCCTATATTGACATCGACCACCTCAAGCACTGCAACGATACGTTTGGCCACGCCGAGGGCAATCGCTACATTCTGAGCATCTGCCGCGCGCTTACCGAGACAATGGAACCCAATGACCTGCTGTTCCGTATCGGTGGAGACGAATTTGTACTTATATCCCCCACGACAGACGAATCCGAACTCGAGCAGCGCCTGGAGCGGACGCGCGCCAACCTTATCGAGGCAATATCGGGCGGCAAAGCGCCCATGATCGCTAGCTTTAGCTTTGGCTGCTCGCGCGTCGACCCGCTGGCAGGCGATACGCGTCGCCAGATGACAAAGGACGCCGACCGCAAAATGTATCGCTACAAGCTCATGCACCGTGTGCAGCAGCCGAAGGAAAACGACGCATCCATGCGCCCGATCGCCAATCAGCCTCCCTGCAACGACCGGGTGTTCCAAGCGATCTCCATGAGCTCCGAGACGCGCTATCCGTTTATCCTTAACCTCGATACCGGCGAATCGCAATGGTCGATTAATGCCGTGCGCGATTTCGACCTACCCTCCCAGCATCCCTACAACTCACTCGATATGTGGCTTGCCCGCGTTCACCCCGAAGACCGCGACAACGTGCGCAGCGAGCTCGATATGGTGGTAAACGGCGCGTGGCACTTCCATTACATGCAGTATCGAGTCCTGAATACCGCCGGAAAATATGCGCTGTGCGATTGTACGGGTTACCGCCTGGATAGCACCGAAACCGAGCCCAACATGTATGTGGGCATTATCATCAACCGAAGCTTGGCAGATACGACCGATTCCGTGACCGGTCTGGGCGATATCCACGCCCTGGTCAACGCCATTGGCGAAATGCGTCGCGTGGCGCGCAAGGCGAGCTTAATCGCCATTAAAATCGACGATATCGCAAAGGTAAATGCCCGATTTGGCTTTGATGCGGGCGACCGCGTTTTGGCAGAATGTGCCGCCTGCCTCATGGATTGTTCGCGCGGTAAGGGTCGTCTGTTCCGCTCGACCGGACCGATGTTCGTGGCGCTTTTCGACGAATTCGATCCCGAAGAGACCGACGCGATCGCAGAGGAAATCGAGCGGTTCCTGGGCTCTCCCGTGCTCTTTGGCTCATTTGAATATCAGCCGCCCCTTCGTGTGGCCACGCTTCATCTGGACGCCGTCGACCGACAGCCCGTTTCCGTTCTGAATGAGCTCAAAGTGCTACTTGAAGAAGCGTCGCAGGTACCGGGCACCAAACTGAACTAGCGTCGTGGGGCGCGATGTGAAACACGAGCCGTTTCGTATCGCGCCCCGCGCCATCTGCCTTATCGTGCGATAATCCTCCGCAGAAGTCACCGACAGCAGAGGGAGTTTGTGATGAAGGTTCTTTTGGTCAATGGCAGTCCCAAGGCAAACGGCAATACCGCCCGCGCACTCGCCAAGGTCGCCGAGCAACTCAACGCCGAGGGCATCGATACCGAGGTGTTCCAGCTGGGCGCCAAGCCCATTCGCGACTGCATTGGCTGTGGCCAGTGCGGCAAGCTCGATTGCCGCTGCACCTTTGACGACGACGTGGTGAACGAGCTGATCGCTGCCGCCGAGCAGGCAAATGGCTTTGTCTTTGGCTCCCCCGTCTACTATGCGCATCCCAGCGGACGCATCCTCTCGGCTCTCGACCGCGCATTCTATGCTGGCAGCAAGGCCTTTGCGCACAAGCCGGGTGCCGCGGTCGCCGTTGCCCGCCGCGGCGGCACGTCGACCACGTTCGACGTGCTCAACAAGTACTTCACCATCAACCAGATGCCCGTGGTGGCCTCCACGTACTGGAACAACGTCTTTGGTGCCATGCCGGGCGAGGCCGCCCAGGACGCCGAGGGCCTTGCCACTATGCGAAACATCGGCAAAAACATGGCATGGCTCCTGCGTTGCATCGAGGCAGGACAGGCCGCCGGCATCGAAGCCCCCGAGGCCGATCGCGAGCGCACCAACTTCATTCGTTAGAACGGCGGGGCCATGAATATTCAAATCTTCGGGACTAAGAAGTCCTTCGACACCAAGAAAGCACAGCGCTTCTTTAAGGAGCGCCGCATTAAGGTGCAGTTTATCGACCTTAAGGAAAAGGAGATGAGCAAAGGCGAGCTCACAAGCGTGATGCAGGCGGTCGGCGGCATCGACAAGCTGCTCAACCCCAGGGCCAAGGACGAGGAGACGCTCGCGCTCATCCAGCACCTCACCCCCAGTCAGCGCTTCGATAAACTGCTCGAGAATCAGCAGGTTCTAGCCGAGCCCATCGTGCGCAACGGCAAAAAGGCCACCGTCGGTTATTGCCCCGATGTATGGGGAGCCTGGGAGTAGCCTGTGTTATTTGCCAGCGCGTGGGTATAAGAGCAGGCGTTTGGCATAAGATTCAACTGTAAGCCATGTCTAACAAAGGAGGGCACATGCCCAACAAACCCGTGAAGATCATCATGCTTACCGGATACCTCGGTGCCGGCAAGACCACGTTGCTCAACCACATCCTCGCTAACGACGGCGGCATCCGCGCCGCCGTAATCGTCAACGATATCGGCGAGATCAACGTCGACGCCAGCCTCATCGCCGACGGCGGCCTTTCCGAGACCGACGACCTCATCCCGCTCACCAACGGCTGCATCTGCTGCACGCTTTCGGACGACCTGGCCAACCAGCTGCAGGGCATCGCCGATTCGGGCAACTTCGACTACATCATCATCGAGGCCTCGGGTATTTGCGAGCCCATCCCCATCGCCTACACCATCTCGAGCTTCTGCGACGAGGCCAAGGTGGGCGGCGAGCCCAAGCTCGCGCTCGACAACATCGTGGCCGTGGTCGACTGCGCCCGCATGTACGACGAGTTCAACGGCGGTCGCGACCTGCTCGCCGAGGATATCGATGAGGACGACATCGAGAGCCTGCTTATTCAGCAGATCGAGTTTTGCTCCACGCTGATCCTCAACAAGACCGATACCGTCACGCCTGAGCAGATTGCCGAGCTCAAGGCCATCGTGCGCAGCCTGCAGAAGGACGCCGTGATTGTCGAGGCCCAAAACGGCGAGGTCCCCATGGAGGAGCTGCTCGACACCGACCGCTTCGACTTTATGCGCGCCTACAACTCCGCCGCCTGGATCGAGGCCATGGAGCATCCCGAGGAGCACGACGACCCCGAGGTGCTCGAGTACGACATCGAGACCTTTGTGTACTCCCGCCGCAAGCCGTTTGACCTGCAGAAGTTCACCGATTTTGTTGAGCAGGAGTGGCCCGACGAGGTCATTCGCGTCAAGGGCCCGCTGTGGCAGACCGGCGATCCGGACATGTGCTACATGTTTGAGCAGGCCGGCCACCAGATGCGTCTGATGGAGAACGGTCTGTTTGTCGACTCTGCGCCCGAGGGCGAGAAGCAGAAGATTATCGACGAGAACCCCGAGATCATGCAGATTTGGGACGACGAGACGGGCGACCGCATGACGAGCCTGTGCATCATCGGCCGTCACATGGACAAGGATGCGCTCATCGCCGCCCTCGATGCCTGCCTGACCGACTGGCACCGCGCCTAGGCTATCGAAGCGAGCATTTTCTGCCACGTAACCGCCAAACCACCACGAAGGTGCCTGTCCCCTTCGTGGTGGTTTTTCATTCTGAGCCAAGGAGATTCATGTTCAATATCGTGCTGTATGCGCCCGAGATTCCGGCCAATACGGGCAATATCGGCCGTACCTGCGTGGTCACCGGTACCCGCCTGCACCTGGTGGAGCCGTTGGGCTTTTCGCTCGACGACAAGACGGTGCGTCGCGCCGGCCTGGGCTACTGGCAAAACTTGGACGTGACGACCTATGCCGGCTGGGAGGATTTCCTTACGTGCAACGGCCTCTCCCCCGCCGATGAACGCCTGCATCTGCTGACCAAAAAGGCGCGCCGCACCTATGCGCAAAGCACCTACCGCGACGGTGACTATCTGGTCTTTGGCAGCGAGAGCTCGGGGATTCCCGAAGAGCTGCTCGCCGCAGCGCCTGCGCGCTGCGAGCGCATCCCCATGCTGCGCGACTGCGACTCGCTCGATAACGCCGAGGCCTGGGAAGCCCACGAGGAGGCGCTCGGGCATAGCGAGAGCGGCCACGAGGCCATCCTTCAGCAGGATATCTGCGGCAACTTCGTCAATCCGGACGACTACCGCATCAGCGCACTCAACCTCTCCAACAGCGCCGCCATCGTCCTCTACGAGGCCCTGCGCCAGACAAACTTCCCCGGAATGTGACAAAGGGACTGTCCCTTTGTCACATATTGCACCTACTGATTTAAATGGAATTAACCGGTTTTAAACGCTTTTAACTAGAAAAGATGCCAGTGTATTACTAACTTTTACTGAGTTGCACCGTATGGGTTTCTATGCTTCCACCCCGTAAAGGACAGGAACCCCGCAGCAAATGGTCCCCACACATCAGAATTCAACTTCAAATACAAACGATTGCCGGAGTTCTCGCTTAGCTTGGCTTGTCAGGCTCGAATTCGCCCTTATGTTCAGTTTGCTGCATGCCTCGTCGATAGCCATAGCAAGTGATACAGACATGGTCATGGTCGTTTCACTTTTCAATTCGACCCGATAGCTCTTCGCCTTGTTTTTATCCTCTCCACCACATCTCGTCTCAATTAACAAGAGAACATCTGAGTCATGGGCATACCAATGGAGCTCAGGGCGCTGTGGAACCATGTCACCCTCAAATTCCTGTGTAAACAGAATTTTCTTCTCGCTTCTCGTTGAATCGCTCAAGGAACCGTCGATTCGAACCGAGCCCTTCTTTCCCGCCTTGGCATTTCCCTTAACCTGGCGGCCTCGCCGAGTTTCCTCGTACTCCGTCACCTCCAGCTTGCAGCGCTTCGCGCCAAGCATGAACGCAATCCGTCTCAACTCGGCCATCTTGTCTTGTTGCATGGTTGCAAAATAAGAGTCAAGTTCAACAAAGCGAGACCGATCAAAAGCATCTATGTAATATGTGGAGTAAAGAGATGGTTTAGGATAGAAAGACAATTCGCTATCCCCGATTGCCTCGCGGTACAGATTGAAAATCTGCGTGCCCTTAACAGTATCCAGCCAACCAATAGCATCTCTACAGGCGTCGATGCCCCGGCGCTCATTTCCGTCAACAATTCGAATCATGTTCGGCAAATGGAATGAAGGACTCTGATAGGTCTCCTTGGTTACCGGCCTGTATCTATTAAGCTGCTGCTGGTATGCCCAATCGTTGACCGCGTCACCGATATCCGCAGCAGTACCTGCCGCACCATCGGCCGCATCAGCAATAGCTGCCAAGGCGTCATCGACCAGCGGAGTTGCAGCACGCATTGCACCATCGGCAACTTTCTGTACGGTTGCAACCGCGCCCGCCATCGCGCTTCCGGCGCCATCAACCAACCCGGCAGCGGCCTTACGGATATCAAAACTCTGCTTATGTCGCGGCGGCTCCTCCCTTTCGACAACAGCCAGATCGTCTTTATCCTCCATTGTGACCTCCTATTTCCGATAGTCGAAATCAACCGTATATTCATCGCCAAATGCCGAGTTGAAGGTAGTGTCGAGAAAGGTGGTGTAGTGCCCGATCAGAAGCGAGCCGGCCCCAGCGATCTGTTGCCGTTTATCCAACATGCTATTCACCCCTACTCAAACGCAACGTCAACATTGACGTCATCGCCGCATAAGGCTTTGACCTGTTTTTCGATAAGGGCGCAGGCTCTATCATCAGATTCTTGGAGCATATTGCTTTCCTTGACCTTCTTGGTCTGCTCTTTCTTTGCCTGTTTCAATAACGTGTTTAGATCATCCGTGCTTACTTGATTCCAGTTAAGAAAGCCATTGTCCTCAACATATTTCTTAAGCGTATTGGGGTCTGTCGAGAACGAGGTGATCTCCGAGTGAGGCAGTATAACCTTTACGCTCTTGACCTCTGAATTCTTATCGGCCATATTAGCCCGTACGATTGTAACCTTCATCTTATCGGCATCGATCCCGATGTCAGCTTTGCCGTCAATCGTTGCGACATATCGCTTAGACGTAAAGGGGTTTTCCCACCCAAGCGGATTGCCCGCCTCATCAATTGAAAGCAGCTGGGTGAAGTTGTACTCGTACGTCACGAGCTTAACGACTGGCGTGATCTCCTCGCGAATCGAATCATCGCTGATCGTTGTAGGATTACGCGTCAATGACATCCAGATACCCCAGGCAACCGCTAGAACCGTAACAACGACTAACCCGCCAAAGGCAACCTTTTGCGGTATCGTTGTAAGAAATTTTGTTTTTGCCATCCTGTTTCACCTTTCCTTTATTGCCCCGACGTTCCCATCATCTTCCAGCGCGAGCATGATGGCACGAATCATTCCGTCAACGGCTCAATGCAAAGCGCGACCGTTCAAAGAAAACGGCCGCGCTTTCTTTTCAATTCCCGCGAACTATTCCTTGACGCTGTAACCCGACACCGTCGGCGCAAGCCTCGAGGCGTCAACCTCGCTCATTACCTCAAACTTCACCTTCTCGCCAGGCGCCCAGGCAGATGTATCTGCGTAGCATTCTTCCGCCCTCACACCATCGGCATCGTAAAGGGCAACGTTTAGATAAACGTTTTCGAACGATATGTCAGAGGTATTTTCGACGATTGCGGTGTACGTATAGAGACCGTAGCCATCATCACTTTTCTCAAAATTCGCCGATGAGAGCAAACCGTTGATAACCTCATCGTTATGCGTCTTCTCCTCTACGGTCCTACCGTTCTTAATTAGCTCGTCAAACTCATCTTGATACTCGTCATCGACTGTTAAGTCATATCGATCGACCAGTTTCTTAAGCTGTGCGGATCGTGCGTCGTAGGCCTTTTCCCATTCCTCGTAGTACTTAGGATCAGATTCCGCATACTTCTTGGTAACATCAAGCTGATTGTCAAGCAGGTTGAGATAGGCGATGACATCTTCCTGCATCTTAGCGTCTTTAAAAGGCGCCTTTTTGAGTTCTTTGTCGTTATCGATCTCGGTTTTAATTATCTCTTTTCGCACTTTATTCGAGCTTAGATCAGCATCTTCTCCAAGCGATTCGATATAATCCGACCGCTTTTGATAACCTTGAGCAATCACAGCCATTGCACGGTCATCGGCATAATCAGGTTCATCATTTTTCTTCTCAGACTGCGAACAGCCGCTCAGCAGAAGCGCCCCACAAAACACCATCGCAAATAGCGCGGTCACCAGAGCCATTCCATAACGCCTTTTCATTTCGTCCTCCTTTAAATACAAAACAAAACACGATATATAGCCCTCGTCAAAAAGCAGACGAATTGGCAACGCGGTGGCACTATTTGGTTCAAGGGCGTGAACTGGATAAACATCGAGGGAAGGAGTGGGCTCTGTGTAATTAACTCCCCTCGTCAAAATGTCTAGCTAAAGAGGACGAGCAGACGACAAACGGTCAAAACTGGTCGCGTCCGCCCGTCTCCAACGATCGAACGTCGAGACGCTGACGTTCAAAAGCGCAGCAGCCTCTCGCCTCGTTACCTCTCCCCCTTCGAATAATTTGATGACATCGCGATAGCTATCTGGGCGTTCGAATGCCGGCCTTCCAAATTTCACGCCACGCAAACGCGCCGACGCGATGCCCTCCGCCTGGCGTTGCTTGATGTTTTCGCGCTCTAGCTGCGCCACATAGCTCAAGATTTGAAGAACCAGATCCGCCATGAACGTTCCCGTAATGCCATCAGGCTGCTCGCGCGTATCGAGCAATGGCATATCAAGCACCACGATGGCAGCATTCCTATCCACCGTGATGCGTCGCCACTCATCGAGGACTTCACGATAATTGCGGCCCAAACGATCGATACTTTTGATCACGAGAACGTCGCCTTCGCGCAGCCTGCGAAGAAGACGCTGGTACTGGGGACGCTTAAAGTCCTTACCGCTTGCCTTGTCAGCATAAATCTGGCTCCGTTGCACGGGAAACCTTGCCAGCGCGTCTAATTGGCGGCCCAGGTTCTGGTCTGCGGAAGAGACACGCGCATACCCAAAGATTCGATTGTCCATAATTGCCCCTATCGGCTGCCTCTTGGCAGCATCAGCTCAAGCGAGAGCCCACTCACTATAGGGCGTGCAAATTTCGCGAATGGGTTGAGGCCATTTTGACCCTCACGCGAAAACTGTTCAAGCGCCATGCCGACAGATGCTGGCTTTAACGGGAATGTGACAAAGGGACAGTCCCTTTGTCACATTCGGTTAGAGGTAGCGGCCGGTGATGCTTGCGGAGCAGGCAGCGATGTCGCCCGGCGTGCCGACACAGACGATTTGTCCGCCTGCGTCGCCGCCGCCCGGGCCCATGTCGATCACGTAATCGGCATTACGGATAAGGTCGAGGTCGTGTTCGATCACGATAACCGTGGCGCCCTTGGCAACGAGGCCGTCAAACACACTCAGCAGCACCTGAACATCGAGCGGATGCAGGCCGATCGTGGGCTCGTCGAATACGAATACGGCATCGTCCTGCACGCGGCCCATCTCGCTCGCAAGCTTAAGTCGCTGCGCCTCGCCGCCCGAGAGCGCCGGCGTGGGCTCGCCCAGTGTCAAGTAGCCCAAACCCAGGTCGTGCAAGGTCTGCAAGCGCGCCTGGACTTTCTTGAGTCCCAACGTGGCGTCAATGGCCTCGTCCACACTCATATCCATGAGCTGCGGCAATGTAAGTAGGCTGCCGTCCTTGCCCTCGCGATGGATATACGAGGCTGCGTCGGCATAACGCGAGCCGCGGCATGCAGGGCAGACGATCTCGACATCGGGCAAAAACTGCACGTCAAGCGATATCGAACCCGTGCCATCGCACGTAGGACAGCGCAAGGTGCCAGTGTTGTAGCTAAAGGCGCCCGCCTTATACCCTGCCTCCTTGGCCTCGGGCGTACGGGCAAAGGCGCGGCGCAGCTCGTCATGGATGTCGGCATAGGTCGCCACCGTCGAGCGCACGTTGGCACCGATGGGCGTGGCGTCAATCAGGTTGGCGCGCGCGATACCCTCGGCATCGATCCAACGCACGTGCCTGGGCAGGCGCTCGCCGGCTGCCTGCGCCTTGAGTGCCGGGATGAGCGTCTCGAGCACCAGTGTCGTCTTGCCCGAACCCGAAACACCCGTCACCGCGACAAGGCGGCCGCGCGGGATATCGACTTCGAGTGGTTTGACGGTATGGATGGCATCGGTCGCCATGCGGATATGGCCTAGGTCGAACAGTTCGTCGTCAGCCACCTGCGGGCGCAGACGCTTGGGGTCCGAGCGCAAGAACGGGGCGATGCGGCTGCCCTGCGATTGTTCGACCTCGTCCACCGTACCTGCAGCAATCACATTACCACCGCCTGCTCCGGCAACGGGGCCCATCTCGACCAGATAGTCAGCTTCCGCTAGAACGCGCGTATCGTGGTCAACAACAACCACAGTGTTGCCGTCATCCACCAGATCGCGCATCACGCCTACCAGACCGTCGACATTGGCAGGATGCAAACCGATCGAGGGCTCGTCCAGCACATAGAGCACACCCGTCGATCGGTTGCGCACCACGCGGGCAAGTTGCACGCGCTGGCGCTCACCTGTGGATAGCGTGGCACCGGCGCGGTCGAGCGAAAGGTAATCGAGCCCCAGGTCGACCAGGCGACGCGCCGTGCTCAAAAACGAATCGCAGATGTCCGTCGCCATGGGCCGCATCTCGGTCGGCAAGGATGAAGGCACCTCGCGCACCCACTCAATCGCCTCGCCCAGCGTCATGGCCGCCGCCTGTGCCAGATTGATACCACGCACCTGGGGCTGGCGCGCAGCCTCGGAGAGACGCGTGCCGCCGCAATCGCGGCACGGGCCCTCGCGCAAAAAGCGAGCTACGCGCTTAAGTCCCTTATCGTCCTTAACCTTGGCGAGCGCATTCTCAACGGTATAGACGGCGTTGTAATAGGTAAAGTCGAGCGGCGTGGCGCCCTCGCCGTTTTTGGGAACGTAGAGAATGTGTTTCTTAACCGCCGGACCATGAAACACGATATCGCGCTCGACAGGCGTGAGCTGGTTAAACGGCACGTCGGTGCGCACACCCATCTCGCCAGCCACCTGCTTCATCAGATCCCACATGAGCGTGCCCCAGGGAAGCACCGCGCCCTCGTTGATGGTCTTTGACTCGTCGGGCACCAGACTCGCCTCGTCCACCTCGCGCATGACGCCGGTACCGCCGCAAGTAGGACACGCGCCGCCGCTGTTAAAGGCAAGGTCCTCGGCACTCGGCGCGTAGAACTCGCGGCCGCATGCGGGGCACGTGAGCGACAGGCCTGCGGCCACGTTGAGGCTCGGCTCCACGCGCGCACCGCAATGTGGGCACACGTGATGGGCGCAACGGCTAAAGAGCAGACGCAGGCTATTGTTGAGCTCGGTCATGGTACCAAAGGTCGAGCGCACGCCTGGCACACTAGGACGCTGATGCAACGCGAGTGCCGCCGGTACGTGCAATACCTCGTCCACCTGGGCGTGCTCGGCCTGCGTCAGGCGACGTCGAGTATAGGTGCTGAGCGCCTCCAGGTAACGGCGCGAGCCCTCGGCATAAAGAACTCCCAGCGCCAGCGAGCTCTTGCCCGACCCCGACACGCCAGCAATACCCACGAGCCTTCCCAGCGGAATATCGATATCGATGTCCTTAAGGTTATGGACGCGCGCACCGCGCACCTCGATAGCCTGCGGGCTCATCTTCTGTTCCGTCACCTTTATCACCCTACTCATGCCATAAAACGCGGTCGCGGATATACTCGCCCAGCATGGGCACGGTAAACCGCACAAGGCCGTATCCGGCGGCCTCGATGACGCGCTCGCGAATCAGGCTTGCGCGATATTTACTCGCCCAGCTCTGAGTGCGATCGCAGCGCTCAATGATATCCGCCATGCGCGTCGGCTTACCCTCTTCAGTAGCCATGGCCTCGATAAAAAGGCGCTGTGGACTGCGCAGCCCGTAATACAGGGGCGCATCGACCGCTTCGTAGAACTCGGAGACGGCATCCGCATGGCCATCCTCGACATCGCGTCTTTCAATGACTCGCGAGTTGCGCCGGACAGCAGAGCGCCACATGTAATATCCCACCAGCTGAACCATATAGGGATGCCCCATGCTCTTGTGTGCCGCAAGGTCCGCCGTCTCCGCGTCAACGCAAAGGCCAGCGTCTTTAACCGTCTGGATATATGAATCGCGCACCTTGGGCAAAGATATCGCCCCCAGCGTACGCTGCTGGGCACGCCGCAAAAACGTCACGCTCGGCTCTTCGAGCAAATCGTCTACCATACTGGGTAAGCCGGCGAACACCAGCGCAAGACCGCGCTGGTCGCTATCGGACAAGCCCGTGGCATCCTGATCTCCGAGCACCTGCTGATAGAGAACGGCAAGAGCCGCCAGTTCCTCGATAGACGCAGATTGTGCCTCGTCAATCGCAAACAGTATGCCCTTGCCTGGACCGAGCTTCTTGAGGCGCTCGTTGACCAGCCCCCGTAGCGTCTGGCCCTTTGCCCGAGCCGCCTCGACCGACATCCGACCAAACGACGGCCCAAACTCCATTGACGTCACAACGGGTTTATTCGAGCGAAGCGCGTCGGCCAGGCGATCGCATAAGCCAAGCGAAGCGGAATCGGAGACAACCGCCCATCCGCGCTCATTGGCTAGACGTTGCAGCTCCCGCAGGAGAACCGTCTTGCCGCAGCCGCGGTTTCCCGTAATGAGCATGAGCCTGCCCGGCGCTCCGGCGCCGTTGTCGAGTCCTTCCTCGAAATCTTCGACGACCGACTCGCGACCGATGAGCATCGGAGGCCGCTTGCCTGCCGTTGGCTTAAAGGGATTTGGATTCATGTCGGCCTCCTCGGATTGGCAAACCCTGGTAATAGTTATACCAACTTGTACCGAGTTATACCAATAGCATGTGACAAAGGGGCTGCCCCTTTGTCACATGTGGCCGAAAAACTCGGCGTCGGCTGCTCGCCAGGGGCGGAAGGTGGCGGGATCGACCTTTACGTGCGCCGCGGCGGGCACGTCGTACCATTTGACCGTGTAGCCGGCGCCGTGGGCGCAAAAGACCGAGTCGGGCGTGTTGGGCAGATCGGCCTCGGGCTCATAGGCGGCCGCCTCGATGACGCGCTCGGCATCATGGCAAGCCGCATAACCGGCGAACTCCAGGTACAGATGTCCGCGACCGCTCGTGTAGGCAGCTACCTCCAGCGCATAATCCTGCACCTCGGATGCCGGCACGCGACCCACAAGCTTCGCCCTCTCGCCCGCCATTGCCGGCGGCTCGTACTCGGCACCCATGCGCGTGGCATCCGAGAGCGCCCGGCCCACGCACTCCCCCGGCACCTCGAGCTCAAAGTGGTACCACGGCTCCAGCAACACGTCTGCGCCGGCCTCGCGCGCCCGCATCAAACCCTGGCGAATCGCGCGGTACGTGGCCTGGCGAAAATCGCCGCCCTCGGTGTGTTTGGCATGCGCGCGGCCGCCCGTAAGCGTAATGCGCACATCGGTGATGGGCGAGCCGGTCAGCACGCCCAGGTGGTCGCGCTCCATGGCGTTGGTGAGTGCCAGACGCTGCCAGTTAAGATCGAGCTCGTCGGTCGAGGTCACGGTGCCAAACTGCACGCCCGAACCTGCTGGCAACGGCTCCAGACGCAGATGCACCTCGGCATAGTGGCGCAGCGGCTCAAAGTGGCCCACACCCTCGACCGGCTGCGAGATCGTCTCCTTATAGAGAATGCCGCCGGGCTCAAACTCGGCCGCAAGGCCAAAACGATCGGCCAGCACGCGCTGCACGACCTCGAGCTGCACGGCGCCCATCAACTGCAGGTGAATCTGCTCAAGATGCGTATTCCAGCTTACGCCGAGCATGGGATCTTCGTCCGCCAACTCAGTCAATGCTTTGAACACCGTATGGGCGTCGTGTTCGCCCGGCAGCACCGTATAGGTGAGGACTGACGCAATGACGGGCGCATCGCCCGCGGACTCCGCGCCCAGGGCGTCCCCTGGGCGAACGTGCGCAAGACCCGTCACGGCGCAAATACCGCCAGCAGCAACTTCTTGGGCAAGCTCATACTTCTCGCCGTTATAGATGCGTACCTGATCGACCTTCTGTTCCCACGCCTCGGCACTAGAATGCCCGCTGATCATCTGTTTTGCGCGCAGCGTGCCGCCGGTCACTTTAACCCAAGCCAAGCGCTCGCCACGATCCCCGCGGCTGACACGATAGACGCGCGCGGCAAACTCCGGGAGCCACGCCTGCTCACGCATCAGCGCGCATATACCATCCAGTAGCTCGTCAACGCCTTGGTCCTTGAGCGCCGAGCCGGCAAAGCAGGGAAAGAGCTTGCGCTCGGCAACCATGCGCGACAGCGTTGCGACAGAAAGCTCACCCGCTTCAAGAAACTCCTCGAGCGCCGCTTCGTCCAACGCAGCAGCGTCCTCCTGAACGGCGCCGCCCGCCAGCAGTTCGCCGGCATCCAGGCAGCCCTCGGAAAGACGCTGCCTAAGTTGTGCCAGCAAAACATCGCGGCCGGGATGCTCCAAGTCGATTTTGTTGATAAAGATGAACGTCGGGATGTCATAGCGCGCAAGCAGGCGCCACAGGGTTTCGGTGTGCCCTTGCACGCCGTCATTGGCGCCCACAACCAAAATCGCGTAGTCGAGTGCGCGCAGCGTGCGCTCCGCCTCGGCAGAAAAATCGACATGCCCCGGCGCATCCACGAGCATGACGTGGGTATCGCCATGGTCGAGCACGGCCTGCGACGAGAAGATCGTAATGCCACGCTCGCGCTCGATCGCGTTGGTGTCCAGGTGTGAATCGCCATCGTCAACGCGGCCGCGCTTGCGAATGCGACCCGCGTTGAACAGCATGGCCTCGGCCAGCGTGGTCTTGCCGGCATCGACATGCGCCAAGATTCCAACGACCGCTTGCTTCGACATGGCTCTCCTCTTATTGCAAGCCCATCGCACGCGGCAACGGGCATTCTCGTTCCACACTGGATGATACAATTTACGGGCCGGCGGGCGAAGCGGGCCCTATCCCCCGACCGAGCTCATCGCCCCGCGTTGCCGCGCGGCGATTTTCGCAGGTTCGCGCCTTGCGAAAGCCGGCACCTCCCCTAACAGCGCAGCGATCAAAAGGCCCCACCCGGGGCCTTTTTCATGTCCATGAAGTATTGATGCGTGCCCCCGCTCTTATGCCTCGCGCAGCCAGTCGAACGCAACGCGTGGCGTGCCGTCCGACACATACACGACGCCGGCGCGCTCGAACCCTGCCCTCATGCTCGCGCCCTGCATGGGCAGGTTGTCCGCGTGCGTGTCGATACGCAGATGGTCGGCGCGCTCCTTGGCAAAGGCAAACATCGCGGCCGCGATACCGTGCACGGTGCCGTCGGATGCCACGCGATGCAGCACGGCATACGGAGTGTCGCTGCGCCATTGACCGTCCTCAATCACGTCATAGCACTCGTCCGGACCCGGTAAAAAGGCAAACGTCGCCACCACGCGGCCGTCGACTTCGCACACGTAACTGCCACCAGCGGCAATATCGGCAGCCAGCTGCTCGGCCGAAGGCGTGCCCTCGGGCCACTGCGTGGCGTTGCCATGCGCGCGCATAAAGGCGCGGGCCGCGTCATAGATAGCCATGACGGCGGGAATGTCGGTATCGAGGGTTTTTCTGATCATCACGCGGCGACCTCACGTTTATTGGTATCACTTTGATTGAGCAATCATACCAGCGTTTGGAAAGGGCAAGGAGCGGATGGGAAGCAAAAAGCGAGCCGCCTGGTCAAAGGCCAAAAGCGAGTTTTTGGGCGCTGCCACCGGCGGCGATATGAGCGACCTGTTTGCGCGCGAGGACGAGCGCCGCGACGCCCTGGACGCCGAGCGCGATGAGGCTTGGCGCTATAAGTCGTGCGAGCGCAAAAACCGGTACGACACACGCGCCGAGGCCGAGGCCGTTATGGCCGACTGCGAAAACCGTGGACGGCGTGGCTTGGCCTGCTACAAATGTGAATACTGCGGCGGGTGGCACCTGACGTCGCACCCTTGGAAATAGGCGCTGCATCGACGCAGCGGCACGGCACCGACACATCGCCGGCCATCACGCGCAGGCTACGGGCGCGGCGGCACCAAAACATCGTAGCGGACGGCCTTGCCCGCAAGCTGATAGCTCGGCTTGACGCCGGCAAGCAATGGGCCCTTCACCGGCCGTTTGATAACGACCTTGCGCGGCCGCACTGCAAGCGCAGCTTTAACCAGCGTCTCCTCATCGGCACACGGCTGTTCCAGATGGTGCAAGAGCTGGAACTTCTTTTTCACCGCCGCGCTCTTGGTGCGCTCGGGAAACATGGGATCCAGATACACCACATCGGGAGCCGCGAGCTCACCGCGCTCGACCAGCTCAGCCGTATGGCGAAGGCCGGCAATGCTGTCCTCGCCCGCATGCAAGCGCATGCGTGCCACGGCAGCCGCAAGCGCCGGATCATCCGCCGCGCGATCCAAGGCATCCTTGAGGAGCGCCGCGATCACGCAATCCTGCTCATACAGATCGACGGTAAAGCCCGCGGCAGCCAGCAGCAGCGAATCCTCGCCAAAGCCCGCCGTGGCATCAATCGCCCATGGGCTTTCGATGCCTTTTGCGCGCGCAGCCTTTACCAACAGCTCTTGCTGCAGACGGCCCTGCTTGAGCCGCGGAAGCATGCGGGTAAAATCGGCACGCAGCTCCATCGTGCCGTCGGTGAGCGTAAGGCCCTCGGACGTCCGCACGAGCTCGAGCCCAGCAGCCCGAGCAACAGAAAAGGGATCGACGACGCCCATGGGCACTCCTTAGCAAGCAAAACGGATACGTGAGCGCCGCATGTGTCGGCACCCAACCGTCCGCTATTGTCCCACATGCGACATGGCCCACAGCATCCCAATGCAAAGCACCGCCATCAATCCCGTGCACACGGCAGCGATCACAGAATCGCCCATACGCCTTCCTAACGAACGCGGCTCACGCACTTGCTTGGCTCCGTACATCACGGCTCCTCCTTCGGTCCAGCTCTTACCATGGCCTCATCATCGCAGCGCCGCGCATACGCTGCCATCGATTTGGCTTACGTCCAGCTTTCCTTTTTGAAAGGTTGGACCGCACAGGCAAGAGTCGCTTTCAGGCGCATGCATCGCCGCGTTGAACTACAATGTGCTTCACCATATATGCCGCAACCTGGGCGCGACAGATTCACCGCGCCCGCATCGAAAGGACCAGTTATGAGCGCCGCTCGCAAGACACTCAAAATCCTTGCCCTGATTTATTTTGTTCTGGGCATCGCCAGTCTCGTCATTGGAATCGCCGGCATCGCGACCGGCAAGTTCGAGTCCACCTACGGGCCGAACGCCATGCTCGCCACGGTCGTGCTTGTCGCCAAGGGCCTCATCGATCTCGCCGCAGGTGTTGCGGGCATCAAGGGCGCCAACAAGCCCTCGCAGGTGGATGGCGCGTTTAAGCTCGGCATCGTTGCCGCACTCGCCACGATTGCGCAGGCCGTGCTCACGCTTCCCGCGTTTGGCGGCGACGCCATCAACTATGGCGCCTTTGTCATCGTGGTCTACGACCTGTTCTTTGTTCAGCAGGCGCACGCCGTTAAGGCCGAGAACAAGGACCGCCTGTAGTCACCTGTCCCCCCCCACAATTCCCTGCAGCCAAGCAACTAAAAAGGGCCGATCGCGCAGCAACGCGGTCGGCCCTTTACGTTTGCCCAGGTAAAACCTGCCAAAATAAACCTGTCCCTTTTTGGTAGGTTAGTGGCGGTACTCGGCGATGATGAAGTCGATGTCGGTTTGAAGGGTGTCCAGGTTTGCCAGGCGCTCTTTGTCGGCGGGGCGCGTACGGTAGTAGTACGGCGTCATCTGGAACATCGCCTCGATGTCAGCCTGGGTCTGGAGCGTAATGTTCGCAGACACCCGCTGCGTTCCCACCAACTCGAGCTCGGTCGTCTTCGGCAGCTTCTCGTCGTTAAGGTACGGCGTGTCGTAGAGCACCTCCTTGAGCCCAAACAGATGACGGGCACCCGGCACCACGGTGTAGAGCGAGCCCTCGGGTGCCAGCACGCGGGCAAACTCGCGCTCGTTAAAGGGGGCAAAGAGCTCGGTCACCATATCGAAGGCGCCATCGGCCACAGGGATATCCTTCATGTTGGCCACGAAGTAGGTCGCATCGCCGCGCTTGGCGGCCAGGCGCACCATCTCTTTGCCCAGGTCGAAACCGTAAGCATCCACGCCCGGCACCGCACCCATGGCGCTGGTGTAGTAGCCCTCGCCGCAGCAAATATCGAGCAAGGTCATGGGGCCGTTCGTAGACGCGGCACGTTCAGACACCCGCTCGCGCACCAGCTCGACCATCGCATCGCGCAACGGCGCGTAGTATCCACGGTTCAGAAAGTCACGACGGCTGCGCGCCTGCGACTTGGGATCGCCCATGGAGTCGCCGCTCTTGGATGAGCGCAGCAGATACAGATAGCCCTCGCGCGCACGGTCAAACCGGTGTCCGCCCGCACATGCAGCACCGCGCTCGTCGTCCACCAACGGCTCATGGCAAACGGGACACAACAACATGGCAACTCCTTAGCGCGAACAACACAACGCCCACCATTGTCGCACGCATCCCCCGCCTCGTCATTGGGGACGTTCTTGAATGACTAAGGAGTGTCCCCAGCTGCCGGCAGAGACGATATGAGCAGGACATAAAACATTGAGAGCCCCTGCTGCAT
>CAJKHC010000009.1:0-103856 GCA_905199605.1 uncultured Collinsella sp.
GCACGCTCTGCGGCTGCACGCTCTGCGGCTGCACGCTCTGCGGCTGCACGCTCTGATATGAGGTAGCCGCTGCCGTATATCGCCTTGCCCTGGCCGCGCTGCGCGTCGAGCGCCCTCGTGAAGCTGCACTCCTGCGGGCCTACGCGGAAGTCGATGCCGTACTTGGAGTAGCGCGCCAGCATGGGCGCGGTCAGCACCTCGTCGGGGTACTCGTACTTCGGCAGCGCCTTGGCCTTCTCGCGGCGCAGGCGCTCTATCGCGGCGTCCAGCTCGGCGCGCAGGTCGGGCGCGCTCCTCGCCTGGGCGGGGTCGAGGTTGGTCACGAACGAGGTGTTGACGCTCGCGCCGTTGGCGTATGTCACTCCCGCGCCCACGACGACCTTGCAGCAGTTCCTGATGCCCATGCACGTCAGGGTGGGGGCGAACAGGAAGAAGCCCACGCCGCGCTCCTGGTAGTGCTTGACGATTCTGCTCAGGATCGAGAACGGCGGGTTGTCCACCACCGTGCACCCCTCCGGGTACTCCTCGCGCTCGTAGTCGCCGCCCGGGTAGAACGGGCGCGCGACCTTCGCCAGGTCGAACCCGTACTCGCGGTGCGCCCAATCAAGCACGCAGCCGTACACCTCCGGCGGGGTGTAGCAGTCGTCGGTCGTCTTCTTCGGCTCGAACTTCGCCGTGAACTCCTCGTATGTCTCGCCTCTGGCCATGCGTCTCCTAACTCTCGGCTCATATGGTCGCAGGCGTGTCGCCGGGCGCAGAAAAGGCCGCCCCGCAGGACGGCCCGTAGTCGTTTCGGTATTCGGTTGTCTCTAGCACGCCGCCACGGCCATGGCCATGAGGCCGGTCACCAGCGCGCGCATGGCGACGAACGCCGCGACGTCGATGGCGAGGGCTGCCGCTATGAGGAGCAGGCACCCCCAGTTGCATCCCGGGCGGTTCATTCGTCCTCCCACCTTATGGTCCCGTCGTCGTATTCCGCCTTGAGCCAGTCCAGGTACTCGCCCCACGAGGCGAAGTTCCGCACCCAGCGCGACGAGAACGCGCACGTGGTGAAGGGGTTGCACTCGCTCAGCGAGATTTTGAACCGCCGCCCGTCGCGCATCATGCGCACCTCCATGCGCATCGCGGCCTCGGGGGTGCCGAAGTAACGCTCCCAGTTCGTCATTCCGCGCCCTCCTTCGAGCCCGGTCCGACCTTGCGGTAGGTAAAGTCCTCGAACAGGTGGCCGCACCACCGGCATCGGTCGCCGCCCTTCGGCAGGTGGTGCCATGTCTCGCGCACCCCGCACTTCGGGCACCGCACCTCGATGCTGGGGCGGCGCTTCGGCTTGTCCTTTTGCGCCATGGCTACCTCACCGCCATCTGCAGCGCGGGCTTCATCGCCTCGCACAGGCTCTTCGCGACGCTCTCCGCGTCTACTTCCACCTTCACGCGGACCTCGCCGACGTCGAAGCAGGGCATGGCGGCGTCCTGCGCGGCCCCTGCTGCGGCTGGCGCGGAGGGGTCGAGCCAGTCCGCCAGATCCATGGTCCTGATGCCGCACGCGCGGGCAACCTCGTCTTCGAGCGCCGCCCCCTTGCTCTCGCGCCAGCCTGGCAGGCGTGCAACTCCGTCGTACAGCGGAGCGCCGCCGCGCCTCGGCTGGGTCAGGCGGTTGAGGCTGATGCGCATTGCCTGCTCCCAGGTCGCGCCATCCGGCACTAGCACGTGCGGCGTATCGGCGCGGTGTCCCATCGCCGCGAGCTTGTCCCTCGCGTCCTCGAACGCCGCGCGGTTCTTGCCGGGCATGCCCGTCACCGGGCCGATGACGTAGAGCCTCATGCCTGCTCGCCTCCCTTCGGCAGCGTTTCCGCGATTCGGTCCCAGTCGGTCTCCGGCCGCTCGCTGGGGAACTCGTAGGCCCCGACGCACGGCACCGGCAGCACCGCCATGCCTTCGTGCTCGCCTGCGTACTCGTCTGCGTCCGATCTGCTCTCGAACGCCAGCACCACGTCGCTCTCCGTGGCCACCGCGTAGATCTTCTTCATCGTTTCGTCTCCTATTCGAACTCGAAGCACTCGCATGCCTCGCTTGTCTCGTCTACCGCCTCCACGTCGGGGCCGCCGCCCGTCATGGCGTCGCGGGCGCACACGGCCTCGCCGCCAGCGCCCTGCACGCGGCCGCAGAAGCGGCACTCCCGGCACGTGCGGCCCTCCCACGGGTCGGGCCGGTTCCACGGTGCCCTGGGGTCGGACTCGAAGCACCCGGGCGGGAGGTTCCACCCGCTTGAAGGCTCGTACCCGCTCACATGCACCGCCTGCCCCTCGGCAGCCGACCCCAGCCGTCCATGGCCAGGGCATCCGCGTACTTGGTCGGTTCCGGCAGCAGCAGGTACTCCCAGTGCCCCGAGCCCGGCGGGGCGGGGCGGTTGAACCTCTGCTCGGCCCTGACCCAGCGGAAGTGCAGCCGGTTGGCGTGCGCCAGCCCGTGGCAGCCGCTGCCGTTGCCGCTGCCGCACAGCATCACCGTGGGCTTGGGAACCTCGCGCCCGTCGCGGAACAGCTTGCCCGCCCCGCGCCTCACGATGTGGTGGCGGTTGAGCGGCCACGGCGCGCCGCACACGGCGCACCTGGGCGTCTCGATGCTCGGCCCCTCCATGAGGGGGCGCAGGATCTCGGGCAGCGTGTCAACGTTTGCCATTCGATAGCCTCCTGTCCTTGCCTTGCAGCTCGTACTTGTCGCACATCTCCGACAGGCGGCTCACGATGGCCACCGCCGTCTCCTCGTCGCCGTTCTTGGCCAGGCGGCGTATGAGGTCGCCCTTGCCGTACTGCGTGGTCACGACCACGGGCCTCATGTTCTCGTACCTGTCGTTCACGACGCGGAACACCTGCCCCAGCGTCCAGTCGGTGGGGGACTCCTTGCCCAGGTCGTCCAGCACCAGGCACCCCACGCGGGAGAGCCTGGACAGCACGCCGTCCTCGGTGCCGTCGCCGCCGTAGGTGCCCTTGATGGCGGCCAGCACGCCCAGCATGTCGGTCACCCTCACGCTGGTGCCGCCGTCCACCAGGAGCCGCGCCACGGCGCTCGCCAGGTGGGTCTTGCCGGTTCCCACGGGGCCGCAGATGTACGCCCCGCGCCCTTGCTCAACCTTCGCGGCAATGCCCTCGGCCATGGGGGAGGCGGCCGTCATGAAGCGGGGCTTGATTCCGGCCCGCTCGTAGGCCCGGCGGCGTTTGGCTGCGGCCTCCTCGGCCTTGGCCCTGGCCTCAAGGCGCGAACGCTCGTCGCGCTCCGCCACGGCACCCGGGCAGCCGCACGGCTTCCAGCCGCAGAAGGTGCGGCGGCCAGCCAGCACCACGTAGCGGACCTCCAGCTGCGCCCCGCAGTGGGGGCACTCAGTCGTACTCGGCATAGCCGTCGGCCTCCTTCCGGGTCCTCGGGCCGCGGTTCACGTAGTCCTCGAACTTCGGCGAGAACAGCGTGGAGGGCCGCAGGTACTTGGCCATCTTCGGGTCGCCCGCCCACTCGGCTGCCATCGTGTCGATGACGGCCAGGAAGTCGGGGAGGCGGTAGCCCTCGGCCCAGCGGGCGTGTATCAGCCTGCGGGTCTTGGCGCTGCTTGAGCGGTAGCGGGTGCCGGCTGCCTCGTTGAGCGCATGCACGATTTCGTCAAAGGGGATTAAGGGGTTATCTATATACTCAACCTCAACCTCAACCTCTGCATTGCCGCAACTCGATGCGCCTGCATGTGCATCTGCATGTGCATCCGCATATGCGTCCGCATCTGCATCCGCATATGCTCCCGCACGTGCTTGCGCATCGTCCTGTGCCCGTGCCGCCGCATCGTCCACCGCGTCTTCCTTCCCCGGCCTGTTGCCCCAGCGGGCGTTGGCCGCCTTCCTTGCGCGCTCGCTCTTCTCGTCGCCCATGTCGAGCCTGCCCTTGAGCACCAGGAAGGTAGGCAGCCACGCGGGGCTGCCCTGCGGCTCCTTGCCCGTGAACCGGTACTCGACGATGGCGTAGATGAACGGCGCGCGCTGCTTCTCGGGCATGGCCTGCGCGGCCGCCCAGAAGTCGTCGTGTATAACCATGCCCATAGTGTCGCCGTCGCCTTCCCTAAAACGGGATATCCTCGTCGTACAGATCGGGCATGGCCTGCTGCTGCGGCATGGCCTGCTGCTGCGGCGCGGGCTGCTGCGGCGCGTACGCCTGCTGAGTGGCCGGCTGCGGCGCGTACGCCTGCTGAGTGGCCGCCTGCGGCGCGTAGGCGGGCTGCTGCGGCGCAGGTGCCGGGGCGGGGCGTCCCTGGCCGTACGTGCGGGCCTGCGGCGCTTGCGGGGCCGCCTGGGGCGCGTACTGCTGCGGCGCGTAGCCCTGCTGCTGTTGCTGGCCGCTCATGAACTCCAGCTCGTCCACCACGACCTCCAGCGCGCTGCGCTTCTGGCCGGTCTGCTGGTCGTTCCAGCTGCGGTAGCGCAGCTTGCCCTCGACGGCCACCTTGCTGCCCTTGGCGAGGTACTGCGCCAGCTTCTCGCCGCGGGTGCCGAACAGCGTGCAGTCCACGAAGTTCGGGTAGTCCTCCCACTGCCCGGTCTGCTGGTTCTTGCGGCGGTCGTTGACGGCCACGCCCATGGACAGCACGGACATGCCGCCAGACGTGGAGCGCAGCACGGGGTCGCGGGTCAGGTTGCCGGATATGCACACGCGGTTGATGCTCATAGATACCCTCCTTGGGTTACGTCCCCGCTGTTCCAGATGCGGGTGATCTGCGCGTCTACCATGCGGATACGCAGCTTGATTACGTTGATGGCCTCCTGCGAGGCCTTGTAGATGGCCTCGGAGCAGTCGCGGCGGCGCTTGGCCTCCGCTATCTGCTCCTGGCCCCGGCACACGTCGCCGATGATGGTGACGGGCGTGCCCTTCTGGCGCTCGTTCAGGATGGCGATGCGCAGGGCCTTGCGGTACTCGGCCTCGTTCTCGGCGTACTGGCAGCCCGACTCCTTGCAGGTCTTCAGCTCGGCCTCCAGCCTGTCGGTCAGCTCGTCCAGCTCCTCGGTGAGCGCCTGCATCTACTCCACCTGCCAGTCGGGGCGCGGGCAGCACGGGCTGTTGGCCACGAACTCCATGTACTGCGGCATGCTGGCGAACTGGTAGCGCGCCCCGCAGCTGCGGCAGTGGGCCGTGAAGGGGCCGTCTGCGGGCGGCTGCTTCTCCTCGGGCGCGGGCTGCTCCTCCATGGCGTCGGGATCGCTCTGCCCGTCGATGGCGAACGCGCCGCACAGCGCGTACTTGCGGGCGTAGCTCGACGCCATGCCGGTCACCTGCGCGTCGTCGGAGCCCTTCTTGTGCTCGTCCTCGCGGGCGTAGGCGCTCACCTGCAGCAGGCCCTCGCCGCCCTCGGCGGGGAACACGCACGCCGTGGACTTCACGTAGTAGCGGTCGCCTATCTGCACCAGCTCGTCGGTCATGAAGAACGCCAGGCCCTCCTTGGCGCACGGCTCCTTCAGCGCGGCCACTATGTCCTCGTAGCTGCGGTAGCTGAACTTGCCGAAAGCGTTGTACTTGGCCTTGGGCACCACCACGGCGCGCTGCACGCGGGCAACGGCCGCCATGAGGTCGATGGACTGCTGTTCCTGGGTCATGCTAGTAGCCTCCGTTCATTCGCTCGTAAACCTGGCCCACCGTGCCGTGCATGATGGTGCCCACGACGCCCTGCGCCTTGAGGGCTGCCGCGACGCCCTGCATCTGCTCGCGCGTGGCGCACGGCACCACGACCGTCCACGGGTCGCCCGCCATGGCCACGGGTGCCGGTGCGGGCGGCGCTGGCGGCACCGGGGCTGGCATGGGCGCGGGCTGCGGCTCGGGCATCTGCTCAAGCGGCTGCGGGAACTCTGCGGGCTGGCATTCCGCGGGCTCGGGCACCGCTTCGGGTTCGGGTTCGGGCTCTTCCACGGGTTCCGGCTCCATGGCCGCCTTCAGCTCGGCGATGCGCCGGCGCTCCTCCTCGGCCTTGTGCGCCGCCGTTATGGCCGCGCCCAGGTCCAGGGTGGCGAACAGCTCGCGCTCGGCCTCGTCGTAGAACGGCTCGCCCTGGAACTGCGCCTTGAGGGTTTCCCAGTCCTGGGCCAGGCGCTCCACCTTGGCCTCCAGGGCCTTGAATGCCTTAACCTCGCCGAAGGTCTTGTTGGTCCACTGCTTCTCGTGGAAACGCTCATAGGGCACGACGGGGGCCAGCAGCCCGGCGAACTCCTCGTAGTGCTCCCGCAGCTTGGCGTACGCGCGCAGCTGGCGCTCCTCCTCGGCCTCGTCCAGCTGCGCCTTGATGCCGTCGGCTGCCTGCTTCGCGATGCCCGCCACGGCCTTGCACCTGTCCTCGAACGCGGCCAGGGGCTTCGTGTACTCGCGGCTCACGGCCTTGCGGCGCTCGTCTATCTCCTTGGCGATGCCGTTGAGGTAGGCGCGGTCGCGCTTGGCGGCCTTCACGTTCTCGTCCTTGCCCATGTCGTAGGTCGCGCCCTCGTAGTCGGCCACCAGCCTGCGCACGTGCGCCTCCAGGGCGTCGAAGTTGGCCTCGATCACGGCGGGGGAGTACGCCACGGTCAGCTCTGACGCCTCCTCGGGCTCGATGATCTCGGCCTCAACTGCTTCGCTCATTTACTCCTCGCTTCCCAGGCGCGCCATGCACGCCTCGTAGGTTTCCGTCTCGGCCGCGTTCGGCTCGTAGCCGTCGGCCTTCATGGCCTCGTAGATGATGGTCACGTTCTCGGCCGTCGCTCGGTCGAAGTACACGGAGCTGCCGCCTTCCATGAGGCTCCAGGCCGTCCAGCCGCTCATGTTCCACGCTGCCCGCAAGCCCATGGCCACGGCCAGCTCGGTGGGCGTGCGGTCGATGGGTCGGCCCAGCAGCTCCTCGAACGATTCCACGGCCTCGGCCTCCATGGCGAACGCGGTCAGCGCCAGAGCCGTGCGGCGCATCGACTTGAGGTCGCCCGCGTGGGCGGCAAGCCACTCGCGGCGGGCCTTCGCGCCGTCCTCGTAGGCGGCCTGGAAGTCGGCCTTGCGCTGGGCTGCGGCCTGTGCGGCCTCGTCGGCCCCCTCGGCCACCGGCGCCAGCAGGGTCACGCCGAACGACGTCTCCTCGGCCAGAAGCCCCGCGCCCGCGTTGTCGGCCACGTAGGCGTCCAGCGCCGCCAGGTCGGGGCGGTAGTCGGAAAACGTGCGGCATGCGGCGAAGCCCTCGGGGCATTCGTCGACGAACTCGACGCCCGCGTCGGCAAGCACCGCCACCACCTCGGCGCGGTTGCGCCTCTGCTCGGCCTTGGCCTTCAGGCCCGCGTACACGCGCTGCCATTCGGTCTGCTTGCAGTCGCGCAGCTCGGCCACGGCCTCGTCGTCGCCCTCGAACTCGGCGATGGCGGCCAGGCGGTCGAGCGTCATGTCGTAGGCGGCGTCCTGCACCCTGCGGGCGGCGCGGCGCGCCTTGGCCACGGTGCCCGCGTCGGTGCGGGCGGCCACGGCCACCTCCTCGTCGGGAATGTCGAGCGCCAGCATGGTCTGCACGCCGCGCGACTTCTCCTCGGCGGTCAGCCCCAGCTTGGCGTCGGTCTCCACCATGGCCTTGGCGGCCTCCACGCGCGCCAGCTCGGCGTCGTCCAGGTCGTCGTAGACCTCGGCGAGGAAACGCTCGGTGCCGATGGCCCTCATGGCGCGCACGCGGCACTCGCCGTCGATGATCCAGTAGATGCCGCCCTCCTTGTACAGGATGGGCTTCATGACGGGCTGGCCGGGGTTGAGGCGGTTGGCCTTGAACTGCGCGGCCAGGCCCGCGATGTGCTCGGCGCTCTCCCTGGTGGTGAAGTCGCGCGGGTTCATCGGCTCGCCGTCGGCGCGCTCGTAGGGGTACACGTCGCAGATCGCGACCTCCTCTAGCGATTGCATGCGCGGGCCTCCTCGTCTACGACCACGCGGCACTCCATGCCCACCAGGCGGGCGCGGCACGCCACGCGGGCCACCTCGCCCATGAGCGCGATGCGCTTGGTGGGCACGGGGCCGTTCTTGATTTGCGCGGCCATGCAGGCGGCCCCCATGTTGAACGCCTGGCGCATGGCGGCGTCGAAGCCGCCGTCGCCCGGCTCGGGCACGGGGACGGCGCGCTCGATGCGCTTCAGGATGCTGTCCACCGTCTTGTCCGCGACGGTCTTGCTGATGATTTCCGTGAGCATTTGGGTCTCCTAACTGGGGAAACTAAAAGTGATAAAAACTTTTCAGGATTTCGGAACTTTTTTCTCTATGCGCTCCTTGCGCTTCTGCGCCGCCTTGACCCTGCGGTACAGGTAGCGGCACAGCCACCGCTCCATGGCCTCGTCGTGCGCCTCCGCTGCCTTGTCGGCGGCGTAGCGGCTCATGCCAGAGGTGTCCGGGGCCTGCGGCATGGGGTCGGCGCGGCTCTCTCGGCCGCACTCGGTGCGCTCGTAGGTGCGGCGCTCCTCTGCGGTCAGCTTCGGCAGCAGCTCGGCTATGCGGGCCTCTATGGCCTCAAGCTGCTGCTGGCGTCTGCACGGTTCGCAGATGCCGTCCTTGCCGAGGGTCGCCCTGCGGCACCCGCACGACGGGCACAGCTCCAGGCGGTGGCGGTAGCAGCGCAGGGACACGTGGCCGCCGCTGGCGTTGATCACGCGCCGCGCGTTATCCAACTGGTTCTTGGACAGCCGCAGCTCGCGGCGAATCTCGCGGGCGGGCACCTTTCCCGCCAGCTCGGCTATGCGGTCGAGGTCGGCCTTGCGCCACGCCCTGTGTGGCCTGCCCTTGTCTCGGCGGGTCACTCGTCGCTCACCTCCACGACCACGCGGGGGCGCGCCCTGTCGGTGAGCACCCTGTCGGGGCACTGCTTCACGTACTTGCGGGAGTCGTCCTTGATTACGCCCGCCGCCACCAGGCCGTCGAGCACGAACTTGCGCGCGAAGCCCACGTTGTCGGCGTCGCGGCGCATGTCGGGCTCGTAGAACGTGGTGCGCACGGTCACCCGGCGCTCGAAGCGCGGCGCGCGCTGCTGCATGGCCGCCGCCCTCACGCGCGCCGTCTCGCGCTTCTTCATGGCCGCCGCCTTGTAGCGGTTGGCGCGCTCGGCGCTGATGTAGTCGTTCAGGCTCGGCATTCGGCCCTCGACCGTGACGGTGCACCTCATTGCGCGCCCCTGTCGTAGATGCCCTGCGCCTCGGTTAGCGTGGAGGCGGCGAAAACGGCTGGGCCCACGATGGCCTCCCACGTGCCCACCAGGTCCACGGAGTCCACCGGCGTGCGGCGGAAGCTCACGGCGGCCAGCATGGAGGGGCGCTGCAGCACCATGTAGCGGGACAGCACGCTCCACAGGTTGTGGTCGCGCTTGAACTCGCTGGCCTCGCTCACGGTCATGCCGTTCTGGCACGCCAGGGTGTACACGTTGTCGCGCTGGATGACGTGGCCCTCCAGCATCAGGCGGTAGCAGATGCGGCGCAGCTTCGCCCATGTATCGGGGTTCGAGGCAACCCAGCCGCACGCCTTGGCCACGAGGGCCTGGGCCTTGGCGTCTACCTCGGCCATACTGTTGCCTCCAGCGCCCATGTGGCGGCGATGCACGCGCAGACGAACAGGGCGGCGAAAACGGCCTGCAGCCTCTCGCGGCGCTGCTCGGGTGTTACACTGGTCTCGGTTCGGAAGTGAACCGTTGCGGTGCGCGTCTTTCGCTTGCCGGCTGCGACGCGCACCCTCTTTCCCTTGATCTTTTCCATTCCTGGAACTTCCTCTCGTTCTCTGGGTCCTTGTAGAACTCGCGCATCATGGCGGCGCACTCGTCGCACATGGCGCGCTGTATCGGGGTCATTCGCCCGCGACGCCCGGCAGAAGCAGCGGGGCGTCCTCGTAGGCGACCTCACCGGTGTCCCTATCCACGAACATCACCTCCTGGTCGTCGTACACGTGGATGTTGAGCATCTGCCCCGTGAACTCCACCAGCTTGGGGATGAAGTCACGGAACTTCGGGTCCAGCTCAAACTGCAGCACGCACTTGCCGCTCTTCACGTTGAGGGCGGTGAACCCCCCCCCGTACGGTCACCTCGTTCAGCATGGCCTACTCCTTCTCGTCGTACGCGGTGTCGCGCGCGATGGTCTTGAAGTCGGTGCTCCAGCCCTTGCCGTTCACGCTGAACTGCACGGAGCTGTAGACGTTGAACTGCATGCCGCCGAGCTCGAACCAGGTCGTGCTCGCCTCCAGAAGCTCGATGCCGCTCGTCTGGAAGCCCCACATGGCCGCGATGCGGCGCTTGAGGCTGACGTGCGTCTCCTCCATGCAGCCGTTCTCCGCTTGCACGAAGTCGATGACTGTACGGTTTCTGCTGTTCGCGACGAGGCCCAGCAGCTCGTTGACGGCATTCGCGCCGATGTTGGCCTGGTTGCTTGCGTTGGTCATGTTGTTTCTCCTTACGGTTAGTTTAACTAGCGTTTCTGCCGAAAAAAATGCTCTCGTAGCTACGGCTCAGGATTTCACAGATGCGGCGCGCCTGTAAAACGCTCGCATTCTCGGGCTTCTCCTCGATCCTTATGTATGTAGGACGAGAAACACCCAGTTCATCAGCCATGTATTGCTGCGTGAAGCCTGCATCTTCGCGCGCTTCGCGAAGAGTTTTGAACTTCGCCAAGCCTTATCACCTCCTTCGCTTGTCGAACTGTCTCAAAGGTTAGTTTTTCTAGCATTGCATGTCAAGTTAATTTTGCAATAAAATGCAAGAGAAGTTAACAGGAGGTCGCTATGGGTATCCGCGAGAACATCATCCAACTGCGGGAACTGTTCGGCGTTACGCAAGAACAGCTTGCCTCGATTGCGGGCGTTTCCCGTGGTGCCGTCTCTCAGTGGGAGGGCGGTTTCTCCGAACCTCGTATGGGTTCGATACAAAAGATTGCGGACTACTTCCGCATTTCTAAAAGCAACATCATTGAAGATAACGGGATGTCGTTCATCGACCCCGTGACCAAAAAGCCCAAGGGCAGCCCGTATATGCCCTCCGGCGCCATTCCCGTGGTGGCCAGCGGCGCAACCGTGCCGCTGCTCACGCTGGGCCGCGTGCACGCCGGCGCGCTCGCCGACGAGGAGGAGGTGGCGCGCCGCGTGGAGGTTCCGGCATCCGTGTGCGCCGGCCACCCGCGCGCCTTCGCCCTGGAGGTGGAGGGCGACTGCATGAACCGGGTGATACCCGAGGGCAGCCACGTGATGGTCGACCCCGACCGCCAGCCCTCCAACGGCTCCATCGCCGTGGTGGAGACCGAGGACTACCGCGCGGTCATGCGCCGCTGGTACAAGGGCAGCACCAAGCTGATGCTGTCGGCTGACAGCTTCGAGGACTACGAGGACATGATTTTCGGCATGGACGACGGCCCCGTGCGCGTGATCGGCACGGTGGTGTGGTTCCAGGCAGCCAACGAGATGGAGTAGCCATGGGCTTGTTTGATTTTATGAAGCAAAAGGGGAGGAGGACGACCGAGCCGGTTTCCTATGTTCCCGAATGTTTGGAACTCCCGGAGTCGAACTACGACGAACTATTTGACGAGTTTCAGCCGGAATGGGCTGACCAGTTTCCCGACTTCCCCTATGAGTTCCAAGGAAGACCAGCGATCAGGACGACTTTAACCGAGCGCATGCGCGATATGTTCAGCATTGCTCCGCAGGACGTTTCGAGAGTTGAGGCTCTTGTTCGTCAGGCCAACAGTTTGCTTGCTGATGCTCATTCCCTTGCTACTTTTCCCGAGTTTTCCGTCCCTATGCCTGATTTATCGGATTCCTATAAATGCTTGTTGCGTTTTCCGCTTTGCGGCATTCGGTGCATCCCGTTTACGGAAAAAACCGGTCGGGTGTCGAAGTTTCCGTTCCGGTTTGAATACGATTCCGGGATGATGCGCAAACCCCGGTCGCCGAGGGCCCATATCAGGATGACCGCCAGCTTGTTGCCGGACGGGAATCCGGGAAGGATTGAAAGCGAGTACGCGCTTTTCGAAAACGGTGCCGCGTTCGGCCACTATTGGAAAGTGACTTCAAAGGCCGCTAACGGAGAACTCGTCGTCTCCCGAATCAGCGAAACGAGTCCGACAGGCGATACTCCGCCAACTCTTTACACATTAGGCAGGTAGCCATGGGCGGACGTGCGGCGATATACGCCCGCTTCTCCAGCCACAACCAGCGCAGCGAGTCCATCGAGATACAGGTGGAGAAGTCCCGCGACTACTGCCGCGAGAACGATTTGACGGTGGTCGCGGAGTACTGCGACTACGCGCAGACAGGCACCAACACCGACCGCGCGGAGTTCCAGCGCATGATGGCCGACGCCAAGCGAGGGCTGTTCGATTTCGTGGTCATATATAAAGTTACCCGAATCATGCGCAACCGCGACGAGATGGCCATGGCGCGCATCATGCTGCGCCGCTGCCGCGTCGAGATACTGTACGCGGGCGAGGACATTTCGGACGGCTCGGCGGGCGTGCTGCAGCTGGGCATGCTGGAGGTGCTGGCGGAGTACGAGAGCGCGCTCGACGGCGAGCGCATACGCGACGGCATACAGAAGAACGCCGAGCGGTGCATGGCCAACGGCTGCGTGCGCTACGGCTGGGACATAGTGGACGGGCGCTACGTGGTCAACGAGGAGGAGGCCGCCGCCATCCGCCTGGGCGTGCGCATGGTCTTGTCGGGCAAGTCGGTGGCCGACGTGGTGCGCGCCTGGGAGCCGTACCGCACCAAGCGCGGCGGCAAGTGGCGCTTCCAGACGGTGCGCCGCATACTGATGCGGCGGGAGAACGGCGGGGAGTACCGCTACGCGGGCGTGGTCGTGCCCGGCGGCATGCCCGCCATCGTTCCCATGGATGACGAGGAGAGGGTGATACGGATGCTTGAGGACTCGCACAGGCCCCGCGCCAAGACCGAAGCGTGGGACTTCCCGCTCACGGGCAAGCTCTACGACGGGCGAGACGGCGGGCTGATGACCGGCACCAGCGGAACGGGCAAGTCGGGCAGGCCCTATCACTACTACCGCTGCCGCAGCTGCGGGCGCACCGTGCGCCGCGATGTCGTGGAGAAGCGCGTGGCCGACGCCGTGCGCGAGGCCCTGGGCAGCGCCGACAGCCGCGAGCGCATCGCTCGCATGCTGGCCGACGCCGAGGAGGAGCGCGCCGACGAGAAGCCCTTGAGCGAGACCATAAAGGGCGAGCTGGCCAAGATCGAGACGGCGTTCTCCAACATATGGACGGCCATCGAGTCGGGCATCGCGCCGCCGGGCGGCAAGGAGCGCATAGACGCGCTGAAGCAGCGGCAGGCGCTCCTCAAGGACGAGCTGCGCACGGCCGAGGCCCTTGAGGCCGCCCGCCTTGACTACGACCGCGCGCTGTTCTGGCTTGAGGGCATGGCCGCCGCCGAGGTGGACGACGCGCAGCTCCTGCGCACGTTCGTGGCGCGCGTGGTGCTGGGCGGCCCCGACGATGACGACGGCCTGCGCGTGGCGTTCACGTTTGACGATTCTGCTGGCTTGGGCGATAATCCGTCGCTGCCTGGCGCTATAGGTCCAGGTGGCGAGGTGTTCGACCGAATGAACGCCAGCTCCACCATAAGTAACAGGCAGGTAGATACTCATATCTACCTGCCTTTTTATTTCTTGTCCGTACCGCGGAGAATCGAACTCTGTGCAGGGCGCGGGCGTAAAGAAAACGCGTGAGCGTTTTTAGCCCGCGGGCGAGGGCGCCGGCAGGCGCCCGAAGCCGGTGCGGATTTGCGCAGCAAATACGCGGATTCTCCGCGCAACGCCCCGGCCCAATATCTATGCGATGTCGATTAAGCTCCGGCTGCCCATGGCCCGCTCCAACGCAAGCCCCAAACCGCGGAGAATCGAACTCTGTGCAGGGCGCGGGCGTAAAGAAAACGCGTGAGCGTTTTTAGCCCGCGGGCGAGGGCGCCGGCAGGCGCCCGAAGCCGGTGCGGGTTCGCGAAGCGAACACGCGGATTCTCCGCGCAAAGCTCCAACCCTATATAGATGCGATGCCGATGGGATGACGACCGGCAATACCCCGCGCCAACGCCATCCCCGTACCGCGGAGAGTCGAACTCTATGCAGGGCGCGGGCGTAAAGAAAACGCCTCGGCAGCGCAGGGTGGGATGCGCTTTCCCGGCGGCAACTCATGCTCTGGGGTTGACTTGACCGCCCCGTCCCCCTCAACTCCAAAACCTATGCGCTCTCTATCCCAAAACTGGGTAGAAGAAGGCCAAAACGAAACAGTAGGAGGTCAACATGACTGCAGAAGATAAGGCAAAGAACGCCGGAAAGGTCGCGCTCGTTTTGGAGGGCGGCAGTTTTCGCGGACAGTTTACCGCAGGCGTGCTCGACGTTCTCATGGAGGCCGGCGTCGAGATTCCGGCTGTTTATGGTGTATCGGCCGGCGCCCTCAACGGCGTGAACTACAAGTCGCACCAGATCGGCCGTGCCAACCGCATCAATCTGGCTTTCTGCAACGACAACCGCTTCATGGGTGCCGCATCGTTTGCGTCCACGGGTTCTATTGTGGGCTACGACTTTATCTTCAATGATGTCCAGGACCGCCTGGATCCCTTTGACAACGAGACGTTTGATGCGAGCCCCATCGAGATGTACGCCGTCGCGACGGACATGCTCTTTGGAACCGCCGCGTACCTGCCGGTCAAAAGCGCCGTGCTCGACCTCGATGCCGTGCGCGCCTCGACGTCGCTGCCGCTGGTGACGCCGCCGGTCGAGATTGACGGGCACAAATACGTCGACGGTGGCGTAGCCGATTCGGTTCCCATCGAGCACGTGCTGGAGGAGGCGGGCTTCGATCGCGCGGTTGTCATTGTCACGCAGGACCGCTCGTACGAGAAAAAGCCCTACGAGTTTATGCCCGCCGCGCGCGCCCGCTATGCCGACTACCCCTACCTGCTCGAGGCTATCGAGACGCGCCACGAGCGCTATAACATCCAGCGCATGCATCTGTGGAAGTATGAGCGCGAGGGCCGCGCGCTGGTCGTTGCTCCGCAAAAGCCAGTCGAGGTCGGCCACGTTGAGCACGATCCAGCAAAGCTCCTCGACCTGTATATTCAGGGCCGCCAGGAGGCAAAGCGCCTACTGAGTGATATCGAGGCATTTGTCGAGCGCTAGTGTCGCGACATCATGACCCATGGACGACATGTGCAGAAAGTCTGGTCAGAACCAAAATACCTGTTGACTCGGGCGACGAGCGGGGTAATATGGACGGGTTACTTGCAGAGCCCCGTGAATCTCTGTAACAACACGTACTGTACATGGAGGAGTCTAAGTGATTTCGAAATCGACTCACTACGCCAAGCAGGGCGAGGTCCAGCGCAACTGGGTTCTCGTCGACGCCGATGGTGCTGTCCTGGGCCGTCTTGCCACCCAGATCGCAATGATCCTGCGCGGTAAGAACAAGCCCCAGTTCACGCCCAACAGCGACTGCGGCGACTTCGTTGTCGTCATCAACGCCGATAAGGTCCAGCTTACCGGTAACAAGGCCGACACGAAGACCTATTATCGCCACAGCGGCTACAACGGCGGCCTCAAGGCTGAGAGCTTCCGCCAGGCTATGGAGAAGCACCCGGAGAAGGTCATCGAGCGCGCCGTTCGCGGCATGCTGCCCAAGACCACCCTCGGCCGTGCCCAGATGACCAAGCTTAAGGTCTACGCTGGTGCCGAGCATCCGCACGCTGCCCAGAACCCCACGAAGATTGAGCTGGAGGCTTAAAGATGGCTGAGAACACCGTTGTCTACCAGGGTACCGGCCGTCGTAAGAACGCCGTCGCCCGCGTCCGTCTCGTCCCCGGCACCGGCAAGGTGACCATCAACAAGCGTGACGCCGAGCAGTATTTCGGCCGTCATCAGCTCGTTGAGAACGCCCTTGCTCCCTTCAAGGTGACCGACACCGCCGGTCAGTTCGACGTTATCGCTCTGTGCGATGGCGGCGGCATCTCCGGTCAGTCCGGCGCTCTGCGCCTGGGCATCGCTCGCGCTCTTCTGAACGCTGGCGACTACCGTGCTGACCTCAAGAAGGCCGGTTTCCTTACGCGCGATGCTCGCGTGGTCGAGCGCAAGAAGTACGGCCTCAAGAAGGCTCGCCGCGCTCCCCAGTTCTCCAAGCGCTAAGGTTTTATCTCCTTACGAGATACAATGTACAAGCGGGGCCTGCCGATTGCTCGGCGGGTCCCGCTTTTCTTTTTCGACTAGGGTGGGCGACTGCGTTTTGCCCACTTGGGAAGGAGCGATCCTATGCCCCAGAACATCTTCGGTACCGATGGCGTCCGCGGCGTCGCCAACGCCGACCTCTCGTGCGACCTCGCGTTTCGTCTTGGCCGTGCGGCGACCAAGTTCCTTGGTCCGGACATTTGCATCGGCCGTGACACGCGTCTTTCGGGCACCATGCTCGAGAGTGCTCTGACCGCCGGCATTATGGCCGAGGGCGGCCGACCGCACTGCTGCGGCGTTATCCCTACGCCGGCCGTGGCGCTGCTCACCGTCCAAAACGAGCTCGACGGCGGTATCGTCATCTCTGCTTCGCACAATCCGCCGGAGTTCAACGGCATCAAGTTCTTTAGCCGCAAGGGCATGAAGCTTCCCGATGCTGTCGAGGAAGAGATCAGCGCCTGGGTCATGTCCGAGGAGGCCATGGCTGCCGACACGCTGCCGACCGGCGCCGGTGTGGGTCACATCATCAAGATGAAGGACGCCCGCAAGGCATATGTCGATCATGCCATCAGCACGCTCGACGGCCTTAAACTCGATGGCCTGGTTGTTGCCGTCGACTGCGGCCACGGTGCTTCCTGCCAGACCACGCCCGCCGCACTGCAGCGCCTGGGCGCCACGGTCCATGCCATCAACACCGATTACTGCGGCACCGACATTAACGTCGAGTGCGGCTCCACTCATCTTGAGCCCCTGCGTGAGCTCGTGCTGCGCACCCACGCCGACATCGGTCTGGCTCACGATGGCGACGCCGATCGCGTGCTGTTCGTGGACAGCGAGGGCAACGAAATCGATGGCGACTACATCCTGGCCATCTGCGGCTCCGACTTGGCCGCTCGCGGCAAGCTCGCCAACTCCGAGATCGTCTCGACCGTTATGTGCAACCTAGGCTTCTCCATCGCCATGAAGGAGCAGGGCTTCGAGATGGTCCAGACCGCCGTGGGCGACCGCTATGTTCTCGAGCGTATGCTCGAGGACGGTGCCGTCATCGGCGGCGAGCAGTCCGGCCACATCATCTTCCTGGAGCACAACACCACCGGCGACGGCTTGGTGACGGCCCTGCAGCTTCTGGCCGTGCTCAAGCGCACCGGCCGCACCCTCACCGACCTTGCCGGCATCATGAAGAAGTACCCGCAGGTACTTGTCAACGTACATTCCGACAATAAGGCCGGCCTGGACGATTGTCAGCCCATTTGGGACGCCGTCGCTGCCGCCGAGAAGGAGCTCAACGGTCGCGGCCGCATTCTGGTACGTCCGAGTGGCACCGAGCCGCTGGTCCGTGTGATGGCCGAGGCCGAGACGCACGAGTTGACCCAGCGTGTGGTTGACGACATCGTCGAGGTTGTCAAGCGCGAACTTCCCTAATGGTCAAAAACGGGTGCCAAGTGGTAAA
The DNA here is from genome assembly GCA_905199605.1 of uncultured Collinsella sp. GTDB lineage: Bacteria > Actinomycetota > Coriobacteriia > Coriobacteriales > Coriobacteriaceae > Collinsella. The sequence continues at coordinate 17,646 of CAJKHC010000009.1, forward strand.
CTGTTAAAGTTATTTTGATTGATTGGTATGTCCGAGGGGGAGCATGTTCACTAAAGTCCTGAGGTCTTTTGGTATGCGTGGTCGAGTCCTTACGCTGGATGCTCCCATCTCGGGCGACGTCATTCCGTTATCCGAGGTCAAAGACCAGACGTTTGCTACCGGCCTTTTGGGCCAGGGCGTGGCGATTCAGCCTACGGGTACACGTGTGATTGCTCCGGCTGACGCTAAGGTCGAGGCGATTTTTCCCACGGGTCATGCCGTTGCGCTCAACACGGTCGATGGTCTAGACGTGCTCATCCATGTTGGTTTGGACACTGTCCAGCTTGAGGGCAAGCATTTTAGCGTGCATGCACAGGTGGGTGATGTCGTCCATAAGGGCGACGTGCTCATCGAGTTCGATCGCGAGGCAATTGCTGCCGAGGGTTACGATGTGACGGTTCCCATCTTGGTGTGCAACTCTGTTGAGTTCTCGAGCATCAAGGGCTCCGTTGGCGAGCATGTCGAGGAGATGGACCAGCTCATCGTTGCTCGCGAGCGCTAGTCGCTCCGCTTGGCCTTTAGCCTACAATTCAATCACGTTTACGGAGGGCGCCCTTGAAAGAGGGCGCCCTCCGTGGCAAGATGGGGATTGTCCGAAGCTAAACAGCTTTGGGTCACCGTGGACGGGCAGGGGCCTCGACGCGGTTAGACACGAGACACATATATTACGCGACCTCGCCCTGGTGGCCGCACACGTTGGTTGCGGCCGACGCGGGCCGCGGGCAAGTGCTTGTAAGGGGAGCCTTGCCTCTCTTGTACGAGAAAGGACGCGTAATGAAAATCATTAAAGCTAAAGACTACGAGGATATGAGCCGCAAGGCCGCTAATATCATCTCGGCCCAGGTTATCCTCAAGCCCGATTGCGTGCTGGGTCTTGCCACCGGCTCCACCCCGATTGGCGCTTACAAGCAGCTCGCCGCTTGGTACGAGAAGGGTGACGTCGACTTCGCCGAGGTCAGCACTTATAACCTGGACGAGTATCGTGGTCTTTCGCACGACGATCCCCAGAGCTATCACTACTTTATGCGCGAGAACTTCTTCGATCACATCAATATCGATCTGAACAACACGCACGTGCCCGATGGCTCCAACCCCGATGCCGCTGCTGCCTGCTCAGAGTACGACAAGATCGTCGCTGCCGCCGGTTACCCGGATCTGCAGCTGCTCGGCATTGGTAATAACGGTCATATTGGCTTCAACGAGCCCGATGACCACTTCTCCAAGGGTACGCACTGCGTCGACCTGACCGAGAGCACCATTCAGGCTAACAGCCGCCTGTTCGACAGCATCGATGATGTGCCCCGTCAGGCTTACACCATGGGCACCCAGACCATCATGTATGCCCGCATGATCCTGGTTGTCGCCAACGGCGAGGCCAAGGCTCAGGCCGTGCACGATATGTGCTATGGTCCGGTTACGCCCAAGTGCCCGGCTTCGATCCTGCAACTGCACACCAACTGCGTCGTCGTTGCTGACGAGGCCGCTCTTTCGCTCTGCGAGTAACGCGACCAAGCGATCTTGCATAGCTTTCCAAAAGGCCCTCGCTTTGCGGGGGCCTTTTTAGTGGACATACGCCGTGGCGTATACATGACGGAAACCTTGCCGCGTGCTTGACTGGAGGGTTTTAAATTTTTGTGATTCATTCTATAGCAGATTCTATGCACATTTGCCACCATAGAGTCGCAGGCGGTAGCGAGGAGTAGGCGAGTTGCGCAACTCAAATAAAAATAGCCGACTGCGCTACACTGCAAATGGGATGGGACATGCTGGCAAGCGCATTGACCTGCGCAAAGACCTATTGGTCGGGGGATAAGATACCATCGGGCTTCGCTGTACAAAAACTTGCCAAACACGTACCGGCAGACAATTAAAAACTCTAAGTCGCGCTATTCACGGGGCGGCTCATATGGTCCTGCAGCTACGGTGTCCATATGGTCGAGTTGAGGAGCAAGCATGGTAAACGATTTGGGCAATACGGACGACCTCGAGTTGATGCCGACGGGCGGCGGCTATATGGTGCGGCGCGATCGCTTGATGAACGAGCTCATCGTTAAAGGGCGCAAGGCGGGAATTGTTTTGCTCTACGCGCCCGATGGGTTTGGTAAGACGTCGGTGTTGCTGCAATACGTGCAGGAGGTTAAATCGGACCCCACGCGAGGGCCGGTTCGGATTATCGAGGCCGACCGCGCGATTGGACGCGAGCTCTTTATGCAGCTCGAGGTTGTCGCCGATGAGCTTAAGGACAAACCTCATTCGCTCGTTGCGATCGACAACGTGCCCAATCTCGAGCAGCACGAAACCGAGGACCTCATCGATCGAATCCGCAGCTTACGTGCTACGGGGACGGGGGTCTTTATTGCCTGCCGCCCCTCCAACCGATTGCTTATCCACGGGCTGGGCGATTCTGTAAAAGTCAATGCGCAGATGCTCAAGGTGCACGCCTATGAGTATTCGTCATGGGCCACGGCGTTCTCAATCAGCACATCGCTTGATTTCTATCGGCTCACACAGGGCGTACCCGAGCTGGTATCTGCCTTGCAGACGGGAATGTATGGACAGGGCGATGTTGCCGGGTTGCTCGAGAACGAAATCGTCAACGTGTACGGTGCGGCGCTGGCCGATCTCGCATCGCTCGAGAACAACCTGTTGTTTACCGTTGCCTGTTTGATGGTGCTGATGGGCGAGGGCCGCATTGCGGAGCTAGAGGCGTGCGGCGTGAGGCTTTCGATGGTCGACCAGTCCATCTTTGTGCGCGATTATCCGATTTTTGGCGTGGATCCGTCTGATCGCACCTTTAGGTGTTTGGGCGCTAAGGACAACGCGCGCCTGAGGCTGCGAAAGCTTGTTGCCGAGATCCGTCCCGAACTTGTATCGCGGGCTGCTCGCATTTTGATCAAGGCGGGCCGATGCGATTTGGCTATGGACCTGGCCGACGCGTTCTTGGACCGCCATGTGGTATTGGAACTTGCCGGGCAGTATGGGACCGATCTTGCCCTGACCGGGCACGGAGGGGACATTTGCCGTGCGGCGTCGGCGATGATCAATGCGGAAAAGCAGGAGCAAGAGCCGGCACCCGCCGAGGCACTCGGCGTGTATCTGGCGGCTGTCAGCGTGTGCAATACAAAGCTAGCAAGGTATATGGCGTCCGTTATCGAACGTGCGGGTGACCAGGCGGCGCACGAGGTCGATCCCGCTACCTGGAAAATAGCCCAGGCGCTCACCATCGCCTTTTATGGCGACAATGATCTGGGGCTTCCCGCCAACCCTGTTGTGCAAGAACAGACATCCTGCGAGGTGCTCGACATGCTGTCCGCGCATATCGAGGTCAAGCGCCACCTAACCGAGCGAGCGGAAGACGGCAATGTTCTCGCGAAGCTCAAGGCGTGCAAAGCTTATGATTGCGAGCTCGACATCGCGGGGATTCTCATACAGGCCGACCATATGCTGGTGGAGCTGTTCGACGGCTCGTTTGCTAAACCCGACGAGCGCGATGACAAGATGGCGCAGATACTCGAGGCGCTCGATATCCGCGGGCTTAAGGCGCCGTCCATTTGGCTGCGTATGGTGCTCGCGGCGCGGCGCCTGCTCGCGGGCTTGCCCGTGACCGACGATGTGGCGTTTGGCGAGCTCGACCGCTTTGCGGTGCGTGTTCGTGACAATCAAATTCAGCTGTTTGGGTTATTGCTGGAGGGTTGGCAATCGCTGGCGGAGGGGCGGCCGGTCAACGCGAAGTTCCGCGCGGTTCAGGTGCTCAAGCTCGCCGACGAATCGATTGCGTGCATGCGCGAAAACGCGTTGCTGCTGGAGCGCGTGGCGTACCTGCGCAATACGTCGCTGGTATCGGTTCGCGAAGAGGCGGAGCTGCTCGACATTAGCAAGACGCAGGCCGGTGGCTCAGAAGCCTGGATCGTGGCGCTGCACCTGGCCGCTGCGGGCCGCGATAGCGATCTTGCCGCCTGGATGTCTATGAATCGCTCGGGGATTTTAGACCCATCGTATCGGCTATTTGCGCGTCTTGCGATGCACTGTCTGGGCGAGCCTGCCGTCAGGATTCGCAAGAAGCTTCCGGTGCGTGAGCTGTCGCGGTATTCACTACGCGATGATTTTGAGGGCGAAAGCGAGCACCTGTTCCAGGCGGGCGAGGTTGAGGCTGTCGATACGATCGGCCATATTGAGATGCGCATGTTTGGCACATTTCGCGCCGAGCGCGACGGCTTTCCCATCACGGATAAGATGTGGCGTCGCAAAAAGGCGGCAACACTTGCCGAGCGGCTCGCGTTGGGCATGGATGCCATGGTCGACCGCGAGACAATCGCCATGGAGTTGTGGCCCCATGCCGAGTTTAGCGCCGCGCGCAACAATCTGTATTCGACGGTATCGCGCTTGCGCTCGGCTTTGGGTCCAACGCCGGATGGCAAGTCGTGCGTGCTCATCCAAAACGAGTGCATAGGGCTCAACGGCGACTACGTTAAGACCGATGTAAGGCTCTTTGACCAGCTGAGCCGCGAGATCCTGGGAAACCGTATGGGCGCGAGAGGCCCTCACCTGGTTGAGCTTTGTCTTAAGGTTGAGCAGCTCTACGCGGGGCCGCTGTATGTTCCCACCGGTTGCAATCCCACGTTTTTTACGCGCATGCGCCACATTATGCAATCCAAGTACATCGACTGCATGATTAGGGGAGCGAATGCCGCTCTCGAGGAAAATGACCTGCAATCGGCAATTTGGCTCGTTGAATCGGGGCTTCGCCAAGAGACTGCGCGCGAGGACATGGTTCGCTGTGCCATGCGCGTTTACGGTGCGGCGGGACGACGCCGCGATGTTGTCGAGCTATACAGCGGCCACATGCACCACCTGCGAGAGCAGGTTCAAGGCGTGCCTGAGCCCGAGACAAGGCGCCTGTATGAGCGCCTGGTCGAAGGCAGGCTCAAGCGCGTGCTTGTCGAGCGATAAAAAACGGGCGCCCGAATCACTCGGACGCCCACAGGCTACTCGGTATGGCCAGTCGGTTTTAGACGAGCTTGATCTTCTCGATATCCTTGCGCGAGGACTCGCGATACAGCGAGAACTTGCGGCCGATAACCTGAACGACGTCGGCGTGGCAGCGCTCGGCGAGCTCCTCGGCGGCCTCGCGGGCAGAAAGGCTGGAGCCGTCCAGCACGGAGCACTTAACGAGCTCGTGCTTCTCCAGGTAGGCGACCGTCTGCTCGACGGTGCCCTCGTTGACATCGGACTTACCGATGATGATGGCGGGGTTGAGGTGATGGGCCATGCTGCGAAGCTGCTTGACCTGGGCTCCTGTCAGTGCCATGGGTTCTCGCTTTCTATGTATGGGGCGCCCCGCGACGGGGCCTTAATCTACGTGAGCTGTCCCACGATAGCGCAGGAACGGCACGGTGTGGAGCGCGTTTGCCCAGTTCGCAAAGAATGCGGATGCCGAGTGAGTGGGCGGTGCGGGCTGCGAACAGGCTATGAGCTGGGCGCAGAGACCGGTTCCCATGCAATAAACGCCCAGCGAACCTTACGGATATGGTCGAGCATATAGCACCCCTGCGGCACGCCCTTGGAGCCCGGCTCACCGGCATGGGGATTCTCGATCATGTGTTGGGCGATGTAGTCGCGCAGACGGTCGACCTTATCCTCGTTGCCATGCTCAAGCATGCGGGAAAAGTCCGCCACGCCTGCCTCAAGGCTATCGAAGGTATCGCGACGAGGCGATTCAAAGTACGTGACCTGCGGCAGGGCACCCATCTGAATGAGAATGTTAAAGGCGTACACAAAGCCATTGCTGCAGGTAACCGAGGCGCCGATGGCGTTCATCAAGTGCAGATCATAGCGCGGGCTGGAGTTGGCGACCATCGTGACAGCACAACGCCGACGAGCCGTTCGATTAAGCTTGGCAAGCGCATCTTTTAGATTGGTCGTCGTAACCGACCGACTGGCAAAGGCAACATCCACCGCTTTCGCGACCGGTCCAACCAAATCCCAATCATCATCCCAAGCAAGCTCAAGCGGTGTAATGCGATCCTCGAGCCCATAGTACTCAATGCCAGCATCAAGCGTGCCCAACATGGCAGGGGAAAAGTCAGCAGCAATCACAGGATGTCCAGCCTGAGCAAGCGGAATAGCAATCGACCCAGCTCCACACCCCATATCGAGCACGGATTCACCAGGCTTTAACGCCAACAGCTTGATAAAGTCCCGAGCATACGGAGCAGTCTCAAGCGGCCGAAAATGCCGAGCCCTTTTGTCCCACTCAAAAGAGTCATCAGCCCGCCGCCGACCAGCTTGCAGACGCATCCACTCCTGATTCCAATCAGCAGAAAGAAGCTCAGAGCGAGCATCCCCATCAATCATGGGCCAACCTCCTAGCAACAAAAAAGCGACTCCTCCCAAAAGAAGAGCCGCAACCAGCATATATCAGAAAGAACCGTTCCAACGCCAAACCGCCATACCAGCAAAGTGGGGCAGAAGCGAAGCGACTGCCAAAGGGATAGAACCCAACCGAGGGCCCGTTGTGCGGGAGCCCCGGGGAGGGCAAATATATAAGGTCGATCGCGAGTTCCGCACGAGCCGGAGAGCACTTAATGTGCTCTCCGTGCGAGTCAGGACTGTCCGAGCAGGCGACCTTATATATTTGCCCTCCCCGGGGCTCCTCGCCAGCACCCCTCAGCTAGTTCTTGAGCGAGTTCAGCGGTGCCGGGAAGCGTCCACCGCGGTGGGCAAGCACGGTGCCGGCGTTGGGGTTCACCGGCATGATGGGCGCACGGCCGAACAGGCCGCCGTACTCGACGCAGTCGCCCACGCCCTTGCCGATGGCGGGAATCACGCGGACGGCCGTGGTCTTGTTGTTGATGACGCCGATGGCCATCTCGTCGGCGATGATGCCGGCGATGGTCTCGACCGGGGTGTCGCCGGGGATGGCGATCATGTCCAGGCCAACGGAGCACACGCAAGTCATGGCCTCGAGCTTCTCGAGCGAAAGCGCGCCGGCTTCGACGGCGGCGATCATGCCGGCGTCCTCGGACACGGGGATGAAAGCGCCGGAGAGACCGCCCACGCTGGAGCTGGCCATAACGCCGCCCTTCTTGACGGCATCGTTGAGCATGGCGAGCGCGCAGGTCGTGCCCGGGCCACCGCAGGTGCCCACGCCGATGATCTCGAGGATGCGCGCGACGGAGTCGCCGATGGCAGGCGTGGGAGCCAGCGACAGGTCGACAATGCCCTTCTCGACACCCAGACGATGGGCGGCCTCGCGGCTCATGAGCTCGCCGGCACGGGTGATCTTAAAGGCGGTCTGCTTAATCTTCTCGGCGACTTCCATCATCGAGGCGGAATCGGGCAGCGTCTCCAGGGCTGCGGCCATAACGCCGGGGCCCGAGACGCCTACGTTGATGACGGCGTCGGCCTCGCCACCGCCGTGGACGGCGCCCGCCATAAACGGGGAGTCCTCGACCATGTTGGCAAAGCAGACAAACTTGGAAGCGCCGACGGAATCCTGGTCGGCCGTGAGTTTAGCGGCATCGATGATAGTCTGGGCGGCCATGAGCACGGCATCCATGTTGATACCGGCGCGCAGGCTGGCGACGTTGACGCTGGAGCAGACGCGGCTCGTGGTGGCGAGCGCCTGGGGGATGGACTGGATAACGCGGCGATCGGCGTCGCCGATGCCCTTCTGGACGAGTGCGGAGAAGCCGCCCAGGTAATCGATGCCGAGCGTCTCGGCCGCACGGTCGAGGGCATGCGCGATGGGGGTGAGGTCCTCATCCTTGCAGCACGCGGCGATCTGCGCCACCGGGGTGACGGAAACGCGCTTGTTGACAATGGGGATACCGTACTCGCGCTCGAGGTTCTCGGCGGTCTCGACCAGATGCTCAGCCGTGTGCGTCACATGGTCGTAGATCTTCGTGCACATGCGGTCGAGGTTCTCGTCACCGCAACCCATGAGCGAAACACCCATGGTGATGGTCCTGATGTCGAGGTTCTGTTCCTCAACCATGCCGCGGGTTTCCGCGATTTCTGCGGGCGTGATCGCCATCCTTGCGCTCCTATCTGCCAAAACGAGCATACTCTTATCTATTCTAACGTGCCGCACGTGCCAAGTGGCGCGTGCGGCACGTTTTGGTGCTCGGTTGTTTCCGTTGTGTTACTTCCCAAAGACCTCTTCGGCGATACGAGCGCTCTCGGCGGCGTCCTTGGCGTAGTAGTCCGCGCCGATTTGCTTGGCGTATTCGGGGGTGAGCACGGCGCCGCCCACGATGATCTTGACGCCCGGAACCTCGGCATGGAGCAACTTGATGGTCTCCTCCATGGCGACGACCGTGGTGGTCATAAGCGCCGAGAGGCCGACGAGCTTAATGTCGCGCTCCTTGACGGTCTTGAGCACTTCCTGCGGATCGACGTCGCGGCCCAGATCAAAGACGGTATAGCCGTAGTTGTCGAGCAGCATCTTGACGATGTTCTTGCCGATATCGTGGATGTCGCCCTTGACGGTGGCCACGCAGATCTTACCCTTGTCGGCAATCTCGCCGGCGGGCATCAGGCGCTTGATGGTGTCGAAGCCCACGCGCGCGGCCTCGGCCGAGGCCATGAGTTGCGGCAAGAAGAACTTGCCCTGGTCAAAGAGGACGCCCACCTCGTCGAGGGCGGGGATAAAGTGATTGTTGATGAGGTCCATGGCGTCGTGGTCGGCCAACAGGCGTTCGGTCTCGGCCGCGATCTCGCCTTTGCGGCCCGAGATGACCATGCGATGAATCGGGTCGTCGTTGCCGTCGGTGCCAGCGGTGCCAGCAGCGGGCACGGTGTCGGTCGATGCGGCCTGAGCCGCTGCCGGGTTGGCGGCGATCTTGTACGGATCGGTCCAGCCGGCATAGCGCTCGATGTATCCGGTCGAGCCCTCGTCCTCAACGCTCAGGACGCGATAGCTGTAGACGGTGTCCATAAAGCGCTTGGAGCCTGGGTTCATGATGGGGGCGTCCAGGCCCGCGCCAAAAGCGGCAGCCAAAAAGACCGAGCCCAGCAGCGGGCGGGCTGGCAGGCCAAAGCTGATGTTCGACACGCCGAGTGCGCATTTGACGCCCAGGCGCTCCTTGCACATAGACATGGCGCGCAGGATCTGCTCAGCCTGGCGCTGGTTGGTCGAGGCGGTCATGACCAGGCAGTCGATGAGGATGCGGTCCGGGCCGATGCCGTAGCGGGCGGCCTCGGTCACGATGCGCTCGGCGATGGCGAAGCGAGCCTCGGCGGTATCGGGGATGCCGCCCTCGTCGAGCGTGAGGCCGACGACGTTGGTGCCATAGTGGGCGACCAGCGGGAAGATTTCGTCCATGATCTGCTGCTTGCCGTTAACCGAGTTGATGATGGGCTTGCCGGCGTAGCGGCGCACGGCGGCCTCGACGGCGGCGGGGTCGGTGGAGTCGATCTGCAGTGGCAGCAGCGTGGAGCCTTGGAGCTGCTCGGTCGCTTGCTGGATGACCTTGACCTCGTCGATCTCGGGCAGGCCCACGTTGACGTCCAGGATGTCGGCGCCCTGCTCCTGCTGGCTGATGCCCTGGCTCACGACGTAGTCCAGGTCGCCGTCGCGTAGGGCCTGCTGCAGGCGCTTTTTGCCGGTGGGGTTGATGCGCTCGCCGATGACGGCGATCTTGTGGCCGTCGCAGGGGAGGTCCACGACCGTCTGGGCGCTCGTGACCGACATGCTGGGCTTGCGGTGACGCGTGCAGGGCGTGTGGTTGTCGATGAGGGTGCGAAGTGCCGCCATGTGCGCCGGCGTGGTACCGCAGCATCCGCCGACGACGCTCACGCCGTCCTCGATCATGCCGGCGACGGCCTCGGCGTATTCGGGTGCCTGGATATCAAAGACGGTATTGCCGTCATCGTCCACGCGGGGCAGTCCCGCATTGGCCTGCACCATAACGGGCTTGTCGGTGACGGCGAGCATGCGCGCGGCGAGTCCTCGGAGCTCGGCCGGGCCCTGGCTGCAGTTGATGCCCAGGACGTCGGCGCCGATGGCGTCGAGGGTGATGGCGGCGACCTCGGGGCTCGTGCCCAAGAAGGTGCGGCCGTCTTCCTCAAAGGTCATGGTGGCAAAGACGGGCAAGTCGGAGTTCTCGCGGCAGGCGAGGACTGCCGCCTTGATCTCGGCAAGATCGGTCATAGTCTCGATAATAAAGAGGTCGACGCCCGCAGCGACGCCGGCGCGCACCTCCTCGGCAAAGAGATCGTAGGCCTCGTCGAAGCTGAGGGTGCCCAGGGGGCGAAGCAGCGCACCGATGGGGCCGATGTCGCCGGCGACGTAATGGGCACCGGCCGCGCGGGCGCAGGTGACGGCCGCGGCAAAGACGTCTGCCACGGTGGCGGCACCGTCGAGCTTGTGGGCGTTGGCGCCAAAGGTGTTGGCGGTGATCACGTCGCAGCCGGCTTCGACGTACTGACGCTGGATGTCGGTAATGACCTGAGGCTCCTCAAAGTTGAGCAGCTCGGGCAGGGCGCCGGCCTTCATGCCGGCCGCCTGCAGCATGGTACCCATGCCGCCGTCGAACAGCAGGTGTCCGGTGCCCTTGATGGCGGCGCGCAGACGATCGTCCTTAATGCGAAGGTCGTCGATCGTGCGCGTCTTGTATACAGCGCCATTACGGCGTGCGGCATCAACGGGTGCCGCCAGCGCGGCACCGTCCAGATCATGAGTGGTAAGCGGAGTAAACATCGATGGCTCCTAATGGCTGGAATAGCAGGTGGTGTGGGCGGCGCGGAAGCGGCAGTGCTCACGCATGCGGCAGATATTGCAGGTGGGGCGGCTCTGGGCGTCGTGGACTTCGCCGTCAAACAGACCAATCACCGCGGTCACGCTCTTGGTGGGCATGAGCAGGCTGGTCGGCGTGACGGTAAGCCCGATGAGCCGCGTGGCGTTGAGCGCATTCACGATTGAGCGCTGGGCCGTAAGCGGGCAGTCGCCATAGCCGGGACTGAAGCGCCAGTTACCGGCGAGTCCGTGTGCGGCGGCCGCAGCCTTGACCTGCTGGTCCATCTGCTCGACGGCGGCTTCTACATAGGCAGAGCATGCGGCGTCGAGCACGGCTCCCTCCAGGGGCTGCTGGGCTCCCGTGGTGCGCAGACGACGCTCGGCGTCCATGCCGAGTGTGCATGCCATGAGCGCGGCAAAGCGGGCGTCTTTGAGATGGCGATAGATATCGCGACCACGCAGCTCAACGTTGGTGCCGACCAAGCGAATGCAAGGCTCTCCCTGCTCGTCCACGCCCATGGCATCGATGGCAAATGCGCGGCGCACGCCACGGGGCTCAATGTCCAGTTCCAGACGCTCAACGACAAGCTCAATACGCTGCGACAGCTCGGGCTCAATCTGCTGACCGCCGTAGCCCAGATAGCGCAGCATCTCGGCACGATCGACGCGGGGATGGTGGGCATCATCGATACGATAAAGCGCCGGCGACGCAAGGTCGGCCGGCACTTCGACAGCGGTTGTATCGATGTGCGGTTTTTCCATTACCCCAAGCGCTCCATAATGGTTGCGGCGATTGCAGGACGGTTCATAGTGTACAGGTGCAGACCGGCGGCACCGTGCTCCTTAAGGTCGCAAAGCTGACGGGCGGCATAATCTACACCGGCTGCCTGCAGACTCTCGGGGTCGTTCTCGTACTTGGCGAGAATCTTGATGACGGGGGAGGGCAGTGACGCGCCGCACATAAAGACCATGCGGCTGATCTGCGACTTGCCCATAAACGGCATGATACCTGCGGTAATGGGCACGGTGATGCCGGCCTTGTCGGCAAGCTCGCGAAAACGATAGAAGCACTCGTTATCAAAGAAGAGCTGCGTCACAAAGAAGCTCGCGCCGGCGTCCTGTTTTTGCTTGAGGTGTTCGACCGAGAGGTTGAGATCCTCGCAGGCAATGTGGCCCTCGGGGTAGGCTGCGGCACCCACGCAAAAGCCGGCGTCGACGAGCTCGGGGATGAGGTCGCGGGCGTAGGCGTAGTCGGAGGCGGGCTTGTCGTCCTCGGTCGCGCCGGCAGGGAGATCGCCACGCAGGGCCAGGATGTTTTCCACGCCGGCGGTGCGGTACTCATCGATCTTGGTGGCGATATCGGCGTGGGTACGGCCCACACAGGTGAGGTGCGCCACCGAGGGCGTATCGAATTCGCTCGTAATCATATGCGCGATGGGGGCGGTGGTGGCGCCGTTGCCCGAGCCGCCAGCCGAGCAGGTGACCGAGACAAAGCTCGGCGAAAGCTTGCACAGATTGCCTGCCACTTCGCGAGCCGTGTCGAGGGTAAGCTCGCCCTTGGGCGGGAACATCTCAAACGAAACGGGTGCAGTGCCCTGGGATGCTGCCTGCTTAAAAACCTCGTCGACGCGCATATCGTGCTCCTTTAGATATTTAGTGCGATGTATTGTAAGGATTCTACAGCACCACTGTGTCACGGTGGAGTTTTACTCGCTATTTAGGGATACCAATCAAAGATGCCTTGCTATCGGCATTCCCTATAAAACAACGCAGCTCATTGGGTGCGGGGTTATAAAGACTGGTATCTGATGCGAAATACCAGTCAATTTAGCCCCGTCCTAAATTGACTACCCTTAAACCATGCGGGGAGGTCTGCAATTTATACAGTTCATTGGCTGTTAAGGGTGGCAATACTGCCGCGATGCGGTAACCTCATTGATTGGTTTCGCGACAGCAACACAACGGTAATGTCGCGGAAACACGGCGAGCCTAAGCTATGACTCGTTCGTTAGTAATCAACACCGCTTCTCACGCGGTGCCGATACGAAGGGAGTTCCGTATGGCCGATCTTACTGACCGCTTCGGGACCATGGTGTTCTCTGAGGAAGTCATGAAGGACTACCTCCCCAAGGACATTTGGAAGCGCCTTGCCGCAACCCTCGAGGAGGGTGAGCCGCTCGACCTGGATGTGGCCAACGCCGTCGCTCACGCCATGAAGGTTTGGGCCATCTCCAAGGGTGCTACGCACTACGCGCACTGGTTCCAGCCGCTTTCGGGCATTACTTCCGAGAAGCACGATAGCTTCCTCGAGCCCAACCACGACGGCACCGCCATTACCAAGTTTACGGGCAAAAACCTCATTCAGGGCGAGCCGGACGCCTCCAGCTTCCCCAACGGCGGCCTGCGTGCCACCTTCGAGGCCCGTGGCTACACCGCCTGGGATCCCACTAGCCCTGCCTTTATCAAGGACGATGTCCTGTGCATCCCCACGGCTTTCTGCTCCTACACGGGTGAGGCCCTGGACAAGAAGACCCCGCTGCTGCGTTCCATGACCGCGCTCTCGCGTGAGTCCAAGCGCGTTTTGGCGCTGTTCGGCAAGACGCCAAAGAAGGTCGTTCCTTCCGTGGGCGACGAGCAGGAGTACTTCCTGATCAAGAAGGACGCCTACCGCAAGCGCAAGGACCTGGTCATCACCGGCCGCACGCTCTTTGGCGCCGCTCCCTGCAAGGGCCAGGAGCTCGAGGAACACTACTTTGGCGCAATCCGTCCTACCGTCTCGTCCTATATGAAGGACCTGGACAACGAGCTGTGGGCGCTCGGCATTCCCGCCAAGACCAAGCACAACGAGGTTGCTCCCTGCCAGCATGAGCTCGCCCCCGTCTATGGCGAGGTCAACGAGGCCATCGACCAGAACCTGGTCATGATGGAGAAGATGAAGCTTATCGCTTCCCGCCATGACCTGGTCTGCCTGCTGCACGAGAAGCCGTTCGAGGGCATCAATGGTTCGGGCAAGCACAACAACTGGTCGCTTGGCACCGAGTCCGAGAACCTGCTCGATCCGGGCGACACCCCGCTCGACAACCTGCAGTTCATCGTCTTCCTCACCGCGGTGATCGAGGCCGTCGATAACTATCAGGAGCTCCTGCGCGCTTCCGTCGCCTCGGCCGGCAACGATCATCGTCTGGGCGCCAACGAGGCTCCTCCGGCGATTATGTCCATCTTCCTGGGCGACCAGCTCACCGAGGTTGTCGAGAAGATCATCGATGGCAAAGCTTCCGTCCATGCCACGCGCGGCGTGCTCGACTTGGGCGCCGATACCCTGCCCAAACTGATGCAGGACAACACCGACCGCAACCGCACCTCCCCGTTCGCCTTCACCGGCAACAAGTTCGAGTTCCGTGCCTGCGGCTCCGAGCAGAACGTCTCCGACTCCAACCTGGTGCTCGATGCCGCCGTGGCCAAGTCGCTCAAGTCCTTCGCCGACGCACTCGAGGGTACGCCCGAGGATAAGTTCCAGGACGCCGCGCTCGAGTACTGCAAGAAGGTGCTGACCGATCACCAGCGCATCCTGTTCTCCGGCGACGGTTACTCCGACGAGTGGCCCATCGAGGCCGAGAAGCGCGGCCTTGCCAACAACAAGACCACGGCCGACGCTCTTCCCGCCTTTGTTTCCGATAAGGCTATCGCGCTCTTTGAGGAGACGGGCGTCCTGACCAAGGCCGAGGCTCAGTGCCGCTATGACTGCAAGCTCGAGAAGTACAACAAGCTCATGAACATCGAGGCTACCACGATGGTTCGCGAGGCGCGTCGTACCTATCGCCCGGTCATTACCGCCTATGCCACCAAGGTCGCCAAGGGCTTGGAGGCAATCCGTGCCGCCGGTGCCGATGCCGCCATGCAGTGCGAGCAGAACACGCTCAACAAGCTCTGCAACGGTATCACCGCCATCAACGACTCCATCAAGGCGCTCGACGCCGTACATCAGAAGGCCGAGGCTCTCGATGGCCAGGAGCAGGCCAACGTGTACGCGCACGAGGTCGTTCCCGCTATGGATACGCTGCGTGCCGCCGTGGACGCCATGGAGGAGATCGTGGCCGCCGACTACTGGCCGGTTCCGACCTACGACGACATCCTGTTCTACGTGTAGGGCGTAACTGACATATCGTCACGGTATTGAGCCGGGGTCCGCATCGCGCGGGCCCCGGCTATTTGTTTGTGAAGGACGCTTTGGATCCCGCTTTGCAACTGATTCGCCCACGCAATAAGGGGCCGTGGGCAAAAAACGTCAAATATGAGTACTGTCACAAGCCCTGTAGCATTATCTTTTTGCAAAATATGCAGTGTTACGCAACATATGTCCAAGTACTTAGCTGATAAACGCCTGCAATTCCTCCGCCGTAGGACGCCTTGTGTCCAAATCGCCTTCTGATGGCATGAAATCGCTGTTACTAAATTGGTAACAGTACTCATATTTGCTATTTTTTGTCCACGGGCCCTTGGATGACAGTGTGATTTTATGCCTTCGGGGTTCGAATCCCGGCGCATGGATAGCAAAAAGCCCGCCGCCGCGAGGGCAACGGGCTTCTCAGATTCAGTGGTGCCCCCAGCGGGATGTCCGCGTGCGGCTGGCGCCGCCCGCTTTCGCTGCGTCGCTCCGCTCCTTGCGTGCTGCGCTGGAAAACGCTTACGCGTTTCCTCAGCTCCGCACCCTGTCGGGTTCGAATCCCGGCGTTGGAGAAGAAAAAAGCCCGTCACCACAAGGGTAACGGGCTTTGCATTTCAAATGGTGCCCCCAGCGGGATTCGAACCCGCGATATCCACCTTGAAAGGGTGGCGTCCTTGGCCGCTAGACGATGGGGACAGCGGGGAAGAGTATAGCAGACTTTTTTGCCGGCGCGTATATCGTTGGCAAACTGGAAAACCACCACAAAGGTGCCTGTCCCCTTTGTGGTGGTGAGGTGCTAGGAGAGGAGCTTCATGGCGGCGTCGTGGGCGGCGTGCTCGTAGGTGTCGTCGAGGGGTTTGAGCGGCAGCAGGGCGGCGGCCTGTGTGTCGCCACGGCGCTCGAGGGCGTGCGCGATGAGCCAGTCGGCGAGTTCGGGGTTCTTGGGCAGCGCCGGGCCATGCAGGTACGTGCCGATGACACCCTTGTAGATGAGACCCTCAAAGCCATCGTCGCCGTTGTTGCCGGTGCCCGTGACGACGGACGTTCCGAGCGGCGTGGCATCGGCGTCCAAAAGCGTGCGGCCACCGTGGTTCTCGAATCCCACAAAGGGCTCGGGTGTCAGGTCGGTCTTGACGGCGACGTTGCCGATCAGGCGGTCGGAGCCGCGTACGGTCTCGGCGGCAATGACGCCCAGGCCCTCGATGCGATTTTCGCCCATATAGTACGAACGGCCGAGCAGCTGATAGCTGCCGCAGATGGCGAGCAGCGAACCGCCGTCCTCAACATAGGCTGCGACCTTGTCTTTTTGGGCGAGCAGCTCGTGTGCCACGGCTAGCTGGTCGCGATCGGATCCGCCGCCCATCATGACGATATCGGCATCATGCAGATCGAGCACCTCGCCCATGCGGACCTCATCCACGCGAACGGGGATGCCGCGCCAGGCGCAGCGGCGCTCGAGGGCGATGACGTTGCCGCCGTCGCCATAGAGGTTGAGGGCATCGGGATACAGGTAGACGATGCGCAGCGGGCGCGAGAGCTCGACTGGCGCGATATCGGTGGGGACAGCGCTACCATCGGCGCGCGTTACGGCGTGGGAGGCGACCGAACTTGCATCGGTGCCTTTGAGCCCGTCGAGTTCTTTGACCAGCGGCGGGAAGGCCGTGTAGTTGGCGACGGCGTAGAAGGTGTCATCGGCGGCCTCGTCTGCCATGGCGCCAATTGCCTGCGCGACGTCCGAGATAATGGCGGCGTCGATGCCGGCATACTTGAGGCGTACCTGCATATCGTGCGCGCGCGTGCCACCGGCAAAGGCGACAAGCCCTGGGGTATCGGCGATGCGCTCGAAATCGACGTCGTAGATCCACGAGACATCGTGACCGTCGGCGTCGTTGTCGTTCAGGAAGAAGGCGCAGAGCCTGCCGCCTGCCGTTTTAATGGACTGAATCTGGCGATCGAAGCCCACGGGATTTTTGGCCAGGTTTGCCTCGACGGTACGGCCGGCGATCTCCCAGCGGCCCATGCGTCCGCCGGCGGGGACGTAGGCATCGAGCGTTGGCTGCAGATGTGCCGCGTCCACGCCCAGCTCGCGCGCCGCAAAGAAGGCGGCGGCAACGTTGTAGACCATGTACAGGCCGTTGTAGCGCGTGACGATGTGCGTTGCAGGTGCGTCGGTATCGGGTCCAAAGTTCAGGTCAAAGTCGTAGCCACTGCAGGTGAGCTCAACGCCTGTCACGCGACGGACCAGCGCGGGACGACCCCAACCGCACGAAGGACAATGATAGGCGCCGAGCTGGCCGTACTGCACATAGTCGTACTCCAGCGGCGCGTTGCACTGTGAGCAAAAACGCGAGTCGCTAATGCGATCGGACTCGGTGCCCGTGGCACCGTCGATGCCAAAGGCGATGCTCGTGTTGGGGACGCGTGCGGCGATCGAGGCGCACAGCGGATCGTCGGCGTTGTAGATGAGCGTCGTTGCCGGCGAAAGCTCCAGCGCGTGGGCGATGACGTCCTGGGTGTGGTCGATCTCGCCGTAGCGGTCCAGCTGGTCGCGGAACAGGTTGAGCAGCACAAAGTAGGTCGGCTTGAGCTTGGGCAGGACGCGCACCGTGTAGAGCTCGTCGCACTCAAAGATGCCTACGCGCTTGCTGCTGGCCGTTCGCTTAAGGTTGCCGCGCGCCTCGAGCAACGCGCCCACCACGCCCGGCTCCATGTTGTTGCCGGCGCGGTTGCATACCACGGTGGCGCCGCTGGCGGCAACGGCATCGGCGATGAGGTTGGAGGTGGTGGTCTTGCCGTTGGTGCCGGTGATCACCACGCTGCGGTCGACCAGGCTCGCGAGGTCGCTTAGCAGCTCGGGGTTGATCTTCATGGCGATGCGGCCTGGAAGTACGCCGCCCTGGCGTTTGAGGACAGAGCGCAGCCCCCAGCGGGCGATATCGCTCGAGGTGCAGGCGAGAGATGAGCGGAAGTTCATGAAGTCGTTCCTAACGTAAATGACATGGTCGTGGCGATTGTGCCGTTAAAAGCCGTAACGGCGCGCAAATTCCTGGGCAAGCTGCGATACGTCGTCGCAGGCGTTGGCCCAGGGGGCAAAGTCGGGAGTATCCGAGATGATGCCGTCGGCCTCCCAAACTGCCTGATGCGAAAGGTCCCAGGGGTCGTGCGGTTCGGGCCGGCAGGGAAGGTACGGCGTCTGATACATGGGATTCAGCAAAAAGAACGCGCCGCCCTCGCAGCGGTTGGCAAACTCGCGCAGCGCGCGTGTCGCCGGGCGTATCTTGTTTGTTTTGAACAACAGGATCGTGCGGGCGAGTAGGTACCAGGGGGAATCCTCGAGGACATCGGCCCCCATCTGTTCCTCGAGCTGGTGGGCCAGGGCAAAAAAGCCGTCCTCGTCTTCCAGGCGAGCGAGGGCGAGTAGCACGGTGCCTGCAGCTCGGGTGGGATAGCCTTCCGCCTTAAGAACGCGGCGGGCATAGTTGGCGGCAGCACGGTAACGAGCGCTCGCCATGCACAGCTGCGAGATGGCCTCGAGCGTGTGGAGCCACCCGATTAAAGCCGGCTCGCTTACGGTGAGGTCGGCAGCTGTCACGCCGTCTGCCAGCACTCTGTTGGCCCAGTAGTGCGGGGCCTCCATGTCAAACCCGGGCACGCTTTGCTGCAAGTAATCGGCCGTGGTCGCCTCGAGCTTCATCAAGTCGCCTAGACAGGCGTCGACGGGCGTGTCCGCCAAAATGATGGCGAGCAGCTGGGCATCGAGGACATGCGCATCGATGCGGACGATCTTGAGCAGCTCATCGCGCATGTCATCGAACAGGCGGTTGCGCGTCTGCTCAAACTCCTCGTCGCTTCCCATGTCCTCGATGCGATGAAGCTCGTCGAGCAGGTGGCGGTGAACGCCGGCATAGGACAGCAGCGCCTGGGCGTGCTCGGTCTGCGCATACTTGTGAGGGTTGACGCTCACGTCGTTATGGACAAGCTCGCGTGCTGCATCGGTGAGTTCGGGGTGCGACGCAACATAGGCGCGCTCCAGGTAGGCGGGGATGTAGACGCTCGGATCCATTAGAGGTCTCCTCCCTTAAACGGCAAGCCCTGCTCGGCCGCCCGCAGGATTCGTTCGTCGATCTGGGAACGCACGATATCGCTGGTGGCGACCCAGGCGGCAAAGCTGGCGTTGTCGGGGGCGCCCAGGCCCTCCTGCAGCACCGGCGTCGCCTCGGACAGCGCAAGGACAAGCTCGTCGGTGGAGCCCACACCCACGTTGACGCGGGCATAGACGCCATCGGGAAACTCGGTTTGGAAGTAGAGTGCCTCGGCTGCGTGCGGACACGAGCGTGCAAGGATGCGCAGGTAGTGCTCGGCACCCTCGTAGTCCAGCTCGCGCCAGGTAGCGCTCATCAGCGCGATGAGCGTCCACGGGTCCAAGTCACGCTCCGCATCCTTGGGACGACGGCGTAGCGGCGTGTTGGCGAGATAGGGTACGGAGTGGGCAGAGCGAAAGCGCTTGAGCTCCTCGGCAGGGTATTCGAGCTTTGCCATGGCGAGCATCGCGGTGTGGCGGACGCCAGCCGGATCGTTGGGGGCAAAGTCGAGGCTGCAGTTTGCAGCTTCGAGCGACATGCGATAGCGGCCGCTAATGAGGGCGCGTGACGCAAGGGCGGCAAGCCAGCGCAGGTAGGGACGGCGCATAAGGTCGCCTGCGGCCTCGCGCTCGTAGGGGTCCTGCGCCGAAGCGATCTTGAGTGCCAGGTCGTGCTCGACTTCATCGCGCTTGGATACCAAGTACTGTACGTACTCCTCGTTGGAGTTGGCGGTGAGGGCGCACAGCATGCGCTGGGCATCCCAGTTGCTCGGATCGAGCGCGGCTGCCTCGCGGAGCATGTTCTCGGCTGCGGCCTCTTCTTGCTCTGCCTGGGTATCGTCAGGGATAAAGGGAATGCGGTAGTCGACAGCCTCGACCACCTTGGCAATGAGGTGACCAGCACGGTCGCGGTCGTGCACGATGAGTGACGCAGGGTTACGGGTGAATTGTTCCATCAGGCGCTCTACGGCGGCACCGTCGGTGAGTGGGATATTGTCGCGGCGCAAGGCCTCAAGAACGAGGCGATGGCAATCCTCTTGAATGGGGTCGAATGCCATGGGGCCTCCTTTGCTGCGGTTAGGGTTCAAATGTCTCTATATAAGGTTCTAGTTTACCCGCATGTGGCACACCGGGGGTGCCGCACTTGGACTTGCACCTTTGCACCACGAAGACGGATGTCGCACAAATGTCGGCACCTTGGACGGCCGAGCGGTATCACGGTGCCGCAAACGGTCGATTTTTGGCGGCGAACGGGGCGCATTTTGGAGGGGCACAGTCCAACCCGGGATATGTGGTCAACCTTGATAAAACGTTTGCCCAGCTTGGGAGTATGAATGCCCCACAAGGGCTTTCAGGGATAGAAAAAACGTTTCATCATTGTCGGCTTTAGGTGAATAACTGACCAACCAGAACGGTAAAATAGTGTTTGTCTGAGCGTTGAGACGTTTAGACGTTTAGACATCGCGCATTGTCATCGCCGGCAACGCGCAAAACGGTCCTAACGGAGCCAATCGGGTGCTCCGTTATATACGCAAGTCTAAGAGGGGCTTGTTTAGGAGGCACAGTATGGGACGTTTTACCAATCCTCGCGATCTGTACTTTGGTGAGGGCGCTCGCCACGAGGTGAAGAACCTCAAGGGCAAGAAGGCCATCATCGTTTCTGGCGGCAGCTCTATGCGCCGCGGTGGGTTCCTGCAGGACGTTGAGGCCGACCTTAAGGAAGGCGGCTTCGAGGTCAAGCTGTTCGAGGGCGTCGAGTCCGACCCGTCCATCGAGACGGTCATGAAGGGCGCCGAGGCCATGCGCGAGTTCGAGCCCGACTGGATTATCGCCATCGGCGGCGGCTCGCCCATCGATGCCGCTAAGGCCATGTGGGTCTTCTACGAGTATCCCGAGGAGTCCTTCGATAACATCATCCAGCCGTTCAGCTTCCCCGAGCTGCGTCAGAAGGCTCACTTCTGCGCCATCTCCTCTACCTCCGGTACCGCTACCGAGGTCACTGCCTTCTCCGTCATCACCGACTACGCCAAGGGCATCAAGTACCCGCTGGCCGACTTCAACATCACCCCTGATGTCGCCATCGTCGACCCCGAGCTTACCTACACCATGCCCGCCAAGCTGTGCGCTCATACCGGCATGGACGCTCTGACCCACTGCATGGAGGCCTACGTTTCCACCTGCGCTTCCATGTTCACCGACGCCAACGCTCTGCACGGCATCCGCGAGATCGTCGAGTGGCTGCCCAAGTCCTATGCTGGCGACCATGAGGCCCGTCAGCACATGCACGAGGCTCAGTGCATCGCCGGTATCGCCTTCTCCTCGGGCCTGCTCGGCATCGTTCACTCCATGGCTCACAAGACCGGTGCAGCTTTTGAGAACGGCCACATCATCCACGGTGCTGCTAACGCCATGTACCTGGGCAAGGTCATCCAGTGGAACTCCAAGGACCCGCGCGCTGCCGAGCGTTACGCTTACGTGGCCAAGGAGATCCTGCACCTTCCCGGCGAGACCAACGAGGAGCTCATCGCTGCGCTCGTCCAGAAGATTCGCGACCTCAACGACCAGCTCAACATTCCGCAGTCCATCAAGGATTACGCGAATGGTGGCGTGAAGGTCGACGCCGAGAACCCGCAGATGGTTTCCGAGGAGGAGTTCCTCGCGAAGCTCCCCGAGATCGCCGCGAACGCCGAGCAGGACGCCTGCACGCCCGAGAACCCGCGTGAGACCAAGGCTGCCGACTTCGAGAAGATTCTCAAGGCCTGCTACTACGACACCGACATCGATTTCTAATCGACTCTTGTTATCGTAACGAGGGGCTCCGCACGTATCTGTACGGAGCCCCTTTCTTTTTTATTTTAGAGAATGGGATAGTTATGGCTGCAATTTTCAATAGCCCCAGCAAGTACATCCAGGGCCCGGACGAGCTGGCCAAGCTCGGTTCCTATGTCGAGCCGCTCGGCGCTAAGGCCCTCGTCATCGTGACGCCTTCGGGCAAGAAGCGCGTCGGTGCTAAGATCGAGGGCGGTTTTGCTGAGGCTAAGGCCGAGCTGCTGTTTGAGGACTTTAACGGCGAGTGCTCCAAGGGCGAGGTCGATCGCCTGGTTGCGCTCGCTCGCGACAACGGTTGCGACATCATCGTCGGCGTCGGTGGCGGCAAGATCCTCGACACCGCGAAGGCCGTTGCCTACTACCTGGAGTCCCCGGTTATCATTTGCCCCACCATCGCTTCGACCGATGCCCCGTGTTCGGCGCTTTCGGTGCTCTATACCGATGACGGCCAGTTCGACAAGTACCTCTTCCTTAAGGCAAACCCCAATATTGTCCTGATGGATACGACGGTTATCGCGGCGAGCCCGGTGCGCCTGACGGTTTCCGGTATGGGCGATGCGCTCGCAACCTACTTTGAGGCCCAGGCGACGCATGATGCCGACGGCGGCACCTGCGCCGGCGGCAAGGGCGGAATGGCTGGCCTGGCGCTCGCCAAGCTCTGCTACGAGACGCTTATGGCCGATGGCGTCAAGGCCAAGGTCGCGCTGGAGAAGGGTGCGCTCACGCCTGTCGTCGAGCATATCATCGAGGCCAATACGCTGCTTTCGGGCATTGGCTTTGAGAGCTCGGGCCTTGCTGCTGCTCATGCCATCCACAATGGTCTGACGATGCTGCCCGAGTGCCACGGCATGTATCACGGCGAGAAGGTCGCCTTCGGCACCATCGTTCAGCTGGTACTCGAAGATGCCCCGACCGAGAAGCTCGAGGAAGTCTTGGGCTTCTGCATTGAGCTGGGCCTGCCGGTCACGATGAAGGAACTTGGCGTTGCCGAGCTTACGCGCGAGCAGGCCATGATTGTTGCCGAGGCCGCCTGCGCGCCCGATGACACCATGTGCAACATGCCGTTTGAGGTGACGCCCGAGATGGTCGCAAACGCCATCCTGGGTGCCGACGCGCTGGGCCACTACTATCTCATGGATGAGTAAATCAAGCTAAGGAAGGGGCAAAGCCAGCAGATGGCTTTGCCCCTTTTTGCTATGGTGCAAACTACCCTGACCCCTTCGCACCAAGTTGGTGCAAGGGGGTCAGGTTGCTTTGCACCAATCGTTGTTTGATGAAGGGCGGATTCTCGTATGGCGCTTCCTATGGTTTATGGCGGTCCCGGCCGGTATGTTCAGGGGTCGGGCGAACTTTCGCGTCAGGGCAGGTATTTGTCATGGTTGGGCTGCGCTGCCTATGTCTTGTTTGACCAGGGCACCGAGGATCGGCTGTGCAGACAGATCGTCGATGGATTTCTGGATGAAGATCTAAGCGAGCCGTTCTTTAAGATTTATGACGGTCCGTGTACGGAAGAGGCCGTTGTCGAAATGGCTAAGGAAGCCCAGGCAGAGTATTGCGACATGGTGGTGGGTATTGGCGGTGGAAAGATGCTCGATATCGCCAAGGCCGTTGCGTTTTATGCCGAGTTGCCGTTGTGCGTATGCCCCACGGCGGCTTCGATGGACGGTCCGTGCAGCGCGATTTCGGTGCTGTATCACGAGGACGGGTCGTTCGACCGCTACCTGATGCTCGAGAAGAATCCAGACCTGGTCGTGGTCGATACCAACGTGGTCGCGGCGGCCCCACTGCGTATGACGGTCGCTGGCATGGGCGACGCGCTGGCAACGTACTTCGAGGCGCGTTCGTGCGCCGCGGTGCGCGGCACCAACGAGCACGGTGGCGCGCCGGGGCACTTGGCTCTGGTCGCGGCACGTGCCTGCTATGACACACTCATGGAGTGCGGCGTCGCTGCCAAGCGCGATCTCAAAAAGGGCCGTACATCGCCGGCAGTTGAGCGCCTGATCGAGTGCAATATTCTGCTCTCGGGCGTCGGCTTTGAGAGTGGCGGTTTGGCGTTGGCGCATGCCATCGCCAACGGCCTGACGATTTTGCCCGAGTGCAAGGCTATGCACGGCGAGGCCGTAGCGTTTGGTCTGGTGGTCCAGCTTCGTCTGGAGCGTGCGCCCGAGCTTGAACAGGTGCTCGAGTTTTGTCAGCGCGTTGGTCTGCCGACGACGCTCGAGGAGCTGGGCCTTGGCGAGATTTCCGATGCCGACCTGATGAGCGTTGCGGATGCGGCCTTTAGAAACGAACGCAATATGGCCAACGAGCAGGCCAAGGTGACCAAGCAAAAGCTCGTCGAGCTCATGCGCGAGGCATAGTTTGGCGCTTGATCGACCTTGTGCAATCGGGGCGGCGATAGGCCATAGGCTATTTGCCGCAAAGGTGCTCCGCGTGTAATTTGCCCGAGGCACGGGCCGATAGCGTATCATTATCTCTTGCTTGTTTGCACTGCTCAGGGAGGGGCCGCGCATGGCGCAGGAACACGATCTATTTGATGACATTATCGAGATCAGCAAGGGTTTCGACTTTCTTAAAAACCCGCTTGGCGGCGTGACCGATGCGCTCGATCCGTCGGCGCCGCAGTGGAATCCTGCCGACTACAAGGAGCGTCCGCGTGGCAACACCATTCCGTGTCTGACCTGCAAAAACGAAAAGAGCGGCTGCACCGCGTGCATGGACGTGTGCCCGGTCAACGCCATCGAGGTCGAGGAAGACGCCATCGAGATCCTCGACTCCTGTCGCAAGTGCGGCCTGTGCGCCGCTGCCTGTCCGACCGAGGCGATCATCTCGCCGCGCTTGGCGCCCAAAAACCTGTATGACGACATCGTCTCTGCTGCTACGAGCCACGAGACCGCCTACGTCACCTGCACGCGCGCCCTTAAGCGCATGCCGCGCGAAAACGAGGTCGTCGTCGCCTGCGTGGGCGATATTACGGCCGAGACCTGGTTCTCGGTGCTGGCGGACTATCCCAACGTGAGCGTGTACCTGCCGTTGGGCGTGTGCGATAAGTGCCGCAACACCGGTGGCGAGGATATTCTGGGCGAGGCCATCGCCACCGCCGAGGAGTGGGCCGGTACGGGCATGGGCCTGGAGGTCGACCCCAAGAGCCTCAAATGTCATAAGCGCCGCGAGTACGAGCGCAAGGAGTACATGGAAAAGATCGCCCGCACCACGGGCCTTACCGTGACAAAGCTCAATCCGGCAACGGCGGCACTGGCCTCGGTGACGCAGAAGCTCAAAGCCCATCGCCATCAGATTACCCAGTTGGAGCGTACGCTCAACACCATGTGCGGCACCACGACGACCAAGCGTCGCCGTTCGCTCACGCACGGGCGGCAGCTGGTGCTCTCGACGCTGCAAAACCACCCCGAGCTTGCCCAGAACATGCAGGTGAGCACGCCTGAGTGTGATTTTGACAAGTGCACGTCGTGTGGCGAGTGTGTCAATGTATGTCCCACGTTCGCCTGCGATTTGGTGGGAAGCGGCCGCTTTGCGTTGGAGTCCACGTATTGTTTGGGCTGCGGTGCCTGCGTCAAGGTGTGCCCCGAGCATGCGCTCAAGTTAGTTAAGCATGACGCGTCCAATCTGGTCGTCGTCGATCCCGAAGCCGAGGAAAAGGCCGCCCAGAAGGCCAAGGCCCACGAAGAAGCCCAGAAGGTCAAGGCCGAGGCAAAGGCCAAGCTTGACAAGATGCTCGACCAGGTGGAAAAGCTCGCGGACTAGTCAGCGACCTCTATCTCTGCTTCATTCGTGCCGCCGTGGCGTCCGGGTTCGCCCAGATGCTGCGGCGGCGCTATACTTATGCAGTTTGAAATGCTTGTACCAAAAGGAGCTGTCGTGTCCCTTTCCATCGGTATCGTGGGCCTGCCCAACGTAGGCAAGTCGACTCTGTTCACCGCGCTTACCAAAAAGACCGGCCTTGCCGCCAACTACCCGTTCGCCACGATCGACCCCAACGTGGGTATCGTCGATGTGCCCGATAGCCGTCTGCAAAAGCTCGCCGACATCGTCAACCCGGGTCGCATTGTGCCGGCGACGGTCGAGTTCGTCGACATCGCAGGTCTGGTGAAGGGCGCCAACGAGGGCGAGGGCTTGGGCAACCAGTTCCTGGCCAACATTCGCGAGACCGACGCCATCTGCGAGGTCGTGCGCTACTTTAAGGACCCCAACGTCATGCGTGAGGTGGGTCGCACGGGCGAGTTCGTCGATCCCGCCGGTGACGCCGACACCATCATGACCGAGCTCATCCTGGCCGACATGGGCACGCTCGAGAAGCAGCTGCCCAAGCTCGAGAAGGAGGCCAAGCGCGACAAGGGGCTCATGCCCAAGTTCGAGGTCGCCAAGCGTCTGCTTGCCTGGCTCAACGAGGGCAAGCGCGCCGCATCCATGGAGATGACCGACGAGGAGCGCGCCGCCGCCAAGGGCCTGTTCCTGCTCACTATGAAGCCCATCCTGTATGTGGCCAACGTAGACGAGGACATGCTCAACGAGGACCTGGCGCCCATCGATGGCGTCAAGCCGCTGCCGATCTGCGCCAAGATCGAGGCCGAGCTTTCCGAGCTCGATCCCGAGGATGCGGCCGACTACCTGGAGAGCTTGGGCCTGGAGCAGCCCGGTCTGGACGTGCTCGCGCAGGCGGCTTACAAGCTGCTCGGCCTGCAGTCGTTCTTTACGGCCGGCGAGATGGAGGTCAAGGCCTGGACGGTTCGTCAGGGCGCGACCGCCCCGCAGGCCGCCGGCGTTATCCACACCGACTTTGAGCGCGGCTTTATTAAGGCCGAGGTCATTGGCTATGACGACTACATCGAGCTCGGCGGTGAGCAGGGCGCCAAGGCCGCCGGCAAGCTGCGTATTGAGGGCAAGGACTATGTCATGGCCGATGGCGACGTCGTGCACTTCCGCTTTAACGTGTAAGGACGACGCGCATGTTTAAATATGGTAAAAAAGCCGGCTACATGGGTATTGCGCTGCTCGTACTTGCGGTGATTCCGCTGGTGGTCGCAGCGTGTGTTATCCCCAACATTGGTCCCGAGGTGGCAACAAAGTTTAATGCCGCCGGCGAGGTGACGCGCTGGGGCAAGAGTTACGAGTTGCTGGCACTGCCGGTGCTCAACCTGCTGCTGAGCGTGGCGACGTACTTTACGGCAGGACGCCAGGCTAAAAACAATGATGACTCCGCCGCCATGGCGCGCATCGTGTGCGAGCGCTACCTGCGTAACGGTTGCATCACGGGTGTGTTCCTCAACGTAATCAACGTCTACTTTATGTACTCGGCTATTACCGGAACAGGCTTTGGCTTTGGTTTCTAGCTTGTCCTTTTAGGCAACGAGCCTGCACGCATATTCAATGGCTGCTGCGAGGCCGCCGCTCGATCGTGGTTTAAAGACCATATCGGCGGCGGCCTCGTTTTCGTATCCGGAGCCGCGGAGGGCGAGTGCGATACCGGCTTCTAAAAGGAGCGGCAGGCCGCGTTGGCTGGTTGCGATTACGGCAGCCTGATTGAGCGAGCAGCTGTGCGCTTGGCATTGGATGGCAAGTTCGCCTTGCGCCGGGCAAGGGACCAGAACGGCGGCGACGCGACTTGATAGCAATGCAAATGCTGTGCGCTCATCGGGCGAAAGGCATTCGGCTTCAACGACGACGAGCTTGGGCGGTGCGCTGTTTGTGCGAAGCATGGCTCGGTACATGCGGACCGAAGAACCCGACATAGAAAACTCCTGTGTATTCGTTTAAACGTAAACTATAGTTTACGTTTTTGTTCAGCTCCATTTCAAACTCGGCTGCATGGACGAACGTGCGAAACAGATTCTTGGCAAGCGAGTCGAGCAGACGCGCAGGGACCTTGGTATCTCCAAGGTCGATTTTTGTGTGGCGACAGGAATCAGCCGACCCTACCTCGACCGAATCGAAGATGGGACGGCAAATTTCACGCTCAAGGTTCTATTTAAGATCGCGCCCGCACTCGGCATGACGGTATCAGAGCTTCTCGAGGGCATCGAATAGGGGATACCCGTCGACAACTGAATTACGCCATCGGGATGCGGTCGTGGTTGACTTGGCTGTAGAACAGGCGCTGAATCTCGGCCGCATCACGTGACTGGCCGAGTGCCCACATGGTTTTGGCCACGAGCGTCTCGGTGGTCATGTCGTCGCCGCGCAAAATGCCCGGATGATCGGCGTAGGCACGGCCGACCTCATAAACACCCAGGTCAAGGCCCTCTTCGGGGACCTGCGTGGTCATAACGACGGTGCGGCCCGAATCGACCCAGCGGAAAATCGCCTCTTGGAACGACTCGCCCGACTCGCCAAACTCGGGGATACCGCCAATGCCAAAGGTCTCAAGGATTACAGCGTCGTAGCTATCGGCAAGGGCGTCGAGGATGCCCGGGTTTACGCCGGGCGTGAGCTTGAGTACAAATACGCGCGGGTCGATGCTGTCGTAGAAACGCACCGGGTTTTCGCCCTGATGCGTGCCGTGAAGCCCGTTGCGCACGATGCGGTCGTTGCGGATATAGGCGATGGGCGGATAGTTGACGCTAATGAACGCGTTAAAGCTCATGGTGCGCTGTTTGCGGGCGCGCGTACCGGCAATGGCTACGCCGCCAAACACGATCGAGACGTCGTGCGAGTGCTCGTCGAGCGCATAGAGCAGGCTCTGGTACAGGTTGAGCTTGGCGTCGGTAAATGGATTGCCCATGGGCTTTTGCGAGCCGGTGAGCACGATGGGCTTGGGGCTGTCCTGAATCAGGTAGGAAAGCGCTGCCGCGGTGTAGCTCATGGTGTCGGTGCCGTGCAGAATCACGAAGCCGTCGTGGTCGGCATAACCCTCGACGATGACGTCGCGGATACGCATCCAGTCGCTCGGGCGCATATTGGTGCTGTCGATGTTCATGGGCTGCACGACGTCGAGCTCGCAGAGGCCCGAGATCTCGGGGACGCTCTGGGCGAGCTCCTCACCGGTCAGGGCGGGGGAGAGGCCGTTGCCGTCCTCGGTCGATGCGATGGTGCCGCCCGTGGCGATGAGAAGGATGCGCTTCATGCTGGTATTCCTATCGTATTTGCCGCCGCAGAGGCGGAGTCGTTCGGCAGTATTGTGGCACAGGGCGTCCGATGTTCAAACGTATTACATCATCTGTAACGTTTGGTAACACTTCAATTGGAGCCAAATAGGGGCCCAGGTCGTGCGTTTGCCGTGCGCTGATGGCTGCGAGGGACGAGAAACCCCATATAACGTGTACACTATGAAAGTTATTTTCGTTCATTCACGCGGGTGGGCACCGGCTCCCCGCCAACAAGAGGGGGAAACCATGGATCAAAAGGCTTCCGCAAAGGTCCTCGTACTCGACTTTGGTGCGCAGTACGGTCAGCTCATTGCCCGTCGCGTCCGCGACCTCAACGTGTATTCCGAGATCGTTCCCTGCGACATCTCGGCCGATGAGATTCGCGAGATGAACGCCTCTGCGCTCATCCTTTCTGGCGGCCCGGCCTCCGTGTACGCCGAGGACGCTCCGTCCATCGACCCCGCCATCTTTGACCTGGGCCTTCCCGTCCTGGGCTTTTGCTACGGTCATCAGATTACGGCCGTGACGCTCGGCGGCAAGGTCGGCCACTCCGAGGTGGGCGAGTACGGCCGCGCTACCATCACGCGTACGGCCGGCGCCAAGCTCTTTAACTCCACGCCTATGGAGCAGACCGTGTGGATGAGCCACCGCGACGCCGTGTCCGAGGTGCCCGAGGGCTTTACCGTTACCGCCAGCACCGACGTGTGCCCGGTTGCCGCCATGGAGTGCGTCGAGCGCAAGATCTTCACCACGCAGTTCCACCCCGAGGTCAAGCACTCCGAGTATGGTCAGCAGCTGCTGAGCAACTTCCTGTTTGAGATCTGCGGCCTGGAGCCCAACTGGAGCATGGACAACCTGGTCGAGACCATGACGGCTGAGTTCCGCGAGAAGGTTGGCGACGACCGCGTGATTCTGGCCCTGTCCGGTGGCGTCGACTCCTCCGTCGTGGCTGCGCTGGGCGCCCGCGCCGTGGGCAAGCAGATGACCTGCGTGTTCATCAACCACGGTCTGCTGCGCAAGGGTGAGCCCGAGCAGGTGGAGGAGGTCTTCACCAAGCAGTTTGACGTCGACTTTATCCACGTCCACGCCGAGGACCGTTATGCCGAGCTTCTGGCCGGCGTGACCGAGCCCGAGGAGAAGCGCCGCATCATCGGCACGCAGTTCTGGAAAGAGTTCTTCGCCGTGGCGCAGCAGCTCGAGTGCGACGGCAAGCCGGTCAAGTACTTGGCTCAGGGCACCATCTACCCCGACATCATCGAGTCCGGCGCTCGCAAGACGGGCGGCAAGACGGCCACCATCAAGAGCCATCACAACCTGATCCCGTTCCCCGAGGGCGTGCACTTCGACCTTATTGAGCCGCTCGATCACTTCTTTAAGGACGAGGTCCGCGCGCTTGGCCTTGCGCTCGGCCTGCCGGGCCACATCGTGTTCCGCCAGCCCTTCCCGGGCCCGGGCCTTGCCATCCGCATCATCGGCGCGGTCGACAAGGAGAAGCTCGAGATCCTCAAAAACGCCGACGCCATCGTGCGCGAGGAGCTCGACACCTACAATCAGCGTCTGTTTGAGCAGACCGGTGAGCGCAACTCCGAGCACAGCTGCTGGCAGTATTTTGCGGTCCTGCCCGACATCAAGTCCGTTGGCGTTATGGGCGACGAGCGCACCTATCAGCGCCCGATCATCTTGCGCGCCGTGGAGTCCAGCGACGCCATGACCGCCGACTGGGCCAAGCTGCCCTACGACGTCCTGGCCCGCATCTCCGGCCGCATCGTTGCCGAGGTCCCTGGCGCCAACCGCGTCTGCTACGACATTACGTCCAAGCCGCCCGCGACCATCGAGTGGGAATAGAACAGACGTTCGATAAAATAATATAGTATCAGATAGCGGGCATGGTTTCAATCGAATCCGTGCCCGCTGCTGTATGCGTGTCCTTGCACGCCCAATATGCGCCGTAAAAGCCGTCTTCTTCAACGTCAAAGTGAATGCGCTTCAATTTTGCCTCTCAAAATGCTATTTTCACGATTTGCATTTTCATCCCGTTGTCACCGACCCTTGCGAGAAACCGGAAAAAGCCGCTGACAGAAGGGTCTCTCAAATCGCTGTAACCCAACATATAGCCGCGACTTGTGACCTTCAGACGGCTGTCCCACGTGCCGATTTCCTTGGCGGCATCCGAAACCGCAAAATATGCCCTCACATCCTTGATTTTTGCAGTCTTAAGCCATGTTTTTGCGATCATCTTTACTGCCGTCCGATTGGCAGCATCAAAGACCAGCACGCCGCCGGGGAAAGCGTCCGTCATCCCCCGCACCAGTTCCCGGACCTGCTGGGTCAGAAAGTAATAGAACACCCCGGAGGCAAAGAACACCGCCCCGCCGGAGGCATCGACTTTGCCGAACCATGCGGTGTCTTTCAGGTCGCAGGGGATATTTTGTTCCCGATCCCCGGCGGGCAGTAGCTGCTGCCGCAAGGCAATTACATCCGGGAGGTCCAGATTGTAGATTTTGCATCTACCGTTGTCGCAGGTTCTGCCGGTGTTGTCCAGCCCGCAGCCCAGATTGACCACCGCCGCATTGGGGTGGCCTTTCAGGTAATCCCGCACCTCGAAAGCAAGGTCACCCTGCCGCATGGCCACTTCCAGCGCACCGAAGCGCTGCATCAGGCTGCGGGGGTTTTCTCTGCCTCTGAAAAGTCGTAGTCGATCTGGTCGAGCAGACGAACCGCTGTTTCATCCCTGTAAAGGTTCGGGTACAGCTCCGTACACAGCTTCCGGGAATACAGCGGGAGGATCAGCGTCTCCTGCACGGTGTTTTTCTCAATTTTACATTTCATAGGTTCCTTCCTCAGTGAATAAAAGCTGTCATAATTGCCGCCAGCGCAGCCGCTATGGCCGTCATGCCTATCACCATGTGCAGAATGGATGCAAAAATGCCCGTGCTCGATGCCCTTACTTCCGCGCCGTGACGCAGAGCCACCTTTTCTTTTTGCGTATCTGCACCTCGTGAAAACCCGCCTGCTCCAGACACGCCTTCAATTCAATGTCCTTGTAGATGGTCATGCCGCCGATGATCCGCGTCCACCTCTCGTCCTTGTCCGTATCGCCATTGCTCTCGTTGCAGATAAGAATTGTCCCACCTGGCTTCAGCGTCCGCCAGGCCTCACAGAAGCATCGGGGCAAATCAGGCCAAAAATAGACGGTCTCAAAGGCCGTGGCGGCATCGAAGCAGCTATCCTCAAACGCCATATCCGCCACACTGCCTTGCAGAACGGCGCAACGCCCCTCCTGAATTGCAGTTCGGTTGAGCTTTCTAGCCTTCTCCACGCTGACGGACGAATAGTCGATGCCCTTGACGACGCCATGCGGACATTTTTCCAGCAGCCGTTTTATGTTCGCCCCGCCGCCGCAGCCGCAATCCAGCACCTTGGCGTTTGGCGCAAGTCGTAGAAATCGAAGTCCCCACCGCGCCACAGGGCCGTGGCCTAGATTCATCATGGCAACCATAAGTTTTCCGCCGAGGCCCACGGGCTTGCGGGTGTTTTCAAAGAACGACATCTGGCCCCTCCGATTTCGTGCATTCCGCATAGGTCAACGGGAACGAGGCCTTCAGCACCGCGCTTTTCTGCACCGCCCAGCCGTTTTGACGCAGGAAACGCAGGTATTCCTCGCTTGTCCACCTGCTGTGGAGGGGGAATCCCGCAATACTCATGAAAAAGGCTTTTGCCTTGCCGGAAACCGAGTTCTCCGCGTGGGTGAAGGTTGGCGCGATGAGCACGCCGTCGTCCTTCAGCACCCGCCTGATTTCTTGCAGGGCCTTTTCCGGATGCGGCACTATGTGAAGCGCGTTGGACGCGATCACCACTTCGAAGGACTTCTGTGCATAGGGCAAGCGGAACATATCTTGTACGGAAAAGTGCAGCTTTGCGGATTGATTGCCCCGCTTTGCTTCAAGGATCATCTTTGCAGAGGCGTCCGTAGCCTCGATGTGCGCCGCCGCATCCACGACGCTCTTTGCGATAAGCCCCGTGCCGGTGGCAACCTCCAGCACGGTCTTTGCTTTCACCACCGGCCGGATCAGCCCATACATCTTCTCATACGCCACCCGGTCCTTTCGCATGAAACGGTCGTACCGACCGGCATTCCTGTCCCAGAAGCCCTTGCGTTCGTGCATCGCTATCGCCCCCAATCAGTTAGAGCTAGCTAACTGTAGCGCATAAATCGCGCAGTAAGGGAAGACCAACTTCAATTTCTCGACAAAGACGTATCTCTTCGGCTTTCGCTTATAACGGCGCGAGTCAGATACTAGGCTGGAGCTGAAGAAGGAGCTTGGCGGACAGGTAGGTCGATACTGGTTCCCGGAACGGTAATCCAGCCAATTACAGCAGGGCTCTAGTCATGCAGGCAAACCCAATCCATGACGGGAAATAGGTCCTATTCTCCAGCTCGACGTCTTTCGCGGGCGACGGGTTAATGTGGCTGGCGGGATTCCCCGCACGAAGCCGTTGTCGCCACTGCCTCCAGGCGCGGTTCCCTCGGCAAGACGAGCAACTACGAAGCCGTGCTCGGCGAGGTCGGAAGATCCGATATGATGCGGGCATCTGGTCCTCTTACGTCTCGGCATCGCCCTATGCGGAAGGCGTCGATTTCGAAGAGGCGGTCGATTCGGCCATCGAGCTCGCAAGGCTTTCGGAGCTTGACGATTTGGACTGATGGAGGCGAGAAGTCCCCCACCACGCCAATACCAGACGATTGCGCTATAGGCATCTCTCCGACCCTTTGAATCACCCCTTTTCACGCCACCCGCTACGAACCCCGGCGGAAACCAAGGAGTGATTAAAGGAGCGACCTGCGGTTTCGCGAATCAATTGAGTCATTCCCGAAATCGCGAATCAAGGGGCTGATTCGCCCAAGTTGCGCGCGAATCAGCCCTTAGGCGGTACGACGCGACTCGCATCTGCAGCACCCGTACTGGATCAGTCACTGAGTGGGAATAGAACATACGTTCTGTATAACGTTATAGCACCAGGCAGCAGGCGCAGTTTCAATCGAAGCAACGCCTGCTGCTATATATACTGGTCGATGGCGGTATCAATGCCCGCGGTGCTTCTGCTTGCGCTTCAACTTCCGCTGCTCGAAGCGCGCCTCCACCTCATCCGCGCGACGCTGACTTCTTGCTTGAGCCGACTCCCGCTTCATCGCTTCCCGCTGTGCCGCGAGCGCCTGTTGTGCCTTGGTGCTCACCGCGGGCCGTTTAAGGGCTTTCGCTGCCTCGCGAGCGCGCCGCTTGGGGTTCTTCGCGGGCTTGCTTGTTTCAGTAGCCTTGTCGCCGAAGAACGAGAGCTTCTCCCATTCGCTAGTAACGAATCGCAGGATCTCCTCATCGGACGGCTCTGCGCCGAAGACGATGCGGGCGACGCCGTACCTTCCGTCCTCGACATGCTCCGCCAGCCCGACCCAGAATTGGCCGTCGTGATATACGGTCAGGGTGGACGACACGCTGATCTGCATGGTTGGTTCCTCCTTTATGTAGATGACCATGCAGAGAAGGGACAACCAAGGAGGCAGGTTACTGATGCGGACTCCCGCACGCCCACGACTACCCGACGGGGACTGTGTTTTCATCTCTGATGGCCGCATTGTAGCACGCG
Source organism: uncultured Collinsella sp. (assembly GCA_905199605.1). Lineage (GTDB taxonomy): Bacteria > Actinomycetota > Coriobacteriia > Coriobacteriales > Coriobacteriaceae > Collinsella. Next base: position 52,244 of record CAJKHC010000009.1, read on the forward strand.
CGGATTTACGATGTTGATCGCCGGCGCCTAGGCGGAGATGAAGGCGGTTCGATCTAGGTCAAGCCGGTCGCTCGTTCATGAAGCGGCCGATTCCCTGAAAATAAAAGGCGCCCAGGAGGACACCTACAGGCTATCTTCGAACTACTTGGTTTGGGGCAGACGGAGGAAAAAATAGGGCAGAATCGCTCTCACGATCCCGCCCCGCAAACCCGAGGGTTTCTAACTGGCTCCATTATTCCGGGCTTCTCAGTTCTGTCATTGACCCAGGTATCACCCGTCTCCTATAGCGAGTGAATATAAAAATAGGGCAGAGTCGCTTGCGCAAGTCCGCCCCTAAAACCGTGAAGGTTTTGCTATCTGCAGGCTATTCTACCAACCCGAGCGATTCTGTCAACCTGCGAAGGAACTCGAGCGCGGAGCGAGCTGCGGCGTCGGGCCCCTTGTCGGGCAGCGCCTCGGTTTCGCCGTCGGCCCTGGCGAACATCCCGGCGAGCTCGGATGCGGCGCGCGAGCGCGAGGAGCCCTCGGGTACCAAGCCGGAGTGCGCCACGAGCACGGTCGCGACCTCCTGCATGGCCGTGTTCCCCATCCACTTCCTCCTGGTCGCCTTGGGAATTCCCACGGCGGCGACCCTTCGGGAGACGCCGCTGGACGCCGAGCCCCGGGCGGCGCCCCTCTCGGCGAAGCAGTTGATCAGGCACGAGCCGTGCGCGGCGCAGTTGCGGACGGACTTCACGCGCTTGAGGTCGTAGTGGGAGGCCTCGAGGCGCCTGTCGCCCCATCGCCTGGCGCAGAAGCGCACGAAGTCGATGAGGGTGCCGAACGAGGTGAGCTCAAGGAAGGCCCAGGCAGGCATGTCGCCGGAGTACTTCGCGTAGAGGCTCGAGCTGTAGGGGCTGCGGCCGCTCATCTTGAGCTCGCGCAGGCGGTACTCCCTGTTTGCAGTGGTAAGCGATGCCATGTAGTCGGCCACGATGGCGTAGCCGTCCTCTCCGCGGTCCTCCATCTCGCGAAGCAGTGTCACCTTCTGGAAATGCTCGATGTCGAGCGTCATGCCGAGCAGGGCGTGGCGCAGCTCCTGGTCGAGCGCCGCGAGCAGGCGCAGCTGGCCGAAGTCGAGGTCTACGTAGCGGCCGTCGCGCGGGCCTCCCTCGTATTTCGAGAAGAGTTTGCGGTAGGATGCGAGCTTGAAGAAGTTGCACTTGTCGCGCAGGTAGTCCGCGGCCTCTTCCTCGGAACACAGCTCGAAGGCTACGCCCTTCTGCTTGAGGTGCTCTATCTGCTGCTCGATCGTGAGGATCGGCTTCCTATCGTGGGGTTCGGCCATGCTCGGTCTCCTGTCATAAAAAGTATTGCCTATTTTACCAGCATGTTCTCGACATTCGATGGAGGCCTCATCGTCGACTCATGGGCAAGCCGCCTGATACGACTCCCTTTCCCTGTCAGCAGCGCAGTCGCCTGACCTGCGGCTTTGGAATCGCGTTGGAAGCCGCCCGCGACCAATCATTTGCAGTTGTTGCGAGTGGCTTGCGCGTGATGCTGCGGTTGAGTTTCAGAAACGGGCGATTCCGCCCAATCGGGCACCCGAATCACGGCCGGAAGCTCCTTTGGGACAAAAACAAAAACTCAATGCCCTGAGTTTGGAAAAAGTTTTTGAGGTTGTCCCAACTTTTGTCCCCGAAGCCGACGAAACGCGACATCGCGGCATTCGGCGGCACGCGTTCCATGTCGATGCCGAAAACTGGATGCAACTGGAATGACGGGACGACAGAACCAAAGCCATCGAGTGGGAGTAGGACGACAGGGTTCTGACCTGCGATTTTGAGTGCCGCACTATGCCGCTGAGTTTCGTTTCGTACGAGAGTCATGACAAAGCCACCAGCGACGGAGATGAGTAAAAGCGATTAAAGAGCCTCCGTTCCCTGCGTTGGGACGGAGGCTCTTTCTTTGCCGTTTTACTCCCTTGTCTCCGTTCGGGGATTATTTCCTGCTCATTTAGGGCTATTAGCGCTGAAAGATTTTGACTAGCTTGGTGTCCTTTATTTCGTAGACAATGTCTGCGACGTTCTCGACCAGCCTCTTATCGTGGGAGACGAACACTATCGTTCCGGCATAGGCGCTCATCATCTGCTCGAGGGCTTCGGCGCTCTTGATGTCCAGGTAATTTCCAGGCTCGTCCATGAGCAAGATGTTGTATCTGCCCAGCAGCATCTTCGCGAGTAGCAGCTTGATGACTTCGCCTCCCGAGAGAACGCCAACGTCCTTTGTCAGGTCGCGCGGTCCGATTCCCATAGAGGCGAGGATGCCTCGAATTTCGGTCATGCTGTACTCGCAACCATTCTGCATGAACGAGATCACAGACTGGCGGGCGTCGAACTTGTAACCTGTCTGTTCGAAGTAGCCGATCTCTGCTTTGGGAGAGATGTTGATACCGTCGGCGCGTCGAACGATTGCCTTCAGCAGGCTGGTCTTTCCTGTGCCGTTGCCACCGGTGATGGCCACTTTGGCACCGAGCGGTATCTCGAATTTCGCGTGGTCATAGAGCACGCAGTTGCCGAAGCTCAAGCTGAAATCATCTGCCGAGATGGGAAATTTGCTGTGCAGTTCCAGGGCCTTGCTCTGGCGGAAGCGCACGGCGCGAATGCTATCTGGGGCCTCGATCCCTTCGAGCGCTTCGAGGCGCTTCTCCATGTTCTTAGCTGCCTGATGCATTTTCTTCTGCTTGGTGCCGGTTGTTTTCTGATGCCCCAAGCGACCTGCATACTCGTTGCTTTTTTTCGCACCCTTCCGCTTGGCGTCGACCTGCCGTGCTTTTTTCCGCTGTTTTTCGATGGCGGCTTCGAGGCGATCGCGCTCGCGCATCGCCTCTTCGTATCGAGTCGCCTGAGCTTTGCGCTCTTCTTCTTTCTGTCGCAGATAGTCGGAGTAGTCACCCCAGAATTCGGAAATACCGCCGTCTTTGAGCTCCCAGATCTTGTCTACCACCTGGTCGAGAAAATGACGGTCATGGCTCACGATGAGCAGGGCCCCATCAAATGCCTTGAGCTGTCCGACGAGAAGGCGGATGCCGTCTTGGTCGAGGTGGCTCGTAGGCTCGTCGGCGAAGATCGCGCTTGCATGCTGGGAGAGCGCAGAGGCAATCTTGGCGCGTGTTTCCTCCCCGCCGCTCATCGTCTCCTGCGCCACTTCGGCGACGTTGAGACGGGAGAGCATCTCGCCGTTGTCCTGAGCCGCATCAAGGTCGAGTTCGTCGAGCTGGCCGATGAGGGCAATGCTGCCGAAGCGCCTGACGTCGGCGTCCGCAATGGTTAGATTGCCGCCCAGGATTTTTAGCAGGCTGGTTTTGCCTGCACCGTTGTCTCCTACCAAGCCGATGCGATCGTAGGGGTAGATTTCCAATTCTTCGATGTCCAGAATATCGCGGCCGGCATATTCCAAAAAGATGTCTTTAGCTTTGACTATGAGTTCCATAAGTTGAACCACCTTTTGTGTATTGTCGTTTTCTGGAAGCGCAGCCATGCCAATAAAGAATCGCTCACGTCGATTTTTCGCCTTTGCCCGATTGCCGGCGTGAGCGTTTTGGCCTTGCGCAAGCCGGCAAATCCGAAAATGATAGTTGGCGGCGAATAAGGAGCGCGATGTGGGATGTCGGCGCAATACCTCGTCGTCGCAAGGGCTTGAAGGCTGACGCGCGAACCGATGGCTGCCGCCTCTTTTTTCGAATGCTTGGGCTATTGAATCTGCCCGGAATCTTTTTTCCCCACGTTTCGGACGCTTGGAGCGAGAAGCATCGCCAACGCAAGCAGTGTCATGGTCGCTCCAGAACCGACGGACCACAACGGAGCTCCGAGCAGGTGCGCAAAAACGGAGGGGGCTGCGAGGCCCATGGGCATGGCCCACGCCATAATGGTTCCATAGAGACCAAAAACGCGGCCTAGGTACTCAGGAGGTATCTGCTCCTGCATAAGGGCAGTCTGGGTTCCCGCGTACAGCGGGGAGCATGCGCCCATAAGAAAGCTCGCCGGTAGGAAAGCGGCGAACAGCGACGGGCCGAGCAATCCGGATGCGATTGCGACGACGCCGAAGCCGGCGATTGCGGCGACCATGGTGAGCGACCTATTGCGGAACCCTCCCGTGGCCGCCAAAATGCCGGACCCAGCCAGCATGCCTGCGGAGAAAAGGACCTCCACCAAAGCAGCATCCCCCGTGCTACCGCCAAAATGTCCCAAGGTCATTATTGGGAACAATGCCGCGAGTGGGGAGAACGCGAAAGCGAAGACGAACCCGCACCAAAGAATGGCGAACAGCCCCCTGTATCCCCTGATCAGCTTGTAGCCGTCCGAAATCTCAGAGAAAAGTTCTCGAACTTTATTGGAAAAGGACGAGCTGCGGTCGGCTTCGTCGAGTCCTCCTGCGTCTATCTGAGCGGCGAGGACAGCTAGAGAAGCGAAAAGCGCCCCCAGCACGTCGAGGGCAATCATGGCGGTAATGCCCGCCACAGGATAAATCACTGCCGCGAGCGCGGCGCCAAGAATGTATCCGGCGGACTGAATCGCTTGCATCACTCCCGATAGGCGAACGAGATGCTCTGGCGGGGCGAGATGGGGCGTGAGGGATTGGGAGGCCGGCGTGTAGAACGAAGTGCCAGCTGCGCGGAGAAACAGGGCGATGAGTATTGACCACGCAGGTAAGCTGCCGGCCAACGAGGCAATCGCCAAGGCGGCGCCCACCGCGGCAACGAAGAGGTCGGCGCCGATGAGAACACGTTTCAAAGGCAGTCTGTCGACAACGGCGCCCGCAAGGACTCCGAACAAAGCAATCGGCAGAAAGCCTGCTAACGATGCCAGGGAGAGGAGGGAAGATGATCCTGTCGTGAGGGCGATATGCCAAATGAGACCCATTTGGAGAATCGAGCTCGTCAATGTCGACACGAGCTCCCCGCCCCATACGAAACAAATCTTAAATTGCCATGAATGGCACAGCGAAACAGACCTGCGCCGAGAGGTTTCAAACATCATGGTTATGTCCAATCGTGGAATGGCGTGCAAAACAGCGCGACGCCATAACAGCGCCGCTTTTTAGGCGCTCATCCACGTGCGGAAAAGACCAACCACGACACCCCTCCTTCGCTGACTCAGTTCGGCAAACCACGCAATTTTAAGGAGGCTGAAGCTCGTTTGTCAAGGATTGCCTGTCGGCAAGGACAATCCTTTCTGGCCATTCGATCCCTTTTGTATCTTTGGTTGCGTAGGTGACCCGCCAGGGCTATTACGCGTGGAAGAGGCGCCTGCCGAGCTGGCCGATGAGGCGCTGAAGATGGCCCTGGTCAGGCGAAACGATCCCAAGGGATGCGTACATCATTCGGATAGTAAGAATGTTGCCAGCAGGTTTTGCGGCAACCGCAAAGGAGCCGTATCCTGCAGCTGGAATCACGTTGCAGCATCCTGACCCGCATTCCGATTGGCGGACGGCCCGCTTCGGCATCCTGACCAGCACAGCGATCGAGCCTTGTCATTCCTTGGATATGCCGGTTGCTCGGGGCGGTCCCGACGGAGGCCCTCGCCTCCCCGGTCCGTGACCCAAGAAGGGCAAGCATGCTGATCTGCATGGCTGGTTCCTCCTTTATGTAGACGACCATGCAAAGAAGGGACAACCGAGGAGGCAGGTTACTGATGCGGGCTCCCGCACGCCCATGACTACCCGACGGGCTTTTTTTCATCTCCGATGCCCGCATTGCAGCATGAACGAATGTGCCTCGACATCTCTGCTGGCATGGTACGACTGGGATCGCACCTCGACGCATCCTTGCGCATACTGCCTTCCAGGTTTCGAAACCGGGAAGGAGAGTGTATGTGAGCGACGATATCGGCGCCGATTCGACGCTCGAGAGGGGGATTGCGCCGATTCTATCCATCGGGGATGCATTCCCGAAGATTCTCATCACTCGCACGAGGCATGAGCCCCATACCCGGGAGGGCGTGCTCGTGCTGAATTTCGCGAGGTGGCTGCTTGGCGGGTAGGGTTCTGAACGTCGCATTGGGATATCGCGCGACAGGGCACGCAGGGCTGTTTGTGCCCGCACGGGAAACGCCGTCGCCATGCGGGCGGCCTGTCGTGTCCGATTAGCCTTTTGCTAAACAGGCTTACGCCAACTCATGGGCAAGCCACCTGAGACTATTCACCTTGCTTATCGTTGACAAAGACCTGTGGCCTGCGATTTTGTGAACGGCTCGTAAGCCACCCGCGTCGACTCACTTACTGTTGAAGCTGGTGGCTTGCAGGCTCAAAGGCGGTTGAGTTTCAAAACGGACGTTTTCGGCGATATCGAGCCTCCAAAGGCGGCTCTCCGTGCCCCTTGGGACAAAAATAAAAACTCAAAGCCCTGAGTTTGAAAAAAGTTTTTTGAGGTTGTCCCAACTTTTGTCCCCGAAGCCGACGAAACGCGACATCGCGTCATTCGGCGGCACGCGTTCCGTGTCGATGCCGAAAACTGGGTGTAACTGGAATGACGGGACGGCAGAACCGACGCCATCGAGTGGGAGTAGCCGAGGGTCTAAAACGGCACGTCACAAAAGGTAGTGAATAGCAATGAAGCCCCAGGTAGAATTGGCTATCTGGGGCTTCTTCATGTAACGCCGCGATGCGCTCCATAACGCTCTATTTGGGGAATTTAGTTCAGGCAATGAAGACGGGCGCATGAACGCAGAAAGGACGGCACGAGGCCCACTTGAATCCACGGCACTCATCCGCATTATCGTTGCCCCAATGTCCTCTGCATCAAGCGAGGTCGGCGGTTAAGTAACGGCTCGGCGAGTGTTATTTTGAGAGCTACACGCATCTAAGGCGAGTTTTCGTGGTAAAAACTACTTGCCGGAAGCCGCGGCTTTCAGAGTACGGCTTACGTGCACGTTTAACCTCCGTGGGCGACGGGGTGCCGCAAGGCGTAGAGTATCGCTCACCTGTAGGGGCAGCGCCGCTTCAGGACCGAGGGCTCGGCCTACTACGAGACGCTCCAGCACATCATCGACGGCAACACCAAGCGCATTGTCTCCGAGTGCCAGGCATACCTCGATCGCTACGAGCGCGAGGGAAGGCCTCGCTTTGCCGTCGACATCGACCGTATCGTGGGGCTGCTGGAGGGCGAGAAGTAGGGCACCTCGGCTCAGTCTCGAGCCATGCGGAGTCGCTCCGCATTTTTGAACGCCGCGCGCCCCAAATACCCGAGAAACAGGCCATGAGGTGCGGCGGCGCACTCGTGCCTGCGCGCAGCCATCTCCATCAGCGTCTACGGTGCGCTACAACATCGCGGGCAAACCGCCTGACAAGCCGAGCATTCTGATCGTTCCGTCTATGAGCTACGTTGCCGTGCGGGGCAAGGGCGATCCCAATGCCGAAGGCGGCGCGTAGCAGAGCGCGTTGCCGCTGCTCTACGGCGTTGCCTATGCCATCAAGAGGTCGAAGAAGGGCCTGCGGGAAATCGAAGGCTATTTCGACTTCGTCGTGCCGCCGCTCGAGGGCTTCTGGTGGCAAGACCGCGCCGATGGCGAGATCGATTACACGAGGAAAGACGACTTCAACTTTATCTCGTGCATCCGCCTGCCCGATTTCGTCACTTGCGATAGTTAGTGGTCGGGGACGTTCTTTAACGACTAGTCATTTAAGAACGATCCCAATGACTATGCTGCTTGCCTTCGTTATCTGACGACCTGGACGGCAAGTGCGCTCAACTGGATAAGAAAAAGCCGGGGAAAACGTCCCTGGCACTTGGAAGCCTTGCTTGCGGAAAACCAATTATTTTTAAATCATGGGCTGTGCGAAAAGGCTAGTACATGAAACGATCGCTCCAATGGCGAAGCCCCAGCCTGCGCGCCAGCCCATAGGCAAGCCACCTGAGACCACTCACTTTGCTCACCGCTGACGAAGACTTGCGACCTGGGGTTTGCGAGCTGCTCGCAGAACCCATGTTGCATATCAAGCTTTAGACTGACTCAGCCAATCACTTCTCGTCAGGCAAGTGATCTGTTCTGTACGGATGTCGCCCATCAGCTCGCAGCAGACGTCCTTGCGGGTGTGGTGCCAAACAAAGCCGCATTTTTCCTGAACGCGTTTCGATTTCTCGTTCCCGTCGAAATACCCGCACCAGATTTTGTCCAGTTTCAAGTCCTCGAAACCATGGCGGACGAGCTCTCGAACCGCCTCCGGTATCAGCCCCTTGCCCCAGAACGGGACACCGATCCAGTAGCCTATTTCTCCCTCAGTGTCCGGAATCTCCTTGTCGGACCGCGCGCCAATCATCAACCCTATGCTTCCGATGGCCCTGTTGTCTTCCTTCAGGCAAACGGCGTACGTCTCCGGCGCGGAAAACACGGTGCGGATGATTTCGGCGCTGTCGTCAACGCTCGAGTGAGGCGGCCAGCCGGCAATCGGCCCCACCCTGTCGTCCTTCGCGTATCTGTACAGGTCCTCTGCGTCCGTTTCGGCCCACGGGCGCAGTATCAGCCGCTCGGTTGCCAGTTGCATATCCATCTCCATCGACCACTTTCGATTGATGCTCAGTGCCCATTGTATTCGCTACGTTTAAACTCGGCACAGGGGATACTGGTTTTCCGTGCGAAAACGCTCATGCCGCCAAATTGAGCGACCGCCTGTACTGCAGCGGGATCATCCGCCCGAGCGATCCCTTAATCCGTCGCCCGTTGCGCCAATCGGCAGAAGCCACGCGTGGACGCTAATCGCTCGAGCGAATCGTCGTCGGTTTCCGTTTAACGATTTCTTTTTCCGCTATTATCTGACCCTCGGACTTCCTCGTGATAGAAGTAGTCCACGATCACCGGATGCCCCTGGGGGACTCTGCCACAAGGCATTTCGTTGTCCACAAAGGGGCAATCGTACTTCTTGGCCATTTCCTCGGCTTTTACTTCAAGCGCTTCAAAATAGCTACGGTTGCGCTTGTTATAGATCTCATCGTAAAGCGGTACGAGATTGGGATGTTTCTCGGCGATATAATCCAGGATCGCTTTTTTGAAACCACCCCGAAGATTGAGATTTTCGAGCCAAAACAAATCGCACCGATCCTTTACTCGCTCAAAAATCATCTCAAAATCCGTGATGCCGGGAAATACCGGGGACACGAAGCAGACCGTACGGATACCTTCGTCATACACCTGCTTCATAGCAGCGATACGACGCTCGATGCTCGACGCGGAGTCCATATCGTTCTTGAAGTTCTCATCCAGCGTGTTGATCGACCATGAAACGGTCACTCGTCCAAGCCTCTTCAGCAGATCGATATCCCGTACCACAAGATTGGACTTTGTGCAGATCAGAATATCTGCATCGCTGCCAATCAGCTGCTCCAGGAGTTTCCTGGTATTCCCGAATCGCTCCTCCTGTGGATTGTAGCCATCCGTCACAGAACCGATAACCACCCGCTGTCCAGCGTATTTCTTCGGATTCTTGATTTCCGGCCAATGCTTCACATCAAGAAAGGTGCCCCATTCCTCCTTGTGTCCGGTAAAGCGCTTCATAAAGGAGGCATAGCAATACTTACAGGCATGCGTGCAGCCTACATAGGGATTGACCGAGTAGCCGCCTACCGGCAGGCTGGACTTGGTCATGATGTTCTTTGCTTCCACCTCATTGATGAGGATTCCATCGATCACTTCCGCCATGTTCTCTGCACCTCCAGCACTCTTTCGAATTCTTCCGGCAATTCCTGAATCATGTTTTCGTCCCCTATGACAGAGACGAGGTCTTCCTTCATAAACATTGGAATGCCAAGCGCGTGCGCCTGGTCCGTCAAAGACCATGCCCACTCCGGTTCCGTATGAACCTTCCTGCTCTGCGCCCCGGTCATGGTACCGACGACGATCCAGTTGATTCCGGAAAGGTCGACCGTACCGGGATCGTCGAATAGCGGCTCAAAAGTAACGAAGAAGTGATTTGCTTTGACGTTTTTCCGAAGGGCGTCGATACGCCACAGCTCCGCTTTCCTCGTCACCGTAACGCCGAACCATGCGTTTTCCAGGTCGGTATCTAAATCCAGCAAATCGGGTCTCTTGGTCAGGAACAGGAACTGATGCTGTGGATTCTCATGGATCTTTGCAAATACCTCGTCTCGCCATTCCAGCTTCCACCCGGAGAGATCGCTCATGCCGGTAAGGAGAAAGTTCTGCGGGCGTTTCTTTTCCATCATCTTGAGCTTGCTCGGGAAGAACGCGGGATCAGCGAAGTCGTCAATCATATGCCAACGTTTCACATTGTTACGGGCATAGCAATATGGACACCCCACCGTGCAGCCGATGACGATATTCATATTCTGAATCTGATTTTTGATGCAGATGCTCATAGCGCCTGCCTACCTGCCTCTCCCGTAAACACGCAATCAGCCTTCCCCACCTTGCGGGCAAAAGCCTCGATATCTTGCTTGCAAGCAGCAGGCTCGCAATCGCTCAAATCGTATGACGTGCCGCCGTTTCGATAGACGGCCCGATGGGAAAACGATCGGCTGACAAGCCCGATGCCGAGCTTCTCGCACAGGGTCATCCGTGCTCCCTTTCAGCTATAAAAAACAGGTGTCTATAAACAGTATCCTTGTTGATTTTCGCAGGGGCAATGAACAAACGCGTGCACCTGTCGATAAACGAACAGCTACTGGACATTGTCAAACGACTCAGATTGGAGAGGCGATGGGAGAAACCAAGATCGACCGCCGGCGGCGCTACACCCTCTCAGTCATACAGGAGGCGTTCTTCGCGCTGCTGGCCGAGGTCGGCTTCGCGAAGATGACGGTGGCAGACATCTGCCGCCGCGCCGAGATCAACCGGGGAACGTTCTATCTGCATTACGAGGATAAGTACGCGCTGCTCGATGCGCTTATCGACGAGGCATTGGCAGCGGCTCCCCCGCTTGAGGGGGGTTGAATCGGCAACGCTTTGCCAGCGTCCGCCGGCAGACGACGATTATCGCCTGCTTTATTCGGACAGCGACTCATACGCTCGCGTAGCCCAGCGCGTCATAGAACGCGGAGCGGAGCAGATGGTTCCCTGGGTCATGGAGAAAACAGGGCTTTCACGCGAAGACGCCTTCCTGCTCTTCATCCACAACGTCCAGGGCAATCTGGCCGTCAACCGCCTGCTCGGCTGGAGACGAGGCCCCGAGTTCACCCATGCCCAGGAGCTGCTCAACGCCTATTCCGAAGGGGGCTTACTGGCGGTATCCGCTCTTCGCGATTCCGATAACCCATCGTGACCTGCGATTCAGGAATACCAGCCTCCGAGCCCTCTCGTTCGGAGGCTGCGGCTAAAACCTCATTGCGCGTCTACCGCTCCGCGTTACTCGCCACCTGCCCGCGCCACCGAGAGCAGGGCGCCCAAATCGGCCTGGATCGCCCCTGCCTTGCTTCCAAGCTGCAACGGAGCCGAGCCGCCCGAGATGTTTACGCTCAAAAGGTGCGCATCCGGCAGCTTCGCGGTCATGCTCCAGAACGGGAGCGTGATGATGCCGGGGGTCATCTCGCCCACGCCGAGCTCCAACAACAGCACGCGGCGATCGCTGCGCTCGCACACAAAGCGCTCGTATCGTCCGAGGCTCTCGCGCCAGGCCGCACCCTGCAGAAACGTGTCGTCGCGCACCCACGGCACAAGCTGCCAGCCGCAGTGCGGGCATCGGGGGACATCCTCGCTGAGGACCTCGAACCCCGCCATGCCCGCGAGCATGCGCTCGACGTAGGGGCTCGCGTCGAAGAGCTCGTCGCAGCATGGCTGCTTGCATTGAAGGTGCGCGAAGCTTCCCTGATAGTTGCAGATCCTCTCGGTGGGAAACGTCTTCTCGACTTGGGTGTCCACATTGGTGCTCAGGATGAAGTAGTCCTTATGGCCGATGAGGGACCGTAGGTCGAGATAGGGCTGCGAGGCCAGCTCGCGCAGCATGAAGTCGATGTATCGCGCATAGTATGCCCATCGCTGCTCGAGGCTGGGGTAGAGGTGGTAGAAGCCGTCGAAAAGGCTCTTGAAGCCAAAGGCTTGCTGCCAGTCCGTCATTCCGGCGCGCGCCATGCCTGCGCGGTTGTAATGGTTGAACCCGGCGGCGCTTGACATGCCCGAGCCGATGCCGACGATGATGGCGTCGGCATCGTCGATAAGGCTTCGAAGCCTATACGCTTCCCTCTCTAGAGACGGCATTGGGCAATCTCCTCGAAAGCCGGGGCCATATCGCCGTCAACGAGAATCGTCTCGCACGATGCATCGGGCGCCATAGCCTGGCTGTAGTTGAACACGATGTAGGTGGCGTGCTCGCAGACGTTCGCGATCTGGGCGAGCATGTGCTTTATGATGCCGTTGCGCAGTCCCACGCCAAGTTCGAGGATGGCGACCCTGCCGTTGCGATGGGCTTGCACAAGGCGCTCGAGCTCCTCGAGCTGGGTCATGGCGAGGGCGTCTGGATGGGCGAGGCGCCGCTCGTCAACCGACGTGCGCGTGCTCCCCTCAGTCTCGAGCACGCGCTCCTCGTCGAACCCGGCGCGCGCGAAGTGCCCGTCGATGTTGCATGTGACCACGAAGGTGTCGGCGTGCTCCGTAAGACGCCGCAGCCCGTTCATGAGCGAGCCGGGCTCATATTCGAGATACTCCTTTTGATGGAACCGCTCGGCCCATCGGCGTCGCACGCTGGCATCCGGGGAAGCGAGCCCCTGCAGTATGCAGCCGATGCCGTCTGCCTGAGCGAGGTCGCCGTACGCCTCTTGGAAATGAGCATCGGCGCAGAAAAGGTTGAGCCCCTCCGCCATGTCGAGTCCGTTGCTAGCGCCGATGATGACAAGATCCGCTTCGGCTAGCGCCCTGCCTATGCGAACTGCTTTCGCCGTCTCCATGCGCTACCTCCCCAGCGTCTTGCGCACGTCGGCAAGCACGTCGGCGATGTCGGCGCGAACGGCGAGCCCCCGATCCTCGATCGCGCGGGGGAGAAACTGCGTCTTGTTGTTTACGGCGATGTAGCTGGCCTGCGGTAACTGCGCCGTGAGGGCCCAGAACGGCTCCTGGATAAACGCGGGCGTCATGCGGCCCACACCCAGCTCGAGGAAGAGGATCCTCTGCCGTGCGTGCGCGTCGAGCCAGTCGGACACCTTGCGGTACTGCTCCTCGTAGAGTTCGCCCTGCAGGAAGTTGCCGTAGCCGCGAACCCAGGGGAACGCCTCTGCCCCGCAGTGCGGGCAGCGCGGCACGAGCTCTGTCGGAACCTCAAGGCCGTCTCCCATGGCCTCTACCATGCGGGAGACCGGCTCGACCGCATCCCACACCGCGTCGGTGCAACAGTGGGAGCACTGAAAGAAGCGGTGGTCGCCTTGGATCTCTGCCACTTTCTCCCAGGGATAGAGCTTCACAAACTGCGTGTCCTGGTTGGTGGTGAGCACGAAGAAATCCTTCTCGGCGATAATGGTGTCGAGGTCCCTGTAGGGCTTGCGCAGCGGGGCGTTGAGCGTGGTGTCGAGGAAGGTGGCGAGGTATCCCCAGCGCGCCTCGGCGGTGGGCCAGCGGTAGAACGACCCCTCGAAAGCGCCCTTGAAACCGTAGCGCTCGGCGAATTTGCCGAAATGCCTGCGATAGGTTGCGTTGTCCTCGTAATAGAAGTCGCCGCCGCCCGCCGCGGAGAGCCCAGAGGCCCCGCCCACCAGCACGCAATCGGCTTCCTCGATCATGCGGGCGAAGTCCCTGATTTGCTGGTCGTAGGGCTCGGGCTCGCGGTCACTCAGCTCATAGGGCGTGCCGCCGCTGCGGTAGGCGGCCTGAAGGGAAAACGATTGGTTGGTGAGCTCGATAACGAGCTGCTCGTACAGGGTCACTGGATACCTTCTTTCAGCTATTATAAACAGGTGTCTATAAAAAGTATCCATGTCGATTTGCTTAAGAGCAATGAACAGCTTCGGCCTGCTGTCGATAAACGAGCGTTTGCCGGGCATTGTCGAGCGTTGCAATTGGAGGGGTAATGGAAGCGGGGAAGATCGATCGTCGCCGACGCTATACACTCTCGGTCATACGGGAGGCGTTCTTCGCGCTGCTGGCCGAGGTCGGCTTCGCGAAGATGACGGTAGCGGATATTTGCCGCCGCGCCGATATCAACCGTGGCACGTTCTATCTGCACTACGAGGACAAGTTCGCCCTGCTCGACGCGCTTATCGACGAGGCCTTGGCGGCGGTGCCGCCGCTCGAGGGAACGGAGGCGGGTGCCCTCTGCCAGCGTCCGCCGGCAAACGATGACTATTATCTGCTCTACTCGGATGACGACGCGTACGCCCGGGTGGCACAGCGCGTCGTCGAGCGCGGCGCCGAGCAGATGGTTCCCTCGATCATGGAGGAGACTGGGCTTTCGCGCGAGGACGCCTATCTGCTCTTCGTCCACAACGTCCAGGGAAATCTCGCGGTCAACCGCCTGCTCGGTTGGAGGCGAGGGCCCGAGTTTGCCCACGCTCAGGAGCTGCTCAGCGCCTATTCCGAAGGGGGCATGCGGGCGGTATCGGCTCGTCACGATCCTCGTAGCTCGTCTTGACCGCATGTCATTTCAGGTAGGTGGCGTTGCTATGGGCCCTCTTTGATTTTCGACGTTGTATAAGGCAATCGCAATCGTCTTGAGCTTCTTTAGGGAACTTGAACAAGAGATATGGCCTGCTGGCGATTGATTAACACCATTCGTTTTGGTTACAAGAAAGCATGCTGCGCGCCTGCAGCATGAGGGAGAGGGAATCCTATGGATATCGTTGTATTGAGCGGCAGCCCGCGTAAGGGCGCTAATACCGATACCATGGTCGAGGCGTTTGCCGAGACCGCGCGTGAGGGCGGCCATACGGTCGAGGTCATCCGCGTTGCCAGCAAGAAGATCGCCGGCTGCTTGGGATGCCAGTACTGCTTCGCCCATGAGGGCGTCTGCGTGCAGAAGGATGACATGGCCAACGTGATTGAGTCGCTGAAAGACACCGACATGGTTGTCTTCGCTTCGCCTATCTACTGGTTTGATATCACTGCGCAGGAAAAGACCGCCATCGACCGCCTGTACGCCTTCGGTGCCACGGGATTCCCGTTCACCAAGACGGCCCTTTTACTCGATAGCCACAGCGAGGGTGTCTATGATGCGGCGATCGCTATGTACAAGTCAACCTGCGCGTACTGCAAGTGGGAGGACCAGGGCATTGTCACCATCAGCGGTATGACCGAGCGCGACAGCATGGCATCCTCGCCCAAGTTGAAAGAGGTGCGAGAGCTCGCTCGCAAGCTTGCCTAAGGACAAGAAGAACGCATGGCAATCAGCGTTGGTGGAAATGCTTGCTGTCCTTACCGAGAGATAGGGGCGAATTCCCTCAAGTGCCGTATAGAACAATTATTAAACGCAGAAAAATAACTGAAAACAAATTAATCCGCGTTAAAATATTGTCAAACAGAAGTTCATGAGGGAAGGTTGAGCATGCGTCGCAAGGCAGACGAGCTACTTAGGGAATGGCGAGACAGAGCTGATAGAAAACCTTTGCTGGTCAAAGGCGTGCGCCAGTGTGGCAAGACCTATTTGCTCAGAACGTACGCCCAGGATCTTTTCGAATCGGTTGTCTACGTTAATCTTGAGAACGACCGGTCGGCGCGAGCGGATTTTTCGGGCGGTCTTGACCCTCATTCGATTGTACGCGCGATCGAGGCTCGTACGGGACAGCGTATCGTGCCTGGCAAAACCTTACTGTTCATTGACGAGATCCAGGCATGCGAGGAAGCGCTCACTTCCCTTAAATACTTTTGCGAAGATGCTCCCGAGTATTACGTTGCGGCTGCTGGGTCGCTTCTTGGGGTTGCCATTAACCATCAGTCGTATTCGTTCCCCGTCGGAAAGACCGACTTGATCGAGATGACTCCACTCGATTTCGAGGAGTTTCTCTGGGCGATGGGGCACGATCAGCTGGTCGACGAGATACGCTCATCATTCGAGTTTATGGGTCCTCTTGCGCCAAGCCTTCATGAAAAGGCGCTTGGGCTCTATCGGCAGTATCTTGTTGTTGGCGGAATGCCCGAGGCGGTCCAAACGTACATCGATGATCAGTCAATCATTGATGTGGCCGAAAAGCATCGGATTATTCTCGACGGATACTCCGCCGACACTAATAAATATGCTGATGAGCGCTTGAGCGCAAAGACGCGTGCGTGCTTCGATTCCATTCCACAGCAGCTTGCCAAAGAGAATCGTAAATTTCAATACAAGGTAGTGCGAGCGGGGGGCAATGCGTCTCTCTTTGGAGATGCTCTCGACTGGCTTGTATTGTCGGGTACGGTGGCGCGCTGCAGCCTAGTTGGGAAGATCGAAAGCCCTTTAGAGGCCTTCGTTAACCCTTCTGCTTTTAAAATCTATCAGGCGGATACAGGGCTGCTCGTCTCCAAGGCCGGTGCTCAACGCGCCGATATTCTTGCCGGCATCGGCGGCACATTCATGGGTGCACTTACCGAAAACTACGTCGCCCAACAGCTTTCAGCCATGGGCTATCCGCTGCATTATTGGGCGCGAGATAATCGTGCGGAAATCGACTTTGTAGTAGAGAAGCAGGGATGCTTGTCTGCGGTTGAAGTCAAGGCGGGAGAGAACACAAGATCTCGAAGCCTGTCCTCACTTAAAAAGACCCATCCGGGCGTGCGCCTTATCAGGCTATCGACTAAGCCCTTTGGAATGAATGATGGGCTTATGTCTGTTCCACTTTATGCGGCATTTTGTCTATAGGGATGATGCTGGTGTAATGCATGGAGCCCAGGGCGCAGCGTTTACTGCGCTCCGGGCCCCGCTGCTTTGTACAACCATGACGGTTTAGTCGCCGTTGTTTTAGTCAAACAAACTCGGCATGTCATTTTCCTTCATGAGGGCGCCGGCGGAGGGCAGGCTCTGCGCGGTGAACTTCTCGGCCGAGACGCCGGCGCCAAGAATCTCCTCGGTCGTGCCGACGGTGGTGACCGAGCGGCCCTTCTTGGCCGTAAAGGCCTGGACGCCCTGCGTGTTGGTGGTCGTCTTGGTCTTGAGCAACGACGTGTTGAAGTTCATCAGACGGTAGTCGCTCGAGACCAGCGCGAGGTCACGGTCCTCCTTGAGCACCTGCGCATACAGCAGCTTGCTGCCGCCGTAGATGGCGTTCTTAAGGCGCTTGCGGTTGGTCTTGGTGACGTATCCGGCAAGCGCGACGCGCACCACGCGGCCGTTCTCAAAGACAAACAGCACGTCGGCCTTGTAATCCTCGGGGTCGATGACCCAGATGACGCTCTCGTCGGGTTCCATCTCAAGATCGGTCGGCAGGTACGAGCCCAGCTGGGCCGACTTGGTGTCCTCAAACGCTGCAACCCTGCACTTGTACACCTGGCTCTTGTTGGTAAAGACCAGCAGCTCGTGGGTGTTGGAGGACGGGAACTCGATAAAGGGTTTGTCGCCATCCTTGTACTTGAGCGTGGTCGCCTTCTTGAGCACGCGGTCCGTCATCTTCTTAAGGTAGCCATCGCGCGAGAGCATGATGGTGACCGGGTACTCCTCGACCTCGGGCTCCAAGCTTACCTCGATAACCTCATGGGGCTCGATCCTGCCCGTGCGGCGCGGCATCACGTACTTCTTATTGACCGCGGCCAGCTCGTCGCTGATGACCTTCTTGATGTTCTCCTCGCTGGAGAGGATCTCCTCGAGCTCGGCAATCTCGCCCTCAAGCTTGGCAATGTCTTTGGTGCGGTTGAGGATGTACTCTTCGTTGATGTTGCGGAGCTTGAGCTCGGCAACAAACTCGGCCTGGGTCTCGTCGATGTCGAAACCCTTCATAAGGTTGGGCACGACCTCGGCCTCGAGCTTGGTGCCGCGGATGATGGCGATGGCCTTGTCGATGTCGAGCAGGATCGCCTCAAGGCCGTGCAGCAGGTGCAGGCGCTCAGACTTTTTGCCCAGGTCAAAGTTGATGCGGCGACGCGTGGACTCAATACGCCACTTGACCCACTCGTGCAGGATCTGGCGCACGCCCATAACGCGAGGGTAACCATCGACCAGTACGTTGAAGTTGCACGAGAACGAATCCTGCAGCGTGGTCGAGCGATAGAGCTTCGCCATGAGCTTGTCGGGGTCGACGCCGCGCTTAAGGTCGATAGCGATGCGCAGACCCGAAAGGTCGGTCTCATCGCGAATGTCTGCGATCTCCTTGACCTTGCCCTCCTTGGAGAGCTTGACGATGCGCTCGATGATGACATCGGTCTTGGTGGTGTAGGGGATCTCGTAGACCTCGATGATGCGCTCTTCGGGAATCCAGCGCCAGCGGGAGCGGATTTGGAAGCTGCCAAGGCCGGTCTCGACGATCTTCTCCATTTCCTCGCGGCGGTAGATGATCTCGCCGCCGGTGGAGAAATCGGGCATGGGCATGTACTCGAGCAGGTCGCAGTTGGGATCCTGCAGGTAGTGCATGGTGGCGGTGCAGACCTCGTTGAGGTTGAAACCGCAGATATCGGATGCCATGGCGACGCCGATGCCCTTGTTGGCCGAGACAAGGATGTTGGGGAACGTGGTGGGCAGCAGACGCGGCTCCTTCATGGCACCATCGTAGCTGTCGACGAAGTCGACCGGGTCCTTGTCGATGTCTTTGAAGATCTCGGCGCTGATGGGGGAGAGCTTGGCTTCGGTATAACGCGAGGCGGCGTAGCTCAGGTCGCCCGAATAGTACTTGCCAAAGTTGCCCTTCGACTCCACGAAGGGGGCAAGCAGCGCTTCGTTACCCGTCGCCAGGCGCACCATCGTCTCGTAGATCGCGGCGTCGCCGTGCGGGTTGAGCTTCATGGTCTGACCCACGATGTTGGCGCTCTTCTGGCGCTCGCCCTTGAGCAGACCCATCTTGTACATAGTGTAGAGCAGCTTGCGATGCGAGGGCTTAAAGCCGTCGATCTCGGGGAATGCACGCGAGACGTTGACGCTCATGGCGTAGGGCATGTAGTTGACCTCGAGCGTCTGCGTGATTGGCTGATCGGTGACCTCGGAGTGCAGGCCGATGACGTTCTCGGCGTTGACCTGCTTTTTCTTTGGCTGGTTCTTCGTCTTCTTCTTTGCCACGATTTCCTCTTGAACTTCTTATGGGCCGTCGTTATCGATTTGCTGCTATTGCAGGTCCAGCTGGTCCAGGTATTCCTTGCCGTGCTCGGAGATATGGCGCTTGCGGCCTGCCTCGTCGTTGCCCAGCAACAGGTTGAACATGTTTTCCATCTTGGTGACGTCCTCGGGCTCCACCTTGATCAGGCGACGCGTCTCGGGGTTCATGGTGGTGAGCCACATCATGTCCGGATTGTTCTCACCAAGACCCTTGGAGCGGTTGATGGAGCACTTCTGGTCGCCGATCTCCTTGAGGATGCCGTTCTTCTCGAGCTCGGTGTAGGCAAAGTAGGTCTTCTCTTTGCAGTTGATCTCGTAGAGCGGCGACTCGGCGATATACACGTAGCCCTCGTCGATAAGTGTGGGCACCAGGCGGTAGAGCATGGTGAGCACGAGCGTGCGGATGTGGTAGCCGTCGACGTCGGCGTCCGTACAGATGATGACCTTGTTCCAGTTGAGGTTGTCCAGGTCAAAGGCACCAAGGTTCTTGATGCGCTTGTCCTTGATCTCCACGCCGCAGCCCAGCACGCGCATAAGGTCCATGATGATGTCGGACTTAAAGATGCGCGGGTAGTCCTCCTTCAGGCAGTTGAGGATCTTGCCGCGGACGGGCATAACACCCTGGAACTCGGCGTCGCGCGACGTGCGGATGGCGCCTGCTGCCGAGTCGCCCTCTACGATGTAGATCTCGCGACGGTTCTTGTCCTTGGAGCGGCAGTCGATGAACTTCTGCACGCGGTTGGCCATGTCGGTCTTTTGCTGCAGGTTGGTCTTGATGCTCTGGCGCGTCTTTTCGGCATTCTCACGCGAGCGCTTGTTGATGAGCACCTGCTCCACAATCTTGTTGGCGGCGTCTTTGTTCTCGATCAAATAGGTCGAGAGACGCTCCTTAAAGAAGGCGGTCATGGCCTGCTGGATAAAGCGGTTATTGATAGCCTTCTTGGTCTGGTTTTCGTAGGACGTCTGGGTGGAGAAGCAGTTGGTCACCAGTACCAGGCAGTCCTGGACGTCCTGCCATTTGATGCCGCTCTCGTTTTTGTTGTACTTGCCCTGTTGCTTGATGTAGGCGTCGATGGCGCTGGTCAGAGCACTGCGGGCCGCCTTCTCGGGCGAACCGCCGTTCTCGAGCCAGGAGGAATTGTGGTAGTACTCCTGCATCATGAAAGTGCGCGAGAAGCACATGCAAGCAGTGATTTTTACGTTGTAATCGGGCAGGTCCTCGCGATCGCGACCGCGACGGTCGGCCTCGATAAAGAAGGGCTCGGTAAGGTAGTCGGTACCGACCTTCTCGAGCACGTAGTCCTCGATGCCCTTGGGATAGCAAAAATCCTCTTCGGAAAACTCGCCATCGTCGCCCTCGATGCGCAGGCGGAAGGTCACGTTGGCGTTGACCACGGCCTGACGGCGCATGGTCTCGCGATACCAGTCGTGGGGAATGCTAATCGAGGTAAAGACCTCAAGATCGGGGCGCCACTTGATGGTGGTGCCGGTGCGGTTCTCGTCGCTGGGCTCAATCTCGAGTGCCTTCTTCTTGGCGCCGACGACCTTGCCTTTCTTAAAGTGCAGGGAGTACTTGTTGCCGTCGCGCCAGACGGTGACGTCCATGTACTCGGAAGCGTACTGGGTCGCGCACGAGCCCAGGCCGTTGGTGCCGAGCGAGAAGTCGTAGTCGCCGCCCTGGTTGTTGTTGTACTTGCCGCCGGCGTAGAGCTCGCAGAAGACGAGCTCCCAGTTAAAGCGCTTCTCGGAAGGGTTCCAGTCGAGCGGGCAGCCACGGCCATTGTCCTCTACCTGAATGGAACCATCGCGAAAGGCGGTAAGGGTGATGAGCTTGCCGTAGCCCTGGCGCGCCTCGTCAACGGCGTTGGACAGGATCTCGAAGGCGGCATGCGCGCAGCCGTCGAGTCCGTCCGAGCCAAAGATAACGGCGGGGCGCAGGCGTACGCGCTCCTCGTCCTTGAGCTGACGAATACTGTCGTTACCATAGTTTGCGGTGTTTTTTGCCATGCTCGCTCTCTCGATGCTCCTTTGCTGCGTTGTAGTCATATAGATAGTCAAGGTAGCATAGCCCAGGCCTCGGACGATTCCAACTAACACGAATTCCATCGAACGCGCGTTCGGAGTCGGTGACCTTTAGCTTCTGCGGTCATTCCCTGCGCGGCGTGGTGCTCGTGTTAAAACCGTGGCTTATCGGCTGGTAGAATTGCCGCATCAAGACTGCATGTTGTTTGAGGGGGCGCAATGACTGAGAAAGAGAAGATGGAGCGCGGGGAGTGGCATGATGCCAACTTTGACGAGGAGCTCCTGGCGCAACGCGCAAAGGCGGAGGCGCTCTGCTATGACTTTAATATGGCAAAACCCGGAAGCGACGCGCAGCTTGACGCTTTGAAATCCTTGCTCGATACCGATCTTCCGCAAGGGCTGACGGTCCTTTCGCCTGCCTACTTTGACTACGGGAGCAAGACGAGCTTTGGTGAGGGCTGCTTTGTAAACCATGGCTGCTACTTTATGGACGGCGGCTCTATCACCTTTGGTGGCAACGTGTTTATCGGGCCGTTTTGCGGCTTCTACACCGCTTCGCACCCCCTAAAGGCAAAGGACCGCAACTTGGGTCTCGAGAAGGCTCTGCCTATTGTTGTAGGCGATAACTGCTGGTTTGGCGCGAACGTATCCGTGTTGCAGGGGGTTACCATCGGCAGCGGTTGCGTAATTGCCGCGGGCAGCGTCGTGACGGAAGACCTTCCGGACAACGTGGTGGCGGCAGGCGTTCCCGCGGTCGTCAAGAAGATCATCGAACAATAACGGAGCTATTAAACGATGGGGCACGCATGGTTCCGGCAAATCCGGTTATTGGCGTGCGCGTTGGCCATGCTGATAAGTCCCACTTACTCGGGTCCTTCCGACTCGGTTTTGTCCGAGTAAGATTGAATAGCGAATCGAAATTGTTATGTCCACATGGCGATGGCGGACATGGTTTCCATAATGACAGATATAGTTGACATCTTGTGAAGGATGCAATATATTTCTGTCATGTTGCAACGGATATCTGTCCATTACTACGAAAGGAACTCCATGCCGGGCAAAAAGAACCTACGCATGAAGGCGGCACGCGCGGCGGCTGGCCTTTCGCAAGCTGACTTAGCCCAAGCCGTGGGCGTTACGCGCCAAACCATCGGCCTTATCGAGGCGGGCGGCTACAACCCCACGCTCAATTTGTGCGTGGCAATCTGTAAGGCGCTGCGCGTTACGTTGAACGACTTGTTTTGGGAAGACGAAACCGACGCCGACCCTAATGCTCTTTAGGAGTTCACTATGAAATATGAAGATCTGAAAATCGTGCAAAAGTGGCGTGAATATGCCGGCCCAAAGGATGAACGCCTGGAGGCTGAGAACGCGAAGATCTACAAGATTGGCTTCGTGCTGCTTTCGTTTGGCATGTTGATGATCTTTTTCTACCAGTTTATAGCTCGACAGGTTACGTGGGTTCACAGCGACGCTAGTGAAATGCCGCATGGCTTTGCAACGCCGTTCGAGGCAGCCATGTATTTGTGGCTCGTTCTCGTGATGTTGATTTGCGCAGGACTGCAAACGCGGAAGGGCTATGTCGATACCAATCGTTTTGGGCAAACCGAGCATCTTCCTGTTGGATATTTCCTGCTTGTCAGCGGTCTTAGCGGCGCCGCGTTCGCGCTTGTTATTGCCGCAATGCGCTGTATCGCTGAGGCGCAGATCGTACCGCTCGAAAGCGTCTTTTGGTTGGCGAACCTGGTCACGGGCGTGTTCTGCGGTGCGACGATTTTCGCGGCCACGTTTGCTGTCCTGTGCGCAACGTTTTTCACGGCGAAAAGACGCCGTGCCAAGCTCGAGGCAGAACTCGACTCCTCAGACGACATTTAATGCGCAATGGGCTGGCTCTGGGTATTCAGAACCAGCCCATTTTGATGTTCGATGAGCCGAGTCGGCGTCTCTCACAAAGGTAACTAGGAGCTAGCGAGGCCTATCCGAATTGACCTCATTGGCGGTGTCTTTTTCGAGCGCCGTGCGGCGGGCGCTGTAGGCGACAAGGCCGGCACCAGCTGCGGCGAGTGCTGTTGCGGCTGCTGTCAGGGGAGTGTTGACATCGCCCGTGCCCGCAAGCGCGCCCGCTTTTCCGGAGCGCTTGTTATTGCCGTGATCCTTGCCGCCGCCAGAGCCACTGCCGCCACCGGAGCTGCTTCCGCCGGAGCCACCTCCACTCGAGCCGCCATCGCCATCAATCGTCATCGGTGCATCGTGAAGCCCCGTCGTATCCGCGCTGTCGCATACGCCGACCTGAACTTCTGAGCGCTCGCATGCCGCGTCGGGCACATGAAGCTCGTGCAGTACGGCACCCAGCACCGAGTTTGCGCCCGGTCGAATTTCCTCGAGCGTTACGGGATCGAGCGCCACCAGATTACGCGCCTTCGCATATAGCGTTACGCGTTTGCCCACCTCGTCGCTCCAGCTCTCGGGGATGGCGAAGCTCATGCGGAACTGTGCCGTGCAACCCGGTGCCAGCACGGCGTTGCCGTTGTCGGCTACCAGCGGGTGCGTTGCAAAACATGCGCCCAGCGTCTCGAGCGCGTACTTCACGTGTGCCATGTCGTTGGCCGAAGCGTCTTCGGCAAGCTCTGGATCGTGGATCGAAGCCATGCGTGCGTTCGCTCCGAATCCGATGGATGCGCTGGAGAACGGCTGGCTGGAGCCCTCTCGGTACAGATCGATCGTGCCGGCGGTCAGCAAAGTGTTGCCGTCGTTTCGCACCGTGACCATGAAGGACTCGCCTGCTGCTCCGGGCACCACCGCGCCCGAGGTAGCGACCGCGCCCGTCGGAGTGGCACACGCCACCAAGGGCACTTCGATGCCGTGCAGCTCCGCCTTGCTCTGCTCCGCGCTCACAATGTGCGTGGCGAGCGCGGAGAGCATGCCTCCCGACGTCAAAAATGTCGTTATCTGATCGACGGGATGGTCCAGTTCGCACATCACGAACGGCTCCGTGAACAGATCGCCTGCCAAGGTGCTGGCGAAGATGCGGAAGTGCTTGCCCATCACTGCTACCGGGTTGCCTTCTTCGTCGTAGGTTTGTCCCACCTTGCCATCGGTGTTCTCTACATAGAGCACGCACCTGCCGTTGTTGCTCACGCTAAACGATGCCGGGCCACAGCCTGCGGCACCCACGGGCTGCGTTGCAAATGCCGATGCGCCTCGCGTCCAAGTAATGTGCTGCAGTTGCTCGTTGACGGTTGCCAAAAAGCCCGAGTGTTGTGGCCACGGCACCGCACGGGGCACCGTGGCGTCTGGTGACATAACGCCCCAGCCCGCAATGGACTGGCCGATCACGGCGTACGATGCGCAGCCGCAACCGTCTGCGGTCTCGTACGCAACGGGCACCACCATTTTGCCGTTGATAGTTTCGGGCTCGCCCAGCTCGATACTCGACGGTGCTTGCGGAAAGCGGAGAACTTGGCGGAACGTCAGGCTGTCGCCCGAAACGTCCGACCACAGGGTAAAGCACTCCAGCGCAACCTCAGCCTCGCTGCCGAGCACCTTTTCTGCGGTGGTTCCGCGGCGGTGGAGGTAGGCACCCGACAGGCGCCCGTCGACCAGCGTCTTGCCCACCGTGATACGCGGGCACTGCAGGCAATGGTAGCCATCCTCTTGCAGGCGGCCGCGCGAGATGCTGCGCCATGACGTATGCGACACCACGCGGATCTCGTCATTACTTATGCGCAGGCGCACAACGGACAGTATGCCGGCTGTGCTTGCCGTATCGAAAAGGGTGTTGTCGCCGGCGGGGCGCTCGCCGGAGACCAGCAGCACGTAGGCGTCCTGGTCTCCCCTCCCGTCCGTATATTCCACCACGTCGAAGTCGTAATCGTATGTGCCGTCGCGCTCCACGTCGCCCTCGCCAAACCCAAGGGGGAAGTCCACGGGCGTGGGAGCGGACCACGTGCCGTTCGTCTTTGTATGCACCACCAGGCGCGAGCGGCCATTGTCGCCGTAGCGCACCGAGGCGATACGGAACAGGCACTCTACGCCGGCGATCATCGCCAGCTTTATGTGGGCTTCGCTGAGCACGCCGGAAAACAGCACGTTGTCGCTCGAGGGTTTTATGCCGCCACGTTCGTCCTCCGATACACCAGCAGAATTGGCGTTGGGGTCCGCAACGGCGTTCCTCGCTTGGCCGATATAGGCGTACCCATACATCGGCGCGGCATTTTCGTCGTTCTCTATCAGCGTATGGACGAAATGCTCGATCTGTCCCGTGTCGTCGCTTTCTGCATCCGCCTCGAGCTCAATACGCGTGACCGCTTGATCCCAATCGCGCACGACAGGCGCGACGTTTATCGCGGTGGCTGCAACCTCGGCGCGTGCGAGCAGCTCGGCGTTAGTGACGATGGTGGCCGATGCGATAAATTGCGGCACACCACCTGCCTCGGCGTTGCCGGCTGAGTCGAAGCGGGCATCCAGCGTGTAGGGCGTATCTCCACTCAAGGCCAGCTCAGAGCGCTGGAGCACATACTGATCGCCATTGTTCACTGACATATCCCACGAATCGGCGAGTGTGGGCCACGATCCCGACCAAGCCTTGGTGGTCCACTTGAACATGACGAACTGGAGTATCACATCGACATCGACGTCTGCACCTACGCGCAGTCGCGGAAGCTGGTGTCCATCCGCCTTCTCGTACCCAATGAACAACGTGAGGGATGCGGCGCCGCGCACGGCAGACGAGGCGACGCCTGCAACGCCGGCTCCAAAGGTGACGGCAAGCCCGATCTGGATGGTGAAAGAGCCCGACGTGTTGGAATAGTCGAGCGAAATGTTCTTGAAAAACGCCGCGCCGCTGCCGTGCGTATGGGCACCCACGGCGAGCGCCAGCTTCGCCAGCACCCAGGGGTTGACGTTTAGGAAAAAGGGTACTGGTCCCAAGGTGAACTGTTCGGTCCAGTTGAGGTCGGTTCTTACCTGGAAGAGAGCCTTAATATTGCCGTATGCGGGGTCGTTGTTGTCACCCCAGGTTTTGCCCACCCAATCGTAGGCGAGCGAGCCGTACAGCTGTGTGGCGATATCCATCGTGAACAGCGGCGTGCAATGGTGGCGAAGGAGCTTGGTGTTTCTTGGATCGGTGCCCGAACCGGCACTCATACTTTTGTACTGATTCCACTTCCCCTCCATTTCGTCGAGGTAGCGGTTTGCCTGCTTGGCGCCCGACTCGCGCGGTGACTTCTTCCAGTACTCCGGATCCGGATTGCCCGAATCGTTCATATAGCTGGCTGGTTTGTATCCTCCGCCAAACAGCACGTATCCGGCAAACGAGAAATCGAAGAGGATCGGAAATGTGGGCATCCAGCACGTGAACTTATTACCACCGATGCCGGGAAACGATGCGGGGAAATCAAACGGAGTGATCTCTTGGTCCATAGTGGTGGGGACGATAGTGGTCGATCCGGATTCCGCCTTTGCCGCCGGCGCGGTAACAACGGCCATGGGGGAGGAGAGCGTGTAGGTTTTGCCCTGGTAGTCGAGGACAAAGCGCAGCTTGCATCCTTCTTCCAGAAGGCTCGACGTTGCATCGAGGAACTTGTCTTCGAGTGTGAACGTCGCCAGACTATCTGCGCCCGATGCGCTGGCCTTGATCTGACCAATCTGCGTGACGGTTTCGGTTGAGCTGCCCGCAGCGGGCATCACTTTATTGATATGCAATGTTGCCTGCCCGCCCTGCGGCAGATGAGCCTGCACGGTAAAAGCGTGCGTGTCGGGCTGGTCGTTTGCTGCTTCGTCCGCTGGCAATGCCATAAACGTGGCTTCAGCGTACTGGATGTCCCATTCGTCGAATGTGAGCTGGCGGAAGTACGGCTCGCCGTCGGAAAGCGGACGCGTGGGCGCGGTTATGGCGGTGCCGCCCTGAATGCGCGCAAGGGGAATCTCGACATCACGGTAGCCCGCCATACTAATGGAGATGCCGCCGTTAAAGTCGTACGCGTCAAGGAGCGTTGCCTCGTCCACGTAGCCTTCCGAAAGCGGCGCGACCTCAAAGATGGCCGTGCCTTCGTCATCGGTCGTGGCGGTGAGCTGCTTGCCTGCGGCGTAGCGCGACGTGAGCGTGACCTTGGCGCCTGCGATAGGCGTATTCTTGTTGGCGACGTCGACCACCACCACGCCGAACATGGTGCGCGAGAGCACCAGGACCTTGAAGGGGTTTTCTTCGTCGGCATAGGCCGCGGTGGGCGCGAACGGCAGCAGGAAGGCATTTTCGCATCCCGGCACGCGAGGCAACATAATGCTCGCCAGCGAGGACGCTCCAGCAACAAGTAACGAACGGCGATCAAGCATCTTGGGCTCCCATCCCGCAAATATCGGTGGAAATAATCCAATTTTGCGAGAAGACGCTTCGTGGCGGTAGTGCCGTTCAAGGGTCAAAATGTCCAAATTGATCGAGCGAAGCGCCGGGTTCCGGAACGCGTTCGATGCGCTTGGCAGCCCGGTCGCTAACGCAACATGTGCGCGACCAGCTCGGCGCGTGTGCCGATGCCAAGCTTTGCGTATACGCCGGATAGGCGGTTTTTGACGGTGCCCGGCGATACTCCCATATGGCGTGCGATTTCAGCGTTGGTCCATCCGCGGCAGGCGAGCATGGCCATGGTGAACTCTGTGGTCGTTAAATCGTCAGCAACGTCCTCGCCCGAATCGGGGTTGTGGATGCGCCGCCAGCCGTAGCTGAAGCGGTACGTGATCTCGATGATGCGTGCGAAGTCGTCAGGGTATTGCGTTTTTAGGCATGCCTCGATGAGCCCCTGCAAAAGGCCGTGGTGCTCGCCAATGAGCTCGATAAGGCCGTCGGGGCGCGCAATGTCCCAAGCGGCTCCAAAATGCGCTTTTGCGGCGTCGATGTCCTTGAGGCTCATGCATGCCATGGAAGCTGCCAGGTGCAGGAACAGTTCCGAGATGGGATAGCTTCCCTGTTTCATAATTAGGGCGTTTTCCGCCATGCCCAGGCTGCGGCCGTATTCGCCGCGCAGATACAAGGCGTGCGCCATCACGTAGCTGGCGAACAGTCGCAGGCCTTCGGGTAGGTGCGCCGCAAGTGGATAAAACTCTTCGGCAGAATACGGGGAAGGCAAGTGCAGCAGGACGCTCGCGGCCGAGGCGAACAGGATATGCGTGGCGTGGACGGCGGGCGATTCCTCGTCGGCCGGCGTATCGAGGATGCCCGCAAGGCACCGGCGGGCGTCGGCGATACGGTTGAGCGACAGACTGGCGTATCCGCAGATAAAGCATGCGGAATAGCGCAGCGCGGGATCGGTGACGTCAAGATAGGGGTGCGCCGTCTTGGCAGCGAGGGTGGCCTGTCCGCGAAAGTACAGCGCTTCTGCCGTGGCAATGGCGCGTGAATCGGGGTCGGAAATGCCTGCAACCGCAGCGTCAATCTGCCCCGGCACAAAGGCGGTGCACATCAACGGCATGGGAACGCATGGGTAGCCATCGCAGTCCATCTTCCATCTCCCAACAGCTGGCAACACTAGCAGCAATTGTACTCTTGTTGCTCGGGACTGGAATTTGTGGGTATCGCCTACGATTGTGCCGAACGTATAAAGGAAGAGTCTATTGGCGATGCTCCCAAGGTGGCTACCGAAGTCTAGCTGACCTTGGGATATAGAAAAACTGCCGCCCCTGCAAAAAGCTCTGTCGCAGCGATGGGAAACGTATCTCGTTCTGCATATAATGAGGTCATATGACGGTGCGTCTGCATACGCGCGGCGCATTTCCATCGAACCGAGAAGGAGCTCTGCATGGATTCCAACAAGCGTCCCGACGACATGGTACGTATCACCACTCCCGAACTTGCCCAGGCGTTCATCGAAGAGCAGGTCGCTGCAATCCGCGAGCAGATCGGCGACAAAAAGGTCCTGCTGGCTCTTTCCGGTGGTGTCGACAGTTCGGTTGTCGCGGCCCTGCTCATCAAGGCCATCGGCAAGCAGCTCATTTGCGTGCATGTTAACCACGGCCTGATGCGCAAGGGCGAGAGCGAGCAGGTCGTCGACGTCTTCAAGAATCAGATGGATGCCAACCTGGTTTACGTTGACGCCACAGATCGCTTCCTGGACAAGCTCGTGGACGTCGAGGAGCCCGAGGCCAAGCGTAAGATTATCGGCGCCGAGTTTATTCGCGTGTTCGAGGAGGAGGCCCACAAGGTTGGCGATGAGGCCAGCTTCCTCGCCCAGGGCACCATCTATCCCGACATCCTGGAGTCCCAAGACGGCGTGAAGGCTCACCACAACGTGGGCGGTCTGCCCGAGGATCTGCAGTTTGAGCTCTGCGAGCCCGTCAAACTGCTGTACAAGGACGAGGTCCGCGTCGTGGGTCGCGAGCTCGGCCTGCCCGAGAACATGGTTGAGCGCCAACCGTTCCCCGGTCCCGGCCTGGGCGTCCGCTGCCTTGGTGCCATCACCCGCGACCGTCTTGAGGCGCTGCGCGAAGCCGACGCCATCGTGCGCGAGGAGATCGACAAGGCAGGTCTGACCATCTGGCAGTATTTTGCCGTCGTGCCCGACTTCCGCGCCACCGGCGTGCGCGAGGGTAAACGCGCCTACGATTGGCCCTGCATCATCCGCTGCATCAACACCGTCGATGTCATGACCGCCGAGGTGCCCGAGCTCGACTGGGCGCTGCTCAAGCGCATCACCGCTCGCGTCACCGCCGAGGTTCCCGGTATCTGCCGCGTGTGCTACGACCTCACGCCGAAGCCCGTTGGCACGGTCGAGTGGGAGTAAGCTAACTCAGCTGGTAGGCGACGAGAACTAGCAGATGTGACAAAGGGACAGTCCCTTTGTCACATCCTCGATATTATGTGCGGGATGGTACGCCACGCGGCGTGCCATCCCGTTCGTTATTTTAATGAGCCGAGTGCGCGAGTGGGAAGAATTACGAGCATGGTCGTTCCGCGCTCCGAGCTCTCTTCGACCTCGATGGAGCCGCCGTGGAGCGCGGCAATCTCCCAGACCAGCGCAAGTCCCAGCCCCACGCCGCCGTATGCCCTGCTGCGCGATTTGTCGACGCGAAAGAAGGGCTGAAAGATGCTCGTCTGGTATTGCTCGGGAATGCCCGGCCCCTGGTCGCGCACGCGTAGCAGCACGCGGTCGCCTTCGGCGCAGGCGTTGATTTGCACGGTCGAGTTGGGCGCGCTGTAACGTATGGCGTTTTCGGCCAAGTTGAACAGCAGCCGATAGATTAGCGTATCGCTGCCGATCGTTTGCGCGTCGCCCTCACTTGTAAGCGTGATGTCTTTTTGCTCGGCAAGGGGCGCCAGGTCCGTGAGTACTTCTTCGATCATCGGCGCCAGGTCAATCGCATCGTTGCAAGGGACACTGCGCAGCTCGCTCATCTCGAGCAGGGTCTTTGTTATGTGCGTCATCCGCTCGGTCTGCTCCTGCAGCAGCCCGAGCAGGCTCGCTGTATCGGCGTCGGCGTCGGGGTGCTCGGCGCAAAAAAGCTCAACCTGGGCCTGCATGAGCGCAAGTGGCGTGCGCAGCTCGTGCGCCGCATTGCCCGTAAACTGTCTTTGTGCGGAAAATCCCTCGTCAAGGCGGGCAATCATGTCGTTAAACGACGCGCTGCAGCGCCTGAGTTCAGAGGGCACGTCCTCGCTGATTTTTGTGTCGGCGAGGTTGTCGGGCCGCACGCTCTTGACTTGCGTCGCAAAGAAACGCAACGGCCGCAGCGCATGTCCGCTTACAAAGTAGGCCAGCACGCCGCCGAGCAGCGTCACCGCCGCAGTTATATACCAGCTCGTCGCGCCAAACGATTCTTGGGCGTCGTTCACGACGATGGTCAGCGCGTCGTCGAGCTCTTTGTTTGTCGGGTCAAATGAGCTGGGCGAGGCCGCCTCCACCTTGCTGTGCGCCGACGCTTCTGCACCAATCGAGTCCATGTAGCGCATGCCGGAGTAGCCAACCAGGCAATTCATAAGTACGCAGGTCGAACATATCAGCAGTGCCGTCATCAACGTGATGCGCCACTGCAGCGACAGCCGCTTCATTTGCCGCCCTCCATAACGTAGCCTTCGCCGATTCGGTTGCGGATGGGGTCGTGCCCCAACGCACCGCGCAGCTTTTTTCGCAGCGACGAGATATGCACGCGGGTCGCGTTGCTAAAGCTGTTGACGCTGCTGTCCCATACATGCTCGATAAGCTCTTCCTGGCTCACCGGCCGCCCCTGGTTAAGCATCAGGTATTCCAAGATGCCGGTCTCCTTGCGCGTGAGGGATAGGGTCTCGCCGCCCACGGAGGCGAGGCGCGCCTTGGTGTCAAAGCTCAACAATCCACAGGCTAGAACAACGTCGTTTTGCGTAAAGCGCCTGAGCGTGAGACTGCGTATGCGTGCCGCCAGCTCGTCAAGATGGAACGGCTTGGTGAGGTAGTCGTTGGCGCCCGCATCGAGCCCCGCTACCTTGTCGGAGACCTCGCCACGTGCCGAGAGCACAAGCACCTTGGTCTCACAATCAGTTGTCCTGAGTTGCCTGAGCACGGTCATGCCGTCGACATGGGGGAGATTGAGGTCGAGCACGACAAGATCAAAGGTCTCGACATCGAGTAGATCGAGGGCCTGCTGCCCGTCGTAGCAGCAGTCGACGCTATAGGCCAAGTTGCGCAGGCTGCGTGCGATCGCATCGCACAGCGCCCGCTCGTCCTCGACGACCAAGATGCGCATAACGTTCTCCTTGCATAGTCATTCACGCTTAACACGGATTTTATAGTCGGTATGGTCCAATGGGTCGCGAAACGAAAGGAGTGGTCAGATTGTTCAAAGCGATTAAGCCTGTGGCGCAGGTGGCTTTGCTGATCGTTGGGGTAGCCATGGTTGGCTTTGGAATTATGCGCGGCGAGGCAGATGCCGTGCTGGCCAAGGCAATCAGGCTGTGCTTGGAGTGTATCGGAATTGGGTAAAAGAAAAAACACTGCATCGCATCTTTTAGCGCGATTTCGTGGATTGATTCAGGCGGCGGCGACGCTTGCGACCAATATTCACCTGCCTAACTTTGCCAAGGGCGGCATCTACCAGGGAGCGGGCAAAGCCGTCTGCGTGC
This sequence comes from uncultured Collinsella sp., assembly GCA_905199605.1. Taxonomy (GTDB): domain Bacteria; phylum Actinomycetota; class Coriobacteriia; order Coriobacteriales; family Coriobacteriaceae; genus Collinsella. The sequence goes on from CAJKHC010000009.1 coordinate 84,465, forward strand.
CGGGTCTCAACTGCTACTCGTGTCCGGCGGCCTCGGGTGCGTGCCCCATCGGGTCGTTTCAGTCGGTGGTGGGCTCGTCTAAGTTTAGCTTTTCGTATTACGTCACCGGAACGCTCATTCTGATCGGCGTGCTGCTGGGACGTTTTGTATGCGGCTTTTTGTGCCCGTTTGGATGGCTGCAAGAGCTTCTGCATAAGATTCCCAGCAAAAAGCTCTCCACGAAAAAGCTCAAGCCGCTCACGTACATCAAGTATGCCGTGCTACTGTTTGCCGTGGTGCTGCTGCCCGTCTTGGTGGTTAACGATGTGGGTATGGGCGACCCGTTCTTTTGCAAGTACATCTGCCCGCAGGGTGTGCTCGAGGGCGCGATTCCGCTGTCCATCATGAATACGGGAATCCGCTCCGCGCTGGGAAAGCTCTTTTCCTGGAAGCTCGCGATCCTCATTGTGGTTGCGGTGCTGAGCGTGCTGTTCTACCGCCCCTTCTGCAAATGGATTTGCCCCCTCGGTGCGTTTTATGCGCTCATGAACAAGGTGTCTTTGCTGGGGATCCAGGTTGACCAGTGCAAATGCGTCTCGTGCGGCAAGTGCGCCAAGGTGTGTCAAATGGACGTGGACGTTACGCGTACGCCCAACCATGCCGAGTGCATTCGTTGCGGCAAATGCGTGGGCGCGTGCCCCGTCGATGCTATTAGCTTTCGCTATGGGCTGGGTGTGACGGGCGACAAACCCGCGCAGTCCACGCAAGCCTGCGAAAACAAATAGGTACCTATATAAGTTTCGATATAAACGGAGGAACCATGAAACTGTCAAAAATTGCGGCTCTGTTGATGCTGCCCGTGCTGGCGCTGACTCTCGCGGCGTGCTCTGCCCCCAAGGGCGACGCGAAGGATGCTACGAGCGGCGATGCGCAGATTGCCGAGCTCATAGCGCAAAAGCCGTCGAGCGCCGAGGAGGCGGCCAAGCTGTACCAGCAGCTGCTGCAAAAGGAAAACGAGATCTTTGCGAGCGATAACGCCCTATGGGAAAAGGTGTTCCTTGCGGCCAACAAAGACACTCCCATGATTGAGGACGGCAAGAACTACGGTGACTTCTTGCTCGATACCATCGAGGGCGCCAAGGATCAGTTTGCGGCTGACGAGCTTAAGACGCTTAAGGCCGGCGCGCAGCAGGTCAAGGAGATCGAGGACAAGCTCATGGCGCTGGAGAAGGAGTTCCCCGGATGTGGCAGCACGCCCGGCGAGGGGGAGAGTGTTGATGCCTCGACCGCGGGCGTGACCAACGGCGAGAGCGGGGAGACGAAGTTCCCCAGCTTTAAGGGCAAGGACTTGGACGGCAACGATGTAAACAGCGACGAGCTGTTCTCCAAGAACAAGGTCACCGTCATGAACTTCTGGTTTACCACCTGCAAGCCGTGCGTGGGAGAGCTGGGCGATCTGGAGAAGCTCAACAAGGAGCTTGCCGAGAAGGGCGGCCAGGTCGTGGGCGTTAATTCCTTTACGCTCGATGGCAACAAAGACGCGGTGGCCGATGCCAAGGACGTGCTTTCCAAGAAGGGCGTGACGTATGAGAACATCTGGTTTAAGTCGGACAGCGAGGCCGGAAAGTTCACCTCCAACCTGTACTCGTTCCCGACCACCTACGTGATCGACCAGAACGGTAACATTGTGGGAGAGCCGATCATGGGCGGCATCAACTCCGCTGAGCAGCGCGAGGCGCTCAACAAACTGATCGATCAGGCACTCGCGAAGAGCGAACAGTAAGTCCGTGGGACAGACAACTGAAGGGGAGTCGCTGGAAACAGCGACTCTTTTTTCTGCTTCGGGGTAGCATCATGGGTATACGTCGAAAGGGCACGCAGCTTTTCGTGCATTGCCCGAGCGGTGCGCGAAGCAACCAAGCTGTGAGTTTTCTTAAGCGTTCTGGGTATGGCAGTGTCAAGAATATCGGCGGCATAAGCGGCTACACGGGAAAGGTGGTGCGTTAGCTATGAAGGTGGTTATCGTTGGAGGCGTCGCGGGCGGCGCATCGGCGGCGGCACGTTTGCGCAGACTCGACGAGCAGGCCCAAATTGTCATCTTTGAGCGCACGGGTTTTGTATCGTATGCCAATTGTGGGCTTCCGTACTACATTGGCGGCGTGATAGAAGAAGAGAGCGCATTGACGCTGCAGTCTCCCAAGGGCTTTTGGGATCGCTTTCGCATTGCGGTCAAGACGAGTCACGAGGTGTTTGCCATCCATCCCGATTCGCATACGGTCGAGGTTCGCAATATGCTGACGGGCGAGGAATTTGTCGAGACGTATGACAAGCTCATCCTGTCGCCGGGTGCAAAGCCGATTCGCCCTGCGTTGCCGGGCATCGACTCGGATAAAATCTTTAGCCTACGCACCGTTGAGGACACGCTGCGTATTCACAGCTATGTTCGAGAGCGGCGACCGAGCAGTGCCGTCGTGATCGGCGGCGGCTTCATTGGCGTCGAGACGGCGGAGAATCTGTGCGAGCTGGGGCTCCAGGTGACCCTTCTGCAGCGTCCCGTCCAGCTTATGAACAACCTGGATTACGACATGGCGACCCTTTTGCATACCGAGGTGCGTGAGCACGGTATCGATCTGTGCCTCAAGGCCGATGTGACAGGTTTTGAGGAAGTTGATGGCCGCGTTGTCACCCATGTTGCGGGCGATGACCCTATCGGAGCCGATATGGTGCTGCTTGCCATTGGCGTGGCACCTGAGAGCCATCTGGCGCAAGAGGCGGGGCTTGAACTGGGCATCAAGGGGGCTATTGTGGTCAACGACCGCATGGAGACCTCTGCTGCCGACGTGTATGCCGTGGGCGATGCCGTGCAGGTCACGCATCAGGTGACCGGCGAGGACGCGGTCATTTCGCTCGCCGGCCCCGCCAACAAGCAGGGGCGTGTCGTCGCCGATGTCATAGCCGGCATGGACAGCTGCTACCTCGGATCGTTGGGCTCATCGGTTATCAAGGTATTCGACTTGACGGCGGCAAGCACGGGACTATCCGAAAAGGCGGCACACGCGGCGGGAATTGACTGCGACAGCGTGGTCCTGTCGCCCGGTTCGCATGCGGGTTATTATCCGGGTGCAACGCCCATGACCATGAAGGTTGTCTTCGAGAAGCAGGGATTGCGCCTGCTGGGTGCGCAAATCGTGGGCATCGATGGTGTGGACAAGCGTATCGACGTTCTGGCGACTGCCATCCAGGCAGGCATGCGCGGCGATAGGCTTAAGGATTTGGACCTAGCATACGCGCCGCCGTATTCATCGGCGAAGGATCCCGTCAATATGGCGGGCTTTATGATCGAGAACCTCAATCGCGGCATACTGGCGCAGTGGCATTGGGAGGATGAGCCCAACTTGCCACGCGATGGCAGCGTGCAGCTGCTCGATGTTCGTACGGAAGGGGAGTATGAGCGCGGGCATATCGATGGTTTCGTAAACATTCCCGTCGATGATCTGCGCAATCGCCTGGGCGAGCTCGACCGGGCCAAGCCGGTCTACGTGATTTGCCAGAGCGGCATTCGCAGCTACATTGCTTGCCGCATTTTGGCGCAGCATGGCTTTGAGTGCTTTAACTTCTCGGGCGGCTATCGCTTCTTTGCAGCCGTGACTGAGGCTCGCCGCGGCAGCGCTAACGTTATGCCGTGCGGGTTCGAAAAGTAGCGCGCATTGGAATGTGACAAAGTGACAGCCTCTTTGTCGCATCGGGGATGTTATATGCGGGATGGTGCGCCATGCGGCGTGCTGTCCCGTTCGTTTTTTGGCGCGGTCCGTTACATTCCTCACTGGTATCGGCCAAAAATGAGGATAGAGTAGGACAAACGCGCCGAACGTGAACGGCGGGGGAGCGGGCGAGCGCGCCCGCGCGAGAGAGGTTGCCGTCCATGCTGGATCTCAGAGTTATTTGCAAAAGGTACGTTACGCAGTCGTTTACGCAGGTAGCGCTCGACAGCGTAAGCCTGTCTTTTCGCGATAACGAGTTCGTAGCCGTTCTGGGTCCCTCGGGTTCGGGTAAAACTACGATGCTCAACGTCATCGGTGGACTCGATCATTTCGATTCGGGCGATCTGCTGATCGACGGCATCTCGACCAAGGACTTCAACGACCGCGATTGGGATGCCTATCGCAATAATCGCATCGGCTTTGTGTTCCAGAGCTATAACCTCATTCCGCATCAGAGCATTTTGGAAAACGTGGAGTTGGCGCTTACGCTCACGGGCGTGGGGCATGCCGAGCGCCGCCAACGTGCGCGCAAGGCGCTCGAGGCAGTCGGTCTGGGCGAGCACGTTGACAAGCGCCCGAGCCAGCTTTCGGGCGGGCAGATGCAGCGCGTGGCCATTGCCCGCGCCCTGATCAATGACCCCGAGATTGTGCTGGCTGACGAGCCGACCGGCGCCTTGGACTCAACGACATCCGTACAGGTCATGGATTTGCTCAAGGATGTTGCGCGCGATCGTTTGGTCATCATGGTCACGCACAATCCCGAGTTGGCATACAGGTACGCCACGCGCATCGTCACCCTGGCGGACGGCAAGATCACCGACGATTCCGACCCCTTTGATGCTGCCGAGGCCGCGCGTCGCGAGGCCAAGCCCACGCGCAAAACCTCGATGAGCTTTGTGACAGCGCTGGGGCTTTCGGCGCGAAACCTTTTGACCAAGAAGGGCCGTACGGCTATGACGGCCTTTGCTGGTTCGATCGGCATTATCGGCATTGCGGCGATTCTGGCGCTCTCCAACGGCGTAAACGGCTACATCAAAAAGGTCGAGGAGGATACGCTCTCGAGCTACCCGCTTACGATTTCCAAACAAGATTACGACCTGTCGTCTATGATGGGCGGACAGGGGGGCACGGATGATGACTCGCCTGAAAACGTGGATTCGTCCGACGACAGTGCCGGCGGCAAGGCTAAGGGAACCGATAAGATCCCCGTGGTCACGGCCGTAAAGGATATGTTTGCGAGCGTTAAGTCTAACGACATGACGAGCTTTAAGGCATGGCTCGATGCCGGTGGCGATGGCATCGATAAAGAGGTCAACGCCATTCAGTACGGCTACGGTGTATCGCCGGTTGTCTATCGTGCCGGGAAGGGCGATGGGAAGCCTGTCCGGCTGGTGCCCAACGCCATGACCGAGGCCATGAGCGGAGGCGCGAGCTCGGCAGCAACGGTGAGCATGGAATCCATGGGAACCTCGGTCTTTAACGAGATGATTGACGACCAGAGCCTGCTCGACAGCCAGTACGATGTCGTCGCCGGTCATTGGCCCACGTCTGCCAACGAAGCCGTGATGGTGCTTTCGAGTCGTGGCACGGTGGGCGACTATACGCTCTACAGCATCGGTGCGCTGGATATCAATGAGCTCAACGACCTGGTTAACAGCGCTATGACGGCTGACGGTGGGGTCGAAACGCCCGAGACCGGCACCGACTTTACCTACGACGATGCGCTGTCTACCACGTTTAAGGTGTTGTCGCCGGCCGATGCCTATCGCAAAAACGAAGAGACCGGCATGTGGACTGACATGTCTGGCGATGCCGACTTTATGACGGCCAAGGTTGCCGACGGTATTGACGTGCGCATCGTGGGCGTGGTGCGACCTAACGAGACGGCCAACGCGAGCGCATTGACCCCGGGCATTGCCTACACGCATGCGCTGACTCGCCAGCTTATGGAGCGCGCTGCCGATTCGCAGATCGTGCAGGAGCAGCTTGCCCACCCCGAGACGGATGTCTTTACGGGCAAAACTTTCGATGAACTGCAGGGCGAGGCCAAGCAAGGCGTGGATCTGGGCAGCATGTTTAGTGTGGACGAGGCGGCGCTGAAGAGTGCGTTTTCGTTCGATACATCTGTGCTCTCGGGTGCAGCCGGCGGTATGGACCTGTCGGGTCTTGATTTGTCCGGGTTGGATATTGACCTTTCGGGCGTAGGCAAGGATATCGACTTCAGCGACATCATGGCCAAAGCGCCGGCTCCAGATTTCTCGGGCGTCTTTGACGGTCTGGAGCTCACGCCCGAGCAAATGCAGCAGGTGGGAACGCTTGCCAACCAGCTGTTTGAGGGCTTTTTGCAGTCTGATCAGTTTAAGGCACTGTCGTCCGAAGATCTTAAGGACGCATCAAGGCTCGCTGCCGCATTCTCGACGTATCTTGAGCATGATGCCGCGGCGCAGCAATGCCTGGCTCAATTGAAGGCGCTCGGCGGCGATGCCCTGGCAGAGCGTCTCCAGCAGGCGATGACCGACTATGTGCAAAAACAGCTGGCTCCGTATCTGCAGCAGGCTATGGATCAGGTGATGAAGTCGATCAGCAATCAGATTGCGTCGACGGTATCATCCCAGCTCAAGGCGGGCGCGGCGGGGCTCATGGGCCAGATGGCGACGCAGATGTCTTCGAGTTTTGCCAACCTGGCGAGCGCTATGCGTGCGGATGCGAGCGCCTTTGCTCGTGCTATCCATTTCAACATGGATGCCGAGGACCTGAGTTCGCTCATGATGAGCTATGCCAAGGCTTCGAAGCTCACCTACGACAACAATCTGACCACGTTGGGCTATGCGGATGAGGCGGACCCCATCTCGGTTAAGATTTTCCCGCGCGACTTTGAGGCCAAGGAGCGCGTGCTCGATCACATCGATGCGTACAACAAGCAGGTCAAAGCCGCTGGCCACGATGATCGGGCAATTACGTACACAGACTACATGGGCATCATCATGGGTTCGGTGACCGATATCGTGAACACCATCAGCTTGGTGCTCATCGCATTTGTGAGCATCAGCCTGGTGGTGAGCTCCATCATGATCGGCATCATCACCTATATCAGCGTACTGGAGCGCAAAAAGGAGATTGGCATCCTGCGCGCGATCGGCGCGTCGAAGCGCAACGTGGCAAACGTATTCAATGCCGAGACATGTATCGAGGGCCTCATTGCCGGCGTCTTTGCTATTGTCGTCGTGGTGGCCGTGAGCTTCCCGGTCAATGCCTGGGCGCTTGCGGCCAAACAGGTCCCCAACCTAATGAGTCTGCCCGTGCAGGATGCGTTGGTGCTCATTGCAATTTCGGTGCTGCTGACGGTCGTTGCCGGTCTACTGCCTGCCCGCAGCGCATCCAAAAAAGACCCCGTGGAAGCCCTGCGCTCCGAATAATGTGACAAAGGGACAGTCCCTTTGTCACATTGGGTGGCTAGCTCGTTTTGCCCATCAATGTGATACGGATGCTTGGATGGGTGTACTCGTCAAATTCATCCTCGGGATCCGTGTCAAACGAATAGTACGTTTTGATGGGGTTGTCACTCGTCCTGATGGAGATTCTCTCGTAGAGCGAACCGTTCAAAAAAGCCTGCCTAAACTCTTCGGGGAGCTTTTGCGGTGCTAGGAGCTCGGGACTCACGGTCTTGACGTCTACGGTTTGGACGACAGAGGAAAGTTCGTCCAAGTCGAGCTCGATGCGGGCGAGGTTGTCCTCAAGGCTCGCGTCGGGGTCGATCTCTGCTATGTAACTCACTTCCTTGAGCGTTCCCTTGTTGTCGAAATCCAGGTACGTATAGGTCTTCTGGGTATCGGAGTCGCCGTCGTGAAGGTAGCCGCGGACGTGATAGCCGTAATCTTGATATCGCTCGTAAGGGTCATCGGCGGACACGTACTCGCATGCGGGTCCTAGCGTCTTGCGGGCGATGGCAATTTGCTCGGCCGCGGCCGCGGCGTTCTCCTGCATCTCGATGTTTCCCTGCGCCAGCTGCGGGATATAGGCACCGCACACGATCGCGAGGGGCAGCGCCACAAGCGCGACGACCCACTTCTTTGCACGGGGGACAGGCACGCCACAGGCCTCTGCCATGGCCCTTGCGTTGGCGAAGCTTTCGGCAAGCACGTCTGCCGCGGTGGCGACGGCGCCTACGGCAGCGGCGACTTCTGCCGCGCCGCCCAGGTTGCGTGCGGTCTCGTTGTCGCTGTTCTTGAGCAGGCGTGCGGCGGCCTGCGTGCCAACAACGCCTGCGATTTGTGCCGAGCGGTCTTTCTCGCTCTGCTCGATGGCGAGCCGGTTCTGCATTTCCTTCCACTGCTTGCCGCGCATGCCAAAACGCGGCGCGAGGGCACAGTAGCAGAATATGACGAGCTCGATGGCGGTGAGCACCAAGGCGGTCATCATGCCCGTCTCTTGGAAGCCTTCGTGATGGAAGACGATGTCGTCGATCATTTCGAAAGGAATAATCAATAAGGGCAGCACGAATGCCATGGCAAGCGCCGCGCCGGCAACCTTGGGACAGATGCAGTATCGCTGGATGCGCTTACGTTCTTGTTCGGAAAGTGTTGCCATGGCTGATCCTTGGTGTCGTAACGGTCGTTGCGGCGCATGGGGCGCGGGGCGCATCAGTTTGAGCTAGCGCTGGATAAGAACATAGAGCAAGATGCTCATCGCGATGAGCAAGAAGCCTGCGATGTTAAACATCAGTGTGGCAAAGTTGCCCACGATGGGGCGTTCGACATAGCTTTTGTCTGGGTTGCTGGGGTTGTAGTACACGGTCATTTGGCTACCGAGGGGCCAAAGCTGCTCCGCGAGGGTGCCTAGGCGGGCGATGGGGCCTGTCTGCACGTGCAGCCAGCCCTTGGCGTCTTCGTAGGCGGTGGCTTGCGTGCGGATGGGGAGTCCCGACAAGCTTTTGGTCTTTATGCCACGGAATTGTTTTTTCGCGCGGTATTGCGTGCCGTCGACGGTGTATTCCAAAACGGGATTCATTCTGCCTTCACCCATAAAGCGATGGTCGATGACCGTCCCCATGGTCACGGCGGTACAGGCCTTGGCTTTCTTGCGGGCGGCGGCCTTCATGAGCGCGCTCACTCCGATAAGCAGGATGCCGATGCCCCCAACCAAGATGAGCGCGAGCAGGGATATCTGCGACGTGGTCACGGTGTTCTCCTTTGGCGCGATACCGTCATATGTGACTCAGTATAGAGAATCCCGCCATCGATGAGCTATTGCGGGGGGGGGTCAATTCTGAATGTGACAAATGGACTGTTCCTTTGTCACATCGGGGACTGCGGAATCGAGGTCTAATACTTTTCCCGAGAAGTGAACGAGTGAAAACGGACTCCCGAAGCATCGACACTTTTGGCGTACAATTTCCTGCGGTTTTGCCAGTCAAATCCTGCGGTTTTGACGCCTAAAAATGTCAATGCTTCGGGAGTCCAAATACAGCCGTTCACTTCTCGGGAAAAGTATTAGACCTCGAAATATGGGCGGCGTTCGCGAACGGCAACTAGCTTGCGTCCGGTAGCCGGCACTTGGGGCAAAGGGACTGCCCTTTTGCCCCTTCACCATTGCATCGTATCTGGTGTGGAAAAAATATCGCCTGCGTTCTCGCGCCTGCGAAGAGTTCCTGAACCGCTTGAATGGGATGTGACAAAGGGACTGTCCCTTTGTCACATTGATTTGAGAGTGGATGTTGATGAATTTATCGCTGGCCCCCATGGAGGGGATTACCGGGCATGTGTTCCGTCGCGTGCATGCGGAGTGCTTTGGCGCGCTCGATTGTTATTACACGCCGTTTTTGCCGCCGCCGCGGGTGGGCAACCGCTTTGGTGGCAAGGCGTTTAAAGAGGTCGATCCTGCCAATAACCAGGGGCTTAACGTAGTACCTCAGCTGATGTCCAAGAATGCGGACGAGTTTGTGTGGGCGGCGCAGGTGCTCGCCGAGATGGGGTACCGCGAGGTCAATCTCAACCTTGGCTGCCCCTCGGGTACGGTTGTTGCCAAAGGCAAGGGTTCGGGCTTTCTGCGCAACCTGGATGGGCTCGAGGTGTTCTTGAGCGACGTGTGCGACCGCTCGCCCTTGCCGGTGTCGGTCAAGACCAGGTTGGGGTTGGAAAGCGACGACGAGTACAAGCGCGTGCTCGACCTCTACTGTCGCATGCCGTTAGCAGAGCTGATTGTGCACCCGCGCGTGCAAAAGGACCGTTATACGGGCTCGCCGCGCAAAGAGTTTTACGGCGAGACGCTGGAGCGGGCACCGTTTCCTGTGGCATACAACGGCGATATTTTTGATCTTGAGGACATGGATGCGCTGGTGGAAGCCTATCCCGGAACACGCCACGTAATGTTGGGGCGCGGCTTGCTTGCGAATCCCGCGCTGGCTCGCATGGTTAAGGGCGGCCCTGCCGCCACCGCCGCTGAGCTGCAACGCTTCCACGACATGCTGTTTGCGGCTTATGCGGACGAGATTGGGGGCAACGCGGTCTTTCGCATGAAAGAGTGGTGGTTCTACGCCAAATGCGCCTTCGCCGATCCCGCGACCGTTCACAAGCTCGTTCGCAAGACCAAAAAGGTCGATGAATACCGCGCTGCTGTCGAGCGCGTCTTTCGCGAGCAGCCGCTTGCGCCCGCTGCCCGCTTTTGCGGCTAAATGTGGGCGTTGGGGACGTTCTTAAACGACTATGTTGCAAAAAGCTGTACGTCAGCATCCAAAGATGTCGGAAAATGTCGACTTTGGATGCTGACGTACATGTTTGAAGGCGGTATCGCCCTCGTTATCCGACGACTTGGACGGCAAGTGCGTCCAATACACGTTCCGCGTCGGCGTCGATCAGGATGCTCCGATCGGCGATTTCTGCCGGAGCGACTGCCTCGGCAAAATTGATACATGCGTACGTGGCGCGCTCGTTTTTGGCGGTCATCTGCCAAAACGGGTACTTGATGATGACGGGCGTATTGCCGCCTACGCCAAGCTCAAAGAACAGAATGCGCATATTGCTGTGGCGGCGCAGGAAATCCTGGTAGCGATCGGCCGCAGCATACCAGCCCCTATCCTGCACAAACGTATCGTCGGCGCGCAGGTTCATCGTAAGCGGGGAACCACAGTGGGGACAACGGGGCACAAGTGCAGACGGAATGCGCAGGTCCTGTTGGGCGCCGACCATGTAATGTACAAGTCCTTCGTTGTCCCAAGTTTCCTGACAGCAGGGCTTACTGCACTGGAATAAACCATAGTCGCCCTGCGTGTAAAAGAGCCGCTGCTTATCAAAGCCGGCGCGCTGGAAGCAATGGTCTACGTTTGTGGTCAGCACAAAGTAATCGCGGTCGCGCAGTAGGTCCAGGAGCTGCTCATAGACCGGTTTGGGTATGGGGTCATATCGGTTGCACTCAATATAGCGGCTCCAAAATGCCCAGTATTCCTCGAGCGAGTCGTAGGGGTAGAAGCCGCCGGAGTACATGTCAGCAAAGCCGTAGCGTGCAGCGAAGTCGCCAAAGAGCTTCTCGAAGCGTTCGCCCGAATAGGTGTAGCCAGCCGCGGTGGAAAGACCCGCGCCGGCACCGATTATCACGGCGTCGGATGCATCGAGTGCGGCTTGGAGCTTAGCGATCTGTTTGGAGAAGCTCACGGTAGATTGATTCGTCAGACGCGAGAAATACATTGAAGATCACCTTAAGGTTGGAGTCGTTATGGTCTAGATGATGACGAACGGTATCGACGGCAACGCGCGCGGCGGCTTGCTGGGGATAGCCAAAGACGCCCGTCGAGATGCAGCAGAATGCAAGCGTGTCGAGCCCTTGGCGTGTCGCTTCGTCCAGACAGCTGGTGTAGCAACGGCGTAGTAGCAATTCTTCGCGCGGGCCGGGCTTATGGCTGGGCACGATGGGGCCGACGGTGTGAAAGATGTGGCTGCTCGGCAGGCTAAACGCTGGCGTGACCTTAACGCGTGCGGTCGGTTCCTCATGCCCCTGCTTACACATGAGGTTGGCGCACGTCAGACGTAGCTGCATGCCGGCGTATGTGTGGATGGCGTTGTCGATGCAGTGGTGCCCCGGCACAAAGCAGCCGAGCATTTGGCTGTTGGCGGCGTTGGCGATGGCGTCGGCTTTAAGCAGTGTGATGTCACCGCGCCAGACGGCAACGTGATTGCGGTAGGGGAGTGTGCCGGCATCGGTCGCTCCGCCGCGCTCAACAATTCGCTGATGCAGGTAGGCGTCCTGGACGTCGAGGGTTTCTGTCGTAAGCGCTTCGGGCGGCCGCACGTTCATAAGGGCTCTGAGCAAATCACGCTGCTCGTCGGCTCCGGCAGGAACGGCAACGTCGCGTCCATCCGGTCGCTCATCGAGCAATGCGTTGATAAGCCAAACACGACGCTCGGCTTGATTCATGGCTGGCCTCCTGTCCAATTGATTCGGGTGTGTCTGACAGTAGTGTGCAGCCTGGATCGTTTTTAAAAAAGAAGGCACAAAAAGGTAACCGTGGAGCGGTATGCCCCACGGCATCCATTTCCTTTAGGCTTGACGAGAGCACCTTTTGGCTGATGCCGGGAATAGAGCGATGGAGAGCGTTGAAGCCCAATGGCTGCCTGTGCCGGGCCCATGCAAAAAGCTGTACACTAGCATCCAAAGATGTCGAAAAACGTCAACTTTGGATGCCGGCGTACATGTTTGGGTCGTATGGGCTTGGACGTCGGGGCGAGCCGACTGCAATTGCGTACTAGAGCAGGTTCTTCTGTATCCATGCGATGATGTCGCTCGACTCGTAGAGCGGCTTTCCGTCGATGAATAGGCAGGGAACCTGGCGTTTTCCTCCGACGGCGATGAGCGTCCGCTCGGCATCGGAATCGGTCGAGATATTGCGCTCGGGAATGGTCACGCCGTTATCGGCCAAAAAGCGCTTGACCTTTATGCAATACGGGCAGCCAGTCATAACGTAGAGCGCGAGTTCATGATCAGTAGCCATGGTGTCTCCAATCGGTTGGGGTTTCGGTTGAGATACCCAAAGCCGCCGCAGTCTATGCGCGATCCATTGATGACTCGATGGCATGGACCAGAAACGCCGTGGCTCCGGTGCCGCAGGGCTTGTCGTAGTAGTCGATAAAGCGCTGATCGGCAAGATAGCCGTGGGCGAGGCCCAGGTATGCTTCGTCTTGGGGTTCGTGTCCCCAGTTAAGGCCAATCCATCGACGGTGCATTGCGACAAGCTTGCGCGCCTCGCTTCCATCCGGTTCGCCGTCGCCCATGGCGATCGAGAGCTGGCCCAGAATAGCGCGTTCAAGTTCCTTCATGTCGTTCCATGTCTCGGGGTCCATGTCCAGCAGTGCCTCGTTTGCTGCATCGACGGCCTCATCGCCATAGCGCGCCCGGGCCTCGGCACCGTAGCGCTCCTCGTTTTCCTGCACGGTACGCCAGCGCTCCAGTTGTGGCAGGACAGCGCCCATAAGCGAGACGGCTTCGTCGAGCGACATGCCGGTGTTTTGCGCCAGACGCGGGGCGCAGTCCTCGATCATCGCCTCCATCGTGGTCTCGTAGGTGTACTTGCCGTGGTCGTAGCACCACTTGCAGTAATGGTCGGTCGTGGCGCCGTGGGCATCGGTGCCGCATTCGTTGGGCGTGAGTATCATGCCGCAGCTCTGGCAATAGTGCTCGGGCATTTCGAGCAGGTGGGACAGCGGCTCTCCGGTTACGGCGGCAATAAGCTTCATCATGTCGATGCCCGGGGTGACTTCGCCGCGCTCCCAACGGCTCACGGCCTGGCGCGTGACGTAGAGCTTGGCGGCGAGCTGCTCTTGGGTGAGATTGTTGGCGCGACGGACGGCGATGAGTTTTTCTGCAAAGGCCATAACGGCTCCTTTCTGCTGCTTGTTGGTTTAAGCATACGCGGCGGTCGGCACCCTTCCAAGCAACCGTTAGTTGCATGCGGGGCGGTCGCGATGGGGGATTGTGCGAGGCGCCCATGCCCTCATGCCGTACAATGACCGGCATGGAACCTATCGCACACATACATACCGACCTGCCGCAGAAGTTCGGCATCCCGCGCAACAGCTTTTTGGCGCCTCATCTGCAGGGGCGCATCGTCTTTGAGCCGGAATTTGCCTCCAACGCAGCGGTTGAGGGCCTGGATTCCTTCTCTCACCTATGGCTGCTGTGGCGCTTCGAAAACGGAACGCCCGGCGGCACGGCTAAGGACATAGCCGCCGATGCCAAAACGCAGGACAGGTCCGGCACCAACGCAAAATGGTCGAAAACCGTGTGTCCGCCGCGTCTGGGTGGAGCCGAGCGCGTGGGCGTGTTTGCCACGCGCAGTCCGTTTCGCCCTAATCCCATCGGTCTTACCTGCGTCAAGATCAGCCGTGTTGAGCTTACCGACGACGGCCCTATCATCCATGTGTTGGGGGCCGACCTGCGCGACGGGACGCCCATCTATGACATTAAGCCCTACATTCCGTTTGCAGACTGTCACCCGGACGCGACCGGCGGCTGGATTGAGGACGCGCCGTGGCAAGAGCTCGACGTCGAGTTTCCGCAGGCGCTGCAGGATATGGTCCCGCCTACAAAGCTTTCTGGCTTGGTTGAGGTTCTTCGCCAAGATCCGCGCCGCGCGGGTAGCAAGCACGAGCCAAACCGTGTTTATCACTTGGCATATGCCGGACTCGACGTGTCTTTTGCCGTTGACGGAACCAGGCTGACGGTAACCGCTATCAACGACGCGCAAGACTAACCAGCCATTCGTCCGCACCCGTCAAATTAAGCGCCAAACCCCATGTCAAAACCGCCCACGCTGGTGGACAATAACGCCTATCGAAACAATCCGCTTTGCACGGGAGCTCAGCATGAAATACGACTTTACCTCGCTTATCGACCGCCACGGTATGGACGCCATCGCCGTTGACTCCTGGGGAGAAATTCCCGACATGGCTCCGAACGCACCCGACGAGGGCTTCGACCGCATCCCCATGTGGGTGGCGGATATGAATTTTGCCACGGTGCCCACGGTTCAGGAACACATCATTCAGCGCGCCCAGCATCCCATGTTTGGCTATTTCAATCCGCGTGACGAGTACTTCGACCGCATCATCGAATGGCAAAGCCGTCGCAACGGCGTTGAGGGCTTGGCGCCGGAGCATATCGGCTACGAAAACGGCGTGCTGGGCGGTGTCGTGTCGACGCTGCGCGCATATGTCCAGCCGGGCGATGCGGTACTGGTCCACAGTCCCACCTACATCGGCTTTACCAAGTCTATCGAAGCCGCGGGCTATCGCATTGTCCACAGCCCGCTTAAGCTCGACGACCAAGGCGTGTGGCGCATGGACTTTGAGGACATGGAGCGAAAGCTCGCCCAAAACCACATCCATGCCGCGGTGTTCTGCTCGCCGCACAATCCCTGCGGCCGCGTATGGGGGCGCGACGAGATCGAACGTGCCATGGACATCTATCGCCAGCACGATTGCGTGGTGATCTCGGATGAGATTTGGTCCGATATCATCCTGCCGGGTCACAAGCATATCCCGACGCAGTCGGTGAGCGAGGATGCCCGCATGCGCACGGTTGCCCTCTATGCGCCCAGCAAGACGTTTAACCTGGCGGGCCTGGTCGGCAGCTACCACATCATCTATAACGAGACGCTGCGCGACCGCGTGTGCGCCGTGTCCAACAAGACGCACTACAACGAGATGAACGTCCTCTCCATGCATGCGCTTATCGGTGCCTACCAGCCGCAAGGCTACGAGTGGGTTGATGAGCTCAATGAGGTCATCGAGGGCAACGTCGACTACTTCTGCAATTACGTGGACAAGCATTTTGCGGGCGTGTCCTATTCGCGTCCGCAGGGCACCTACATGGTGTTTCTGGACTGCACCGAGTGGTGCCGCGAGCATGGCCGCGATATTCAGTGGCTGCTCGACGAGGGCGCTCGTGTGGGCGTGGGGTATCAGGACGGCCGCCCGTTCCACGGGCCCTGCCACATTCGCGTGAATCTGGCACTGCCCCTTTCGCGGGTAAAGGAGGCGTGTGAGCGCCTGGACCGCTACGTTTTTGGGGTATAGGGGGGCGCTCGATTCGAGTGCTGCCCCATGCGCCCACGCCGTCAAAATGCGTGGGCGCATGGGGCGCAGAGGGTAGCGAGCGCGTTTTTCGCATTCGCTACTTTTCCTGAATCTGCTTGCCGCAAAGATGCTCAATTGAAATCTCGTAGAGTTGGACGCCCTTGATGTCTTTGGCGATTTCTTCCTCGACTTCTTCGGCAGAAGGGTAGTACTTAAGCGCGAGCTGGCGGACTTTGTCCTCGATAAACGCAGGCGCTTCATCTACCAGGCGGCAACGGCCAAAGACCACAGTGCTCATGACGTAAGGAGCCCAGTCGCCGTCCTTGTACCACTCGTTGCCGTAAACGGTAAAGCAGACTTTATCGTCACGCCTGAGCGAATCGACCTTGTGGCCGGCCTTGGCGCCATGGAAATAAATCTTGTCGTGCTCGGCGTCAAAGAAGTAGTTGACGGGAATGGCATAGGGGTAGCCATCATCGCCGTTGACGGCAAAGACGCCGCGCTTACAGGTGGCGAGCAACTCGCGCGCTTCCTCGTCAGTGATGGCGCGTTTCTTTCGACGTAAGGGCCTAAACATCGTTGGCTTCCTTTCTGGCTGTGCATGGTGGTTAAACGCAAACTATAGCGAAACAGTTCCGTTTTTCTTGATGCGGGCGAGTATGTTTTTGAGCTTGTTAAAGTCGAGCGGTTTGGGCAGATGGGCGTTCATACCGGCATCGTGTGCCGCCTTGGCGTCCTCGTTGAAGGCGTTGGCAGTGAGCGCGATGATGGGGATGTCGGCTGCATCGGCCTTTTCGCTCAGACGAATCGCGCGGGTTGCCTCGTAGCCATCCATGCCCGGCATCATGATGTCCATCAGGATCGCATCGAAGCTGCCGGCGGGACGACTAACGTATAGGTCGACTGCTTTGTTGCCGTCGGCGGCGCGCGTTACGACGATGCCTTCGCTTTCGAGTAGAGCCTGGGCAATTTCGGCATTGAGCTCGTTGTCTTCTGCCAAAAGGACGTTCATGCCGGCAAGCGAGCAACTGTATGTCTGCTTGGACGCACGTTCTTTTGCCTGAGGGTTCTTGTCGATATCGAGCGGTATCTGGACGTTGAACGTGCTTCCCGCGCCAACCTCACTCGAAATCTCAATCGTGCCGCCCATCATATCGATGAGCGATTTGACGATAGACATGCCAATGCCGGTTCCTTGGAACTTGCTACGCGCATCGTCGCCTTCCTGGGCAAACGGCTCGTAAATGTGCGTCAAAAACTCGGGCGTCATACCAATGCCGGTATCCGAGACGCTAAAGCAAAACACGGCGTGCTCGTCGTCGACCGGTTTGATGGTCGATGAGAACGTGACGGTGCCTCCGTGCTTGTTGTACTTGATGCTGTTGTCGAGCAGGTTGACAAGGATCTGCCGAATATGGGTGGGGCTGCCGATCATATATTGGTCGACAGCGTAGGGCTCGCTGGTGTCGAGCATGGTTATGCCGCGGTCCGATGCGCGGAGCTTGCACAGTACGAGCGCATTGTCGCACAGCTCTTTAAGGTTGAATGATTCGTGCTCGAGCGTCACTTTGCACTCCTCGATCCTGCCCATCTCGAGGATGTCGTTAATCAGTGACAGCAGGTGATTGGCGGCAACGCGCGCCTTGGCGCGGCTTTCGCGGGCGACCTGCATGTCGCCTTCTCTCAATTCCTCAATTTCGATAAGGCCTAGGATGCCGTTGAGCGGCGTGCGGATGTCGTGGCTCATGCGCGTGAGGAAAGCGGTTTTGGCGGCGTTGGCGGCATCGGCTTTCTGCCGTTCCTCCTGTGCGCGGTAAAGCGACCAGACAAGGATGACGATGCCGGTGAGCAAAATGCAAATGACGACTGCCGCAATGACGATGCGGTTGCGGTAGAGAAGTCGGAACGCATCCGATTCTTGCGCCGAGTACGATGTGGGGAAATAGCTGTTTGCAGAGAGCGATTCACCTGCATTGACGATGCCCTTATTGATGATTCCCAGCAGCTCGGGCTTGCCGCGCGAAATTAAACACGATAGTTGTGCCGTGTTGGTGAGTTCCTGTGTTTCGAAATCCTCGATGTCGTAGATGTCGCGGAGAGTTTCCAGGCGCGTGCTGGGGACAATGATGCAACGTGCCTTCCCCTCATCGAGGGCTTTGAGCACCTCGCCGTCATTCGAATACTCGGTTACCGTTGCGTTCGGAAAGAGACTTTCGAGCTCAAAACGGTTAACGATTGTGCTCTTTGTACAAGCGATGTTCTTAAGGTCGCTGTTCAGGTTTTTGCCACTGTGAATGGCGGTCAGCGAAACCGTTCCCATCGAGTTTGACTGGATGACCCCTGTCTGCTCGGCGAGCCAGTAGTCGCGAAACAACGGCAGGGCGACATCGATGGTCCCGTTGGAAAGGGCTTTGATCATTTGTTTGTTGCTCGAGAGTGCGATTGTTTTGACCGTAATGCCAAACTTGTCGTGCAACGTCGTTGCAAGCGAGGCGAGCGACCCTTCCATCTCGCCGTCGTCATTTTGCGTACAGTAGGGAAGTTGGTTTTTAAGATAGCCGATCGTGATGGTATTGCCGTTTTCTTTGAGCCAGGTGGTCTCGGGGCCGGTGAGCGATGACGAGCCACTGTTTTGGGTCGAGTAACTCGATTTGACTTCCTCGTTATAGCGCGGGTTATCGCGGGCGATGGTCGTCATGGCGGCGTTGATGTCGTTCATCAGATCAGGGCGGCTTTTGGGAACGGCAAAATAGTAGTCGCTCGAGCCTACGTAGAACATGGGTGACGCATCGGGCGACGAAATGGTGTCGTTCATGATGACGGCGTCGACCTCGCCGTCTGCAAGCGCCTCAAAGAGGGCACTGCCGGTGTCGATTTCTTTATAGGTGCAGGTAACGCCTTCGTCGGCGAGCCACTGCTGGCCGACGATAGTTTGCATAACGCCAGAGTTGCAGCCGATGGTGAGGCCTTGGAGCGCCTGGGGGTCACCCTTGGCCAGGTCGTCGCGGTCGGGCCTGGCGTAGATGTAGTAGCGCTCGGTGCCCTCGGGGTTCGAGGAAAAGAGCAGCTTCTGCTCGCGTTCTGCCGAATACGAGATGTTGGGCATGAGGTCGATTTCGCCTGCCTCGAGCATGTCCATAAGCTCGGAGAAGGTGCCGCTAACGTATTCGTATTGCCAGCCCTTTGTGTAATACGAGAGGGTCTGGAGGTACTCGTAGCCCCATCCCGAGAGGCGCTCGCCCGGCGTGCCTTCCTGGAAGCCTTTGTTGTTGACGAGCCAGCCAACGCGAACCGTCTTGACCTGCTGGTCGGAGTCGGCGGCAAAGGCTGGGGTGGGCATGACGGCGCTCAGTAGTGTGAGCGCAGCAAGCGCGACAGCTAGGGTGCGATATAGAGCTAAGCGAAGGACGGCGGAAGGTTTCACAGGCAATCCTATCGAGTCGAGACAGTTTCGCATAAGGATACCAGCTCAGCATGCTTAGTCGGCAGCTGAGCCGCTAAACGGTCCCGCCCGGCACTTGGGGACAGTCCCTTTCTGCCGGCAGAGACGATATGAGCAGGACATAAAACATTGAGAGCCCCTGCTGCAT
>CAJKHC010000010.1:0-92453 GCA_905199605.1 uncultured Collinsella sp.
TATACGGGTGCATCATCGACGTCTTCAATACAGAAAATATCAGTGCGGAATGTTCTGAAAGGCAATTCCAGAGCGGGCCCTGCGTTAACGCTGCAGAGGGGAGTGCGATTCCTTGATCGCTCACTTAATCTAATAGGAAAGTTAGTGAGGCCGGAGCTTTGGCTCCGGCCTCCCCATATAAGGGCTCGGCTTTGCCGAGCCACCAAATTTGCATCAGCCCCCAAAACATGTTTGAGAACTGTGCATGAAGCATGTGCCCCTAGGGCAGGAATGAGGTCGCTTTCCAACGCATTCCGCAGGGGGCGGCATTATTTTGTAGCGCGAAGCGCGGATCAAAATAATGCCGCATGCCCGAGGACGCGTTGGAAAGCGACCTCATTCCTGCCCGAACAGGTCGGTCTACCTGCGCAATTACAAATTCGTAAACTTTTTTGAAAAAAGTGCTTGCACAGTTCTCGAATCATAGGTTATTATCTTCCTCGTTGAAAGCGCGGGTCTAACAAAGCGAACCGCGAATTAACAACATAGCATGTCGGAGTGGCGGAATTGGCAGACGCGCTAGCTTGAGGTGCTAGTGACCGCTTTTTGGTCATGCGGGTTCAAGTCCCGCCTCCGACACCATCGCATTTGAGAAGCCTCTTCGGAGGCTTTTTTGTTACCGATAGACGGTGAGGTCCACGATGGAAACGCTTGAACGCAACGAGTGGGCAGACGTTGCCCAACTAGTCGAGATCACGAGCGATGCTGTCATCATCTGCGAGCTCGACGGAACCATTCTGCATGTGAATAATCGCTTACTTGGTTTGATGTGCGAGGAACGCGCCGACGTCATCGGCGGAGATGTAAAAGACGTCCTGTACTCGTCCGCTTTTGAACGTGCGACGGAACATCGTCTGCCATTTGAAACTGATGGCTCCGAGAACGAACTGATGCTCAAGCTGAGTGACGGCTCTTTTATTCCCGTCTTGGTTCGTGCGGGCTCCGTAACGCCTCCGCGCATCTTTGGGCGCCGCGCACCACGTGTCCTGGTGGCGCTTCACAGTATCGAGGAACAGTATTCTCACGACCGTCAGCTCAAGCGTGCGCTTTCGGAGCTTAGAGTGGCGAACAAGCGTCTCTCTGGCACGCTCTCGGTCATTATGAGCACTGTGGGCTCCGATGAGCTGCCCAGCCTGCTTGATACCGTTTTGAACCAGCTTGTAGGAACGCTCGATGCTTCGGGTGCCGCTATCTATTTTTCTGAGAGCGGCGGCTTTAAGCTTCGCGGTGTTTCCAAGGAGCTGCTCGACAGCTACCTGCCCGAGTTTTTGCCGTATGGCGCTGGCATTCCGACGTATGTTCTTCGCGAGTCGCGTGCCTGTCGCTTGTCGATCCAACAGGACCTTGAGGGCGATAAGGCCGCCTCCGGTATGTTCATGGACCTGGATAATCGTTCAAAGCACCTGTTGCGCATGCAGGATATGCCTCCGTACCGCAGCGAGATCTGTCTTCCCGTTTTTTACGGTACGCAGATCCTCGGCGTGCTGGAAGTTGGTTGGAAACGCCACCAGGCACCGCTCGCCTATGACGTTAATGTGCTCGAGGTCATTTGCGATTACCTGTCTATCCAGCTGGTCGGCATGGCATCGAGCCTTCGCTCCCGTCGCACGGCCGAGCTTGGCCGCTCGCTCAATGTCTTGCGTGATGAGTTGTTTACCTTTCTAGACGATTCCGCCGCGGCTACCCAGGCGGTATCGTCCGAGATCTGCAATATGCTCAACTGCCATTTTTGCCCTATTGAGTATGACGCCAGTCTGGATTCCTACGTCATAGATTTTGAAGGCGGCAGCCGCGTTGCTTTGCCGGACGATCCCGAGAAGCTTTTCTTTTCCACGACGGCGCCAGCAGCACGTCTGGGGGCTGGCCCTGATGGCTTTGAGGCATCTGTTTTGGGCGGCACGAGTGCCGAGGACCTTAAACACGTCCGTATAACTCGCGTTGACGAATCGATGCCTATGGGAGGCTGGCTTAGGGCGCATGGCTTGCCTTGCCAGGGTCTCTACGTCGACGCCGGCATCGAGGCGGGGCGTCCGCGCTCTAAGGGCGATGGCAAGCACAGTAACGACGCGATTGTTCCTGCTTCTGTTGCGAAGGGCCCGACGACGCGCGCGCTGCTGCTTCGTGATGGTAGCCAAGAGCCGATTGATGACCTTGAATATGACTACTTGGTGCACTTGGCTCATGACTTTGAACTGATCTATGAAGGCGAATCTCAAAAGCGTGAGGAGCGCCATATCGCTCAGACGCTCCAGATTGGCATGAGAAATTCACTGGGGGATGTTCCGGGAATCGCCGCCGATTCGGTGTACCTGTCGGCCACGAATTCGGCGTTGGTCGGCGGCGATTTCTATACGCTCATCCGTCTTCCCGACGATTGCGCCGTCATGATTCTGGGCGATGTGTCTGGCAAAGGCATTGAGGCTGCATCGATGTCCGCGCTCGTCAAGACGGCCCTGACGGCATATGCCTGGGAGGGCGCTGGACCGGCCCGCATGGCACGCTCCCTTAATAGCATGCTTATGGGCTTTTCGAGGGTCGAGACGTTCGTGACGGCCTTTATCGCCAAGATTGACCTTAAAGCCGGACGCGCAACGTATTGTTCGGCGGGCCATCCTCCGACCATGGTCATCAGGCCAGAGTCGATGCCGCTGGGTGGCGGCGAGGCTCGTGGGGGAGAGGTCGAGCTGCTTGGATGCCAATCGGGGGTAATCGGTGCCTTTGAGAGCATGGTGTACGAGACAGGCGTGTTTACGTTCGCTCCTGGTGACATGCTATTTATGTACACCGACGGAACAATCGAAGCGCGTGACCGCTCGGGTGCTTTCTTTGGCGAGCAGCGCCTTCGCGACCTTCTGCTCTCTGTCTCGGGTGAGGGCGTGTCGGGCATTTGCGGCAAGGTCTTGGGCGAGCTCGACCGATTTACCGAATCGGCGCTGGACGATGACATTGCATTGGTGTCCCTTGAGTTTTTACGGGGTCGTTCATAGACGACGCTGGGCGGGCTGAATCCGTACGGTTGGGGAAACGAATGCATCGAGTGGGCTTTTTTGGGGAACCATGGTCGTATGAATGAGTGGAATGACATAGCGGTTTTGACGCCACCAGGCGATATCGACATCGCCACGGTGCCTGCGCTGCGTCGGCGGTTGGATGCTTTGATTGGCCGCGGCGTGCGTCGTGTCGTCATCAACTGTCAGGCTGTCAGCTTTATCGATTCGACGGGCTTGGCATTCCTGCTTACGCGCGCTCGTGAGCTCATGAGGCGAGAAGGCCTGCTTTCGCTCGTCAATGCATCAGGTGAAGTTGTTCGCTTTTTGGAGATTGCTCGTCTTGTCGATATTCTTCATGTCGCGGGGCCGGCACGGGAGTCTATTCCCGCCATTCCGGTGGGGGAGCTGCCTCGCTGGAGTAAGAGCGTCGAGGTCCGTCAGGGTATCGAGAATCTTCCATACTACCGACATCGCATCGCCGAACTCCTTGAATCGCTTCCGTTGCGCCGTGACGAGCGGTACGATGTCGCATTGGCGTCGGGGGAGGCGCTGGGTAATGCCTATGACCATGCGGGCGGTATCGGGTGCGTCCTGACGGTTCAGGCCTATGGCGATCGCGTTGTGGTTGAGGTGCTTGATCGAGGTGCCGGCTATTCTATCGATGAAACGAGCGAACCGGTCGCATCAGAGGAGCGCGGCCGTGGTATCAAGCTTATGCGTATGCTCGTCGATAACGTGGAGGTTGCTCGTCGTACGGACGGCGCCGGCACGCGCGTGCAGATGGTGAAGCTGTTTAGCGGAGCGCTGGAGTCGTGTGCCTAGCCAATCGCTTTAGCGCGTTTAGCTACTAAGAACATGCGGCAGACAAGTTTTTTGAAAAAAGTACTTGCGTCTTTTGGACAACTCGCGTAAATTAATAACCCGCAAGCGGACATGGCTCAGTTGGTAGAGCACAACCTTGCCAAGGTTGGGGTCGCGGGTTCGAGCCCCGTTGTCCGCTCCATTGCATTTCCGGACCGTTTAGGCGGTCCTTTTTCGGCGAAGTGGCCAAGTGGTAAGGCAGAGGCCTGCAAAGCCTTTACCCCCGGTTCGAATCCGGGCTTCGCCTCCAGGCAACATCCGGGCGCTCCGGCGCCCGTTTTGTTTTACATATGCGGACATGGCTCAGTTGGTAGAGCACAACCTTGCCAAGGTTGGGGTCGCGGGTTCGAGCCCCGTTGTCCGCTCCAAACGCAGCAGCCCGACTACTACGGTAGCCGGGCTTTTTCGTACCCATCGCTTGGGCTCGAACCCGAGAGGGAGCGAGCGTTAAGCAAACGCGGAGCGTTTGTAGCGAGCTGGCGAGGACGCCGGCAGGCGGCCGAAGCCGGTGCGGATCCGCGAAGCGAATACGCAGACGCCCCGTTGTCCGCTCCAACTATCTTACGCGGTTCTAACGAACCGCGTTTTTTGTTCAAGACTTTAGTCTGCTGGCCGCGCAGCGGCCAGCTTTAAACCACCCGCTACGCGGGTGGAGACAAACGGCTTTACAAAGCCACCCCTCCGACCGATATTGACGATTGTTCAGGCCGTCAGGAATTCGAGTCGAAGGGGTGGTCGCCATGGCCCAGAAGGCCTACAGCCTTTCCCACACGAAGTGGATGTGCAAGTACCACATCGTGTTCACGCCGAAGTATAGGCGCAAAGTGATCTACAACCAAATCAGGAGCGACATAGGGGAGATCCTCAGGAAGCTGTGCGAGTACAAGGGGATCGAGATAATCGAGGGGCACCTGATGCCCGACCACGTGCACGTGCTGCTGGCGATCCCGCCGAAGTACAGCGTCGCGAGCGTCATGGGCTACCTGAAGGGGAAGAGCTCGCTGATGATATTCGACAGGCACGCCAACCTCAAGTACAAGTTCGGCAACAGGAAGTTCTGGGCGGAGGGCTACTACGTGTCCACCGTCGGCCTGAACGAGGCGACGATCGCCAAGTACATCAGGGAGCAGGAGTCCCACGACATCGCGCTGGACAAGCTGAGCGTGAAGGAGTACGAGGACCCCTTCAAGAGGAGGTGATCCTGCCGGTTCGACCGGCGCGCCACGGGTCAAGATGCACTAGGCCTGGACGAAGTCCGGGCCCGCGCCTTTAGACGCGAGCCCGGGGCCCGTGGGTTATACCCTAAGAGCAAACCACCCTTTTTAAGGGTGGTTCTGATTGACGCTGCGCGAGCCCCGGGCACCCCATCTTGCCCCTCAATCGTCGGTCGCGTACATAGAGTACGCTTCCCTCCTCTTTCGCGGCAACCTGGGGCACCAGGAGCCCGCTCGCTCATATGACCCAATCCACTGTCAAGGGCCACAATGGCCCCGCCGACCGCTTGCAATCGGTCGGCGGGGCCTGCCGTTAAACCCGTCCCGGTCCGCCCCCGGCATGTCATCGACGCCTTCGACTCAGTCTCATATCCGCGGATACCGCTCCGGCGGCCCGCAATCCTCTCCTTCGGCGGGGTTCCCCTAGTCTGTCTTCGCGCATGCGGCGGCCGCCGCGCGCACAGCGAGAACGGGGGTGTCCCCGAAGGCTGCCCGGCTCGCCGGGACGGGGGCTTATGTCTATTCCGCGCCCTCCCGGCACATCGTGCCGAGGGCCCACAGCCACCTCACGAGCTCGGCCGCGGTGGCCGCGTTCGCCTTCGCCTGCGGCATCCCGCGGGCGATCATCTCCTCGCGGCGGCGCAGGAGCCTCTCGGACCCCTTCCTCCCGTGCATCCTTATCTCGAGGGGCACGCCGGAGCCCTTGGGCATCAGCTTCGGCTGGTGGCCGGCCTGGGCATAGCACCAGGACCCCTCGACAGCCAGCTTCCTGACGAGCGCGTTGCCGGCCCCGCTGATTCCGCCGAGGCGCACGGAGTCCGCGCTCGACCTCTGCTTCGGGGCGAGGCCGAAGTAGGCCGTCACCTGCCTGCCGGAGCGGAACCTCGAGAAGTCGCCGACCTCGGACGCGAAGGCGGCGGCGAGCGCGAACCCGCACCCCTTGATCGACTGGAGCGCCTCGACCTCGGCCGAGAGGGGGCCCGCCGCGACGGCGGCCCTGTATTCGGCGAGGAGGGCCCCCCTCGTCTCGTCGGCCGCCTCGACCTCGTTCCTCAGCGCCGCAAGCGCCCGGATGCCTCCGTCGTCGGCGGGGTGTATGCCGTCGAGCCACCTGAGGAAGCCGTACGTCCAGTACTTCCGGGGGTTGCCGGCCGGCGTCGTGCCGCCGTAGACATAGCCGCGGCGGGCTAGGAACGCCAGGAGCCGCTGCTTCGCCGCCGCGAGCCTCGCGGTCGCCGCGTCGTGGGCGGCGGCGAGGTGTTAGCGCCCTCGATCTCGGGGGACGGCACCCATACCGGGGTGACGTCGTGCGACAGTATCGCCTTGGCCATCCTGGCCGCGTCGTTGCGGTCGTTCTTGGACGAGAGGTCGGCAGCCGACCTCGGGACCTTGGAGACGGCCGCGACGACGCAGTCGACGCCGAGCCCGGAGAGCTCCCTTTGCGGGGCGAAGCCGAGGTAGCCGCTCTCGTAGGCGGCGAGCGACGGGCCGGGGAAGCCCGACATCCACTCCGCGACCTCGCCCCAGGGGTTGCCGCGGAACCTCCTCGTCACGGCCTCGCCCGTCTCCGCGTCGAGCGCGCAGACGGTGGTGGACCTGAGGTGTACGTCCATTCCGAAGGCGGTAGAATATCTAGGCACGGGAGCCTCCCAACCTCGTTGCGGCGCGGCTGCGCCTCTGGCACTTCAACAACATTGTCGCAGCCCCGACCCGCGGTCACGAGCGGGGGCTCCTGTCGTTTCCGTGCCCCTGGATTGGGTCATAGTGTCTGTCGTGGCCGGGGAAGTGGGTCTTCCGTTCTTTTCACTAATCGATTGATTCGCTCCAGGAGGCTCGAGCCCGTGAGGGAGCGAGCGTTTGGGGCGTGGCTGTGGCGTTGTTTGCCGCGAATGTCCGCTTTGGGCGTATCATCGTGGGCATCTCGCAAAACCTCGTTGCAAGGGAGACTCATCCCATGGCTACAGAAAAGTCCTCGTCGCGCCCATGGATGTCCGATGCCGCGATCTATCAGATCTATCCGCGCTCGTTTAAGGATTCGACTGGTTCGGGTCTGGGCGATATCGCGGGCATTACCCAGCAGATGGACTATCTTGAGCAGCTGGGCATCGAGGCCATCTGGCTGAGCCCGTTTTACCCATCGCCTCTTGTCGATGGCGGCTATGATGTGGCGGACTACTGCGATGTCGACCCACGTCTCGGCTCGCTTGACGACTTCGATGACATGATCGCTGCGGCTCATGCGCACGGCATCAAGGTCATCGTCGACATCGTGCCCAACCATTCGTCCAACCAGCACCCCTGGTTCAAAGCCGCTCTTGCCGCCGGCCCCGGATCACCCGAGCGCGCCCGTTATATCTTCCGCGATGGTCGCGGCGAGCACGGCGAGCTGCCTCCCACCAATTGGAATGCCAACTTTGGCGGCCCCGCCTGGACGCGCGTCGCGGACGGTCAGTGGTATCTGCACATGTTTACGCCCGAGCAGCCGGACTTTGACTGGTCGTGTCCCGAGGTTCATGCGTTCTTTTGCGACGTCCTGGCGTTTTGGAGCGATCGAGGCGTCGATGGCTTTCGCATTGATGTGGCGCACGGTCTCGCCAAGGATCTCGACCGCGATGACCTCGACCGGTGGCATCTCGCCGAGGGCGATGACATGGTTGAGGACGGCACCCATCCGCTGTGGGACCGCAACGAGGTCCATGAGATCTATCGCGAGTGGCGCCGCGTGTTCGACCGTTATGATCCGCCGCGCAGCGCCGTTGCCGAGGCGTGGGTTCTGCCCGAGCGCCAGTATCTCTACGCACGCCCCAGCGAGCTTGGCCAGACATTCAACTTTGAGTTCGCCAAGGCCACTTGGACCTATGATGACATGCACGCTGCAATCGAGAAGGGCTTGAAGGCGGCTATCGAATCCAATTCTGCCTCGACCTGGGTACTCTCCAACCACGACGTGCCGCGCGTGGCGACACGCTATGCCCTGCCGCAAATCAAGGCGACGCGCTACCATCAGATTGCGCTCGACTGGCTCTTACGCGACGGGTCGTCTTATGACGAGGGCCGTGAACTCGGTGAGCGCCGCGCGCGGGCGGCCCTTTTGCTTGAGCTGGCGCTTCCGGGCTCGGCATACGTGTATCAGGGTGAGGAGCTCGGCCTTTTTGAGGTGGCCGATATCCCGTGGGCCGCACTCGAAGATCCTACTGCGACCAATACGCACGGACCGAAGCGCGAGAAGGGGCGCGACGGCTGCCGTGTGCCCCTGCCGTGGGTGGCAGCGGACGATCCCGTGCAGGGCGGATCGTTTGGGTTTTCACCGGCGGACGCCGATGCGGCGCCCCATCTGCCGCAGCCTGCATGGTTTTCCGATTACGCTGCCGATAGGGAAGAAGCGGACCCGACATCGATGCTTGCGCTCTATCGTGACGCCCTCTGGCTGCGGCGCAAGCTGCGCGGGCGCGCCAACGATCTTAAGTGGCTCGATCTTGACGGGCGCACCGGCCTTGCGGATGGTGCCGAGGGCGCTGAGGGCGGCGTCATCGCCTATCGCCGTGACAACGGCTGGGCGTGTGTGACGAACTTCGGTGCAGCACCCGTGGAGCTGCCGGCGGGCAGGGTCCTGCTCACCTCATCACCGCTTGCAGACGGCAAGCTCGCGCAGGACAGTTCTGCCTGGATCATGCTCGCTGAGTTGTAGGGGCCTCTTGCGGCGAGTTTGCGTTTGCCTGCGCTTTCCGTGGTGGCTGATGTCTTCGCGAGGTTCGCGAGGGTGTCGCAAAACTTTTCAAAAAAAGTTCTTGCATTTGGGTGGATTATCCCGTATATTAAATCCTCGCAGGCGGACATGGCTCAGTTGGTAGAGCACAACCTTGCCAAGGTTGGGGTCGCGGGTTCGAGCCCCGTTGTCCGCTCCATTTGGGCGTTTAGCTCAGGGGGAGAGCGCTTCCCTGACACGGAAGAGGTCAGAAGTTCAAATCTTCTAACGCCCACCAAATGTTCGCAGCTCAGAGGCTCTGTCTCTGGGCTGTTTTGTTTTAGGTCACCAGCAGTCCACCGGGTAGTCCACAAACTTGCAAATATTCCGGGTCTTTTCGGCGAACGGTAGATTGTCATGACGGCTCCGTGAACAATATGCCGATGTTTCGATATGGACTATCTACCGACTCTTTGCCACAACTTGAGGAATTGCTTGTTCGTGGCAAGGCTGTCGTAGGTCTTTCAAGAGGCGGCATCCATTTTTGTCCGCACGGAGAGATAAGATTGAATTAATAGATTTGAAGGCGCTTTGCGCCGGATGAGAGGAATTAAGCATGACGGCAGCTGCCCTATTGAGCGCAGAGGATACAAGGACGGCAACGGTTGCCAGTACAACTGTCGATATACGGGAAGATTATTCCCAGTATCTAACTCCATACCAGACGGCGTTGCTGGCTACATCGATGATGTCTGACAGCATAGGCCCCGACCGCTTCAAGTGCCTTGACTTGGGAGCCGGTACCGGCATCCTGTCCGTCGCGTTGGCGGAACGATACGACAACAACGTGTTTGTTGACGGAGTTGAGATGGATCCCCGTCTCGCCGCTATTTACGATGCCGAGTTGAACCGACTTGGTATTGCACACAAAACGATTAATGCCGACGCGTTGTCTGTGCTTATTGAAAATGATTACGACCGCGTTATCTTGAATCCCCCTTACAAGAAGATGCCGGCAGACGACCCGAGGCAATCTTCTTTGCCAGTACGTTCGCCAAATCTTTACTCAGCGTTCTTGATGCTCGCCATTAAGGCGTTGAAGCCGGGGGGACAGTGCGTCGCCATCGTTCCTCGCTCGTGGATGAATGGGCAGTATTTCCAAGCGTTTCGCGAGTGGATGCTCAATAGCGTGTCTATCGACGCACTTCATATTTATGGCTCGCGAACTGAGATTTTCTCAGATACTGACGTGCTTCAAGAGACTATGCTTCTTGCCATATCAAAGGACAGGCAGAAAGCGGAGGTTCGCGTCTCCGAATCACAGGACAAAACCGACGAACAGATTGTCAACTCATACCCCTTTTCCTCTCTTGTTGATGAGGCGGGAGACAAGACGGTTCGCGTCCGTCCCGTTGAATCCGCCATGTTGGGAAAGCTCAAAACTCTCAAAGAGGAAGGGCTGTGCGCGAGCACAGGGAAAGTGGTTGACTTTCGATCTCGCGATGTATTGAGTTTTGATTTCAAAGAAGGGTTGCGTCGACTTATCTATTCCTGCAACTTCTCAGACGATGGTTTTAAACATCCAGTTGAGGAAGGAAAGGCTCAGTGGATTGATTGCAGCGCGGAAAAGCAGCGCAAGCAATTAATTGGCCCGGGCAGCTTCGTCGTGGTCAAGCGTTTTTCCTCGAAAGAGGAACGTCGCAGAGTCAAGGCTTATCCCCTAAACCTTCCGGAAGCGGAAGCATTGGAGAATCATCTAAACTTTATCCATGCCGGGACGCCAAGAAAAACCGTTCCGATGACGGAGCTGGAGGCAAATGGTCTTTCCTTGTGGCTTCGTAGTACCCAAATTGAAGAGTGGTTTCGCTCGCGATCTGGAAGCACACAGGTCAATGCAAGCGACCTCAACGCCATGCCAACGCCATCGAGGTTGTCATTGTCCCTCTTGGGGGAGCAATGGCGCCAGGGAATCAGCCAAGAGGAGGTTGATGCGCAGTGTCGCTCACTTATGATGTAGCTCGTGACACCGTCACGATTGAAGGTGCCCAGATCTTTCTGAAGTGCTTAGACATGGACGAGGAGAGGAGCAACCAACGTTCGGCAATGGTTTTGCTCGCGCTTGCCGGGCTTGGACTGGGCGACGGATGGTCTAACGCAACCAACTCGATGCTCGGCACCCGTGCCATTATGGATTGGATTGCGGAGGAATTCCGCGTCAAGTACAAGCCGAATACTCGGGAGACGATGCGGCGGTTTACGTTGCATCAGTTTGTTCAGGTGGGCCTTGTGGAGGAGAACGCCGACAACCCCGCTCGGCCAATCAACTCTCCGAAATGGAACTACCGATTGAGTGGACAGGCAACCGAGCTGTTAAAACACTATGGCGAAGATGATTTCGGTAACGAGCTGGTTCGGTACAAAGAGAGCATCGAAACATGGCTTGAAAAGGTCGAAGAGAAGCGCGAACTCGCGAAAGTCCCCGTTACTCTTCCGAACGGTTCAAGCATTCGGCTATCAGCTGGTGGGCAGAACCTCCTTGTGAAAAGCATGGTTGAGGAGTTCTGCCCAAGGTTTTCTCCCGGCGCATCGGTTCTCTATATCGGTGACACGAGCAAGGAGAATGAGAGGGTCGAAGCCGAAACGCTTAAACACATCAACGTGATAATGCCGCCCCGAGGCAAAGAACCGGATTTGATTGTATGGCTTGAAGAGAAGAACTGGCTTTATCTCATGGAAGCGTGTTCGAGTCATGGCCCAGTTGATGTGACTCGAAAGCAGGAACTTATTCAGCTGTTTGGCGAAAGCGGGCACGAGCTGATATTCGTTTCATGCTTCCCAAACAGAAAGGTTATGCAGGGGTATCTCGGTGACTTGGCTTGGGAAACCGAGGCGTGGTGCGCCGATACACCTGACCATATGATTCACCTTGATGGTGAGAAGTTCCTTGGGCCGTATTAATGCTGGGACCAATCGTCTGAGGTTTTACGGCCCCGCCGTTATTTCAATAACAAAGGAGGTATCGATGAGTTGCCATGTGATTCATAACCCCGGTAGCATCAATAGCGAAGTTAGGTCTCGCATCTCGCAAAGATACAAGCGGGTGACCAAGGCAATTAACCGGGAGTTTTGGGAGAGCGACAACGAGAATAGTCACTCTCTATATGTTGGTTCCTATGGAAGAGGGACAGCGACGAATACGAGCGATATCGATATGCTGGCGATTTTGCCAAAAGATGAATACGAACGCTATGACCTGTATAGAGGAAACGGGCAATCCCGCTTGCTGCAAGCAGTCAAAGAGTCCATAAAGGTCACCTTGCCCTTAACGGATGTTCGGGCGGATGGCCAAGTGATTGTGATGAGCTTTAGCGACGGCATGAAAATAGAGGTACTCCCTGCTTTTGAAGAAACCAATTGGATGGGTGACCTGTCCTTTTCCTATCCCGATAGCAACATGGGTGGCAACTGGCGCTCCACGAATCCCAAAGCGGAGCAACGTGCTATGCGGGAGAAAAACGAAACATCCAACGGCCTTTTATTCGATACCTGTAAGCACATTCGCGTGGTTCACTCTGAGCACTATTCGAGCTACAAGTTATCCGGAATTGTAATTGACAGCTTTGTGTACGAAGCCATTGGTGATTGGCGCTGGTCTAATGGGGTGACATCTTCACCGGAGGGAACGTATGAAGCAAAGCTGCTCGAAAGATTCAATTCGATGTCCTTCGGCGGGCGCTATAGCTTTCAGCTTTCGGCTCCGGGCAGTAGACAAATGGTCGACACGTCAAAAAGCATGGATTGCCTCGGCAAAGTGCTTCGCTGCATGGTTTAGGTCGTATCCAACATGAATGAAACCGATAAGGCTTGGAGAGAGCGTCTTTATTCTCAAATCGTAGAGGCATATGGTAAGGCTCTTTACACATATACGACCCAGCAAAAGGCTGCGGGGCTGAAAGAGAGAAGCCGAAATATACTATCTATAGTTCAAATCACGCTGACCTCAATCTCCTCGGTCGGCATCATCAGCTCGCTGATCGCTTCCCAATATCTTGTCAGCTTGATTGCCGGGCTTTGCTCGGCCTTATCACTTGCTCTTAATTTGTACTCAAGAGGAAGGGACTATTCACGAGAGGTATCCGAGCATCGGGCCGCAGCGGATGGGCTTTGGCCAATTATTCAGGATTACCTATCGTTGTTAACGGACTTCGACGACCTGGGCACTCAACAGATACGGGAGTCGAGGAAGGGGCTGCAGGATAGACTTGAACAGACCTATTTGTCTGCACCGAGAACGAACGATAAGGCCTATCGCCTCGCCCAAATAGCGCTCAAACGGGATTCCGAGCAATCATTTGAAGTCGGAGAGTGCGATCAGCTTCTCCCAATAGGACTCAGAAGCTCCAAGCGACAAGAGAAGGCGCAGTGACGCAACAAGCATCGTTTTATTCTTGCGTTATCGGTTGTTTGCTGATAGCGTGCGGCTGATTGAGCGGAGGATACAGGTGGATAACATAAGCACAGCGATTGTGCGGTTTTTAACGGGGCATGGTTTAGAACTCGCTCTACCGGCTATTTCATTTCTCGCAGCTACTTTCGTTGGCTATGCGCGTGAGAATAGGCTCAAGGCAGAAAACGCAAAACTACAGAAAAGCATAGACCAAAACAAGGAGGTACTTTCCCGCCAGAGCGGAATCATCAACGCGGTTTTGTCTCAACAGCAAAAAAGTCAGTTGTATACAATTGAGCGACAGGCTCAAGCTGCTGAGCGGGTATGGAAAGAAGTGCTTCGTCTTAGGGAGCTGAGCAGCCCATGCGTTAGCATTGATTCCATTCTTCTTCCGCATGAGCGCCATAGGGAGAACCTGCTTAAAATTGGTGGTATGGAGTGCGGTGATGGCACGAACCGTGCACTGGAATACTGCAAAAACGACCATCTTGAGGAACTGCGCCCTTATCTTGGCGAAGAGCTATGGACTGAGTTTTTTGCTCTTCGTGCCTTTTCTTGTAGATGCCTTATCTACTACGACCACTGCGTTTCCGAAGGATTAAATGTCATTTGGGCAGAGGACGATGGTATCAGGCAAATGCTCGGATGGGTCATCAAAGACGAAAAGAAGGTGAGTGATCTTTACTCCAAAAGCGCAAAGATGCAATTTCTTCGCACGGCGCAGGAAACCCTTGAGGGCATGGTGTATGGTTCCATCAGTCGAATTCTAACGGGAAAAGCGGCAACAGAGGACTCCGTTCGGGCACTCTCTTCGCTTCAATCGTTAAATTTTGAGACGTTGAACCTTGACGGTGTGCGTGGTCACAGCTGATTTACGGATGTGCCCGTTTGCAGCGTCTTTCCGCCCGCGAGCGGGCGGAGCAGGATAAGGGAAGCGACTGCGGTGGCCGAGGCGGCAGGCAAGCCTTCTGCCCGTTCGCGCCGTTAGCTCCGCCAGCAGCGCGAAGAAGCCACCTGACTGCGGTTAGCGCACGACCGGCGCAACCCGACTGCGGCGGTACCCCTGAGCTGCGGGTTGGTCGCTACGCCGTGACCCCGTTCTACACGATAGCGGGGGTCTCCGACCCCCGCTATCGTGTATTCCGTCAAGTAAAAATCGACAAATCCGTCTGTCGAATTTCGACACCCTCATGCCGGCCCGCCCGCTGCCTAGAACGGTATCTCCCAATCCTCCGGGGGCACCTCCTCCATCCCGTCCTCCTCGCCCGTCATCAGCGGGTGATCCGGCGTCAGCTCGCAGCCCGGGCACTGGAAGAGCCCGCAGAGCGTCGGCGCCTCCCAGCCGCCGGCGTCGCGGGTCCCTCATCCTGTTCACCGGGCAGTCCTCTGCGGCGTAATTCATTCGGCCTCACCCTTTCCGAGCATCAGCGCGTTCTCCATCCTGTAGCTGGCGCCGTTGAACTTCACCAGCCTGCCCGTGTAGACGAGCCTGTCCACGACGGCAGCGGCCATCTTGTCGTCGCCGAACACCGTGCCCCACTGCTGGACTCTATGTTTGTGGCGACTATGAGGCTCTGGGTGCCCTCGGGGGCCGACATGACCTGGAAGAGCAGCCTCGCCCCCTCGACGTCGAGCGGCACGTAGCCGAGCTCGTTGAGCGCCAGCAGGTCCGCCGACAGCAGGTCATCTATCTCCCTGCGCAGCCCGCCGCGGTCGCGCGCGTCGGCCAGGTGCATCACGAGCTGCGCGACGGTGAAGAACCTCACGGACTTGCCGGCCCTGACGGCGGAGGCGCCGATCGCGATGGCGAGGTGGGTCTTGCCCCTGCCCGTCTTCCCGTGGAAGATGAAGTCCTGGCACGCGTCGATGAAGGCGAGCGACCTGAGGTCGGCCTCCCCGTAGCCGTCGGGGAACGCCGCTCGCGTACTCCGAGAGGAGGACGTCTGGTTGCGCGTGGAGGTTGAAATCAAGCATTGCCTGAGCCTCACGCTCAAGCTCCATGTGAATCTGCGCGGAGATGCGCTTGGCCTCGCGGAGCGAGGTCGCGGTGTAGTTACGGGCGACCTGACGCTTGCGGCGGCGACCATTCGTCTCCTCGTAGTAGGTGTAGCGGGATTGCCACTTGTTCGTTTTCTCGTTTATGACCCTGACCGAGCCCGGCGTGTAGAACATCGCTCGTCCGTTTCTCCCGTCCGTCTGGTAGCCCACCAAACAGTCCACCAACGTCGCGGACACAGGTTAACTGTACGAACGATACGAACGTAAGCTTTAGCGAATCTACCAGCCAAAACAGTGCATTACGAACGTTATGGTATAGTACGGACGGTTGCTGGTTTCGGCCTTAATGACGATGTGTCCGAGCCTGCTATAGGAATCGGGCCTTTCTAAAGCTGCCGATCTTGTCGATCTTGAAAGGCCGGGACGTGAATGGCTCGCGTCCCGGCCTTTCCTTGTCGCCCTGCCCGCCGGCATTCGACCGCAACATGTTGGTCAAGCACAAACTTTTGGATTCTTTTGGCGTGAGCGGTTTGGTTTTGGTAGGATTTGTCGGCGGTATGGTTGAGGGGGTTTCAAAACTGCCGTGCAGGTAGTTGCGTTGATGAGGCTCGTTTGGCATGTCTATGACCCCTCATTTTTAATGCGTCTGCAAAATGACCAATTGCTTTGACCTGCTGAAACACTATATGTTGTGTTTGACCTAAAAAAAGAATACAGGATATAGATGCCTCTTTGTCGTATGATAGATGGCGGACAGAGAACGAAGACCTTAACTGCCTCTTTTGAACGTGTCCTTGAGCCGCTTGATCGGCTTCTGGGAATGTCCGCATGGAGGCTTATGGTTTATCGAGAACACAGATTGCGCGACGGCGCCGCAAGACAGGGACAGGCCCTGCCGGGCATCGTTTGGCTCTGAAGCGCAATGAGGCTACGATGCGAAAGAGGCAAGAGGATGAAGATCATCAAGCGCAGCGGCACCGAGGTTGTCTTTGACATCGATAAGATCGTCAATGCCATCCGCGCCGCCAACTTGGAGGTCGAGGAGAGCTCTCGTCTAACCGACCGCCAGGTGGTTTACGCGGCACAAAACGTCGCCGAGGCATGCGAGAACGCGGGCCACACCGTTTCGGTCGAGGAGATCCAGGATTTGGTCGAGGACGAGATCATGCGTCTCGACTGCTACGAGGTTGCTCGCCACTACATCATCTATCGCTATGTTCAGAGCCTGAAGCGCCAGAAGAACACGACCGACGACAAGATTCTGTCGCTGATCGAGTGCAATAACGAAGAGGTCAAGCAGGAGAACTCTAACAAGAACCCGACCGTCAATTCCGTCCAGCGTGACTATATGGCCGGCGAGATTTCCAAGGACCTGACTCAGCGTGTGCTGCTGCCCCAGGAGATCGTGGATGCCCACAATGAGGGCCTGATCCACTTCCACGATTCCGACTACTTTGCCCAGCACATGCATAACTGCGACCTGGTGAACCTGGAGGACATGCTCCAGAACGGCACCGTTATCTCGGGCACGCTGATCGAGAAGCCGCACAGCTTCTCGACTGCCTGCAACATCGCGACGCAGATTATCGCCCAGGTTGCTTCCTCCCAGTACGGCGGCCAGTCTATTTCGCTGACCCATCTCGCCCCCTTTGTTGAGGTGAGCCGTCAAAAGATTCGCGGCGAGGTTGCCCGCGAGCTCGAGGAGCTCGGTGTTTCGGCATCTCCCGAAAAGGTCCGCGAGGTTGTTGAGGACCGCCTGCGTGACGAGATCCGTCGCGGCGTCCAGACGATTCAGTATCAGGTCGTGACCCTTATGACCACGAATGGCCAGGCGCCGTTCGTGACGGTCTTTATGTATCTCAATGAGGCCCGTACGCCCCAGGAGAAGCACGACCTTGCCATGATTGTGGAGGAGACGCTTCGTCAGCGCTATGAGGGCGTTAAGAACGAAGCCGGCGTGTGGATCACCCCGGCATTCCCCAAGCTCATCTACGTGCTCGAGGACGATAACATTCGCGAGGATTCGCCGTACTTCTATCTGACCAAGCTCGCCGCCAAGTGCACCGCCAAGCGCATGGTGCCCGACTACATCTCCGAGAAGAAGATGCGCGAGCTTAAGCTGTCTAAGGGCGAGACTGCCGGCAACGGCGATTGCTACACCTGCATGGGTTGCCGCAGTTTCCTGACGCCCGACCGTTCGGGCAACGGCTTTAACAATGTCGCCAACGCGCTGAACTATGACCCGACCAAGCCTAAGTACTACGGTCGCTTTAACCAGGGTGTTGTGACCATCAACCTGCCCGATGTCGCGCTGAGCTCGCATCAGGACATGGATAAGTTCTGGAAGATCTTCGACGAGCGCCTTGAGCTGTGCCATCGTGCCCTGCTGTGCCGTCATGAGCGCCTGATGGGCACGCTTTCGGATGCCGCGCCGATTCTTTGGCAGTACGGCGCCCTGGCGCGTCTGAAGAAGGGCGAGACGATCGACAAGCTGCTCGTGGGCGGCTATTCCACCATCAGCCTGGGCTATGCCGGCCTGTATGAGTGCGTCAAGTACATGACGGGTCACAGCCACACCGAGAAGGAGGGCACGCCGTTCGCCATGGCCGTCATGCAGCGCATGAACGACAGGTGCGCGGAGTGGAAGGCCGAAAGTGATATCGATTTCTCGCTGTACGGTACGCCGTTGGAGTCGACGACCTACAAGTTCGCCAAGTGCCTGCAGCGTCGTTTTGGCATTATCCCGGGCGTGACGGACAAGGGCTACATTACTAACAGCTATCACGTCCATGTGTCCGAGGAGATCGATGCCTTCGACAAACTTAAGTTTGAAGGCATGTTCCAGCGGCTTTCGCCGGGCGGTGCTATCTCCTACGTTGAGGTTCCCAACATGCAGGACAACCTCAAGGCTGTCATTCGCGTGATGCAGTACATCTACGACAACATCATGTACGCCGAGCTCAACACCAAGAGCGATTACTGCCAGGTGTGCGGCTACGATGGCGAGATCAAGATTGTCGAGGATGACGGCAAGCTGGTGTGGGAGTGCCCCAGCTGCGGCAACCGCGACCAGGAGAAGATGAACGTCGCTCGTCGTACGTGCGGCTACATCGGTACCCAGTTCTGGAACCAGGGTCGAACCGAGGAGATCCGCGACCGCGTGCTGCATCTCTAATAACCATCCCAGGCTGCCCTGTAGCGAGGCCCCGGACCTTTACTCGCTATTTCGGACAGTCCTGGCTCACGACGGAGGCGCCACTGGCGCCTCCTGTTCGTGCGGAACTCATATCGAGCAAAGGTCCGGGGCCTCGCTACAGGGCAGCCAAGTTGATGTAGCTGAGATGCAGCGCGCAGTCTGCTCACTCCTCGAAGTTCTTAGCGGAAATAATTCGAGTTGCAGCTGCGATTTACTTGCGATGGTGGTTGAGCCGCAACCCAGTTTTTATTGGACCTCGAACCCTATGCTCGATGTTCGCTTCGTTCATTGAGTTACCCTTTGCATGAGGCCGGGACATATCGTCCCGCCCGCAGTTTCGCAGGCCGCAGGCCGAGAATGTTTGAGGACGGGATGATATGTCCCGGCCTCCCGGGAGAGTTACCTATGAACTACGCGAACATTAAGTATTTCGACATTGCTGATGGAGAAGGCGTTCGTACTTCTCTGTTTGTAAGCGGGTGCCGTCGTGGGTGCAAGAATTGCTTTAACTCTGTTGCGTGGGACTTTGCTGCGGGTGAGCCGTTCAATCGTGCCGTCGAGGACAAGATTATCAAGAGTCTCGATCATCCCTTTATCGATGGTCTGACGATTCTGGGTGGCGAGCCCATGGAGCCCGAGAATCAGGCGGGGCTCGTTGAGTTTGTCGAGCGTGTTCGCGCGGCCTATCCAGTGGGGTCGGGGAAGACCATTTGGTGCTTTACCGGTGACGTGCTCGAGGAGCTTATGCCGGGTGGTCGTCATCATACCGAGGTGACGGACCGCATCCTTGCCTGCCTTGACATGCTGGTGGACGGCCCGTTTGTTCAGGACCTGTACGATATCTCGCTGCGCTTTAGGGGTTCGAGCAACCAGCGCGTGATCGATATGAACGCTACGCGCGACCGCGCTGTGCGTGAGGGCGTTGCGCTTTGCGACGCTGTGGAGCTTTGGCGGGACGATCCAGTCTATTCGACCCATACTATGTAGCTTGTGGTCGATGCCGGAGGGCGTGGTACCATAGCGCGAACGTGAAATCGGAAAAGTGAGGCCCAGATGGTCGATCAGGAAAAAGTCGAGGCCGCCATTAAGCTGTTGCTTGAGGGCATAGGCGAGGACCCAACTCGTGAGGGCCTGCTGGAGACCCCGGCGCGCGTTGCCCGTATGTATGGTGAGATCGCCGGCGGTATGGACCAGAGTGCCGAGGAACACCTGTCCAAAACCTTTGCCGTCGCTTCGAACGATTTGGTTATCGAGCGCGACATCACGTTCTACTCGCTGTGCGAACATCATCTGCTGCCGTTTTATGGCAAGGCCGCCATTGGTTATATCCCTAACGGTCGGGTGGCTGGGCTTTCCAAGCTCGCCCGCACGGTTGAGGTTTATGCCCGCCGTCTGCAGCTGCAGGAGCAACTGTGCGCACAGGTTGCCGATGCCCTCATGGATTATCTCGCTCCCCAGGGAGCGATTGTGTTGATGGAGGCCGAGCATATGTGCATGACGATGCGTGGCGTGCAAAAGCCCGGCACCAAGACCGTGACGCTTGCTCGCCGCGGCGTCTTTGAGACCGATCCCGCGCTCGAGGAGCGTTTCTTTAGGATGCTGGGCCGCTAACCATGAGAGTCGTCAACGACTTTACATCGAAGACCGATGAGGGGACGTCGCGTCGCGGCTTTATGGCTTCGGGCCTGGCCCCCTTTGGTGCCATGCCTCGCATTGATTACATTTGTGCCAACGGGCTGTTCCGGCGGCACCTGGGCAACATCGTACAGTTGGAATCGGGGCGCATCTTCTGCCGCCACGGTATTGACCATCTGCTCGATGTCGCGCGCATTATGTGGATCAAGAATCTCGAGGAGCAGCTCGAATTTGACCGCGAGGTCATCTACGCCACAGCACTTCTTCACGATATCGGCAAAGATGAACAGTATGAATCGGGTATATCCCATGATGTTGCAAGCGAACGCGTCGCTGATGCGATTCTCGGCGGCATGCCCGATGACGTGGCGTTTGAGCCGGCCGATGCCGCAGCCATTAAGACGGCCATTCTGGGCCATCGAAAGCTGCGCGTGAACAGCCAACCGCTTGAGCGTCTGCTCTATGCAGCCGACAAAGCGTCGCGTGCCTGCTTTGCATGCCCCGCGCGCAACGCTTGCAACTGGAGCGATGATAAAAAGAACCTGTCGATTCGCGTGTAGTTAGTTTGCGCGGTCGGGGTTCTAAACGAAGGAGACGATCGCGTTGAGTAACAAGAAGCTGCCCGAGAGTGCAACCAAGACTGAAGGCGCCGAGCTCGCCCGCCGTGGAAGGGGCGAAATATCCACCGCAACGGCGGTGCCCCACGTGAGCTATGACGACTTGCGCCATGCCGACCGTATTGTCATTGACGGCCTAGAGGTTTTTGCCAACCATGGCGTGTATCCCGAGGAGAACGCGCTGGGTCAGAAGTTCATCGTGTCCTTGGTGCTCTATGCCGACCTGCGCGCAGCGGGGGAGCACGATGACTTGGACGCCTCGATTGACTACGGCTCGGTGTGCCACGATGTCGATGGCTATCTGCGCGAGCATACGTTTAAACTCATCGAGGCGGCAGCCGAGGGGACGGCCCAGATGCTGCTGCGCCGTTATCCCTCGCTGCTTGGTGTGCGCATAAAGCTCGATAAGCCGTGGGCTCCTGTTGGCCTGCCCCTGGCAAGCTGCGGTGTCGAGATCGAGCGCGTGCGCTAACCGGTTCTAATACGTCTCTACGGGAGGCTGCTTGAGCCGCTGCGACAGAGCTCTATTGTTGGGGCAGTACGTGTCGAGCAGGGCGTGAAACCGCTGATTGTGGCTTGGCTCGAGCAAGTGGACGAGCTCGTGGGCGACAACCATGTCGAGGCATTCGACGGGGTAGGCGGCGAGCTCGCGCCCGATGCGAATGGCGCCGGATTTGGGCGTGCATGAGCCCCAACGCGTTTTCATGCTGCGTACGGAAATGCGGGAAACGGTGACGCCCATTGCGATTTCGTACGCGTGCACGATGTCGCGTAGCGCTGCGGTGACCTCGGATGCATAGAGTTGGTCGATGCGGGTCTGGAGTTCTTTGGGCGTTAGGCCGTCAAGGGCTGTGCGCTGCTTTGCCTGCGTGCGCCCACTTGGCTCATCGGTACCCATAAAACTTGCGAAGGTGGCCTGTTTG
Source organism: uncultured Collinsella sp. (assembly GCA_905199605.1). GTDB lineage: Bacteria > Actinomycetota > Coriobacteriia > Coriobacteriales > Coriobacteriaceae > Collinsella. The sequence goes on from CAJKHC010000010.1 coordinate 21,606, forward strand.
GGTCGCGATGCGGGTGATGCAAAGTTGTGATCGAGTGCATCCTGTACCGTAATGGGCTTGCCCCAAAGTGCAATGATGGACGAGGGACTGAGCGGCTCTCGCGCCGTCGCCTGACGCTGCTCACGCTGGGCAAGTCGGCTGATAATCCAGGCGCTGTTGCGCTTCACAAACGCTTCGATACGCTCGCGGCTGGCGCCGAGCGGTGCGCTGGCGTGGACCTCGCCGCTCGATGTGACGCGTAGGTTGAAGTTCTTGACGCGCTTTTTGGTAACGACGACAGGGATGGGCGTCCCATCCGGTCGGGATACGGAAATCGTAAACTGCTGCGTCAAAAGCGGTCCTTCAGATTGGGGACGGGCCGGCATGTCGACCGTTCGGCATGCCGGCCCGCTCAAGGGATGTGAAATTAATAGCGCTCGAAGAAGGCAAGCGCGTTGTCGCTGCAGAGCTTTTGCATCACGGTCTTGCCAAAGTGCTTGGAGAGCATGTTCTGGAACTCGGGCATCATGCTGGCATCGGAGAGGAAAGCGGGCACAGTGGCGCCGTCCCAGTCGCCGCCGAGCGCGATGACGTCCTCGCCGCCCAGGTCGAGCCAGTGCTCGATATGTGCCGCTAGCTGGTCGAAGGTGACGTCTGCGGCGGTCTTGTCGGTTGCGTCGTTGGAAAGGAACTCGCTGCAGTAGTTGAGGCCGACGATACCGCCCATGTCGCGAATGGTGCGGAACTGGTCGTCGGTGAGGTTGCGCTTGACGCCGCAAACCGCACGGGAGTTGGAGTGGCTGGCGACGAAGGGACGCGTGGCGTGGGCGACAACCTCGTCAAAGCACTCATCGTTGAGGTGGGAGACGTCAAGCACCATGCCGGCGTGCTCCATCTGCGTAAGTGCCTCGATGCCGGCGGCGGTGAGGTCGGCGTGGGTATCGTGTCCGCTTGCGAGCGGCCCCTGCGCGTTCCAGCTGAGTGACGACATGAGTACGCCCAAGCTCTTGAGCACCTCGATCAGCGCGGGGTCCTCGGCAAAGAACGTGGCGTTTTCGATGGTGTGGATGCAAGCGACCTTGCCGTCCTTGAGCGCGGGGCGGATGTCTGCGGCGCTGCGCACGTTGACCATACTGTCGTGGTTGAGCATTGCCTGGCCGCTCATATGCGCCATGATCTGCGCCTGGAAGCGCGCGGCGTGGGCGGTGGGAATCTCGTCGGGGACAAACGTGGCGAAGCACTGTGCCCATGGCGTGTTGCCGATCTTTGCGAGCGAGATGGCGCAGGCGTTACCCTCGATGAGGTCGAAATCCTGCGGATGCGTTTCGTCGCCGGGGAAATAACCGTCGGTACCGGCGGTAAAGCGCAGGTCGAGATCGAGTGTGGCCCAGCCGATGCGGTCGGCGGTGTCGCAGTGTAGGTCAAATACGGGATATGCCATGGTTCCTCCGGTTGCAGCGTTTCTTTGCAAACTGTCTTTGAATTGTATGACTAGGGTATAGTTAGCGCCATATGTTCATGGCGGTCCGCGTTGTGCGCCGCCCTTATCACGGAGGTTACCATGTCCAACCAGGGCAAGAAGGTCAAGACCCATTATCGCGGCACGCTCGACGACGGCACGCAGTTCGATAGCTCCTACGATCGCGGCGAGCCGCTGGAGTTCACCTGCGGCGCCGGTCAGATGATCAAGGGCTTCGACGCCGCTGTTGTCGACATGCAGGTGGGCGAGAAGAAGACCGTGCACATTCCTGCTGCCGATGCCTACGGCGAGCACAATCCCGAGATGGTTATTACCTTCCCGGCCGAACAGGTTCCCAACATCGAGCAGATCGAGAAGGGCATGAAGCTTTTCCTGTCCACGCCGAGCGGTATGCCCGTCCCCGCCGTGGTCATCGACGTAACGCCCGAGGCCGTGACGCTCGACGCCAACCACGAGCTGGCCGGCAAGGACCTCAACTTTGATATCGAGCTCGTCGAGGTCGAGGGTTAGAGTATGCCTGAACGCTTGGTTTCGACGACATGCTTGGGAAATCTCAACGATCCGTCCTATGAACTCCTGCTTCGCCGGAAGTTGGGCGGCGTCTTTGAAGTTGACGAGCTGCTGCTCGATTGGGACCAGGCTGATGTATGCGCGCTTGTGGGCGTGACGGAGCTGGGGCGCACGGTCGATGTTCGGCTGGATACTGCCGACGGCGGTCGTCTTGCCGACGGTGACGTGCTCGCTATCGACCATACGGGTGCGGTGCCCGTGGTGGTTGTCGTACGTCTGCGCGGCGCCGAGGTTTATTTGGTCGAAGTTGACCGCATGGACCCGATTGCGCTCGCGCATGCGTGCTGGGAGATCGGCAATATGCATACGCCGCTTTTCCGAGGCGATTCGGACGAGCATACCGTGCGCATGTATACGCCGGTGCAGCCTGTTTTGGGCCGCATGCTCCGGGGCGTCGAGGGCGTTCGGCTCTCGGTGGTTACCCGTGAACTCGATTCGGACCGGCGCTTTGCGTCGAATGCGGCGGATGCCGTTGTGAGTATGGCTCCAGACTTTACGATCGTAAAGAAGGCGCGCGGTTAACGTGCGTATAAGTAAGACGGACTTTGAGAGGCAACTATTCAAAGTCCGTCTTTCTGTTGATGAGATGCTGTGGGGGAAAGCATATGGGTCTTGAAGGAATCAAGCTGATTGCATGCGATTTGGACGGCACGTTGCTGCATCCGGGGGAGCGCGAGCCGCGTTCCGAGGCCTTTGAGCTCATCGATGAGCTGCATCGTCGCGGTATCGTGTTTATGCCGGCGAGCGGCCGTCAATATGCGAGCTTGCGCTATCTGTTTGCCCCGGTGGCCGATGAGCTCGCCTATGTATGCGAAAACGGAGCTCTGGTGATGAGCGAGGGACGCGCCGTTGTCAAGCGTTCCATGGAGCGTAGCCTTGCTATGGATATCGCGAATGCCGTGATTGCATATCCCCATGCCGACGTGACCCTTTCGTGTGAGGGGCACCTCTACACCATGAGCGGCAACGATGCGTTCGTCGATCATTTGCGCTATGAGGTCCACTGCGATGTGGCGGTGGTCGACCGTCCCGAGGACATCGAAGAGGACGTCATTAAGATTGCCTTCCAGACGCCCGAGGTGAATCAGCCGGCGGCGCTGGAGTATTTTGAGCGCCACTTTAGCGATCGAGTCGATGTCATGACATCGGGAACCGAATGGACGGACTTTATCGGCTTTGATTCGGGTAAGGGTTCCGCGCTTGCCGATTACGGTCGTGCCCTGGGTATTTCGCCCGATGAGATGATGGCGTTTGGCGATAACGAGAACGACCGCGACATGCTCAACGTAGTGGGCCATCCTTATCTAATGGAGAGCTGCAATCCCTCTATGCGTGGCATCAACGACCGCGTCCGCTATGTGTACACGGTCGAAGAAGAACTGCGTCGCCTGCTTGCCGAGTAGGCATGTCCCAAACATCTACCGGCAGTCGGGGCAGAGACCCTCGAAGATGGTGTAGTGCGACGTGACGTGCCAGCCGATTTGCTCGGATGCCTTGGCGTCGAGCTGGGCATCGAAGGGGAGTGGTATGTCGATGACGCGGCTGCACGAGGTGCAGATGATATGCGCATGCGGCTCGATCGTGCGATCGAAGCGGCTGCCGCCCGGCGTCTTGATGGAGAGAATCTCGCCGGCGTCGGCCAAGAGATTGAGGTTGCGGTAGACCGTGCCGCGGCTGATTTTGTCATCCTGCGCGCGCACGACGTTGTAGATTTCGTCGGCGGTGGGATGGTTATAGCTTTGGCGCACGGCGTCAAGAACCAGCTTTCGCTGCCTGGTATTCCTTCTTTGCACCGCCATGCGCCTCGCCTCTTTTCTATCAACGGTCGTAGGTAAATGATACCGTATTTAGCACACAATACTAATAACGAGGCGTGAAACCGTCTTCATTGGCAAGTGGGGCTCGGGCCTGGGCGTCTACGAGGCGAAAACGCGTTCCCATACGCTCGTAGGAGGCATGAAGCGCCTCGAGATGAGATAGGATATTTGCCGGAGCCCCCTGTATCTCCATCTCGACTGAGCCGTCTTCCATGTTACGCACCCAGCCGGTGAGCGCGCGTGCCTGCGCGAGGTTGGTGTTGGTAAAGCGAAAGCCAACGCCCTGGACTTGCCCCGCCCAGCGCAGGAAATAGCGCAGGGGAGTGTCTTGAGTGGCCTCGTCGCTTGCGAGCACAGTAAGCCTGCGGCGCAGCTCGAGCTCGACGTTTGATGGTTTTTGAGGCTCTCGACTGCCGCCGGTGACGCTGGAGAAGAACGTATCGAAGAGGCCCATAGCTATGCCTGCTTGCCTGCGTCGGCCGGGAAGGTTATGCCGGCCTGCTGGCGCACGGCATCCATGATGCGCAGTGAGACGAGTGTGACATCGCGGTAGTGGCCAAGCTCGTGGCGTCCCGCCGGGGTCTCCCAAATCTCTTCCTTAACGTTATCGATGCCGCCGATGGCGGTGATAAAGTCTGTGAGTTCGTATTCCATAGTGTTGCTCGATTTGGGCAGGTCGAGCACGCGGCCGTTGTCTCCCTGTTCGCGCGGTGCCTCGGTCGCCGAGCCGCGTACGACGTCGCCGCGATAGTCGATGCGGACGTTGCGGGGCGTGGACAGATGGTCGATCTGGATAGTGCCACGCTCGCCTTCGATCTGCGAGGGCAGCAGGTCATTCGTAATTTTGGAGTGCGCGAGCTCGACGGAGATACGGCCGCCGCCGTAGCTGGCGAGGATGGAACCGCAGCCATCGATGGGGCCGTGCGTGAGCCGTCGCGTGGTGGGATCGAGCAGAGTGGTCATGCTCGTAAGGCCGGAGGGCATGCCAAAGATCTCGACCATGGGCTCGACGGTATAGACGCCAATGTCCATGAGGGAACCCGATGCCATATTGCAGTCGAAGATATTGGTGGCGCGTCCCGCGAGAATCTCGTTGTAGCGCGAGGAATATTTGCCAAAGCGCAATGAGGCGCGGCGGATGGGGGCGATCTCGCCCAGGGCGTCCTCGATGGCGTGGAAGGCGGGATCGTGGAGGGGACGCATGGCCTCGAGGGCCACGACACCTGCTGCCTCGGCAGCGCGGAAGACTTCCAGCGCCTGCGCTTCGGTGGCGCAGAAGGGCTTCTCGACGATGACGTGCTTGCCACCGGCGATGCAGGCAAGGGCCTGCTCGTAGTGAAGTGCGTTGGGGCTGCCGATATAGACGGCGTCGACGTCGGCGGCTGCCGCAAGCTCATCGAGTGAGATAAAGTTTCGCTCGCCATCGCGCTCGGCGGTAAAGGCAGCACCGCGATTGGCATCGCGTGAAAGCGTGCCCACAAACGCGGCTTGGTCGTTGGCGTTGACGACTTGGATAAAGTCGTCGGTGATCATGGATGTGCCGATGGTCGCGATGCGCAGCATACGTCCCCCTTGCGTTGTTTGGTCTACAGGATGAGTGTAGCGCGTGGGGATATAAAGCTGTGCGAAAACGCTATTACAGGTCGCTCTCGTTAAAGCCGGTGTCGATATCGAGGTTGCTGCCGTCGGCCGCCGTGGTGGCGAGCTCATCGCAGCGCTCATTGAGCTCGTGGCCGGCGTGACCCTTAACCCAGATGAACTCAACCTTATGCTTGCTTTTGGCGGTGAGTAGGCGCTCCCACAGGTCGCGGTTCTTGACGGGCTGCTTGTTGGCGGTTTTCCACCCGCGCTTTTTCCAGCCGTCGATCCAGTGCTTCTTAAAGGCGTTGACGACGTACTGCGAATCGGAATGGACTTCGACCTCGCAGGGGCGGTTGAGTGCCTCGAGCGCCACGATAACGGCCATGAGCTCCATGCGGTTGTTGGTGGTCTTGGCGTAGCCGCGCGAGAGCTCGGAGGTAAAGGTCTTGCCGGCGGGGTTGGTGTATTTGAGCACGGCGCCGTAGCCGCCGCGTCCCGGATTTGATCGGGCCGAGCCGTCGGTATAGATGATGACCTTCACGGGTTTCCTTTCTTTGAGTGCATTTCATGTGAGTGACCATTGTAGCGCCATGCCCGCCGGGGGCCAGCAATCTACGATTTCTGCCCCGTCTTCCGACTGTTAGCTGGCATGGATGATGCGGTTGAGCTCGTCGAGGTATTGCTGCAAGAGGAGAGAGGGCTTGCGCTCGTCGTGCATGATGTAGCCAACGTGCATCGTTGGGGCGTCTGCTAACGGGATCGATGCCATGCCCCATTGCATTTCATTGGAGAGGACACCGGTCGACAGGGTGTAACCGTTCGACGTGATAAGTAAGTTGGTAAGTGTTCCGCGGTCCGATATTCGTATGTTGCGGTCGCAAGGGATATAGCTAAAAGGTTCCTCGGCGTAATAGAAGGAGTTTGAGGTTCCCTGCTCAAAGCTGTAGCGCGTATAGGGCGCGAGGTCGGCAAGGGACAGCTGAGGGCGGCGTGCGAGCGGGTGGCGTTCGCTGACGAATACGTGGACCGTCGCGTCGAATAGGGGATGGAAGCTTGCGCGGGCATCGGCGAAGGCCTTCTGCAGAACGCGGGCGTTAAAGTCATCCAGATACAGAATGCCGATATCGCTGCGAAACGCACGGACGTCATCGATGATCTGCGATGTGGTGGTCTCGCGCATGATGAACTCGAACTTGCTGTCGCGGCAGCGCTCGACCACGTTGACAAAGGCCTCGACCGAAAAGGCGTAGTGCTGGGCGGAAATGGCGAGGCGGGCTTGCGGGGTGCCGCCGTTCTCGTAGCGTGCCTCGAGCATGTCGGCCTGCTCTACGACCTGGCGCGCATAGCCCAAAAGCTCGGTGCCGTCGTTGGTGAGCGTGACGCCGCGGCTGGAGCGCGTAAAGATCTCCAGATGGAGTTCCTGTTCCAGGCTTTTGACGGCGTTTGAGATGTTGGACTGAGCGGTATAGAGGCGCTGAGCTGCGGCGTTGATTGAGCCGGACTCTGCCACGGCGATCAGAAAACGAAGCTGCTGAAGGGTCATCGACGCCATCCTTTCGATAGTTATCTATAAAACAGATAACAAGTTAGCGCTTTTTAGTGATTGACCGAGGAAGACAATGCCCGTACTATTCAAAACACACAAAGGCGGTAGGTTATTAAGCCGACTACGGAATCGGGACGCGAAAGGAGGCCCGCATATGAATTGCTTACCAAGACGAATGCCGGGCTCCTGTTTGCGCCCGTCGGCGTGATCAGGAGACAGCGACTTACTTCTCTCTTTTTACTTACTTTCGTTCGATCAAGGAGATCATCATGAGCCAGTTCATCAACAACCCCGAGCACACCTTTGGTTTCGATACCCTGCAGCTGCACGTTGGCCAGGAGAGTGCCGATCCCGCATCCGACTCCCGTGCCGTGCCTATCTACCAGACCACGAGCTATGTGTTCCGCAACTCCCAGCACGCCGCCGACCGCTTTGGTCTTGCCGACGCCGGTAACATCTACGGCCGTCTGACCAACTCCACCCAGGGCGTCTTCGAGGACCGTATCGCCGCGCTCGAGGGCGGCGTGGCAGGTCTTGCCGTCGCCTCCGGCGCTGCTGCCATCACCTATACCCTGCAGGCTCTTGCTCAGGCTGGTGACCACGTGGTGGCTCAGAAGACCATCTACGGTGGCTCCTACAACCTGCTGGAGCATACGCTCTCCCAGTTTGGCGTCGAGACCACGTTTGTCGATGCCCATAACCTGGAAGAGGTTGAGGGTGCCATCAAGGACAGCACCACGGTCATCTATCTCGAGACGCTCGGCAACCCCAACTCTGACATCCCCAACATCGACGCCATCTCCGAGATTGCCAAGAAGCACGGTCTGCCGGTTGTCGTCGACAACACCTTCGGCACCCCGTATCTGTTCCGTCCGCTGGAGCACGGCGCCAACATCGTCGTCCACTCCGCAACCAAGTTCATCGGCGGCCACGGTACCTCGCTGGGCGGTGTGATCGTCGACGGCGGTAACTTCGATTGGAAGGCGAGTGGCAAGTACGCCCAGATCGCTGAGCCCAACCCCTCCTACCATGGTGTTTCGTTTGCCGAGGCTGCCGGTCCCACCGCCTTCGCAACCTATGTCCGCGCTATCCTGCTGCGTGACGAGGGCGCCTGCATCAGCCCGTTCAACGCCTGGGTCCTGCTCCAGGGCACCGAGACTCTGTCGCTGCGCGTCGACCGTCATGTCGAGAACACCAAGAAGGTCGTTGAGTTCCTGGCTGGCGACAGCCACGTCGCCAAGGTGAATCACCCGAGCCTGCCTGAGCACCCCGATCACGAGCTCTATCAGAAGTACTTCCCCCGTGGCGGTGCTTCGATCTTTACCTTTGAGATTAAGGGTGGCCAGGAGGCTGCATGGAAGTTCATCGATCATCTGCAGGTGTTCTCGCTGCTCGCCAACGTGGCCGACGTCAAGTCGCTCGTCGTGCACCCGGCTACCACCACGCACTCCCAGCTCTCTGCCGAGGAGCTCGCCGAGCAGAACATCACGCCCTCCACGATCCGTCTTTCCATCGGTACCGAGAACGCCGAGGATATCATTTGGGATCTGAAGCAGGCCTTTGCCGCGCTGGACGAGTAAGGCGACTTGTGCAAGGACCCCTTGCGACTCGATAGGTATAACTGCATAAAATGCCTGCTCAAGGCGCCTGTGCGAACAATGGTTGCACAGGCGTCGTTTTTGCATAGAGAGGGTGCAAAAACAGGGTTTTTGACACGCTTTATGCAATCGAGATGTGGAAAACTCCTGTTGAGAGGATGTGAGTTTTACGCAATTGACGTGCGCCTTTTGAGTAAAACCGCAGGTCGCGATTTGCTCGGGGTACTATGCAGCGCGATTAAATCACACGCAGCTCAAACGCAGCAAAAACGCACTACGGAGGTTTCCAGCTACATGAGGATCGATTCACGAAAACCGAAAGCCGCCGCCCTTTCCGCCGCTCTGACCGTGGCACTTTTGGCGGGCGCCGGCGCAACTGATGCCCACGCGGCAACACTATCCGATACGGTCGGATCTGCGCCGTCCGAGGCGACGCTGGTGCAGCCCGTCGACTACCGCGGCGACGGTTATGGCTCTATGCAGGAGTGGAACGCCTCGATGGGGGCAAAGCGCGATTCCCTGGAGATGCGCGCTCAGATCATTATGAATATGTATGGCGACTATGCTACCGATGACGAGCGCGCTGTGTTGCAGGGTTGCATCGACGGTGCGGGTAGCCTGTTGACGATGGGGGAAGTCGACGCCAAGTCGACCGAGCTCGACGAGCTTCGCTCCACGCTTGAGGATGCCAAGCGCGAGGCGCTCGAGGCTGCCGCAGCCGAAGCCGAGGCCGCTGAGGCCGTTCAGGCTTCGTATTACAACGCCGGCTCCGGCTCGTCTTATACGTCTGCTGCGTATTACGCGAACGGCTCGGGTCTGACGCGCTCGAGCGGCGTCAATAACTATAACGGCCGCCGCGAGACTTATTACAGCAGCAACGTGTTGTATCACCACCGCACGGGCGAGTGGACGCAGGATTCCGAGGGCTTTTGGCGCGATTCCGATGGTTACTACGTCGTTGCCGCGGGCGATAAGGCCCAAGGCTCTACGTTTACCGGTTCCAAGGGCGAGTGCAAGGTCTATGACTCCGGCTGCGCTGCCGGAACCACCGACTACTACACTGGCTGGTAATCTGCCATAAGCCAATAGGACATGACGGGCGGGCGTCTTTACCGAGCCTTTGGGCAACGTAAGGGCGTTCGTTTTTTGTGCGTGCTTGAGTTAACAGAGCGCTTACCGTGGCAGTACGCCGCGCATATGGGCGCGGGGCACACTAGTTCATGAGAAATAAGGTCTTTCTCTTGGAGGAAGTGGTCTTGTGAACGCTCGAGATATCGCCGTTGCCGCCGTCGCATTGGTGCTTGGTTGCCTTGGTCCTACGGCCGCGCTCATTGCGGGCATGCAGGGGTCATGCGGGGCTGCTCCAATCGTGGTTGGCGCGCTGATTGCGGCCGCGCTGCTGGGAAGTGCGGGTGTAGTCCTTTGTCGCGACGATGAGGGCCAGGCCTCGGAGTCGCAGCTCTGACCGTCGGGACATCGACTACTGGTTATAGATGAAGATGAAAGCCGCCGTAAGGGGAGTGCCCTTGCGGCGGCTTTGCTGTTGAGTCTGTTGACGTGGTGAGTCGGGCGCTACCAGCTTGCCTCGATATCGCGAATGCGCTGATAGAGCCATTCGTTCTGCGGTGCCTGGATATCGTGCTTGGCCGCCAGACGGCAGATGGTGCCGGCGAACTCCTCGACCTCGGTTTTGCGCCGCGCGACGCGGTCTTGCGCCATCGAGGGCATGCCGGCGGGATCGATTCCTTCGATGAGGTGCACCATCTGCGTCAGGTCTGCCTCGGTCAGCTCAACGCCCTCGGCGTTGGCGACCGCAAGCGTTTCGCGCATGGCGGAAACAAGGCAGCGACGCTGCTCGGAGCCCGGCTCCGTGGCGCTTCCGTACGTGCCGCCGTAGGCCATGCAGGTCTGGTTGATGCCGTCGTTGAGCATGAGTTTGGCCCACATGCGGTGCGCAATGTCGCTCTCGACGGTGTGTGCGATGCCGCAGCGCGTGTAGAGCTCGTCGATTGCGGTGATGGCTGCGGGATCCGTACCGGCCGCCGCGCCAAAGCGGATTTCGCCCGTGTTGGTAAAGGTGAGCTCTCCGTTGAGAAACACAGCGTCCATGCCCTGGCAAATACCAAGAACGGTATGCTCCCAGCCAAAGCGCTCGGCAATCTTTTGCTCGCTCGTGATGCCGTTGCACAGCGAGGCGATGAGCGTATTGGGTCCCACGACGCGCTCCATAGTCTTGAGTGCTTGGTCGAGACCGGTGGTCTTGACCGTCAGGATGACCAGATCGGCGGGCGTTGCCTTGCTGGCGCGGACGGACTTGAGCGCACAGGGCTTGCCGTTGACGGTGAGCGCATCGTTTGCGTGACGCTCAAAACGGGCGTCATCCATAACGTATTCGACGGCGTCATTGCCGAGGGCCTTGGCAATCATGCTGCCGTAGAGCAGGCCGACGCCGCCCTTGCCGATAAAGGCGATCTTGTTGATCTGCATGCGAATCATCTCCCCATATAAAAGGCGCCCGCGTAAGGGGCGCCTGATGGATTGTATGCTGCCGGACCATGCTGCGTGCACCGGATGGCCGTATTTGTTTGTTGCTCCTTTCATCGGGCTTTTTGCTGATGTTAAAGCGGTGCCGTGACAGCTCGATTTCTGCTGCGTTACGATACGTTCTCGATTGCGATTCCACGATGTTTCGGCCGCGTGACCATTGTGTTTCGTCTTGCCGGGGCGCTGATGGCGAAAGGAGGGGCCGTGCAATACCGCGTTGACCCCAAAAGTGGTAACCGAATATCTGCTCTGGGTCTGGGCTGCATGAGATTTCCCGGTGCGCCGGGACACCCCGATGCGAAGACGGCCGATGCCATCATTTCCCGTGCGGTGGAACAGGGGATTAATTATCTGGATACTGCGTATCTTTATCCCGGTAACGAGGTGTGCGTGGGCGCCTCACTTGAGCGCTTGGGGCTGCGTGACCGGGTGTTGCTGGCGACTAAGTTGCCGCACGCTTCGTGCAAATGTGCGGAGGATTTCGACCGCTTTTTTGACGAGCAGCTGCACCGTTTGCGGACCGACCATATCGACTACTACCTTATGCACAACATCACCTCGCCCGCCCAGTGGGAGCGCGTGGTGGCGTTGGGCATCGAGGACTGGATTGCGCACCAAAAGGCTGCGGGGCGTATTCGCCAGATAGGTTTTTCGTATCACGGCAGTGCGGCGGACTTCCTCACGATGCTTGACGCGTATGACTGGGATTTTTGCCAGATCCAGTACAACTACGCTGGAGAGCGCTACCAAGCGGGGACGGCGGGACTCATGGCGGCTGCGGAGCGCGGGCTCGCGGTGTTTGTGATGGAGCCGCTGCTGGGCGGGCGTTTAGCGGGCAAGCTGCCGCCGCGGGCCCGCGCTGTGCTCGATGGCGCCCCTGACCCGCATTTGCGCACTCCTGCCGCCTGGGGCCTTTCGTGGGTGTGGAACCATCCTCAAGTCACGATGCTGCTTTCGGGCATGACCGATACCGCGCAGGTGGACGAGAACGCGGCATTGGCGGATCGCGCACTGCCGAATTCGATGACGACAGAGCAGCTCGATACCATCGCGCGTGTGCTGGGAGAGTTTGAGAAATCGAATCGCGTGCCCTGTACGGGCTGCGGCTACTGCATGCCGTGTCCCAAAGGCATCAATATCCCTGGGTGTTTCGCCGCCTACAACGCAAGCTATGCGCACAGCTGGTTTACGGGCCTGTCGCAGTATTTTACGGCGAGCGCGGTGCGGACGAGTGAGCCCAAGTTGGTGAGCAATTGCGTCAAATGCGGCAAATGCGCACGTCACTGCCCGCAGCACATCGATATTCCTGAGCGTCTCGACGATGTGCGCCGACGTTTCCAGCCTGGCCCCGTAACGGCCGCGCTTAAAGCCTTTTGCAAAACGCGTTCCTGATGCCCCTTTTATAAGTTGCGGTGGAATAGTTCCTGTTTGCGGCAGAATAGGGCATCGACAGGAACTATTTCACCGCAACTGATGAGGGGGAGCTGGAGATGCTGACGATTGGGTGTCATCTTTCGACGACGAAGGGCTATCGGGCGATGGGGGAGACGGCGCTATCCATTGGCGCCAACACCTTTGCATTCTTCACGCGCAACCCGCGCGGCGGCAAGGCGAAAGATCTTGACATGGATGACGTGGCGGCCCTGCGCGAGCTTATGGAGAAAAACGACTTTGGCCCGCTTGTGGCTCATGCCCCCTATTCCTACAACCCCTGTTCTGCCAAAGAGCGGGCACGCGAGTTTGCCTTGGAGGCAATGGCCGAGGACTTGCAGCGTCTGGAAGCGCTGCCCGGCAACTACTACAACTTCCACCCCGGCGCGCATGTGGGGCAGGGGACTGATGCCGGCATTCAGATGATCGTCGACACCTTGTGTCAGGTGATGTTTGAGGGGCAGCAGACGACGGTGCTGCTCGAGACCATGGCGGGAAAGGGTACCGAGGTGGGCCGTAGCTTTGAAGAGCTGGCGCGCATTATCGAGGGTGCTGCCGCCAGGCGTCCAGAGCTATCGGACAAGCTGGGCGTGTGTCTGGACACCTGCCATGTGAGCGATGCCGGCTACGACATCATCCATGATCTGGACGGCGTACTCGACGAGTTCGACCGCGTGGTGGGTATCGACCGCTTGCGTGCCGTACACATCAACGATTCGAAGAACCCCAGTGGTGCCCATAAAGATCGTCATGAGTGCATCGGCAAGGGCTACCTTGGCAGCGAGGAGTTTGGCGGCGGTATGCAGGTTATGCAGAATATTGTATCGAATGGCCGCTTGCGCGCATTGCCATTCATTTTGGAGACACCGAACGAACTTGCAGGTTATGCGGCTGAAATCAAACTGTTAAGGTCATTGCAGCAGTAATGACTGTCATAAAGTGGAGTGTTCCATTCACGTTATGGGTTTGTTTCAATCAGTTTTCTAATTGCGGATTCTTCCAAACGGGCGCATAATATCCAACAGTTTTTGCAGACCTCTGAATCAAACGGGGTCACCGGAAGGAGACTGATTATGAAGCTGAAGAAGCTTGGCGCATTTGCCGCCACGGGCGCCATGGCACTCGCCCTCGCACTGACGGGCTGCGGCTCGTCCAACGCCACCTCTGGTTCTGATGCCGGTTCCAGCAGCTCTGACGACGCTAAGGTCGAGAAGGTCGACGGCTCCAAGGAGTACGCGCTCGTCAAGGACGGTACGCTGACCGTCGGCACCTCTGCCGAGTACGCTCCGTTTGAGTACAAGGATGACAACGGCGATTATCAGGGCTTTGACCTTGAGCTTATCAAGGCTATCGGCGACAAGCTGGGCCTGGATGTCGAGTACGTCAACAATGACTTTGACACGCTGGTTCCGGGTGTCGCTTCGGGCGCCAAGTATGACGTTTCCATCGCGGCTATCACCGACACGCCCGAGCGTGAGAAGGAAGTCACTTTCTCCGATTCCTACTACATGGACGATCAGGCTATCGTGACCAAGGTCGATAACACCGACATCACGGCCGACAACTACAGCGAGAAGCTCAACAACGCCGACGCTACCATCATCGTCCAGTCTGGATCGACCGCCGAGGCCTTTGCTCAGGAAAACTTCCCCAAGGCTAAGATCGTTCCCTACAAGGACGCCACCGAGTGCTTCAGCGCCCTGCAGTCCGATAAGGGCGATGCCGTAGTCACCAACCGCTCCGTTGCCAGCCAGCTGACCGCCGAGCAGTTCAACACCTGCCAGACCATCAAGCAGGTCAGCACCGGCGAGGAGTACGCCATCGCCATCAACCAGGGCAACACCAAGCTCAAGGACGACATCAACCAGGCCATCAAGGACCTGACCGACGACGGTACCGTTGACGCCCTCATGGCTAAGTACAACATCAAGTAAATTAATGCTTGATTGCGCGCGGGCCCTTTCCGTTTTGCGGAGAGGGCCTTTGCGCCTCTCTTGACGGAGAGCGTTTCCGTCTCGTTTTGTCGGCAACTTCTACGATAGGAGCCACCTTGTCTCGACTGAACAAAGGGGCCACGGAGCAGCGTTTTTCACTGCCCGCCTTGCTCCAAAAGCTAGCCTGCGTCATGGCCGTGGCGCTCGCGCTGGTGTGCGCGGGGGCATATGCGCCCACGACCGCCCAGGCGCTTGAGACCGCAAAGATTACTGCCCGACCCAACACCGGTTCGGGCAGCGCTGTGGTCGGCGGCACCGAGACGCGCATTACCTGGGAAGTTCAGGCCGATGCCGACGAGGAGCTGAGCGGTCTATCGCTGACGTTTGTCGACGGCACGACGTTTGGTACCGATGACACGCGATTGACGATGCTCTCGGGCGAGGACCTCATGGACCGTACGCCCATGAAGCCTACGTGCAAGGTCGACGGCCAGACGCTCAAGATCGATTTTGGCGAGACGGCTCCGGCCGGCGGCTATTTCCGTGTCGAGGTCTACGGCGTGACCTTCCCCGTCGAGGGCGGCGACGAGGCTTTTAGCGGCACCTACACGTTGGCTGACGGTTCAACCAAGAAGATCTCCAAGATTCCTTCCGTCGAGATTAAGGGCGTGACGGCATTCGATAACTTCCTGGCCGACCTTAAGGAGCAGCCGTGGGTCGAGGCATGGAATTCCAACATGTTCCTTCGCCTGTTCCTGAACCCGGTCATTTTGGTTCAGAGCCTGCCGATCGTATTCAAAGGCTTCCTCATGTCGCTCTCGATCGTGCTCGTGGCATTTCCGTTGGCCATTCCCTTTGGCTTTGCCTTGTCACTCATGCGCATCTCCAAGTCGCGCATCCTGCGTTGCCTTGCCGGCATCTATGTGAATATCATCCGCGGTACGCCGGCGTTCCTGCAGATCTACATCGCGTTCTTTGGCCTGCCGCTGGCCGGCGTCAAGGTTGACGATTATGTGCTGGGCGTCATCGTCATGGCCATGAACTCGTCCGCCTACCTGTGCGAGATCTTCCGTGCCGGTATTCAGTCGATCCCCAAGGGCCAAAACGAGGCCGCGCGCTCGCTGGGCATGAATGCCTTCCAGACACTGCTCTACGTGATGATTCCGCAGACGTTCCGCAATGTCCTGCCTACGCTGACCAGTGAGTTCATCCTGCTTTACAAGGATACGTCGCTGCTCGCGGCCGTGGGCGTGGTCGAGATCGTCATGAACGCCCGTACCATCGTGGCCACGACGGGTTCCATTACGCCGTATGTGGTTGCCGCCCTGTTCTACCTGGTCATCACCCTGCCGCTTGCTCGCTTGGTGAGCGGTCTTGAGGCGAGGCTTCTGGGGACGGCCGAAACCAAGAAGAAGCGTCCCGCCAAGAGCGCTGGACAGGTCGTCGCGACGCCCGCCGACCACATCGCCGGTCTGTAAGGAGGTCCTATCATGAGCGAAACCAATAACTCGAACGAGGTCGTCGTCAGCATCAAGAACCTCCAGAAGGCCTTCGGCGATAACGTGGTCCTGCGCGATATCGATCTGGATGTGCACAAGGGCGAGGTCGTCGTAGTCCTGGGTCCTTCGGGCTCGGGCAAGTCGACGATGCTTCGCTGCATCAATCGTCTGGAGCATCCCACGAGCGGCTCGATCGTCGTTGAGGGCGTGGACGTTTGCGCCAAGGGCGTCGACCTTAACAAGGTACGTACGCATCTGGGTATGGTGTTCCAGCAGTTCAATTTGTTCCCGCACCTGTCAGTCAAAAAGAACGTCATGCTCGCACAGCAAAAGGTACTCAAGCGCAGCAAGGAAGAGGCCGAGAAAATCGCTATCGAGGAGCTGACCAAGGTCGGTCTTGCCGAGCGCATCGACTTTATGCCGAGCCAGCTCTCGGGTGGCCAGCAGCAGCGCGTTGCCATCGCCCGCGCCCTGTCGATGAACCCTCACGTCATGCTCTTTGACGAGGCCACGTCGGCACTCGACCCCGAGCTGGTTCGCGACGTTCTTGGCGTTATGCGCGATCTTGCACGTGACGGTATGACCATGATCGTCGTGACGCATGAGATGGGCTTTGCCCGCGACGTCGCCGACCGCGTCGTCTTTATGGACGGCGGCGTTATCGTGGAAGAGGGTACGCCGAGCGAGGTCTTCGACCACCCCAAGAGCGAGCGCACCAAGGCGTTCTTGGGAAATATCTCGTAGCCGCTTTATATGACTGACATAACAGAAAACGGGAGCCGGATGTGATCCGGCTCCCGTTTTTGTTGGGATGCGAATGTGTTTTGGTGCAGAGCGCGTTATGGGCGGAGCTCATTGCCGCTAGGCGAGCTCGGCTCCAAGGGCGCGGCAGGCCGCCTCGCCCTCATCGTCGGGAGCGTCGTAGCAGATGACGGAATCGACGACGTTGACACCTGCCTCGTCGGCGTCGGCCTTCCAGTTGTCCATCCACTCGCCCTCGGCCCACGAATAGGAGCCAAAGAGGACGACCTTCTTGTCACCGAGGGTTTCCTTGACTTCGTCCCACATCGGCTGGAACTCATCGTACTCGAGTTCCTCGGAGCCCATGGCGGGGCAGCCGAAGGCAAAGGCGTCGTAGTCGGCGGCCTTATCTGCGGAGAAGTCGGCGCAGGAGATGACCTCTGCCTCGGTGCCGGCATCGGTTGCACCTTCGGCAACGAAGTTTGCCATGGCCTCGGTGTTGCCTGTACCACTCCAGTAGACGACTGCGATCTTGCTCATATGTTTTCCTTTCGGTTGTGCGGTGTGCGGCCGCGTTTTGTATGCTCTATCGGGTTGCCTGGACAAGTTGTCCCAGGGTGCAGCCCTGTTGATAGATGTACGTAAGGTATTGCGTGCATGCGCGATAGGAATCGAAGGTCGTGAGCGCCTGCTCAACGTTTGTGTATACCTTCCATGCGCCAAAGACCTTATAGTTTTCGCCGTGCTGGACGATAAACTGATGGACATCTTCGTAGGGATAGCCCAAAAAATAGCCAATTTCGTGGGGGAACTCGCACATGCACCCCGTATCGCAGTGCCTATTTCGCGCGAGTGCGCAGACGCTGCTGTCATAGGCGCTTTCTGCGGCATTGCTGCTTGCCAGCGTGATGCGCGCGGCGAGATGCACCAGGGATGCGGGCAGGTTGTGGACATCGTAACCTTCGGCGGTAAGCGCCGTCGTGGCGCGGGGGTCGGAGAGGTATCGCATGAGGTCCGCAGGGCGGTACACATAGATGAGCGCTCCGCAGGGGCGCCAGACCAAAACGCTCATATGGATCCCGAGTGGCTGGAGCTCGCGGTTGCATTGGGCAATGACCGCGAGCAGGCGAGAGCGTCGCTCTTCGATATGGGCGGCGCCGGGTTTTCCGCCTTGGTTGGCGTAAACGCCGGGATAGGTAAAGAGCGAGGCCGGCTTGATACCTGCGAGCGTAGGGGAGCAGTTGCGCACGACAGCCGTTTGGTATGTTGGGATGTCAATGGTTCGAGTCACGATGCTCCTTTCGGGTCCTCAGTTGTTAGCCTAGGAAAACTTATACACGAAAGTAAGCCAAGGTCAACAAAAAAGTTTGAAGCGGGAAACTAATTGACCGAACCGACACGAGTTTGGAGTAAGATGGGAACACCCCATGGGGGTATAGGTATAAGAGTTTGGAGAAAGGGGATCGCATGGAAGACTTGCTAAACCCTGCAAATATCATCGTGCTTGCCGCGATTGTCGTCGACATGTTCTTTGGCCTGCGGCGTATTGTCGCTTCGACACACGGAAAGAGCTGCTGCAGCGATGGCACGAGCGGTAAGAAGGCCAAGAAGGTAGTGGTTGCGGATACCGATCCGTCCCACTACCCCTATAGCGATGAGCTGCTCATCGGCGGCATGAGCTGCGATGGCTGCGCTCAGAATGTGGCCAATGCCCTCAATGCGCTGAATGGTGTGTGGGCAACGGTAACGTACGCGGACCACACGGCGCGCGTGCGTTCGAAGCGTCCGATTGACCGCGAGGCACTCGAGACGGCGGTGAGAGGTGCGGGCTATTTCGTTATGAAAATGTAGATGCCGCCCTCTCCAATGGGTACCGGCCTCCTCCCCATTGGGGCTATCGACGTCCTAAAATTTGCGCAAAAAACAACTCGCGGATGTGGAGAAAGTGGAGTTTGGTGACGGTTCGCGCGGAATTCGTGACCAATCGAGCATTCGCTATCCCATAAGAAAAATTACAGGTGTAAATTTATATGCTGATTATTGCTGTGCCCAGATTGCAATTAAACGTGGACAGAGATGATGAATGCTAAAACTGGGCTTAAGGACAGGGGAGGCTATAGCCTTATGAGACGAGTGGGAACACTTGGCTTGGTGGCAGCGCTTGCCGCTATCTTGGTATCGCCGCTGCCGGCGCACGCCGAAGACGCTTCGGGTGCCGTTACCTACAATGCGGGAAATGGGTATTCCTTTGAGAAGCTCTCGCATCCTACGGTAGGAACGTCGCAGCCGGATGGCATCGTCGACTACCAGGGTGACGGTGCCGTTGCCGTTCCGGGCGCCGATGGTAACACGGCCAACAATGAAGGCGATCGCGGCCAGAGCTACACTTGGGCGGCTGCGAGCTATGGTGACTGGCTTTATGTGGGCACCTGCTATGCGGCGATGGGCAACACGCTGACGCTCATGAACGGCGTGCTGGGCGATTCCTTTGATGCCGAGACCATGCGCCTGACGCTGGAGGCCATGTTTAACGGCACCTTCTTCTATGGACAGCAGAAGGAGGACGGCACGGCCGACAAGGACAGCGGCGGCATCCTGGTCAAGATTAATACCAAGACCGGTGAGACCAAGCTGCTGCTCTCTGAATCGCTCAACGGCGTCGGTCCTTTGTTCCGCAATGCCGTGAGCTATAAGGGTAAGCTCTATTTCTGCGGCAGCGTCAGGACCAATGGCGGCAAAAGCGGCCTGCCTGCTGTATATGAGATCGATCCTAAGACGGATGAGTACAAAGTTGTCTATCAGGGCCTTTCGAGCATGCAGGATTACGGTGCTGCCTACAAGCAGGGCATTTCTACCGGTATCCGCGGCATGTGTGTCCATGATGGCCAGCTCGTCATCAGTAATGTGGGTAAAGACGCGGCCGGTAACTTTGTGTCGACAATCCTGACGTCGTCTGACCCGTCGAAGGGCCAGGACAGCTTCACCGAGATTGCCAACTCGGGCACGCTGTTTGGCTATCCGGCGATTCGCTATCAGGACAGCATCTACGGCGGCGCCATTTGGGATATGGTCTCGTACAATGGCCATCTCTATGCGACCATCTGCACCGGTACGCCCGAGAACGCTCCCGATGATAATTCCATGCAGTCGTTCGCCATGGTCCGTGGCGACAAGAACGCCGACGGCAGCTATTCGTGGACTCCCATTGTTGGCGATCAGGAGACGGACGGTGCAAAGTACTGCTTTGGCATCGATCCTGCCCGTACCCGTTCTGGCGCTGCTAACCTCATCGTCTACAACGACTACCTCTATATCGGTGAATACAACGACGAGGAGATTGCTCTCGAGCGCATCCTGTTCAACAAATCCAACACCGAAGAGGGCGGCAAGAACAGCATGGGTGGCGTTGACTGCTCGTTTGTGAATGCCAATCTTGAGCAGTCGGTCAACATCTATCGCATGGACAAGGACGAGAACATGGAGCTCGTCGTTGGCGATCGCACCGACATGTTCCCCGAGGGCGGTATTTCCGGCCTGACTTCGGGCTTTGGCCGAAACGAGAACCAGTACATTTGGCGCATGCAGAAGTTCGACGGCAAGCTGTATATCGGTACCTTTGATACCGCGAGCCTGCTTGAGCCGATCGGCCAGTTCTCCAATGGCGACATTATCGATATGACGCCCGAGGAGTGGGACTCTCAGGTTCAGCGCCTTAGGGACCTGCTCAATCACCTGCTCGACAAGAAATCACCTGACGACCCCATCGTTCCCGTGAACACGCTTGCGGACGATGATTCAAACGAGGCCGTCGAGGTCGATGATTCGAACGAAGCTGCCGATGTCGATGACGAGAAGACTGAGGTTGCTAAGGGCTTTGGCGACCTGAGCGATGCGCTGGAGGATGCCACGGGCGATCTTTGCGATCAGGCCGCGACGATGTCCCAGGACTTTGAGGACGACGCCGCTTATGTCCAGAAGATCGATGGCGAGATCGCGTACTTCAAGTCCTTTGCCGACCAGTATCAGGACATGCTCGATAGCTATGAGAACCTGAAGCAGCAGTACGAGGATGCCTATGGCACCGAGCTGCCGAGCGATATTCAGGATGCGCTCGATAAGCTGCTGAGCGAGGATAACCTCAAGAAGCTGCAGAGCGTGCTTACGTGCATGTGTTACCTTCGCGATGCCGAGCGTGGCTTTGATATGTATGTGACCGAGGACGGCGTGAACTTTACGACGCTGACGACCAATGGCTTTAACGATCCGTATAACCATGGTCTGCGCACCTTTGCGGTGACCAACCAGGGTCTGTGCCTCGGTACCGCCAACCCGTTCAATGGCTGCCAGGTTTGGATCCAGCGCAAGGAGAATTCTGAGAATCCGATTGATCCCGGTACTCCGGATCCGACGGAGCCCACGGATCCCTCGCAGCCGGGTGGCGGCGATCAACCTGGTGGCAGCCAGACGGGCGGCAACGACCAGTCGAGCAGCACCACGACCACCGTCACGACGACCGCTAAGAAGACTCCGAAGGACGGCTCGCTGCCTCACGCTGGCGACTCGACCCTCACGCTGGTCTTGGGATTGCTGGTTGCAGCTGCCGCAGTACTTGGCATTGCTCTCGTCTTGCGTAAGCGTTCTCGTCGCTAGGCTCGACCACGCAGCTCGATGCCTTGGATATCGTCGAAGTTGATGGCGATATCCCTGAGTTTGAGCAGCTTGAATGCGGGTAATACTTCGTCGAGAATGCCCGTGCGGCTGCGATAGCCGTATGTATCGTAATAGGTGACACGAACCAAGTCGCCACGTTTGAGACCCTCGAGCTTTTTAGAAAGTACGAGGGCTTTTTCTTCCGTGAGCTCACGTTTTGACTCGACGGTGATTTCCTGCTTGCGCACGAGTTCGTAGTATCCCGTGAGGGCGGCAAAGGGCATAAACTGTGCGGCGCGGTTGGCGCGCACGGCACCGTTGGCAGTGAGGTTGGGGTCGGCGGCGCGGCGTCTGCCCTCGGGGTCCGCCAGGCGCTCGAAGGCGGTCGGCGGGCGCACGGGCTGCTGCTTGGGTTTAGGCACGATGTCCTCCAACTTGGCCGTTGCGTTCGCGCGCGGTGGCGCCGGCGGTAAAGCTTAATCCCTTGACGAGCGCGTTCTTGCCGTACTTGCCTTTCACGGCCAGGACGGCGCGCGCCAGGTCGCGCTCGCGCTCATCGGCCTCGATATCGCTGAACAGATCGATGGTGGCAAATTCCTCGGGCACAAGATTGCCAAATCCCAGGTTGATGCGCTTGACCGGTCGTTTGGGATCGACCGTTTGTGCCCAAAGGTCATCGAAATACCCCATGATTTTCTTAAACGAATTAGTGCGCTCGGGCAGCTTTCGCGAGGCGTTGGAGTGCGCAAAGAGTGCGGCATAGCCACCACGCGGTTTGCCGCCATGCTCTCCCACAAAGATGCCATCGATTGCCTGCGCTTCGCGCACCAGGCGACGCCTTTCGTCATCGCGCTGGACGGGCTTGGGAGCACGGGGCGCGAGCTCGGGGCCGTCGGTCGCTGCGGGCTCGATGCCCGAGGTGCTCGAGCGCAAGTGTCCGCAGCCGTCTATATACTGCGCCGTGCCGCTGGCGTTGAGCCGGCGTATGTCGGCGCGCTCGCTCGCGTAGCCCACAAAGAGCGAGATACTGTCGCAGACCACGTGCTTATCGACTAGATCCAACACGGCGTTGTCGACCATTTCGCGCAAGACGGTGTAGGCCTGCTCGTAGGCATAGCCCTTCGAGAGCACCTGTCCTGTGGTGGTCGAAGTTGCTTGCGGGCGATAGGCTTGGATATCGGCGATGGTTGTCGGCTCGCGCCCGAAGGCATGGTCGATGAGATATTCGGCATTGACGCCGAGCTCGTCGTAAAGCAGGTTTTCGTCGAGCGCCGCGACGCCCATCAGATCGTAGACGCCGTATTTCTCGAGGCGGGCTGCCACGCCGGGACCGATGCCCCAGATATCGGTGATGGGACGATGGGGCCAGATCTCCTTGCGAAAGGTCTCGTCGTCGAGTATGCCGATGCGGCTGGGTACGTGCTTGGCGGTAATGTCGAGCGCTACCTTGGCCTGGAATAGGTTGGGGCCGATGCCGACCGTCGCCGTGATGCCGGTGCGCGCGAGGACCTCGTCGCGCAGCGTGCAGGCGAACCCTTCCGCATCTGTGTGATAGAGGTCCAGATAGGGCGTCACGTCGATAAAGCACTCATCGATGGAGTAGACGTGCACGTCCTGGGGGCTGACGTATTCCAGATAGATACCGTAGATTTTCGCCGACACCTCCATGTAATGCTGCATGCGCGGTACGGCCGTGATGTAGTCGATGCCATCGGGAATTTCGAACAGACGGCAGCGATTGTGTATCCCGAGGTCCTTCATGGCCTGTGTGATGGCGAGGCAGATGGTCGTGCGCCCGCGCGATTCGTCGGCAACGACCAGGTTGGTGGTGAGCGGATCGAGCCCACGGTCGACGCACTCGACGCTGGCATAAAACGTCTTGAGGTCGATGCAGATATAGGTGTGCTGCTCGTGCGCCATCCGTGTCCTTTCATCAAACACATGTTCTTATCGAATACCTGTTCGATAATACCCGCTCGTCCGGACATCGTCAAAACCTGTCAAAAAGGGACTGGTTTGTTTTGGTCGGTCATGAATCGGGTTTTAACGCAGCTCTAAAGAGTGCGAAACAGCTCGGAAAACCTCGCTTCGTAGCATGAGGCTAACGATTGATACCACCATAAAGCACGGAAGGGTTGTGGGGATAATGGTCAACTATGGGTTTGGTATGCCGACGCGCTTGGTTGCGGATGGGGATGTGGCTCGCTGGTGCGGGCGATTGGTTGCCCACTATGGCGGCACCAAGGCACTGGTCGTGCTGGGAGGCGACAAGCACACGCGTGATGAGCTCGTTTCGGCGGCGCTGGGCTCGGTTGATCGCGCCCTGCTCGAGCGCGTGCTTTTCCGCTGCGGCTCGGTTGAAGGCGACGGAGGAGACGAGCTGATCGACGAAGCCGTGGCCCTGGCGACCGACGAAGGCGTGGACTTTGTCTTGGCGATTGGCGATGCCGATACTGCCGGCTTTGCGCGCGAGCTCGCCCGTCGCATGGCGGCGCTCGATGTCGGCGAAGACGGTTTTGTCCCTTATGGATGTATCGTCTCGGAGGGCAAGGTGCCTGCCGTCGTGGGGGCCGGCGAGGTTCCCGTTTTTGCCATCATCGCGCCCGAACTGCTGGAGGGCATCGGGTCTCCTCTGCGTGAGTTGCTCGGTAGCGTCTGCGCTGCGGCCTAATATTTGGCATAAAGGGATAGGTTATTTTTGATTGGTAAAGCGTTTGACCTGCCAAATTAAACCTGTCCCTTTTTGGTCGGTTGCCGTTTGGGGGCCGATTGGCAACGCTCGCTGATTATAGTCTTGACCTGCGCTAGAATAGTGGCATCTGAATGTCCGGGCGCATGGAGGCGTGCGCCCGTATGCTGAGGAGGACTCTATGGCAACTGTTGCCGCACCTATCGATGCTACGTCGACTGCCGCTTGGAAGGCGCTCGAGGCCCATCAGGAGAAGCTCGAGGCCGAGGGTATCGACCTCAAGGCCTGGTTCGCCGCCGATGCCGAGCGCGTGAACAAGCTGAGCTTTGACGCCGGTGACCTGCACTTCGACCTGTCCAAGAACCTGGTGACTGATGAGACCGTCAAGCTGCTGTGCGATCTTGCCCGCGAGGTGAAGCTCGAGGAGCGCCGCGACGCCATGTTCTCCGGCGAGCACATCAACACCACCGAGGACCGCGCCGTCCTGCACACCGCGCTGCGCCGCCCGGCAAGCGAGAAGGGCCAGCTCATCGTCGACGGCCAGGACGTCGTCGCCGACGTGCACGAGGTTCTCGACCGCATGTATGCCTTCGCCGAGCGCGTGCGCTCCGGTGAGTGGAAGGGTGTTACCGGCAAAAAGATCGAGCACCTGGTGTCCATCGGCATCGGCGGCTCCGATCTGGGCCCGGTCATGGCCTACGAGGCCCTGCGTCCCTACGCCGACGCCGGTATTGACTGCCGCTACATCTCCAACATCGACCCCAACGATCAGGCAGAGAAGCTCAAGGGCCTCGATCCCGAGACCACGCTCGTGATTATCGTCTCCAAGACTTTCACCACGCTCGAGACCCTCACCAACGCTCGTGAGGTCAAGACCTGGATGCTCGAGCAGCTCAAGGCTCAGGGTGCCATCGACGGCTCCGATGAGCAGAACGCCGAGGCCGTGGCCAAGCACTTTGTCGCCGTTTCCACCGCACTCGAGAAGGTCGAGGCCTTCGGCATCGACCCCGCCAACGCTTTTGGTTTCTGGAACTGGGTCGGCGGCCGCTACTCTGTCGACTCCGCCGTGGGCCTGTCGCTGATCGTCGTGCTCGGCCCCGAGCGCTTCCAGCAGTTCCTTGAGGGCTTCCACGCCATCGACGAGTACTTCTGCAACACCCCGCTCGAGAACAACGCCGTCGCGCTGATGGGCCTGCTCAACGTCTGGTACGTCAACTTCTTCGGTTCCAAGAGCCACGCCGTGCTGCCGTACTGCCAGTATCTGCACCGCTTCCCGGCCTACCTGCAACAGCTCACCATGGAGTCCAACGGCAAGCACGTCCGCTGGGACGGCAGCGCTGTGACCTCCGATACCGGTGAGATCTTCTGGGGCGAGCCCGGTACCAACGGTCAGCACGCCTTCTACCAGCTGCTGCACCAGGGCACCGTGGTGGTCCCGGCCGACTTTATCGCTTTCGCCAACACTGCCAACCCCGCAACCGACAGCGGCCAGGACGTCCACGAGCTGTTCCTGGGCAACTTCCTGGCCCAGACCAAGGCGCTCGCCTTTGGTAAGACGGCCGACGAGGTTCGTGCCGAGGGCACGCCCGAGCGGATCGTCCCGGCCCGCTGCTTTGAGGGCAACCGTCCGACGACCTCGATCTTCGGCGACACGCTGACCCCGTTCGCACTCGGCGAGCTCATCGCCCTGTACGAGCACATCACGTTTGTCGAGGGCACGGTCTGGGGCATCGACTCCTACGACCAGTGGGGCGTCGAGCTGGGCAAGCAGCTTGCCAAGCAGATCACCCCGGCCTTCCACGACGACGCCGCCAAGGCCGAGCAGGACGCTTCGACCCAGGCGCTCATCGAGTTCTATCGCGCTCATCGCAAGTAGTCTTTACGGCTGAGTTGGCTTATGGCTGAAAGGGGCCCGTATCCGTTGGGATACGGGCCCCTTGCTATTTGGATAGGATGGAATGTATCGGGAGGCGCCTCGACGGGCATCGCAATCGTCGAAGGCGCGCCGTTCATGTTTGGGACAATATGACATTTTTCCCGTTGCAAACAGCGCCGCCGTGGGTGTTCTGTATGATGGCTCAGACAAGGTTGTTCAATGACAGGGAGGCATATATGGCAATCAAAGCCATCGCAATGGATATCGACGGTACGCTCACCAACGATCAAAAGGTCATCAGCCCGCGTACGCGCGAGAAGCTGCTCGCGACGCAGGAGTCGGGCATTAAGCTCATCTTGGCTTCGGGCCGTCCCGCATGGGGGTTGCACGCCTTGGCGCAGGAGCTCGACCTTCAAAACCATGACGGTCTGCTAGTTGCCTTTAATGGCGCGCATGTGGTCGACGCTCAGACCGATGAGGTCCTTTTTGACCAGGCCATGCCGGCTGACGAGCTGCACCGTCTGATTGATCATCTGCGCAATTTCGACGTGATCCCTATGATTTCGCTCGGTCGCGATTTGCACGTCGAGGACTCGTACCATTGCATGATCACGCTGCCTGACGGCTTGCAGAAGAATATCGTCAAGTATGAGCGCGATGCGTGCGATCTTAAGATTCGCGAGGTCGAGAGCTTGCATGAGGTCGTGGACACTTATCCCGTGGACAAGCTGCTGACGGCGGGTGATCCGACCTACCTGCAGGCGCATTACGAGGAGATGTATGCGCCCTTTACCCAGACGCTTTCGGGCATGTTTACGGCCGACTGGTACTTTGAGTACACGGCGCCCGGTATCGATAAGGCCCGTGCGCTCGAGGGTGCCCTGCCCAAGCTCGGCATCGATGCCAGTGAGGTCGTATCGTTTGGCGACGGCCAGAACGACAAGTCCATGATTGAGTGGGCCGGCACCGGTGTTGCCATGGGCAACGCCGTCGATGAGGTTAAGGCCGTGGCCCAGATGGTGACCGCCAACAACAACGAAGACGGTATCGCGGTAGCACTTGACCAACTGCTGGGTTAGAATCGCCGATAGTGTATGGTTCGGGCGTCCGCTTGCGGGCGCCCTTTTGTTAGGGAGGGTGCCGTGTCTGCATTTCCGTTCGACGCCGTTATCTTTGACATGGATGGCGTCATCGTCGATACCGAGTATTACTACCTGGGGGAGACCGCCGCGTTTGCCAAGGAGCTTGGGCTGAATCTAACCCAAGAGGAGCTAAACGGGCAGGTTGGCACCTCACATCAGTTCTTCCTGCATATGCTGGTCGATTGGTTTGAGCGCGCCGGTAGGGGGCATTTCACTGGCGAGGAAGCGTTGGCCCGTTGGGACGAGTGGGCGCATAAGCGCCCGCGCGACTATCAGGCTTTGATCAACCCGGGTGCCGTTGATACGATTCGAGAGCTGCCGCGCCGCGGCGTCCGTGTGGCGCTGGCGAGTTCGTCTCCCATGGTCAGCATCGAAGAGGTGCTCCATGCATGCGGACTGTCGGACGCCTTTGAGTACGTGGTGAGCGGCGAGCAGTTTAAGGAGAGTAAGCCCGAGCCCGACATCTACCTGCATGCGCTGGATCTGTTGGGGCTGCCTGCGGACCGTTGCTGCTGCGTTGAGGATTCGGTGCCTGGTATCACTGCCGGCAAACGCGCGGGGTTAACGGTGATTGCCAAGCGCGAGGAGCGGTTTGGCTTTAGCCAGGATGCCGCGGACAAGATCATCGACCAGCTGCCGGAACTGCTTGAGCTTTCTTAGGGGGTCTGTTGGAGGCTCTTTAGGGGTTCGTGGACAAAAAATGCCAAATATGAGTACTGTCACTAATTTAGTAACAGGGAAATTATGCTTTTAAGGCCCTGGTTGAGCGCCTGGGGGCGATTATAACCTGTTAAATATGGCTTTAGCCATGCTAAAACGCCTTGATAATGAACAGCTGTACATTATCAAGGCGTTCTTTTGTCACAATATAATGCTACTAGCTTTGCAGCAGTACTCATATTTGGCGTTTTTTGCCCACCGGGGTCAGTTGAAGTCAAATATGGAGTGCGAATTTCCTAAAACGGTTGATTCGACGCTCTCCTCGGCGCAGTTTTTAAGTTCGGCGATGTGCAGGGAGGCGCTTTTTAGCGATGTGATGAGCTGTCGCGCGCTTGCATCTGCTTGCGGTTCGGCTGGAGCGTCGGTTTCGAGCAGCAGACGGTCGAGTGGGATCTGTCGGGCGTATTCACGACCGCGCTTGGTAGCGAGCATCCGCTCGTTCACGGAAAAATAGCAGCCTGCGTTTCGCGCACGGTCGAACTCGTTCGAGGTGCCGCTAAACCAGTGGAAGATGATGGCGGGGGAGTTGGGGCTTGGGGTGAGTAATCCATATGACTCAAGGGCGTCCAGTACGGTTCCTGCCGAACGAACAGCGTGAATTGATATCACGCGCCCGGCAAGAGGATAGTGCACGAGTGCATTACAGAGCTGGTCGAGCGCCTGTGTTTGTAGCGGCTCGCTTCCGGCACAGCGCGCGGAAAAGTCGAGTCCGACCTCGCCGATAAAGCGCTCTTGTGCGGCGACCTTGCAAAGCAGATTGATTTCGGCGGCACCGCATCGTCCGTCGGCGAGCCACCAGGGATGGAGGCCGATGCCGGCAAAGATGTTTGAACGGCTACGGGCGCGCTTGTTGGCGCTTGCGAAGTCGCGCGGATCGACGCCGCAGTCAAAGAGACCCATGCCCAGCGCCGTCGCCTCGTCGGCAACGGCGTCCGGGCGAGCCATTAAATCGAGATGGCAGTGCGCGTCAAATAACTGCGGTGTCATTGCGGCACATCTCGTTAATCTAGGCGCTGGCCGTCGGCGCGCACGCGCTCGCACCCGCGCCCACTGATCTGGCGTATAACCTCGCCGGCGATCATCTGGCCCATGATGGGCGGCATAAAGCTCGCGGTTCCCAGCTCGGTGCGCTCGTGGATGTTGGAAGGGTCGCGGGGCTGGGTTTTAACCGATTCCTCGCAGCTAAACAGCACGTGCAGGCTCTTGATGCCGCGCTTTTTGCACTCTTTGCGCATGATGCGGCTCATGGGGTCGCGCACGGTGTCAAAGATATCGGCAAAACGCAAGCATTCGGGATGCAGCTTGTTGGCCCCGCCCATAGAGCTAGCCAAACGAATGTCGTGATCTTGAGCATATTTGGCAATGGTGAGCTTGGCCGAGATGGTGTCGATGGCGTCGACGACGTAGTCGAGCTTGCCGCCCGTCTGCTCCAAAACGCTCGCGAAGAAATCATCGATGTTGTCGCTCAGCAGGTATTCGGTACGTTTGATAACGGTGGCGGCAGGATTGATATCGTGGATCATGGCTTCCATAACATCGACCTTGCGCTTGCCGATGGTGCTGTGAAAGGCGATGGCCTGGCGATTGATATTGCTGGGCGCGATGATGTCCTTGTCCAGAATTACAAAATGACCAATGCCGCCGCGGGCGAGTGCCTCGCAGCAGTTGGAGCCCACACCTCCGCAGCCGAGTACCAGCACCGTGGCATCGGCGAGCTTGTCGAGTGCCTCGCGGCCCATGATGATCTCGAGCTTGGCATCGCGCGTCTCGTTGGGAGTTGCGGCTGTGGTTTCGGTCATAGACATCCTCCGATGGGGAAGCGAATCGTGTTTTAGCTATCGCCATTATAGGTATTATCGCGATTCCATTTGAGCCCTAGGGGCTTGTTGAAATGAGGCAGTGATTCGCATAAGATGAAGCAGATGGCACCCGTTGCAGCGGGTTGGCCAACTCCCAAACACGTTTGTAGCGTGAGAAGTGGCCGTCTTCGCATTACGCGGAGGCGGCTATTTTTTTGAGTACAAGATTAGACAGTTAGACAAACATCTAAATATCGAGTATAGTGTGCGCGTCATGAGAGATGATGGGAGGAGGTCTTATGCCGGGAGAGGGTTTTAAGGCGCTGGCGGATCCAACGCGGCGGCGCATTTTAGAACTGCTGCGCGAGGGCAATTGCACGGCGGGGGAGCTTGCCGAGCATTTCGATATCAGTAAGCCGTCGCTAAGCCATCACTTGGCGACGCTCAAAAATGCCGGGTTGGTGACCGACGAGCGCCATGGCCAAAACATCGTATACAGCTTAAACACCACCGTCATACAGGATTTAATTGGCTGGTTTATGGGCTTTACAAACACTGAAGGTGATAAGGATGAATAACGAAAACAAGGGCATTCACCCCACGGGGGTATCGTCGCGCGTGTGGATTGCGCTGGTCGCTCTGTGCGTCGCCAATGTCGTAGCGCACCTCATGGTGATGCCGAGCTTGCCTGCGCAGATTCCCACGCACTGGGGCGCGAACGGCGCCGTCGACGGTTGGGGTCCTAGCTGGATGGCCTCCGCGCTCGGCGCGCTGCCTCTGGCGCTTCTCGCAATGTTCTGCGTGGTGCCGCGCATCGACCCCAAAGGCGAGGCATATCGAACCTCGGGCAAGTTCTATCAGGGCTTCGTAATCGCCTTCACCTTGTTCATGTGCGCCATAAGCTGGCTGGGAGAGCTTACGGTCTGGGGCGTGGTGCCGGCGGTCGGTTCGGTTAACGTGCTGATTTCCGGTGTTGTCGGTTTGCTGTTCATCGGCGTAGGCAACTACTTGCCGCGTGTGAAGCAGAACTATACGCTCGGTATCAAGACACCTTGGGCGCTTGCCGATCCCGAGAACTGGCGCCGTACGCAGCGTTTTGGCGGCGCCTGCTTTATGGTGCTGGGTATTGGCCTGATTGTGATGGGCGTGGCAGGCAGCGTGCTTTCGAGTGAAGTCGTCGCCGCGGTGATTGCGGTTCTGGCGTTTGGTTCGGTTGGAGCCGTCTACGTCTACTCGTATCTGTTGTGGCGCAAATCGCAGCGAGCCGCTCGTTAAGGTTGCGGAAAACTAGCGTACGCAGTTCATAGTATGTTCCGGGGGACTTTTCCCAGGTAGTATTAGGGGGTGTGGGCAACCATGCCCCTTTTTCGTTACGTTTCAGAGCTGGTTTCCTCATTTCGTTTCTACTAAAGCGAATCAAGAATAGGGAAACAGCAGGTAGAAAGGATAGAACAGGCAAATGGCAGAGTTTATCTACCAGATGTATCAGGCTCGCAAGGCCCATGGCGACAAGGTAATCCTTGACGACGTGACCCTGAGCTTCTACCCCGGTGCCAAGATCGGCGTCGTGGGTCCCAACGGCATGGGCAAGTCGACCCTGCTCAAGATCATGGCCGGCATCGAGGAGGTTTCCAACGGCGATGCCAGGCTCACCCCCGGCTACACCGTGGGTATCCTGCAACAGGAGCCGCCGCTCGACGACGACAAGACCGTCATCGAGAACGTGCGCATGGCGTTTGGCGACATGATTGCCAAGGTCGATCGCTTCAACAAGATCGGCGAGGAGATGTGCGACCCGGACTGCGACATGGACGCCCTCATGGCCGAGATGGGCAAGCTCCAGGACGAGATCGACGCCGCTGATGGCTGGGATATCGATTCCAAGCTCGGCCAGGCCATGGACGCCCTGCAGCTGCCCGATTCCGACATGCCGGTCAACGTGCTCTCCGGCGGCGAGCGCCGCCGCGTGGCCCTGTGCAAGCTGCTGCTCGAGGCTCCCGACCTGCTGTTGCTCGACGAGCCCACGAACCACCTGGACGCCGAGTCGATCCTGTGGCTCGAGCACTTCCTGCACAACTACCAGGGCGCGGTGCTTGCCGTCACACACGATCGCTACTTCCTGGATAACGTTGCCGAGTGGATTTGCGAGGTCGACCGCGGCCACCTTTATCCCTACAAGGGCAACTACTCCACGTATCTGGAGACCAAGGCCGCCCGTATCGAGGCGCAGGGCAACCGTGACGCCAAGCTCGCCAAGCGCATGGAGGCCGAGCTCGAGTGGGTACGCAGCTCGCCCAAGGCTCGCCAGGCAAAGAACAAGGCCCGTCTGGCTCGCTACGAGGAGATGGAGGCCGAGGCCCGCGCAAGCCAGAAGCTCGACTGGACCGACATCCGCATCCCTGTGGGCCCGCGTTTGGGCAACAAGGTGCTCGAGGCCCATCACCTGCACAAAGAGTTCGATGGCCGCGTGCTCATCGACGACCTTTCGTTCACCTTGCCGCGCAACGGCATCGTGGGCGTCATCGGTCCCAACGGCGTGGGCAAGACTACGCTCTTCAAGACGATTGTGGGTCTGGAGCCGCTGACTTCGGGCGAGCTCGAGGTGGGCGAGACCGTCAAGATCTCCTATGTCGATCAGAACCGTTCCGGCATCGATCCCGACAAGAACCTGTGGGAGGTCGTCTCGGATGGCCTGGACCACATGATGGTCGGCGAGACCGAGGTTCCGAGCCGTGCTTATGTGGCGAGCTTTGGCTTTAAGGGCCAGGACCAGCAGAAGCGCGCTGGCGTACTTTCCGGTGGCGAGCGCAACCGTCTGAACCTGGCGCTCACGCTCAAGCAGGGCGGCAACCTGCTGCTCCTCGACGAGCCCACGAACGACCTCGACGTCGAGACGCTGTCCTCGCTCGAAGCGGCGCTGCTCGAGTTCCCGGGCTGCTCGGTGGTCATTAGCCACGACCGCATGTTCCTGGACCGCGTCGCCACGCACATTCTGGCGTGGGAGGGCACCGACGAGAATCCGGGCAACTGGTATTGGTTCGAGGGCAACTTCGAGGCCTACCAGGCCAACCGCATCGAGCGCCTGGGCGAGGACGCAGCCCAGCCGCATCGTATTCACCGCAAGCTCACGCGCGACTAGTCGAGCTCAGGTGGCCTAACGAGAATGGGACGATAACCTTGAGGGTTATCGTCCCTTTTTGTTACTTGGTAGAAGGCTCGACTTTATCGATGGTCCAGGCGGCTCCGAGACCGCCGGTGGTGTTGCGGCGGATACGCACGGTGACTTCGCGGCGCTCGCCGGCCTGCGTGTAGCGCAGGGGGAAGCTTGCGCGGTTTCGCGCGGCCTCAATGGTGCCGCGTTCGCGGGCGATCCAGTAGTACTCGCCGACGATGCCGAGCGTGTCGGCGCCGTAGGGGAGATAGGTCGACAGCTGGTGCAGAAGCGGGCCGGGGCAGAAGACTTCGGTTGCGAAATCGACGGGGAAGTCCTCGGGGATGGCGGGCGCTGCAGGTGCGGGGGCCGGTACTGCAGCGGGGACCGGAGCCGGTGCCGGTGCGGGAATTTGGTCGCAAGCAGCGGCGGGCACGGATTCGATGACGGGTGCGGGCTCCGGCGTTACTTCCGGCTTGACCTCGGAATCTGCGGGCTTCACGGTGACGGGCGCGTCTGCAACTGCGGCTTCAACCTCAACCTGCGTCGCGTTCTCATTCTCGACGCTCGACTTTGCTTCGATGGGCGTGGATGCCATGGTGGTGATGCCGGCGTTGGCGTTCTCGGGGTCATAGACGACCGTAAGCGAGATGGCAGGCTGCGGCGTCTCGGGTCCCGGCGTCGACTCGGTAGCGTCTTGATCGGCGGACTCGTCGGGTTGATCGTCCTCGGCTTCGTCGCCAAAGACATCGCTGTTTTGGAACGCAGGCGTCTCGGGTTGGTTGGCGGCCTCTTCGGTTGTCGACTTGGGAGCCTCGTTGAGCTCCGCAGTGGCTTCCTGCTCTGATATGACTTTGGGATCGGTCGTGGCGGCGATTTCGGTTTCGGCTTCTGCTGTTACCTCAATGGCGACTTCGGTCTCTGTCTCGGGCTCGGGTTCCGGTACGGCTTCAACCATGGCTTCGGGCTCGCGACGCTTAACGTGCTTAGGGCGCACGGCCTTGAGGTCCTTCTCGCCGCGTTTTTTCTTTTTGTAGGACTGCTTGGCACCCTTGGCAGCCTTGGGCTTGTCCTCGCCCTTGGCAAGGGCGGCATCCCAGGTATCGTTGGCGATGACGGTGGCATACAGGCGACCGCCCTTAAAGACGGTCAGTCTAATGCAGTCGTCGAGCTCCTCGAGCAGCTCGCGCGTGGACTCGAAGCCCAGGTCATAAGCGGTCATGTCGCCGGCGGCGAGCGCCTCCTCGACCTGCGTCATAAACGTTTGCTTGCCGCACCCAATCGCGTCGCGCAGCAGACGATACAGATAGATGTGGTTGCCCAGCGATAGCGTGGGCGTAACTATTGTCTTGCTCATGGCAAATCTCCTCTTTACACACCAAAGCATCTTACCATCGCACGGTCCTTGCCATCTCGTCGCCCAAGGTAAACGGGCGCGACCGTTGCCGGTTCGCGCCCGTTATGCAGGTCGGTTATCTATGAGAGACAAACGTGCTTAGTTGCCCGATGCCGTGTCTTGGCTCGAGCTGTCTGATGCCGTGCCGGAAGCGGTTCCGCTCGAGCTGTTGGTGTTGCTATTGTCGGTAGATCCCGTGCCCGATACATTGCCGCTCGTCTGGTCGCCTGTGCTCGGTTGAGAGCCGTCAGTCGTTTGGCTTGAGTCAGTCGTGCTGGATTGCGTGCCACTGTTGGCCGTAGAGGAATCGGTGCCCTGCGATTGGTTTTGGGTGTTCGAGGACGAATTGGCAGAGGCAGAGCTGTCTTGCGTGTCGTCCGTCTGTGCCTGCTGATCCTGCGACTGGGTGTTGCCATTTGCATCGCTCTCGGTCGTGCGCGACGACAGGATTGGCTCGGGACGCTCGCCCAGACCCTCACCGGCAGTGGTGATAAGGATGGCGCCGGCGCAGGCGATGACCGCGACGATGGCGATGGCGATCGAGAAGATGATGACCTTCTTTTGCGTCTGGCTGCGCTCTGCCGCCGCCTTGGCGCGCAGGCTGTCGGGGGCGACACGCGCCGTGGTCGCGCGCCCTGCAATCTGGCGCATCTCCTGGGTAGTTGCGGCGCCGCCTAAGTGCTCCTCGGCATTAAACTCAACGGGTTCATAGGCGCCGGCGGGGTAGTCGACGTCGGCGTGCGTACCTTTGAGGGCTTTGGCGCTGGCAGAGATAAAGTGGCGGTAGACCTGCGAGGACACAACGGTGATGACCGAGCTCACGGCGGCGCCAATTACTGAACCGGCAATACCAATCTTGGAAGCAAGCGCGACGCTCGTGGCGGCGGCTGCGGCGCCGGCGATGATCTGGGGAATGGAAATGTCATCGAACAGGCCCTTTTTGGGCGCGATGGCCATGGTCTGTCCGATGGAATGGTTTTCGTGAACGCCGTTGTTGAGCGCGGCTGGTGTCATGACGCGCGTGCGCGGCGCGTCGGTGTACTTGGTTGTCATACGGGGCCCTCCCGGTGTAAATCTGCTTCGTTTCATGTAGCCATCAGGGTACCCACCAGATGTGAATCGTACGTGACATTTAACAGATATCATCAACTCATCAATTGCTCACCAAGTTGGTGGGATGCGGTTACACCCGGCGGTTGAACTACAATAGGGCTTGCTAATTGTTGTGAATGGCGTCTACGCACGGGAGCATTCTTATGAATCTTCACCTTTCTCAGTCTGATGGCTTTTTGCGTGTGGCGGCGGCGTCGCCGCGGATTCGCGTGGCCGATGTCGAGGGCAATACCGAGGTTGCGCTGGCGGCTGTTCGCGAGGCTACCGAGCGCGGCGTCCGCGCGCTGGTGCTGCCCGAGCTTAACCTGACCGGCTATACCGCGGCTGATCTGTTCCATAACCGTACATTGCTGCATGCCTGCGAGACCGCACTGGCACATATTCTCGATGAAACCCGCGAGCTGCCGATTGTCTTTACCATCGGTCTTCCCGTTGCAGTCGCCGAGAATATCTACAACTGCGCCGCCGTGTGCTGCGCGGGCGAGCTTTTGGGTCTTACGGCCAAGAAGTATCTGCCCAACTATGGCGAGTTCTACGAGCGCCGCTGGTTTGCTCCGGCGCCCGCAGATCCTGTGTGGGTCGAGTTTGCCGGTCAGGGTCCGGTTCCGCTGGGTTCGGGGCTTGTCTACCGCTGCTGTGATGAAGGTGCCGAGGACATGGTGCTGGGCGTTGAGGTCTGCGAGGACCTGTGGGTGCCGGCGCCCCCTTCGACCGAGATGGCGCTTGCCGGTGCGACGGTGATCCTCAACCCGTCGGCCTCGGACGAGATTATCGGTAAGGCAGACTATCGCCGCAGCCTCATCTCCAATCAGAGTGCGCGCCTGTACTGTGCCTATGCCTATGCAGATGCGAGCGAGGGCGAGTCCACGACCGACATGGTCTTTGCGGGCGAGAACCTTGTCTACGAAAACGGATCTAAGCTCGCCGCCACGAAGCTCCTCACCTGCGATATGGCCGTCGCCGACGTTGACCTTGACCGCCTGGTTGCCGAGCGCCGTCGCTCGACGACGTGGACGCGCGCGGACGATGCGCCGGAGGCCACGACCGTTGAATTTTCGTTTGAGGGCGTGCTGGCAGACGAACCTGTCCTGCACGATGCACTCGGCATCGACCGTGTCTTCCCCCGTGCGCCCTTTGTGCCGGCCGACCATGGCGACCTGGCCGAGCGTTGCGAGACCATCCTCGACCTGCAGACCGCCGGCCTCAAGACCCGCCTTGCCCATACGGGTACCAAGGCTGCAGTCATCGGTCTTTCGGGCGGCCTGGACTCCACGCTGGCACTGCTCGTGACAGTTCGCGCCTTCGATGCACTGGGGCTGCCGCGCACCGGTATCACGGCCGTGTCCATGCCCGGCTTTGGCACGACGCATCGTACCAAGTCGAACGCCGAGTCGCTCGCTCGCGACCTGGGTGTGAGCTTCCGCGAGGTTTCGATCCACGCGGCTGTGGAACAGCACTTCAAGGACATAGAGCACGATCCGACCGTGCAGGACGTGACCTACGAGAACAGCCAGGCCCGCGAGCGTACGCAGATTCTGATGGATCTGGCCAACCAGGCTGGCGGTTTTGTCATCGGCACGGGCGACTTGTCGGAGCTGGCACTCGGTTGGGCTACCTATAACGGCGACCACATGAGCATGTATGCCGTCAACGCGAGCGTGCCCAAGACGCTTGTGCGCCATCTGGTGCGCTATGCCGCCGATGTCTTTGGCGGGCGCATTGCCGAGACACTGCTCGACATCCTCGATACGCCGGTGTCCCCCGAGCTTCTGCCGCCCACGGGCGACGGCGAGATTGCGCAGAAGACCGAGGATTTGGTGGGCCCGTACGAGCTGCACGACTACTTCCTCTACTACCTGCTGCGTTTTGGCTTTGAGCCGGGCAAGATCTACCGCATGGCACTCAAGAGCTTTGAGGGCGTCTACGATGCCAAGACCGTCCACACGTGGCTGCGTACGTTCTACCGTCGATTCTTTGCCCAGCAGTTTAAGCGCAGCTGCCTGCCCGATGGTCCCAAGGTGGGCTCGGTGACGCTCAGCCCGCGCGGCGATTGGCGTATGCCGAGTGACGCTAGCTCGCGTCTGTGGCTTGCGCAGATCGACGCGCTCAATCCAGTTGACTAAGGTTGGCTAAATTGAACCAATACGGGGTTTGCAAGCGTTACACTTTTGCAATCTGATGGCCCGTATCGCGCGGCGCTCTTGTCGGAGCGCCGCGTTTTTTATATCGAAAGGTGGCACCATGCAGGCATCGCAGCGTCTCGATCGCTTTGGCGCGGAGGTCTTCGCCTCGCTCAACAACAAACTTCTCGCGCTGAAGGCTCAGGGCAAGACCATTTACAACATGAGCGTGGGCACGCCCGACTTTAAGCCGTACGACCACGTGGTCGAGGCGCTCACGCAGGCGGCCCAAGATCCCGAGATGTGGAAGTACGCCCTGCGCGACCTGCCTGAGCTTAAGCAAGCCGTGTGCGATTACTACGAGCGTCGCTTTGGCGTTTCGGGCATTACGCCGTCCATGGTGCAGTCGTGCAACGGCACGCAGGAGGGCGTGGGTCATTTGGGCTTGGCTCTGCTCGATCCGGGTGACACCATTCTAGTTCCCGATCCGTGCTACCCGGTCTTTGAGGCGGGTGCGAAGATTGCCGATGCCAAGCTCGAGTACTATCCGCTGGTTGCCGAGCACAATTACCTGCCCTATGTGGCGGGCATCGATCCCGAGGTGGCCGATCGCGCCAAGTACATGATCGTTTCGTTGCCCGCGAACCCGGTCGGTTCGGTGGGCACGCCCGAGGTCTACGAGGAGATCATCGCTTTCGCTCGCGAGCACGACCTGCTGATCGTCCATGACAACGCGTACTCCGACATCGTGTTTGACGGCGAGCCCGGCGGCAGCTTCCTGCAGTATCCCGGTGCGCTCGAGGTGGGCGTGGAGTTCTTCTCGCTTTCCAAGTCGTTTAACGTCACCGGTGCCCGCATCGGCTTTTTGGTCGGTCGCGAGGATGTGGTCTCGGCCTTTGCCAAGCTGCGCGGGCAGATCGACTTCGGCATGTTCTTCCCGATCCAAAAGGCCGCCATCGCGTGCCTTAATGGCCCGCGCGATGAGGTCGAGGCGCAGCGTCTGAAGTACCAGGAGCGCCGCGATGCCCTGTGCGACGGTCTTGAGGGCCTGGGCTGGGAGCGTCCCAACGCGCATGGCTCTATGTTTGTGTGGGCCAAGCTTCCCGG
The DNA here is from genome assembly GCA_905199605.1 of uncultured Collinsella sp. Taxonomy (GTDB): domain Bacteria; phylum Actinomycetota; class Coriobacteriia; order Coriobacteriales; family Coriobacteriaceae; genus Collinsella. The sequence continues at coordinate 60,089 of CAJKHC010000010.1, forward strand.
TGGTCGCACCGATTCCATGGCGTTTTGCGAGGAGCTTATGGAGAAGGCCGGCGTTGTGGTGACGCCAGGCGCGAGCTTTGGCCCTTCGGGTGAGGGGCACGTGCGCATGGCGCTGGTCCTGCCGCCCGATCAGATCACTTTGGCTGTCGAGGCCATTCGCGAGGCGGGCCTGTATTAGAAACTTATTTCGGCTCGTCAATAGCTCGAAACCGATTTCGTACAGTTATTTTACGAATCCTGCAAATAATTTCGGTAAACGGTCGATATTTGACTGCGAATAGGAGCATAATCAAAGTCCCGATTGGATGTATTGGGATTACGGCAAGCCGCTCGGGTCGTTCCCGGGCGGCTTGTTTGTGGAGAGAGATGGGAGTTTCTAATGGTTAACGAGAAGAAGGTCGCTATTGTCGGCTGCGGTTTCGTCGGTTCGTCTTCGGCGTTCGCGCTGATGCAGAGTGGTCTGTTCTCCGAGATGGTCCTCATCGACGTGGACAAGAACCGCGCTGAGGGTGAGGCTCTGGATATCGCGCACGGCATGACGTTTGCCGAGCCGATGAAGATCTACGCCGGCGATTATTCCGATGTCGCCGACGCCGCCATGATCGTCGTCACCGCTGGCGCTGCCCAGAAGCCCGGTGAGACCCGCCTGGACCTGGTCAACAAGAACGTCAGCATCTTTAAGTCCATTATCCCCGAGATTAAGAAGTCCGGCTTCGACGGCATTCTGCTCATCGTCTCCAACCCGGTCGATGTTCTGACCTACGCCGCCATCAAGATGTCCGGCCTGCCCGAGGGCCACGTCATCGGTTCCGGTACCGTGCTCGACACTGGCCGCCTGCAGCAGATGCTTGGTGCCCACGTCGAGGTCGACCCGCGCGATGTTCAGGCCTATGTCATGGGTGAGCACGGCGACTCCGAGTTTGTCGCTTGGTCCAGCGCTCAGGTTGCCGGCGTTCCGCTGAACACCTTCTGTGAGCTTCACGGCCACCTGGAGCATGAGGCTGCTGAGAAGCGTATCGCCGAGGACGTCAAGAACTCCGCCTACACCATCATCGAGAAGAAGCACGCCACCTACTATGGCGTCGCCATGGCCGTCAAGCGCATCTGCACCGCTGTCATGCGTGATGAGCAGACCGTTCTGCCCGTCTCCTCGCTCATGGTGGGCGAGTATGGTCTGTCCGATCTTGCCATCTCCATGCCGACGGTCGTTGGCCGCGACGGCGTCGTTTGCCGCGTTCCCGTGCCGCTGAACGATGACGAGCAGCATGAGCTCACCGTCTCTGCAAAGGCCCTTAAGGACATCATCGACAGCGTCGACTTCTCCTGCTAAATCAAGCTCGCTAGAGCGAAAAGCTACAATGAAGGCGTCCGGGTCCACACGGCCCGGGCGCCTTTTTGGTGCAAAGTAACCTGACCCCAATGCACCATCCCTATACACCATGGTTGATGGGAGCGCCATGTCGGATTCGCCTAATTTTTTGACCTATGCCCAGACGGTGTTTGACCCGTTTGAGGAACGGCCGTTCTGCGCGGTGGATAGCCTGGTCTTTGCGTGGTTGTCCTATTTGCGTTTGCCGAGTGATATGGCGGAGCTGACGAACTGGCAGGGCCTAGACGTACGCGAGCTGCTGCGTGCCGAGTGCTACCGGGATATGATTGACGATTTGTGGGACCCAGAGGGGAGCAGGGCCTTGTTGGAGGCCGTGGCAGCAAGCCCTCGCTACCGTGGCGTGCACGTTTGCGGCTATCGTGCCGTGAGCGATGTGGTGGCGACAGAGCAGTTTGCAGCCATGGCGTTCCGGTTTCCGGCGGGGTTTAGCTATCTTTCCTTCCGGGGGACCGACAGTACGATTGTGGGCTGGAAAGAGGACTTTAACATGGCATTCCGTTGTCCTGTGCCGGCCCAGGAATCCGCGGCGCGTTATGTGGACGAGGCGGCGGATGCGATTGACGGGCCGCTTTCGTGCGGAGGTCATTCCAAGGGTGGAAACCTTGCGGTGTACGGTGCGGCGATGTGCTCCGATGTCGCCCGTGAGCGAATCGAACGGGTGTATTCCCATGATGGTCCGGGCTTCGTCGAGGAGTTTCTGAACGGCAACGCCTTTGCCGATCTTTCCGGTCGAATCGACAAGACGCTACCTCGGTCGTCGATCTTTGGCATGATGTTCGAGACACAGGAGGACTATGCCATCGTTGAGAGCACCGAGTTCAGCCTGCTGCAGCACAATCCCTTTAGCTGGGTGGTTGATGGTCGCGACTTCGTGTACTGTGAGCGCCTGTCCGCCGGTGCTCGATACGTTGATGGCTCCATTCGCGAGATGCTGCTTGCAGTGTCACCTAGCGAGCGCGAGCGTTTTGTAGATGCGTTGTTCTCCGTGTTTGAGGCTACAGGTGCTGAGCGGTTTGCGGATATCGCTGGGAATCTGCGCGAGAGCCTGCCCGTGATGCTCCAGACTGCGCAAGGCTTTGACAAGGATACGCGACGCTTTGTCTCGCAGACTATCGTTGCGATTCTTAAGTGTGCGCTTCTGCCCAAACGTCCCCAGGTCGACATGCCCGCTGCCGGCAAGAGTTTGGCAGAACAGCTCGAGGCTTGGCAGTCCGAGCTCCTGCGCTAGCCATTGGTGCAAAGCAACCTGTCCCCGATGCACCAATCTTCGATGCGCCTGGGGCGGGCTCGACCGCTATACTGGTTCGTGCCGAAATCGATCTAGAACGGAATGCCGTATATGAAAATCAATCATGCGATTCTGCATATCCTGGACTTTGACTCTGCCGTTAACGTCATGAGTCAACGCGAGCTCGATATCGAGAGCCGCACCGTGCGTAATTTCGTAACCACGCACCTGCGGCGTGCTCGTACCTCGGCTGATAACAAGCGTGCCACATTTGCCGAGAACTCCGCATTCGGCGGCGAGCTCAAGGGCTATTTCTTTGGCGAGCGCGAGTTCGTGGACCTGTCGCAGCAGATTGCGGAGTTTATCTCCTCCGAGCTCACCAAGGCCGAGAAAGCCGAGTCCACTGACGTGCTTGTGGCGGACTTTGATGACGATGAGGATGCCCGCTGGTTTGCCGTGATGCTGCTGGGCTCCAAGCAGGCTTTTATGCACGAAGTGGGCCGCGAGGAGGGGGAGGTGCGCAACGACATCGCGCGCCACTACGCCATTCTGCCGAACCCCTCGCAAAAGGTGCCGAGCTATGCCATCGTACGCGCGAGTACCATGGAGATCGGCTACGTGGACAAGAAGCGCAAGATTGCCGGCGAGGACCGTATGCTTATCCCCGATGGCCTGCTGCAGTGCGACACGGGCGTATCGGGCAAGGAAGTCATCGACACCGTGACGCGCGTGGTCGAGGAAGTCGCCGAGGAGCACGGCGCCAACACGGCCGTGGCGCTCGCCAAGGTTAAGGCCGCTGTGGCCGAGAAGGTCGAGGATGACGAGGAGCTGCCGCCTTGGGATATCGTCGATGAGGTCTTTGAGGACGAACCGGTTATCAAGGAGAGCGTGCGCGCGGCACTGACCGAGGAGAAGGTGCCTGAGCGTGTGCCCGTGGAGCGCAAGCAGGTCGAACGCGCGGCGGTGCGCAATCATAAGATCCGTACCGACACGGGTATCGAGATCAGCTTCCCGGCCGAGATGGGTTCGAACTCCGAGTACATCGAGTTCGTCAACGAGCCCAACGGCCTCATCTCCATCGAGCTCAAAAACATCGGCAGCATCGAGAATCGATAAGTTGCGTTACGCCTACAGCGAGAAAGCAAAGGCCGAAGCTCTTTGGGGCCTCGGCCTTCTTGTTTAGGGCTGAATTGCCCCACAGGCTGAGCATAAGTCAGCGAAAACGACCCAGAGCGAGCAAGGTGACGTGAAAGAGGAGGGCATTGACCTTTTGGTCATGCCCGACGACTGAACGTCAGATTGCCGCTCTGGGGCGTTTGCAGCGTCGGCTAGTTACGCGGTTTGGTAAAACCGCGTAACCCTACAGTTGACGTAAACCCTCTTCCAAGCCGGTCTTGCTGTCGGTTTTCTCGTCGCGCATCTTGATGACGCGAGCGGGAACACCGGCCACGACGGCACCGGCGGGGACGTCCTCGACGCACACGGCGCCGGCGGCAACGACGGCGCCCTTGCCTACGTGCACGCCCTCCAGGACCACGGCGTTGGCGCCGATCATGACATCGTCCTCGATGATGACGGGCGTGGCGCTGGCGGGCTCCACAACGCCTGCCAGCACGGTGCCGGCGCCGATGTGGCAGTTCTTGCCCACGGTGGCGCGGCCGCCCAGCACGGCGCCCATGTCGATCATGGAGCCTTCGCCAATGACGGAGCCGATGTTGATAATGGCACCCATCATGATGACGGCGCGGTCGCCGATCTCGACGCGGTCGCGGATGATCGCGCCCGGCTCGATGCGGGCATTGATGCCCTTAAGGTCGAGCATGGGGACGGCGGAGTTGCGGCAGTCATTCTCGACGTCGTAGTAGTCGATGGAGTCGGCATTGGCATCGAGGATGGCCTTTAGCTCATCCCAGTCGCCAAAGACAGTTTTGCCACGACGGCCGCCGTAGACGTGCGCATCGCCCCAGGCAACCTTCATGCCGGGCTTCTCGCGCACATACAGCTTGACGGGCGTCTTTTTGGGCGCGGTGGCGATGTAATTGATAATCTCCTGGGCATCCATCTCGGCTGCGTTACTCATATGCTGTCTCTCCTTTGCGTGGGTACGGTAGATAGCTGGTTAGGCGAACATGACCTGGTCGAAGGTGTAGAAGCCGGGGTCGCGGACGACGAGCTTTTGAGCGGCGGCCAGAGCGCCGTTGACAAAGATCTGGCGGCTCGTGGCGCGATGGCTAAGCGTGACTTCCTCGTCCTGGCCGAAAAAGCTTACCTCGTGCACGCCGGCGACGGTGCCGCCGCGCAGCGAGTGCATGCCGATTTCCTTGGGATCGCGAGCGCCGCACATGCCCTCGCGACCATAGACGGGGTGGTAACCTGCCTCGGGCTCGGCTTCGACGACGGCGTCGAGCAGCAGCTTCGCGGTGCCGCTGGGGGCGTCGGCCTTTTGGTTGTGGTGCGTCTCGACAATCTCGCAGTCAAAGCCGGGCAGCTCACGCGTGGCCTGTGCCACCAGATGACGCAGGGCCGCGATGCCGATGGAGTAATTGCCGGAGTGCATGACGCGGGCGTTCTGACCCAGCTCGCGCAGGCGATCCATCTGCTCGGGCGTGTAGCCCGTGGTGCCCGAGACCAACGCCGCGCCCGTGCGCTCGACATAGGCGACGACAGCATTGAAGGCCGCAACGTTCGAGAAGTCGATGATGACGTCGGCTGCTGGGGCGTTCTCGAGCTCGGACAAGTCGAAGCCGATCTGGGCGACGATGTCAAAAACGGCCTCTCCAGCGGCGTTGACAATGCCCTCGGCGGTAGTGCGGATGAGCGAGCCCATGCGGCCCGTTCCCATAATGACGGTCTTAATCAAGCAGACCAGCTCCCTTCAAAGCATCGGTAAGTGCAGCGCGCGTGTCGTTGGCCATGGGGCACAGCGGCATACGGTAGTTTGCCTCGATCATACCCATCTGAGCGAGCGCCTCTTTGACGGGGATGGGGTTGACCTCACTAAAGAGGGCGTTGATGAGCGGCTGACCGGCAATCTGGATATCGCGGGCGCGCTCCACGTCGCCGTCCAGATAGGCACGGCACATGTCGTGCACGAGCTGCGGCTGAACGTCTGCCCACACGCTGATGGTACCCGAAGCGCCTAGGCTCATGAGCGGCACGGTGAGGGCATCCTCGCCCGAGTACATGCGGAAGTCGTCTGACAGCAGGTGGGCGATCTTGGCCGCGTAGGCGACGTTGCCCGAGGCCTCCTTGATGCCCATGATGTTGGGGTGCGCGGCCAAGCGCTCTACGTTGCGCTCGCTGATGCCGCAGCCACAGCGGCCGGGGATGTTGTACAGAATGCAGGGGATGTCCACGGCGTCGGCCACGGTCTTAAAGTGCTGGTAGATGCCCTCTTCGTTAGACTTGTTGTAGTAGGGGGTAATGAGCAGCAGACCATCGGCGCCCAGGCCCTGGTAAGTGAGCGACTTAGTGAGCATGGTCTGCGTGGAGTTAGAGCCCGAGCCGGCAATAACGGGGACTCGGCCCGCAACCTGCTTGACCACTGCGGCGACAACGGAGTTGTCCTCGTCGTCGGTCATCGTGGCACTCTCTCCGGTGGTGCCCAGGGTGAGGATGGCGTCGGTGCCATTTTGCAGGTGGAAATCGATAAGGCGCTCGAGCGCGTCAAAGTCGACACTGCCGTCCTTTTTAAACGGCGTGACAAGGGCGACGATTGAACCCTCGAGATTGCGGATGTCCATGTTCTTCTCCTTCGCTTCCGCGATCTGGATGCGTTTGTTCCACTGAGCGGCGACGGCCAGGCGCTCGTCCTGAGCGCGGCGGCGGGCACTTTCGGCGCGCGACTTGGCCAGCAACTCTCGGCCGCACGGCAGCACGTCGAGCGTGGCAAAGTATTCGCCCGGGCGCTCGGCGCGACGGATGAGGTCGGCCGAGCCATCGGGGCGCAGCAGGACCTCGGCGGAGCGCAGACGGCCGTTGTAGTTGTAGCCCATGGAGTAGCCATGCGCGCCGGTATCGTGGATTACAAGCAGGTCACCCATGTCGATATGCGGCAGCTCGCGATCGATAGCGAACTTGTCGTTGTTCTCGCATAGGTTGCCCGTGATGTCATAGGTGTTCGTGACGGGCGCTGTGGCCTTGTCGGCGCCGCCCGGCTGACCCATCACCGTGATGTGGTGGTAAGCGCCATACATGGCGGGACGAATGAGGTCGACGGCACTGGCGTCCACGCCGATATAGTCCTTGTAGATTTGCTTCTCGTGGATAGCCTTGGTGACCAGGCAGCCGTAGGGGCCCATCATAAAGCGGCCCATCTCGGTGCAGATGGCCACATCGTCCATGCCGGCGGGAACCAGGATCTCGTCGTATGCCGCGTGTACTCCCTCGCCGATGGCGCGAATGTCGTTGGCCTGCTGCTCGGGCAGGTAGGGGATGCCGACGCCGCCGGACAGATTGATGAAGGCGACGTGTGCGCCGGTCTCGCGCTCCAGGCGTACGGCAAGCTCAAAGAGGATGCGCGCGAGCTTGGGGTAGTAGTCGTTGGCGACAGTGTTGCTGGCAAGGAATGCGTGGATGCCAAAGTCCTCGGCACCCTTGGCCTTGAGCATGCGGAAGGCCTCGAAGAGCTGCTCGGTGGTCATGCCGTACTTGGAGTCGCCCGGGTTGTCCATGATGCCGTTGGAGAGCTGGAACAAGCCGCCCGGATTAAAGCGGCAACTGACTGTCTTGGGGATGGGCCCCGCGACACGCTCAAAGAACTCGATATGGCTGATGTCGTCAAAGTTGACGATGGCGCCCAGCTTGTCGGCGAGTTCAAAGTCGGCCGCCGGCGTGTCGTTGGACGAGAACATGATGTCGTGTCCCGTGATACCCAGCGAGCGGGCGATCATGAGCTCGGTATAGCTCGAGCAATCGCAGCCGCAGCCGTATTCGTTGAGAATGGAGATGAGCGCCGGGTTGGGGTTGGCCTTGACGGCAAAGTATTCCTTAAAGCCCGGGTTCCATGCAAAGGCGTCGCGCACTTCTTGCATGTTGCGGCGGATGCCCGCCTCGTCGTATAGATGAAACGGCGTGGGGAACTGCTCGACGATATGCTCGAGCGTCTCCTTGTCCACAAACGGCTGCTTGGCCGCATATGCCTCGTTGGGGGTCAATGCCATGTCCCGTAAACCTCGCTATCCAGACGGCGCCATCTGCGCATCGAATCCGCATAGCGTGGACCCAATGTCCGGATAGCGCTCCCGCATTGCTGCAGACAGTCCTGTGGGTGTTTCCCACAGGCCCACCAGGTTGTTCGTGCCCGAAAAACCCAGTTCGGCGGGTTTCGCCTCCCCACGGGGTCAAAGCCTGCCGGCTCGCCCGCGGTTCTTCGTGCCCGCGCCTCTATCAAGTGGTAACGACCCTACCACGTTGCACTTTACCAAACAAGAGTATTCGTATATAACGTTTAAAAAATGCAGGGATATGCTGGAAATAAGGGTATGGCAATCTTGCGGCACAATAGATAGCAACCGGCGCACACCAATGAAAGGAACCTCTATGACCGAGCTCCAAGAACTCCGTTGCTATCGGCGCGACTTGCACAGGATCCCGGAGCTCGACTTCGATCTTCCGCAGACTATTGCCTATATCGAGGGCGTGTTGGCGTCGCTTGCCTGCGAGGTGACCCATCCGTGCCCCAGCTGCGTCTGCGCTTTCTTTGACGCTGGCGTTGGTGCCACGCATGCCACGGCGATTCGTGCGGATATGGATGCGCTGCCCATTGCCGAGGCGACGGGTGCGGCCTTCGCCTCGTCTCATCCCGGCAAGATGCACGCTTGCGGGCACGACGGACACATGGCCATGGCGCTCGCCGCCGCGACGTATGTCGACCGCACGATTCGCGAGCAGCCGGGTTCACTTAAACGCAACGTGCTTTTTGTGTTCCAGCCGGCCGAGGAAACGACCGGTGGTGCCAAGACGGTATGCGAGAGTGGTGTGTTCGAGCGCTATGGGGCCGACCGCATTTTTGGCTTCCATGTGTGGCCCGATCTGTCTGCCGGCACGCTGGCGAGTTGTTCTGGTCCGCTGCTGGCGCGTTCGAGCGAGACGCATATCCATATTCACGGTACGAGTATCCATATTGCTAAGACTTATGGTGTGCCGGTTGAGGAGTCACACGATGCCGCGTTGGCGGCAGCGAAGTTTTTGGTTACCGAGCGCGAGCTGATGGACGAACTGGGCACCGACGAGCCCTGTATCGGCAAGTTTGGCCTGCTGCAGGCCGGTACCGTCTGCAACGCGGTGGCGGGGGAGGCCTATGTGGCCGGCAGCTTGCGTGTGTTTACGGACGGCATGTTCGACCGTGCACGCGAGGGTGTGCGCCGCGTGCTTGATGAGGCATGCACTGCAACGGGCTGCACGTACGATCTCGACTTTGCCGAGGGCTATCCGCCGGTCGACAACGATCCCGAGTTGTTTGATCGAATCGCGCCTGCTCTGCCCGAGTTACAGCTCGTGGACGAGCCGCTGCTGATTGCCGAGGATTTCGCGTTCTATCAACGCCATCTGCCGGGCGTATTTTTCCTGCTGGGCACGGGTATGCCAGAGGACCAAGACAACCCGAGTGATTCGGATGGCTGCCCCGCCTATGCCACAAGCGCTCTGCATACCGATAGTATGCTCTTCGACGAGGAAATCCTACTCAAAGGCCTCGATGTCTACAAACGATTGCTTAACTTGGAGTGACGATGAAGCGCCGACAGTCTTCCGTATATAGTCCGGGTGGATGCGGGTGTGGCTTGCTGCTGCTTCCGGTTATTGCTGTGAGCATTGGCGTGATGTTTGCGCTTGCCGGGTTGGCCGCGGCGGCGCTCGTGCTGCTGATTGTGGCCATTGGCGTGACGGTCTGGCTGTGCCGTTCTCGCGAGCAACGTCGTGCCGATGGTAAGACCAATGTTGGATGGACCATCTTTTTAGTCGTCGCCTACCTATTGAGCATCAGCTATTTAGTTTTCTTTATCCTGTTGCTTGCGAGTACCTTTACCGGGGAATCCGTCACGGTGGGTTGATACACAGCCAGCAGACGGTCACGCAAAGTGCGTTTGCTCGGCGTCTGGATAGCTGCATTGGCCGTTTACCGCAACCTTAGCTCTCAGCTAATGAATTCAAGTTCAATCCTTCCTACGATGTGCTGTGTGCCGGCACGGTAGCCGGATCGTAGGAAGGATGAATAATGGCAAAAGAGGGAAAGAAGCCGATCGTCAAGATTGTCCTAGGCATCATCGTGGTGCTGGTTATTGTCGGTGCCGTGGGCTCTATGGGCGGCAACTCAACCGATTCGTCTGCGAGCGATTCGGCAAAACCTGCCGAGACGACACAGCAGGCTGAGGAGCAAAAAGAACCGCAAGAACCGTATACCATTGCTGACGAGGCTGAAGACACTTCCAATCAGTTTACCTATAAGATCACGGGCACGCTGACCAATAATACGGACAAGGAAAAGAGCTACATTCAGATTGAATATGTTCTGTATGATGCCGATGGCAACCAGGTTGGAACGGCTCTTGCAAACACCAATCATCTGAAGGCGGGCGGCTCTTGGAAGTTCGAGGCGCTGGGTACGGTGTCTCCCGACCAGGTTGTTAGCTGGGAGCGTTCGGACGTAAGCGGTTTCTAGCATGTTGCATGCACTGGGGGAGGTGAGGTCGTATGCCCGATAAAAAGCTGACCGAGGAGTTGCTCAATGAGCTTCTCGATGCGCCGAACATCGATGACTATATCAGGGAGCACGACTTTGCCGCCCCGTCGCTTTCGGACTACCTGAAGCAGCTGCTGCAGGAAAAGGGCTTGGAGCGCTCGCGCGTGGTTCGTATGGCCGATCTCAATGAGACCTTTGGCTATCAGATCTTTACCGGTGCGCGTCATCCGAGTCGCAATAAGGTGCTGCAGATTGCCTTTGCGATGGCGCTGACGCTCAAAGAGACTAACCGTGCGCTGACGGCTGCCGGGGTAAGCGTCCTTAACTGCAAGGACCGCCGCGATGCGATTATCATCTTTTGCATCGATCGCGGGTGCAGTCTCCAAAAGGTCAACGAGGAGCTGTATCGCTTTGGCGAGGAGACGGTGAGTTAGCGGCTGATATCTGAGCCGGTGGAGCTGTCGAACAACGATGCAAACGAACGGGGCGCGGATGCCATGGGGTGTCTGCGCCCTGCGCTATGATGGAGGCTATGGATACTCAGACCCCAACATATTCTGATGACGAGTTGACCGCAGCGCTTGCCGAGCACCTGGCGTCGCTCGATCGTGATGACAGCTATCGCGTGGAGCGTGTACTTAAGCGCTCGTCCGTTGAAACAACCGAGCTTGTGTACTTTGAAGGAACCGGCGGTGGTTCGCTCGGCCCCTTTGTCCGTAAACGCATCGATGCTTCGGCTCAAATCGGCGGGGCATACGAGCGTCTGTTTGCCGCTCAGCGGGCAGGCAGGCGTTTTGAGCACCTGCCCAGAATCGTCGATTGTCGTCGTGTGGGCGACGAGCTCAACGTGGTTATGGAATACATCGAAGGGGAGACGCTCGGGGCGCTGGTGGACCGCCTGGGAGCCACCCCCGATTATGCACGTGAATTGTATCCTGCCCTTTGCGACGCCGTGGGCGAGCTCCACGCCGGTTTTGCAATGGCGGGGGAGACGTCGGCGCCGGTGATCCATCGCGACCTCAAACCGTCGAATATCATCGTGACGGGTGCGAGCCGTACGCTCGATGAGGGCCTGACGTTTTCATCGCTGGTGATTATCGACTTGGGGATCGCGCGCGTATGGCGCGATGGCGCCGATGCCGACACCGTCAAGTTTGGCACGCGACCCTATGCCCCGCCCGAGCAGTATGGGTTTGGGCAGACGAGTGTGCGCAGCGACGTCTACGCACTTGGCGCCCTGTTGTTCTTCTGCTTGACGGGAGTCGACCCTAAACCGGGGCTCGACATGCGCGAGCAATGCGAGGCGCGTGGCATTCCCACTCCACTTGCCGATGCCGTCTGCATGTCGATGGCGCTCGACCCGGCCAAGCGTTTTGCGAGTGCGGAGGCATTGGGACGGGCTACGCGCGCGGCATACGATCTAAGTCGCCCCGTGCGGCCTCCTGCGCCTGTGCTTGTCCGTGCTCCGGCCTCGGAGACGGCGTTGACGCCCCAAGGGCTCCAGAACCCCACAGGGCTTCCTAGGCCTGCCGCCTCTGTTGCATGCGGTCTGCTCTCTCGCGTTCCGGAGTCTCTGGGGCGTATTTGGAATACGCTCGTCTGCTTCTCACTGCTTGTGTTCTTTGCCGGAAGTCACTTTGCCGTCTTTCACCCCACGGGAGCAAACCAAAGCTACCCGACGTGGCTTCTCATAATCGAGTATTTTTTCTTTGTCGATGGCCTTATGGTGCTTATGCATTTTGCGCTGCTCGATAAGCGCCGTCTTCGTCGGCGATTCGCACTGCTCGACAGCTATCGCGGCAAGAAGCTCGCGAAACTCTGGCTCAAGGCATTGGGTGTGCTGCTCCTATGCATGATCGTCATAGTCGCGGTTGCCAATGCGACCGGCGTCGTCGATACCTCCGCTACCTAAAAGAAAAGGGCCCCATTGGGGCCCTTTGCAGTTGCACTTAGATGCGGTTCATCTGAGCGGCGACTTTGTTGTACCAGTCCTGCCACGTGGGCGGGCAGTACTTTTTGGCCGCTGCCGGGGTAAGGGTGGAGCCGTAGTTGGCGCCCAGATAGGCAACGTGAGCGGAGATGCCCTCGCTCCAGCTGCCAAAGCTGCGCCAGCCGCCGCCACGTGCACTCCAGCCCCAGGCGTTATAAGAATTGGCGCAATAAGCACCCTTGGTGCTCTCGATGCAGGCGATGGCGGGGGACCAACGGGGGTCGACACCGGTATTCCAAGCGGCGACGGCAAAGTTGTAGCCCTGGCCTGCCATAGGGGAGCCGGCGAGATAATTGTCGATGCGGCTCGTCCACTCATTAATGAACGAATCGTAATCGGAACTACCGGTATTGGAGTTGTTCACCGTGGTGTCGATGGTGGTGTTGGTGTTGGTGGCCTGGCTGCTGGAATTGCTGCCGCTTACGCCCTCGCCCGAGAGCTTCTCGGCGGCAGCGGCCTTATCGGCCTCAAGCTTGGCAAGCTCGGCGGCATTTTCCTGCTCGGCTTTTGCCTGCGCCTCGCTGCGGAGCTGCTGGGCCTGCGCCAGCGCGTCCTCGGCGTTTTTCTGCTCTGCCTCAAGCTGAGACTTGGCCTGCTGGAGCTCGGCCTTGTTCTGCTCGAGTTCGGTTTGCATGTTATTGAGCTCTTCGATCTCGTCGACGCTCGAGCTCGTGATCTGGTTGGTGTATTTGCAGGTCGTGATGAACTCACCCAGGCTCTGCGCGTTGACCAGGAAGCTCACGATGGGATTGGTGCCCTTCTGATACTTGTACAGATCGCGCATGGCGGAGCTTGCCTTGGCCTGCTGCTCGGGAAGTTTAGCCTCGATTTCCTCGATGCTTGCCTCATTGGAGTCAATCTGCTTTTGCAGGTCATCGAGTTTGGTGCGGGCGTCGTTGTAGGCGCTCGTGGCGGCTTCGATCTTCTGCTGGGCTGCGGAAAGCTGGTCCTGCGTTGCCTGCGAGGCGGCATACGCCGCAACGGGGGAGAGCATCGGCGTGGCCGTCAGCGCAACGGCGAGCGCGGCGCTCGTGATGATACGAGCCGGCTTCGACGCAATGAGCGCTGCGGTGCGATGATTCGAATGCTGCATCCAGTCCCTCTGCAATCAATCGTAGGTTATGGTTCGAACGGTATTCTACTACTGCTTTCGACCTCAACTTGAACCTTAAAGGTTCCAAAGGGTCAAGTTGAACTTGAGGCTTTGGCTTTGACCTGCAGTTATGATGAATTGTTGAGAAACCATAGAGTTCAACTTTAACGTTACGGGGGCCTGTTTAAGAGGAGTTTAGGGCTGTAAAAGCTATCTCAACAGGGGGTTTGCAGCTACAAGGCTTCATCGCGGTGAGTGCGGCCTTTATGCTGGACGATTACGTCGATTGCCATAGATACGGTGGAGCTTTGGGCACCAGCGGCTCGGCACGCTAGAATAAATCAGTTGCGCAAAGACCGCCCGTTGTGTGGGCAGTTCATGATAGGAAGTTTCCATGGCATTGCAGTTTACAGAGCGCGAGTTCATTCCCGTGCTGCTCGGTGGCGACATCAACGCCTATTCGGTGGCGCGCGCCTTCTACGAGGAGTACCAGGTCAAGAGCCTGGTCTTTGGCAAGTACCAGACGGGTCCCGCGTACCGTAGCCAGATTATCGACTACACGCCCAGCGTGGATATCGATACCATGCCTGTGATGCTCAGGACCGTCAACGGCATTGCCCAAGCGCATGCCGATAAGACGATTGTCCTTGTGGGCTGTGGCGATAACTATGTTGCCCTCGTGGCTCAGGCCAAGGATGCCCATGAGTTGGCGGATAACATCGTCGCGCCTTACGCTCCCTATAGCATGCTTGAGCAATGTCAGAAGAAGGAGATCTTCTACGAGCTGTGCGAGAAGCACGGCGTGCCCTATCCGCATACCTTTACCTTCACCATGGCGATGCTGAACGCCCAAGGCGAGGCACCTGCCGAAGTGCTCGACCAGATTGACTTCCCCTACCCGATGATCCTGAAGCCTTCTGACGGCATCATGTGGTGGCAGCACGAGTTCGAGGGCCAGAAAAAGGCCTATGAGATTGCCGACCGTGCCGAGCTGGAACAGGTCATTCGCGACTCGTATGCCAGCGGCTACACCGACGACCTGATCTTGCAGGATCGCGTGCCCGGCAATGACGAGTGCATGCGCGTGCTCACCAGTTATTCCGACCGCAACGGCAAGGTGCGCATGATGTGCCTGGGTCACGTGCTGCTCGAGGAGCATCAGCCTCACGGTGTCGGCAACCACGCCTGTATCATCACCGAGCCCAATGACGAGCTCATGGGCGGCGTGCGCAAGTTGCTCGAGGACCTTCACTTTGTGGGCTATTCCAACTTTGACGTTAAGTACGACGAGCGCGACGGCTCGTTTAAGTTCTTCGATTTCAACACGCGCCAAGGTCGCAGCAACTACTACGTCACTAACAGCGGCTTTAACGTTGCCAAGTATGTGGTGGACGAGTATGTGTTCAACCGCCCGTTTGAGCCGGAGTTTGTGACGGCGCAGGACGAGGCGCTGTGGATGGTCGTCCCCATGGGCGTCGTCGACAAGTACGTCAAGGATCCCGAGCTGCGCGCTAAGGTGCATCGCCTGGACAAGGAAGGCAAGGGCGCCGACCCTTCGTTTATGAAGGGCGACTTTGTCTTTAACCGCTGGCTGCGCATGTGGCACACCAAGCTGCGCCACTTTAAGCTGTTCAAGACGTATTACAAGTAGATGAGTGCGGCGCCCGTCCGGTTTACATCGGGCGGGCGCGGGTATGATACGCGCAATTGCGCAAGCGTCACCAAGGAGGCGGCGATGGAAAAGCTGGGAGTTATCGGCGGCATGGGCGCCGAGGCCACGTCGTATTACTACGACCAGGTAGTGCGTCATACGGCTGCTGCCTGCGATCAGGATCATATCGACATGGTGGTGCTCTCCAAGTCGACCATGCCCGACCGCACGCTGGCCATTAAGACTGGCGAGCACGCCAAGCTGCTGGCGACCATGAAAGAGTGTGCCCAGGCACTCGAGTCGCTGGGCTGTGCGCACATTGCCATTCCCTGCAACACGTCACACTACTTCTACGACCAGATCCAGTCGTTTACGAAGGTGCCGATTATCCACATGCCGCGTGAGTCGGTGCGCTATGCCCTTGCGGGTGCGGTGATGGGGGAGTGCGAGTTCGACCCCAACCTGAGTATGCCGGCCGAGCCGGTGCACAAGATTGGCATTATGGGCACCGACGGAACCGTGGGCGCGGGCGTCTACGGCCGCGAATGCGAGGCTGCGGGTGTTGAGGTCGTCTATCCCAGCGAGAAACGTCAGAACGATGTGATGTCGCTTATCTACGATGATGTGAAAGCCGGACGTGAGCCCGATATGGATAAGTTCGACCGCGTGATGTGGGAGTTCGCCCGTAGCGGCTGCGACCGTGTCATTCTGGCCTGCACCGAGCTATCGGTGCTGCAGAAGTATCGAGAGATGCCCGAGATCACCCTCGATGCCATGGATGTCCTGGTGCGCGAATCCATCATCCGCAGCGGCGCCCCCTACCGCCTCTAGCTTCCGACCTGTCAAAAAGGGACAGGTTAATTTTGGTAGGTTTTATCTGGTGAAACAGTAAAGGCCTCGGCTCGTTTGGTGCGAGCCGAGGCCTTTTGCGTTGGGCGGTTGCTGCCGGTGGCGAACTAGAACAGGAAGCCGATGGCGATGAGGGCGATGCTGACGATGAGCACGGCGATGTCCAAGCCCTTGATGGGGTAGCGCTTGTACGAGCTGGCGCGTGTACGCAGATAGAAGCCGCGCTGTTCTGCCGCCAAGGCTGTGGCATCGGTCTTGCCCACGCTCGAGATGAGCAGTGGCACGCACAACGGCAGCATGAGCTTAAGCTTCTTGATGGGGTTCTTGGTGTCGTACTCGACGCCGCGTGCGGTCTGCGCTTCCATGATGGCGTTCATCTCCTGACCAAACACCGGCACAAAGCGTAGCGCCGTGGTAAAGGTGAAGGCATAGCGATACGGCACGTGCAGCACATCGACGCAGGCGTTGGCAAGGTCGTTGAGCTTGGTCACCATGAGCATGAGGATGAGTGGTAACGCCACGCCCAGCAGGCGCAGGCAGGCCTTCGATCCCGTGATGAGGCCCGTGTCGGTGATAAAGCCCCACACCACGTTGCCATCGCGCATAAAGGCTAGCTGGAGCACCAGCATGATAAGCGCGAGCGGAATCAGCAACTTGAGCAACGAGAACAGACGGTCGACGACGCCGGCATAGGCACCCAGCGCAAGGGTGAGTGCCAAAAAGCCCAGCAGCGCCACGTAGGTGTCGGACAAGAAGATGCCGACGATGATGGCGGCGGCGAGGCCCAGTTTGACGACGGGGTTCAAACGATGCAGTAGCGTATCGCCCGGCATGTAGTCGATGACGTTAACCACGGTGGACCATCTCCTTGGTAATTCGAACGACATCGGTGACCTCGCTCACCTGCGCAAAGACGGGAGAGACGGAGGATGCCAGACGATGAGAAAGCTCTATGACCTGAGGTGGCTCAACGTAGGCTTGCTGCATGAGCTCGATGTTCGAGAACAGCTCGTGCGTGCGGCCGCGCTCGAGGATGCGGCCGTCGGCCATCACCACGATGCGCTCGGCAAAGTCGGATACGACTTCCATGTCGTGGCAGACCATGATGACGGCGCAGCCGCGCTCGGCCATGGTGCGCACGGTTTCCATGACAATCATGCACTCACGGTAGTCAAGGCCGCTCGTGGGCTCGTCGAGCACCACGATTTTGGGCTCTACGACCACGACGGAGGCGAGTGCCACCATCTGGCGCTGACCGCGCGAGAGCGAGAAGGGCGCCTCGTCGGCCGGCAAGCCAAAGCGATCGACGACGAGCTGGGCGCGACGCAGCGCCTCGGCACGGTCGATGCCGGCAAGCTCCAGGCCAAAGGCGACCTCGTCGAGCACGGTGTCCTTGCAGATCTGGCGGTCGGGGTTTTGGAAGAGGGTTGCGACTTCGCGGGCGATGCGGCTCGTGGGAACGGCTGCGGTATCCAGTCCCGTGACGCGCACGCTGCCCGAGGCGGGCTTAAGCAGGCCCGTGAGCAGCTTGGTGAGCGTGGTCTTGCCGGCACCGTTCTGGCCGACGATGCCCACGAGCTCGCCGGGATAGAGCGTCAGGTTGAGGTCGTGTACGGCGGCGCCGCCATTGGGATAGGCAAACTCAACATGGTCGAAGGTGAGTACGGGTTCGGCGTCCTTGGCATGAGGGCGCAACGACGGTGCATGCGGGGAGCCGGCGGGCGCCTGGGTTTCGCTGGCCGCGCGTGCGGGGTCGACGATGCCCGAAATCAGGCGCTCGGCCTCATCGACATCCAAGCAAGGGGTACCGCTTACCAGGCCATCGGCCTCGAGGCTATTGAAGATACGCGTGACGCGAGGGCAGTCGACGCCGATGGCACGGAGCTCGTCGGTATGCGCGAAGACCTCGTGTGGTTCGCCCTGCAGCGCGATTTCGCCATGGTTGAGCACGAGCACGCGGTTGCAGTACTCCGAGAGCAGGGCGACCTTTTGCTCAACGACGACGATGGTGATTCCAAGTGCGCGGTTTGCCTCACGCAGCGTCTCGAAGACCAGCGTGGAGCTGGCAGGGTCGAGTGCCGCGGTGGGCTCGTCGAGAACCAAGACGCGCGGACGCATAGCGAGAATGGCGGCGATGGCTACCTTTTGCTTCTGTCCGCCCGAGAGGGTGGCAATCTCGCGGTCGCGCAGGTCGCTGATGCCGACGGTCTCGAGCGTTTCGCTCACGCGCTGCTCGATCTGGTCATGGGGGACGCCAAAGTTCTCGAGGCCAAAGAGCATCTCGTCCTCGACGACCGAGGCGACCATTTGCGTGTCGATATCCTGCAGCACGCTGCCGACGATTTGCGACACGTCGGTCAACGAGACCTCGCAGGTGTCGTGGCCGTCAACCATGACGGACCCAAAGAACGTGCCGGTGTAGTGGTGGGGCACGGCGCCCGACAGGCAGGCGGCAAGCGTGGACTTGCCGGCGCCCGAGGGCCCGATGATGCCGATGAAATCTCCCTTGTTCACGCTGAGTGAGATGTGGCTGAGCGCCTGCTCGGTCTGCGTGCCATAGGAGAACGAGACATCGTCGACGTTGATGATCGTTTCCATGGATACCTTTCATAGTCATCGGGGACGTTCTTTAATGACTAGTCGTTTAAGAACGTCCCCAAGAGCTAGTTGTTTGGGACAGTCTTTGTTGGTGGAGTGCGGAGACGGCTTTACGAGGGGCCCCAGGTTGGCGCGAAAGAGGAGCGAAGCGTACTTGGGTACGCGAGCGACGAATGAACGCCAAGATGGGGTGGCTCATAAAGCCGAGCGGGTTAGTTGAGCTTCAGGGCCTTCTGAATGGGCAGATAGAGGGCGCCGACCAGAATGGCGTTAAAGACGGCGGTCATGGCGACGACGGGCAGCATGGCGGCGGCGAGCTCGCCGACCACGCCAAGCATGGCCATCTTGATAACCATGAAGATGACGCCGGAGACAAAGGTGGTCACGAAGGTAGCGACGATGGCGACGGCAGGCTTGACCTGACCGTTCTTGCCGGCGGCGTTGACGATGCCGGCCATGAGCATGGCGGCGATGCCCTCGGCGGCAAAATCGACGAACGGCGAAGTGGTGGTGATCTGGATCACGGCAGCCGAGATGAGGCCAATGACGAGCGCCTGGCCGATGTTGGGGCGAACGACCAGGATGGTGAGGCAGAAGGCCGAGATGATGAACTCGGGGCTGATCATGCCGCCCGAGATGCCCGAGATTGCCTTGCCGACGGTGAAGTTGAGGATGAAGCCGGCGGCGAGCAGGATGGCGAGCAGGACGAGGGCGCGGACATCGAGTTTGCCACGGTCGGCGGTCTGGACGGTGCGGGGCTGGGTGGCGGTGGTGTTCTGAGACATGGTGAAAATCCTTTCGGAAGGGGATTGCAAGAGAAAAGCGGAGGCGCGTGATGCGAATGCGATCGGGCTCGAGATAGAAAAAGGCCCCCGGTCGAAACCGGAGGCCTTCCAATCACCTAGAGCGCAAAAACAGGCGTGAGGGACTCACTGTCGACCGATCGTATTCGCATCACGCCACCACCAGTTGTTGAGAGATTTCATCGTGTTCTTCATGTTGGTGGCTCCTTTCGTGATGCCGTGGCGCGGTCGCACCTAGTTGCTGTTGCGCTGCACTATAGCACAGCGAAGTGTGTGCGGGGAAATCTTTTTTAAAAAGATTTCAGGCGGGTTTCCCGTGGGTTTCCCGTCGGCCAAAAAGGCGGGTTAAGCGGGCGAGGCTGCCATTGCTGCCTCGCCCGCTCAGCTAAGACGTTACTCCTTATTGCGACGGTAGAGGAAGTAACCGCCTGCAGAGATGACGGCAACGCCAGCGATGGCGAATGCGGCCACCATGCGGCCATCAAAACGATCGCCAGTGGTGGGCAGGCCGCCCTTGGTGTTCGTCTTGTTGGTGGTTACTGTGGTCGTGGTGTCGGACTTGCCAGGCTTCTCGGGCTTGGTGGTGGGCTGCTCGGGCTTAGCGGGCTGCTCGGGCTTAGCGGGCTGCTCGGGGGTACCGGGCTGCTCAGGAGTACCAGGCTGCTCGGGGGTGCCAGGCTGATCCGGGGTTACCGGGTCGGTGGCAAGAGCGTCCTTGGCGTAGGTGATGGACACCTTGAGGCCGTTGGTCTCGGTGTTCAGGTCGCTCGGGGTGAAGGGCGTGCTGAAATCCTCAGCCTTCAGATAAGCGCGCATCTCCTGGAGCAGGGCCTTGCACTTGACGTAGGTGTTCTCAGTGGCAGCCTTGCCGGCCTTGTTTGCCAGGGCGGTGCGGCCCTCAGTGGTGGTCTCGGCCTGCATAGCAGCATCGACCTCAAGGTTCTGTTCGATGAGCTCGTTCTGGAGAGCGTCGAGGTAGGCGCGAACGCCGGTGCCGAGCTGCTCGCGGTGCTCGTAGCAGAGGGAACTAATGTCCATGAGGACGTAGTTGATGGAGTTCTCGGGCTCCTCGTTGTTCACGATGTCCGTCTCTTCGCAGTGATCGTAGGAGACATCCTGATTGCTGAAGTAGGGGCTGACCTCGGTGAGCAGTGCAGAGTACAGAGGAATAGCGACGGAGTAGGCGGCGCGGGAGAGCATCTCCCACTGAATGGTCGCGATCTCGGGGTCCATGTCCTGACGGATCTGGAAGAGGTTGGTCTCGGTGCTTCTTTCGGTGCCGATGGCGTAGACACCGTCGGTGTTGGCGTTGAGGCCGGGGACATTTTCGCCGCGGTTGCCAAATGCACGGATCATCTCAAAGGTGTTCCAGTCGGACTTGCCGGGCTGGAAGAACAGGGGCTGGATCTCGCTGACCATGGCCCCGATTTGGTCGGGGCCTTTTTTCGGTTTAACCGTGACGATGTCGTAATCCGCGCCCTTGGTCAACGGGGCCATGAAGTAATCGCGGCCCTGGACATAGCGAGTCCACTGATGAACGCCGGAATCGGCGACGCTTTTGCCATAGGTCTTGGCAACGTCGAACTTGCCGTCGGTGTACTCGGCGAAGCCATTTTTCTCGGGCATGGTCTGGATGCCCTCGGAGTGGAGGCAGTTCTCGGTGTCATCAAGGTTGACATCGTAATTGAGTCCGCCGATGTTGGGGTTGAGTGAGGCGACGTCATCGGCGAGCTTCATGGCGATCCACTGGTGGCCGGAAAGTGCGGCAAACAGCCAAGTCTCGTTGCTGTCGGCGATGATAATCTGATCGTTGCCGTTGGCGCCCTGCTCGTCGATGATCTTGCCGAGGAGCTCGACACCCTCACGTGCTTTGGCACTTTCGCCTAAGATAACGCTGCCGTAGCTATACTCGCCAATGCCAGTGTCGGTCAGGGGGTCTGCCTTGGCGGCTTTATCGTTCATGTTGGTGGTCAGCGTTGCGGAGCAGGACACGCCCTTCTCATTGATGCCTGCCTCAGAGTAGGCATCATAGCGCCCGTGCCACTGCGAAGGATGATCGCGCACGTAGCTATAACGATATGTAGTCTTGGTCGACCTGTATGAGAAGCCGGACTCGTCTGAGCCGTAGGTATACCCGGGGGCATGCGACGGCTCAATGCCAAAGTGCTTGAGGTAGCGCGGGCCAAAGTCCTCGGCGCGACCATAGTACGTGTTGTTGTCGGCCGTAAGGTTTTTGCCCATGTACATTTGCGTGCAGGCGAGCGCAGATGTCGGCATGGACATGATGGTCGCAGCTCCAAAGGCGAGGCCTATGCCTAGCTTCTTGAGCGCGTTGACGGGGCGAGTTTTCCTCATTTTCCCTCCCAGCGTGCGAAAGCCCTCTGTCGCCAGAGGGCTTCAGCCAATAAAGACACCTCATTAGCGTAACGAACTGGAAACAATATTCATCTATGAAAGAAACTTACTCGATAAGCGTGATGAAATATGCGATGAGCGGTTAATCGTACTCAGTTTGCAGCTTTACTTTAATAAAGACGCCCTGTAATTACTGTAGCCGAATAAAGTAGCTGGGAATGCCCGAAATGAAAATCCCCCGCTGTTTGACGAATGCATAAACAGCGGGAGAGGCCATAACTGGATGAATATCATACCAATGTGGATTTACTTCTTTCGGCGGTGAATCACGTTGATGGCGTAACCGACGAGCATGGCCAAGACGATGACAATAAAGCCGATCAGGGGATTGTCGTTCATGGGGTCCTCCTATTTTCCGAGCGGTGAGAATTCGTCGACGATGAGGTCGAGGCATTGCGGAAGCGCGCGGGCTCCAAAGACGCCCGAATTGCTGGAGATAATCTCGCCATCGAACTGCATGCCCAGCGACGGGGTGCAGGTGATCTTGGCTTCCTTGGTCTGGATGATCTTGAACTGCGGGCGCCCGAGTACCTTGCCGGCGGGGTCAAGCGCAGCGGTGATCACAGTAGGCAGCAGCTGCACGGTGCGCACGGGTTCTATGACCGCAATGTCGACCATGCCATCGTTCATGCGGCAGTCGGGGAACAGGTTGATGTCGTTTTGGATGACCGAGGTGTTGCCGGCCATGCAGCAGATGCCGTCGAGCTCCTCGACAATGCCGTCATGCTCAATCGTAAAGTGCGCCACCGTGGGGTTGGGCGTGGCGAGCGCAGAGAGGAAGTAGGCGATCTCGCCGATGTCGTTTTTGGTGGGAGCGGCCTTCATCATGATCTCGGCGTCGAAGCCCGAGCCGGCGATGATGATAAAGCCGTGGCGCTTCTCTCTGCCGTTCTCGTCGAGCCAAAAGAGCTCGCCCATGTCGACTTTGACCGTGCGACCGGCACGGCAGGCCTTGGCGAGCGCCGCCGCCTCAGGGGCATTGCCGATGTTGTTGAAGAACAGGCAGGCCGTACCGGAGGGGAAGATGAGCGTGGGGACACCGCATCCGCGCATCTGATCGAGCACGTTGGAGACGGTGCCGTCGCCGCCCGAAACGACCACGCGATCAAACTCGCGCACGTCTGCCACGGCGTCCTCGGGCTCCATGCCATCGCCGATAAAGCGCATCACGACCTCGTCGCCGCCTTGCGCGAGGGCGTGCGTGAATGCGTAGATTTCATCTGAGCTGGGGCCCGATGCCGGGTTGTGGATGATAAGGCAGCGCATACTTACGTTCCCGTTCTGTGACTAACCGAGTATAGTTGTAAGGCAATGCCGATATCCTACCCGTGTTTTTCGGGCCTAACCTTATTCGATGGGTTGATATGTACATTTCCACACATCAGGCTCTACTCGACTTTTGCCAGCGCGCCCGTGAGTTTGACGCGATTGCCGTCGATACCGAGTTTTTGCGCGAGCGCACGTTCCATCCGCGCCTGTGTTTGGTTCAGATTGCCACCCCTGCCGAGAGCGTCGCGGTCGACCCTCTGGTGATCGACGACCTGTCGCCGCTGGCCGAGCTTATGGCCGACGAGAGCGTGACCAAAGTCTTCCACGCCTGCTCGCAGGATATGGAGGTTATGCTCCATACCGTGGGCGTGCTGCCGCGTCCGATTTTTGACACGCAGGTGGCCGCCGCCTTTTTGGGCGAACGCCAGCAGATTTCCTACGGCGCGCTCGTGCAGACGTTTTGCGGCGTCTCGCTGCCCAAGACCGAGTCGCTGACCGACTGGTCGCGTCGCCCGCTGACCGACAAACAGATCGAGTACGCGATCGATGACGTCAAGTACCTGATCGTCGCCTTTACCGAGATGATGAGCCGCCTGCGCGAGCTGGGCCGCGTGGACTGGGTGCTCGACGAGCTGCGCCCGCTGGCTGACGAGTCGCACTATCGCGCCGATCGCCACGAGGCGTTCCGTAAGGTCAAACGCATCAATTCGTGCAGCCGTCACCAGTTGGGCATCGCGCGCGAGCTCGCCGCCTGGCGCGAGGACCGCGCCGAGCGCCGCAACATCCCGCGCAAGTGGGTCATGTCCGACGATACGCTGCTGGCGCTCGTTAAGCGCAATCCCGTGCGCGTTGAGGAGTTCCGTAGCATTCGCGGTACCGACCAGTTGGGGGAGCGCGACGTGGACGGCGCGCTCATGGCCATCAAGCGCGGTGCGAGCTGCCCGCACG
The DNA here is from genome assembly GCA_905199605.1 of uncultured Collinsella sp. Classification (GTDB taxonomy): domain Bacteria; phylum Actinomycetota; class Coriobacteriia; order Coriobacteriales; family Coriobacteriaceae; genus Collinsella. The sequence continues at coordinate 84,004 of CAJKHC010000010.1, forward strand.
ATCGCCTGCCGCTCATGGTGCGCGGGCATCGCCAGATTTCGCCGGAGCTTGAGAGCGTGACGGACCTGATGTATGCGCTTATTCGCTTGGTTGCCGAGCGCTCGGGGGTGGCGACCTCGGTCATTGCCTCGCGCGATGACCTGGCCGATTACATCGAGCATCCTGAGCAAAGTCCCCTGCGCGAAGGCTGGCGTTTTGAGCTTGTGGGTTCGCGCCTGGACGATCTGCTTTCCGGCAATATGGGGCTCACCGTGAAGGACGGAAAGATTGAGTTGTTATAGGGAAGCCTAGTCTGCTGAGTGGGTAGAATGCCTCCAACGTGTAACTCGATTCGGAGGAATTCGTATGCCCTACTACTATGGATACGGCTTTGGCATCGACCCGCTGTACCTGCTGGTTGTGCTTGTCTGCACGGTGCTTGGCCTTGCCGCACAGAACTATATCAATTCGACGTACAAGACGTGGTCCAAGGTTCGCTCGGACGGCGACACGGGCGCTGCGGTCGCGCGCCGCATGCTCGACGCCAACGGCTGCAATGCCGTGGGTATCAAGGGCGTCGCTGGTGAGCTTACCGACCACTACAACCCGCAGGACAACAATCTGTATCTGTCGGATTCCAACCGTTCGGGCGGCTCGGTCGCAAGCGTTGCTGTCGCTTGTCACGAGGCAGGCCATGCCGCTCAGCGTCAAAGCGGCTATACCATGATGAAGGTACGCACCGCCCTCGTGCCGGTCGTCAACTTTACCCAGAACACTTGGACCATCGTGCTGCTCATGGGCCTGTTTATGAACATCGCGGGACTCACGACCCTCGCGCTGATCTTCTTCTCGTTTAGCGTGCTGTTCCAGTTCGTTACGCTGCCGGTCGAGATTGACGCCAGTCGGCGCGCCGTGGCGTATATTGAGCAGTCGGGTATGAGCTCCAAGCAGGTCAACGGTGCCAAGAAGGTCTTGACGGCAGCCGCGCTTACCTACGTGGCGGCGGCACTCACCTCGATTATTCAGCTGCTCTATCTTATGGCTCGCTACAACAGAAACTCCAACCGATAACAAATTGGGTCGCTGGGCGCCGCGGGGATTTGTGTCCCCGCGGCGCTGTACTATGTGTTGGACTTGAATTTGCGCAGGGCCAGAGCCTTTGTGCACGATAACGAAAGGAGGTTGCGTGGCAGGTTGGAATCTAACCGGCAATAGCGTTTCCGCCGAGTTCGACGGTTCGGACGAGCAGGAGCGTAAAGAGCTCAGCGTGAGCCAGGCGGTAGAGATCGCCGCCGGTGCGCTCGATGCTATTCCGCAACTGATCGTCCTGGGCGAGGTCACGGGTTTCCGTGGTCCCAATGCCCGAAGTGGCCACTGCTACTTCCAGATTAAAGACGACTCGGCCGCCGTCGACTGCATCATCTGGAAGGGCGCCTATCTCAAGCGTACCTTCGATCTGCGTGACGGCATGCAGGTGAGCTTTAAGGGCAGCTTCAATCTCTATAAGGCCACGGGCCGCATGAGCTTTGTCGCTCGCTCGTTTTCGCTGGCGGGGGAGGGTCTGCTGCGTCAACAGGTGGCGCAGTTGGCCGAAAAGCTACGCCGCGAGGGCCTGATGGACGAGTCCCGCAAACGCCGCATTCCGGTGTTTTGCTCACGCGTGGCGGCCGTCACCTCGCTTTCCGGTGCGGTAATCGACGACGTCAAGCGTACGCTGCGCCGTCGCAACCCGCTCGTCGAGCTTGTTTGCGTGGGCGCCAAGGTCCAAGGCGAGGGTGCGCCGGCCGAGCTCATTGAGGGCTTGCGCCGCGCCGCTTCCATTACGCCGGCGCCCGACTGTATTTTGCTGGTGCGCGGCGGCGGCTCCTTTGAGGACCTCATGACCTTTAATGACGAGGAGCTTGCCCGCGCGGTGGCGGCTTGTCCTGTGCCCGTGGTGACCGGCATTGGCCATGAGCCCGATACCTCGATTTGCGACATGGTGAGCGACCGACGCGCCTCCACGCCCACGGCGGCGGCAGAATCGGTGGCGCCGGCTATGACGGAGTTGGCCGATGTGCTCGAGGCGCGCCATCAGCGTCTGGGTGCCGCGATGGCATCGATGATTGGGTCGGCCCAGGTCGACCTGGAGATGCTCGATCAGCGCGGTCGCCGTGCCTGGGATACCTATACGGCTCGCTTGGGTGATGCGCTCGATGCCGCTGCGTGTCGCCCGTGCCTCAACGACCCCACATTTATGGTCGAGCGTCGCGAATCGGAGCTTGCACTGACTGCCGATCGCCTGTCGGGCGCCATAGTACGCTCAGTCGGGGTCTTCCGCTCCAACTTCGAGCGTCTGCCCGAGCGTCTGGTTGCAAGCACCTCAGGGCTCGACGGCAAACGCCATGCGCTCACGCTTACGAGTTCCCGTCTGGAGCATCAGGGGCGCACGATGCTCAGCAAACCAGCGTCCGACCTGGGCCGTGCAGCGGCTTCGCTCGATGCCCTGTCGCCGCTTAAGGTACTTGCCCGCGGCTATTCCATCGCGTACAGCGACGATGGTGTGGCTATAAGTGCCCAGACCTTTAAGCCGGGCGACGCCATCCGCGTGCGCATGGCGGACGGTAACGTGTCGGCAACCGTCAACGCGGTCGAGTAGACCGCGTTTCGCAGTGATAGACCCTTAGGAAAGGAAACAGATATGGCAGAGAAGACCCCGGTAGAGCAGCTTACGTACAAGCAGGCCTCGCAGGAGCTGGAGCTCATCATCCGCAGCCTGGAGTCGGGCGATATGGAGCTCGAGGAGTCGCTCGAGAGCTACACCCGCGGCGTCGAGCTCCTCAAGAGCCTGCGCACCCGCCTGTCCGATGCCGAGCAGAAGGTCTCGGTGCTCCTTAAGGACGTCGACGGCAACGACGTGCTCGCCGACGGCGAAGCCGCCAACACGGACGACAACCTCTCGTTCTAAGCATCTCGACCAAATATAATTACCTTGGTCTGTGAGAAAGGAACCAGCTATGTGTGATTGCATCTTCTGTAAAATTGCCAACCACGAGATCCCCTCGACCGTTGTCTATGAGGACGACCAGGTCATCGCCTTCGATGACCTCAACCCCCAGGCGCCGGTCCACACGCTCGTGATCCCCAAGAAGCACTACAGCGACATCGCCGACAACGTGCCTGCCGAGACCATGGGCGCCATGGCTCACGCCATCCAAGAGGTCGCCAAGGCCAAGGGTCTGGAGGACGGTTTCCGCGTCATCTCCAACAAGGGCGTCAACGCCGGCCAGACCGTCATGCACTTCCACATGCACGTCCTCGGCGGCAAAAACCTGGGCGAGAACCTCATCTGAGGGCGCTTGGTCCGTCGACTTGGCTGCCTTTGGAGTAATCTATGCAGCTTTCTCAACTCGAATACCTTCAAGCGGTGGCGAACTATGGCGGCGTGCGCAAAGCAGCTCGCGCCGTTCATGTGAGTCCGCAGGCCGTTTCGTCGGCAATCAAAAAGTTGGAATCTGAGTATCAGATTGTTTTGCTTGACCGATCGGCGGGGGAGGCTGTTTTGTCTCCGGCGGGCAGAGAATTTGCGCGTCGTGCACGCGTGATCCTGGCACAAGTCGACGATCTCAAAAAGTACGCTCAATCGAGGGGCGACGGCGTTTCGCCCGATGGCCACTTTCGTCTTTACGCCCCCTGCCTTCATGGGCGGGGGCGCCTTTTTGCCGAAAGCTGGTATGACTCGTTTGAACGCTCGCACCCTCAGATTCACCTTGATGTGTGGCATCAGCCAACGGCTACATGCTTTGAATCACTTGTGCTTGGCATTTCGGATGCGGCTATCTCATTCGAGGAACCACGGGACAGCGTCCTTTCTTCAAAATATTTGGGTGAAAAGGAGCTCAAGGTTCTTTCATGCCCAGCGGGTCATCAATCTGTGGGCGCCATGACCATTCGCGAGTTACTGGGCGGCAGGCTCGCTGTTCCCATTAATTTGTCACCCTGTCTCAATGCAATCAATCAATGTCCCGAAGCCCAGCTCGTCAATTTTCGCTTCCGTGATGTTGAATACGGAAGCAGGGCTCAGACTGAGTTTCTTCAAGCCGGGGGATTGATATTGAGTTTGTCTGGGTCCTCTCTCGCATCGGATGGGTCAGAAGTGAGTGAGTGCTCCATTGAAGGTTCGCGTGATGTAACCTTGCCCATCTACTTTTGCTATCGGCAAAATTCCTGGACTGATCGACACCAGACGGTTTTTCTGCACCTATTGCGTCATCTTGCTTCGTGAGATTAATTGGCTTCGAGGCATCAAGTGATTATTGACGCCTTGTAACACATAGCTGACAGCTTTGCCCTCATGCTTTTCCAAGATTCCGATTTAGATTGCTGACTCTTGGAGGGCGGAGCATGAAAAACCGTACGGTTTTGCTTTATATGACGTTCGTTTTTCTGTCGAACTTCAGCACCATCTTGTATTTTCTAACTGTCTACCTTGAGTTCGTCGGACTTTCGATGGTATCGATTTCTAGCATGATGATTGCATATCAAGTGAGCAAGTTCATCCTTGAAGTTCCCACTGGCTATATTGCTGATAGGTTTGGACGAAAGACAAGCGGTCTCGTTGGCGTCGTGGGGATGCTTGGATACTACGCCGCCCTGCTTCTCGTCCGTTCTCCCCTGCTTTTAGTCGGTGCGTTCGCTCTCAAAGGTTTTGCCGTTGCGTGTGTGAGCGGATCCATCGAAGCGATTTACATTGACAGCGTCTCTCAGGACCAGCTCGTAAGACTTAATGTCGTTGAGCGATTTGTTTTCTATGCCTCTTGTGCCATCTCCGCTTGCGTGGGCGGTTTCATTTCGTCCGTCGGTGCATATCTCATTGGTCTTTCGGCAGATATCATCGCAATGGTGTTGACGTTGGTTGTCGTTGTCTGCATTCCTGAGATGCGAAGAGGGGGCATTGCGACGACACCTGAACATGGGATTAGCCCGAAGATGATCGGTGCCGCTATTGCGGGTAATGGCATTCTTCGTTCAGCGTTCATCATGGACTGTTCTCAGGCATTTGCTTTTGTCGCCCTGGAAGACTTTTTCTCACTGCTGCTTGCGGGTCGCGGAATGAATGCCGTCGCTTCGGGTGTCACCATTGCGGTCCAGCTCCTTGCCTCGGCCTCCATGGGACTTATTGTGCCCTGCGCGATTGCTCATGTCGACAAGGGCCGCTTTGCGCGTATTTGCGGCATCGTGCGCCTTTTCCTGACAGCTTTGTTTTTGATTCCCCTTACTCCGGCTAATTTGCTGCCCGTGTTCTATGTGCTGCAGACGGTTGCGTACTCGTTATTTGCTCCAATTAAATACTCAATTTTTCAAAAAGTAGCCGATTCTTCGATGCGCTGTTCACTGATTTCGGTTCAAAGCCAGATGGTGGCGGTGGGCGCCATCCTTTTCTATCTGTTCAATGCTGTGTTGAGCAGCATCGCGGGCATTCGAGTCATATTGCTTGTCGCACTCGGAACCTCTTCTTTGGTGTATATCCCCGCGCTCTTTCGTCTTACAAGCCAAAGGACATGAGTATTTGGGCACCGATAACTTATATATCAACGCAATAAACCCGAGCGCGAGGGCGTTTGGGTTTATTATTGAAGCGTATGTAACCTGGCGGCGCCACACCGCCTGTTAGTAGGGAGACACATGAACGTTCTGGTCGTCAACGCAGGATCTTCGACCCTTAAGTATCAGGTCATCGATACCAAGTCCCATAAGGTGTCCGCAAAGGGCTCCTGCGAGCGCGTCTGCTTTACCGGCGGCACTTTCACCCATGCTGCCAACGGCTCCAAGAAGGTGACCGAGAACATCGAGTTCCCCGACCACAAGGTCGCCATCGAGGTTGTCCTGAAGGACCTCGAGGCCAACGGCGTCAAGATTGAGGGTATCGGCCACCGTATCGTTCAGGGCGGTTGGTACTTTGGCGATTCCTCCCTCGTCGACGAGGATGTCCTCGCCAAGATCCGCGAGGTCGCTCCGCTCGCCCCGCTGCACAACAACCCCGAGGCCAACGTTATCGAGTACTGCCTGGAGCAGTATCCCGACCTGCCCAACGTCACGGTTTACGACACCGCTTTCCACTTCAACATGCCCGAGGTCGCCAAGACTTACGCCCTGCCCAAGGACGTCTGCGACAAGCTGCACATCCGTAAGTACGGCGCCCACGGCACCAGCTACCGCTACATCTCCAAGAAGGTCGCCGAGATGACCAACGGCGAGGCCCGCAAGGTCGTCGTGTGCCATATCGGCTCCGGCGCTTCCCTGTGCGCCATCGAGGACGGCAAGTGCATGGACACCACCATGGGCTTGACGCCGCTCGACGGCGTCATGATGGGCACCCGCTGCGGCTCCATCGACCCGGCTACCGTGTGCTACCTGCAGCGCGAGGGCGGCTACACCTTCGACGAGGTCGACGAGATGATGAACAAGAAGTCCGGCCTTTTGGCTGTGACCGGCGGCAAGACCAACGACTGCCGCAACGTCGAGGAGCTCGCCGCTGCCGGTGACCCCGAGGCCCAGCTCGCCTTCGATATGTTCGTCTACAAGATTGCCGCCAAGGCTGCCGAGATGGCCACCTCCATGTGCGGTATGGACACCCTGGTCTTCACTGCCGGCATCGGTGAGCACGCTCCTGCCGTCCGCGCCGGCGTGGCCGACCGCCTGGCCTTTATGGGCGTCAAGATGGATCATGCCCGCAACGCCCTGCGTGGTGACGGCGCATGGTGCCTGTCTGCCAAGGATTCCAAGGTCAAAATCTTTGTCATCCCCACGGACGAGGAGTTCATGATCGCTTCCGACGTCGAGCGCATCGTCAACGGCAAGTAATTGCAAGAGGGGAGGGGCTGGACGACCGAGCGCCGTTCAGCTCCTCTTTTGTACTCGTTGGGCGATATGCCTGATAGCTATTTATCAAGTTGTGATAACTTCTTATTAACATGCGGCCGCCTTAAGGGGTCTGCGCCGACCGTATCGCACTGCAAAGGAGTCTCATGAACGTACTTGTTGTCAACGCCGGCAGCTCGAGCCTTAAATATCAGCTTTTGGATACCGATACCCGCGAGGTTTTCGCCAAGGGCAACTGCGAGCGTATCGGCTCGGAGATGGGCATCTTTGGCCACTCCGAGAACGGTGGTGCCAAGCAGACCGAGGAGATTCCTTTTCCCGATCATCGCTGCGCCATTGCGCGCGTGCTCGAGGAGCTCGAGAAGACCGACTTTACGATCGATGGCATCGGCCACCGTATCGTTCAGGGTGGCTGGCACTTCGATGATTCCGCGGTCGTCGACGATGAGGTCATGGCTAAGATCCTCGAGGTTGCTCCGCTCGCCCCGCTGCACAATTACGGCGAGGCCGCGGCAATCGAATATTGCCGCGAGAAGTATCCGGAGCTGCCCAACGTGGCCGTCTTCGACACCTCGTTCCACATGACCATGCCCGAGGTCGCCTACACCTACGCGCTGCCCAAGGACGTGTGCGACAAGTACCACGTGCGCAAGTACGGTGCCCACGGCACGAGTCACCGCTATGAGTGGATGATGGCCAAGGAGATCCTGGGCTCGCGCTGCCACCGCCTGCTCTCGTGCCATTTGGGCAACGGCGCCTCGCTTGCCGCCATCGAGGACGGTGTATGCCGCGATACCACGATGGGCCTCACGCCGCTCGACGGCCTGATGATGGGCACCCGTTGTGGTTCCATTGACCCGGCTACCGTGTGCTACCTGCAGCGCGAGGGCGGCTACAGCTACCAGGAAGTCGATGACATGATGAACAAGCAGTCTGGTCTGCTTGCCATCTCGGGCATCTCCAACGACGCCCGTGACATCCGTACGCGCGCCTCCGAGGGCGACGAGCGCTGCCTGCTCGCCTTCGATATGTTCGCCTACAAGGCCATGCAGCAGGCCGGCTCCATGATCGCTTCCATGGCGGGCGTGGACACCATTACCTTTACCGCCGGCATTGGCGAGAACGACTGGTCGATCCGCAAGGCTTTCTGCGACTGCTTCGAGTGGCTGGGCGTGCGCATCGACAACAACAAGAACCGCGAGGCCGTGGGCAACGGCCCACAGGTCATCAGCGCCGCCGGTTCCGCCGTCACGGTCATGGTCATCCCCACCGACGAGGAATACATGATCGCCCACGACGTCGAGCGTCTGACCAAGAACAACTAACGCATTCGTCTGTAATTGACAAAAAGGTCTCCAGAGCAACAGCCCGGAGGCCTTTTTACTAGCAGGCGGAAATTCCAGTTCCAAAGTGATCATCGCCGGCAACGCCTGCGCTCCCAGCAACGTCACCCATTCGTTCAGATCCTCAGCCCCAGCTCGTAGCCAAGCCGCCGCCCACTCCAGATTCCCTGACTGCTGCGTGACGGCAGGGACCCTGCAGGGCAAAGCTCTGAAAACATTCCGCACTGATATTTTCTGTATTGAAGACGTCGATGATGCACCCGTATA
>CAJKHC010000011.1:0-83031 GCA_905199605.1 uncultured Collinsella sp.
GCAGCAGGGGCTCTCAATGTTTTATGTCCTGCTCATATCGTCTCTGCCGGCAGTTAAGGAACGTCCCCAAGTACCGGGTTTTGAGGAGGTTGGCATGCTCAATGCGATGATTTGGGCGCTTGCCTGTTTTGGCGTCGTCGCTGCCGATATTGCCCTGAGCATCGTTTTGTTCTCCGCCCTTGGCGTCGCAGCGGTGTTCATGGGTTTTTCAATCGATGACCTCGACATTCAATTGCTTCAGGCTGCCGCGCAGATGGCGTCGTTTTTGATGGCGCTGCTGTGGTGGCGTTATCTGTGGCCGCGCTCGTTTATGGCGCGCTGGCAGGGCGAGCGCCCGCTTGGCGGGGGAGCGCGTGGGGCGTGGAAGCGCATCGCCTGCGTTATCGTGATCGGCCTGGCCCTGCAGGTGGTCGTTGGCTACGTGACCGACGCCGTGCTGTCGCTGTTGCCCGATGCCGCGGCCGACTACAGCGAGCTTGTCGAGGAAACAGGCATGGGCGACACTAGCTATCTCGCCGTACTGACTACGGTGCTCGGCGCCCCATTTTGTGAAGAGTTGCTGGTACGCGGCATTATTTTTGAGTTTTCGCTGCGAGCGTTTAATCCGCAGTGCCGCCCACTTTGGAAGCGCCGGCGTCGTGCGAGCGCGCAGGACGGCGCCATGGTGCCCTGCGCGGCCCCAAACACGTGGGGTATCGCCGCGGCGATTGTGCTGCAGACGGCAATCTTCGGTTTTATGCACATGAATTGGGTGCAGGGTTGCTATGCGGGTGTCGCCGGCCTCATCTTTGGTTGGGTGCTCGTGACGACCGGAAAGCTCCGCTATACGATCCTGCTGCACTTTGCCTTTAATGCCGGGTCGTATTTCATGACGTTGCTCTGGTTTGTGAACACACCGCTCGACGTGGCAATCACGGTCGCCATCGCCGGCGTCATCCTCGTTGAGGCAATGCGCTCGCTGCGCCACGCGTGTGGGATGGACGCAGCGAGCGCACCGTTGCCCTAGTTGCGACGCCCGCCTCCGTTGGCGCCCTGACGCCCCTGGGCCGCGCGATTGCGACCGGCAGTGTTCTGTGCACGCGACATGCCGCCGTGCCCCTTGCTGCCTTTGGGTCCCTTGCCAGCGCCGCCGCCATGCGGTTTGCCGCCCTTCTTGCCGGTGCCATGCCCCCCGCCGGCAGATGTCTCGCCCGGGCGTGGCGGCACGGGACGAATCAGGCAATGCTTGGTGTAGCCGATCAGATCGCGGCGGCCGGCCTTTTCCAGTGCCTCGCGTACGAGCTTGTAGTTCTCGGGCTTGCGGTATTGGATGAGCGCACGCTGCATGGCCTTCTCGTGCGGGTCGCGGGCCACGTAGATCGGCTGCATGGTGCGCGGGTCCACGCCGGTGTAGTACATGCAGGTCGACATGGTGGACGGCGTGGGGTAGAAGTCCTGCACCTGCTCGGGCATGTAGCCCATGTCGCGCACGGCCTCGGCCAGGTCCACGGCTTCCTTCATGGTCGAGCCGGGATGGCTCGAGATCAGGTACGGCACCACGTACTGTTTGAGTCCGTATTCGCGGTTCAGGCGTTCAAATTTACGGCAGAATGCGTCGTAGACGGCGCGGCTCGGCTTGCCCATCACACTCAGCACCGCGTCGCTCACGTGCTCGGGTGCCACGCGGAGCTGGCCCGAGACATGGTGTTCCAACAGCTCGCGCAAAAACTCGTCCGAGGCGTCGGCCATGGTGTAGTCAAAGCGGATGCCGCTGCGGACGAAGACCTTCTTGACGCCCGGCAGCTGGCGCAGGTCGCGCAGCAGCTGCGTGTAGCCGCTCTCGTCGACCACCATGTTCTTGCACACGCTCGGCCACAAGCAGCGCTTGTTCTTGCACACGCCGTGCTTGAGCTGTTTGTCGCAGGCAGGACGGCTAAAGTTGGCCGTCGGTCCGCCCACGTCGTTGATGTAGCCTTTAAACTCGGGGTCGCGCGTGAGCAGCTCGGCCTCGCGCATAATCGAATCGTGGCTACGCATCTGTAGCACGCGGCCCTGGTGGAAGGTGAGGGCGCAAAACGAGCACTCACCAAAGCAGCCGCGGTTGGAGCTGATGGAAAACTTGATCTCGGCAAAGGCCGGCACGCCGCCCGCGGCGTCGTAGTCGGGATGCCAATCGCGGGCGTAGGGGAGTTCGGCCACCTCGTCCATCTCGTCGGTGGTGAGCGTCGCCGACGGCGGGTTTTGCACCACATAGACGCTGTTGGGGTAGGGCTCTACCAGGCGATGACCGGTGATGGGGTCCATATTCTGCTGCTGCACGTTAAAGCTGCGCGCGTAGTTGAGCTTGTCGGCGGTAAGGTCGTCCCAGCTGGGCAGCAGGTCGTAGTCGTAGACCTCGTCGAGCGAGCCCGTGCGGTAGACGGTGCCGTTGATATAGGTGATCTGATCGACGGGCAGTCCCGCGTCGAGCGCGTCGGCGATCTCGACGATCGCGTGCTCGCCCATGCCGTAGATGAGGATGTCGGCGCCCGAGTCGAGCAGTACCGAGCGCTTGAGCTTGTCCTGCCAGTAATCGTAGTGGGCCAGGCGGCGCAGACTCGCCTCGATGCCGCCGATGATGATGGGGGCGTCCTTGAACGTCTGGCGGATGAGGTTGCCGTAGACCGTGACGGCACGATTGGGGCGGCGCCCCTCTTCGCCACCGGGAGTATAGGCGTCGGTGTGGCGGCGGTGCTTGGTCACCGAGTAGTGGTTGACCATGGAGTCCATGTTGCCGGCGCTGACCAAAAAGCCCAGGCGCGGCTCGCCGAGCACCGTGATGCTGGCGGGGTCGGTCCAGTCGGGTTGGCAGATAATGCCCACCTTGTAACCGTGTTCATCAAGGACGCGGCTGACGATGGCCATGCCAAAGCTGGGATGGTCCACGTAGGCGTCGCCGCAGATGTAGACGAAGTCGCACTGGTCCCAGCCGCGCGCGTTCATGTCGGCGCGGCTGACGGGGAGGAACTTATCGCGACCCGGACGCCAGGGGCGTGAGGGCGCTGCCTGGGTGTGCGTGGTGTGCCCACCCTGCGCCTTACCGCCGCGCCTTTGCTGCTGGCCCTGTTTGCCCTGCTGACTGCGCTGGTTGTTCTGAGCGTGCTGAGGCTTTTTTGCCACGATCCCTCCCGGTGTTTGTATGCTGCACGTAATTGTAACCAGTCTTTATGGGACGGGGCTAAAAAGACTGGTGGAGTACATGAGCTGGCGGATCGGCGTGTCGATGCGGGTGTCGGCGCCTCGCCCACTGTTTGTTTCCAGACTGTGTATCCCCGTGTCGAAGGGGTCGTCTCGCGCGCACGCCATGTTGTCAATGGGTTACAGTATGAACGGCGGCTATGTTTCCGCCAACGCACGAGAGGGTCGTCAACAAGGAGGATGCACGACGATGCAGCGTGCCAAACAGATATCGGAGTCCATCGAACTGGGCATTATCCTGGCGCTCGCCGGCGGCTTTATGGATGTGTATTCGTACATTGGGCGCGACCATGTTTTCGCAAACGCGCAGACGGGCAACATCCTGCTGGTGGGCGTGAGCATCTCGGAGGGCAATTGGGCACTTGCGGGTCGCTATTTCTTCCCTGTGGTGTCGTTTGCCGTGGGTATTATGCTTGCCGACCTGGTACACGAGCGGTTTGGCAGCGTGATCCACTGGCGTCAGGTGACGGTGTTCTTTGAAGCCGTCATCTTGCTGGGCGTGAGCTTTATCCCCGGTGGCGGTTACAACTTGCTCGCCAACTGCCTCACTTCGTTTGCTTGTGGCATGCAGGTCGAGAGCTTCCGCAAGATCCACGGTCACGGCATCGCTACGACCATGTGCATCGGCAACTTGCGCAACGCACTGCAAAACGTGGACGATTACATCATCACCCACAAGCGCGGCTTTTTGGAAAACGGCCTGCTGTACTTTGGCGTGATCTTCACCTTTGTGTTTGGCGCCGTGCTGGGCAACTGGTGCATCGAGCGCATGGGGCTGCACGCCATTGCGGTGGCGAGCATGCTGCTGTTTATCGCGTTTGCCATCATGTTTATCGATCGCGAACGCGACTTGCACAGGAAATGGGCCCGCATCGTAGCTGACTGGCAGACCACGAGTCTTAAGCGCTAAGGTGCATGTTCGTAATGACAAGATTTGACGTCAGCAAAGCGTGCTGCTTGAGGCTATAGAATAAAAATGCCATCTTTCTAGCTATAATTATTAGTTGAGGGGATGGACATATGCCAGAGCTTTTTATTCAAAATAAGACGACAGTAATCAAGTTGATGGTGCTCTGCATTTTATCTGCCCTGGTAGAGCTGTCTGTTGTTAAAGCTGAATCGTTGATTATAGACTATGGCCTGCTTCGCTCTAATTATCGTAACGTTTTATACATTGGGTTAGGCCTGCTAGTATTGCTCTCAGTTGAGCTGGTGACAAACCTGTTCAGATCAAAATATGCGGAGCAATTGGCTTCCGATGGCGCTAACTGCTTCTATAGATTGCTTGCCCGTCGTGCTTTAGAGCGGCCCTTAGTTTTAGCAAAAGACAGTGACTACCTGTTATCGCGTATTGAAGAGGCTGGGAACCTACAGCCGATGATTGGAATATTTACAACTGCGTTTCTTCCGTGCTTAGTGACGGGTTTGGCATCGTTTGTGGCGCTATCTAATATCTCTTTGTTGCTTTTGATCCCTGTTTGTGTTTCGGCATTGTTTATTTCGCTTCTATATCCGTTCGCTCTTAGTAAGCTATCGACTAAGAGCGAAAAGGCATTGGAGGCCCAGGCGAGGGGTTCTGCTTATTTAGCCCAACTAATAAATTGTCGACTTTACATTCGAATTTCTCGTTCAATTAACTTGGAATTACTTCGCTATAAAAAGATGCTTAAAGCCTGCAGGAACTCTCGAGTTGAGGAGAGTGTCTTTGCGAGATTGGCAACTGAAATAGTTAACGCTGGCAACATCATTACTGGCTTGCTTTCAGTTCTGCTGCTTATTTTCCTTGTGTTAAAGCGCGGGCTGACGGTCGGGATTGCGGTGCAGAGTTATCAACTTGTGCTTCTATGCTATTCACCTTTTCCTCTTGTTCTGAATTGTTGGGCTCAGCTTCAGCCGTCGTTTAGGTCGTTGCGCCGTGTCTTGGAATTACGTCGTCTTTTGGAAGCTGGAAAACCTAATTTGATATGCTTCGATCACGCTGATCGAATTAGTTGGAAAGGAATCAGTCTCTCGTTTTCGTCGAGCGAAACTAATGAGAGGATAACAATTCCAGATTGCACAATACAGGCACCTTGTCTGGTTTTAGTAAGCGGCCCTAATGCATGCGGCAAATCTTCATTTCTGGAAGTATTGAATGGATTATTGTCGCCAGTTGCTGGCAGACTGTGTGTTAATGAGTCTACTGTCATTTTCGATGGCTTGACTTTAATCCAGCTACCCTGCGCAACTATGCCGCAAAGACATTTGATAATGGGGGGAACTTTCAGGAAGGCTCTTTACTATGGTCTTGTAGATATTGACTCTGAAAAACTCATCTATCTTTTGAAGGGTTTTAGCCTCGATAAATTATTTGAAGCCAATCCCGTCATTGGAACTAGGGGACACAATTTGTCTGGCGGAGAACTGGCTTCTCTATTACTTTGTAGGGCCTTTCTGAGCAGCTATTCTATTATTATTTTGGATGAGCCTTGCAACAATTTAGATAATGCTTCGATATCCTTTTTGAAGGCGGTGGTTGCACAGGAGATGAAAGAGCGTATCGTCATCATTGCGGATCATGGACATGGTTTTGAACAATTTGCAGACTATGTAATACAGTTTCAGGAGCCAGAAAAAACTATCTAGCTCCTGAACGTTGCTACCAACTGCTATTTGCGAGTTATTCGAGATGCTCTTCAATGCGAGCTCTAAGAAGGGCAATGGCTGTGGGTATTCCAATTGCGGCAGCTAATTCGGCTTTATCCAAAACCTGTATGCTAAAGCACGATTGTTTATCACATTGAAGAACGGTAACTGAAGATACCCTCACTTCCCGTTGGCTGAATATATCGTAATCTCCAAAAAGGAAGTTACCTTTTATTGAGTAATTCGGTATGTTCGTTATGCACTTCATCTCAAGTCTGTTTAGGCCATAATCGAACACCGCAACTTCCTTATGTTCGATGACGAGCGCAACCCTGGGCATGTTACTAAAGCCACCGTCGACGACAGTAAAGAGCTTTTCATTTGTATCGTCATAAACGGTGTATTTAAGACTCAATAGCTGTCCTAGTGGACCTGTGAACCCATGTCTTTTGATGTTGAGGTTGTCTCCCACTGGGTTGGTGAGAGCTAGAGCATGCGGATAAGGGTTACCTTCAATTGAGATTCGATATTCGTTTGTAGCTGTCTTGCTCGATTTAGGACCAGTAGCCACCACGCGTCATCGCCTCAATCGCATTGGAACCGACTTCTGCTTCGTGCGGAGAATTACGCAGTACGTTGCAGTACATGCAGCTGCAATAACCGCATGGGCAATTTCTAATAAAATGAATGACGCTATTTACTGCATGCATGTTAAATGGTCGAATACTTCTCATGATTTGCCTCCCATTGTTCGATTGTTTCTGACTGTTCTATTGCCTTCTTCACCTCCTCAACGCTGTTGAACCCTATGTTTTCAATCGACGAGTACTCAACGTAAACAGAAAACCTGCTTTCAAGAAAAATTAGCAGTCGAACTAGATCCGATGAGGACAAGCTGAATGGGGGATCGGTCAATCGTTGATTTCTTAGATCTTGATCAAATTGAGTCAAATCCAAATCTCTAATATTGCTTATTGCTTTTTCAATTTCTGCGTAGATGGTTTCATCTTTACAATACGCTGTCATTTCAGTACCCCAAGATCGAAATCAAACAACTCGTCCTCGATTGTCTTGCAGCATAGTAATGATTCTTCTGGATCTAAGCTGGCTGAGAAACTGGGTATTCCTCTTAGTCGAAGTTCTCTTGCTGCTTGAATAGCTTTATCGCTAGATGAATAGCTTATTTGAAATTCATGCGTCTCCAACCCCTCTGTGGCGTCAAGTACTTCGTTTGTAATTTCAAATTGAACTTTCTCTGCTTGCGTAAGCGTTTCAATTACGGGCATGAGCCCTAGCATTATGTCGTAGTCGGCTATCGTGTATGGGATATTGATAATGGCTAAGTCAGGGCAGAAAGCTCGACATGCAGCAATCGACCCCAATCCGTAATCTCCGAAAATGTGGTCGTTGTATTTCATAAGCACATTGGGCGTCTCTAATAGAGCTAGGTCGGATTTATCGTTCTCAATGATGAGGTTGATCTGCTCATTCATTTTGATGACGGCAGATTGGCCACCATCAAAACTAAGGGTGTTGCAGCCCCAGATTTCATTTAAAGGATTGAAGCTCAACGCGCATAGATTGGGATGGTGCTTTCTCATCTCGCTAACGATGCTACTGAACGTTATTGTTGAATTGGCGGGTGTATATAGATTCCCGACAACAATTTTTGGTATCAGGGCTAATTCCTGCATGTCGCTTTTGCTAGACTCGATTTGTTCAGCGGCGAGATGGCTGACAACCGTCTTATTTACAGAATGAGCGTAGGTTTCAGCGTGTTTACTAAATTCTACGAGTCCTGCGGCGCTTTCTTTCGTCGATAAAACGACAACCAGGTCTGATTCATCGATTGTCGTTACATAGTTAATTCGATTTCTTATGCCAATTTCTTTGCAATTAACAAGGTTGGCGACATCTAGGCCGTCCGGTAGAATGCCGCATGGCGTTGATACCCGGATATTGTAGCCATTTCCTAGCAATCCAATCAGAAGAGGATAGTCAGCTCTTGTGAAAGATATAAGTCCGATTGTCTTCATGATTTTTATCGCTTGTTCCTTTTTAGAGCTGTTGCAATGGACACTTCATGTCTATGAAGCTCAAAGTGAAGTATTTTCTGATTAAGTCGGTCAAAGGCAATTCGTTTTGAATTGTCGCATGCTGTTCGCTTGTAATCAGGGCTTATTACTCCTTCGCAATCTGCGCTTTTTATGCATTGGGTGCACAGCTGAAATGCCCAACATTTTTTACATGAATCGCTGGTCAGCTTTGAAACATTGATTATCTTTTCAATTTGACCTAAATCAAATCCTGAATCCAATGTGCCGATATACATTTCCTTCGTTGTTTCGCTGACCCTTTCGCAAGGAAGAAGCGCTCCTGCTGTTGTCACAAATAGACGCGTAACCCCTGGTTCGCATGGGCCACCGGGTATAGCTTTTGCTGGGATGTTCGAAGGTGCAAATCGCTTTATGTTTTGGTTGATGTTTGCAAGCGTATATGAAGCGAGCCTATCGTTGCGGTTTCCTTTTTCGATTTCGCGCTCATCCATAATTCTTGCTTTAAATAAGGCGTAATTTAGCTGACTTGAGAACTCGTCATTGTAGGGGGCGATACGTCCGTTGCGTTCCAGGTAGTTGAATTGAACATCGCAATCTTCGATATCTTTATCATTTATAAAGGAAGAGACTGTTTTATAGATGTTGTTCGTGTCGACTACGGCATTAAAATGAACATATTTGTTGCGTTCAGGATGGCTGTCTAAAACCATATGAACATTGTCTATAACTGTTTGGTATGAGGACTTGCCATTAGCGTAATGCCTAGACTTATCATGGATTTGCTGCGGCCCGTCAAGACTGATTAACAAATAGAATTCATGCCCAGAATCGAAGAAGAATTTAACCATTTCTTCAGATAAAAGAGAGCAATTAGTTGTAATTCGAAATGAGATGTGTTTTCCTTCAAATACCTGCTCTGCATATTGAGTAATTAGCTTAATTTCATTAAATCGAAGGAGAGGTTCTCCTCCATAAAATGCTACGACCGGGTTTGAGTTGTCGATCGAGTGCATCTTAAAGAATTCGATTGCATGTTTTGCCGTCGAAATGGACATGGAGTTATGACTGTGGGCTCTGTTGTATGAGGAGTTTCCGGAATAGATACAGTAATCACATCGGAAGTTACAAGATTGAGTCAGCTGAAGGGTTAGCATCCGTATATTTCTTTCCAGCTTAACTTTCAAAAGGTCAATTGATGGATAAGCGATATCCTGCAATGGCGAATCGCAGCAGTAGCCACATGATTGTAGTAACTGGAATTCTTGGTCTGATTTATAGGAAGCGTGGCAAACTTTTCCTGCTTGGACTTCTGAGATGTAATCGAATAGATCTTTGCTTACTGCAAGTATCTCGTTTCGATTGGCATCATAAATGTAGTGGCCCAAGAGGGTCTTTATGGGTAGAACTAACATCTCTACCGCCTCTTTCATTTCACTAATGTTATTTAGTGAACTAAGATGTTTTTTATAAAGTATCCTTTTATAAACGTATTGTCAAACATATATTGCTAAAACAGAAACAATTTATAGGCTGAGTTGGTCGTATTCTTTGGGCGATTGCTCCTATAATCTAGCCTTCGCTGCTGTCGGGAGGGAAGGACTAGGGCTCCATTATTATGTTGAAACGCTTTAACACTTTTGATGTTCTCGCGTGTTTTTTGTTTCAAAAGCGTTAGGATGGGACTCATAGCGTGGGGCGTAATGGGTGCCCCGCACACGATGGGAGGCTATCAATGGCTAATCGTTTCGTTCTTAACACCATTTCTTATCATGGTTCCGGCGCCATCAAGGAGATCCCCGGCGAGCTCCAGCGTCGCGGCTACAAGAAGATTTTCGTCTGCTCCGACCCCGATCTTGTCAAGTTTGGCGTTACCGCTAAGGTGACCGACGAGCTCGACGCCGCCGGCATCGCTTGGAGCCTCTACTCCGAGATCAAGCCCAACCCCACCATTCAGAACGTCAAGGACGGCGTCGAGGCCTTCAAGGCCGCCGAGGCTGACGCTATCGTGACCATCGGTGGTGGCTCCTCCATGGACACCGCCAAGGCTATCGGTATCATCATCAACAACCCCGAGTTTGCCGATGTCCGTAGCCTCGAGGGCGTTGCTCCCACTAAGAACCACGCCGTGTTCACCATCGCCGTGCCGACGACCGCCGGTACTGCCGCCGAGGTGACCATCAACTACGTCATCACCGACCCCGAGAAGGTCCGCAAGTTCGTGTGCGTCGACACCAACGACGCCCCCGAGGTCGCCGTCGTCGACCCCGATATGATGGCTTCCATGCCCGCCGGCCTGACCGCCTCTACCGGCATGGACGCTCTGACCCACGCCATCGAGGGCTACACCACCAAGGGCGCTTGGGAGCTCTCCGACATGTTCCACTTTGAGGCTATTAAGCTGATCAGCGAGAACCTGCGCGACTCCGTTGCCGAGGCCAAGTCCGGTCAGCCCGGCTCCGGCCGCGAGGGCATGGCTCTTGGCCAGTATGTCGCCGGCATGGGCTTCTCCAATGTCGGCCTGGGCATCGACCACGCCATGGCTCACACCCTGTCCGCTCACTACGACACCCCGCACGGCGTCGCTTGCGCCATGCTGCTGCCGATCGCTATGGAGTTCAACAAGCCGGTTTGCGCCGAGCGCCTGGCCAAGGTTGCCGTTGCCATGGGCGTTGACACCACGGGCATGAGCACCGACGAGGCTGCCGACGCCGCCATCGCCGCCGTCAAGCAGCTCTCCGCCGACGTCAACATCCCGCATGTCTGCGAGGCCATGAAGGCCGACGAGATCGAGGTCCTGGCCAAGGACGCCATGGCTGACGCCTGCTTCCCGGGCAACCCGCGCGAGGCGACGCTCGACGACGTCATCGAGCTCTTCAAGAAGATCTGCCCGGCTGCCTAACTTGGTTCGGCGGGCCCTGCCCGTTAGCCCCACAATCGTCCTCGGACATGTCGGAAGCCCCCGCTGCGCACTTCGTGCGGCGGGGGCTTCCTCCGTCCTGCGGAAAGATTGTGGGGCTAACGGCAGGGGGCCGCCGGCTCGTTGTCGTGGCGGGCGCAGTCCTGGCGAGCTCGATGGGTCATCTCGCTAGGTAAAAAGATGGTTCGCGGTGGTATCGTTGCTGTGGGTTTAATTCGATATGAAAGGGTGACTTTGGTGTCCAAGATGGATTCTACGCTCTCCTATATTACTGACCAGTTGAAGGCGCTTACCTCGATTGCTTCGCCTACGGGCTATACCCGTGCGGCGACTGATTATCTGATGGAGACGTTGCGCGAAATGGGCTTTGGACCCGAGCGCTCCAATAAGGGCAACGTGTTGGTTGAGCTTGGCGGCGAGGGCGAGCCGCTTGTGTTGGCGAGCCATGTCGATACCCTGGGCGCCATGGTGCGTTCCATTAAGGACAATGGTCGCCTGCGCCCCACGACCCTCGGTGGGCATCAGTGGTCTACGGCCGATGGCGAGAACTGCACCGTTTATACGCGCGGTGGCAATGTCTACACGGGTGTGGTCCTCAATACCGAGCCTTCGGCGCATGTGGCCGATGAGCCGGTCAAGACCATCGAGAAGAACATGGAAATCCTGCTCGACGAGAACGTCGATAGCAAGGATGATGTGCTCGAGCTGGGTATTCAGACTGGCGACATCATCGCTATGGACCCGCGTACCACGGTGACGGAGAGCGGCTACATCAAGAGCCGCTTCCTTGACGACAAGCTGTCCGCGTCGATTCTGCTGGGTCTGGCTCGCGCCGTTGCTGACGGCGAGGTGACCCTTTCGCGCAAGGTGTCGCTGCTCTTTACCGTGTACGAGGAGGTCGGCCACGGCGGCGCCTTTGTGCCGGCCGACACGCGCGAGATGATCAGCGTGGACATGGGCTGCGTGGGCGACGACCTTGACTGCACCGAGCGCATGGTTTCGATTTGCGCCAAGGATTCGGGCGGTCCGTACAACTACGACCTGGTAACTACACTGTCCAACATCGCGCGCGAGCTGGAGCTCGATTACGCCATCGACGTTTACCCGCACTACGGTTCCGACGTCGAGGCCACGCTCTCGGCCGGCTACGACATTCGCCATGGTCTGATCGGCCCCGGCGTGTACGCGAGCCACAACTACGAGCGCAGCCACATCGACGGCGTGCGCAATACCTACGAGCTCGTTCGCGCCTACGTTCAGCGCTAGGGGAGCAGCTTGCGACTCGGCTGACCAATCGCTAAGGCCCGATTTCTCGGGCCTTTTTTCACTTTTGGTTGTTTAGTATTATGATGTCTGTAATCTATTAACTAAACGTGTAAATTACTTAACGAGGTGATGCGGTGTATGGATACGTCTGAGTACTTGTCTATGGGTGATGCTGCCCGCCTGTTGGGCGTTACGAAAGCCCGCATATCTCAACTTGCCGCATCGGGAACGCTTGTGTGCGATATTGTGGGCGGACGGAAGATGGTCGAGTACAATTCTGCGATCGCCTATCAAAAGGTCCGCAAGCGAGGACGCCGTCCTGCAGCCGATGTGGGACGCAAGTTTACGCTGATGTCGGCCGACCATGAGGTCGCGTATGTCTCATTTGATCCGACGCGCGAGTTCCCCTTCGAAATCGCCGAGGTCCTCGATGCGCAACGAATGCCGTTTGGCACATGCTCGAGCTCTTCTCCAACGGTGAATAAGCGGGAGCTCAACGCGTGGTGGGGGCATCGGTCGGTGCCCGATGTTCGTCCTGGGCTTATCTCGCGCTACCGCGAGCTGGGAATTGCCAGTGGCATTGAGGTGCCGGTTCAGTGCCTGGGTCTCTCGCTTTCGGATTGCTATTGGCTGCGGCCGGCAGAATGCGACGGGTTCGAATGGCGAAACCTCAATTACTTCGAGAACGAATTTGAGCGATCGGCGCCCGAGGGGCGTTCGGGTTGGCTGGAAGGCATCGGTCTTAAAAATCCGGATAACACGTCCGAGGGCGAGCTCCCTAAATCGTGGATGATCCGAAACGGCATTCGCGTTTTGGCTAAAGGATGCGGCGTGGACGATCAGCGTCCCTTTAACGAGGCGGTTGCAACGGCTCTGCATCGTCGCTTGCTGTCGGAGGGCGAGTTTGTTCCTTATACGGTTGAGCGGATGTTCGATGGCCCTGTGTGTCTGTGCGACGACTTTCTTGACGGCCGTGAGGAATACGTTCCGGCTGTTTACGTTAAGGGCGCACTTGGTAGCCAGCGGGGAGACTCGACATACGATCGATACTGTCGCTACCTTGGCAAGCATGGTGCCGATGAGGCCGCTGTGAGAAGGTCTATGTCGCAGATGATTGTCTGCGATGCCCTTTTGGCCAACAGCGACCGCCATTGGCGAAACTTCGGCATCATCCGTAATGTCGACACCCTGGAGATAAAACCTGCACCGCTGTTCGATAGCGGCAACTGTCTGTGGTATAACGTGCCAACCGTCTTGCTCGCGGCTGGGGAGTTTGGGTTTTCCGCTAAGCCGTTTGGGCCCGACCCTTCCGCTCAGCTGGCGCTTGCGGACTCGCTCGATTGGTTCGATTCATCTCGGCTCAACGGATTTGTTGATGAGGCGATCGAGATTCTTTCGCAGAGCGAATGGGCGACGGCGGAGGGTCGACTCGAGGCCATTTGCCGCGGCCTCGAGCGTCGCGTAATCGAGGTTGGTGCCGCTGTTGAGGTACTTCGACACGTGCAGCGGTAAACCCACGGCTACTTAAGTGCGCCGGTCACGGTACCGCCGCCCAGGACGATGTCGCCGCGATAGACTACAACGGCCTGGCCGGGGGCGATGGCTCGTTGCGGCTCGTCAAAAGTTAGCAGCATTTGTCCGCCGGCGCCACGTGTAAGGGTTGCTGCCTGGTCTTTCTGACGGTAGCGGTACTTGGCACCTACGCGAATGCCGCCGGCATCGAGCTCCGCCTCCATGCGTGCGTCCGGCGCGCTCCAGATCCACTCATCGGCAGTTAGCGCCGAGGCGGTTAGGTCCTCGGCCTCGCCCAGATGCACGGTGTTGTTGGCGGCGTCGACGCCCGTTACGTACACGGGATGCGCCATCGCAACGCCCAGGCCCTTGCGCTGGCCGATGGTGTAGCGCAGCGCGCCGTTGTGGCGCCCGACCACGCTGCCGTCGCGCCACACAATGTCGCCCGGTGCAGCGGGATGTCCGCAGCGGCGCTCGATATAGCCCGCGTAGTCACCGTCTGGAATAAAGCAGATATCCTCGCTTTCGGCCTTCTTGGCGTTAACAAAGCCCTGTTCGGCGGCAATGCGGCGCACGTCGCGCTCTTTGTCCAAGCCTGCCAGCGGAAAAATCGTGCGCGCCAGGCGCTCCTGCGTAAGCGAATACAAAAAGTAGCTCTGGTCCTTTTTGGGGTCCTCGCCGCGATGCAGCTGCCAGGTGCCGTCTGCCGCCTGGCTTGTTTTGGCGTAATGTCCCGTTGCGATGTAGTCGCAGCCCATGTCCAGCGCCGTATCGAGCAGCGCGCCAAACTTAATGTGGCGGTTGCAGATAATGCACGGATTGGGCGTCAGCCCCTCCTGGTAGGCGTTCACAAAGCGCTCGATAACGCTGTGGTCGAACGTCTGCTGCAGGTCGAGCACGTGATGGGGGATCCCCAGGCGCTCGGCGACGGCCTTTGCATCGGCGATGTCGCGGTCGACCTTACTCATGCCCGTGGTGGGGTCGGGTGCGGGGCAGGTGAGGCGCATGGTAGCGCCGACACATTCGTAGCCCTGACTTTTTAGCAGATACGCGGTCACGCTGGAATCGACGCCGCCGCTCATGGCGACGAGCACGCGCTTGTTGTGCATGGGGAGGTTCTCCTTGGTGGCATATGGCCAAAAAAGAAAAGCGGCGCGGGAGGCTGGTTCCGCGCCGCAGACATTGTAGCAAGTTCGGACGTCTCGTGGGACAACCTAACGAGATGGGCTCAGGCGGCCAGAAGAGAGGGGAGACCGGCGTGCCTTGGACTCGTTCTAAGAACGAGAAGCTCTAGTCCTGGAAGAGCGCCGTAGACAGGTAGCGCTCGCCGGTGTCGGCGAGCAGCGCCACGATGGTCTTGCCCTCGTTCTCGGGGCGCTTGGCCAGCTGCAGTGCGGCCCACACGGCGGCGCCGGACGAAATGCCCACGAGCACGCCCTCC
The DNA here is from genome assembly GCA_905199605.1 of uncultured Collinsella sp. Taxonomy (GTDB): domain Bacteria; phylum Actinomycetota; class Coriobacteriia; order Coriobacteriales; family Coriobacteriaceae; genus Collinsella. The sequence goes on from CAJKHC010000011.1 coordinate 15,035, forward strand.
TTGTGGCCCACGGCGCGGCCGGTGGCAAAGGCGTCGTCGTTCTCGACGGGGATGATCTCGTCGTAGACCTGGGTGTCGAGGACGTCGGGCACAAAGCCGGCGCCGATGCCCTGGATCTTGTGCGGGCCGGCCTGGCCCTTGGAGAGCACCGGGGAGGTGGCGGGCTCAACGGCGACAACCTGAATCTGGGGGTTTTGCTCCTTGAGGAACTCGCCCACGCCGGTCACGGTGCCGCCGGTGCCAACGCCGGCGACGAAGATGTCGACCTTGCCGTCGGTATCGTCCCAGATCTCGGGGCCGGTCGTGGCCTTGTGGATGGCGGGGTTGGCGGGGTTCACAAACTGGCCGGCGAGAATGCTGTTGGGGGTCTCCTTCTGCAGTTCCTCGGCCTTGGCGATAGCGCCCTTCATGCCCTTGGAGCCGTCGGTGAGCACGAGCCGTGCGCCGTATGCCTGCATAAGCTTGCGGCGCTCGACGGACATGGTCTCGGGCATGGTGATGATCACCTTGTAGCCGCGGGCGGCCGCCACCGAGGCGATGCCGACGCCGGTGTTGCCGCTCGTGGGCTCGATGATGGTGTAGTCGCCGCCGCGCACGAGCTTGCCTGCCTTCTCGGCCTCGTCAATCATGTTCTTGGCGACGCGGTCTTTAACGGATCCGGCGGGGTTGAAGTATTCCAGTTTGACGAGCACGCGAGCCTTGAGGTCCTCGTCGGCCTCAAAGTGGGTGAGCTCCAGAAGCGGGGTGTGGCCGATAAGCTGATCGATGGACGTGTAAACCTTGCTCATGGTGAACCTCCAAAGTGTTCAAGTTGCTGGTTGCCGTGTGGTTTTACGGCATGTCTATCAGCTAAACCCATAAACCTTATAGGTTGTTCGTTTAGCTGTTGGCAAGCATAGTAGACACTAAAGCCTAGTAATGCAATAGGAAATAGGAGATTATTGCAAGTCGATTAACCATCTTGACCGGAACGGGTATTTTCAAAGCCAATTTTTCGGCTAGAATTTCAACGGACTAAAAGACCGAAAGGCAGCACTATATATGTTGGTTTCTACTAAGGGCAGGTACGCCCTGCGCGTTATGGTCGACCTGGCCGAGCACCAGGCGACAGGCCGTATCCCGCTTAAAGAGATTGCGGCGCGTCAGGGTATTTCGGAGAAGTACCTCGAGAATATTCTGGCTACGCTCGTGCGCGCCAATATGCTCTCGGGCATGCGCGGCAAGGGCGGCGGCTATGTGCTCACGCGCCCGCCCGAGCAGTACACGGTGGGCGAGATTCTGCGCCTGACCGAGGGTAGTCTGGCACCGGTCGCATGCCTGGACGGCGACTGCAAGGGCTGTTCGCGTTCGGATGAGTGTCCCACACTCGATGTGTGGAAGAACCTGGACAAGCTCATCAACGACTACCTCGATGGCGTGACGCTCGATCAACTTGTCGCTCCCAACGAAGGCTACGATTACGTCATCTAACCCACACCTGCCATTTGGGGACGGGGTGGAAATGGCAGATTCTCTCGCCCTTTGAGACTTGGCAAATAAGAAGGCCGCCCATTTTTGTGATGGGCGGCCTTCGTTTTGGGCTGTTGAGACGGGCGCGGCCGGAATGGCCGTTTTAGCCCTCGGCGATGCTGTCGAGGATGCTGCGCATGATGGACACCAGGATGCTGCCCATAAAGGCCGATCCAAAGCTGGCGATGGAGATACCCGCGCCCAGCAGATTGACCGACAGATAGCTGGCCAGCTCGAGCATAAAGCTGTTGACTACGAGCTGAAAAATACCCAGCGTAATGATCGTGAGCGGCAGCGAGATAACCGTCAGAAACGGCTTGACGAGCGAATCGACGATGTTCAGGAACAGTCCCACGAAGGCGAAACAGACCCAGGCCTCGGCAAAACCGAAGGGCTGGATGCCGGGGACGAGGAACGTGGCAATCGCGATGGCGATCGAGGTAAAGAGCCAGTTAAGCATAAAGCGCATGGTGTGAATCCTTTCTTGCGCAGGGTGCGTCGGTGTCGCGTGAAGCGGTTTGCTGCGGCGGCTTGGACGGCCGCTCGGGTGTGCCGCCTTGTTCGGCCGCCCATTGTCTCAGATATTCGTGGAGCTTACGTGCGCATTCGGTTTCAAAACGGCGTTCGTCCTGAAAAACGCGCCGCTGGCAGAGAGTCTTGTCGCTTTAGTTTGGTGGTGTGCTACACTGCTACGGGCAAAAGCCACAGGCGTTGCCCTATTGCATAGAACGGGCGAACGATGCCCGATGTCAGTATCAACTTCGATGCCTTATGGCGGGTTTGGCGGTGATCGATGAATATCGAGAACATGTTTGACAAGCCTGATGTCAAGCAGCTGGTCCACGCATTTAGTCTTTTGGATGACGAGAAGGATATCCAGGCGTTTTTGACCGATATCTGCACGCCGCGCGAGATCTGCGATCTTTCGCAACGTCTGCAGGTTGCGCGTTATCTGGATGAGGGCGAGCCTTATGTTGAGGTTCAGGCCCGCACCGGCGCTTCGTCCACTACGGTGAGCCGCGTGTCCAAGGCACTCAACGGCGAGTACGGCGGCTATCGCAAGATCCTCATCAAGCTGGAGGATGGCGAGTAGGCCAGCGACAAAAACGAATTGCGCAGAACCGTCCCTTCGGGGGCGGTTTTTTGATCCCTTGGGGACGGAGGAAATCTGTTGGCGTGGGGCAAATGTGTCCGCGCGGGCGGGTAGGATGGAAGCACTGATTATTGCGAACGGTTTGAGTGGAGGACCATGCCTGTTCGAATCTATACCACCAACGCCGGCGCGGATTTGAGCGATGCCGAGGCGGCGCTGCTCGCCGACCTGGTTGCCCGCCACGGGCGTGCCGTTTTGCTGGCGCCTACGTTTGCCGAGCTCGATCTGTGCCGTCATGATGCGGCGGAAGTTGGGGTTTCACTGGGTATCGATTACAAGACCCCTTCGTCGTGGCTTCGCTCGCTTTGGGAGCTTTTGGGCGACGGGCGCGGTTTCGTCGACAACCTGCAGCGCCAGATGCTGTTTTCGGACATGGTAGCGCGTCTCGACGACGCCGACCTGCAGCCGCTTTCGCGCAGCCAGGGCACGGTGCGTATGCTCGCGCGTATGGCTCGCGATGTGCTGCCGGGTGTGGCAGGGACAGGTGCCGAGCGTTGCTGCGACAACGTTTGCAAGCCCAAGCCCAGAAGCGACGCCGAGGCTCGCGTGTTTGAACTTTTGTGCGCCTATGCGCGCGGTTTGGACCGTCGAGATATGGTCGAGCCCTGCGAGGCGGCTGACATTATGGCCGGCGCTTTGGCCGACAACCTGCCGGCGTGCACCCGCGCCGTATGCGTGCGCGGTATCACGTCGTTTACGCACGGCCTGCTCGAGTTGCTGTCTGCCGTGGCAAGCAACGGGGGAGAGGTTGTCGTGCTGCTCGCTTGCGAGCAAGCGGCGATGCGCGAGGACCTGGCTGCCGCCTTTGATGCCCGCGGCGTGCTGTTTGAGGTTGCACCGCTGGACGAGGATGCCGGCGCTCCCGCGATTGCTCCAAAGTCCGTCGTACGTCCTGCCTTTGTGGAAGTCGCCGGGCCCCATGCCCGTGCCCGTGTCTATGCGGACGTCATCGATAAGATGGTGAAAGCGCGCAAGGAGTCCAAGGTCAACGATGCCGCCTCCGCACCCGTCGATCCCGTGCGCGTACTCGTGGTGTCCGCCCGGGCACCCCAGCTGTTCGGCGAGCTTGCCGCTCGTTTGGCGGCGCGCCACGTTGCTGCCGAGACGGCCGAGTTCACGGCGTTTTCCCAATCCATTGCGGGCAGGCAGTTCACGGCGCTCGCCAATCTGATCGAGCGCATGAAGGCCGCCGACGAGGGCACCGCCTCCAAGACCGAGTGGTGGCCCGCCCCGGAGCTTACTGACTGGATCTACAGTCCGCTTTCAGGCGCCGATGCCGCCAGCGCGCGAACCTTCGATAAGAACATGCGACTGTCGCGCAGCAAGACCACTGCGGGCGTCAAGAGCCTGCTGCAGAGCGTGCAGGGCCAGGTGAGGGGCGCGCGTAAAGCGGCGAGCGACGAGAACTGGTTTAAGAACGTGCCGTGCGTGGTCTCGGACGTGTTCCAGGCGCTGTGGCGCGACAAGCCCGTGACGGCGCTCAAGGCCATGCTTGCCGTTGCCGAGGCACTGCCCGATCGCGCGCTTGGTGGTCTCGACGGTCAGGCCCGTCGCCAGGCGGAGGTGGCCCTGCTGCGCCACGCGATCGACATCCTTATGAACGATGCTCGCGCGCTCGACGTGTCGCAGGCCGCGACCGTGCCCGTGCTCGATGGCATTCGCACCAAGGTGGACAAGCGTAGCACCGCCTACGATTACGAGACCTACGAGGTTGACCGTGCGCCACGTGCCCAGGTTCGCTTTACTTCGCTTGCCGATGCGGCGGCCCTGCGCCCCGGCAGCTACGATGCCGTGCTGTTTGCCGATGTCGATCTGGACAGCTATCCGCTCTCACACGAGGAGGGGCCGCTGGCCACGCTGACGGCGAGCCTTGGTCGCGAGGGCGTGACGCTTGAGCCCGCGGCTTTGCTGCGCGTGCGCTTTGGCCACGCGATGCAGACGGCACGCGGTCCGGTTGCGCTTGCCCGCGTGACGCACGATCGCCAGGCACGCGAGTGCTATCCAGCCGCCGTGTGGACCGAGCTGCGGGCGCACGCCGAGGCCGCTGACGCTGCTAAGGCCGCTGACGACGCTAAGGCCGTTGGCGCCGACAAGGCGAAGTGCGTGGGCGAGGGCGATATCGTAAGGGACTTCGATCCCGCGGCAGGCGAAGGTCTTAGGCGCGAGCGCGTGACCTGCGAAGCTCCTCAGCATCTGAGCGATGAAGCCATTCCGTATCTGGTCCTGCGCCGTCGCGATGGCGAGGGCGAGGATGCGCCGCTGGTGCCGCGCCTGACGTCTGCCTCGCAGATCGAGGCCTATTCGACCTGCCCGCTATGCTGGTTCGTCTCGTACCGCGTGAAGCCCCAATCGATCGACGCTGGCTTTGGCAATATGGAGAAGGGCAACTTTGTCCACGACGTGCTGGAACACTTGCATGCCCGTCTGCCCCAGGAGGGCATGGAGCGCGTGACACCCATGAATCTGCCGCGCGCGCAGGAGCTGTTGCGCGAGGTCTTTGCCGAGACCCTGGCCGAGCATGCGGGCAAGCGCGGTACCGAAGGCCCGCTGGTGCCGCTCTCTTCAGTGGAGGAGCGCCAGGTGGCCGAGATCTTGCCGCAGCTGGAGGGCGTGCTTGCCTACGAGTCCGAGGCGCTCACCCCCTTTGCTCCGCGCTACCTGGAGTTTGCGTTCAACGAGCTCCAGGTCGAGTATGCCGGTTGGCCGCTCGGCGGGCGCATCGACCGCGTGGATGTGGATGCCGAGAATCGCGCCGTGGTAATCGACTACAAGCATCGTTCGGGTGTCGAGGAGTTTAAGCTCGCCGACCCCACGGTGCGCGACGAGGAATCGGGCGAGGCCCCCATCGACGACCCGCGCTGGCTGCCGCCCCATACCCAGACGCTTATCTATGCGCAGGCTATGCGCCGGGCGCTGGATCTGGACACCCGCGCGGCGCTCTATTTTTCGACCAAGAGCGGCAAACCGGCGCTGCGAGGCGCCGCGAGTGCCGAGCTGCTCGAGGAAGAGCGCGGCGACGGCCGCATCCCAGGCCTTAAGAAGGGCTTTCCCGGCGAGGGCGGCAACATGGAATTTGATGCGCTGCTCGATCGCGTGGAGACCGGCATTGCCGAGCGTCTGCGCGAGCTCGAGGCAGGCGACGTTGCCGCCGTCGACCCGACGTCGGCTCAGGCCGCGCATGCGCGCTGCTCGTATAACCACGAAGGAACGTTTGTAAGGAGGGGCGTGTAGACCATGGATCTTTCGACTTTGATGCCGCAACAACTGCAAGTCGTCAAAACGCTCGACCGCCCGCTGTTTGTCTCGGCAGGTGCCGGCTCGGGCAAGACCTTTACCCTCACGCGCCGCATCGTCTACGCGCTCTCGCCCGAATCCGGTCCGTTTGTCGAGCATCTGGATCAGGTGCTCGCCATTACCTTTACCAAAGATGCCGCGGCCGAGATTCGCGACCGCGTGCGTCGCGCGCTTATCGAAGAGGGTATGGACGAGGAGGCCCTGACCGTCGACGACGCTTGGATCTCGACCATTCACGGTATGTGTTCGCGCATCCTGCGCGCGCATGCGTTGGAGCTGGGCATCGATCCCGAGTTCACGGTGCTTACCGATACCGATGAGCTTATGGATCAGGCTGTTGAGCATGTGCTGGCCCGCGCGACGGCGCCCGATGCCGCCCCCGAGCTCGCGGCATCGCTCAAGGCCCTCTACGCCTGGTATCCCATGGCGGGCGAGGGCGGTCCCTTTGGCGCCGGCACGACCATCAAGGGTCTGGTGCGCGACCTGCTGGAGCTCTCGAGCCAGCTGCCGGGCGGTATGGACGACGTGCGCGTGGCGCGCGGCCAGGCCGACACCTCGGCCCTTGCCGATGCCTATCGATCGGCGTTGGGCGCAAGCAAGGCCGCGACCGAAAAAGCTCAGACGGCGCTCGATGCCATCGACGCGTTCGAGGCGAGCGGCAAGACCATGGCCGATGCGGCGCGACTCATGATGTCGTGCACCATGCCGCGCGCGAGCAAGGCATTCCCTAAGGAGCAGGTGGAGCTACTCAAGGCAGAGGCCGCCGATGCGTTTATCAATATCGTGCTGGCCTGCGGCGGTCCCGCGCTCGAGGCACTGGTGGGGCTTGCCCGTGCTGTAGAGGCTGAGTACCGCGCGCTCAAGGCCGGCCAGTCTGCCCTCGACAACAACGATCTGCTGCGCATGGCCTACGAGGCCCTGCGCGATTACCCGGCCATCCGAGCGGCATACGAGGGTCGCTTTAAGATGGTCATGATCGATGAGTTCCAGGATACCGATCAGATGCAGGTCGACCTGATCCGTTACCTGACGGGTGCGGGGGAGCGCGCGTTGTGTACCGTAGGCGATGCACAGCAGTCGATCTACCGCTTCCGCGGGGCGGAGGTCGAGGTGTTCCGTCGCCAGGAGCGCAAGGTGGGCTCGTCTGCCGCGCCCGAGGCGACTGCCGCGGCCGACGCCCCTGCTGGCGAGCTCGTTAAGCTCGTGCGCAACTTCCGCAGCCACGACGAGGTGCTACGCTATGTGGCTCGCGTCTTCGACGGCGACGACGGCGGCCTGATGCAGGGCTTTTTGGATCTTGAGGCGAGCGACGGCCGCAAGGACACGCTGGTGGCAGACGCCTCGCGTCGTCAGGCCCTCTTTGTTGCCGGCGGCAGTACGCAGGAGCGCACACAGGCCAAGGCCCGCGCGATCGCAGAGCGGTTCCAAGCGCTCGTTAAAGCGGGCCAGCCCCAGGGCGGCATGGTGCTGCTACTGGGCCGCATGACCAATGCCGACGTTTATGCCCAGGCTTTCCGCGACCAGGGACTCGACTGCGTCATCGCGGGCGGTTCGGTCTTTGCCCAGGCTGCCGAGGTCCAAACGGTGCGTGCCCTGGTGTGCGCGCTTGCTAACCCGGCCGATACGGTGCAGGGTCTTATGCCGCTGCTGGCCTCACCGATGTTTGCGCTCGGCGCTCAGGAATTCTTGGCGCTGGCGACCAAGCTGGACGAGCAGACGGGGGAGACGTCGCGCCGCAACATCGATGCGGGCATCATGAGCGATTCCGATGTGCCCGGCTTGCAGGGCTTGCCACTCGTGACGCGCACCCGCGAGGTGCTGCGCTATGCACTGCGCCGCGTGGGACGTGATTCGTTCGCGGCGATCGCGCACGACGTGGTCAACGCTTCGGGCTGGTTCGTGCGTCTGGCGAAGCGCGGCCCCGAGGGCAAGGCCATTGCTGCCAACGTGCTCAAGGCGCTCGACGCCGTGGCTGAGGCGGAGGCCGAGTTCGGTAACTCGCCGCGCTCCATTGCGCTTGCCTTCGATCGCTTCCTGGCGGGCAAGGAGGCGCCGGGTGCCCTCAACGAGGAGGGCGACGGCGCGGTGCGCATCATGACGGTGCACGCCTCCAAGGGTCTGGAATATCCGGTCGTGGCGGTTGCGGAGTGCTTTGGCGTGCGTAAGTCCTCGGGTGCGGCACAGATGGGTCGCGTCGATGGCGGTGCGCAGGTTGTGGCGCTACCGGCACGCTTCGACGGCGTTAAGCTCGCGGACGGCACGTTCGTAAAGGGCGAGGACGTCAAAAAGCAGTTTGAGCATGCGTTTAAGGGCAAGGGCACGTCGCTGTGGCTGCCGCCGGAGCTCATGGAGGATGTCTGCGCGACAGGTTCTCCCGCCGAGGCATTTGCTCACCTACGCAACGACGACCTGCAGCTTTCGCTCGAGGAGCGGGCCCGCTTGCTCTACGTCGCCATGACGCGTGCGCGCGAGTTGGTGATCTTGGCGATGGATGTCGGCGTGAGCCGTGGCAAGCTGTGTGCGCCGACCTTCGACGTTGAGACCGATCTGACCTACGACGTGCTGCGCCGTATCTTGCCGACCGACGCTCTGGACATGCCGCAGCTCGATGCCGACCGCCTGGTGTTCGACAACTCCCAGCCGGGCGACTACGAGCTCATTTCGCTCGCGGACTTTTCCTTTGGCGAGCAGGCGTTTGAGGCCAACGCTTCACTGGATGCCGAGGGCAGGCTTGTCCGCGGCGATGCGGAGGCGGAGGGTGCCGGTGCAGATGCCCGCGCCGCCGTTCCCGGTCCTGCCGACCCCGAGCCCGATTCGTTTGAGCTTGTGTATCCCCGGGCAGTGGGCGTGCGCATGGGCACCTGTCCGTATCCGGAGCGCGATTCGTACAGCTACTCGTCAATTGCCGCGGCGCTGCATGCCGAGTCCGAGGACCGTGCCGCCGAGGCACACGTGCCCATGGACGAGGCCAGCGATGATGCGGAGTCGGATGGTTCCGAGATGACGGATACAGACGTGGCCGCCGTTGAGCCCGCCGGCAACCCCATGGCGCTGGGCTCGGCGTTCCATGCCGCCTCCCAGTGGCTGATCGAGATGGGTGCCGATGCGCTGCCCGCTGAGCGTGCTGATGCGCTGGCGCGCCTGTGGCGCCTGACGCCAGAGCAGCGCGAGCGTTTTGACATTGCCCTGAATCGCTGGCTCGGGTCGGCGGTCCGTGCCGAGCTGCTTGCCTGGCCGTGCGTCCGTGCCGAGGTACCGTTCTTCTCGCTGGGCTGCGAGGACGAGGACATTGCCCGCTACGGTGCATATGCCGAGGGCGCCATCGATGCTTTGGCAACCGACCCGGCCGATCCGTCGCGCGCGCTGGTCATCGACTACAAGACGGGCGGCACGCCGGACGAGACGCCGGAACAGCTGCAGGAGAAGCACGCCCTGCAGGCGCGCGTCTACGCTGATGTTCTGCACAAGGCGGGCTTTGAGACGGTGACCGTCAAGTTCGTCCGCGTGGAGCAGCCTGATCCAACCATCTTCGTCGAACCCGCCGAACCTCAAGTAGTCACCTACAATCTCTAGCCCTCAGATAACTTGCGGTGGAATACGGACTTTTTTGGCCAAAAAAGCCGCCAAACAGTCCGCATTTCACCGCAACTGCAAGAGGAGCCGTGTTGGTTTGGCTAGGTTCGGGTGCTGTCCGTGCCGTGCGGTAAAATCGTTCAGTCAGAACACGAACCCGCATCGGAGCTCATCACATGGCATTCGTCCATCTGCACAATCACACTGTCTTCTCCATGCTCGACGGCGCAACCCGTATCCAGGATATGGTCAACCGTGCCGTAGAGCTGGGCATGCCCGCCGTCGCCATTACCGACCACGGCTACATGTATGGCGTGCCCGATCTGGCGCTGGCATGCGACGCCGTCAACCACAACACGCCCGAGTACAAAACCTGGAGCCACGACAAGGCCTTCTTGGAAAAGGACCGCCGCGACGAGCTGGTGGAGCCCGATCCCGAGGCAAACCCGCGCGAGCATGCCCAGTATGTGAAGGACATGGCCATGTGGGACGAGAAGGGCAACATCGACGAGCTCAAGCCGCCCCTGGTCATCAAACCCATCTTTGGGTGCGAGGTCTACTTTACGCCGGACGAGACCCTTGCCCGCGACCATAAGCCCGAGCTCTACCATATGATTCTTCTGGCCAAGGACCAGGAGGGCTACGTCAACCTGATGCAGACGGTCTCCGAGGCTGCCGTGCAGGGCTTTTACTACAAGCCGCGTGTGACGCTCGACAACCTGCGTCGCCATGCCAAGGGCATGATCTGCACAAGCGCCTGCATCGCGGGCATCATTCCCAAGTACATCGACCGCGGTGACATGGAGGGCGCCATCAAGTGGGCCGAGACCTTCCGTGACACCTTCGAGCCAGGCGACTTCTACATCGAGATCCAGGAACACGGCATCACCACCGACAACGGCCTGACCGACGAGCAGATGGACCGCACGCTCATCGATATCGCCAAGCAGGTGGGTGTCAAGGTCATCGCCACCAACGACTTCCACTACCTGCGTCGCGAGGACGCGCCCGTACAGGACGTCATTATGTGCATCGGCATGAACGCCAAGGTCGACGACCCCAACCGCATGCGCATGACCGGCTCGGAGTTCTATATGAAGACCGAGGAGGAGATGCGGGCGATGTTCCCGTATTGCCCCGAAGCCTGCGACAACACGCTCGAGATCGCCGACAAGTGCTACGTGGAGCTGGACTGGGACTCCATCATCCTGCCGCGCTTCCCGTTGCTCGATCCCGGCGAGACGCACGAGAGCCAGTTCCGCCGCGAGTGCGAGAAGGGCCTGCGCCAGCACTACGGTGACGACTGGGCCACGCGCGAGATCGGCGGCGTCAACATCAAAGAGCGCTTTGAGTACGAATACAAGGTCATCTGCGACAAGGGCTTTGCCGCCTACTTCTTGATCGTCGCCGAGTACGTGCAATGGGCCAAGGACAACGGCATCGGCGTCGGCCCCGGCCGTGGCTCGGCCGCCGGCGCTATCGTCGCCTACGCCATGAACATCACCGCGTTCGACCCGCTCGAGAACGGCTTGATGTTCGAGAGGTTCCTGTCCCCGCAGCGTACCGAGATGCCCGATATCGATATGGACTTCGACGATGAGCGGCGCCTCGAGGTCGTGGAGCACGTTCGTCAGCTCTACGGCCCCGAGAAGGTCACCCACGTCATCACCTACTCGACCATTAAGGCCAAGCAGGCCATCAACGACGCCGCGCGCGTCCTGGACTACCCGGTCTACATGGGCCAGCGCCTGTCCAAGATGGTCTCGAGCGACCCCAAGGTCAAGCTCAAGCAGGTGCTCGACAAACAACCCGGCAAAGAGGATCTGTTTAACCCCGATTTTGCCGAGGCCTATAAAAAGGACGACGACGCCCGCCGCATCATCGACACGGCACTCTCGATCGAGGGTCTCACCCGTGGCGAGGGCGTGCACGCGTGCGCCGTTCTGATCTGCCGCGATCCCGTCAACGAGCACGTGCCCACCAAGCTCGACACCAAGGGCGGCGTCGAGATTACCCAGTACGAGGGCCATACTGTCGCCGACATGGGCCTGCTCAAGATGGACTTCCTGGGTCTGCGCACGCTGACGGTTATCTCCAAGGCCAAGGCAAACATCAAAAAGAACTTCGGCATCGACATCAAAGAGGAAGAGATTCCCTTTGACGATCCCGAGATCTTCAAGCTCATGGGTTCCGGCCACACCGCCGGCGTCTTCCAGGTCGAGTCCGCCGGCATGACGGCCACGATCAAGAACATGAAGCCCACCGAGTACAAGCACGTCGTGGCATTGATCGCTCTGTACCGCCCGGGCCCGCTGGGCGCCGGCATGGTTTCGTCCTACATCAACCGTATGAACGGCAAGGAGCCGGCCGTCTCCTACGACGACCGCCTGGACGACATTCTGGGCGAAACCTACGGCACCATGGTCTACCAGGAGCAGGTTATGCTCATCTCCGTCGAGATGTGCGGCTTTTCCAAGGGCGAATCGGACTCGCGTATCCGTAAGCCCGTGGCTAAGAAAAAGATCAAGCTGCTCACGTCGACGGTGCTGCACTGGGAGGATGGCTCGGACGAGACCACCTACGATCACTGGATGAACGGCGCTATCAAGAACAACTATACGCGCGAGGTCGCCCAGAAGATTTGGGACGATGTTCTCGAGTTCGCGTCCTACGCCTTCAACAAGTCGCACTCCGCCGGCTACGCCATCCTGGTTATGCAGACGGCGTGGCTCAAGGCGCACTATCCGCACGAGTACATGGCGGCCGTTCTGACGTCCTATACGGGCAAGACCGACAAGATCGTTCACTACGTCTCGGCGTGCCGTCACGACGGCATCCCCGTGCTTTCGCCAGATGTCAACGAGTCCGGTACCGAGTTCACGGCTACCAAGGAGGGCGTGCGCTTTGGTCTGGCCGGCATCCGCGGCGTGGGCACCGGCGTGGCGCAGGCGATTATCGCCGAGCGCGAGGCGGGCGGCCCGTTTAAGACGCTGCACGACTTTGTCGAGCGTGTGGACTCGAGCCAGGCCAACCGTCGCGTGATCGAATCGCTCATCAAGGCAGGCGCCTTCGACTCCACGGGGTATCCGCGTCGCCAGATGATGCACTTTGTGGACAAGAACAACCCCGAGAACATCATCGATGCCGCGGTAAAGCGCCAGAAGGATCGCGCGAGTGGCCAGACGTCGTTCTTTGATATGTTTGGCGATGTTGAGGGCTCGGGCTTTGAGGTCAGCGTGCCCGATCCGGATGGCCAGGAATGGGACCGCCACCTTAAGCTGAGCCAGGAGAAGGAAGTTCTGGGCATCTATGTCTCGGACCACCCGCTGCGCCCGTTTGAGTATGCGCTCAGCAAAGCGCGCGACTTCTCGTTCTCGCAGATCGACACCGGCTACGAAGTGCAGAACCCCACGGGCGGCACCATCAACCAGGAGATTCCCGAGGGCAAGGCACTGTGGTGGGCCGGTATGGTCTCGAGCGTGTCCAAGCGCGTGACCAAAAACGGCGACCCCATGGGTATCGTGCAGCTCGAGGACATGGAAGGCGAGGCCACGGTCGTGGTGTTCCCCAAGACCTACAAGGAGGCCGAGGGGTACCTGTACGGTGAGGTCGATCCCGAGACCGGCGCGCAGCTGTCCGATGCGTTTGTGCGCATTAAGGGCAAGCTCGAGCGCTCGGACCGCGGCGACCAGATCATCGCGCAGGAGATTGTGCCGCTGGAGCTTAGCGAGGAGAAAAACAAGCCCAAGGTCTTTGAGGTCATGGTGCCCAACAGCCGCTTTAGCCAGGGCAATATGGCGCGCCTGGCCACGGTGCTCACCACTAACCCGGGCGGCGACCGCGTGGAGATCTTTATCGAGCAGGTGGACGGGCGCGTGCTGCGCGCCGAGGTACCTGCCAAGGTCAACGCGCGCTCGATTCCGCTGCTGGCCGAGGCAAAGGCTATCGTGGGTAACCAAGGCAGAGTGACGGTTATCTAAAATGATTTTGCCGGGGTAGCTAATTTGGGACGGGGCTATTTTAGCTACCCTTTGGCTGACGGCGAATGAGTCGGGGTCGGAATACATCTCAACCGACATATGGGGGTAGCTAAAATAGCCCCGTCCCAAATTAGCTACCCTGTGTGGATTGGAGGAAGTGATGGCACAGGGGACGTTTGTGCAGGCGCTCCGGAAAGAGGCGGCGCTGAGCGGCACCTTTATGAAGGGCCGCTCGCTCATGCTCAACGGCGCCGTGCTGTCGATTGAGGACAGCGGCTCGCGCTTCTCCAAAAACGTGACGGTTGAGGGCTCGGTGCGCGGTTCGCGCGGCGACCTGTACAAGACGCACGTGGCGCTCGACATGGACGAGCACGAGGTGATTGACTACGACTGCGATTGCCCCGCCGCCTATCGTTACCCCGGTATGTGCAAGCACGCTATTGCCACGGCTCTGGCGTATTTGGATGCCAGCGGCGCCGAGCCCGTCGAAGGTTTGCGCACGCCGGTCCGCACGTTTACGGCGCAGCCGAAACAGCCCGTTCGCACCGCGCCCAAAGCGCCGGCCGTCAACCCCAACTTTCCCTTTCCGGCGCCCGTCCCCACGAGCCCGAGCCTCATGGCGGCGCTCTCCGATCTTTCGGACGCGCGCATGGATGAGCTGGCGAGCATGCGCCGCAAGCTTGCCGGTGCCGTTGATCCCGACGCCCCCAAAGCGGCGTTGGAGCCTTCGCTGGTGCCGTACTACAATCCGCTGTTCGCTGACCGCTTTAGCTGGGCGCTCGAGTTCCGCATTCGCTGCGGTTCGGTGTCCTACGTGGTCAAGGATATCGACGGCATGGCCGACGCCTATGTCCGAGGCGGTACGTTCTCGTACGGCAAGAAGCTCACGTTTGTCCATACGCCCGAAGCCTTCGAAGACGTGTCGACAAAGCTGCTCAACCTTGTCGTGACGACAGTTGCCTATCTCGATGACATCACAAGCTCGCGTTCGGCGTCGTACGACTTTGCACGCAGCGGTTTTGTCGCCGAGCGTCAGTTACCGCTGTCCGAGCATAGCATCGTATATGTGCTGGACCTGTTGCGCGGCAAGACTATCTCTTTTGAGCCCGCCTGGTCGCGGGGGACGACGACGCATCGCACCTATGACGTGGCGGTTGAGATGCCTCCGGAAGGGGCGGACGAGGCGCTGTCTAAGCGCCCACCGCTCCTTGCCGCCAAAATCGCGCCGGCGGCTGGTGGCAGCTACGATCTACGCCTGCCGGCCGATGCATACTGCTTTGCTTCGGGCGACGTTGCCTATCTGGTCGACACCCGCCGTGCGCGCCGTACCGATGTAGCGTTTGCCCAGCATGCGGCGCCGTTTCTATCGCGCTTGCTGCCCTGTCGCACGCCGGTCCATATCGCCGCCGAGCAGGTGGGGGAGTTCTGTCGTATGGTGCTGCCCATTTTGCGCGACTACACCGACCTTACCGCGCCCGCTGCGCTCGATACCGTGGCGCCCGAGCCGAGCTTTGCCATGGCGATTGGCGTCGACGATGGGCTCGTGACCTGCAAAGTTACGGTTACCTACGGCGACTGGTCGGCAGATCTCTTTAGTCTGGGCGCTCCGGGCAGCCCCTTCGAAGAGCGGCGCCCGGGCGTTCCGCCGCGCGACGAGGTGGCGGAGTTTCGCGTTATGGACACGGCGGCCCTGTACTTCGATTTCCACGAGGGCGGCCTAGCGTTTGAGGAACGCGATGACGAGAGCCTGTTCCACTTGCTGACCGAGGGCCTGTCTGCCCTGTCCGAGTTGGGCGAGGTCATGCTCAGCGACCGCTTGCGCCAGGTCTCGGTCCGCCCTGCGCCCAAGCTTTCGGTGCGTGCGACCGTCAAGAGTAACCTGCTCGACGTCGAACTGGGCGCGAGCGGCCTTTCGGCGGCAGACCTTGCCATCTATCTCGATTCGTACAAGCGTCATCAAACGTTTGCGCGCCTTACGTCCGGCGACATCATTCGCCTGGACGAGGGCGCCCGAGCCGCGTTTGGTCTCGCCGAGGACCTGGGTGTCGATGCCGTCGACCTGCTCGACGGCGTGTCGCTTCCCGCGTCGAGCACCCTGTTCGTCGATAGCATGCTCGCGCGCACGCCCGCGCTCGAGGCCGATCGCGACGCTGCGTTCCGCCGCACCGTCGAGCGCCTGGACACGCTCGGCAAGATGGACTTTACGGTGCCGGCATCGCTCAAGGCAACGATGCGCGGCTACCAGGTCGACGGATACCAGTGGCTCGGCTCGCTCGAACACCTGGGCCTTGGCGGCATCTTGGCCGACGACATGGGCCTGGGCAAAACGCTCCAGATGATCGCGCATATCCTGGCGCGCGTGGAGGCGGGGGACACCAAGCCCACGCTCGTGGTATGCCCGGCCTCACTCGTGTACAACTGGACTGCCGAGCTGGAGCGCTTTGCCCCGTCGCTCGATGTGTGCGCCATTGTGGGTGCCAAGGCTCAACGTCGTGTACAGATTGCCGGCGTGGCCGAGCATAACGTGGTCGTAACGTCGTATGACCTTATGCGGCGCGATATCGATGAGTACGTCGAGCAGGATTTTGCCCGCGTGGTGCTCGATGAGGCACAGTACATTAAAAATCCGCTCACGCAGGTGGCGCGCGCTGCCAAGCGCCTGCCTGCCGGCGTGCGCTTTGCCCTGACGGGCACGCCCATCGAAAACCGCCTGTCCGAGCTCTGGAGCATCTTCGACTTTTTGATGCCGGGCCTTTTGGGGACGCGCGAGTCGTTTGCCAAGCGCTTTGAGAGCCCCGTCGAGCATGCCGAGGGCGATAGCGCCGCTCGCCTGCAGGCGCTCGTGTCGCCGTTTGTGCTGCGCCGTGTTAAGGAAGACGTGGTGGCCGACCTGCCCGAGAAGATCGAGGACACCGTCATGGCACAGCTTACCGGCGAGCAACGCAAGCTCTACCTGGCCAACCAGGACCGCATCGCCCAGCAGGTGCAGCACCGCGAGGCTGGGGAGTTTAAGAAGGACAAGCTCAAGGTGCTCGCCGAGCTCACCAAGCTGCGCCAGATCTGCTGCGACCCACGTCTACACTACGAGGATTACAAGGCGGGGAGCGCAAAGCTCGATACGTGTATGGAGCTCGTGCACGGCGCACTCGACGGCGGGCATCGCATCCTGTTGTTCAGCCAGTTTACGGGTATGCTCGATATCATCGGTAAGCGCTTGGCCAAGGAGGACATCGCCTTCCTTAAGCTCACGGGCGCTTCGTCTAAGGAGAGCCGCGCCAAGATGGTCGCGCAGTTCCAAGCGGGCGAGGTCCCGGTCTTTTTGATTTCGCTCAAGGCGGGCGGCGTGGGCCTTAACCTGACGGCGGCCGACGTGGTCATCCACTACGACCCGTGGTGGAACGTGGCGGCGCAGGACCAAGCGACCGACCGCGCGCATCGTATTGGCCAGCAACATACCGTGACCGTGTACAAGCTCATCGCCAAGGACACGATCGAGGAGCGCATCATGCAGATGCAGGAGTCCAAGCGCGACCTGGTCAACAGCGTGCTCGGCGGCGACGGCATCTTGTCGGCGCTGTTTACCCGCGAAGATGTTCTGGCGTTGCTGGGCGGCGACGGGCGCTAACCCGCTCGGGTGGGGCCGCCAGGGCGGATAGCGCACGCTGCCCCATCGTCCCCGCCCGTTATGTGTTCATTTGCAATGCCGTGGATGGTTTGTCTGCCTTTGGGCATAAGAACCATCAAGAACATTGGCACGTCAGCAAAGGAGAACATCATGGCGAAATTCTTTAAGGACCCCGACGGTAAGCTCATTGCCGCCCTTGGCAACGACGTTGCAACCCCTGCCGGTTGCACGGAACTGACCGCAAACACTGAGGACGCGGCGCACGAGAAGCACGTGCCTGTTGTCGAGACCGAGCGCGACGGTCACGTGATTCGCGCACGCGTTGGCTCGGTCGAGCACCCCAGCCTGCCCGAGCACTATATTGAGTGGATCGCCCTTGAGGCCGAGGGCCGCTTAGAGGTCCATTACCTTGAGCCCGGCATGAAGCCCGCGACGTTTTTCGCGGGCGGCTCCAAGACCGGTACCGTCTATGCCTATTGCAACCTGCACGGGCTGTGGTCCGCGACGTTCTAGGAGCGCGCCCCCGCTCGGGGTATCATAGCTAGCATATGCACATGCGAGCGCCGGCTGCATTATGCGGCCGGCGCTTTTACTACGACAACGATGGTTTACGACGGAAAGGGCTGAGCCATGAAGCTCGCGCTTGCACAGATCGATATGCGCCTGGGTGATATTGAGGGCATTTGCGGCCGCATCGAGGACCAGGCTCGTCTGGCCCACGAGCGCGGGGCGCGCGTGCTGTGCGTTCCGGCTCCGCTCTTTATGGGCGCCATGCCCGGGGGCCTGGTGGGCACTGCCGACTTTGAGCACGACATGCTTGCCGGCTTGACTGGTGTCGCCGAGCGTATCCAGGAGCTTGACATGATCTGCATCGTGCCCGCGGCGGTTTCGTTTGAGGGCCAGCCGCTGCTCGACTACATGATGCTCAAGGACGGTCATGTGGTGCCGGCGCGTTCGAGCATTGCCCTGCAGCGTGGCGAGAACAACGACACGCGTTGGGCGCCGCCGGTGTTCGACGTGGACGGCGTGCGCATCGCCGTGATTTTTGACTTGGACCGCGAACTCGAGATGTTGCCGACCGGTGTTGACCTCATTGCGTATTTCCAATTCAATGCGTTTGACATGACCGACCGCGAGACTGCCGCCATTGCCGCCGTTCGCAGCGGCGCCTACCGCAAGATCGCATCCAAGCGCAGTGTGTGGTTTGCCTGTATGGCGCCGGTCGGTGCCTATGACGAGTCGGTGTATACCGGCGGTTCGTTTGTGCTCGACGACTGCGGTCGCGTGGTGGCCCAAGCGCCGTGTTTTGAGGAGAGCCTGCTGGTTCAGGAGATTCAGCGCGGCGTGATGCTCGATGCCCTGGAAGATCACGAACTGCCCGAGTTCCGTTCCGAGGAGTGGCTGTGGCAGGCGCTGGTGCTCGCCGTGCGCGACAACGCCCGGGCCCACGGTGCGTCGCGTGCCGTGGTGGCACTCGAGGGCGACTTGCCGTCGTCCCTGCTGGCGGCGCTGGCCGTCGACGCTCTGGGCCCACGTAATGTGATTGGCCTGGTGCTGGGGCGCAACCGCATCTTTACGCCGGCGCAGGAGGAGGCCGAGGCTGCTCGCTGTGCCGCCGTTCGCGCCATTGCCGAGCGCCTGCATATTCGCACGGTTGAGCGCGATGCGCCGGATGCCGCGCGCGTGCTCGACCGCGATGTGTCGGCGGGCGACGCCGAGCGCCTGCGCTCTCGCACGCTGGGCCTCATGCTGGAGGACACGGCGCTCGAGTTGGGTGCGATGGCGCTGAGCCCGCTGTCCAAAACCGAGTACGCACTGGCGGCGCCGGCGCTTTGCGGCGGCTACCAGGGCGATTATGCGCCCTTTGGCGATGTGTACCTGTCGACGCTTGAGTTTGTGGCGCGCGTGCGCAACCGCACGTCTGCCGTGGTGCCCCAAGAGCTCGTGACGCTCAACGCGGTGGAAGATTGTATGGAGCGAGTGCTGGCGCAGGCGCTCTCGACGCTCGACGGTCCGGTCGATATGCTCGACCGCGCGGCACAGCTGCTCGGCGGGGTCGAGCCGGGTGAGATCGATGGCGCGCTTGAGGCGCACGTGGACCGCAATCGATCTTTCGACGACATCCCGATGGCCGCTGGCAAGCCTGAGGCCTGCTCGCTGCTGCTGATGCTCGTTCGACAGGGTGAGGCTGCCCGCCGCATGTTGCCGACGGCGCCGATCGTTTCGTCCCGTTCGTTTGCCGAGCGCTCCTGGCCGTACATGCTCGCGTGGTCCGACCTGGGGCTTAACGGCAAGGAGCGTATGACGGTCGATTCGCTGGCGCGCGCCGAGGTGCGCCGTTTTGCTGACGAGGATACTAGTGAGCGCGTGCGAAACGAGATGATGGGCGTGCTGGGCGAGCTACTGGGTATTTCGCCCGAACAAATGGAGGAGTTGCGCTCTGAAGACGGTCAGCGTCGTTTACACGAGGGAATGAAAAAGTTCGAGGGCGAGGTTCAGGACGCCATCGATAAGATGATAGGCGGCCAGGGTGGCCCGCAGGGTGGGCCCCAGGGTGGCCCGATGCCGCATCCGCCGGTTGATCCCCGACAGTTCCCATTCTTCTCGCAGAACTAAACTGGGGATGGGATTCGCTCTCAACCCCGATACTTCAACTAAGCATCTTGACCCCGTTGTGTTATTCTAGAACAGACGTTCGTGAGTAGTGCGCGGGGCCTTGCCTTGCGCTTGGTAAAAGACGAGGGGAGGTTGGCTTGGTTATTTTGGGCATCGACCCCGGTTTGGCTCATACGGGTTGGGGGATTATCGAGGAGCGGCGTGGCGAGGTTCGCTGCCGTGCCTATGGCTGCATCGAGACCAGCGCAGGCAGTCCGCTCGCGGTGCGCCTGTCGCATATCGCCCGCGACCTCAAGGGTGTCGTGGAGCGTTATCGACCCGATACCGCTGCCATCGAGAGCATCTACTTTGGCGCTAATGTCCGCTCGGCAATCCCCACGGCACATGCCCGCGGTGCCGCGCTCGTGGCGCTTTCGGAGTGCGCGCTCGAGATCGGCGAGTACACGCCTATGCAGATCAAGCAGGCTGTGGTGGGTACCGGTGCCGCAGATAAGCGGCAGGTCGCCTACATGGTGCGCACGCTCACGCAGCTCGATCACGACCCGCATCCCGACCATGCCGCCGATGCCCTGGCCTGCGCCATCTGCCACGTTAACCTCAGCCGTACCCGGGCGCTTACCGGCGGCGAGTTCTATCAACAGAGAGGAACCGGATACTGATGATCTCCCAGCTCCACGGAACGCTTGTCGAGGCCACGATGAGCTCTGCTGTCGTCGATGTGTCGGGCGTTGGCTTTGAGCTCGGCATCTCGGGCAGCACTGCGGCCACGTTGCCGACGCCCGGCGGCGAGGTCCGCCTCTACACGCGTATGCAGGTGCGCGAGGACGCCATGACACTTTTCGGTTTTTCCTCTAAGGATGAGCGCACGATGTTCGATCGGCTCGTGTCTGTCTCGGGCGTTGGCCCGCGCTTGGCGCTCGCCGTGCTTTCCACCTATACCGTGGGGCAATTGTATTCGCTGGTGATGGCCGAGGACGACAAGGGCATGGCCAAGGTGCCCGGTGTGGGCAAAAAGACAGCTCAGCGTCTGATCCTGGAGCTCAAGAGCACCTTTGCCAAGGACAAGGGCTTTGTGCCGGTCGACGTGATTCCCGGCCAGGTTGCGATGCCCGTGCCCGCTGCCGCTCCCTCGGCCATCGATGACGCCCGTGCGGCGCTCCTTTCCATGGGCTTTAGCCCGCAGGAGACCGATGTTGCCCTGAGCGGGTATGATGGGCAGAATATGCGTGTCGAGGATCTGCTCGGCGCGGCGCTTAAGCGACTCGGAATGGATGCGTGATGTGGGAAGCCGATGACTCTCAGGACCTGTGGGCGACGCCCGGCAACTCGCCGGCGGCATCCATGGCGCACGGCGAGCGCATGGTGGGCTCGGAGCTGACGGCCGAGGACCTCGATGTCGACCGCACTTTGCGCCCCCAGCGCCTGGACGACTACTGTGGCCAGGAGCACATCAAGCAGAGCCTGCGCGTGTTGATCGAAGCGGCGCAGAGCCGTGGCGAGACGCTCGACCACGTGATTTTCTCGGGTCCTCCGGGCCTGGGCAAGACCACGCTGGCCACCGTTATCGCCAACGAGCTGGGCGCTCAGATCAAGACCACGAGTGGCCCTGCCATCGCGCGCACGGGTGACCTGGCGGCTATCCTTACCAACCTGCAGCCGGGTGATGTGCTGTTTATTGACGAGATCCACCGCCTCAACCGTTCGGTCGAGGAGGTCCTGTACCCCGCGATGGAGGACTTTGCCCTCGATATCGTGATCGGTAAAGGCCCGGCCGCACGATCGATTCGCCTGGATATCCCCAAGTTTACGCTGGTGGCGGCAACGACCCGCTCGGGTATGCTGACTGGCCCGCTGCGCGACCGCTTTGGCATTTCATATCGCCTGGATTACTACACGGTCGAAGAACTCGCGCAGATTGTGACGCGCTCGGCGTCCATCCTGGGTGTGACAATAGACCATCCGAGCGCGCTCGAGATCGGCTCACGCTCGCGTGGCACGCCGCGCTTGGCTAATCGTTTGCTCAAGCGCGTGCGCGACTATGCGCAGGTGCGTGGCAACGGCCCCATCGAGCTCGATATTTGCCGTCAGGCGCTCGAGTTCTTCGAGATCGACGAGCTCGGCCTGGACTGGATGGATATTCGTATCTTGGAGACGCTTGCCAAGACGTTCTCCGGTCGTGCCGTGGGACTTACGACCCTTGCCAGCGCGGTGGGCGAGGACCCGGGCACGCTCGAGGATGTCTATGAGCCCTATTTGCTGCAGTGCGGGTTGATGATTCGTACGCCGCAGGGCCGTCAGGCAACCCTTCGCACCTTTGAGCACCTGGGGATTGAACCTACCGTTTAGGGCGCTTTGTTTTGGCGGGCTGTTGGGCTATCGCCGGGCATCGGGTAAACATATCGCCGTTCATCGGTTATGGGCGTTTTACTATTGCGCGCCCGTGCTATGCTGAATTGGTCTTTTTCTCATCCGGTAACGAAAGGACCGTCCATGCCTACTGACATCGAAATCGCACGTTCCGTCACACCGCTGCCCATTACCGAGGTGGCCAAGAACGCCGGTGTCGACGTAAAGCACCTGATTCCGTACGGCTTCGACAAGGCTAAGGTCGACTACTCTCTGCTTAATGAGCCAACTGATCACCAGGCCAAGCTCGTCCTCGTGACCGCCATCAACCCCACGCCTGCGGGCGAGGGTAAGACCACCACGACCATCGGTCTGGCCGATGGCCTGCGCCGTCGCGGCGTCAAGAGTGCTGTGGCCCTGCGTGAGCCTTCGCTCGGTCCCGTCTTTGGCGTCAAGGGCGGTGCCGCCGGCGGCGGCTGGGCGCAGGTCATCCCCATGGAGGACATCAACCTGCACTTTACCGGTGACTTCCACGCTATCGGTGCCGCTAACAACCTGCTGGCCGCCATGCTCGACAACCATATTCAGCAGGGCAACCAGCTCGGTATCGATGTTAAGCGCATCACCTGGAAGCGCGTCGTCGACATGAACGACCGTCAGCTGCGCCATGTCATCGACGGTATTGGCGGCAAGGCCCAGGGCGTGCCGCGCGAGGACGGCTTCGATATCACCGTTGCCTCCGAGGTCATGGCAATCCTGTGCCTGTCCACGAGCATCAATGACCTCAAGGAGCGCCTGGGCGAGATTGTTGTCGGCTACAGCTATGCCGGCGAGCCCGTTCGCGCCCGTGACCTTAAGGCTCAGGGTGCCATGGCGGCCCTGCTCAAGGATGCGCTCAAGCCCAATCTGGTGCAGACGCTCGAGGGTACGCCCGCGTTTGTCCACGGCGGTCCCTTCGCCAATATTGCCCACGGCTGCAACTCCATCATGGCCACGCGTATGGCGATGCGCTTTGGCGATGTCGCCATTACCGAGGCCGGCTTCGGTGCCGATCTGGGTGCCGAGAAGTTCCTCGACATCAAGTGCCGCATGACGGGCGTTCGCCCCAGCGCCGTCGTGGTCGTCGCGACCGCTCGTGCGCTGAAGTACAACGGTGGCGTCGCCAAGGCCGACCTCAACGAGGAGAACCTCGAGGCACTCAAGGCCGGCATGCCCAACCTGCTGCGTCACGTCGACAACATCCAGAACGTTTATGGTCTGCCCTGCGTAGTCGCCATCAACCGCTTCCCGACGGACACCGAGGCCGAGCTTGCGCTCATCGAGTTCGAGTGTCAGAAGCTCGGCGTCAACGTAAAGCTTTCCGAGGTCTGGGCCAAGGGCGGCGAGGGCGCGCTCGAGCTTGCCGATGAGGTCATGCGTCTGATTGAGCAGCCGAGCGAGCTCAAGTTTGCCTATGAGGACGGCGCCGATGTGGCCGACGCTCTTGAGGCCATTGCCACCAAGGTCTACCGCGCCGACGGCGTCGACTTTACGCCGGCCGCCAAGCGCCAGCTCGCCGAGCTGCGCGAGAACGGCTTTGGCAACCTGCCGGTGTGCGTGGCCAAGACGCAGTACAGCTTTAGCGACAACGCCAAGGCCCTGGGCGCTCCCGAGAACTTCCGCATCACGGTGCGCGAGCTCAAGGTTTCCGCCGGTGCCCACTTTGTGGTCGCACTGACTGGCAGTGTTCTGACCATGCCGGGCCTGCCCAAGGTCCCCGCGGCCGAGAACATCGACGTCGACAACGACGGCAACATCACCGGCCTGTTCTAAGCCTGCTGTCCATAGCTGCTAGCCCGCCCCGCCGTGCCTACCAAGGCCCGGCGGGGCTTTTTTATCCTTAGGCCCGCGCATGTCTTGTAGATACCGACGGGCTCTGCCCATCATAGGCTTTTGCGCGGGTAGAATGCATGGATAACTTGATGCTCACGCGCGACGGAAAGGAATCGTTGCATGGATCAGGACAAGACAACCGTGATGGGCGGCTACGGTTCCGCGCAGGCTGGCGATAGCGCCGATGCGACCCGCGTTGTTCCCAACCGCGGTTATACCGACCCCGCCGCGACGCAGCCTTCTGCCGAGCCCACCCGGGTTATGGGCTATGGCGACACGGCGCAGGATTCTTATGCTGCATCTTCGCAAGGCCCCTATGGCAACGCAGCTCCGGACCCGTTTGATTATGCGCCGCAGGATTCTTATGCCGCCTCGACACCGAATCCCTATGACAACCTGCCGCAGAATCCTATTCCGCAGCCTCAGCAGACGACGTATATGCCTCGCACGGCGCAGCCTCGCTACGAGTCGCGCGAGCCGTATCGCGAGTACCCCAAGTCGATTCCGCAATATGGCGAGGACGAGGAGAAGAAGCCGTCGCGTTCGTCGAGCGTGATCAAGAAGATCCTCATCGTGCTGGCGATCTTCTTTGCGCTGTCGGTTGTGTTTGCCATCGTGTCGGGCATGCTCAACAAGCGAGGGAGTTCAACGGCCGATACCGCTGCCGAGCAAACCGAGTCCGCCTCGTCTAGCACCGTCGATCTGAGCGATATCCCGGGGCAGTACTGGTCCAACGCCAAGAAGCTCCTTAAGTCGCGCGGCGCCGATCTTTCGAATGCCGTGGTCCTGACTGATGATGGCTCAACGCCCGTCGTCGATGCCAACTGGATCGTTACTTCTGCTTACTATAACGACAGCGGCAACCTCGAAATTCAGCTCACGCACAAGAACAGCTCGGGCAACTCGTCCGGCGGCCAAAGCGGTACCGACAGCTCGAGCTCCAATACGCTGGAGGACTTGAGCAACAAGGCACAGGAGTTGGGAGACAAAGCGCAAGAGCTGGGCGACACGGCGCAGAACCTGGGCGACACCGCTCAGAACCTGGGTGATATGGCGACGGATGCCTGGAACGCACTGCAAAACGGCATCTCGGGCGCGCAGGGAAACTAGCTGTTAAGCGGGCTACAGTTGCTCGGCCGGACGCTCGGGCGAGCTAAAGCCCGAATCAAACGTGACGACGCACGAGACGTCGGGCCGGCGCTCGTGCACGATGCGCGTGACGAGCTCCAGCAGCTCCTCGTCGGATATGTCAAAGCCGTCGGGACGCACCAGGTCAAGCGAAACGAACCCGTCGTGCTCGTGCAGGTCGTGGATGGAGAGCGCGGGGTCGATCTGCATGACGCCGCGCTTGACCCAGCCGCGTAGGTCGTCGACGGTGGTGGCGATGGGGTCGCAGTGCAGCGTGATACCGATGCCCATCTGCCGTTTGATATCGTGCTCGATGGTGTCCAAAATCTCGTGGTGCTCAAATGCGTCGCCCTCGCCGGGCATCTCCACGTGGGCGCTGGCAAACTGACGACCGGGGCCGTAGTCGTGCACCATGAGGTCGTGTGTGCCCAAGACCTGGGGGTACGACATAATCCTGTCGCGGATTTCCTGGACGAGCTTGGGGTCGGGCGCTTGTCCTAACAGCGGGCTGATGGCGTCGCGCACCAGGCCCAGGCCGCTGATGCAGATGAAGATGCCCACACCCAGGCCTGCCCAGCCATCGAGGTCAAAGCCGGTCGTCTGCGAAATAAGCGCCGCCACCAGGACCGAGCCCGAGGTGATGACGTCGTTTTTGGAGTCCTGTGCTGTGGCGATGAGCGTCTCCGAGTCGATGCGGTCGCCCAACGTGCGGTTGAACGCGGCCATCCAGAGCTTAACGAGCATGGACAAGACGAGGGCGGCTAAGGAGAGCACTGAATATGCAGTGGGGGAAGGCTTGATGATCTTAGTGACCGACTCGAGGATCAGGTTGATGCCGACGGCGCAAACCAGGACGGCGACGAACAGACCGGCTAGGTACTCGTAGCGACCGTGGCCATAGGGGTGGCCTTCGTCTGCCGGGCGGCTGGCAAGGCGGAACCCGAGCAGGCTCACGATGTTGCTCGAGGCGTCGGAGAGGTTGTTGAAGGCGTCGGCGATGAGCGAGACAGAGCCGGCGAGCAGGCCCGCGATGCCCTTGGCCAGGCACAGAGTGATGTTGAGGCCAATGCAGATGAGGCTTGCGGCGAAGCCCGCGTTGGTGCGGCAGGAGGTATCGACCGGCTCGCCCTCGCTGCCGGGAACAAGCGTATGTACCAGCCGATTTACAAATAGCATAGCGGTCGTCCTCACAATCATGTTTAAGGGGATAGTGTAGCTCGCGCGGAGGCGCTGTGCACCGATGCTCAGAAAATGCAGTAATGGTCTGCCGGTGCTAACGAGCGAGCCTTCTCGTCTGCCTGGGTGGTCCATTTTGGGCCACATGGGTATGGGCATGTGCCTGTTTGCTCGACATACTTAACGTCGATAGCCCCTGTGCAAAGGAGGACGTTTCCATGGACGAGATGTTTGCCATTAAATGTCAAAACTGCGGCGGCCCTATGTACTCGCACCAGGCTAAGCGCAGCTTTGAGTGCGCCTATTGCGGCGCGGTCATTCCGTGGCAGGCGGACGCCGGAGAGCCCAAGAGCGCTTTGGGCATTCGCCATACGCCGTTGACGGTGGTGGATGGACTGCTCAAGCTCACGCATGTGTCGCAACTCGAGCGCCCGGAGGACCCGGACTGGTATTTCTTCAATTCGCACTGGCGCAATCAGTCGGTCCTGGAACATCTGCTGTGGGAGGATTGCGGCACGGCGCAGGAGTTCCAAGAGGCCACGCATGTGAGCATTCCTTGCCCCTTCTGCGGAGCGTCCTTTGAGGGCGAGTCAACGCAGCGTGTGTTTGAGTGCCCGTCCTGCGGCAACAAGATCGGCATTGCCGACCTGCTCAAGCCCGGTACGTTTAGCAAACGTCTGACCATGGGCGTGGGTGCGGAGTATGTGCCGGAGCAGGGTATTCCCTGCGAAATCTCACCGCAGCAGGCACGTGCCAACGCACTGCAGCTGGTGCGCCAGTACCCGGATGCCTTTGCCGGGCACGAGGTGGAAGACGCAATCCAAAACGACATGATGCTCTTCTATTTCCCCATGGCGCTGGCGGACCTGCGTATGATGGCGAGCTTCCCGGGCAAGGGCCTGAGCAAGGAAACCCTGGTGTACTACGAGGTGCTCGACTGGGCGTATCCGCGGGCAAACTATCTGGATGTTCGCCTTATGGGCATTTTGGAGCCGTGGGACTTTGCCAAGGTTGGGCCGTTTGACCCGGCCATGCAGGAAGGTGACTTTCGCGTTGTCTCCGTCGATGCGTCTACCAAGGACCAAGTGGTCATTGATAAGTTGGCGCTCGACATTGTCGGCAACGATGCCGAGGCAGTGCTTGGGCTCAATAAAAAGAGCATCCGAACCTGGGCGCGCAAGGCCCGCAAGCATAAGGACGGTCTGGTGATGGTGCCGGTCTACTTTGTCGATCGTCCGGCGACGGACAGCCGCGATGGCGAGCAGGTGCGCATTGCCGTAAACGGCCAGACGAGCCGCGCGGCAGCGGTGGTGTTTAGCGACAAGCGCGAGACGCATGTGGTGGCGTCGCTCAATCCGAGTCTGCATCTGTCCGGCGAAAGTACCGTGCATGCCACGCCCATCGAGGTCAAATACGTTAAATCGCCCTTCCTATACCAGATCGTGCGCCGTGGAGGTGGCGAGCAACCGCGCCAGGTTGCAGCGGCAGCTGAGGGTTCCTACCGAGAAGAAAAGCCCAAACGCAAGGGATTGTTCGCTGCGATTTTTGGTAAGTAGGGGAGTGGTGCCGGTTGGCTCGCGAGAGTGCGCAACATCCCGCCCGTGATGGCAGATGTAAATAAACGGTGGAACGGCTGTAAAAGAGCCTTGCCGCTGGGTAAAATCAGGATGTGCCGCGGAACCCGCTCCTCAGCTACTCAAACTTCGGAGACGCGGGCAACGCAGGTATTATCGTCAAAAGGGTCGGTTGCAGCCGGCCCTTTGCATGACTCCCTTCGCTATCCGTTACTGCTTATATTCCCGCCAGATCGAGTAGAGGTTCCGGACGATGCCGGTTACATACATCGAGAGGCGCAGGATTTCAAGAAACAAGTTCATAGGCTTCACCCCAATCGGAGATCGGAGCGTTGCCCGCAGGCGGATTCCGCGGCAGTCGTAATTCTACCTCACAGGCCGCGGCGGGAGACATCCTACCCGCCCCATGGCTTGGAGCAGTGTCGATCTAACGGGCAATCAAGCCTCTAGTTCTCTTTGAATTGAGCAAGCATCTGCCCGAAGAAGCTTAGTTCGGATGGCTCATAAATGATCGAACCGCCGTCCGCGGTCCTGTAGACCCCGCAGGGGAGGTAACGCCCGTCGGGGAGGACATAGAGGCTGGTTTCCTCCTTCAGTCCTACTGGAAATAGCGGAATTCCGTTTTCGTCCACTTGGAACTCGTCTATATTTGCGATCTTCCTCTCCATGATGCCTCCTGCCTTATTTCTTGAATGGCGCCTTAAAACAGGCAGCTCTCAATCAGCTCTTTGCCGCGCAGAGTGTCGATCCACTCCTGTGGGATGGCTTTGAGACCGTATGCCGTGCCGGCGAGGGCGCCGGCGACGGCTGCGGTGGTGTCGGTGTCGTCGCCTAGGTTGACGGCGGCAAGCACGCAATCTTCGTAGCTGTTAGTGTTGACGAAACACCAGGTGGCTGCCTTAAGCGTGTCGCGCACGAAGCCACCCGACCTGATCTCCTGCTCAGGCACGCCTTTCAGATGGAGCGCCCACGAGGGGAGCACGTCGTTCATCACATCCCTCATCAGCTCGACAAATATGATGCATGCGTCGGTCGACGTTCTGTGGGCGTGCGTAATCGCGGAGACCTTGCTGACCTCTTCGTCTGTCGCATCGGTGAACGCCAGGGGAGCGATGCGCATGAGCGATCCGTTGCCGTTGTCGCGCTCGCCGGAGCCTCCTTTGCCGGTGCGCAGGGCGCGGGCGGTCGTACCGCCGTAATCGAAAACGCCGTCGATCGTATACTCGCCACGGGCAATCCAGCTTACGAACTTGTCGCGCATGTCCGCGGTGTCGATGTGCCCGAGCTCCCTAATCGAGTCGCAGGTAGCAAGCGTCATAGATGTGTCGTCGCTCCAGGTGCCGGCGGGTTGCCCATGCGTGCCGTAGCCGATCATGTCCGCGCATTCGAACGTACCGCGGGGCCTGAACTCGTAGGGAACGCCCAGCGCGTCACCGACGGCAAGCCCATAGATGCAGTCGCGCAGTGTTGTTTTCGGTCTGTCTGTCATGGAAAGCTCCTCTTATCCCGGGTGATGTGGAGCGCCGTCGGGGGTATCGGTCGCAACGTGCCGCTACCCTTGCGCTTCGCCATTAGTCGCTTCGTTGATGGCGCGGTACTCGGCACTCAGCTCGCGCGCCAGCTCTTCCTTGCTTGGAAGATACGGCAGGTATTTGGCGGCAAACACTTGGTCGTTGTCTTCGGGCAGCGTGTACTCGACGATCGAATCGCTTTTGTCCGCGCAGAGCACGATGCCTATGGGCGGATTGTCGCCTTCGTTCATGAGCTCGCGCGTGTAGTAGTTCACATACATTTGCATCTGGCCCAGGTCCTGGTGCGTAAGATCGTCCGTCTTAAGGTCGATGAGCACGAAGCAGCGCATCAGATAGTTGTAAAACACAAGGTCAATATAGAAATGGCGCCCATCAAAGGTGATGCGCCTTTGGCGCGCCTCGAAAGCGAAACCACGGCCAAGCTCCAGCAGGAACTTCTGAAGATGCGTGATGAGCGCCTGCTCTAGATCGCTCTCGCGAAACGCAGTATCGTCCGAGAAACCTAAAAACTCCAGTACATATGGGTCGCGGATGATATCCTCGGGGCGACGAGCCGGGGCGCTCTTTT
The DNA here is from genome assembly GCA_905199605.1 of uncultured Collinsella sp. Classification (GTDB taxonomy): domain Bacteria; phylum Actinomycetota; class Coriobacteriia; order Coriobacteriales; family Coriobacteriaceae; genus Collinsella. The sequence continues at coordinate 44,981 of CAJKHC010000011.1, forward strand.
GGATTTCCTGGGTGACGGCCTCCTTGTCCTTGCTGGCAAGCAGGCGCTCGCGGAACATGGTGTTGATCTGGCGCTCGAGCTGACGCGTGCTCCAGCGAGAATCGGCACATTCGTTCATGTACCATGTTCGAGCATCAGGGTCGGTTATACGCGATAACCTGCGGTAATGTGTCCAATTCAATTCGGAACGCAGCGCGTTCCGAATTGGGAACGCAAGATAAAACTGACGCATGTATCTTAAGCTTCTGGCGTTGAAGCCTCTGCCAAAATCCTTAGTCAATCTAACGGCAAGTTCGTCGATCAGTGCATCGCCATACTTGGCGCGCTCCTCTCCGCCCTGTTCATCAACAATACTCTTGCCGATCTCCCAATATGCCTCAACCATCGCAAAGTTAACGGCGGTATAGGCCTTGTCGCGAGCGGCGTTGAGAATCGAGGAAACCTGCTTGTAAAAAACTTCTGGCACGATTGCCGATTCCCCGCGGTTTGCCAGTTCACTCATCAATATCGCCCGACTTTCCTCTTGAGGACGCATCTTTATTGCATTTAGTTTAAAGACTCGTACGGACACGAATCGCTGCGCTGTCTGGCAACTTCGCATGGAGGCCTTGCGGTGACTAAAATTTGGCAATAGAGACAGTTTTCACGAACCCCATGGGAGTGACATGCATGGACAACAACACCTTGCTGTTTCAGGACAAGGGCTCGGGTAGGTTTAAAGACGTCAAGATCTACCCCAACCGTATCGAGGTGCTCAGGAAGGGCACTTTCGGCGGCAAGCACACCGAGATTGTCTATCTTAAGGACATCACGGGCGTCAATAGAATCAAAGGCCGTGATGTTTTTCTGCGTAACAGGCTGTTGACCGCTTGCGTCTTTAGCCTGAGTAGCCGTGCGAAGGCCCAGGAATTTGTGAACGCGCTGAACATGGTGATGTAGCCGATAACGGCGTTCGGTCCAAGGTAAAAATCGGGGCGCAGAACGGTATTCTGCGCCCCGATTGAGTTGATGCGCCCAAAAAACTGGCTTGCCTATTCGTTAACGTCCTCGGTGTTGTCGTGGTCACTGGCAAGCATTGCTGCGCCGGCGACCGTCGTCGCTACGGCGGCGGCAGCGAGCCCGGCGGCAACGCCAGAACCGTCGCCCGTGTTGGCGAGCTTTCCGCCCGAGCTCTTGCCCTGGTCTCTCTTGTTGCCCTTGCCGTTCTTGTCGGCGCTGCCTGCGTTGGAACCCGTGCCGCTGCCGTTGCCGCCCGCACTGCCCGAGGCCGCTACGGTAAAGCTTGCGGCTCCGTCGCTGGCGAGCGTGTAGTTCTGCGCCGCGTCGCCCAAGAGACCGTTCACGCGCACCCAGTACGTTCCTGCGGCAAATGTTTCGCCCTCGGCCATTGCCGTGCCCGGAGCGCCGTCCGCGTCGTGCACAAACTCGAGCTGGGCCGTGCAGGCATCGGTTTCGAGCTTGCCCTCGAGTGATGCCGCAATCTTGGCGCGCACGTCCTCGCCGGCCTTAAGGCCTTCGAGCCCCTCAAAGTGGGGTGTCAGCGCGCGTGGATCGATATCGATGGGCACGGAGCCCCGCAGCTCCGTAACGGTCTCGTTGCCCAAGGCGTCGACATCCACATATTCGATGGCAAACGCATGGCCCGAAGCCGTCACGTTGAGTACGTTGCTGCTGTCGACAAGGCGGAAATGGCCCTCGCCAACGGTCTTGCCATCCTGGAGCGAGGCATCGCTCAGCGAGTCGCCGTACGTCATGCGCATGCGGCTCGGGAGGTAGTACGAAGCTGTCTGCTTGTGCTGTGTATCGTAATCGTAATTGCGCTGGTAGATGCTCCGGGCCAGCGCCGCATCAACAAAGTCGGATGCGATGATGCCAATGTGCTTGAGGTAATCTGACTTTGTTTCCTCGTTGTCGCTGGGGTTGATGTACGGGCTCTTGTACAGATGCTCGTTGACTACTCGCGCTGCGGTAAATGGGTTGCTTCCTTGCTTGTGATTCGTGCAGCTGGTGTAGTTGATAGACCAGCAGCGCTCCAGGACTTGCTCCTTGGCCCCGTTATCGTCCTCGACATCTACCTCGTTGCGGGTGAGCTTAGCCGTCTCCTGCAGGGCCATATCGACCCAGCTGATCTTGTCGGTTCCGGTGCATTCGTAATGGTCCTGGGCATATACCTTGGTGCAATAGGCTTTTTTGTCGCCTGTTTCCCCTGCGGCTTCAAAGCCTTGCGCGTTTTGGACGAGACACATAGAGGAGCTGCTGGGGTGTGCTGCGATTTTGTTGTCCCATTCGGTTAGGTCGAGGCCCCACGTGTGGCCGCTTACGCTGTCGCCGGCGAGTCCAAATCGGCGCAGCAGGACGATCTTTCCGCGCACCTCGTTCAGTGTGGGAACGCGGCTCGACGTATAGAACAGTTTGGGGTTGTCGTCCAAAACCTTGGCGAAAGCCGTCGTAAGGCTCTCGTCAGTAGCCTCGTTGTTGCCTCGGGATACAAGCATGATGAGCGCTTCTGACGGATTTTCGTTCAAAAACTTTTTGAAGTAGCCAACGACATCGGAGAGATGCATGAAGTGCCCGTCTTTTTTGAGCAGGTAGCAACTTCCATGGTCGATGCCGGGGTCGTTGCCTTTTCCGAGTCGGATATCAAAATAGCGAATGCCTTCGAGCAACTGCGTGGGGATGTAGTCCTGCTGGCACTTTGCTTGCGAGGATTGGGGTTCGGTGTCGTTGTCCACGCTGCAAGTTCCCGAATCGTGCGTGCCCGGGATGCTCAGCTCGTCGAGGTACTTGTTGCCTTCGACGTGGCTCATCCAACATGGTCCGTCGACGTAGCTGCTATACGTGGTCCAGTCGATGCTGCTAACTGTGGCATTGGTCTTGTCCATGCTGTAGCCGACAAGCTCGAGCTCCCACGGAATGGAATATTTCTTTTGGCAAATCTTGTTGTTGTCTTGGTCTTTGCCTTTCGATTCTATGGCCAGGTAGTTAATACCGTTTTTCGTGTATATGCGGTCTCGAATAATATAAGTTCCGTCGAACTGGCGGTCGAACGTATAGGCGCGGCTGTCCTTATGGTCGTACTCGCCACTCCATACGTGGATGACCTTTCCATCTTTGTCCGAGTCGCCATCGACCGACCAAATGCTGTAGCCCGTCTTCTTGTGCTCTTCGAAATTGAGCAGGGTGCGGATGGCATACCAGTTTGTGCCGTCCGCATCGGTCCCTACGTGCTCAAGGATGAGCTTGCTGGACGTGCCGTCGTTAAACAGGTGGCAGACGTTGCCGCGAACGTTGCCGTCTTGGTTGACGCTCGCGGTGCGAAAATAGCCCGCGGGGCGAAGGCGAATGACGAAATTGTCGAGGCTGACTGACGCTGTGGCAGCGTCTTCTGCAAATGCCGCGCGCATGGGAAGGCCCAATCCCGCGGTTTCGGGCAGGCTTGCAAGCGGCGACAACGCCGCGAGTCCTAGGCCCAGCGTAAACGCTCGACGACTGATGGCGTGGTGTTCGGTCATAACTCCTCCATTCGCAGGGTGCGGTAATGCGCTCATTTTGGTCACTATACTGCCCGGATGTTTAAAGGTGTCGGCTTAAATTGTGTGCGCGGCGCTATAAATCGGCGGGCGGACGTGTTTGGGTGCTTGCCGTTTTCGTACCGTTGCCACATTTGGGGTGGTTCCGGCGTCCGGCATCCTCGCGTTCGTCAGGTGCCGGCATAAGAAAGGGAGGGTCGGTTTACCGGCCCTCCCTTAGTACGAAACGCTGGGGCACCGTCGCTTGTTTGCACTGCGCCCGTGTTTCCCGCTGCGCTCGCCAGTTGCTTAGCGCTTGATCTCGATATCGTCGAGCTTGACGTCCATGGCCTCGGTCTTGGCCTTGGCAATGTCATCGGCAAACTCCAGAGACTTCATCATGGTCTCGACGGCGTCCTTGTGCTCCTCGACATTGTCGATGCTCACGTAAACGCTGCCGCCGCCTGCTTCGGTGAAGTACTCAGTCGTTACGCCGCCCGAGTGTGTATAGGAAGCGTTGCGCCAAGTCTTGCCGTTGTACTTGACGGGATCATTCTCGGTCCACTCAAAGTTGGCCTTCCATTTGGCCTCGTAGTCGAACAGCTCGTCGGCGTTCTTGTCGGAGTCGAAGACAGGGATGAAGCGATCGCTGGCGTGCTCGCTCTCGGTGAACTTAAACTGGGCCCTATCGGCGGTGTCGCCTGCGACGTCCGTGATTTCGACGCCCTCGGGCACCTCGACCTTAAACCAAATGAAGTCGGTCCTCATATCCACGGCTGGCTTTTCTGCTCCGCCGCCACCGCCACTGCCAGCAGCGCCACCGCTTCCGCCGCAACCCACCAGGGCAACCGCGGCAAAAAGACTCATGCAGAGGGTGAGAATCGCAAAGGCCTTCTTTTTCATGGTCGTGTCCTCCTCGATCTGTAACCGCCCATGGATTACCTGTCTTTACTGTACGCGCGAGCGGCTCGTTCGGGTGGGCCATGTGTCCCATTCTGGGGGCAGGATTTGCGCCGACAAGTGGCAATATACGCGGGCACAAAAGAGGGGAGGGCCGATGCCTGTCGGCCCTCCCCGGGGTTGGGTGCCCGTTGCTTTAATGGGGCGCATGTGCGCAGGTGCGCGTAGGCGCGTGCGGGTGTCCCGTTACTTGAGCTCGATGCTCGAAATCTCGACTTCGCGCGCCTCGGAAACTGCCTCTGCCATGTCATCGGGGAATTCGATGGAGTTGAGGAGCGCCTCGGCTTCTTTCTTGTGCTGGTCGAAGTTCGAGATGAGGACGTAGACGCTTCCTGGTTCAACGTCGGTAAAAAGGATGGTTGAGATACCGCTGTTGTCTTCGTACGTTCCGACGAGCCACGTCCTGCCGTTATATTCGACGGACCCGCCATCCTTCCACTGGAACGTATCCCCCTTCTTTTCTGCCTGGTCGGCGTGGGACTCCTCGGCCGTCAGCGCTTTTTTCCAAACGGGGATAAAGCGATCGGCCGAGGCGTTCTCGTCTTCGGGGAAGGTGAGCTGGACCCTGTCGGCATTCTTGCCGGCGGAGTCGCTTACGCCGACGCCCTCGGGCATCTCGACCTTAAACCAAATGAAGTCAGTCTTCTTGGCGACGGGAGCTTTTTCCTTGCTCTCGCTCTTGGAGGCGCTGCCGCCGCCCGATGCGCTCCCGCCGCAGCCGACAAGGGCAAATGCGGCAAAGAGGGCGACGCAAAGGGAAAGGATCGATAGGGTCTTTTTCTTCATGGTGGTGTCCTCCTTGTCTGCCAGGGACATCGTGTGCCGCGGATCGCTGGGGCGGCGGTTGCGCGTGCACATGATGACTTTGTTTGCTGTGCGGTGATTCCTCCATTCGTCGTCCGGTGCCGTGATGAGCGTTGCCCCAACATGGGGCTCCTTACCTATATGTATGCCCCAGTTGCCGCTGCCCGGGAGTCTCGAAACGTGGGCCATGTGTCCCATGTTTGCGTTGGCATGGCCTATCGTTCGTCATAGAAATCCGCGATGGCCAGGTGCGCTGACGCCCATGTGCTTATGGGCTAGACTTAGCACCATTATGTGATCGATGCGGTCGGTCGGCGGTTGCCACCCGACCGATGTATATGACTTGAAGGTGCATGCGTATGAGCCAAGAGATGATGGACAAGACCTGCCGCGGGTTTGCCGAGGCGCTTGCCGCGCGCGAGCCGGTGCCCGGCGGCGGCAGCGCGAGCGCCTTTGTGGGTGCGCTGGGCGCCTCGCTGTGCGGGATGGTCGCGCGCTACGGCGCGACCAACCCCGCGCTTGCCGATCGCGCGGATGACCTGACGCGCGCGTTTGCCCATGCTGATGAGCTGGCCCAGGAGCTTGTCGAGTTGGTTGCCGAGGACGTTCGTGCCTATGGGCAGGTGTCCGCGGCGTACGGTATTCCGCGTGACGATCCGGCTCGAGCGACCGCGATTCAGGATGCGCTGCATGTGGCCGCTATGCCGCCGTATCGCATTATGGATGCCTGCGGGCGTGCGCTGGCGCTGCTCGAGGACATGGCCGACAAGGGTTCGCGTCAGCTGCTGTCCGATGTGGCGTGCGGCGCCGTGTTCTGCCGTTCCGCTATGCAGGGCGCGAGCTTGACGCTCTTTGCCAACACCACGTCTATGAAGGACCGGGCGCGCGCCGAGGAGCTCGAGACCGCGTGCGATGAGCTGCTGGACACGTGGTTGCCGCGCGCCGATGCGCTGGCGCGCCGCGCCGCCGACGCTGCAAGGAAGAGAGGATAGCCATGGCTGAACTGCTGAAGGGCGCTCCCGTCGCCCGCGCGTTGACTGAGGAACTTGCTGCTCGCTGCGTGGCTTTGCGCGAGCGCGGCGTTGTTCCGACGTTGGCTATCGTGCGTGTGGGTGAACGCGAGGACGACCTATCCTACGAGCGCGGTGCGCTCAGGCGCTGCGAGAAGGTTGGCATTGAAGCTCGCCGCGTTTTGCTTCCCGCCGATGTTTCGCGGGACGAGCTGTTGGCGGCCATCGAGGACATCAATACCGATTCGTCTGTTCATGGCTGCCTGATGTTCCGCCCGCTGCCCGCCGGCCTTGACGAGGACGCGGTTGCCGCGGCACTCGATCCTGCCAAGGACGTTGACTCCATGACGCCGGCTTCGCTGCTCACCACGCTTTCGGGGCGCGGCGAGGGTTTTGCCCCCTGCACAGCCGAAGCCGTGCTTGCTTTGCTGGATCATTACGGCGTTGAGCTGGATGGGGCCAAGGTCGCGGTGGTCGGGCGCTCGCTGGTGATCGGGCGTCCTGTTGCCGCCATGCTTACGGCGCGCAATTCGACCGTGACAACGTGCCATACGCATACGCGCGACCTTGCTGCCGAGTGCCGTGCTGCCGACATTGTGGTTGCCGCCGTTGGACGCGCGCGTACGATTGGCGTGGATGCGGTTCGCGAGGGCCAGACGATCATCGATGTTGGCATTAATTGGGACGAGGCCGCTGGCAAGCTGGTGGGTGACGTCGATTCTGATGCTGCGGAGCCGGTCGTTAACGCCATCACGCCCGTGCCGGGCGGCGTGGGCGCTGTGACGACGGCGATCCTCGCCAAACACGTGATCGAAGCGGCCGAGCGCGCATCGAAATAGGCGTTTTGGGCTGTTTGAGGGGTTAGTTCTATACCCCGTGGACAAAAAATGCCAAATATGAGTACTGTTGCCAAGATAGTCACATATATTTTAGGTCAAATAGGCTCTCTAACGATATTTATTATCGATAGAGAGCTTATTTTATTGGACCTATGAGGAATTACATCATCTAATTTTTGAACAAATGTAGACTTTCGACACCCATACGTAGCAAAATTGCTGTTACTAAATTGGTGACAGTACTCATATTTGGCATTTTTTGACCACAGGGGTTGCCAGCGCCGCGGTTTCGCCCTTTCTGCGCCGAAGCGATACACTGTTATCGTTTGATTTCTTCGCTCAAGGAGGATGCGCATGCCGTGCACAACGATTTTGGTTGGTAAGAACGCGAGCTACGACGGGTCGACGTTGGTTGCTCGCAACGAGGACTCGTCCAACGGGGTGTTTGAGCCCAAGCGCATGCGCGTGGTGCATCCCGACGAGCAGCCGCGTGTCTACACGAGCGTCCTGAGCCACCTGACCGTTGAGTTGCCCGACAATCCCATGCGCTACACGAGCGTCCCCGACGTCGTTCCCGGTCACGGCATTTGGGCCGAGGCGGGCTTCAACGAGCTCAATGTTGGCATGTCCGCAACCGAGACGCTCACCACCAACGAGCGCGTCCGCGGCGCCGACCCGCTCGTCGACTACGTACCCGCCAAGGGCAACGAAGGCGAGGACGGATACGTCCCGGCACGGCCCGGTGGCCTGGGCGAGGAGGACATGGTGACCCTGGTGCTGCCGTATGCCAAGTCCGCCCGCGACGGCGTGCGCATCCTGGGCGACCTGCTCGAGCGCTACGGCACTTACGAGAACAACGGCATCGCCTTTAGCGACGTGGACGAGATCTGGTGGCTCGAGACCATCGGCGGCCACCACTGGATCGCCAAGCGCGTGCCTGACGACGCCTATGTGACCATGCCCAACCAGCTGGGTATCGACAGCTTTGACCTGGATGACGCCGAGGGCGCCCAGACCGACCACATGTGCTCGGCCGACCTGCGCTCCTGGATGGCCGAGTGGCATCTGGACCTGACGCTGGGCGTCGAGGGCGACGGTCCGGCGACGGTCTTTAATCCGCGCGAGGCCTTTGGCTCGCACAGCGACAGCGACCATGTCTACAACACGCCGCGCGCGTGGTACATGCAGCGCTGCCTCAACCCCAGCGACGTGTGGGATGGTCCCGAGGCCGACTACACGCCCGAGAGCGACGATATCCCCTGGAGCCGCGTGCCCGAGCGCAAGGTGACCATCGAGGACATCAAGTACGTGCTTTCGAGCCACTACCAGGGCACGGAGTACGACTGCTACGGTAGCAAGGGCACGCCCGCCACGCGCGGCGCCTATCGCCCCATCGGCATCAACCGCAACAGCCAGCTCGCCGTGCTGCAACTGCGTCCCTATGCGCAGCCGGCCTATCGCGCCGTGCAGTGGATGGCGTTTGGCTCCAACTCGTTTAACGCGCTGGTTCCGCTGTACGCCAACGTCGAGACCATGCCCGAGTACTATGCCGACACGCAGGCTCGCGTGACGTCCGAAAACTTCTACTGGGCAAATCGCCTGATCGGTGCCTTGGCCGATGTCCGCTTCCATGAGTGCGGTCGCGCGGTCGAGGATTATCAGGAGAAGGTCGGCGGCATGGGCCACAAGCAGATCCATGACGTCGATGCTACCGTAGCCGCTCTGCCTGAGGCCGAGGTGCCTGCCGAGCTTGCACGCGCCAATGAGGCCTTTGCCGAGCGTGTTCGTGTGGAGACCGATGCTCTACTGGGCAAGGTGCTCTACACCACGAGCTGCGCCATGAAGAACTCTTTCGCGATGAACGACAACGTGAGGTAGGGATTTCCCGTCGATCGAATAGCGCTAAAACGCTTTGTCGCTTTCGCTCGATCTTGGGTACAAGAACGCCAATGCAGTTGTTTATGATTGGAGACAACCATGGTTATGAAACTCGATCAGCTTGTTAACGGCGCCATTAACGTGGGCTTTGGCGCTGCCGCCGTTGCTGTCGAAGGCGGCAAGAAGGTCCTCGACGACCTTAACACCAAGGGCGAGCAGGTCCGCAAGGACACCGCCACCCCCGATATCGCCCGCAGTGTGTCCGACATGTTCGAGCAGGCCGGCGGTACCATCTCCGATCTGACCGAGCGCTTGGGCATGCAGGGCGAGACCGCGGCCCAGCGCGTGCTCGACGAGCTCATCCTTGCCCGCGTCCGCGTTATGACCGCCCCCGAGCGCACGGCTTTCCTGGCCCATGTGCGCGACATCGTCGATTCGGTCGAGGACAACGTGACCTCGGTGCCTGTCGAGTCCGTTGAGCCCGACGATGCGAAGGATACCGAAGAGGCCGAGTAGCAGCGCAGATGGCAGATTCCACCACCGATTACAACAATCTAGATCCCTTGGGTGACGAGGCGGCGGTTGTCGATGAGGTCGATGCCGTCGTCTCGGGCGCTCGCAAGAAGCCGCGCGCTGTCGATATGGTCCCCGAGGAGCCCGACGCGATGGCGCCGGACGAGGAATACCAGCTCACGCCGGCGGGTCGCCGCGAGCGCATCGGACAGATTGTTCGCCTGGTCAAAAAGTACCGCGTGTGGGATAACCTCACGCCGGTTCGTTTGCGCCGCCTGCTCGAGGAGCTCGGCCCCATGTTCGTCAAGATGGGGCAGATTCTGGCCAACCGGTCCGAGATTCTGCCGCAACGCTTTTGCGACGAGCTGCGTCGTCTGCGCTCCGACGTGGAGCCCGTACCGTACGAGGTCGTACTCAGTTGTCTGGAAGAAGAATACGGCCTGCGCCTGGGGGAGATGTTCGATGCGATCGACCCCAATCCGCTTGGTAGCGCATCGCTCGCGCAGGTGCACCGCGCTCGTCTGGTGACGGGCGAGGACGTGGCCGTCAAGGTGCAGCGCCCCGGTGCGCAGCAGGTTATGGCGCAGGACATCGATATCATCCGCTCGGTGGTGCGTATCGTTTCCAAGTTCGTCAACACCGATCAATTCGTTGACCTGCACGGCGTAGTCGAGGAGTTGTGGACCTCGTTTCGCGAGGAGACCAACTTTTTGGCCGAGGCCAAAAACCTCAACGACTTCAACGAGTTCCATAAGAGTGTTCATGGCGTGACGTGTCCTAAATCCTATCTGGACCTGTGCACCGAGCACGTGGTGGTTATGGACTACGTCGACGGCATTTCGATCGCCGATCCTGAACGCTTGGTGGCCGAGGGCTATGACCTGGAAAAGATCGGTGCCGCAATCGTCGAGGACTACTCGACGCAGGTGCTCGATGACGGCTTTTTCCATGCCGACCCGCATGCGGGAAACATCATCCTCAAGGACGGCGTCGTTTACTTTATCGACTTGGGCATGGTCGGACGCATGTCGAGCCACGATCGTGGCATCGTTAAGGACATGATTTTTGCCGTGGCCGAGGGTGACGTGCCCAAGCTCAAGGATTCGCTCATGCGCTTCGCCGTGACGCGTGGCGACTCGGCCGAGCTCGACCATTCGGCCTTTTTGTCCGACTTGGACTTTATCGTGGCTGACTTTGCGGGCCTTGACCTTAAAGACTTGGATATCGGCGAGTTTTTGACCTCGCTGCTAAACCTCGCGCGTAAGAATGACGTTGAGCTGCCGAGCGTGGTGACGATGTTCGCGCGCGGCATGGTGACGCTCGAGGGTTTGCTGACCGAGTACATGCCCAACGTCAACATGATCCAGATCATCCAAACCCACATTAAAAACGAGAAAAGCACCTATGCACGCGTGCGTGATATGGGGCGCGATCTTGCCGCGAGCAGCTATCGCGCGGCGAAGGGCTCACTCGAGGCGGCTGAGTACCTGGGGCTGGCTTCGCGTATGCTCACGCGCGGGCAGCTTAAGGTGAACACGCAGATCATGAGCAGCGATAAGGCGCTGCGACAGCTGGGCGGAATTATCGACCGCATGTCGATGGCTATCGTTATCGCCGGCCTGTTTATCGGTTCGTCGGTGGTGTACTACGCACGCATCGAGCCGGTTGTGTTTGGTATCCCGGTCATTGGCTTTATGGGCTACGTGAGCGCGCTGGTGCTGGCGCTTATGCTGGGCCGCAATATCTGGCTCAACAGCCACGGCGGCAAACACTAGAGGCTGCGACCGTCACCGCATTTTCCTATCGCAAACAATCGCTTTTACCTTGGGCTTCGCCTGTGTGCGGGGCCCTTTTGCGTGATACCATTTTGACGGTAATAATCGATGGCCTAGATGGTGGTGCGGAGACGCACGAATGCGCGGTTTTCCTGCGCGTTTGGGAGAATCGGGGTGCAAGTCCCCGGCTGTACCAGTAACCGTAATTCCTCTTGGCTCGGGATGTTCGCGTCGCAGATCGGACGGCGCGCCTGAGCCGTTAAGGTTAAGTCGGATCGCCTCCCATCTTGCATGCGGCTGCGGCGTATGCCGCCGGTGTGCATAGGGCTCTGGAGGGAAGGGGGACCCCGATGGGGGAACTCGAGCGCAACATGCGCGATGACGTGGGGCAGCCGCTGGGCAATGCCCCAAGTTCAGACAATAGGAGACAAATGGATATGTTTGAGGACGAGCGCGAGCGCGCCTCGTGGCATCGCCGTGGCGCGATTGCACGCGGTGTAGCCAAGCGCGGCCTGGTGGCATTCCTGGCCTTCGCGATGGCCTTTGGCACCACGCCGGCTCAGCTGTGGGCCGAGGGCGCCGAGGGCATTGCCGAGGCTGTGGCTCAGGCTGCGACGCCGGGCGAGGGTGCGGGGGCCACGGACGGTACTGCCGACGGTGTCGTTTCTGAAACCGGCTCTAACGCGAGCGATGCGTCGGCCAACGATGGCACTTCGACGAATGCCGCAGATAGCAACGGCGTAGCGTCGGACGATTCTGCCGCAGTCGAGGCTTCTACTGCTTCGCCGGATTCATCCGAACAGAACGTCAAAAGCGTTGTAGCCGCTTCCGATGAGGCTGAATCTCAGCCTACCGAAGCCGCAAGCCAAGAGGTCTCGGCCACGTGCTCCGTCGTCGGCACCGACGCCGAAGGCGCCCAGCAGACCTGGGCCGCCGCGCAGAAGATCGCTCTGAGGGAGGGCTCGACCGCGGCCGACCTCTCCGAGCAGCTCTTCAAGCAGGCCGGCCTCAAGGCCGACTACGACCCCAACGGCTCCTGGGGCTGGGCGCTCAACTCGATCACGTCGCCCTTCGACTCCGGCCGCACGCTCGCCTACGACCCGGCGACCGGAGCGTACTGGCAGCTGTTCGTCAACGGCAGCGCCTCCCCGGTCGGCGCTGGCGGCCACACGCTCAAGGACGGCGACTCCGTCGTCTGGTGCTACTCGAAGTACGGTGACCCCGCGCCCGCCAATCAGATTTCCGTTAGCTGTACCGTTATCGGCCAGGACGCCTCGGGTGCTCAGCAGACATGGGCGCAGCCCACGACAGCTTTGGTGGAAGAGGGCGCGACCGCTGCGGATCTTTCCGAGCAGGCCTTTAAAAAAGCCGGCATTGGTGCCAAAACGGGGAAAGGCGCGTACGGCTGGTATCTCGAGTCGCTGACTTCACCGTTCAACAAGACCGTGAAGCTTTCGAGCGAGAAAGTTAACGAAAACACTTGGAAATTCTGGCAGTTCTTCGTTAACGGTCAGGCGGCCAATGTCGGCGCGGGCAATTACACACTCAAGGCCGGGGACAAGGTCACCTGGGTCTATGGCTTTGATGGAACCATGCCCGGCCAGGTTTCCGTTTCAATGGAGATTATCGGCAAGAAGGATGAGAAGGCGCAGCGCTGGACCGATCCTTCAACGCAGGTGTTTGTCGAGGGCACGACGATCAAGGACGCCTCCGCTGCCTACTTCGATGCCATTGGCGTTGAGTCCAAGATGTACGACCAATTTGGTTATTGGGGCGTTCATAGTCTTGTCTCCCCGCTTGATGGCACCGAGCTGTCGGGTGCATGGTCGTTCTTTGTTAACGGCGTTCCGGGGCCTCAGCTTGATAGCGATTACGTGCTCAAGTCGGGCGACAAAATCGTCTGGGCTTACGCCCCTGGTGACACTGTTCCTAATCCCGATGAAGCCGTAGTCGATCCGAGCGCTTCGCGCCCGACCGATTGGAAAGCCGACTGGAGTGGCAATTCCAATGCGGTGGTCAAGAACGTGTCCACGCCTACGGGCGCACTGGCAAGCTCTTGGACGTTCGATTGGAAGGCCTACTCGGGTGCCACGTATCCCAATGCGAGCGAGCCTATTGTCGTGAACGGCAACGTTTACCTTGCCGTGAACAAGCGTTTGCTTAAGATCGATGCCGAGTCGGGCAAGGTGCTTGTCGAGTCGAGCCTTAAGACTGCGATTGGCTACACCGCGCGTCCGATTTATACGAACGGTTTGGTTATCGTTCCGCTCGACGGCGGTGCGGTCCAGGCTCTGACGGCCGATACGCTGACGACGGTTTGGGTCACTGACTCTGTGAGCAAATCTGCTCAGTCGAATTCTCAGCTGACGGTCGACGGCAACTATTTGTACGTCGGCACCGTTGATGTCGACTTTGGAACGAGTACGTACAATAACGGTCATCTGACGCGTATTAATATCCTGACCGGCGCTGTTTCTTGGCAGCATGTTAATGCTGATGAGGGCTACTACTGGACGAGCGCTACAGTGGGCGACGGCTATATTCTGGTTCCGACGAGTGCAGGTACCGTTGAGATGCTGAGCAAGTCGACGGGTGATGTGCTCAGCAGCGTTTCGGTTGGTGCCATCGTCAACTCCGGCTGTGTGCTGTCCAAAGACGGCAAGCATGCCTATGTGATCTCGCGCGACGGTAAGCTCCACGTGCTGGCGCTGTCCGATACAAAGGCAAGGGCCTCTTCGCGCATTTCCGAAGAACGCGTCATCGATCTTGGTCTTACGGGTTGTGCCTGCATGCCCACGCTGTATGGCAATAAGCTGATTGTCGGTGGCGAGGTTTCTGGCGGTTCGGCGCTGGCGATTGTCGACCTTGATAATGACTTTGCTACGACGTTGGTTTCGTCTGCCGATGGCTCCGTGCTTCCTGCCGGTGGCATCAAGGGCGCACCGCTCGTGAGTGTCCAGGCGGATGGCACGTACGTTTATTTCACTGTCAACTATGGTGCGACTTCCGACTATGTGAACTACACCTCGGGCGGTGGTGTGTATCGCTACAAGATGGGTGACGCACAGGCGACCGGTGCGTTTAGCGCAGCGGGACACAACAATTACTGTGACTCGCCGATTGCTTGCGATGCCAAGGGTAACCTCTACTACATCAACGATTCCGGCACGCTTTTCAAGCTGAGTGGTGGCGTTAAGGTCTCGTTTGAGACTGGCGAGGGTTCTAAGGTCGACTTCCAGACTACGGCCGACGGCAAGCTGGTCAAGCCGGCCGATCCGACGCGCGATGGCTACACTTTCGGCGGTTGGTTCACCGATGAGGCTTGCACGCAGGCGTATGACTTTAGCACGCCGGTGACGGCCGACCTGACGTTGTATGCCAAGTGGAGCAAGAATGCCGTTAACCCTGGCGGTAATGGCGGTTCTGGCACTAATGGTGGCAACGGTGGCGCTGGCAACGGTTCCGGCGCTGGCGCTGGCACTGGCACGGGTTCCGGCTCCGGCACGAAGGGCCAGCAGGCTGGCGGCGCTGTCGCCCCGGGTCATAAGCCGACGACCAAGACGACGGTGTCGACCAAGACCGAGACCAAGGACAACAAGTCCGACAAGAAGGACTCCGATAAGTCCGATAAGAAGGACGAGAAGAAGTCTGACAAGAAGTCTGACAAGAAGGACAGCAAGTCCGACAAGAAGTCCGATTCCAGGTCCGATGCGGGTGCTGCTTCCACGACCACTGCTAAGAAGTCCTCTAGTGCTTCCGAGCAGGAGACTGGCACCAATCCGCTCGCCATCGTCGGCGTTGCCGCCGGCGTCATCGGTCTCGCCATCGTCGGCGTGTTCGTGTTCACCAAACGTCGGTAGGTGAGGGCTGTGTCCAATAAATCCAAGGACGCTGACCCCAAGCAACCAGATTCCTCGTTTATCCAGCTCGATGATCCAAAGCAAAAGGGCGCCGCTTCGGCGGCGTCCGCCCCTCGTCGCAAGGCGCTCCTTGGCGTTCTGACTGCCGCTTGCACCATTCTGATCGTCGTCTCGCTGGGTTTCGTCCACCCTTCCACAAGCGGTGCCTGGTCCATCGACTGGATCATTCAGACCGTGACGGGGGAGAGCGTCGTCACCAAGGACACCAAGGCGTCTGGCTCGACTACTACTTCGGGCGAGGCCAGTTCCAAGGATTCCAAGTCATCGAATGACGCAAAAGATGAGTCCAAGGATTCTGATGAGTCCAAGTCCAAGGACGATTCCGAGTCTTCAAACAAGGAATCGGACAAAAAATCGGATAGCAAGAAGTCCGATGGTCAGGACGGCAAGAAGTCTGGCGATAAATCCGCTGCCCAAAATACGGGAGCCGGTGATACTTCCAATGTGTCTGGTGGTGCTTCTTCGGGCGGTGGCCAGTCGTCTGATGGAGCCTCATCCTCTAATGGTGGAAACGCCTCCTCGGGCGGCCAGAGCGGCTCACAGGAGTCCAACTACGTAACGGTGACGGTTTCGGTCACATCGAGCGCTGTGGGCAATCCTGTGTCCTCTGGTGGCACCTTTACCTTTAACGAAGGCGCTACCGTCTACGATGCCCTGTGCGCGCTGGGCCTTTCTGTCAACGCACACGGCTCGTCGTACGGCACGTATGTCTCCGCGATTGGTGGTTTGGCCGAGAAACAGCACGGCGGCACGAGCGGCTGGATGTACTCCGTCAACGGCACAACGCCCATGACGGCCTGCAGCAACTACGTTCTCTCCAACGGTGACAACGTGGTCTGGTATTACGTAACAGGCTAGAGGACTCGACATAGCGCGCCAGACGGGCGGTTCGGACAAACATCCGGGCCGCCCGTTTTTAACGCGAATTGGACTGGGTCGCCGGGTCTCTCGGTAAACAAAAAACCGGTTGGAACGGGAATTCCAACCGGTTATACATTCAAGCAAATAGTGAATCGACTACGACCGTGCGCCCTCGAGGAAGAAGCGGCGGCTGAAGTAGTTGTACCAGGTGACGAGGAACGTGGCGATGGCCTTCATAGCCTGGTAGCCGATGCTCAAAAACGTGACGCCCACAAACATGTACAGGTCGTTGAGGCCCAGGCCGATCACCGACAGGATGGTGAAGATCGTGAACTCGCGCTTGCGGCTCATGCCTTCGCGGTGGTCGAACACGTACTTCATGCTGAGCCAGTAGTTGACCACGACGGACGTGATAAACGAAACCGTGGTGCTCATCAAGAAGTCGAGGTGGAACAGCTCGACGAGCGCAATAAGCATGCCCCAGTCGATGCCAAAGGAGATAAGACCCACGACAGCAAACTTGAGGAACTGCTTGGTATGAGGTTGTGCCAGCGCCTTGCGCACGTAATCACATCCAATGCGTTGATGAATCGAGCAACGAGTTACTTTAGAGCTTTTGCATGGGAAACGTAAGGTCTTTGAAAAGAACTATACGAACTCGCCAAATTTTCAAGAGCTAATCCGCAAACGTTGAAAATTTGCCCGTAAACGAACGATGCCCACGAACAACGCAGCGCTCGACGCGCGTCATCCGTGGGCATGGTAAGGCTGTAAGGTTGCGAGCTACTTGGTCTCGTCGCCCTCCAGGAAGATCTTTCGGGTCACAAAGTTGTAGACCATGACAAGCGCGGTGGCGCAGATCTTGGCGATATTGGCCTCGAGTCCCAAACCGGCGTTGAGCGCCAGCACGATGCCGTCGTTGAGCACCAAACCGATCACGGACAGCACGACAAAGATGATGAACTCGCGGCGGCGGCTCATGCCTTCCTTGTGCGCAAACACGTACTTCATGCTGGCGACGTAATTAAAGATGAGCGAGACGATAAAGCCGCTGGTGTTGGCGATTAGGATGTTGAGGCCCAGACCGTAGTGGAGCAGATTCATAATGCCAAAGTCGATAACCGTGGCAATGACACCGACGACGCCAAATTTCATGATCTGCGCAAGGAGCTTTTGCATGGTACCTGCCTTAAGCTGGCGCCGAAGCGCCGCGGGGATGACAAACTTAGCAAGTTTAGCCAATCCCCGCGGGTGGTGCTAGGCGCGCTCCTCGATAGCACCGTTTCTATATGCATCGAGCAGCTGACGCAGGTCCTGGATTTGGCTGCGGATCTTGGCGCCAGTATCGGTGTCGCTCACCATGCGGCGACGGTCTGCTTGGTCAAAACGGTTGGTCTCGCTTTCGATGTCCACGTTGCGCGTGAGTGCCTCGGCAACCGTCGTAAAGGCCCGGTGCGACTTGAGGCGGCAGCCGCGCGAGCTCGAGATGAGCGTATAGCCGGCGATACCCGTCTTGGGATGGTAAGCGCGGCAGAAGCCGCCATCGATGACCAGCAGCTTGCCCTCGGCGCGGATGGGCTGCTCGCCCTTGGTGGTTTTAACGGGCGTGTGGCCGTTGATGATGTGACCGGTCGGTGAGCATGCCATGGGGGCGACGCCAAACTCGCGCATGATGTCGTCGCAGACCGAGGGCGACTTGGTAAGCGTAAAGTACGGGTCCATCGGCTCGACCCAGGTGCTCTTGTCGGCGATATAGGCGCGCTCAAAGGTACGCACCAGGCGTCCGCTGGCGGGTGAGTTAAAGCCAATCCACAGGTACCACATCCAGTCGAGAGCGTCGCGGTCGCCCACGCGCCAGGCGCGGCGGGCGATGTGGCCGCAAAAATCGAGATAATCGCGGCCAGCGTGCCAGGTGCCTAGGCAGTTCATGCTGCTAAAGGTGCCGTCTTCGTTGAGTGGCACGCAGCCATGGAACAGCAGGTTGCCGTTGGCGACCTTGTACATCGAGCCGTGGGAATAGAGGAAATCGATATGGCGATGCAGGTGATCGGCGGTGATAAACTCGGACACGAGCTTGTCGATGATGTGCTGCTCCTCGGGCGTGAGCGTATAGGGGTCCGTCGGGTCGACGGTGGGGAAGTCGTTGGTCGTGAGCGGCCACACGCTGCCGTCGGCGAGCGTGACCGTGCCGGCGTCGTGGTCGATCTTGTCGAGTAGCAGGCGGTCGGTCATGTCGAACTCGGGGTGGCGCTGGATAATCTGACCCTCGAGCTTAAAGAGCAGCACGTTGATGGCCTTGATCAGCGGGGTGATGGACTCACCGGCGGTGTAGGTGGCATCGGCAAAGGCGACAAGCTCACGCAGCGAGATGCCGTAGTCGTTCTCCAGGATCTCGTAGTTGTCGTAGCGTAGGTTGTTGCGCAGCACCGTGGCGATGCAGGCGGGCTCACCGGCCGCAGCGCCCATCCACAGCAGGTCGTGGTTGCCCCACTGGATGTCGAGTGAATGGTAGGTGAGCAGGCGGTCCATAATCTTGGCCGCGCCGCCACCGCGGTCGAAGATGTCGCCCACCAGGTGCAGGTGGTCGACGGCCAGGCGCTTGATGAGCGAAGCGAGCGACTCGATAAAGTCGTCGGCGCTTGCGGTCTCCAGGATGGACTCCACGATGCGCTCGTGATAGCGCACGCGATAGTTGTTCTCGTCCGGGTGCGTGTGCAACAATTCGTCGATGATATAGGCGTAATCGCGCGGGATGGCCTTACGCACCTTGGAGCGCGTATAGCGGCTCGAAAGCGAGCGGGCGACCATGATGAGCTGGTCAAGTATCGTCTTGTACCAGGTGGGCGAGTCCTCGCGCTGGCTGCGGACCAGCTCGATCTTCTCGCGCGGGTAGTAGATGAGCGTGCACAGCTCGCCCTTCTCGTCAAAGGAGAGCGTTTCGCCAAAGATTTCGTCGATATGCTCGCGCACGACGCCCGAGCAGTTGTTGAGGATGTGCATAAAGGCTTCGTACTCGCCATGCACGTCGCTCATAAAATGCTCAGTGCCTTTGGGCAGGTTGAGGATGGCCGAGAGGTTGATGATCTCGGTAAACGCGGATTGCTCGGTGGGAAACTGTCTCGACAGCAGACGCAGATACTTGAAGTCTTGCGGATTGCGATCGAATGCGACCATGAAACACCTTCCGATGGAGCTGGTAAAACTGATAAACAGCGTCAAACGTTTATCAGTATGCGCCGCTTTTGTTTCGATTGGGGATGGGCGGCCGAATTGTTAGCCGAACGGTTTGGTAAATCGATTTAGTTGAGGTAGATATGGCGGTTGAGTGGAGACGACAGAGGGTGTTTTCTCAGATATTCATGCGTGGGGTCGGTGGAGACGATGGTGGTAAAGATGTTCGCTATTATTGCTTCGATTTGGTAAATAGTGGACATATGTACCGTATGTAGGCTCACTGTGCGATAATTTGCGCAGCAATGAGTAAGGAGCCTCATATGAGTGATTTTGTCCTGACCTGTGAATCTGCCGCCGACCGAACCCGTGAGTTCTTTGTGTCGCGCAACATCCCTGTCGTGTGTTTTCATTACGAGATCGACGATGTTGTCTATACGGACGATCTGTATCAGTCGGTTACGCCGGACGAGTTTTTTGCCCAGATATCTGCGGGCGCCATGCCCAAGACGTCTCAGGTGAGCGTGGGCGAGTACGAGGAGTTTTGGGAGCCGTTTGTTGCCGAGGGTAAAGACGTGCTGCACCTGACGTTGTCGTCGGGTATTTCGGGCACGTATGGATCGGCCTGCGTTGCGGCGCAGATGCTCGCGGATCGCTATCCCCAGGGCGGCAAGGTTCGCGTCATCGATTCGCTGGCGGCGTCTTCGGGCTTTGGCCTGCTGGCGGAATGTGCCGCCGACGTGCGCGATAGCGGGGCGTCACTCGACGAGACGGCCGCTTGGATTGAGAAGCATAAACTCAACCTGCACCACTGGTTCTTTTCGACCGATCTGTCGAGCTACCTGCGCGGCGGTCGCATTTCGGCCGCGAGCGCGATCATCGGCACGGCGCTTAAGATTTGCCCGCTTATGACGGTCGATTGCGAAGGTGGGCTGTCGCCACGTGAGAAGATTCGCACTAAGAAGCGCGCGATTTCCGAGATGGCTAAGACCATGATGGCACACGTGCAGGACGGTGCGGATTATTCGGGTAAGTGCGTCATGTCGCACTCGGCGTGCCGCGAGGATGCCGAGGCAGTTGCGGCGCTGATCGAGGAACAGATTCCGCAGCTTAAAGGCAAGATTGAGATCAATAACATCGGTACTCTGATTGGCTCGCATACCGGACCTGGTACGGTGGCGCTCTTCTTTATGGGCGACAAGCGCGTGGATTAGTTTGCCCCATCACATCGCTGCATGATTACTCAAACGAAAACGGCCCGCCTCACGTTTGTGGGGCGGGCCTTGCTGTTGGGGTTAGCGTTTCTTTCCGCGGAAGAAGAAGCCGTGCAGTGACGGCTTGAGGCCGCGGTTGGCGCGATGCTCCTCGACGCGCTCGTGGATCGAAGCGACGCGCTCGATGACTTCGTCGGGAATCGGCACGTCGGGATTCATGTTCTCGACCTGGCTGACCTCGGCGGCGGAGACCTGGTCGATAATGGGCACATCGTCGTGCGAGATGACAGGTGTGGCGTCTTCCTTCATCTTGCGATAACGCTGCATCATGTCGGTCTGTAGCTGCTGGGCCGAAGGCGGCGTCCAGATGATGGCGTTGGCGCCGGCGGCGATGGTTTCACGGATGCTCTCTGGCGTCTTGCCGCCCGGCGCGATCAGCGGCAGGTTGGGATAGTGCTTGCGCAGCTCGCGTAGGACCTGTGGCGTGTTCTTGCCGGCCGCGATGTTAAGAATCTTGGCGCCCGCGCGCACCTTTGCGTGAGCATCGTCGTCGCAACGTACGACCGTGGCGATGACGGGGATGTCGGCGATGTTGGTGATGTGCTCGACCATCTCGGCGGTGGCGGGGGAGTTGACCACACAGCCCGCCGCGCCCTGCATCTCGGAGACGGCTGCCATCTGAACGGAGCGCTTGCCGGTGGTGGTGCCACCGCCCACGCCTACGAAGACCGGGCACTCGGCAACGGTCAGCAGCGCCTGCGTAATGGCCGGCTGCGGCGTGAAGGGGTAAACGGCAAAGACGGCATCGGCGTTGGAGTTGCGGATGACCGCGACGTCGGTGGTGTAAATGAGCGACTTGATGCGTCGGCCGAAGAGCGTGAAGCCGCTGGCCTCCTCAATCTCGTCGGGCATGCGGAGGGCCGCCTTGCGCAAACGCCCGTCGATGGGCAGCGGCTCCATGGGAAGCAGTCCGTTGGGGGTCACGGCTACCTGGGGCTCGGTGAACTCGTCTGCGAGCTCGACCTCGGAAAAATCGACCGAGGCGACGATGTCCTCATGAACCTCGGCGGGCACATCGATGGGGGCTTGGTCGTTTGCCGCGGCGGGCGTGTCGAAGGAGCTGGTGCCGACGAAGGCGTCGACGCGCTCGTTTAGATCGTTGAGGGTATCCATGGAGGCTCGATTCTATGTGATGACGGCCGGCACGATGCAGCCGGAATTGCGAATGCTAAATCGTTTGACGAGTTGATTTTTCCCCGCCGCGCCATCCGTTAGACCGAAGAACCGGCGAACGTGAAGGAGCTGTGGTGGCGGGTATTGAGGTGCTATCTTGAATGTCCCGTTTAAAAGAGAGGTGACGCGGTATGGAATTGACAGCAATGTTTGGCTCGATTGGCCTGTGTGTGGGCGCAATCGTTGCCGCCGCGGTCATCTACTTTGTGGTCACGGCCATTAAGGGCAAAAGGGCCGAACGCAAGGAGCGCGCGATGCTTAAACAGCATCGCGACCAGCAGGACAAACGCGCACGGAGATAGCTTGTTGAGTTTTGGATCCGTGCGCTAGCTGCGTTTTCGGATCAGGGCAATGTAGAAGCCCTCAAATTCGCGGCTGGGCGGAATGGTGAGCGTGCCGGGCAGGCCGTTGGCGATGGCCGATACCTGACCCGCGGCAATGGCCTCGGTCAGGGCGTTGGACTCGATGCGCGGCTCCTCACCAGCTTCCTGGGCACGGCGTGCCTCACTTTCGCTTGGCGTGCCGTCGAGGGGGATGAGCTCGCAGTCCATATGCTTGTCGAGGGCTTCTTGCAGGGCGTCCTCGTTTTCCTGCGGCAAGATCGAACAAGTCGAATAGACGAGCGTGCCGCCCGGTTTGAGGGCTCCCATAGCGCGGTCCAGAAGCGCACGCTGCGAGCGGGCGCATTTGACGAGCAGTTGCTCGGTCAGGCCGCGCAGGCTTTTCTCGTTGCCGCTGATGACGGTGCCCGTGCCGGTGCAGGGAGCGTCGAGCAGGATGCGGTCAAAGCGGAAGAACTCGTCGAGCTCGCGTGCGTCGGTGCGCATGACGGGCACGTTTTTGGCACCTTGGCGGTGCAGGTTGGCTTCGAGTTTCTCGGCGCGGGGAATGCTCATCTCGCAGGCGGTAAGGTGCGCCTGCCCCTGCGTGAGGGCGGCGATCTGCGTCGTCTTGCCGCCAGGGGCTGCGCACATGTCCAGGATGTCCTCGCCTGCCTGAGTGCCCAGGACCAGCGGCGGCATCATGGACGACAGGCTCTGCAGGTAGATCTTGCCGTCGCGGTAGATGTCGAGATCCCACAGATCGGAAACCTGGGCCTCGGGCAGGATGAAGGCGTCTGGGTACCAGGTGACGGGGTTGTGGGCGATGCCGGCGGCATCGAGCGCCGCAGCGATGTCCTCGGCGGTTGCCTTGAGCGTGTTGGCGCGCAGCGTGACCGGGCGTGTGGCCGCGGCGCCGAAACCCTCGATCATGAGCTCGGCATCGGCGGGCGCATAGGCGCCGGCGACCGTGTCGACCATAAAGCGCGGCAGGTCGGCGGCGGAGTGTTGGGCGGCAAGCTGGTCGGAAAGCTCGGTGGCGGCAAACTGCCTGAGCTTGAGCTCGGCCTTGACCTGCTTTTTCTGCTTACGACGACGCGGCTTGGACATCCGTCTTTCCTTCCACCTAAATGATTATTCTGGGACGGGGATTAAAAAATCATTTAATGATCCCCGTCCCAAAAAGACTACTTTGCGTCGCCCGGGAATGATTTTTTAATCCCCGTCCCAGAATAATCATTCCCGGGCGCGTTGCTGTTGCCTAGTACTGGCTCTCGTGCTTGCTGAAGAAGTCGAAGCGCGGGGGTAGCGGCTTCACGCGGTGCTCGCCGGGCTTCTCGCCCAGGCTCTCCACAAACTCATCCGTGGAGGCGAAGATGTTATCCCAGCTAAAGAAGGCGACCGGGTCAACGTCGAAGTACTCGCAGATGAGCTCGCAGCCGGCAGGGACGATGCCGTGCATCAGGACGGTCGCCACGCGCAGCTCGGTAAAGGCGTCGACGAGGGCCTGCGTCATTGCGGCGTTTGCCGGCTCGCCCTCGAGCTTGTTGGCGGCCTTAGAGGCGTCGCTCCAGCGCTTGTTGGCGGCACGCAGGTAGTCGTCGCACACGGCAAGCGCGCGGTGCGTCTCGAACTTGTACATGGCCTGCTCAAAGGCGAGGGCTGCCTGCTGGGCGGCTTCGACCACGGTGTCAGAAGCGGCACCGGCGGGGATGCAGCCGTTGCGGTAGGGGCTCTCGTCGCCTTCCTTGACGGCGACGCCGTAGAAGCAGCTGCGGGCCAGACGGTTGAACACGCCGGTCAGCAGCGCGCTCTCCTTAAGGGCCGGGTCGATAACGCGCTTGTCGTCGCAGGCGCGTACCTCGTTGCCGTCCTTGTCCTTGCCGGTCACACGCGTGTCGTATGCCTTGGGGCTAAAGCTCACCGGCTTTTCGGATAGGCCGAGCGACAGCCAGTGCGCGCGCATCTGCTCGCAGGTGTAGTGGTTGAGCAGGTCGTCTGCCGGCGGGGGAGGCGTCTGCGAGGACGAGCTGGCCTTTTTGCCCATGTAGAGCAGGTGGTAGCAGGCGCTGACGGTGCTCTGCGTGAGGTCCCAGCCCAGGGCCTCCCACATGGCGGTCTGCGCGATGCAGTAGAAATAGATGTTGTCCTGACCGATGAACTGGTAAATCTGAGCGTCGTCAGAGCACCACCAGTCGCGCCAGTCGAGCGAGCTGTGCTGGTAGGTGGGTGCGGGCACCTGCGTGGAGTCGGCGGCGGGCTCGCCCATGAGGGCGGCATCCTGGGCGGCGACGCCCTCGGTCACGCCGGCGGCCTTGGCATCGCGCGCGAGCACGGTACGCGTATAGCTGATGGGCGCCCACAGGCTCTCGGGCCAGCACCAGCAGGTGACGTCGGAGACGCCATCGACCTCGGGCACCGGAACGCCCCAGTCGATGTTGCCGGTGATGCGGAAGGGCACGAGTGCCTTGCCGCTGCGGAAGCGCACGCCACCGTTGGCGAGCACCGCGTGGGCGTCGTCGCGCTCCTTCCAGCTGGGGAAGGTGACGGTAAAGCTGCTCTTGTTGCCCTCGGGCTCCAGCACGGTGTGCTCGGGGAGCTGGTCCTCGACGGCATCGAAGGCCTCGCGGAACTTGTTCTGGATGTAGAGCTGAGCCGGCAGCAGCCACTCCTCCATGGTCTTGGAGACCACGGAGCGAACCTGCGGGTTCTGGGCGAGCTTGGCGGTGTAGGTCTTCATAAAGTCGAGGTAGGCCGGCAGGTCAAAGTAGAGATTGTCGACCGGGCGCAGCTCGGGCACCTCGCCGGTGAGCTGGCTCTTGGGCGCGATGAGCTCCTCGGGCTCAAACTGGTGGCCCAGATCGCACTCGTCGGCATAAGCCTTCTCGGACTTGCAGCCCTGGATGGGGCAGCGGCCGATGACCTGGCGGCCGTTGAGGAACGTGCCGGCCTTGGCATCGTAGAACTGCAGCGTGGAGCGCTTGGAGATGGTGCCCTGCTCGTGCAGGCGCTCGATAATCTCGGCAGTCACCTCGTTGTGGATCTGGGCCGCCGGCTCAAGGCCCGAGCCGCCGTAGATGTCGCAGCTGATGTTGTAGTTGTTGAGGGTCGCGGCCTGGCGGGAGTGATTGGACTCGACATACTCGCCGATGGACTTGTCGTAGCCCTCGTTCTCCTTGAGCTTGCGGTAGCTCTCCATGATGGGCGAACCGTAGCAGTCGGTGCCCGAGGTGAAGATGACGTTTTCGCGGCCCAGGCGGTCGCGCAGGAAGCGGGCGAAGAAGTCGGCCGGGACAAAGACGCCGCCGACGTGGCCAAAGTGCAGACCCTTGTTGCCGTAGGGCTCGCCGGCGGTAACGATGGCGCGGCGCGGCCAGCTGGGACGGTCGTTCATGGAGTATTTGGATGCCATGGGACTCCTTCGCATATAGGTAAGAGCGCGGCCGGGCACGGGGTTCGGCGGCGCGGTGGTCAATTCGTGCATATCGTTCGACATTATCGCACATGCGGGCGGGTGCGTGGCAGGGGCGCTATCCTAAGATGCTATGAATGAGATTTCCAACATACATGCGTTTGAGGACGAGGTTTTTCTGCACGCTTGCTTCGTGTGGGGGATGGCCGTGATCGCGGTGTTTGCCGTGTGCCTGGTGCCGGTGTTTATGCTGTTGGGCGGGCCTGCGGACTTGGACGCGGCTGAGGCGGGCGGCTGGACCACCGTCGTGGGCTGGATGGTCGGTGTGGCTGCGGTTTCTGCAGCGTCGTTTGCCGTGCACGAGCTGGTGCATGCGGTGTTTTTTAAGCTGCTGGCGCCTGCGGACGCGCATGTGACCTTTGGCGCGAATCGTGAGACGGCGATGATCTATGCCTGCGCCGAGGGCGTCGTGTATTCGCGTCGGCGGTACATGGCGGTTTGCCTGGCGCCGACGGTTGTTTTGACGGTGGCGTTTGCCCTGGGGTTTGCGTTCTCGGGCTATCCGCTGCTGTGCTACCTGGCGGCTGGTCTGCACTTGTCGGGCTGCGTGGGCGATTGGTATTACGTGCGGACCATCCTGCGCGACCGCCGCATTGTCGCCTGCGAGGATACGTCCTTTGGCGTGCGCTTTTTCGGGTGAGGAGATGTTGATGAGGCCGTTGTTGTTGCACGCTTGCTGTGCGCCGTGCTCACTTGAGCCGGTTCGCTTGCTGCGCGAAGAGGGGTTTGAACCCACGATTTGCTGGACCAACCCCAATATTCAGCCGCGCGATGAATGGCAGCGCCGCTTGGACGAGCTACGCCGGTGGTGTGCCGATGGCGACATCGAGCTCATCGAAGCGGGGGAGGACCGCGAGCGCTGGGAGGCCGGCGTGGCCCCGCTGGGCGCCGATCGACCCCGTCGCTGTCGCGCGTGCTATGCCCTGCGCTTGGCCGAGGCGTGCCGCGTGGCCCAGGAGCGCGGGTTTGAGTTTGTGGGCACGACGCTCGCCGTCTCGCCGTATCAGCTGTTCGATACCTGCAATGATGTTTTGGAGCGTCTGGCTGTCGCCCGCGGTCTCACCCCGGTGATTCGCGATTTTCGCCCGTATTACCCCGAGGCGACACGTCGTTCGCGCGAGCTTGGCATGTATCGGCAGAACTACTGTGGTTGCCGCTTCTCGGCTGTCGAGGCGGCCATGGACCGCGCCCGCATCCGCGACGAGCGCAAAGCCGCCAAAAAGTAGTCCGTTTGGGACGTCAGCCTGCTAGGATGTAGAGCGGACTTTAGCTATATAAGGAGTATCCGACGTGTCTATGCGTACCGATGATTTTGACTACAACCTTCCTGAGGAACTGATTGCCCAGGCTCCTGCCGAGCCGCGCGACTCCTGCCGCCTGCTGGTGGTTGATCGCAAAGGCTCCGAGACAGGAACGCCGCTAGAGCATGGCGGTACCGTTGAGCACCGCATCTTCCGCGACATCATCGACTATATCGAGCCGGGCGATGTGCTCGTCATCAACCAGACGCGCGTGATGCCGGCCCGTCTTATCGGTCGCAAGGCTGGCTCGGGCGGTGTGGTCGAGACGCTGCTGCTCAAGCGCCGCGAGGATGTTGACCCGCTGGGTCACGTTTGGGAGTGCCTGGTCAAGCCGGGCAAGCGCCTGAAGCCCGGTGCTCAGATTGAGTATCGCGCCGGTGGCGCCCATGCGCCCGAGGGGGCTCCCGTGGTGCTGATGGCCGAGGTCATCGACTTTGTCACCGATAGCCGCGGCGGTCGTCTGGTGCGTTTTGAGCCGGCCGGTTGCAATGCCGCCGGTGACCCGCGCACGCTCGACGAGGCCATCCATGCTGCCGGCCACGTGCCGCTGCCGCCTTACATTACCGATTACGAGGGCGATCCCGAGAAGTACCAGACCGTCTACGCCATGAAGGAGGAGCACTCGGCTGCCGCTCCTACGGCGGGTCTGCATTTTACGCCCGAGCTTATGGCTGCCATTGAGGCCAAGGGCGCGAAGTTTGCCGCCGTCGAGCTCGAGGTGGGCATCGATACCTTCCGTTTGGTGGAGGAGGACGATCCCACGCAGCATGTGATGCACACCGAGCGCTACCACGTGTCGCAGGAGGTTGTCGACGCTGTGCATAAGGCTAAGGCCGAGGGGCATCGCGTGATCGCCGTCGGCACCACTGCAGTGCGCTCGCTCGAGAGCGCCTTTGACGCGGATGCCCCGGTGTCCGATCCGGCCGTGACAGCGCGTTATTTTGAAGGCCGTGAGGACGGCGCCGACACGCTCGGCCGCGGTGACATCGTGGTGCGCGAGAACGCGACGACGCAGCTCTACCTCATGCCTGGCTCGACCTATCACGTGGTCGACGCGCTGATCACGAACTTCCACGTGCCGCGCTCTACGCTCATGATGCTCGTGAGCGCGCTGGCCACCCGCGACCAGATCATGGATGCCTACGCCGCTGCTATCGAGGAGCGCTATCGCTTCTTCAGCTTTGGCGACGCGATGCTCATTTGTTAGTTACGCGGTTCTACGAACCGCGTAACCAGTTGACGCTGCAAACGCCCCTAAGCGGCAATCTGACGTTCAATCGTCGGGCATGACCAGAAGGTCAATGCCCTCCTCTTTCACGTCACCTTGCTCGCTTAGGGGCGTTTTCGCTGACTTTGCCAAAGCATCGGCAGGTACTCATTGGGGACGTACTTAAATGAGTGCCTGCAGAATGAGAGTGGATAATCTCCCGTTTTTGGCCTGCTTGGGGGCTCAAAGTGGGAGATTATCCACTCTCGTCATTGGGCTAGTCGTTGGGGACGTTCTTGTTTGACTAGTCGTTTAAGAACGTCCCCAATGACTACTTGCTTGCGAACAGCCAGACTAGGATGATCGCCAGGATTGCGGCGACGATGCAGACGATGGCGCCGGTGAATTTGATGCGTGAGTCGCGGGTGCGCTCTCGTACGTCATCCTCGGTAGCCTCGAGCTGGGCCACTTCGCGCTCGGTTTCGGCGTGTTCGGCTTTGTCTCGGGCCAAGGATCCTGCAAGCGACTCAGTGATCTCTGGGTGGTCGTGCACCTCGGTCGCCTGTTCGATGATCGACTGTGCATGTGCGGCATCTGCTTGGGCGTTGGCGATGGTCTGCTCCTGGTCGCGGCGTGCCTTGTCCTCCGCGGCGATCTTCTCGCGCAGTTCGCGCTGACGAGTCGCGGCGGCAGTCTTCGCCGTCTGCAACTCGTCGCGCGCGGCATCGGCTTCGGTCGTCACGGCTTGGTGCGCGCGTTTTGCGTCGGCGATAGGGGCTTGAGCCTGCTCGACGGCCTGCTCGGCGGCGGCAAGTGAATGCTCAAGATCGGCGGTCACGCGCGGAATGTCTTCCTCGGCCTTGCGGAGGGCGTCGGCAGCGTCGGAGATTTGCATAGACAGCTCGCTGGTGCGCACGGTGTAATTGGCGGGATTTGCCGAAGGGTTGCGCTGCAGCTCGGCATACTCGCGACGCAAGGTCTCGAGCTGTGCGCGCGTAGCATCGGCAGTTTGTCGTGCGGCGGCGACACCGGTATCGCGCTCAGCCTTCACTTTGTCGCGGATGCGCTTGGAATCCTCAAGGCGACGAACCAGGCGGTTGCCGGTCTCGCGCGAACTCGCCTCGCGGGCTTCCACGGCGTCGAGTGCAGCCTTCAGGCGGAGCTCGGTCGCATCGTCCTCTGCCTTCATTTGCTCGAGCTGGCCCTTGAGCTCAGTCGCTTTGGCGGCATGGGCGTCGCGGTCAATCTCGGCGGCCGCAGCGGTCTTTTGTGCCGTGGCGATTGCCTGGCGCTGGTCGGCGATGATCTGATCGTAGCGGCCTGCGATGTCCTGGCGCGTCTCGAGCTCCTCTGCCTGGTCGGCGATGCGCTGCTCAAGCTCGGACAGGTGGGCGCGGGCATCGGCGAGTGCCTTCTTGGCGGCGTTCATCTCGCGCATGGCCGACGCGCCCTGGGCGATAAAAGTGCCCACGGCGTTCGCGGTGTTCGAGACGGCGGTCCCCAGATCGCGGCTCGCGGCGGGGGAGTGCGGGGCGGTCGGGCGAGCGGTGTCGGCAGCGTCCGCATCGGTAGCCTGCGGCGCGGCGATATTGCCGGTGCCGCCTTCGATCACGGAAAAGCCCGCTGCGTGTGGGTCGACCGCGTCGGTGCCGATCGTGGGGTGCTCGAGTTGCAGGAACGAGGGCATGGTGCTGCCCTGGTCGGCAACCGGGGTCTCGCCGGGCACAAACGTCGAGGCGGCCTCGGCAGCTTCCTCTTCCTCGGCGTCGACATCGGCATCGGCGACAGCGTCTTTCATCGCTTTGACGGCATCCATCATGGAGTCCATGACGGCGTCGAGCTCTTCTTCCGAAGACACCTCGATGGGGCCTGCTGCTTGCGGAGCGTTCTCAGCCTTGGGCTCAGTATCGCTCGGGTCCGGCTGCTCTAGCTGCTCTTCTTTGTCTTGCTCTGCGGCGACATTTGCGTCTGCGGCCTCGTCTGCGGCGGCAGGAGCCTCCTCGACAGCGGCATCAATGCCGCCATCGCTTCTGGTGGAAGTATCGCAGTCGTCAATGGTGTCTGCGGAATTATCAATATGCTGTTGAGTCTGGGGGTCCAGCTCGTCTGTCATAGGCATGTGCTCCTCATCGTTGTTTGTCACCCTATGATAAAGTCTCGCGCCGACATCCCGCGCGCTGCAGCAAAGTTTCAAAACGTGTTCGATGGCTCGCGTCGATAGCAAAAACTCGGCCACTTTATCCAGTTTGTACTTGACATTCCCTTCGCCGAAAGACGTTGCGCCGTTCGCCTGCCATGGGCTTTATTTTTCACTTGAACCCGCTAAAGTTGCATTTCAGCTTTTGGCGCGTGAAGTTGGATGCGCGCAGTCGACGGGCAGGCCCGTCGCGATTTGAAAGGACTTTATATGGGACTTTTCACTGGTAAGACCGTGATCGTCACCGGCGGCGGCAAGGCCACGCTCAAGGACGGCTCCGCTGGCTCCATCGGCTACGGTATCGATATCGCTTTTGCCAAGGAGGGCGCAAACCTCGTCATTACCGGCCGCAACGTTGCCAAGCTCGAGGCTGCCAAGGAATCCCTCGAGGCCGAGTACGGCGTCAAGGTTCTGCCTGTTCAGGCCGATGTCTCGGCTGGTCAGGACAACGAGGCCGTCGTCCAGAACGTCATCGACAAGGCCATTGAGGAGTTCGGCCGCATCGACGCCGTCGTCAACAATGCTCAGGCCAGCGCTTCGGGCGTGACGATCGCCGATCACACCATGGACCAGTTCAACCTCGCCATTTACTCCGGTCTGTATGCCACCTACCTGTACATGCAGAAGGCCTACCCGCACCTGAAGGAGACCAAGGGCTCCGTGGTCAACTTTGCTTCGGGCGCCGGCCTGTTTGGCAACTACGGCCAGTGCAGCTATGCCGCCGCCAAGGAAGGCATCCGCGGTCTGACTCGCGTTGCCGCCAACGAGTGGGGCAAGGACGGCATCAACGTCAATATCGTTTGCCCGCTTGCTTGGACCGCCGCGCTCGAGAACTTCCAGGATGCCTATCCCGAGGCGTTCAAGGCCAACGTCCACATGCCGCCGGCGGGTCACTACGGCGACGTCGAGAAGGAAATCGGCCGCGTTGTCGTTCAGCTCTGCGGTCCCGACTTTAAGTATATGAACGGCGAGACCGTCACCCTCGAGGGTGGCATGGGCCAGCGCCCGTAGGAGTTACGGCGTTTTACCAAACGCCGTAACGGGCCGACGCTGCGCGGTCACCAGAGCGACAACTTGTCATTCAAAGAGGGCGGCATGACCAGAAGGTCTATGCCGCCCTCTTTTCATGCCAATTTGTTCGCTCTGGTGACCGCTCGCTGACATTGCCAGAACATCGGCGTTGCCTTGATGTAGTCGTTGGGGACGTTCTTAAATGACTAGTCGAAAGGGACGCTCTTGCCGGCACCTGGGGACGGTCCCTAAGTGCCGGCAGATTGGGACACTTCTTTGCAAGATGGCGCTGAAGATTGTCCCCGACGACTAGTCGTTTAAGAACGTCTCCGACGACTAGTCGTTTAATGCACCAGTTTCTGTCGAGTCGGTGCTTCTTGCGGGTTGCTCGTATAATGGTTTGCGTATGAGCCGCAACCAAGGAGTTCCAGTTTATGGATCAAAACCTGTTTAAATTCGACCTGATCGCCGAGGATCCGACCACGCACGCACGTGCCGGCGTGCTGCATACCCCGCACGGCGACATCGAGACGCCGATCTTTATGCCCGTGGGCACCAAGGCAAACGTCAAGGGTATTCCTACCGAGACCGTCAAGCAGCTCGGAGCCCAGATCGTGCTCGCCAATACCTATCACCTGTCCATGCGTCCCGGCGAGGACACCATCGCCGAGCTGGGCGGCCTGCACAAGTTTATGAACTGGCACGGCCCCATTCTTACCGACTCGGGCGGCTTCCAGGTGTTCAGCCACAACGACGCCGTCAAACTCACCGACGAGGGCGTGCGCTTTATCGTTAACGACTACGACGGCCGCCACGTGTTCTGGACGCCCGAGGACAACATGGAAATCGCCATGAAGCTCGGTTCCGACATCTGCATGCAGCTCGACCAGTGCCCCGGCTATCCCGCCACGCGCGCCTACGTCGAACGCGCGGTGGAGCTGTCGAGCATGTGGGCCGAGCGCTGCTACAAGGCTCATGCCCGTGATGACCAGGCGCTCTTTGGCATCGTCCAGGGCGGCATGCATCTGGACCTGCGCCTGCGCTCGCTGCGCCATCTGGAGGAGTGCGGTGACTTCCCCGGTTACGGCATCGGCGGCTACTCGGTGGGCGAGGACCACGAGACCATGTTTGAGACGCTGGCGCCGCTCGCGAGCGAGTACATGCCCAAGCACAAGCCGCGCTACCTGATGGGCGTCGGCAACCCCACCACCCTCGTGCGCGGCGTGGGCGTGGGCATCGACATGTTCGACTGCGTGCTGCCCACGCGTACCGGCCGCATGGGCACGGCGTTCTCGAGCGAGGGTCGCCTCAACTTCCGCAACGCCCGCTTTGCGCACGACGACGGCCCCATCGATCCCACCTGCACCTGCCCGGTGTGCACGGGCGGCTACAGCCGCGCGCTCATTCGTCACATGGTCACGCAAAAGGAGATGCTCGGCGGTATTCTGCTCTCGATGCACAACATCTACTACCTGCTCAATCTTATGAAGCAGGCGCGTCAGGCCATTATCGAGGGCCGCTACGGTGCATTCGTGAGCGACTGGATGAACAGCCCTGCGGCGGTGGATTACTAAGAGCTGCGGGCGCGCTTGCGGGCTGTTTGCGGCCGGCGCCGGGCATGGCATTCGCTGGCATCGGTTGTGCGACCGCTGACCGATGGCTTGCGAGCGCTTGATGCATCGTGGGTACCATACCGAATGGTTGATGTTCGGGCGGGTGTTTGACGCATGGCGTCGACCCCGCCCGTTTCTATGTTCGATAGGAGTGTCCCATGATTAAGGATGAGAATGTCGAGGTCGAGCCTGCCTACGACGAGACGTATCGCCGCGGCCCCGTGGTCATGCGCGGCCCCATGATTCCCAAGGACAATACGTACGCCAACCTGCTGGCGCCCGAGGACTCGACCGACTGGCTGCACGCTGACCCCTGGCGCGTGCTGCGCATTCAGGCAGAGTTTGTCGATGGCTTTGGTGCACTTGCCGAGCTTGGTCCCGCGGTGACCATCTTTGGCAGCGCCCGTACACCCAAGACCGATCCGCTCTACAAGGCGGCGCGCATGGTTGGACGAAAGATCGCCCAGCGCGGCGTGGCCGTGATTACCGGTGGCGGCCCCGGCATCATGGAGGCAGCCAACAGGGGAGCGGCGAGTGCCAACGGCAAATCGGTCGGCTTGGGGATCGAGCTCCCGCACGAGCACGGGCTCAACAAATACGTGAACCTGGGCATGGACTTCCGTTACTTCTTTGTGCGCAAGACCATGTTCGTCAAATACAGCTCGGGCGCCATCGTGTTTCCCGGAGGTTTTGGTACGCTCGACGAGATGTTCGAGGTGCTCACGCTGGTGCAGACGCACAAGGTCAAGCGCATGCCGCTCGTTTTGGTGGGCACCGAGTACTGGCAGGGCCTATTCGACTGGCTCAACGGCCCGGTGATGGATGCCGGCATGATTAGCCCGCTCGATCAGGAGCTGGTGCACATCACCGACGACCTCAACGAAACCGTCGATATCGCCCTGAGCGGGCTGATGTAGGGTGCTGTGACTGTTGTTATAGCAATGTGAACGGCATACTGATGCTATTTAACATCAGTATGCCATCTAAACTGGGTATACTGATGCAAAAGACGAGGCGAGGAGGTCGCGTATGTCTACTGCAACGGTTAAGCCTACGACGGTTCGCATCGAAGAGGGGCTCAAGGAACAGGCGACTGAGTTCTTGGATACGGTTGGTCTGAGTCTCAATTCGTATCTCAACCTTGCTGTTCGGCAGCTGGTAAATCAACGAAAGATTCCTTTTGAGATCGTAGGAAGGGCGGAGGTGCCCAACGAGGCAACGAGGCGTGCCATGGTGATCGCCGAAGCTCATGAGTTGGGGATTCTGCCGGACGACAGCCCGTCATTCAATAACGCTGATGAGCTTATATCATTCCTCGATGAGGACTAGCGATGTTTGAGATTAAGGTCGAGGCTCAGTTTAAGGCGGATTACAAACGGACGATGCGCATCCATCCGCAGCTAAAAACCGAGTTTAAGGCGGCAGTCGCAGAGCTTGCGGCTCACGGCTCGCTTCCCGCGGAATATGGTGCCCACGAGCTTTCAAACCCGGGCGGCAACTACAACGGCCACATCGATTTCCATCTATCCGATGGCTTGGTCGATGTGGTCGTTCTTTATTTGCCGCATAAGACTAATCCTGTGATCCGGCTGGTCAGAATGGGCTCGCATGAGGAGCTGTTCCAGGGTCCGCAGGGCTGATTGCTCGCTTATGATTCGCGGGGGAATAGGGATTGATTCGCGGCCGATTGGCCAATAACGGCCCCTATTCCACCGTAACTGTTGGAGACATCCCGTTCGTGGCTGCGACCTCCGGTTCCCCTTTTCGCTGGATTTCGCTTAAAAGCTCGGCTGCAACTTCGCTGCTTTTGAAACGGATGCTGCAGTCCTCTTTCTTAGGAAAGGCCAGTAATGGAATAGTTCCGTACCAGACGGTTTCCTCGTCAATTACTGACGCGCACAGGCGCCCTTCGGCTTTGATGGAATAGTCGACGTTCATCTCGGTAAAAATCGCTTTCACGTCATTGTGCGGAGTCGAGGCAATTGAAATCTCAAGGGCAATCCCACGGGCGGCGGCGCCTGTGAGTACGGCAGCGAGCTTTGCGAGGCATGCAGCGGATGCGTAGGGCGCGGCAATAAAAATGCTATTCATTGCGCGCGCGATGTCATCCGCTAATGCCTCCACGGCCCTTGCCGGCCTAACGAGGATGTTTTGATCGGCCCGTTTGTTGTCATTTGCTGCAAAGACTTCATACCCCAGCTTGGCGTAGGTCTTGAGTCTCTTCTGGTACATGCGCGCGAGCATGGGTATCGACAAATCAACATAGTCGAATATCTCAACCCGCTGCTTGCCCTCGTGACTTCTATGTAGTCTGCCTGCCTGCTGCGTTATGCTGCCGTCCCAAGATATCGGTGTGGCAATGAGCAGAGTGTCAAGGTAAGACAGGTCGAAACCCTCGCCCAGAAGGCCTTCGGTTGCGATGATAATTCGATGCTCATGCTCGAAGCCGGGAAGGCTGTTCAGTATTGCCTTTCTTTCTTTGGCGTCGATTTCTCCGGTTAAGAGTATAGGTTCGTGTCCGCGGCTTTGAAGCAGTCTACATAGCTCTTCGGCATGTTTTTTCCTTTTGGATAGTACAAGCGGATGTCGACCGTTTGACGCGGTCTCGAGGGCATCGTCGACAATTGCTTTGTTTCTCGCGGCGTGTACACACAGGAGATCGAGAATTTGGTTAAAGGATGCTCCTGGTTCGTAGGTGGGTAATCGAATTCCGGTGAAACGCGGTCTAACAATGCGCTGAATCCCCTGCTGGATTGCTTGCGTTTTTGGATCGACGACATAGCGAACCGGGCCGCAGAGCATCGAGAGTGCCCGCGTGAGTCCGTCCGAACGCTCGGGCGTTGCGGAAAGGCCATATACATATTTGGCAGGAGCGGACTTGAGGACAAGCTCAAGCTGTGGCGCGGCCGCATGGTGGCATTCGTCACAGATGATGAGACTGTAATCGCGAACGAACTCCTTGGCTAATGACTCGCCGGTTTGGGGATCCTTGCCGGATAGCGACTGGAATGAAGCAATGTCGATGAGACGGCTTATGGCGGTCTTGCCTCCTCCGATTTGCCCAATGAGCGGAGGCTGTCTTTTGCTGATTCGTCCCTTTGGGGTTCGGACGGGCTCTCTGTTGTCCGTGATGTCGAGAAATCGTTCGAGTTGGGATTTCCATTGGGCAATGAGCGCAGTTTTAGGAACGATGACGAGCGTTGGAAGACCAATGGCAGCAATAAGATAAGCTCCGATGACGGTTTTGCCGAACCCCGTCGGTGCGGACATGATCCCGTCTTCATAGCCGAGCATTTGTTCAGCGGCAATTTGCTGTTCAGGGCGAAGAGTCCCTTTAAATGTCATTAAAATTGGATTGCCAGACTGGCGCTTGTCTGAATAGTGGGCAGCAACGCCGGCTTCTTGAAGCAGCCGCTCAAGCTGAGTCTTGCAGCCTCTGGGAATCGCGACGCAGCCGTCTCTAAGTTCGCTGAGGTCTATGTACCGCGGTTTGCCGAATACCGATTGGTGCATAGATTGCGCGCGGAAGAATTCTGGGTTGGCAAATGTTGCAAGCCTGCGGACTTCCATTTGAGCTGCGGGACTCAGAGATTTTTCGGGGATATAGAGCATATCGGCCTGCGTGACGGACAGCGATGACGGGAAGTCCTGCGGCGTGAGCGGAAGCCGCTTTCGCGGCCTCTGAGAATGTGGCGCGGCGGTGTTTCCCACCACTGCAGCTGATATTCCATGCGGTTTATTGTCGATGCTTTCGATCAGATTTTGCACCGTTGCATGTGGAACCAGCTGAATTTGCGAAAGGTAAAGCCATTGATCGGGAAAGGGCTCAAATTGCTCGTCAACAAATACACTGTTCCCTTTTCGCTGTGCTTTTCCTTGAAAAGGCAGCGCTATGAGATTTCCGAAGCCGCCCTCAGGAATGGTGGACTGTGCGGGCAGCATTCGGTCAAAAGCTTCAAAGGTGATTGTCTTGTTGAGCGCCGCCGCTTCGGTGATAAGGCTGCTTCCAAATTCTCGTGCGATCTTTGCGCGGGTGAGCTCTAGGAAGAAAAACCAGACATGAGCGCCGTTACCTGATCTCGATCGCTCGACTGCAGCATCGATTCCATAGTTTTTTGCGACAAGCCGAATGGCGTTTGTCGCTTCTTTCCAATCGGCTCCGTCAAAGTCGATGACCAGGACTTTTGTGTTGCTGTCATTATCGAGAACATATTGACCTATGACGTCTCGGAGTCTGTCGTCACCGCCCTTGAAATGGGAGATGATCGCGGTATCGCTCAACTCGGGGAAGACGCGGTTGCCGCATTCAGCGCATTTGGTTTTCTGACGATTTGCTTTGGGACAAATGCCTGACTTCCACTCGTTTGCGCAGACGGGCGTATAGCCGATTCCCCCGTCTTTTCTGCGGTACCCATGGGCGTAAACATCTTTGCGGCCAGTAAAGAGATTGCGAAAGAGCTCGAGTTTGTCGCGCGCTGGGCTCGCACTGGTGACGATTCCTTCGACCTGTGCCCGTCTATCGAAAGATTCGCCAGCTTTCTCCCATTCTTCCAGTGTTGCGTAACGGATGTCTGGACCGTTGCCGCAGATGACGATTTGGCCGTGCGGCTCCGATACATGGGCGACGGTTTTCTTGAATTGGAATAGCGTACCCCCGATGAGGGCGTATTGATGCGTGACGGTGCTCATGTAAATGCCGTTCTTGTCGGAGTTCATTGAAATGAGGGTACGTTATTTTGATTTTTAAGGGACTCGACTCTGATTTTGGTTCGGCGATAGCGGAGTACAGCTCCGTGAGTGGTGTTTGGCTGATGTCAAAATGTGCGGTAGCTGTTGCTGAATGGGTTTTGGCGACCATGAGGTGGGCTGGAGGCGCAGGAAACTATCCTCGAATAGACCCTGTGGGCAAAAAATGGCAAATATGAGTACTGTGGTTTGAGCGGTAACATATCATCTGGAAAGTATTTAAGACCAATCGATTCGGATTGGATATAATCAACCCTCTAAACATGGCGATTCGGGACTTTATGACGCTCGGAATTGGCGGAAGATGGCAATTTCAGCCAGATTTCGCTGTTACTAAACTGGTAACAGTACTCATATTTGCCATTTTTTGCCCAGAGGGTATCGCAAGGGGGTTGAACAAAGCATCGATCGCCGCCAATTTCTCGATTGGCTGGTTGGGCGGCGGTGGCGCGCGCAGACGTGGTGTAAGAGCGTCCCGAGGTCCGTCGCTGCAAGTC
>CAJKHC010000012.1:0-74269 GCA_905199605.1 uncultured Collinsella sp.
CCAGGTCGCCGTAGACCTCGTCGGTGGAGACGTGGTGGTAGCGGACGCCGTATTTCCTCACGGCCTCCAGCAGGCGGAAGGTGCCCTCGACGTTGGTGCGCAGGAAGGGCTCCGGGTCGGCGATGGAGTTGTCGTTGTGGCTCTCGGCGGCGTAGTGCACGATCGCGTCGTGGCCGGGGACGAGCCTATCCAGCAGCTCGGAGTCGCAGATGTCGCCCACCACGAGCTCGACGCGGTCGGCGGGAAGGCCCGCGATGTTCTCGGGGTTGCCGGCGTAGGTCAGCTTGTCCAGGACGGTGACGTGCACGTCGGGGTGGTTGTTCACGACGTGGTGCACGAAGTTGCTGCCGATGAAGCCGCAGCCGCCCGTGACGATGATGTTCCTGGGCTCGAAGAGCTCTTCAGACATATCTGTATCTCCCATTGAATCGTTTAGTACTCGCGCGGGCTGTTGACGATCTCGCCGGCGGCGACCTTCTTCAGGTGCTGGCCGTAGACCGACTTGCCGTAGGCCGCGGCCGCCTCCTCCAGCCGCGCCGTGTCGATCCAGCCGTTCTCCCAGGCGATCTCCTCGGGCACCGAGACCGGTAGGTCCTGGGAGTGCTCGACGGCGCGGACGAACTCCGCCGCCTCGTGGAGCGACTCCATGGTGCCGGTGTCCAGCCACGCGTAGCCGCGGCCGAGGGTCACCACGGAGAGCGTCCCCTCCTCCAGATACATCTGGTTGAGCGTGGTGATCTCCAGCTCGCCGCGTGCGGAGGGCTTCACCTCGGCGGCGCGGGAGGACACGTCGCCCGGGTAGAAGTACAGGCCGGTGACGGCGTAGGAGCTCTTGGGCTCGGCGGGCTTCTCCTCGATGGAGACGGCCCTCCCCTCGCCGTCGAACTCCACGACGCCGAAGCGCTCGGGGTCGTCCACGTGGTAGCCGAAGACCGTGGCGCGGCCCGACTCGGCGTTCTGGACGGCGCGCGTCAGGTGGCGCGACAGGCCGTTGCCGTAGAAGATGTTGTCGCCCAGCACGAGCGCGCAGGGCTCGCCGCCGATGAACTCCTCGCCGATGGTGAAGGCCTGCGCCAGGCCGTCGGGGCTGGGCTGCTCGGCGTATGAGAGGTTCACGCCGTAGCGCGAGCCGTCCCCGAGCAGGCGCTCGAAGTTGGGCAGGTCGGTCGGCGTGGAGATGACCAGGATGTCGCGGATGCCCGCCAGCATGAGGGTGGACAGCGGGTAGTAGATCATGGGCTTGTCGTAGACCGGCAGCAGCTGCTTGGAGGTCACGAGAGTGAGCGGGTACAGTCGCGTGCCGGACCCGCCCGCGAGGATGATGCCTTTCATTTAATCTGTCCTCTACAATCGAAATGCGCTTTAGATCGAGTGATAAATAAGACTTGGGTATCCTATTTTGCTAAACCCCCTCATTCTTAACGAAATAGGCAAGGTAATGACTGCGGAATATGGCTACCTGAATTGCCCCTTCCATTTTTCAATGCTCGACCAAGGGAGATTGATTCCGGTTATTTCAGGTTGGTTAATCCAATCAGCCATTTTGAGTAAAAAGTCATCTTCTCGTTCGAAAACAGGAAGTCCGGTATCTTCACCGATGATCGCGTGCCAAATGTTGGTAATGGACTCACTTTGCTTTAACGCTATGAAAAGCGCCAGTATCGAAAATCAATTTATAATCCCACAATGATGTGAATTCGTTCGGGCAAATAACGACCGCAAAGTGATACAAGCGAATAAGATCCGGCAAGAGTTAGCGCCCAAACAGCAAATGTCGAAACACCAAGTGGAATGACGAATAATCCAAGCAGTTTCCAAACGGCCTTGAGAACAAGTATATGGCAGAGGTAGATTCCAAAAGAGGCGTTCCCAAGGTCAACAAGCAAAGTAGAAGATAATCGCGACTTGAATGATCCCGGAACCGCCATAAGAAGCGCGATCACAGCTAAAGAGGTCGCGGCAGAACCGAGCTTAAGCTGAGTTGTGGCCATATTGAAATCGCCAGTCAAATACCACCAGAAGCCTGCGACCTCCTGAATTATTAAAAATATAAAGAGCACTGCAACAAGCTGAGTGGTTCGTCCTTCAATGAGCGCAGCCCAACGCCTCCAGTCGAGACCGAAAACATAAAAGATGAGCCACATGGGGCAGAAAACCTGTATTAGAGGCAATGCGATACCGGCAACGGCAGCGAGCTCCCTTAGAAGCAAGCAAGCCGGTGTCACACAATAGACAAAGAACCTATACCGTGAAAGGAGCCTGAACAGTACCGGAGTAAGCAGCACAAGCTGTGAATGGACCAATAGATAGTACATCTGAGCCGATACGGAGCCCACGGCGAACGCCAGAAACCCAGACGCCCATGAAGGGCGGGAAACGCCGCAAGATAGATAACGCTCCAGAACGCATAAGGTCCGGCAACCTTGCTAATGCGGCGTCGAAGACCCCCCCCCCGCATTAAATTTGCGCTCGTCGGTAAGAACACCGGATAAAAACAAGAACAACGCAACAGAAAAGTTGAGGAATGGGCGAATGGCGACCGACGCGGCACATTGAGGAAGACAGTGGATAAGCACCACTGCGGAAATCGCAAGCCCACGAAGAGCTTGAAGGTAGCGATCCTTGGCCATCTAGGCTCTCCTTCCAACGAGTCTCTTTAGTCGTCGTTTAATACCACCAAGCTTGCCGCGGACACGCTGCCAGAGAGTGGGACGGAAATCCCACTTGTCCATGAGATCTGGGATGGAAAGCCCGGCAGACACGTCGTTCAAGAACTCGTCGCGCTTTGGATAAGGCGTGACAGAATGGACGAGGCTAGGGTTGCCCGCGATTACCCCATCAAGCGTCGCCGGACCGTTTGCAGTAAGCCCAGAAATAGCCTCGAATGCCCGCACGCCCTTCTCGGTATTGCATAGGACGGCAGATACGCCCTTGGAGTTGTCGACCTCGGGATGGGTATTCTGGAACCCCCAGAAATCACCGAGCGTGATATCGGCGCCGCTGGAGCGCTTTGCTGGACATGCCAGACAGGACGAACGAAGGCTCGCATTGGCCAGAAACGCTTTCATGTACCAGTCTTTGCCGAATATCTGGGACTCGGTGTCCCCGGTGTTGTCTTTCTCCGCTATGTGCTTGTACATAGCGGAGTAAGACAACCATCCGGTTGTCTTACTCCGCATATTGACGTCGCAGACGTCCGACCCGAAGGCCTCACCACGGTAGTCGACCCAGCGCGACCAGAGCTCTGGAGACGGAACACCGTGGCAGATGACGTCGACGCCGAGGAAGAGGTCAGAGTCGGCGAGTTTCCCCAGGTATGAGCGCATGCCAGCCACCTGGCATGCAGTACCGGCAAAGAGCGCCGGCCTGCCTTCACGCAGGGCAGCGCGGACGCCCTCGAAGACGCCGCGGCCAACCGCGCTCTGAACGTATTTCGAGCGCATAACGGCGCCGAGCGCCGGCCTGTCCTCCACGAGCACGTGACGAAGCTCGCGGCAACCGTCCGTCCACGCGGCGCCCGCCACAACACCGCCGCGCGAGAGAGCGTCACCGGCGAGTAGACCGAACACGCCGCCCGACGACGATCTATCGAGCAAGCCGACGTCATGAGCCTTCGCCCAGAGGGCGAACTCGCACCCGTCCTCCCCAGGGGCGTTGAGCGCCGGGCATACGGCGTCGCACGCCCCGCAGCCTACGCACCCGGAGGCGTCGACGGTGGGGTGTAGGAAGCCACAATCATCGGGTTCCATGGAGATGCATGACTTGGGGCAGCGGGCAGCGCACGCGCCGCAGCCGCAGCAACGGTCGCCAAGCGAGACGACCCTCGGGGATTTCTCGGAATCATTCATGATGGACCCTATCTAAGGAACGGGAGACGAGAGACGACCGCGATACGTTCGTCCTTCGTTAGGACGGCGAGCCAAAGGGCTATGGCGAAAAGCGCGCTGTAAACGGCGCCCCACTCGAGGAACGCGGGCCATCCGTTGACGGGCAGGACCGCCGTGCCAGCGAGGCAGGCGACGGTGACGGCAGCCCAGGCGAGCAGCACCGGCAGGTTCCGCTTCCAGAAAAAGAGCATGTCGAGACCGACCCGCTTCTGGTAGTACCAGTTCATCCACAGTCCGTTGCCGAGCACGATGCTGACGACATAGGCGATCGCGGGGGCCCACGGCCCCAGCGCCGGGGCGGCCGCGGCGGTGAAGGCAACGTTCCCGACCGCCATCGCAAGGTAGACGAGACTCCTGGCGTGGTGCATGTTCTTGGCCCTCTGGATCTCGATGCCGACGTTCTGACAGAGGGGCACCATGACGGGTAGCGTCATGGCGAGCACGAGCCAGTAGGCCTCGGCGAAGCCCGGGCCCGCCCACCTCGTCACGAAAAACTTCCCGAGAATAGCGAAACCTCCGTACACCCAGCAAAACAGTACCATCTGGTAGCGGCCCACGCGCGTCATAAGGCGAGTGAGCTCGGCGTTGTCGTCCGAGGTGGCGACGATGCGGTTGACCTTCGGAATGAAGACGTTCGACATCGTGGTGGAGAGCGAGTAGAAGACCTGGCGGATGTTCACGGCCACCGCGAACAGAGATACCGCAGTCGCGCCCGAGATGGCCCCCAGCATGATGTTGGGCACGCTCTGATTGACCATCTCGCAGACCTGGTTACCGAAGATCCAGGCACTGAAGGCGGCGATGCCGCGCATGACGCCCCAGTCGGCACCCCTGAGCTCGAAGCGCATGCCCAGCACGACGATGGCGTAGCGCGCGTTGAGGGCGAGCAGGACGAGGTTCACCGCGAGCTGTGCTAGGGCAACGCCCACGGGCCCCATACCGGCGGCCAGCAGGGCCCAGGCGCACAGCGGCGTCGCAAGCGTGGTGAC
This sequence comes from uncultured Collinsella sp., assembly GCA_905199605.1. Lineage (GTDB taxonomy): Bacteria > Actinomycetota > Coriobacteriia > Coriobacteriales > Coriobacteriaceae > Collinsella. Next base: position 4,877 of record CAJKHC010000012.1, read on the forward strand.
GAGCTGCCTGGTCTGCTGGTAGACGAAGCGCTCGTGCGCCGTGATGTAGGAATTGAACACGACGGTGAACAACGTCGAGGCGACGTTGAGCGTCATGATGGCGAGCAGCTCCCGGGCGAGCGAGACCTGCGCCTCGGTGAACCCGGCCGAGAACACCGCGCCGGCGTTTGCGGAGAAGCCCATGCCGAGGGCGACCGCCGCGGCTGTGACGGCGACGTAAAGCGTGAGGTACATGCCGTTCAGGTGCCGGATGTCGCGCTCGCCGCCGTGCGCCACCGTCTGCGTGTAGAAGCGCACGTAGGCCTCGGAGAAGCCGAAGGACAGGAGCGTCAGCGAGAAGACAAAGGAGTTCGAGCTCTGGAAGACGCCGTAGTCCGCCTGCCCCACGTAGGACAGTAGCATCGGCGTGTAGACGAGGTTGACGAGGTTCTTTGCGAGGATGTTGGCGTAGCCGAGGAGGGCGCCCGCCTTACGCTGGCTAGCCACGGGCGGCCTCCGAGGGAATGCTCAATCCACATCTATCGAGGAATTCAACAACGATCTTCCTCTGAGCTGCCAACCTGTCATACGCCTTTGAATAGTCACTCTCGAGCAGTTCCGAATTACATACGGAAAGAATTGACCGCTCAACGAAAGAAACACCCAGCTCGCTGGCTAGCGTGTCGAATCGGCTGCTCATGTCTGGACCAGTGGACTCACGAGGGCAATAAATCAGCGGCTTCCCGAACAAGATCGAGAAAATTGATCCGTGATATGAATCTGTCGCTACAAGCTTTGCGTGACGGACGGCATAGAGGAACTCTGAAGGCCCGAGGGCGTAGTAGCGCGCATCCCCTAGTAAATCGACCCTCTTGCAGCTAAGTGAATCACAGATTTCGGCAACCCTCTCTTCGTAAGCTGCACTCCCGAGGAAGTACGTCAATACATAATCATTTGGAAGCCCGCAGTGCGGCTCTTTTTCATACCTTTCCCACCAGGAGCCGTCAAACATCAGTGTTGGGTCAATCAACACCTCGGCCTTTAAGCCGTACAGACTGTTTATAAGCTCGGCGCTCTTCTGCTCACGAACGGACAGCCTATCAAACCCGTCGAAATAGCCGTGGAACAGCTCACGCTTCTCCTCGGGAATCGTCGGAGCTGCCAAGCTTGGCGAAAAAGCAATGCGCTTTTCTCTTGGCGAAAACGTGAGAAACATAGTGGAGTTAGCGTCAGGGGAATACGGAGACCAAACTTGGTCGCTCCCAGCAACGAAAAAGTCATAGGATTTAATGTCACGTGGAGGGTTGGAATCAGATATAACCTCCCGGCTAAAGGAAATGTTACGGGAATTGAAATCCTCAAACGAACGATGCCTCTGGATGTGGGCAACGGCAAGCCCCTTTGGAATGAGCGAAGCCAAAGACTTGAGCTTGTATTTGGCAGATCTCGAGTCCTTCTGTCTGAACGTAAGGACATCTGCACCCGAGAGTTTGAGAGTTTCTTGGACAGCAAGGTTCTGGAGCCTCTGCCCATAGTTGTCCCCATGCGTAAATGTGGAAATGCCTATTTTCATGTTCAAACCTGTTCTTCGTCTCTATCAATAATCAAATAGTCTGCAGCCGAGGAATTCCACGACCAAGCCAGCGCTCCACAGAGCAGCAGTAGGCACAAGCAGCAGTTCACCCTTGTAAAGCACTGCGTATACAGAAAGGTAATAAGAATTGTTAGCAAAAGGAGCAAACGAACAATCCGGCCATTAGATCCTTTTTCCTGCTCCATAAACTCACTAACCACGGAGTGGAAAAACGCTACATACGCTGCCGTCTCCCAAACCCCCATGAGAATCAAGAAAGACCCCATATCCGCTTGACCAAAGTGGTTAAACGACATGAACCCGGACGCGTAGAAGCTTGAGGCTCCAAGACCCTCTCCGAGACTCCATGTAGCCGGTCTCAAGAGAGCGAAGCCGATGATAGCAATCCTCTCGTTACTGCCGTCGGCAGCAGTACCGACGGCAGCTGAACTGCCAACCATATCGAACAGACCAAACACTTGCGTATCCACGAGGATCTGGAACGCAGGCACCAAGGCGTATGCAATTGTCAGGATAAAATACAAGGCGACAAGCCAAAAGAAGGGACCCGAAACATCCGCTTCTCCTCTCATGACTGAAATAAGCCAGAACATCACTAAAACGAGAGGAAGGATTATGAAGAGCGCCTTATTATCGTTGAGTGTCGCAAGATAGAAGGACAGGACGATAAGGCAGACGTTGTAAGCGATGGCAAGGGATGGCCAGAGAGGACCCCGAAGCCTCCTAATCCAGACGAAGTTGTAGAGCACGACGAATGAAGTGTAAAGGGCCACCGCATGGACGGACGCATAAGAGAACAGGCCGGAGATATTGTCCTCGAAGTAACTGATGTCGTTCGTTGTCGCAGCGATCATCCCATGGGTAGAGTACTGGATAAACATGATCGCCATATTGAGAAGCAATATGGCGTTGAAGACCGGAAAACCTGCATCAAAGAGTCCAAGAAGAAAATCCCTCTTGTTAGTGACCAAAAGAAAGAAGTAAAGCGTATAGACAAACGGGTAGAGGAGCAGCAAAATATTCGCCCTAAACGTTTCCATATTGCCACCCAAGAGGGCACCAGACAGCCACCCTGCAACGGTAATCAGCCCAAGTAGTAGCGCTCTACCGCTATATTTCCATCCGGAGAAGAGCGCCCTCACGCAAATCATGCCGGTAATTACCCAGTTGAGGTATCGCCCCAGACCATAGTACTCAAGGAAGAAAACCTGCGCCAAGATACCTATAACGATCGTCGCATCCGCCAGGTCACCCATGCAAACGGTTAGAACGCCTTGCTTATTAGGGAGATACCAACGACCTCTTCGACCAGCCCGCTCCTCCGCTTTATTTATAACGAGCCTCGCATGCCTATGATCTTGCATTGAGTACCTCCAGCAGCACACGTTCAATCAGCCTCGTGTGCATGTGAACTCCCGTGTTGAGACCTACCGAGGAGCATGGAAGCAGGTCTACGATCTCATCTGAATCGACAAGATCGAGCGGACCAGGCTTTCCGCTCCTGAAACGATTGACCTCCCTGATAAGCCGGCTCTTATCCCTAAACAGCCCGATTAGCTCCTCCTCGTTATTCAGCACCAAACCGGACCCATGCTCAACGACAAAGTCGGCGACATTGCCTGCACATGCACTCGAAATCGTATAAGCGTTTGCGGAGTAAGATTCCATACAGGTGTAGCTATAGGTCTCTGGACAAGATGGCCACATGACAACGATGGCAATCTCGCACTCCCTGAGAGAGTCGGTCATGGCATTTGGGTGCTTCTCATCAAATTCGACAAACCGCTTGTTCATCCCTGGATACATATCGTTCGAGCTGTTGAAGACGAAGAACTCGTACTCTTGTTCATCGACCGCAGATACGAGGCGAAGCCAGGTCTCCCAGCCCTTTGTCTTCCTCGGCATCCCCAGAAAGGCAACCCTGATGCGCTCCCCTGCGTTCAGAGGACGTCTGTTGCCCAGATACTCTCCAAGCAGCTTTTGGTGCGGTATTACATCAACAAGGCCCTCGTATTGGGGCCTGAATGAGAGAAACCGATTCTTCGTATAGGTCGAAGGTGCAACAAAACGGAGATTTTTGATGGAGTCAAACAGCCCTTGGATCTTCGACTCCACACGAAGGCTGTTACTGAAGTGGGGGCATTTCTCGCAGGGAGCGTCGCCGAGCCTTGAGCTGTCACAAAAGCCGCTCCTATTTTGGAGGTTATAGCTTGTACAACACAGGTAATAGTCGTGGAGAAAGGCCCTGACCGGTGTTTTGCCTGTAACTTTTAGCAGTTCGGAGACTTTCTCAAGGCTCACGTACAGAAGGTGGTGGATATGAAGCTCAAGAAGGCTGAAGCCGCTTTTTTGCCAGCTGCAAAGGGCCTCGCACACCTGGGCAATACTGAAAACACCAGCCTCCACCCCGTCGACCGTAACCCCGAATTCGCAAAATAGCATCTGGTCGTCCCTGAACAGGGTCTTCTTAACCGAGTGGAGATAGACGTAACTTATGCCGTGCGACGCCATGGCCTGCTGACTCGCCATAATAGCCTTTGGGGTGCCGGTCTTGTCCTTGAGATAGTCGCAAAAGGCAAGCGCTAGGACGTACCCACTATTGTGCGGTTTGGGGATGCTTTTACTCATATCATCGCTTCCCAAACAAGAGGAGAGATCTATTGAAAAGGCCCTCTTGTAGACTGCCGAAATTCAGCCTCGAAGAGAAAGAAACCCTGCACCTAGCCATGAAAGAAGCGTCCATTTTCGATACCAACTCTCCAAGAGCACGCTCTGGAGGAAGAATGCAGTCGGAATAAGTTGAAAGAAGTCCAGTAACTTGCTTTGCAAGAGTAATCTCTCGCGGATGACAAAAACTATTGATTTTCTCAATCACTTTAGATGGTAAATCAGTACTCACACCGACCACATTACGACCATGCTGGCGATATCCCATATGAGGAGAAGCATCGAAAACAATCCGATAACCCAGCAGCACGCATAGATTAGCTATCAGCTTATCATGCATGATGACGGGATGGGGCAGCTCATGCAAGCAAACAACTTCCCAAATACGCCTATCAAATACTTGCGTACATCCCATAGGTGACCCAATGCAAAGCTGGTTGAGAGGGTCGTTATCTCGATAAGATATGCACCTTTGTTGCCCATAGGTTAACCGGCCCATCTCATTACCAGCTGAATCTACAAGTCTTGAATTGCAATGATAAAGAGCCAAATTCTCCTGCTTCTTAAGCTGTTTAATCGCAGTTATCAGTTTATCGCTATCCCAAATATCATCTTGGTCGGAAAACGCATAGTAATCAGCTTCGGGAGCATTCCGCAACAACGTCAAAAACCCTAAAGCAGGTCCTAGGTTTTCTCCTGTTAACAAAGTCAGACTGCCCTCATCTGCATAGCGCTGCAGAAGATCACGAGTACCATCAGATGACCCGTCATCACGGACAAAAAGACGTACGTCAACTTCAGCCTGCGAGAGAATGCTGTCAATTTGTTCTGAAATAAATGGGATGCCGTTGTATGACGCCATTAATACGACGCACTTTGGCACCTTGGAATTACTCAACATTTGGATTACCTTATCATTAATGCCTAAAGCAAACGCTCTCGATGTGTTAACCTCTGAGCAAACCCAGTGCAAGCAGTATATCCTTGACCAAGTACTTGGCGCAGTCTTTTGGCCTCGCCCTGAGAACGAGTCGGTTAACCCGTACCCCGTTACGAAAGCCGTCCATAAAGGTATTTCTTTCTATAGGCTTCGTCGAAGGACGTTGAAGCTGTTCGTTGTTGGCCACAGCTAGACCAGGATCAACCGGCAAAAGCTCAAGGTCCGTCATTTCTAACAGTTCTCGACCCTTGTCTGTCTGCACAAGTGCGAGGGATATCCCGTTCGCGACCTCATCAGAAAGCTCGCTACCCCATGAATCGCCAAGCGTAATATCGGAGACACGATCACCCTTGGCGTAGCGGCAGGAGTAGCAGCCTTCCGTATACGGTAAACCCGAGAGGAAAGCAATCGAGTAGCGATCGCGGACACCCGTCCTACCCACAGTTTCAGCTCCGCGATAGCGGAGCTGAAACTGGACTTTCTTTCGAAAGTCCAGTATCAGCTCATTAGACAGGTTGTTACCTGTCTCTTCCAAGAATCGGCTCAGGACCTTGGGGGACGGTGAACCATGACAGATAAGGTCGATGGTGTAAAGGGAATCGGCTAAACGGCTTCCAACGAAGTTACGCATCGCAGCAACCTGACAAGGAAGACCGATAAAGAGAACCCTTTGACCACCTTGCAGGGCCTCCCTAACCTCGCGGTACGCACCAAGCGGATTGCTTTTGACGTATTTGGAGCCTTGGGCCCTCCTCAAGTAATCCGCATCAGAAGTGAGGTGGAACCGGAACTCACCGCCCTCCTGTGCACATGAACACACTAATCCATTTGACGCCACAAACGCCTCCGAGATGGCCGTAGCCAGACCCCCGGACGAAGATGACATTCTGAGCGATGTATCTTTCGCCCACCCCTGTAGCCACTCGAGAGGACGCAACGAAGATGGGGATACCATCTGGGGACACGTTTTCTCGCACAGTCCACATCCCACGCACCTTGTAGGATCAATACGGGCGTTATACGCCTCAATCGTATCCTCAATGGCAATCGCTCCATGTCGGCATGAATCGACGCAGGCCATACAGCCAGCGCACATATCCTTCTTGCATACCGTCCTAGTGCCAACGTTTGACAATGCCCTACTCCTCAATCATGCTCTTGAGCTGCGCTAGGGACTTCTCCCTCTCCGCACCCATCACATCGTTGACCCGACCAAAGTCAATCTGCTTGGATGCTAACTCGACATCATCTAGATTCTGAAGCACTCTGTCCGTGAGGTCCGTGAGTCGCAGAATACTCACGTTCCTGCTCGAGGTTCCGTTCTTGGGCAGCACTTCTACCAGCGGCGTATTGAGATTTATGGCAAAAGCCGTACCGTGGAACGAGTCCGTGACTAGGCATGCTGCGTTGTCGACATACGAGAGAAACTCAGCAAGCGTCGGCAGCCACTTGAACTTGCCCTCGCGTGAGGCCTGGTGCAGGCTTGCGGAGATCCGTATCAGGGGCAAGCCAAGCTTTTTGGCAACCTTCACGGCGTACTGCCCCACCGTCGGGTCGCTGTGAATCTGGTAGACGAGGACGTATTCGCCCTTCGGAGCAGGTGCCGCCATCCTTCTCCACGCCTCGCCATCAAGCAGCAGCGTGGGATCGACAACCTGTCCGGCCTCTATGCCCCACGAGGCAAGCTGCTCGCGCGCGGCATCCTCGCGTACGAACACGGCCTCATATGCTCGAAGGTCCTCGAGAAACCTGGGGCGCACGCTATCCGGGATATTCTTCTTACCAAAGCTTGCCGCATATGAGATGCGCCTTGCGCCCTCGGGAGCAAACTCAAGCGCGTATGACAGGTCGTATGCGCCCGAGCTGATGGGACCCCACACCTGATCGCTTCCAGTCATATAGACATCGGCCTTGGGCGGATTAGCCTTCAGCTCCTCCAGAGATGCATAGTGAGGGCTCATCTTAAGCAGCTGGGAACGCTCACGCGCAAACCGCTTGCCCGCCACCCTTGTCTCAGGCTCCATCAGAAGTCTGTAGACAGACTTCTTCAACGGGTTCCCGTTCCAGGACGGCTTTGTCGAAAGAAGCGTCCTCACCTGCTGGGATACGTCCTCACAAGCAGGTACATAGTCCATAATCTCGAACTCATGCCCCAAGCTCTCTACCGCTCGTTGTGTCGCATATGCCTGGAGCAGGGAGCCATAATTAGAGATTGCGTGCCTGGTTATGCAGGATACTTTCACGTGTTTCCTCCGATTGATATCGAGCAACCGCTATTTCTGAATTTTTGCATTCGATTTTTCCACCCGGCTGCACTACAGCGCCTCCTCAGTCTCGTACACGTGCGCGTCGGCTCGGCTTGCGTCGGAAAGGCCGTCGTTGATCGCGGCGTGCATGTCGCAGGTGGAAAGAGCGTCCAGCTCCTCCTTCGTCACCTTGCCCGACTCGTAGTCGCGCACGATGGGGAGCTCGTGCATGTCGAACTTCTTGCCGGGCTTGAGCTTGTGCGCCAGCACCCACGACGCGGGTTTCCAGATGTACTTGTGCATGGCAGGAGACACGGAGCCGATCATCCAGCAGTTGCGGTCGCAGTGGCGCACGCAGCCGCGCACTTTCTCGGCCTGGGCGCTCTCCCACAGCTCATCCCAAGACTCGTCGTTAAGGTTGCCCATAACGAGCTTCTCCTTGGTGCCGTTGCAGGGCATGACGTCGCCGTAGGGGTCGATGAAGAACGTGTCGAACGCCATATCGCACGGGAGCAGGCGCTTCTGCCCATAGATGTAGTTGATGAGGCCCATGTTGAAGTACGCGCGGAACCACTTCTTGGGCTCGTTGGACTTGAGGAGCTCGTTTACCAGGTCCTCGAAGTTCTGGGCCACCATGGGACGGTCCTTGATGATGTTCTTCGCCTCGACAAAGTAGAAGCTGTTGTGCAGGCTGGCGGTGGCGAACTCCATGCCGAGCTCGTCGGAAAGCTTGTACAGCGGCACCAAGTCCGCAGCGTTGCGATCCTGCACCGTCATGCCAAAGCCCACGTCCGGGTGCTTCATTTCCACGAGCTTCTTGAGCGTCTCGTAGCCGCGGTTGAAGCCGTTCTGGAGACCGCGGATCTCATCGTTGGTCTGCTGCAGACCCTCGATGGAGATGCGGATTCCCACCTGGGGGAATTCCTCGGCAAGGGCGATGATGCGGTCGGTGAAGAAGCCGTTGGTGGAGATGACGATGCGGTCGGACTTCTTGTACAGCTCGCGCACGATATCCGCAAGGTCGGTCCTGATGAAGGGCTCGCCACCGGTGATGTTGGTGAAGTACATGCGCGGGAGCTTCTTGATCACGTCGAGGGAGAGCTCCTCCTCCGGACGGCTGGGAGCCTTGTAGCGGTTGCACATGGTGCAGCGCGCGTTGCAGCGGTACGTTACGATTACGGTTCCGTTGAGTTTCTTCTCGGCCATGGGTTAGGCCACCACCTTCCGGTCAATTAGTTCTTGATACAGGGAGACGAGATTCCGGATGTATTTCTCTTGATTACAGTTCTCTGCCACGAATGAACGGCAATGCGCGCTCATCGCGGCGTAAGCCGCAGGATCGGCGGCCACCGCCGCACCCCTACGGATTGCATCTGCGAGTCCTGCCTCATCGTGGGCTTCAGCCAGGAAGCCCGTTTCACCCTCACGTACCAGCTCGGGTATTCCGCCCATGTTCGTACCGATAACGGGCTTGCCCGCGGCGAGTGCCTCGAGAACCGCATATGGCGCGTTCTCGAGCCACTCTGACGGCGCAGCCGCCAGAGTGGCTCGATTCACAAGTCCGCGCAGGGCGTCACCGGTTTTATATCCAACCAGCTCAATCCTCGAGCTTATTTCGTTTGGCATTGCGGAAACTTTGACCTTCACAGCATCACATTCAGGGCCATCGCCTGCAATAACAAGACGCCAATCAGGGATCACCGGTGCCGCCTTCTCAAAAGCATGCACGAGCGTTAACACGCCTTTCTCGCGAGAAAGGCGTCCCAGATACAGCATGTAGGGATCTTCATTATTTTGGTTGGCAACTTCCCGTGACATCGAATCGGGATTCAGGAAATTCCGCATGAGGACAAGCTGACGCTCGGGAAGCCCCGCTTCAATAAACTTGTTCCGCATGAACTCACTCGGGCAGATGATGCGATCGAGACGTGAATAGGTTTTGTGCCGTTTAAGCCACTCCGCCTCAGCCACCGCTAACGCGCTTTTTGCGATCGAACCCTTTACGCACTTCTTCTTAAGGCAATTGCCAAAATGACCCCCGAGACACGAATCGCAAACGTTGCCCTCGGAATCAAGCATAAGATAGCTCGGGCAAGCAAGAATCAAGTCGTGCGAGGTATACACAACCGGCGTTGGATGCTGCTTTAGCCAAGGAGCGTCCAAGATGGAAAACGTAATCTGCCTATGAGTGAGATTGAGATGGATTACATCGGGCTGGAATTCACGGCACAGCGCATCGAACTTCTCGCGCGCCTCTTTGGAGTACACAAGTGCCTGCGCGGCCTTCGCCTTATCGACAATAGAGCTCGGTCCGTTATAGTCGCGATTCGTTACAAAGTAACGCGACCACTCAGTCGGCTCATTACGCTCATCCTCCATGCTGAAGAAGGCAACTTCATGCCCAAGAGCGCGAAGACCATCGGCAAGAGCAAAGTAGTACGTCTCGCTTCCACCCTTGCGCCAATGAAACTTATTTACAAGAAGGATCTTCATTACGCAACACCCTCATACAAAGCAAGCGTCCTTTGGACGACGCTGTTCCAGTCATAGCCATTAATCGCGCGGTCACGTGCCATGGCGCCCAGCCTCTCCGCTTGGGCAGAATCCGCTATCAGGCCTTCAAGCACGTCGCGCAGCGCCCCCGCGTCTCCGTGTGGGAACGTGAGCCCGCAACCCTGCAGAACATCCGCGCACTCGGGAATATCCGAGGTAACGCATGCCGCACCGTGAGACATGGCCTCCAGCAAGCTCATGGGCAGGCCCTCAACGTCGGAGGGGAGCGCGTAGCAATACGCGTTGGAGTACAGCTCGGAGAGCAGGTTGCCCTCAACGTGGCCGGTAAAGAGCGCGCGGGGGTCGGACGCGGCAGCCTCTTTGAGCGCCACGGCGTAGTCGTCCGTATCGGAGGAGTCGCCCGCGATAACCAGGCGCTTATCCGTCTTTACCTGCTTGTACGCCTCCACCAACAGTTCCGGTCGCTTCTCGGGCACAATGCGACCGAGGTAGAGGACATAGGAGCCCTGGGTGAGCCCCAAGCGCTCGGAGATCTCCTTCGCGGGAAGATCCGCCTCGGGAGTGATGCCGTTGGGAATGAGCGTAGCCTCGCGGCCGTAAGCCTCCTTGAAGTACTCCTGATTGCCCCGGGAAAGCACGATGAGCGCATCCGCGCACTTGGCCGCCGTCGCCTCGCCGAACTTGATGTACTTGGAAGCCAAGCCGCCCCATTTTGCACGCTGCCAGTCCAGGCCGTGGATCGTTGCCACGGTCCTGATGTCCGCGGAACGCGCAAAACGAAGGGGGACACACGGCCCCTCTGCGTGATAGTGAATTACGTCTGCCCCGTCTTTGATGGCGGCCCTTGTTGCGGCAAAGCTGCTCGTGAGCGCAGAGAGCCCCTTGATGTCCAGAGCCTTTACGGGAACGATGCGGTAGCCATCCTTCTCGTAGGGCTCGGAAGGAGCTCCTTCGCCCATACGGTCGTAGCAGGTTACTTGGTGACCAAGGTCTGCCATACGGCGAGCAAGCTCGCCTACCACCACTTCTACGCCGCCCTCGCGCGAACCCGTTCTCTTTTGGCCTATCATGGCGATGCGCATGCTACACGGCACCTTCCCCAGAGAACATCGTCTTCAGCGTGCCGAATATCAACCGCAGGTCCTGGCGCAGGCTGCGATTCTCTATATAGCGAAGATCCAGCTCAACCATTTCGTTGAAGCCCAGGTAGCTGCGGCCCATTACCTGCCAAGGACCGCTGCAGCCGGGTTTTACCGCCAGGCGCTTCATGTCGTGCTCGCTGTACAGGGCAACCTCGCGCGGCAGGCCGGGGCGCGGGCCAATGAGGTTCATTTGGCCCAAGAACACGTTGATGAGCTGGGGCAGCTCGTCGATGCTGTGCTTGCGAATGAAGTTACCCACACCGGGAATAATGCGCGGGTCGTGCTTCATTTTAAACATGGGGCCAGTGGCCTCGTTTTGGGCCTGCAAGTCCTTGAGCATTTGGTCTGCGTTGGGAACCATGCTGCGGAACTTGTAGATCTTAAACAGGTAGAACGTGCCGTCTTTGCGCACGCGGCCCACGCGCCACTGTGAATATAGGGGGCTGGCGCCCGGGCTCTTTATGCAAATGACCACGCTCAGAATTACCCCGGGAATAAAGAGCAACACCAGGGCTCCGCCGGCGGCGACAATGTCCACCGTACGCTTAACAACGCGGTAGAGCCTGTGCCCAAGCTCGGGCTTCACGCCGGAGTTGGCACCGCGCAGCATCTTGTACGCTTCTTCGTTTGTAAGGTAATCCCCCGCAGCACCGGCTGCGGCAGTAACGGAATTCGCCGTGGCGGCCGTGCGCGTCTCCCGCGCGCCCTGTGCCATGGTCATCATCGTAGGCTCCAAGAGCCCCTCCCCTGATACTTTTTACTTTTTGCCTTCGGTCGTCCGCTTGCGAGCTTGCAGCTAGGCGATCGCTCTTCTGTGATTGCGCATAACGCGCTGCTCTTTTGAAAGCACCGCAAGGCCAACGCGGGTGGTTACGCGTCGGCCGCACAAGTCGAGCTCCAAAAAGGCAGTGCTCTTGCGTCTGTTAATGGTTTTGATAAGGGCCTCGTGCCCCAGCAGCGGGCCTGCCGTTACTACGACCTGGTCTCCATCCTTTAGAGCCTCGCTCATGGGCACCACGCGGTCTCCCCTATTGGTAAAGCTGCCAATGAGCTGGGTCTCTTCTTTTGCCAGCGGCACAAACCGACCGTCCTGGGAAAGCACCCGGGCAAAGTCGTCCATGCGCAGCAAATACTGTTGCACGGTGCGCGGATCCGCCGTATCGCAAATGAGATAACCGGGAAAGAGCGGCTTGGTCGTGCTGACCCATTCGCGGTGTAGCTTGATCTCGGTTTGATATTGGGGATAAAAGAGCTCCTGCATGACGCCAGCCGGCACCATGCGCTCGATGCGCTCGCGCATAACGTCTTCGCGACCGTTAGTGACTTGGATCACATACCACACGAGCACCACCCCCTTGCTGTCTTACGTATGGCTCACGGGGTTTGGGTATGGCTACGCCAAGGCGCTTGTGCGCGAAGGCGCTCCATATTCAAACCCTGAGCCCAGTTAGACAAGCACGTGGCTCTGCCCCACCGTGAACGGTATGTATAAAAGCAGCGCTGAGATTGCAGGCGTGTATAACAAATTAACCTACAACCTCAGCTGGCTGCGTGCGAACCAGTCAAGCAAGTAAAAAACTGAACCGCACGCAATCAGCTGAGGACTGCTGCGTTTTGCCATGCAAACAATTTGTTTGAATGCGACTAAATCAAATGAAAGCTTAATCAAACAAAAATGCACGACTACTTTATTGGAGCTCGTGGCTTTTCTGGCACCGCCGTTACGGCCGGATGCTGATCGACCCTGCGCTTTGAGGTTTAATGGAACCTGCGGCACAGTTGAACTCATGTGACTCGAATTATCCTAGCACAAGTATTTGATAGGAACCGATTTAGTTAATGTTGGACAACATATCTAAATAATTAGCAGGTTATTGCACAACTTTTTGGCGTGCAGCTTGTTGGGGAGCTCGAAAATAAGAAAGGCCACTCGTTCGAGTGGCCTTGCATTCACGATGGTGGAGACGAGGGGGATCGAACCCCTGACCTCTTGACTGCCAGTCAAGCGCTCTCCCAGCTGAGCTACGCCCCCGTGACGAGGAGATACTATAGGGGAATGTCTTTGGGGATGCAAGAGGAAATTTTGGGTTTGCTGCTCCGTCCCAGGAAAACCCTCACGGGCCGTCACCCTACTTGTAAAGGTAGGCGATTGCCGTTCCCTGGTGGACGGTTATCGTTGCTGTTTTTCTTACGATGTTGCTGATACCAGTGTCGGCTAGTAAGCCCAAGAAGGCGTGTTCCAGTTCCCATTCTAGGCCGTGTTCGCTTACCTGGGTGTTGGGGGCTATAGCAATAATGGAAAACGTTTTGCCCTCAGCGCCTTCGATGGTCCACGATTCATCTGCGTGAAGAATGCGGGCGACCACCTTGTCCTCGACAATCCAGACTGGGGCGTCATCGTAGCCTGCTAGCAGGCCCAGTACGGAAAGCGCCATGTCGGGGCGGCCGCCCGTAGCACAGGTTGCCACAACCTCGGCACCCGGCCAGCGACGACGGACGGAATCGAGGGCCAGTGCTAAATCGGTATAGTCCTTGTACGGGTCGTGGCGCTCTACCTCAAAGGCTTCGGTGGCATCGACCAACGCACGACCGGCTTCGCTTACCGTATCGGCATCCCCCACATAAACGTCGCAGCCCAGACAGGCGCCCAGCAGCGCGTCGAGCCCGCGGTCCACGGCGACAACGTGGTCGCACTCCCCTGCTAGCCTACGCAACAGATCCGCGCTCGCCACCACGGGCGAGCCGCATACCACTAATACCTTGCAAGCCACGGCCCTCGCCTAACCCTCAAACTCAAGAACGCGGACCAAGTCCAGGTCCTCGTAGCTATCGATAAAGATATCGCAGTTGGCGCGCACGTCGTCGCGCTTCATGCGGCCGTGCGAGTCATAAATACCTACACGCTTAAAGCCGGCGGAGCCCGAACTCTTTAGGCCAAAGACGGCGTCCTCAAACACCCAGGCGCGCTCAAACCTGTGCCCATGACGCTCCTCCAGACGGCGCAGCGCCAGCTCGTATACGTCGGGGAACTGCTTGGAGCGTCCCGCCTCGCCCGTCGTGGTAACAAACTCCATGTAGGCATTGAGCCCGGCGCCCGCAAGCGCAGACGTAACCAGCTCGGCCGGCGTGGACGTAGCAACGCACATGGCAATACCGGCCTCCTCCGCCTGCTTCAAAAACGCAAGCAGGCCCTCGCGCGGCGGCACCTTGGAGTACCCATCAATCAAAATGTCGCTCAGCTCGCGATACAGCTCCTCGCCATTCGTGCCAATGCCCCACGTGTCGTGGTAGGCCTGGCACTCGTTCTCGAGCGACAAATGCTCAAACTGGGCAAAATCGTCGACCGTCACGTCAATACCGTGGCGGTGCAATAACTCGGGCTGGGCATAGGCCCAAACGGGGGTGCTATTAACCAGTGTGCCGTCGCAATCGAAAATAAAAGCGACATTGTGAGCGGCGGTCTGGGACATAAACATACCTTTCGATGTCAAATGGTAAACAACCTGCTAAAAACGTTTTACCAAACGTCAAACCAACAATCTTGAAACCCTAATTGGTAAAACTGTCAAGAGTTTTACCATCGCAATTCTGCCAGTGGTCTAAACATGGCGCTCGCCGATTAAACACCGCCGCAAATCCACTTTTCTCCATAAAAGTAACGAACAGGTGTTATCGTATTTCGTGCCGAAAGTTCCACCGAGCACGCGAGGTGGAACGAATCATAGAACTATCGCCGTCCCTTCGATTCGTGCAGCCTTGGACCTTTCGCATCTAGTCACCAAGGCAACACGCTGCCGCGTCATGATGGGATCAAACGTGAGCGATACAAAGCTAAAGCCAGCAACCAAAAAGCCCGCTACCCGTAAAGCCGCCCCGCACGCACCGGAGCTCTCCAAGGACGATGTCTATCTGTTTGGCATTGGCATGTGGGAGCGCAGCTGGGAAAAGATGGGCGCGCATCCCGACACGCAGAACCGTACGCGCGGCTGGCGCTTTTGCGTATGGGCGCCCGATGTAAAGAGCGTCCATGTCATTGGCGACTTTAACGACTGGGATGAGGAAGCCAACCCGCTGGTGCCCGTACATACGAGCGCTATCTGGGAAGGCTTTATTCCTGGCGCCGAGCAGGGACAGCTCTATAAATACCTTATCGAGACCAACGAGGGCGAAAAGCTCTACAAGGCCGATCCGTATGCCTTTAAGGCCGAGTGCCCTCCGGGTACCGCCAGCGTGCTGTGGACCCTCGATGGCTACAAGTGGAACGACGCTGCATGGCTCAAGCGCCGTGCCGGCCACAACCACATGTCACAGCCCCTTAACATCTACGAGGTGCATATCGGATCGTGGAAGCGCCACGGCGATGAGCCGCAGGGCGAGCCGGACGAGTACGGCAACTACCCCGGCCCCATGGATCCCTTCCCCGCGCAGCGCGGCGAGTTTTACACCTACGACGACCTGTCGGTGGAGCTCGTGGACTACGTGCGCGATATGGGCTACACGCATATCGAGGTCATGCCGCTCATGGAGCATCCCTTCGATGGCTCCTGGGGATACCAGACGACCGGCTACTATGCCGCCACGTCGCGCTATGGCGACCCGCAGCAGCTCATGCACTTTATCGATGCGTGCCACGAAGCTGGCATCGGCGTGATCATGGACTGGGTTCCCGGCGGTTTTTGCGCCGACTCCCACGGCCTTGCCACCTTTAACGGCCACATGCTATTTGAGCACGAGATTCACCCCAATTGGGGCACGCATAAGTTCGATTTCGCCCGCGGCGAGGTCCGCTCCTTCCTGGTCTCCAACGTGCTGTATTGGCTCGAGAACTTCCACGTCGACGGCATTCGCATGGACGGCGTGTCCAGCATGCTGTACCTCAACTTTGGCATCGACGATCCCGGCCAAAAGAAGTTCAATAAGTACGGTACCGAGGAGGACCTGGACGCCAGCGCTTTTATCCGCCAGGTCAACTGCGCCGTGGAGGCCCACTTCCCTGACGTGATGATGATGGCCGAGGAGTCCACCGCGTGGCCGCTCGTGACCTATCCGCCGCAGGACGGCGGCCTGGGCTTCCACTACAAGTGGGACATGGGTTGGATGAACGACACCCTGCACTACATGCAGACCGATTTTCCGTGGCGCCCTGGCAACCACGGGCTGCTCACGTTTTCCATCATGTACGCCTTTACCGAGAACTTCATCTGCCCGCTGAGCCACGACGAGGTCGTACACGGCAAGTGCTCGCTGATCGGCCGCATGCCGGGCGACTGGTGGCGCCAATTTGCCGGCCTGCGCACGCTGGCCTTCTACCAGATGACGCATCCCGGTGCCAAGCTCAACTTTATGGGCAACGAGATCGGCCAGTTTATTGAGTGGCGCTACTACGAGTCCATCCAGTGGTTCCTGACCGAGGAGTACGAGACCCACCGTCATCATCAGGCGTTTATCAAGGCACTCAACCACCTGTACACCGCCGAGCCCGCCCTGTACGAGCGCGGCTACACCGACGACGGCTTTACCTGGATCGATGCGGACAACTCCAAGCAGTCCATCGTGAGCTTTGTGCGTCAGGGCGAGGACGTCGACGACGATCTGGTGATCCTGATCAACTTTGACCCGGCGAGCTACGAGAGTTTCCGCGTGGGCGTGCCGCGCGAGGGCGACTGGGAGGTCATCTTTGACTCTGACCGTCCCGAGTTTGGCGGCAGCGGTTATGCCGGCGAAGAGCCCTACACCTGCTCGAGCGAGCCCTATCCCTGGAACGGGCAGATGGACTCCATTGAGATTAAGGTGCCCGGTCTGGCAGGCGTGGTGCTTAAGCGCCTCGGTCCCAGCAGCTATAAGCCGCCCGTGGTCGAGGAGCCCAAGGCTGCGCCCAAGAAGCGCACGTCCTCGGTGAAGCCCAAGCCTGCGGCTGCTAAGAAGGCTCCGGCTAAGGCCAAGGCTACGACGACCAAGGCCAAGGCTGCCGCAAAGCCCGCTGCTAAGGCCGCAGCCAAGAAACCGGCTGCCAAAAAGGCCGCTACCAAGGCCAAGTCTGCTTCTGTTAAGCCGTCTGCCAAGGATGCGTAACAAAACCGTTACAGCTGTAATTACCCGCCCCGACGAGGCGTAGGATACAAGTCATAACCGTTCCGGGAGAAACATCCCCGGGGGAAAGGAACGTATGAATAAGATCTTCGACAACAAGCAGGAGTTTACCGAGCTCTATCGCGATGCCGTCATGAGCATCAGCGGTAAGAGCGTCGAGGCCGCCAGCGACCTCGACCGCTTTAACGCCCTGGCCAAGCTCGTGGCCGAGAAGGCGCGCACCGTTGCCACCAAGAGTGACGCCCGCGCCACCGCCGAGGGCAAGAAGCGCGTGTACTACTTCTCGATCGAGTTTTTGATCGGCCGCCTGCTCGACAATTACCTGCTCAACTTTGGCGTGCGCGACATGGTCGCCGAGGCACTCGATGACATGGGCTTTGACCTGTCCGTCATCGAGAACCAGGAGCCCGATCCGGCCCTGGGCAACGGTGGCCTGGGTCGTCTGGCCGCGTGCTTCCTGGATTCCATGGCAGCCGAGGGCATTGCCGGCTACGGCAACGGCATGCGCTACCGCTACGGCCTGTTTAAGCAGGAGATCGTCAACGGCAGCCAGGTCGAGGCCACCGACGAGTGGCTCACCCACGGCTATCCCTGGGAGGTCCGTCGTCAGGACAAGGCCGTGACCATCAAGTTTGGTGGCCGTGTAGAGGGCTTTGAGGAGAACGGCCGAACGTTCTACCGCACGGTGGACACGCAGGATATCCTGGCCGTCCCCTATGACATCCCCGTTGTGGGCTATGCCGGCGAGACCGTTAACAAGCTGCGCGTCTGGGCTGCCGAGCCGGTCGAGGAGCACTTTGATCTGGAGGCCTTCAACCGCGGCGACTACGCCCTGGCCGACGCCGAGCGCGCCGAGGCCGAGGCCATCAGCGCCATCCTCTACCCCAACGACGCCGGCGAGCACGGACGTCTGCTGCGCCTGAAGCAGGAGTACCTGTTTGTCTCGGCCGGCATCTACAGCCTGCTCGACACCTTTGAGAAGGAGCACGGCGAGAACTGGGAGCTGCTGCCGCAGTTTGTGGCCATCCACACCAACGACACGCACCCCGCCATGTGCGGCCCCGAGCTCATGCGCATCCTCATCGACGAGAAGAAGCTCGAGTGGGACGACGCCTGGAACATCGTGACGCAGGTCGTGAGCTACACCAACCACACCATCCTGCCCGAGGCTCTGGAGAAGTGGCCCATCGGCACGTTCTCCAAGCTCCTCCCCCGCGTGTACCAGATCATCGACGAGATCAGCCGTCGTTGGCACGAGTCGTTCGACACCACGCAGGAGGGCTGGCAGGAGCGTCTGCGCCAGACCGCCATTCTGTGGGACGGCGAGATTCGCATGGCCAACCTGTCCGTGATCTGTAGCCATAGCGTCAACGGCGTGGCAAAGATCCACTCCGACATCATCAAGAACATCGTGCTCAAAGACTTCTATGCCCTGACGCCCGAGAAGTTCAACAACAAGACCAACGGCATCTCGCACCGTCGCTTCTTTGCCGAGGCCAACCCCACCTATGCCAAGCTCGTGACCGATGCCATTGGCGACGGCTGGCTGAAGGACGCCTTTGAGCTCGAGAAACTCAAAGAGTTCCAGAACGACACCGAGTTCCTGAAGGCCGTGGGTGCCTCCAAGCGCGCCAACAAGGAGCGTCTGGCCGCCTACGTTAAGGCCGAGACCGGTCTGGTCATTGACCCCAACACCGTCTTCGATGTCCAGGTGAAGCGCTTCCACGCCTACAAGCGTCAGCTCATGAACATCATGAAGGTGATGGACATCTACAACCGTCGCATCGCCGATCCCAACTTCCACGTGACGCCGACGACCTTCATCTTTAGCGGTAAGGCTGCCTCGAGCTACACCTTTGCCAAGGAGACCATCCGCCTCATTAACTCCGTGGCCGACGTCATCAACAACGACGCCCGCGTGAACGAGGTCATGAAGGTCTGCTTTATCCCCAACTTCCGTGTGAGCAACGCCCAGCTCATCTACCCCGCTGCCGAGATCTCGGAGCAGATCTCCACGGCCGGCAAGGAGGCCTCGGGCACGTCCAACATGAAGCTCATGATGAACGGTGCCATTACGCTGGGCACCCTCGACGGCGCCAACATCGAGATCGCCGACCTGGCCGGTCGCGAGAACGAGGCCATCTTTGGTCTGACCGCTCCCGAGGTCGAGCAGCTCTGGGCATCCAACAGCTACTTTGCATGGGATACGCTCAACGGCGACCGCGAGCGCCTGGGCCGCGTGATGGACGAGCTCAAGGACAACACCTTTGCGGGTCTTTCGGGCAACTTCGAGAGCATCTACAACGAACTCATGAACAACAACGACCCCGACCTGGTCATGGCCGATTTCCGCAGCTACGTCGACGCCTGGGAGAAGCTCACGAACAGCTACGGCGACCAGGAGACCTGGAACCGCAAGGCCCTGCTCAACACCGCCTCCTCCGGCTGGTTCTCGAGCGACCGCACCATTCGCGAGTACCGCGACGAGATCTGGCACGCTTAAAGGCGCGCGAGCTCCCTTTGCCGCACGGCATTATTCGACGGGCGCGACCGAGCGCCGCGCCCGTCGCTAATGGGTTTAGGAACATCGAGGACAGAAGGAGAAATCGATGAGTAAGAAAGAATGCATCGCGATGCTCCTCGCAGGAGGACAGGGCAGCCGATTGGGGGCACTCACCCAAAAGATCGCTAAGCCGGCGGTTAGCTTTGGTGGCAAGTTCCGCATTATCGACTTTTCGCTCTCCAACTGCTCCAACTCGGGCATCGACACGGTGGGCGTTCTGACGCAGTATCGCCCCTACTTGCTGCATGCCTACGTGGGTTCCGGCGAGGCGTGGGATCTGGACAGCCGCGACGGCGGCGTGTCGATCCTGCCGCCGTACGAGACGCAGACCGGTGGCGCCTGGTATGCGGGCACGGCCGACGCCATTACGCAGAACCTCGACTACATCAAGGCCAACGACCCCAAGTACGTCCTGATTCTTTCGGGCGATCACCTGTATCGCATGGATTACCGCAAGATGCTCAAGACGCACATTGAGAACAACGCAGACCTCACGGTGAGCGTTATGCCCGTACCGTGGGAGGAGGCCAGCCGCTTTGGCATCCTGACCACCGACCCCGAGGACGGCCGCATCACCAAGTTCACCGAGAAGCCCGAGAAGCCCGATTCGAACCTCGCGTCCATGGGCATCTACATCTTCTCGGCCGACGTGCTGATCGAGGCGCTCGAGGAGGACGCTCTGGACCAGCGCTCGAGCCACGACTTTGGCAAGGACATCATCCCCAAGCTGCTCGGCGAGAACAAGCGCTTGTACAGCTACGAGTTCCACGGCTTCTGGAAGGACGTCGGCACCATCGCCAGCTTCCACGAGACCTCGATGGACCTGCTGGGCAACAACCCCGAGTTCGATCTGTTTGACAAGAACTTCCCCATCATGTCCAACATCACCACGCGTCCGCCGCACTACATTGGCCCGGACGGCCGCCTGGACGACTGCCTGGTCTCCAACGGCTGCAAGATCTACGGCACCGCTCGCCACTCGATCCTTTCGACCGATGTCATCATCGAGGAGCGCGCCGTGGTCGAGGACTCCGTGCTGCTGCCGGGTGCGCACGTTAAGAGCGGCGCGCACATCTGCCGCGCTATTTTGGGCGAGAACTCCACGGTCGAAGAGGGCGTGAAGCTCGGCTCTGTCGATACCACCAAGGATACGGCCGTCGTTGGAAATGACGTCGTTATCGGGAAGGGGGAATGATCCGATGATCAATCGCAAGGCCATCGGTTACATCACCGCTAACTACTCTTCGACCTACGGCAGCGTGCTGCTCAAGGATCGCCCCATCGCGTCCGTTCCGTTTTTGGGCCGCTACCGCCTGATCGACTTCCCGCTGTCCAACATGATGAATGCCGGCATCAAGACCGTCGGCGTCGTCATGCCGGGCAACTACCGCTCGCTGATCGACCACGTGGGCTCGGGCAAGGACTGGGGCCTGGACCGCAAGAAGGGCGGCCTGTTCATGGTGCCCGGCAACGCGTATGGCACCACCAAGGGCGGCATGCGTTTCTTGCTGCGCGACATCATCTCCAACAAGACGCTGTTCCAGCGCTCGGAGAAGCCCTATGTCGTGATGATGGGCACCAACATCATCTTTAACATGGACCTCAACACCATCATCGAGGCGCACGAGAACTCCGGCGCTCAGATGACCGTGGTGTACTGCAAGGCCACGCGCAACGTCGATGACGAGACCAAGCTCGAGATTAACGAGAACGGCCGCCTGACGGGCGTGAGCGCCGGTGTCGTGTACGGCGACAACGCCTCCATGGACTGCTGCATCGTCAACCGCGAGACGCTGCTCGAGATCATCGACCACTACCAGGCCGCCGACTATCTGGACCTGCTCGAGGCACTCCAGGGCGACTTTGGTAACATCGACGTGTGCAGCTACGAGTACAAGGGCGAAGTCGTGGGCGTGTTTAGCGAGAAGTCGCTGTATCGCCGCAGCATGGACCTGCTCGACCAGACCGTGGCCGACCAGCTCTTCGATCCCGAGCGCCCGATCCTGACCAAGGCTCACGACGTGCCGCCTTCGCGCTATGCGACCGGCAGCCACGCGTGCAACTCGATCATCTCGGCCGGCTGCATCATTAAGGGCACCGTGCGCAATTCGATCCTGTCGCGCGGCGTCGTGGTCGAGGAAGGCGCTTCGGTGACCAACTCGATCATCAACCAGAGCTGCATCATCAAGAGCGGCGCACGCGTCGAGAATGCCATTCTGGATAAGAACAACGTGGTCCCCACCAACACCGAGCTTCGCGGCACGCCCGAGAATATTCTGGTGCTGGGCAAGGCTCCGTTAACTTCCGACACCACCATCGTACGTTAACGTTGGCACCGCAACATCGCTCGTAACATGTAGAATAGCCGCCCGGTTTGTGCCAGGCGGCTATTCTCGAATTGCAACATGGGAGACAATATGGCTGATTCCAGCAAAAAGATGCAGATCGTGTTTGCCTCGGCCGAGTGCGCACCGTTTGTGAAGACCGGTGGCCTGGGCGACGTGGCGGGCTCGCTGCCTGCGGCGCTTGTGCGCGCCGGCGCCGAAGTTATCGTGATGGTGCCCAAGTACGCCACCATCAAGGACAAGTACAAGGCGCAGATGGAGCACTTCTCCGACTTTTACGTGAGCCTGGGCTGGCGCAACGAGTACTGCGGGCTCGAGAAGCTTGAGCACGACGGCGTCACCTATATGTTCATCGACAACGAGCGCTACTTTGCGCGCGACTATCCGTACGGCTTCTTTGACGACGGCGAGCGCTTTGCGTTCTTCTCCAAGGCCATCACCGAGAGTCTGCAGCACCTGCCCGAGGGCTTTGAGTGCGACATCCTGCACTGCAATGACTGGCAGACGGCACTTGCGCCCGTGTTTTTGCGCGAGTTTTACCAGGGCCTGCCGCTGTATGACCGCGTCAAGACCGTGTTCTCGATCCACAACGTGGCGTTCCAGGGCCAGTTTAGCGACACCGTGATGGAGGATATCCTGGGCGTGGCGCACATTCCAGCGGCCGCCTCGCAGCTGCGTTGCGACGCCTGCAGCATCAACTACATGCTGGGCGCCCTGCGCTATGCCGACGCCATCACCACGGTGAGCCCCACCTATGCCAACGAGATCCAGACGCCCGAGTTTGGCGAGGGCCTGGATGGCGTGCTGCGCGAGCGTTCGTACGCGCTGCAGGGCATCCTTAATGGCATTGATGTGGCAGGCTTTGACCCGGCGACCGACAAGCGCATTGCCGCCAACTACACGGTTGAAGACCGCTCCGGCAAGGCCGTGTGCAAGGCCAAGCTGCAGGAAGAGCTGGGGCTCGAGGTTCGCGACGACCGCCCGCTCATGGTGATGGTCACGCGCCTGACGCGCCAAAAGGGCATGGACCTGGTCATGTACGCGCTCGACCGCATTCTGGCCGGCGGCGTGCAGGTGGCGGTGCTGGGCACCGGCGACCGCGACTACGAGGACGGCCTGCGCTACTTCCAGGACAAGTACCCCGGCACCATGGCCGCGCGCATCGAGTTTGACCCGGCGCTGTCGCAGCGTATGTATGCCGCCGCCGACATGTTCCTGATGCCGTCGAAGTTTGAGCCCTGTGGCCTGTCGCAGATTATCGCCATGCGCTATGGCACCCTGCCCATCGTGCGCGAGACCGGTGGCCTGAAGGACACCGTTGTTCCGTACAACGAGTTCACTGGTGAGGGCACGGGCTTCTCGTTTACCAACTTTAACGGCGACGAGATGGGCGACGCGGTGTTCCGCGCGGCGCGTCTGTTCTGGGATAACCGCGACGCCTGGAACCAGCTGGTCACGCAGGCCATGAGCCAGGACTTTAGCTGGACGCGCTCGGCCGACAAGTATCTGGACCTGTACTTCTTTATGCATCCGGAGATCGAGCGCCCTGCGGCTGTTGTCGACGAGACTGAAGCTGTTGCTGAGCCGGTGGCCGCTGAAGAGCCCAAGGCCAAAGAGAAGCCGGTTGAGGCTGAGCCCGCAAAGGCCGAGCCTAAGGTGAAGGCTGAGGTTGCTCTTGAGGCAGAGGACGAGGTCAAGCCCGCTGCAAAGCCCGCAGCTAAGAAGACCACGACCCGCAAGACGACCACTAAGAAGGCTACGACGACCAAAGCTGCCGCGACAAAAACAACGGCTGCCAAGACAACGACCACGCGCAAGCGCACGACCGCCGCTGCCAAGAAGGCCGCCGAGGCCGAGGCTGCTCCCGAGGTAAAGGCCGAGGTCGCTGAGGCCAAACCGGCCGCCAAGGCTCCGGCAAAGACCGCTGCCAAAAAGACGACCACGACTGTCAAGAAGGCAACAGCTGCCAAGAAGACCACGGCAACGAAGTCGACGGCCGCCAAGGCTACTGCGACCAAGGTCGCTCCGAAGGCTGCCGCAAAGCCCGCCGTCAAGGTCGAGGAGACGCCTGCCGAGCCCAAGGCCGAAGCAGCTGTCGAGGCCAAGCCGACCGCCAAGACCACCACGCGCAAGCGCACGACGACGGCCAAGAAGACCACGGCAAAGGCTGCCGCTCCTAAGGCAGAGGCTATGCCCGCTGCCGTCAAAGAGGAGACCAAGCCCGAGCCGGCACCGAAGGCCGCCGAGGTCAAGGCTAAGACCAAGGCTGCCCCGAAGGCAGAGGCTAAGCCCGAGCCTGCCAAGGAGACCCCGGTCTCCCCTGCCGCTCCGACCGAGAAAAAGGCTCCGACCAAGAAGACTTCCGTCCGCAAGGCAACGGCCACCCGCAAGCGCCGCTAATCCAGACGATCCAAAACCTCATCAAACCCTAAGCAAGGGGCGCTCCAACCGGGCGCCCCTTCTCTGTTAATAGTTGGTAAAACGATTTTCTAGGACAACCGTTCGCCGATGGTAAACGGATGTTGTTTATACAGCCTGTGTGCAACAGATATACTTACATCCTGTGCGTAAAGCCCATGGCCCGCAGGCCGTGATTCTATTGAACTGGACCGTATTATGAGATTGATTCACAACAGCCGTCTGCCGCAGTTTCGCACTCCGTTTGGCGCTGTGACCACTGGAACTTCCGTTTCCCTCTCGGTGATTTTGGAGGATGCCGATCCCAACCAGGCAACGCTTACGTTGCGTACCTGGGTCGATGAGATCGGTGAGTCTCGGTATCCCATGACGCACGAGGGCGACGGCATATTTACCGTAGAGCTTGAGTGCACCGAGCCCTGTCTTATCTGGTACAGCTTTATCTGCAATATCGAGGGCCAGCCCGAGGTCCGCTTGGGCGCACCGCAGGGTCGCACCGGTGGCGAGGGCGTAACTTACGACTACGCCGAGGTGCCGTCCTTCCAGATTACCGTCTATAAGCACCGCGAAGTGCGTCCCGAGTGGTACGAGCGTGGCATGGTCTACCAGATCTTCCCCGATCGCTACGCCCGAGATGAAAACTGGCGCGAGCGCACGCTGGCCGAGGTCGAAAAACCACGCAACGGAATCCAGCGCCGCATGGTCGAGGACTGGAACAAGCCGCCCGTGTACGAGCGCGCCGAAGACGGCTCCATCAAAACCTGGGACTTCTACGGCGGGTCGCTCAAGGGCATCCAGGAAGACCTGCCTCGCATCGCCGAGCTGGACTTTACGGCCATCTACCTCAACCCCATTTTTGAAGCCGCGAGCAACCACCGCTACGACACGGCCGACTACACCAAGATCGACCCGATCCTGGGCACCGATCAGGACTTTACCGAGCTGTGCCAGGCGGCCGAGAAGCTGGGCATCTCCATCATTCTGGATGGCGTCTTCAACCACACAGGCGACGACTCGATCTACTTTAACCGCTACGGCAACTACCCCGGTGTGGGCGCGTGGCAGAGCGAGGATTCGCCGTGGCGCGATGCGTTTTATTTCCACGAGGACGGCTCGTACGACTGCTGGTGGGGCGTGGGCAACATGCCCGCCATCAATGAGAGCTCCGAGCTGGTACGCGAGCGGCTTCTGGGCAAGGACGGCGTGATCCGTAAATGGCTACGTGCCGGCGCTCATGGCTGGCGCCTGGACGTCGCTGACGAGCTTTCCGACGACTTCCTGGCCGAGATCAAGAAGGCCGTACTTGACGAAAAGCCTGACGCACTGTTGCTCGGCGAAGTCTGGGAAGACGCCTCCAACAAGATTAGCTACGGCCATCTGCGTCGCTACCTACAGGGCTCCGAGTTGGACTCTGCTATGGATTACCCCTTCCGCGACATGGTCATCGGCTTTTTGATGGGCTACAAGAACGCCTACGAGGCCGCTGAGGATATCGAGACCCTGCGCGAGAACTACCCGAGCGAGGCATTGTCCTGCGCGCTCAACCTGCTGTCGAGCCACGACCGCCCGCGTATCATCTCGGTGCTCGGCGGCGGCCCCGACGAGTCGCAGCTGCCCGAGTGCGAGCGCAGCAAATGGCGCCTGGACGAGAACTCGATGGGCCTGGCCAAGAGCCGTTTTTGGCTCGCCACGCTCATGCAGATGACCTTCCCCGGCGTGCCTTCGATCTACTACGGCGACGAATACGGCCTGGAGGGCCTAACCGATCCGGGCAACCGCCGCACCCTGCCGACCAAGGACCAACTGCACGACTTCGACACGCTGGCTATTGTCAAAAACGCCTCCGCCGTACGCCGCGCACTGCCGTTTATGATCGACGGCGAGATCAAGGCCTTCGCGCTCAACGACGAGGTGCTGGCATACAACCGCACGGGCAGGGATGGCGAGTCCGCGACGGTTATCATTAATCGTAGTCTGCGCAATTCGCACCGCGTGACGATTCCGGCGCTCGACGAATGCGCGAGTGACGTGATCAGCGGTCACGAGTGCGAGATCCACAACGGCACGGTCACGCTCGATTTGTATCCGCTGGGCTCGTCGATCATCTATCACCATGCCGAGCAGCGCTTGCAGGAGCCGCTCGATCACGGCGCGGGCGTTGTGTGCCATATCACCTCGGTACCGACCGATGACGGCAAGCCCGGCACGATCGGCGCACCCACGCGTCGCTTTATCGATCATCTGTCCGCTATGGGCATGCGCTACTGGCAGGTCCTGCCTGTCAACCCAACGGACTTCTTCCGCTCCCCTTACGCCGGGCCTTCGGCCTTTGCGGGCAATATTGACCTGCTGCCCGAGAGCCAAGAGGAGCTGGCGGCCGACTTTGAGACTTGGAAGGCCCGTGGCGGCGAAGATGCCGATCCGCTCTACACCGCGTTTAAACATCGCAACGCCGATTGGCTCGAGAAGTACTGCGTCTACATGGCCGTTAAGAAGTACTTTGAGGGCGAGTCGCGCCACGATTGGCCGGCGGATGTCGCGCGCTACAACGAGCACCTGATTGACGACAAGCGTTTCCACGACGAGGCAGAGCTGCAGGCGTACATGCAGTACCGCTTTGACCTAGCCTGGTGCGAGCTCATGAACTACGCGCACAAGAAGGGCATCGAGGTCATCGGCGATATCCCGATGTATGTCTCGGACGATTCGGCCGATGCATGGAGCGAACCCGAGAACTTCTGGCTGTCCGATACCGGTAAGGCGATTGAGATTTCTGGCGCGCCGCCCGACAACTTTGCGCCCGAGGGCCAGGTGTGGGGCAACCCGACGTTCCGCTGGGACCACATGAAGCAGAACGGCTATAGCTGGTGGATGGATCGCCTACGTCGTGCGTTTTCGCTCTACGACCGCGTGCGCCTGGATCACTTCCTGGGCTTCCACAGCTACTTTAGCATTCCCGCGGGTAAGGCCTGCGCCGACGGGCGTTGGCTGGCAGGCCCGGGCAAGGACCTGTTCCAGACCGCCTATGACGAGCTGGGGCCGCTCAACTTTATCGCCGAGGACCTGGGCTACCTGACGCCCGGCGTTCGCGCCATGGCTTCGACTTGCGGTTTCCCCGGCATGGACGTGCTGGAGTTTAGCGATTACGACGTTCGTTGCGGCGTGCACCCTACGCCCGGCAAGATCCTGTATACATCGACTCACGACACGTCGACGCTCGCGGGTTGGTGCACGCGCTCCTTTGCGGGCGGCGACGAGCCGAGCGGTGTTGAGGTGGCAGCCAAGCTGATGAGCGATGCGCTGACAAGCGACGCTCCCCTGGTGATGATGCCGCTGCAGGACGTGCTGGGGCTTGGCGACGACACGCGAATGAACGTACCGGGCGTGGCCACGGGCAACTGGACCTGGCAGGCTAACGAGGCCGACATTGCGGCCGCCGAGAGCAAAACCGCACAGCTCCTGCGCAACACGCATAGATTCTGGGGCGAAGCGTGATAAAACGCCCGATATAGGGTACAGTTACAGACGTTTGAATTTTTGCGGGCAGAGTAATCTGCCCGCTTTGTGCTGAAAAGGAAGTATTATGGCGCGCTACGATTACAAGTGCTCGAGCTGCGGCAACGTGTTTGAGGTTGAGCATCCCATGTCCGAGACCCCCGAGGTCGTGTGCCCCAGCTGCGGCGCTCCGGCCGCCAAGACGTTCTCGGCCAGCGGCATTAAATTTGAGGGCAGCGGTTTCTACAACACCGACCAGCGCAGCGGTGGTTCCAGCACCAGCGCCACCAACGGCTGCTGCGCCAACTGCCCGCATAACCACTAGAAACCAATCAGCCCCGCGACCGACACCAATCGCGGGGCTGTTTCTTTGTGTCGCAGGTAGCTCTATGAGTTGCGGACCAGCCTGGCGCAGAAGTGGCCGTCGTAGGAATCGGCGTTTACCGGTACGCTTTGGAAGAGGCCTCGGTCGTCTTGGCGTACAGAAACGAGCTTCTTGGCCGGATTGAACTCGGGAAGTTGAAGGATCTGCGCCTCGGAGAGCGGCTCCAGGCTAAAACCGGTGCCCTCGGGAGAGTTCAGAAACGCTTCCACGACCTGCGTGTTCTCCTCGTCGAAGACCGAGCACGTCGCATAAATGAGCTCGCCGCCCGCAGCCACGCGCGCGGCAGCCTCTTTGAGCATCGTTAGCTGCAGTTTGGGCAACTCGGTCGTAACGTCATTCTCAGTTAGGCGCCACGGAATCTCGGGATGACGACGCATGGTTCCGGTGCCCGAGCACGGCGCATCGATAAAGACCGTGTCGAATTTAACCGGCTCGCCAAGCATGGCATCAAACGATGTAAGCACCTCATCAAGCTCGCAGGCATCGCCCGAAACCGTACGAACGCCCTGAATACCCGCCTTGTGAAGGCGCGCGAGATTTAGGTCGCACTTGCGATCATGCAGATCGAGCGCCGTATGCTGACGCTCATAGCCGGCGCGCTTGGCCTGGCACATCATCACATAGGTCTTGGTGCCACGACCGGCACCAATCTCAAGGCAGCTTCCAGGGCGCGTGGCAGCTGTGGCGATGAGTTGGGCGTTAAGATCCGAGGCCACGGCAGCAGCGCGCTCAAATACGCCCGACGAAACGGTAACCTGGGCATCAACTGGGGCATGACAGCCCGGGAAGACAGGCGCGACGAGCTGCGAGATATACGGATCGGGATTAGTCGCAAAGGCGTTCTCATGCAGAGCCAGCGGCGCGGGCGCCAGATTGCCGGCAAAGTTGAGCGCACCCTCTGGCGTGTCGAAGGATGCCATAATGCGAGCGCACAGCCAGCGCGG
This sequence comes from uncultured Collinsella sp., assembly GCA_905199605.1. GTDB lineage: Bacteria > Actinomycetota > Coriobacteriia > Coriobacteriales > Coriobacteriaceae > Collinsella. The sequence goes on from CAJKHC010000012.1 coordinate 34,199, forward strand.
CAGACCCATCAGACGCGACAGACGAACCATTCGTCGCTCAGACTCATTCACATCGGACGCCGTAGCAAAGTCCTCAACGTTATCCGCAACCTTATGCAGTACAGCATTGGCCAAGCCAGCGGCAGACTTAGCTCCGCTGCGCACCAGCTCAACGCCCTGACTCACCGCAACGCGACCCGGCGTATGCAGATAGAGCATCTCAAAAGCCGAGATACGAAGTACCATGCGAACACACGGCGCAACCTTTTTAGGCTTATCAAGAAACTGATTGAGCAGTTCGTCCAAAATACCCTGCGTGGCGGCAACGCCAAGTGCCAAACGAGCCGCAAAAGCGGAATCGCGCTGGTCAATAGCCTTGGCCGATGCGCGAGAGGACAGCACGTCACGCGCATACATGCCACGGCGATCGGCCTCCATCAGCACATCGAGCGCAAGCTTGCGCGCGGGAGACAGCTTGCTCATGACAGAACACCCCACGAAAGATCGACGCCTTGCAGCCCAGCAGCCCAAGCAGAAGCGGGCATGGCACGCTTGCCATCGGGCTTAACCTCGAGCAACTCAACCGTGCCATCGGAAAGACCAAGGTAAACGCGCTTAGCCTTGACGTCGACGGCGCCCTCGCCAAGCGAAACATCGGCCAGCGCAGCATCGAGAACACGCACGGTCTTGCCGGCAATCACGCAACGAGCAGGCGCGGTATCGGACGAAGCGAGCACATGACGCACGCAATCGAGCGCCGCCATCTGCGGATCCAGACGCATCTCCTGCTTGGAAATCTTGGCAGCATGAGTGACGAGCGACTCATCCTGCTCAGTCCAAACAGCCGAACCATCGGCAAGCGAGGGAAGCGTATCGGCAAGCAGTTTGCCGCCAAGCTCACCAAGCTCCATCGTGAGCGCCTCGGCATGCTTACCGGCAACCGACGTAGACGCCTGGGCACAATAAGCGCCGGTATCAACGCCATGTCCAATACGCATAATAGAAACGCCAGCAACCTCATCACCAGCGAGAATCGCACGCTGAATAGGAGCAGCCCCTCGCCAACGAGGCAGCAAGGACGCATGAACATTCACAATGCCGAGCGGTGCCATATGCAGCACCTCATCGGGCAAAATGCAGCCATAAGCAGCCACACAGAAAATATCGGCCTGAGCAGCCTGAAGCGCCTCAACAACCTCCGGCGTCATACGATTAGCCTCAATAACCGGTAACCCCAGCTCAAGCGCCTTAGCCTTAACAGGAGACGGCTCAAGCTTCTTACCACGCCCACGAACAGCATCAGGACGAGTAACAACAAGCGCAATCTCATTCCCAGCCTCAACAAGCGAAGTCAAAGAAGGCACAGCAAAATCAGGCGTACCCATAAACACAATACGCATAAAGAACGTCTCCTCTCAACCAAAGCCGAGACGGCTACAAAGAACAGCGGAAAGCCAAGTCACCAGCCCATCCGCAATAACATTTCAACAAGAACAAATATACCCAAAACCAAAGAAAGAGCCGCAATAAAAGCAGCTCTTTCAGCAAAGCACCTATCAGCGAAGACGCCCATCCCTGGCCCGACGGCACCCGGGCGAACCGAGCCAGAACAACGCAGTCCCCGGTGCTGAGCGCCCACATATCGTCCCGCGCGCAGTTTCGCAGCAAAGCGAGAATGTTTGAGCACGGGATGATATGTGGGCGCTCAGCACCGGGGACGGTGGGGCCTACTCCGTCTCGCCCGGTCGAGCGCCGCGGGCCAGGGCGTCCTGGTACTCCTTGACGGCCTTGAGCCTCTGCATGGGCTTAAGGCGCTCGAACATGGTATTGCCGTGCAGGTGGTCGATCTCGTGCTGCAGGCACACGCAGAACAGATCGCCCGAGGCCTCATAACGAATCAGGTTGGCGTCCAGATCATACGCCTCGACGACGACATGGTCGGGACGCTCAATCTCGCAGCTAATCCCGGGGATAGACAGGCAGCCCTCGCTAAACGGCACCAAATGGTCACTCTGCTCAACAATGACAGGGTTGATGAGCACGTACGGGTCGTAGTCGTTCTTGTCGCTGTAGTCGCAGTCGATGGTGACGAGCTGAATAAGCTCGCCGATCTGCGGAGCAGCCAGGCCGCAGCCGCCGTTCTCGAACATCATCTTCTTCATCTTCTCGGCAAGCGCCTCGATCGCCGGGGTGATCTCCTCGATGACGGCGCACTCCTGGCGCAGTCGAGGGTCGGGCGAAAGTACGATTCCGTTGGCTTCCATGGCCATCCTTTCGGGTTGTTACATCAAATCATAGGCGTCGACGTCAACGCTCACGCTCACGCCTCGCATGGAGCCCACCTCTTTGAGGCAGGCGTCGATATCATCAGAGACATGGTACCCTACCGGCGACTTCACAAGCAGGTGGAAGCGATAACGGTCCTTGGCTCTCTCGATTACACACGAAGCCGGACCAAGCACCTGGGGCACGGCGCTGCCCGCCCGCAAAAAGTCGGGCGCGGCGGCATGCCAGCGACGCTTGAGGAGCTTCGCGATGCGCCCGATGTAGTCCCGCGCGTCATCCGCGTTCGTCGACCATACCAAGATGTTGGCCAGGCGCACGAACGGCGGATACAGCGCGTCGCGGCGCTGATCCAGGTCGTGGTCGGTAAAGATCGAACGGTCATGCTCGGCAACGGCGCGAATGACCGGGTCCTCGGGCAGATAGGTCTGGATGATGACCTCGCCAGGACGATTGCCGCGACCGGCGCGGCCTGCGACCTGCTCCAGCAGATCGTAGGCGCGCTCCCCTGCTCTAAAATCGGGCAGCTTGAGCGCAAAGTCGGCATTGACCACGCCCACGAGCGTGACCTCGGGAAAATCGAGACCTTTAGCGATCATCTGGGTACCCAGCAACACGGCGCAATCCGCCGCATCGAACTGCTCGAGCAGCTTTTTGTGCGCATCCTTGCCACACGTGGAATCGGCATCCATGCGAATGATGGCAACGTCCTCGGGAAGCAACTGGTGCAGAGCGTCCTCGATCTGCTGCGTGCCCAGGCCCATTTTTGCCAGGTAGCGACTGCCACATTTGGGGCAACGGCTCGTGGGCGCGGGATACGGCCGCACGCGCCAAGACGAACCGCATGTGTGACACTGCAGCGTGTGTGTGCGCTCGTGATACGTAAGCGCTGTGGAGCAGTGGTTGCAGGTGGGGACGCAGCCGCACTCGCGGCACATCAGGAATGGCGCAAAGCCACGGCGGTTATGCAGCAACACGGCCTTCTCGCGGCGCCCGACCACACGCTCCAATCCCTCCATCAAGGGTTTTGAGAACATGGAGCGGCTGCCGTGCGAGAACTCGCGACGCAGGTCAGCAATGCGGACCGTAGGCAGCACGGCGTGTCCGGGGCGCTCGGGCATCTCGACACGCGTCCAGGTGGCACCGTTATACATGCCGCGGCGGCAGCGGTCGAGGGCCTCGGCAGAAGGCGTGGCCGACCCCAGCACGAGCGGGCAGCGATAGCGGCGCGCCATCTCGGCTGCCACCTCGCGCGCATGGTAGCGCGGACTGGACCCCTGCTTGTAGCTGGTCTCGTGCTCCTCGTCAATGATGATGAGGCCCAGGTCGTCAAGCGGGCAAAAGAGCGCCGAACGTGCGCCGACGACCACGCGGGCCGCACCGCTGGCAACCATATCCCACTGGTCCAGGCGCTCGCCGGCCGAAAGCCGCGAATGGAACACGGCGACCGTCTCGCCAAAGCGCGAACGGAAGCGGCCGACGGTCTGGGCCGTCAGCGAAATCTCGGGCACCAGCACGCAGGCCGAGCGACCGGCTGCAAGCACGCGCTCAATGGCGGAGAGGTAAACCTCGGTTTTGCCGGAGCCGGTGACGCCGTCGACCAGCACCACGTCGCCATGAGCGTCCAGACGGGCGCGCTCAATCTGCGCGAGTGCCTGTTGCTGGCCGTTGGTAAGGGAGACCGGCGCCTTGCCGCTTGCCGAGGACAGCGTGGTCTGCTCGCTGCAGCCACGCCACGCACGGCGTTCCTCCACCACCACGACGCCGCGTTTTTCGAGCGCCTTGATGGTTGCCGACATGCTGTTGTAAAGCAGGTTGAGGTCGCGCGTCGTAACGGGGCCGCACTGAAGCGCCTCGATGAGCTGGCGCTGGCGGACCGCGGTCTTGGGCGGCGTGTAGTCAAAGCCTTCGGGCGTAAGCATCACCCAGCGGTTTTGGATGGGTTTGACGGCGGGACGCTCAACCGACCATGCTCCGTCATCGCCCTTGACCACGCGCGGGCTGCCGCCCGGAGGCAAGAACAGGCGCAGGCACTCGGAAAGCGTCGCGACGTACTCGCGGCTCATCCAACGTGCGATACGGGCGGCCTCGGCGGTAAAGAGCGGCTTGCTGAGGATAGCCTCGATAGGCTTGACGCGCGCGGGGTCGAGGGCGTTGTTGCCCGGCAGATCGCCCAGATCAGGCGCAATGTCGACGACATAGCCCGCGGCGGCACGGTTACCAAAGTGGACCAGGACCGTGGATCCGATCTGGACCTCGTTGGCAAGGGACTCGGGGATGCCGTAAGCAAACGGTTCCGACAGCGCACGGGTGGGGATGTCGAGGACCACGCTCGCGTAGGCGGCAGGGGGCTCGGGCGCAGGCTTAGACTGAGCCGAGGCAGCGGCAGGCTTGGGCTTCACCGGAGCTTCCTCCGGTTCCGGCGACCCAAACAGCGACAGTTGTTGAGCCATACACCACCTCTAACGAACGGACCTGAAAGGGGTGGGACAAAATAATCAGTAGAGTTTGTCCCATGGCCGATACGAGTGTCGAGCTCGTTGCGTCACTCGAACATGGGACAAACACTACTGATTATTTTGTCCCAGCAACCCACTCATCGGTACAGAAACAAGAGCCCCGCTCGAGGGAACGGGGCTCGGATACATGCGTTTGCGCGTCTACTACAGCGCCATCGTGCGGGCGCGGTCGATGCGCGCCAGGCAATCGTCGCGGCCGACGAGCGCCATGGTCTCGCCCAGCGGAGGGCTCACCATGTTGCCGCAGACGGCGACGCGCACGGCCTGGAACACCACGCGCTTCTTGAGGTCCATCTGCTCGGGCAGCGGCTCAAGCGCAGCGTCGATAGCCTCGGCGGTCCACTCGCCCACACCCTCAAGCGCGGCCTTGGCGGCGTCCAGAATGGCACCCATGCCCTCCTTGGCCAGGCCTTTGTTGACGGACTTCTCGTCATACTCGAGTGTCTCGGCCGTGGCAAAGATGGGGGCGGCGACGGTCACGGCGTCGGCCGGCATCTTGGTGCGCGGCTTAACGATGGCAGCGAGCGCATCGATCCAGTCCTCGCCGTACTCAACATTACCCTCGATGAGACCCGCCTCGTGCAGCTCGGGGACCATGATCTCGTCGGCAAACTGAGCATCGGACATGCCGTTGATGTACTCAGCATTGACCCAATCGAGCTTCTTGGGATCGAAGGTCGCCGGGTTCTTGGAGATGCGGTCGAGCGAGAACTTGCTGGCCAGGACATCACGCGGGATGATCGTGGTCTCGCCGTCGAGCGACCAGCCGAGCAGCGCCAGGTAATTGACGAAGGCGTCGGACAGGTAGCCGGCGTCGCGGTACTCCTCCACCGAGGTGGCGCCGTGGCGCTTGGAGAGCTTCTTACCGTCGGCGCCCAGGATCATGGAGATGTGGGCGAACGTGGGCACAGGCGCGCCGAGGGCCTCGTAGACCATGACCTGGCGCGGGGTGTTGGACAGGTGGTCGTCGCCGCGGATGACATGGGTGATCTTCATCATGGCGTCGTCGACGACGGTCGCGAAGTTGTACGTGGGCGTGCCATCGGAGCGGAAGATGACAAAGTCGTCGAGCTCCTTGGCGTCGAAGGTCACCTCACCGTGAACGGCGTCGTGGATGACGACGTCGCCGCGGTCCTCGGGCACCTTGATGCGCAGGACGTAGGACTCGCCGGCCTCGATGCGACGGCGGGCCTCCTCGGGATCAAGATCGCGGCAACGACGCTGATAGCCCTGGAAGGGGTCCTTGCGCTCCTGCGCGGCCTTGCGGTCGGCATCGAGCTGCTCCTTGGTGCAGAAGCAGGGATAGGCCTTGCCCTCATCCCAAAGCTTCTGGGCGGCCTGCTTGTACAGGTCCAGGCGCTCGGTCTGGGCATAGGGACCATAGTCGCCGCCCACCTCGGGGCCCTCGTCCCAGTCCAAGCCCAGCCAACGCATGGCGCGCAAAATGATCTGCGTGTTCTCGTCGGTGGAACGGGTGGGATCGGTGTCGTCGATGCGCAGAATGAACGTGCCGCCGTTTGCACGGGCGAAAGCCCAGTTATAGATAGCGGTGCGGGCGCCGCCGATGTGCAGCTTGCCCGTCGGTGAGGGTGCAAAGCGGACGCGAACGTCTGATGCCATGGAAATCTCCTCGATTGCAGGATGGATGTCTAACTGCACCAGTATAAAGCATCAAAGCAACCTCCGCACAAAGGGCACCGACCCACTCATTGGGGACAGACTTAAATGACTACCCAATGAGCACCCGACTGGTCATTTAAGTCTGTCCCCAATGAGTAGGTGCGGAAAGGGTGTGAATGTTTGATTTACGCGCTATGATGTGCCCTTGCATAGAGAGCCCGGCGGAATGGTAACGGTCGCCGGGACACGTTTTTGAAAGGACAATCATGTCAGAAGAACTTCGTTCCATCCCACCCCAACACGGGTCCTTTGTTTTTACGTCGGAGTCGGTGACCGAAGGTCATCCCGATAAGATCGCTGACCAGATCAGTGACGCCGTCCTCGACGCAATCCTCGCCAAAGAAATAGAGCTCCAGGAGCAGGGCTACATCGCCCCCAACGGCGTGCCTGCCAACGTGGAGAACGTCCGCTGCGCCTGCGAGACCCTCGTGACCACCGGCACCGTCATCGTCGCCGGCGAGATTCGCACCCAGGCCTACGTCGACGTACAGGAAATCGCCCGCGGCGTCATCCGCCGCATTGGCTACAACCGCGCCAAGTTCGGTTTTGACTGCGACACCTGCGGCGTTATGAGCCTCATCCACGAGCAGTCGCCCGATATCGCCCAGGGCGTTGACGAGTCCTTCGAGACCCAGACCGGCGCTACCACCGACCCGATCGACCTGATCGGCGCCGGCGACCAGGGCATGATGTTCGGTTATGCCTCCAACGAGACCAAGACCCTCATGCCTATGCCGCACTACCTGGCAAGCCGCCTGGCCGAGCGCCTGGCTGCCGTGCGCCATGACGGAACCCTGCCCTACCTGCGCCCCGACGGCAAGACCCAGGTCACGGTGCGCTACGAGGAAGGTAAGCCCGTGGAGGTCACGACCATCGTCATCTCCACGCAGCACGCCGCCGAGATTGAGGACATGGGCAAGATCAAGGCCGACCTCATCGAACACGTCATCACCCCGGTCATGGCCGCCGAGAACATGCCGTGGGACAACGCGGACATCTACGTGAACCCCACCGGTCGCTTTGTCGTGGGCGGCCCCATGGGCGACACGGGCCTCACCGGCCGCAAGATCATCGTCGACACCTACGGCGGCTACGGCCGTCACGGCGGTGGCGCCTTTAGCGGCAAGGACTGCACCAAGGTCGACCGTTCCGCCGCGTATGCCGCGCGCTGGGTCGCCAAGAACGTGGTCGCCGCCGGTATGGCCGACCGCTGTGAAGTCGAGCTCGCCTACGCCATCGGCGTTTCCAAGCCCCTCTCAATCATGGTCGACACCTTCGGTACCGCGCATGTTGCCGAGGACAAGATCGTCGAGGCCGTCGAGAAGACCTTCGACCTGCGCCCGGGCGCAATCATCCGCGACCTAGACCTGCGTCGCCCCATCTACGAAAAGACGGCAGCCTACGGTCACTTCGGCCGCGAAGACGCCGACTTCACCTGGGAGAATACCGACCGAGTCGAAGAACTCAAAGCAGCCTGTGGCCTGTAGGCTTACGAGAAAAGCCACAGCCAAATAGAAACACGCCAAAAAGAGGTACCGGAACAACCGGTACCTCTTTTTTATTAACCGGTGGCGAAGATGAGTCGACATGGGACGCAGAATAGGTTCCCAGCTGATGAATTTTGCAGCAAGCGTGCCCCTACCATGTATCCTAAGTTCCGAGGGCTTTGGTATTTGGTCGATCGCGAGTTCCGCACGAGCCGGAGGCCACTTAATGTGGCCTCCGTGCGAGCCAGGACTGTAGAGCAGGCGACCAAATACCAAAGCCCTCGGAACGACGGGATAGAACAGGAGCGCATATGGCAGGCAAGCCGCAAACACTAGCTACGACCTCGGCATTCGAGATCTTGGGCCCCGTCATGGTCGGCCCCAGCTCATCGCACACCGCCGGCGCCCTGCGCTGCGCACAAGTTGCCGCCAGCCTGCTGGAAGGCCGCATCACCAAAGTCACCTTTGGCCTGTGGAACTCCTTCGCCCACACCTACCGCGGCCACGGTACCGACCGTGCGCTCGTCGCGGGCATCCTGGGCCTCGACACCGATGACGAGAACATCAAGCAGGCCTTCGACCTCGCACGCGAGCAGGGCCTCGAATATCACTTTGACATCAAGGGCGACGACGCCTCCATCCACCCCAACACCGTCGACATTGACATGGTCGACGACACGGGCGCCACGGCACAGGTCCGCGGTGAGAGCCTGGGCGGCGGCAAGATGCGCATCAGCCGCATTAACGGCGTCGGCGTCGACATCTCGGGCATGTATTCCACGCTGTTTGTGGCACACCAGGACGTCCCCGGCGTGCTCGCCGCGCTCACGAACCTGCTCGCCTACGCACACGTGAACATCGCCTTCTGCCGCACCTACCGCACCGAAGTGGGCGGCCAAGCCTACTCCGTCTTTGAGACCGACGGCGCGCCCGACGACACCGTTATCCCCATGCTACGCAAACTCGACAATGTCGATTACGCGACCTTTATCGAGCTCCCCGGTTCCGCCTCGTCGCTCTCCCCCGGTGTCTCGGCAAAGGAGATCTTCGACGACGGCGAGCAGCTGCTCGATGCATGCGCCGAGCTCGGCCTGAATATCGGCGCCGTTATGGCCGTGCGCGAGGCGCGTTTGACCGGCGAGACCCACGCCGTCGCCGCCATGCGCCGCGTGCTCGACGTCATGCGCGAGGAGACCACGACCCCTATCGTCAATCCGCAACGATCGCTCGGCGGGCTTATCGGCGGCGAGGCTAAACTCGTCGATGCCACCGGCCGCAACGATTTGAGCACGAGCCTGATGGGCACCGTTCAAACCGACGCCGTGGCCCGCGCGATGGCCGTGCTCGAGCGCTCCGCCACGATGGGAGTGATCGTCGCCGCTCCCACGGCAGGCTCCGCGGGTGTCGTGCCCGGCTGCGTGCTGGCGCTCGCCGATCACCTTCAGCTCGACGACGAGCAGGTCATGGACGCGCTCTACTGCGCAGCCGCCATCGGCCTCAACCTCACCACGAGCGCCTGCGTCGCCGGTGCCGAGGGCGGCTGCCAGGCTGAGGTAGGAAGTGCGGCCGCCATGGCAGCCGCCGCGCTGGTGCAGATGCTCGGCGGCACGCCCGGGCAGGCGCTCGACGCCAGTTCCATCGCGCTGAGTAACTTGCTGGGCCTCGTTTGTGACCCCGTCGGTGGCCTCGTGGAGGTACCCTGCCAAAACCGCAACGCCATCGGCGTGGCAGCCGCCTTTAGCTCGGCGCAGCTTGCACTTGCCGGTATCAAGAGCCTGGTGCCGTTTGACCAGATGGCGCACGTCATGCTCTCGGTGGGCCACGCGTTGCCGGCCACGCTGCGCGAGACGGCAAAGGGTGGCATCGCGCAGGCTCCGGCCGCACTTTCGGCCTGTGCAAAATGCGGTGTGTGCGGATAGCGACAAAGAAAGACTCGAAGGTGGGACAAATGTCCCACCTCTTTTGAATGCCACCGTTTCCATACCACAAACAACTAGGTAATCGCTATAATGCAAGCCCAGTAAAAACACGATGAGCCGCAAGGCGAAATTCGAAGGATATGCATACGATGTCGCAAAACGATCGAACTCAACTGATTCCCGATCCGCAGCAGCCGAGCAGGCACACAGGCGGCGTTCAGTCGCCGCGTCCTATCGCGCCGAGCCGCGGTCAGCAGCGAGGTGCGGCAAACGTTTCCCAACGTCCGAACAAGCAGCATCAGCAGCGCCAGGCAAATGGCAATGCGCCCAAGCAGCCCCCCACGCACGCTCGAGGCGATCGCGGCCCCGCACGCAAACCCGCCGAGAACAATAAGTCGGGCAAAAAGACGACGCTCTTTGTCGTCCTGGGTCTTATCGTCATTGTCTATATCGTAGGCCTCGTAGCGTTTTCGCAGGTAGCCTACCCCAACACCACTATCGCCGGCGTCGATGTCTCGTTCTCCAACGCTTCGTCTGCCGCCACCAAGGTCAACTCGGCTTGGAAGCACTATAAGCTCACCGTGACAGGCGATGACTTTAGCTGGACCTATCAGCCCGAGTCCGATGAGCCCATTGTCGACGGCGAAGCTGCCGCAAAAGAGATTATCAGCCGCAACGAAGCCTTTGTATGGCCGGTTCGCCTTGTAGAATCCTTAAGCGGCAAGACCAAAACAACCGCTAGCTCCAACGAAGTCGATCTTGATCAAGACGTCGACCTGTCCATGCTCTCCGACACCTTTGACCAAAAGCAGTTTGAGAAGGATCTGGGCGCCGCCATCGACGAGTTTAACGAGGGGCGTTCGGGCGCGTTCGAGGCCAATAGCTCCTATGACGAGCAGGCCGGCAAGTTTACCGTCGAGAAGGCGCGCTCCAACGAAAAACTCAACCGCGAGCATGTCATTAAGTATGCCGAGCTCGAGCTTGCCTCGCTGGCCGAGACCGTAGATCTTTCCAAGCTCGGCAACGATGCCTATGAGCCGCTCAATGGAACGCTGACCGATGATCAGATTCAGTCTGCATGCGATGCCGCCAACAACTTCTTGGGCGTCAACGTGACCCTCAAGCTCAACGGCGAGGATGCCGGCAAGGTTGATGGTAGCTCCGTGTTGCAGTGGATCAGCTTTGCCGATCCGGCCAACCCCACGCTCGATACGTCGCAGATCAGCAGCTGGGCAGCCGAGCTCGCCAACGGCTTTAATACCGTGGGCTCCACTCGCTGGTGGACGCGCGCCGATGGCAAGCAGTGCGCCGTCGAAGGCGGCGACTTTGGTTGGTCCATCGACAGCAGCTCGCTCGCCAAGCAGGTCGAGGACGCCATCAACAACAAGCAGACCGGCGAAATCGAGATCAAGTACTCCCAGAAGGCCGACACATTTACCGCCAAGGGCGAGCCCGACTGGAAGGCCTATATCGACGTCGACCTGTCCGAGCAGCATGCGCGCTACTACGACGAGAGCGGCAACATCGTGTGGGAGGCCAACTTTATTTCTGGCAAACCGGGCGAAGACGCCACCCCCGAGGGCGTATGGCAGATCAACAGCAACAATGGCGCCAGCAAGCTTATCGGTGCCAAGGACCCCGAGACCGGCAAGCCCAAATACGAGAGCCCGGTCAGCTATTGGATGCCGTTTGAGGGAAACATGGTCGGCTTCCACGATGCAACGTGGCAAAACGACAAGAGTTTCGACGATCCCAACTCCTACAAGTGGTGCGGCAGCCACGGATGCATCAACCTTCGCCTGGCCGATGCCAAGGCGCTGCACGATTGCATCAAAGTCGGCCTGTGCGTGGTTGTCCACTCGTAGTGCAACGCGCGCAATCATACAACATGCAACTGCTGCGACCAATCTAACAATTCCGAAAGATACCGTCCTATGCGCCTGCCCCAACCGGCGGGCGCATATACTTATCAAGGTTCTTTCTATAAAGGAGACGCTATGCCGAATGTCCCCAACATCACCCCGGGCCCGGATGATACCGAGCACACGCCCGAAGGTGCCACCGAAACGCTTCCTCTGATCACAGACGTACATGCCGACAAGGAGAGCGGACGCACGAACGATGCGGCCGAGATAACCGATGAAGAGGCATATGCCAAGCTCAGGGCAAAACGTGCCGAACGTCGACGCAAAAAGCTGATTCGACGCGGTATTGCCGCCGGCGTCGTGGGTGCCATCGCACTCATTGCCATTGTCGCAACCCTGGTTATCAATGCGCAGCCACAGGGCGATAGCGGGCCTGCGACCGACATGGTGACCGAGGGCACGTTTAGCACAACGGTCGAAGCGAAAGGCCAGCTCAAACCCATTTCGTCCTCAGTGGTCTCCCCTTCTGTCGACGGCACGGTCGATTCGATCAACGTGCAGGCAGGCCAATCCGTAAACGAGGGCGACGTGCTTATGACCATTAAAAACGACGAGCTCGATCGCAACGTTGCCGAGGCGCAGCGTGCAGTTGCAGCCGCTCAAGAAGACCTCGCCAACGCGCAGAAAGCCGCAGCTGCCGCGCAGGCCAACCCAACGACGGACGTCGACGGAGCTTCCGCAGCGGCTGGCATCTCCGCCGCATCAGCGGACACGAACGCCGTATCGGCCGCGCAGCGCAGCCTCACATCGGCCCAGGCAAACCTCGATCAGGCGAACGCCAAGGCCGCCAGCCGTACGGTCACGGCCCCGAGCTCGGGCAGCATCGTTGAGCTCAACGCCAAGGTGGGCGCCACGGTAACAGGCGGCATGATCATGGGCGAAAGCGATACGAGCGGCGGCAAGCAGTGCATGCAGATCGCCGACCTGTCCAAGATGAAGGTGACGGTTCAGGTGGGCGAAAAGGATATCGCCAAAATTGCCGTGGGCCAAAGCGCCAACGTGACCTATCCCGCGTTTCCCGACATCGTGAGCCAGGGCACCGTCACGGCTATCGCCTCGGTGGCAAACTCCGACTCCTCCTCCGGGAGCGGCGGCAGTGTGACCTTTAACGTCGACATCCTCATCGAAGCACCTGACAGTCGCCTTAAGCCGGGTATGACTGCCGAGGTCTCGGTAGTGACCGAGAAGCTCGACGACGTGGTTATGGTGCCGACCATGGCGCTGATGACCGAAGACGGCGAGCACTATTACGTCAATCTGGCCACCGATTCGGAAGGCAAGAAGACGCGCCGCGTGAAGGTGACCGTCGTGACGCAAAACGACAACGAGGCTGTAGTCGGTAAGACGCAGGTCAAGCGCGACGACCAGGGCAACGAGATCAACCCAGACGTCCCGGTTACCAAGTTACGCGACGGCGACACCATCGTGACGGATACCGGCACAGGCATGACGGCAGACGGCGGCGACAATATGTCTGCCGACGAGGGCAAGTAATGCGTCCCGTCATCGACATCCGCAACGTGCACCGCATCTTTGAGAGCGAGGCCGGTTGCGCCCACATCCTGCACAACGTGAGCCTGGCGGTGAACCCCGGTGAGTTCGTCGCCATCACCGGCCCCTCGGGCTCGGGCAAGTCGACGCTCATGAACATCCTGGGCTGCCTGGACAAGCCGACGGCGGGTGATTATTTCCTGCAAGGGCTCAACGTCGCCGAGCTCGACGATGATGAGCTCACCGAGGTGCGAGCGCTGAGCATCGGCTTTGTCTTTCAGAGCTTTAATCTGCTGCCGCGTCTGACGGTGATCGAAAACGTCATGCTGCCGCTGTCCTACACCAATGTGCCGCGCAGCCAGCGCGAGATGCGCGCCGTACACGCGCTGCAGGCCGTCACGCTGCCCGTCGACCACTGGGACCACCGCATATCCGAGCTCTCGGGCGGCCAGATGCAGCGCGTCGCCATCGCGCGCGCCCTTGTCAACGATCCACCCATCATTTTGGCCGACGAGCCGACGGGCAACCTGGACTCCGCCACGGGAGCGCTCGTCATGGAAACCTTCCACAAGCTCCAGGAGCGCGGCAAAACCATCGTGCTTATCACACACGACCCCGGCATCGCCGCCGAGGCCGACCGTGCCGTGACCATCCGCGACGGTCGCATTCACGACGGCGCGTATATTCCGCATGCACCGCGGACCCTACGCAGCGCCGTAGATAACCTGCCCATGATTTCCGCCTCCGCCAACCCGCCGAAAGGAGTGATGGCATGAGCGCCCGCGATCTTATCCAGGAAGCCCTTCACTCGCTCGAGGCCAACAAGGGGCGCAGCCTGCTCACCATCCTGGGCATCGTCATCGGCATCGCCTCGGTCATTGCCATGACTTCGCTCATCGGCGGCATCCAAAACAGCTTGGTCAACAGCCTGGGCCTCAACGCAGCTCGCATGGTTCAGATCTATTCGTCCCAAGAACTCTCTGATTCTGACGTCCAGAAGCTTAAAAAACTGGTGCCGCAGATTGAGCAGATCGGCATCGTCGATAGCGCCTATTCCGAGTACAAGGTCGGGGATAAAAGCTATACCGTCATGGCACACGGCGTCGATAGCGACATGCTCGATGCCGTGGGCGCCAGCAAGCTCGTTGCGGGACGTGTCTATTCACAGGCAGAGTCTCAATCAGGCTCGCGCGTGGCGCTCATCAGCCGCGGCGGCGCCGATCAGCTTTACGGCAACGAACAGGATGCGCTGGGAAAAACCATCAAGGTGTCCAACGGCGAGGTGCAGATTGTAGGCGTGATTGATGGCGGCAGCGACTCCATGGGCTCGCTCACGCTGTATATGCCACGCGAAACCATCTCCGACCTGTTTGGCGACGAGAATCCTTCATTTCCCAGCGTGACGGCACTTGCCGCCGAGGGCACAGACATGGACGAGCTCTGCAAGACCATCGAGTCTAAGGTGCGCGCGATGAAGGGCATCTCGGAGGATGATGAGTACGACAGCGTATCGGCGACCTCCATGAAAAGCGCCATCGATGCACTCAACTCGTTTATGGGCGCCTTCTCGCTCATCATGGGCGCTGTCGCCAGTATCTCACTGCTTGTCGGCGGAATCGGCATTATGAATATGATGCTTACCAACGTGACTGAGCGCATCCGCGAGATCGGTATTCGCCGTGCCTTGGGCGCCAGTCGCCGCGATATCACCGCGCAGTTTTTGGCCGAGTCCTCGGCGCTGTGCGTCACCGGTGGCCTGCTGGGTGTCCTGATTGGCTATCTGCTGGCCTGGGGCCTCGCGATGTTTGCCGCAGGATCAGGGGTTCTCAACGAGCTCGGTGCCAGTGGGGAGATCACACCGAGCTTTTCAATCGCCACGGTGCTGCTGGCCTTCGGCGTCTCCGTCGGCATCGGCGTAATCTTTGGCTTCTACCCCGCTCGCCGCGCGGCAAAACTCAACCCGGTGGAGTGCCTACGCTACCAGTAAGCCACCACCAGCTACCAGTAAGCCACCACCAACAAGTTGCGGTGAATTAGGAACCGAATATGCTATCTAGCAGCAAAAACAGACACTATTTCACCGCAACTTATTGAAGGACTGTTTGCGCCAGTTCTGGGCGTCGTCCTCGAGCTATTGATGGATGACGGGCTTGTACGGGTCGAGCTTGCTCGGGACGCTCCTCCTCGCGGGCGGGAGGGCGCGCAGGCGCGGCAAGCGCCTAGCGCGCGAACTCCCGTAAGAGCGCGTCTTCCACTTCCCGAAGCGAAAGGGCCCCGCTTCCCTCGGCGGGACGGGTGACCACGATGCAGCGCGCTCCCACGTCGCGCGCGGCGGCGAGCTTCTCGGCCGTGCCGCCTACGGTTCCCGAGTCCTTAGTCACAAGCCACTGGGCGCCCACCTGCCGAAGCATCGCCTCGTTGAGCTCGCGGGTGAAGGGCCCCTGCATGCCGATGACGTGCGACGGCGAAAACCCCGCGTCGATGCACTTCGTTATAGCACCGGGCAGCGGGAGCACACGCACGAAGAAGCGCTCCGCGAAATCGGCGACGCGCGTGTAGGGAGCAAGCTCCTTGCTCCCCGTCGTGAGAAGCGCGCGACCCGGGTTCTCGGAGAGAAAGCGCGCCGCGCAGGCGATCGACGCGACCGGCACGACGCCTTTGGGCAGCGCCTCGACCGGGCGCGCAAGGCGCAGGCATCGTGCACCCACGGCGAGCGAAGCGGCCCGGATGTTGCCGCTTGCGAGCGTAGCGAAGGGGTGCGTGGCGTCGACAACGATGTACGCGCCGGAAAGCTCGCGCTCCATGTCGGCATCGTCGAGCCTGCCCGCATGCACCTCGATGCCCGGAAGCTCGCCCAAAAGCTCGCCTCCGTACTCGGTTGCCGCGTAGGCACGGGCGGGGATGCCCGCCCTGCTCGCCCATTCGCACAGAAGGCGGCCCTCGGTGGTGCCGGCGAAGATGCGCAGCGCCAGCGCGGATGCGGGGGCCGTCACTTCGGGCCGCCTGTGCGCGTGATCTGGTAGAGCAGCGCGTTCATAATGGCGGCCGCCACGGTCGAACCGCCCTTGCGACCCCTCGCGACGATGGCCGGAACGCGTCGTGCGAGTAGCTCCTCTTTCGCCTCGACCACGTTCACAAACCCGACCGGCACCCCAACGACGAGCGCGGGCGCGATCTTCCCCGCGTCCATGAGCTCGGCGAGGCGCAGAAGTGCTGTGGGAGCGTTGCCGACGGCCACGATGAGCGGACCCTCGATGCCGCAAGCTTTGTCCATGCTCGCAACGGCGCGAGTCGTGTCCGCGGCGCGCGCAGCCGCGGCGACATCAGGGTCGGCCATGAAGCACACGGCCTTGCAGCCGAGCTTCGCGAGCGCGGGCTTGCTTATGCCTGCGAGCGCCATGTTCGTGTCGGTGAGCACCGTGGCCCCTGCGCGCAGTGCGTCGAGCGCACAGTGCGCGGCGTCATGGGTGAACACGAGGGAATCGGCGTACGAGAAGTCGGCAGTGGTGTGGATGACGCGCTTCACGACGGGCTCTTCGAGCGGCGGGAACGTGCGGCCGCCGAGCTCTTCGGTGATGATCTCGAAGCTGCGCCGCTCGATGTCGCCGGGCGCCATCTCCTTGGAATCCATCTAGTACTCCACTCCTTCCCTTGCACATATCCCCTGCTCGTAGGGGTGTTTCTCGCACCGCATCTCGGTTATGTAGTCGGCCTTCTCCACGATCTTGCGGGAAGGCGCGCGCCCGGTGAGCACTACTTCGACGCCGAGCGCGGACATATCGAGTGCGCGGTCCACGAGCGCCTCGTCGACAAGCCCCTTCGAAAGCGCGTCGAGCGCCTCGTCGAGCACGAGCAGTCCCTCTTGCGCGCACTCGAGCTCGACGAGCGCGGAAGCGAGGTTCCCATCGTGCAGCTCGCACGTCGCGGCAAGTTCTTCCGACGTCATCGACCAGGTAAACTTGTCCGACGCCTTCCCCGCGAACACGGGCACGCCGAAATGCTCAGCGAGCAGGCGCACCTCCCCGCTTTCGCCGTCTTTCAGGAACTGTACGACGACGACGCGGCGGCCTGCAGCGAGCATGCGAAGGGCGAGGCCCATCGCCGCCGTGGTCTTGCCTTTGCCGTCGCCATGATACACGTGGATCATACGCCCTCCTCGATAATGCGGTAGACATACTCCATGTCGAGCGCCCCGCGCACGACGTCGGCCAGGCGGTCGAACTCACGCGCACGGTGATCGGCCGCGGACGCCGCGCCCGCGTCACCCACGACGCTCTCGGGCAGGCCGCGCATGCGCGCGAGCGAGCGCGCGAGGGCGAGCGCCACCCCCGGTTCGTCGAACAGGCCGTGGAGATAGGTTCCGAACACGTTACCGCAGGCCGCGCCTTCCGGTTTGCCGCCAATCGTGCCCGCAGGGGCGCAGGAGACGGTCGTTTCGCCGTCGTGAATCTCGTACCCGCGCGCCATCATGCCGTTCCACACCGAGAACGCGCCTTGGGCGCCCGTGATGCGCAGCTCCGACTGGGCGAGGCGCTTTTTCTCCTTGAAAACCGTACTTGCAGGGATGAGCCCGAGCCCGCGCGCGGTACCAGCGCCTTCCCTGCCGTGCGGGTCGGAAAGCTCGTCTCCCAAAAGCTGGTAGCCTCCGCATATGCCGAGCACCGGCGTGCCCGCGCCCGAAAGCGCGCGTACACAGGCTCCGATGCCGCTAGCCGCAAGCCAACGCGCGTCGTCGAGCGTAGTCTTCGAGCCGGGAAGCACCACCAGGTCGGGTCGGCCCAGATCGGTCGTCGAGGAAACGTAGCGCACGCCCACGCCGGGCACGCGCGAAAGCGGGTCGAAGTCGGTGAAGTTCGACAGATGCGGAAGACGCACGACGGCGACGTCGATGACGCCGCGCGCCTCGCGGGCAGATAGGCGCGGCGCGAGCGAGTCCTCGTCGTCCAGGTCGAGCGTAAGATACGGCACGACACCCACGACGGGAACTCCGCACATCTTCTCGAGCGGGGCCAAACCCGGGCGCAGGATTTCCACATCGCCGCGGAACTTGTTCACCACAAGCCCCCGCAAAAACGCGCGGTCATCGGGCGCAAGGAGCGCGACCGTGCCGTAGAGCTGGGCAAATACCCCGCCTGGGTCGATGTCGCCCGCAAGCAGCACGGGGGAGGACACGGCGCGCGCGAGCCCCATGTTGACGATGTCGTTTTCGGCAAGGTTGATTTCGGCGGGGCTGCCGGCGCCCTCGATGACGATGACGTCGTTTTCCTCCGCGAGCGAATCGAACGCCTCTAAAATCTGCGGCATGAGCGCCTTCTTTCGCGCGAAGTAGTCCCTCGCAGCGAAGGCTCCCTGCGCCTTGCCGGCCACGATGAGCTGGCTTCGGTGGCCGCTTTCGGGCTTGAGCAGGATGGGGTTCATGCGCACGTCGGGCGCGATGCCGCACGCCTCGGCCTGCATGATCTGGGCGCGCCCCATCTCGAGCCCGTCGGCCGTGACACCGCTGTTGAGTGCCATGTTCTGGCTCTTGAAGGGAGTCACGCGCAGGCCGTCCTGCGAAAGCACGCGGCACAGCCCCGCCGCAAGCAGGCTCTTCCCCGCGTTCGACATGGTGCCCTGGATCATGATGGGCTTCGCCCTACCCACGGGTATCGACCTCCTTCGCCGAGCCTCGGCCATCCGCGCCCGCCATAGCGCCGCTGAAAGAAGCGCCGCCCCGTTCGTCGGGTTCGCCTTCGCCCGATGCACCTTCCGCCCGAAGCACGCGGCTGAACGCCATCGCAAGCCGGGCATTCTCCTTGCGCGTGCGCACCGCGACGCGGCACCAGAAACGGGACAGTACCGAAAACGAGTCGCACGTGCGGACCAAAACCCCCTGTTTATACAGGCGCTCGGGGATGTCTTTCGCCGGCGTGCGGACTAAAAGGAAGTTCGCATCCGACGGCACGACGGAAAGCCCGAGCGAGGAGAGCTCGTGGGAAAGCCACGCTCGCTCGCCCGCCAATACATCGCGCGTGCGCGAGACGTATTCAATGTCTTCCAGGGCGGCGATACCCGCGGCCTCGGCGACCGAAGAGACGGGCCACGCCTGCCCCGCCCGGCGAATCCCCTCGATGAGTTGGGCGTTTCCGCTGATCAGATATCCCAACCGCAACCCCGCCATTCCGTAGAGCTTGGTGAACGCGGAGAGCACGGCCACATGGCGCGAACACGCGGCGCGTGCGGCCACGCTCCTTTCGCGGGCGTCGGGCGCAAATCCGAGGAAGCACTCGTCCACGACGAGCAGCGCGCCCACCTGCTCGCAGCGGCAAGCCGCGGCCTCGATCACGCTGGGGTCGACGAGGCGCCCCGTCGGGTTGTTCGGATTGCAGAGGTACGCCACGTCTCCCGGCCCCTCGATCGTGCGGGCGAAGGAGGCGGGCACGTCGAAGTCGTCCGCTTCGGAGAGCGGGAACTCCTGCACGCATGCGCCGTAGTACGATGCCGCCTCCGCATATTCAGAGAACGTCGGCGCGCACACGACGATGCGTTTCGGGCGCACCGCCGCGGCGAGCCGCCAGATGATGTCGGACGCGCCCGCGCCGCAGACAATAGTATCTTCGTGAATGCCCTGGTCGCGCGCTAGCGCGCGAACGAGGGCGAGACTTTCCCTATCGGGGTAGGCGTCGATTCGAGAAAGCGCCTTGCAAGCTGCGGCGACGGCGCGCGGCGAGGGGCCTGCCGGATTCACGTTCACCGAGAAGTCAATGAGGTCGGAGGCGCCCCTATCGCAAGCGATGCCGAGCGATTGCGCGCTGCCCCCATGCGTACGGGCGCGCAGGATTCCCCCGGCAGCCCGGGGCGCGGCGTGGTCTTCCCTCATGCCATCGCCCCCACGGCGAGCACGACCGCCGCGCGCGCGGCGCCGAAGACGACGAGCGCGCATACGGACGCAGCGAGCATGAGCCTTGTCGCCCGGGCGATGTCGCCCCACTCGATTTCGCGGGACGCGTCTCCTATCGTCGGTTTCTCAACGAGCTTGCCGAAATACACCGCGGGTCCCGCCAGGCGCAGCCCGAGCGCGCCCGCGCACGCTGACTCGGTCTGCGCCGCGTTCGGGCTCGCATGGCGACGCCTGTCGCGGCGCCAGATGCGCGCCGCCCCGCGCGCGTCGAGCCCGACGATCGGGCACACGACGATCATGAGCAGAGCCGATAAGCGCGAGGGAATCCAGTTCAGCGCATCGTCGAGGCGCGCCGAGGCGCAGCCGAAGTCGATGTAGCACTCGTTTTTGTAGCCCACCATGCTGTCGAGCGTGTTCACCGCCTTGTACGCCATGCCCAAGGGCGCACCCCCGATCATAAGGTAGAAAAGCGGCGCGATGACGCCGTCGCTCGCGTTCTCCGCCACCGTTTCCACAGCGGCGCGCGCGACGCCCTGCTCGTCGAGAACAGACGTGTCGCGTCCCACGATGAGCCCGACGGCTTCGCGCGCCTCGACAAGTCCGCCCTTCGAGAACGCGCGGGCCACGGCCAGGCTCTGGCGGCGCAGCTCGCATGCCGCGAGAATCTGATAGCTCGCCCATGCCTCGGCCACGAAGCGCAAGCCGGAGTGAACCATGCCGCAAAGATGCAGGATTCCCCAGGTCAAAAGCCCACACGCAAGCGGAAGCGCCACGGCAAGCACAAGCCCTGCGGCGCGCGTGCCCGCGGACGTTTGCGGGAATGCGCCCCGCAGGCGGCCTTCGGCCCACGTGATCGCGCGCCCCATGGCGACGACGGGATGGGGAAGCCAGCGCGGGTCGCCGAAGGCAAGGTCGGCCGCGAACCCGGCGGCGACGGCAAGAATCGTCATCACCGGGCATCGCCCCCCGAAGCGGGGCGAACGTCGCGAAGGCAGCGCCCATCCCAAGTGGCGGCCCATGCGCCGCCCGGCTCGGTATGCACGTCGAGGTATCCCATTTTCGGGACAGCTAGCTCGGAGAGCAGCGCTTTCACGGTACCCGCGTGAACGACGAAGACGGCGCGCCCACTCCCCTGGGCGCGCTCCGATTCGCACGCCTCCCGAAACGCCGCGATGACGCGGCGGGTGAAATCGCTCTTGCCCTCGCCATGCGGGCAGCGCGTCTCGCACCAGGAGTCTACCCAGGCGCGATAGCGCGCATCCTCTTTAAGCTCGGCGGCGCTTCGCCCCTCGAAGTCGCCGAAATCCATCTCGCGCAGACCGGGGCACGCCATAAGCTCCGCGTTCGGGAAGAGGATGCGCGCCGTCTGGTCGGTGCGGGCCATGCCGCTCGTGATAACACGGAACACGTCACGATCGCACGCGAGGTCGCGCAAAGCGCGCTCGCCCGCACTCGACAGGGGCTCGTCGGTGCCCGCCCCGCTGTAGCGATGGTCTTCCGTGCCCGCCGTGGCACCATGGCGCACGAAGACGACTTCCAAAGGCGCACCCGCGCCCTGCGTCCCTCGAGGTGCATCGGCAAGGTTTCCTTTGATGACCTGGGGAATCCCGCACGTCATGCGCACGACGACGTCGGCGCGCGCAGCGAGCGCGCATCCCAGGCGCCCCGCGCGCTCGCGCCATTGGGCGTCTTCCGCACTCATGGGGACGACCCCCGAGCCGACCAAGGGCAGAATCACTGCGTCGAAGCCGATCAGCCGCTCGAGCGCCCGGTCAGCGTCGAGCGCGCGTACGAGTTCCTCAGCACGGTATGCGACGCGGCCGGCAAAAGCCGCGGGCACGCCGCCCTCCGCAAGCTGCGCCGCATCGACGAAATCGTCCGCCGCGAACCCGAGTTTTTCGCGCACGAAGGTCCTCTTCCCCGAATGCGCGCCACCTACCACGAGCATCATAGGAGCATGCCCCCCACCACCAGCATGGCAAGCATCGCGAGCTCGGCCCATTGCAGAAACCATCCGGCCAAATCCCCCGTCACCCCGCCGAAGCGGGACAGGGCAACATGGCGGTACCACGCGAGCGCCAAAAGCCCCGCCACCGCCATAAGGGCGCCGACGGCCTGAGCGCACGCGACCATCCCTGCAGCCGAAGCCGCAGCGAAAGCGCAAAGCGGCACGACGATCGCCGCGCGCTTCTTCGCAGGCGAGAGCCCCGCGGCCATGCCGTCCGCCCGCGCGGCAGGCCAGCATTCAACGGCGAGCCCCGAAAGCGAGCGGGAGAACACGAGCGAGCACAGAAGCGCGAGGAACGCCCCCGCCGTAAGCGGCAGCGCGGTGAACAGGGAAAACTGCAGAATAAGGTACACAACAACACCGATGACACCGAAGGCGCCCGCCCGCGGGTCGTGCATGATCTCGAGCTTTCGCTCGCGCGGGGCCCAACTTGCAAGCGCATCGGAGGTGTCGCAGAGCCCGTCTAGGTGGATGCCTCCCGTCACCGCCACAGGTAGCGCCACGAGCACGGCCGCGACGATGGTCGCGGGCACGCCGAGCAGGTTCGCAACGTGTCCCCACGCCGTCATGAGGAACCCTTCCGCAAGGCCCACCAGGGGAAACGCGGCAAGCGCATGGGTTGACCCGAAATCGGTCCAGGCCGATTTCGGGACGGGGATGCGCGAGAACGTTCCGAACGCCGCGCCGATTGCCTCTGCTATCTTCACCTTGTAGGTCCTTCACCTTTCATCCACACGGGAATCCCGCATACCACTTCGACTGCGCGGTCGGCCAGCGCCGCCACGCCCGCGTTCACGCGCGCGAGCGCGCGCCTCCATGCCTCGGTCCCCTCATCGTAGCGCATCTCATCGGCGAACACGTCGACGGTGACCACCACCGTATACGCAGCGGCCTGAGCGAGCCGTTCGATGCCTCCGAGCACCTCGCGCGCCGCAGCGTCGGGGTCACGTGGGGACAAGCCGCCTTCCGCGAAAAGCTCGTTCGCAACCAGGTTGCCCACGTCCTCCAAAAGAAGCGTGCAGCCGCGCGGAAGCCCGGACACTGCGGCGCCCACGTCACGCGTTCGCTCGAGGGTGGAAAACCCCTTGCCCTCGCGCAGCGCCCGATGGCGCGCGATGCGGCGGGCGCCCTCTTCCCCGAAGGGCTCCATCGTTGCCAGGTACACGCGAGGGCCGTCGTGCCCGAGGCACAGGGACTCGGCGTAGGCGCTCTTGCCGCTCGCGGCGGCGCCGATGACGAGCGTCACCGTCATTTCCCGGCCTCGAAATGCTCGTAAGCAGCCATGCCAGTCGCCGTGAACGTCTTCCCATCCCGGTACACGCGCAGCGCCGAATCCAGAAGGGGGAGATACGCCATGGCGCCCGCGCCCTCGCCCAAGTGCATGCCTGCGTCGAGGGGCGCCTTTATGCCGAGCTCGCGAAGGAGCTCCCGGCTTGCGGGTTCGCTTGATGCGTGGGTGCCCACGAGGTAGCCCAAGGCGTTGGGGCACAGGCGCGCCGCGCACAGGGCCGCCGTGCAGGATATGACCCCGTCGAGGAGCGCCGGCGCCTTCGAGACCGCGGCCCCCAGGTAGAAGCCGCACAACGCAGCGATGTCGAAGCCGCCCACCTTCGAGAGCACGTCGATCGGGTCGGCGGGATCGGGCGAGTTCGCGTCGATAGCGCGCTCGACCACGTCGCGCTTGCGCGCGAGCGAGGCGTCCGAGAGCCCCGCGCCGCGCCCGACAAGGCTCCGCGCGTCCGCCCGGATGAGCACTGCGGCCACCGCCGCCGAGGTGGTCGTGTTGCCGATGCCCATCTCGCCCGCGGCGAGAAGGCGCACGCCGGCGCGGGCAAGCCCGCACGCGACGGCGATTCCGACCTCGATCGCGCGCACGGCCCCATCGCGAGACATAGCGGAGCCGAGAGCGATGTTGCCGCTCCCCCGCCGCACGTTCGCGCGCACCATGCGCGCGTCTTCTATGCCCCGGGCCATACCCACGTCGACGGGCACGACCTCGGCACCCGCGAACGCCGCCATGCGGCAGGCGCTCGCGGCCCCCTCGCACATGTTGCGCGCGACGGCTCGCGTCACATCTTGCCCGCTTTGCGACACGCCTTCGGCAACGACCCCGTTGTCGGAGAAGAATACCGCGAGCGCACGGGGAAACTCGGCCACCTCGGCGCTCCCCTGAGCTGCGGCGATACACGCGACGGCGTCTTCAAAGTCGCCCAATCCCCCCAAGGGGTGCGCGATGGAGTCCCACGCGGCGTACGCGGCGGCACGGGCGCACTCGTCTGCGGGCGCGATCCGGGAAAGCGCGGCTTCGAGCACGGCGCCCGGCGCCGACGAGAACGCGCGCTCGACTTCCTCGCGGATGCAGGCAAGCGCGGTTTCGGTTGCTTCAGCCATGCCGCCTCCTCTCTGCGAACGACGCTGCGGCAGACGCGAACGCGCGCGCAACGTCGGGGTTCGCAGGATAGTACACATGCGGGAAGCCCGCCACCAGGGACGGGGTGGTCGTCATGCACGGCCAGCCCTTGTCGCGCCGGGGCTTCTGCGCCCAAAAGTCGCCGCCCGGGCAGGTGGACTGCCAGTAGTGGAACTCGTGCGCGCGGATGCGTGTGCCGCGCGGCCCGTAGAGCCCGTCGCGTTGGGAAGTAAGCTCCACGTACCCGAAATGGGACAGCCTTCCCCCGTTCTCGCTTGCGCCCTCAAGGGCGCCCGCAACAGGCCAGCGCCGCTCCTCGCTATCGGCGATTTCGCGCTGCAGGTACAGAAACCCACCGCATTCGGCGACCGTCGGCATGCCGGATTCCACCGCGCGCCGCACCGCCTCGCGCATCGGCGCGTTCTCGGAGAGCTGCCGCGCATGGAGCTCCGGGTAGCCGCCCCCCAGATAGAGGGCGCTTGTCCCCCGGGGCAACTCGCTATCACACAGGGGGCTGAAAAAGGCCAGCTCGCAACCCAGATCCTCGAGCGCGCGCAGGTTCTCCTCGTAGTAGAACGAGAACGCCTCGTCACGCGCAACGGCGACGATGGGCCGCGCTCCCGCGATCGGCTCCAACCGGTAAGGTTCCTCGCGGATATCGGGTGCCGTCGCCGCTATTTCGAGCAAGCGGTCGACGTCGACGCTCTTTTCCACCAGCTCGGCCATCTTGTCGATGCGCGCGGAGAGCTGCTCGACCTCGTCGGCGGTCACAAGCCCCAGATGCCGGCTTTCGAGCGAGAACGCCTCGTCGGCGGGGATATTCCCCAAAACCGCGACGCCCGTGTGCTTCTCGATCGCAGGCGCCGCGTAGGCGCAGGCAGCGGCGCTCGTCTTGTTCAGCACGACGCCGCGCACGTTCGCACAAGGCAGGAACTCGGCGATGCCGCGGATTACGGCGGCGAGCGATAAAGACGCCCCGCGCCCGTTCACCACTAAAACGACCGGCGTTTCCGTGTCGCGCGCAACCTGATAGCTGCTCGCGTCGGCCACGCCGGGTGCCATGCCGTCATAGAAGCCCATGACCCCCTCGAGCACCGCGACATCCGCGCCCGCGGCGCCGCATGCGAGCAGTGCGCGCAGCGTCGGGGCGTCGGTGAAGAAGCCGTCTAAATTGCCCGAGCGCGCACCCACGACGCGGCGATGAAAGAGCGGGTCAATGTAGTCGGGGCCGCATTTGAAGGCCGCGCATGCAAGGCCGCGGCGCGCGAGCGCGCGCAGGAGCGCGCACGTTACGACCGTCTTGCCGCTCCCGCTCGAGGGCGCAGCGACCATGAAGCGCGGGATGGACGTGCTCACCGGGCGCCGCCTTCCCCACCTGCGGCGCTGCAGTTAGCAAGCGAGACCACCTCAACGGATGGGTTCCCCTCGACAGAGAGGTCCTCCCCGACAGGCGACTCAGCAAGCGCGCCGACTTCGGCAAGCTCCTCGGCATCCGCGCCCGCACCACGCGCGCTGACGAGGAACACGGGGTTTTGCGCCTTCATAAGATGGTGCGAGCCTACAGCCTCGGCACGGGCGGCCGACACCTGGCACGCCTCGAACCCCTTAAAGCGCGAACCCGAGAGGAGCGCGAACGCCTCGGTGAGCGTCTCAACGGTGACGCATGGCACGCACAGGCGAACCTGCGAGTTCTTCTCGAGCGCCGCCTCCACGATGGAGGGAAGCTCGCCCGCGCTCCCGCCGACGAACACGGCGTCGGGGACGGGCAGTTTCGCGAGCGCTTCGGGGGCGACACCGGGGACCGCATGCACGTTGCCGCACCCGAATGCATCCGCGTTCTCTCGGATGAGCCGCACGCCGGTCGCGTTGCGCTCGACCGCCCATACCGACCCCGCTCGCGCGACGAGCGCCGCCTCGATCGAAACGCTCCCCGTGCCGGCGCCGACATCCCACACGGTGTCGGTCGCGGTAAGGCGCAGCTTCGCGAGCGCGACGGCGCGCACCTCCTGCTTGGTCATGGGAACGTCGCCGCGGATGAAGAGCTCGTCGGGAATGCCCGAGGAAGCGTACGGCCAGCGGGAGCTCGCGGCGCGGGATGCGCCCGCAGAGTCCGCCGCGAAAGAAGCCGCCGCGGGCGCAGACGCGCCGGCCGGCGCCTCGGAGGCTGCGCTAGAGCCCGCAGGCGAACCGGCGCAGCCTGCGAACTCGATAAGCATCACGTTCAAGTCGTCGAACGTCTGACCTGCGATTTCACTTGCGGTCGCGCAGGTGATGCGCTCGTCGGGGTACGACAGGCGCTCGGCCACCGTCACGCGCGCGTCCCCGAAGCCAGCCTGCACAAGCTCGCCCGAAAGCCGCGAGGGGTCTTCCCCGCCCGACGTGGCGAGGAAGAGCTCACCTGCGCGCTCGGCCTCGGCCACGATGTCGCACGCCACGCCGTGAGCGCTCGCGAAGCGCCAATCCTGCCATGGACGCGCGAGGCGCGCGGCGAGATACGACGCCGAGCTTATGCCGGGAATGACGCGCACGTCCACCCGCGCGTCGCCGGAGAGCGCCTCCACCAGGCGGCGCGCGCCGCTGAACAGCCCCACATCGCCCGTCATCACGACCACGGCGCGCTGCCACGACGCCGCATCGGTGAGCGCGGCGACGATGTCCGCCGTCTTCACGAGCTCGCATCTCACCACGTCGGGCGGCACGTCGATGCTGACAAGCGCGCGATGAGCGCCGATGACCACGTCGGCGATGTCGATCGCGTCGAGCGCCGCGCGCGAGAGCAAGTCGGGGTTTCCGGGCCCCGCCCCGATGATCGTTACCTTTCGCATGGAATCTCCCGATACCCGCGCGGCGTGACCATACGGCCGCCTACGCGCTTCGTGTCCGCGTTGCCGACGAACACGGTGGTGAACATGTCGGCGTCGAACTCCCCCAGCTCGGAGAGCCTGCACATGCCCGACTGCTGCCCCTCGCGCCCGATGTTGCGTACCCAGCCGCAGAGCGTGTCGGGGGCCTTCCATTCGAGCATAATCTTCGCCGCGCGCGAGAGCCTGTCGGCGCGCTTTCTGCTGCGCGGGTTGTACAAACAGATGCAGAAGTCGGCGCTCGCCACGGCGGCGAGCCTGCGCTCGATGACCTCCCACGGCGTGAGCAGGTCGGAGAGCGACACGACCGCGAAGTCGTGGGCAAGCGGGGCGCCGAGCACCGCCGACCCGCTCTGAGCCGCGGTGGCCCCGGCGATAACTTCCACGTCTACATCGGGGTAGTCCTCAGCAAGCTCCAGCACGGGGCTCGCCATGCCGTACACGCCCGCGTCACCGCTGCACACAAGCGCCACGGCTTCTCCGCACTGCGCGCGCGAAAGCGCCAGGCGGCACCGCTCGACCTCGTGCATCATCGGCGTCGCGAGATGCGCCGCGTCGGGCACGGCGGCGAGCGCGAGCTCCACGTATTTCGTATACCCCACAACGATGTCGGCCGCCTCGAGCGCGCGCCGAGCCGCAATCGTCATGCCGTCGGGGCCGCCCGGGCCGATCCCCACCACGAAGAGCTTTCCCATCACCGCTCCTTAAACGAAAGTTCGATAGTTACCTTGGAAAACGCGACGGTCACGCCGCCGTGAGCGAGCTTCGGGAAGATAAGTTTGCCCCCGCCCGCGAGCGCCGCGCGCTCGCACACATTGTCGACCCCCACCGTCGCGCGCACGAAATCAGATGGCGAAACGCTACCTTCGACCTGCGACAACTCCTCTGCGGAATACGTCGCAAGCGGAATCTTGCGCGCGCGGCAGAAGGCGAGCAGACCCTCCTCGTGCGCCTTCACGTCGATCGTCGCCGCCTCGCGCACGGCCGAAGGCGAGATACCCGCCTGCCCGCACGCGAGAAGAAACGCCTCCCCGATCGCTTCGGCGCACGCACCGCGACGGCACCCTATGCCCGCAACGATGCAGGGCACGACAAGGCGAAGCGGCTCGGGCGCAGGCGCCTGCGCCCGCACGCCCGCCGGCTTCCCCGTCTCACCGGCGGGCACGACATCGCCCGTCGTCTCCGCTGCGCGAACGGACGCACCTGCATTCGCGCCAGCGAACGGCGACACGACAATATCGGCCCGAGCGCGGTCGGACGCAATGTCAACCCCCTCAGGCGGCTGTCCCGAAATCGGCATGTCGGAATAGAGCGCCACGCGCCCGCCCGAAAGCAGCCGCGCCGACACTCGCTTGATGGCCTCGGGATTCGAAACGGCGAGCCCCGCACAGCGCGCCCACGTATCCACCGCCCACACGCCGCGGACGTCGGTCGCCGTGGTGATGACGGGGATGGCCCCTGCCGCGCGTGCCACAGTTTGCGCAAGCTCGTTCGCACCGCCCAAATGCCCCGACAAAAGCGGGACGGCAAAGCGCCCCGCCTCGTCGATTGCCACAACCGCGGAATCGCTTGCCTTCGAGGCGACATGCGGCGCGATCGCCCGCACGGCGATGCCCGCCGCGCCCACGAACAGAAGCGCGTCCGACGCTTCCCACGCGAGCGCCGTCCATGCGCGCAGGTCGGCCTTCCCCTCGCCGAACCCGCGCGAAACGGAAACGTCCCAGCCAGGGTCATCTTCACCTGTCTGCGCGCAATCGGAAAGCGCGCGTGCGGTGCGCTCCGCCAACGCATACCCCCTCTCAGTGAACGCTATGCAGGAAACCCTCATCTAGCGCACCACCATCGTCGAGAAGTAACTGCCCCGATCGGGCACATCGTCGAGCGAGCGGTACACGCGCTCGCCCGGAAGCCCACAGTCCTCTACGAGCTCGGCACCGTCGAAGGCGCCCTCCTCGCGAAGGATGCGCTTCGTGTCCGCAAGCGAGCGGCGCGCCTTCATGACCACCTTCGTCCCCGGCCAGCCGATTGCGCGGCGCACCCCGTACAGAACGCCTTTACTCATACGTAGCCCCCAATTCCCCGATAACTGCATCGGCGCCCGACGTGCGGAAAAGCTCTCGGCGCTCGGCGTCGAACACGACCGCGGCGATGTCGCATGCGCCCGCCGCGCGGCGGCGCAACCTGTCCTCGATTGCCACAGCGAGCGAGGCGGACGCAGCGTCCCCCACGCCGGCGGCCTCGATTACCTCGAGCGCCGCCGTGGTCGTGACCGACGACATGATCTCGCGCACGGTCTTCGTGCACGCGCCGGCCAAGGCCGCGTGGGCGGCCAGAATCTCCGCGCGGCAGTCGGCGGTACGCGAATGGGTGTCCATGATGCCGCCCGCGACCTTCACCAGCTTGCCGATGTGTCCCACAAGAAGGACATTGGTAAATCCCTCGCGAACGCAGCAATCAATCGCATCGCCCACGAAGTTGGAGATGAAGACCACCGGCGCACCGTTTAGGTGGAAATGCCCCGAGATGAACTGCGCGCCGTAGTTGCCGGGCGTGAGCACGACTCCGCGCCGCCCCATAGCCGCATGCTGCCGGATCTCGAGCTCGATGCTGTCGCGCAAGGCAGCGAGGCTGCGCGGCTCGACGATGCCCGTCGTGCCCAGGATGGAGATGCCGTCCTCTATCCCCAGGTGCGGGTTGAAGGTCTTTTCGGCAAGGGCAACACCCTCGGGTACCGAAATCGTCACAGCGATATTTCCAGAAAAGCCGTGCGCGGCGCACACCTCGCGCACCGCCGAAGTGATCATCGCGCGCGGCGTCGCGTTGATGGCGGCCGCCCCCACCGGCTGCTCGAGCCCGGGCAACGTCACGCGCCCCACGCCCACGCCGCCATCGACGGAAACTTCCGATTCGCGCGCGGGCACGCCCTTGCTGCCCGCAGCACCCGTGCCCGACCCCGCATGTTCCACGCGCGCGTACACGAGCACGCCGTCGGTCACATCGGCATCGTCGCCTGCGTCCTTTCGCACGGCGCACTGGGCGCACCCCTCGCCGATACATGCGTCGACCACGTTCGCCTCGACGGGCAGCCCGCCGGGGGTGACGATCGACACGCGGCCGACGGGCTTTCGTGACAAGAGCATCTCGCAGGCCGCCTTCGCCGCGAGCGCGGCGCAGCTCCCCGTGGTGTAGCCGCAGCGCAGGCGGGTCGTCCCGGTATATATGTAGTGCTCGAAGGCCACGCTAGCTGCTCGCCTTCCGATACCCCGTGGCAAACGAAGGGTCGTAAAGCTTGCTGCGCTCGTACGACTCCGCCTGCGCGCCGTCGTGCGCAAGCCCGCCGCGAGCTCCGAGCACGCGGCCCACCACCACGAGCGCCGTGCGGTCGATGCCCTCTCGCGCGCCCGCATCGGCGAGCGTGCCCACTGTGCATCGCACCACGCGCTCCTCAGGCCAGGTCGCCTTATACACGAGCGCCGCCGGCTCGTCGGAGCTGCGGCCCGCGGCCAAAAGCTCGGCGGAAAGCTCGGCGAGCATACCCGAGCTCAGGAAGATGACCATAGTCGAGCCGCTTTCCGCCATGGTGCGCATGCCCTCGCCCGCAGGCATGGGGGTGCGCCCGGAAAGCCGCGTGATCACGACCGACTGGCTGATTCCCGGCAGCGTGTATTCCTGGCGAAGCGCCGCCGCGGCACCGCAAAAGCTCGACACGCCGGGCACCACCTCGTAGTCCACGCCGCGCGCGTCGAGCGCGTCCATCTGCTCCTGGATGGCGCCGTACAGGCACGGGTCGCCCGTGTGCAGGCGCACCACTTCCTCGCCCCGCGCATCTGCTGCGCGCATCACGTCGAGCACTTCCTCCAAGGTCATGTGCGCGCTGTCGTAGACGACGCAGGATTCCTTGCACTCGGCGAGCAGCTCGGGGTTCACAAGGCTCCCCGCCCAAACGACCACGTCGGCCGCGCGCAGAAGACGAGCCCCGCGCAGCGTGATAAGGTCGGCGGCGCCCGAGCCTGCGCCAACGATATGAATCATCCGAGCCTTCCCTTCCCGCTTCTCATCGCAACCGTTTACGCCGCCATTCGCGCAGCGGGCAAAACACGGCGCCCGAAGCGGCAATCGGCGCAAATACGCAGGCAGGAGGCGCAATGCCGCCCGCCCTGGCTTTGACACGTTCACAAGTGCCCACTATCATAGTAAAAGATTCGGCAACGAGCATATGACAATCGGATAAAAGGAAATGACCGGCGCGGCGTCCGCACAGCCCGCGCTGGCTTGCGGAGGGAACCAGGTGGGAATCCTGGGCAAGGGACATTACTGTATAGGACGCGCGGGCGAACCGCCTCGCGCCCCAAGCCAGACTGCTTCGCCTTTTCCTCACGGCATCGCCGTGGCGTTAGCTCCTTGTGAACCCCGAGGGGTGCGCTTTTCTTTCGCTTGTGCCGACAAGCAACTGTCGCCGGGGGACCGGCAAACCGAGGAAAGGAAAAACCATGTCCGACCAGATGTCACGCCGCAGCTTCATGGGCGCCGCAGCAACCGGAGCCGTCGCGCTCGCCGGAATCACGCTCGCGGGCTGCTCCAGCACCTCCGCAAGTTCCGAGAAATCGAGCGAAAAGGAGAAGGCCGTGAAGCCGGTCATCCTCGTCACGAGCTTCGGCACGAGCTACAACGACTCGCGCCACATCACCATCGGCGCCATCGAAGACGCTATCCGCGAGAAGTACTGGCAGGACTACGACATCCGCCGCGCCTTCACCGCGCAGATCATCATCGACAAGCTGAAGAAGCGCGACGGCATCACGATCGACAACATGACCGAGGCGCTCGACCGCTGCGTGGAAGACGGCGTGAAGGAAATCGTCGTGCAGCCGACGCATCTCATGGCTGGCCTGGAATACGCCGACGTGAAAGACGAGCTCGACAAGTACGCCGACAAGTTCGACAAGATCTCGCTCGGCGACCCGCTGCTCACCTCCGACGACGACTACAAGAAGGTGGCCGCAGCCATTAAGGAGAACATGGCGTCCTTCGACGACGGCAAGACGGCGCTGTGCCTCATGGGCCACGGCACCGAAGCCGATTCCAACGCCGACTATGCCAAGATGCAGGAAGTGTTCAAGAACGAGGGCTTGACGCAGTTCTTCGTCGGCACCGTCGAGGCTGAACCGACCTGCGAGGATGTTATCGCCGCCGCGAGCGCCGCAGGGTACAAGAAGGCCGTGCTCGCGCCGTTCATGGTGGTCGCGGGCGACCACGCGAACAACGACATGGCAGACGAGACCGACCCCGACAGCTGGGCTGCGAAGTTCGTGGCCGCCGGCTTCGAAGTGACGTGCCTGCTCCAGGGTCTGGGACAGAACGCCGCGGTCGACGACATCTACGTCTCGCACGTGGACGACGCCATCGCCAAGCTGTAAACTCGCCGCGCACGGGGGCGCCGGTCGCGTCCCCGTGCAACGGGCATGCGCCTTCCCCGACCGACGGCGCATGCCCGTTGCATTCGCATCCCGCCCGCCCACCGCACGGCGCGGGCGGTCGAAGCGATTGAAAGGAACCCCTCCATGTTGAAGAAAACCCTCGTCTTCGCCCTGTCGGCGGCGCTTTTCGCGTTCTCGCTCGCCGGCTGCGGCGGAAATTCAATCGACAGCGCAAAGGCAAGCGATGCCGATTCCCAGGAAAAGACCGAGCAGGCGGCCGATGCGACCGAGGGTGCAAGCGCTGCCCCCATCACCGCCGACAAGGTGGCCGACGGCACCTATCCGATCACCGTAGATTCCAGCTCGAACATGTTCAGGATCGTGGACGCCCAGCTCATCGTGGAAAACGGCTCCATGCACTGCGTGATGACGCTTTCCGGCACGGGCTACGGCAAGCTCTTCATGGGCACGGGCGACGAGGCTGCCGCCGCGAGCGAGGCCGACTTCATCCCCTATGTGGAAAACGCGGAAGGCAAGTACACCTACGACGTGCCCGTTGATGCGCTCGACGAGGACACCGCCTGTGCCGCGTGGAGTATTAGAAAAGAGCAGTGGTACGACCGCACACTTGTGTTCGAATCCGCCGGCGTCGATCTGCGCGCCGACGCACTGAAGTAACGCCATGCGGTCGATTCTTCCCAAGGGGGAAAACAGGAAGCTCCACAGCATCGCGGCGCGCGCGATCGCCTGCGTTCTCGTCGCCCTGCTCGCGCTTCCCTTCGCGGGGTGCAGTGCGAGCCCGAACGCGACCGGTGGCACGGCGGGCTCTCAGGAATACACGGTGAGCGTCTCGCTTTCCGGCGGGTCAGGGCGCGCAAGCATCGCCTCACCCACCACAATTGTGAAGGATGGCGACACCTACACCGCGACCATCACCTGGTCGAGTTCGAACTACGACAAGATGACCGTCGACGGCGTGGACTACGCGCCCGTAAACGACGGCGGCAACTCCACGTTCGAGATACCCGTCACGCTCGACGAGGACATCGCCGTGTCGGCCGAGACCGTCGCCATGTCGACGCCGCACACCATCGACTACACGCTCCACTTCGACTCATCCACCATGAAGGAGAAATCGGGCGACGATGCAAGCGGCGGCTCCCCTGCGGGAACGGCTTCAAGCGCCGCGGCCGACTTCCACAACGCCGATTTGGGCTGCGGCTGGGAGCCGACGGGAGCGCTTCAGCTTGAATACGCCGAGCACTTCACTGTCGACGAGTTCGAAGGCGGCCTGCGGCTTATCTGCGTTTCGAACGGGGAGCGCTTCCTCGTGGTGCCGCAAGATGCGAAGGTACCTGATGGGTTAAGCTCCGACATCGCGGTCATAAGGCGCCCCGCCGACAAGGTGTACCTCGTGTCGTCGGCAACGATGTGCCTGGTCGACGCGCTCGATGCGAACGACAATATCTTAATGTCGGGCACGAAAGCCGACGATTGCTCGGTCGCGGGCTTCAAAAGCGCGCTCGGAAGTGGGGCGATCGCCTACGGCGGCAAGTACAGCGCGCCCGACTACGAGCGAATATCGGCCTCGGGCTGCACGCTCGCCATCGAGAACACCATGATCAACCACACGCCCGATGTGAAGGAAAAGCTGCAGAAGCTCGGGCTCGTCGTGCTCACCGAACAGTCGTCGAGCGAGCCCAAAGCACTCGGGCGCGTCGAGTGGATTAAGCTTTTCGGCGTCCTGTTCGACAAGGAAGACGAGGCCACGCACCTGTTCAACGAGCAGAAGGCCCGCGTCGAGCAAACGTCGGGGCTCGCGTCGTCAGGTAAAACCGTGGCGTATTTCTACATTAACTCGAACGGGGCCGCCGTCACGCGGCGGGCGGGCGACTACGTGGCGCAGATGATCGAGCTTGCAGGCGGCAGCTACGCGCTCGATGACGCGCAGACGGCGTCGACGTCAGGTTCGTCAGTAACGCTCGAAATGGAGCGCTTCTACGCGACAGCGAAGGATGCCGACATCATCGTCTACAACGGCACCATCGACGAATCGGTTGCCACCTTGAACGACTTCGTAGGCAAAAACGCGCTATTGTCGCAGTTCAAAGCCGTGAAGAACGGCAACGTCTGGGTCACAAGCGCCGACATGTACCAGCAGATGACTTCTACCGCCGACATTATCGACGAGCTGCACGGGGCGTTCACCGGCGATGACACGAGCGACTTCCATTATCTGAGGAAGCTCGGCTAGCACCATGAGAAGCCGACTTTCCATGGCATACGACGAATCGGGGCGCGCCGCGCGGTGTCGCGTCGTGACGGCGCTGCTCGCTGTTGCCCTCATCGTGCTCGTCGGGACCAACCTGTGCATCGGGAGCGTGCTCGTGCCCGCAGACCACATCCCCGGCATCCTTTCGGGCGGCGCGGCCAATTCCATGGAAAGCCAGGTCATCTGGGAGATTCGACTGCCGCGCGTACTTTCAGCCGTGCTTCTCGGCGGGGCACTTTCGCTCTCCGGGTTCCTGCTGCAGACGTTTTTCAACAACCCCATCGCCGACCCGTTCATCTTAGGCGTCTCCTCGGGCGCAAAGTTCGTCGTCGCGCTTACGATGATCGTACTTCTGGGCGCAAACCAGGCCATGTCCTCGCCGGCCATGGTGGCCGCAGCGTTTCTGGGCTCGCTTATCACCATCGGTTTCGTGCTCCTCATTGCACGGCGCATAAGTTCCATGGCCATGCTCATCGTGGCGGGCGTCATGGTGGGATACATCTGCTCGGCGGCGACGAACTTCCTCATCGCCTTCGCCGACGACCAGTCCATCGTGAACCTGCACAACTGGTCTTTGGGTAGCTTCTCGGGTTCGAGCTGGGACGACGTCGCGGTCATCACGGTCGTGGTGATCACCGTAAGCGCATGCGTATTCGCGATATCGAAGCCCCTTTCCGCCTTCCAGCTGGGAGAGGCCTACGCGAAAAGCGTCGGCGTGAACGTCGCACGCTTCCGCGTGGCGCTCGTCCTTCTAGCGAGCATGCTCTCCGCCTGCGTGACCGCGTTCGCTGGTCCGGTGTCGTTCGTAGGCATTGCGGTTCCGCATCTCGTGAAGTCGGCGCTAAAGTCGTCGAAGCCCATCCGCGTGATTCCTGCGTGCTTCTTGGGAGGCGCCATCTTCTGCGCGGGCTGCGATTTGATCGCGCGCACACTGTTCTCTCCCGTCGAACTTTCCATCAGCGCTGTCACCGCCATCTTCGGCGCGCCGGTGGTTATCGCGCTCATGTTGAAGAAGCGGGTGAGGTAGATGGGAGAATTCGCGCCGCGGCCCAAAACGCTCGGAGGGGACATTCCATGCTTAGACAGTCCTGAGCTCGCACGAAAGCGCCAGAAGGCACTTTCGGCTCGTGCGGAACTGCGCGAGGAACGCCTCCTCCGAGCGGAGCCGAACCTCGAAACTCCGGTCGAAACGCAGGCTGACGGAGCGCCGCTTTTCCGCATAAGCGACCTGGCGGCGGGCTACGACAAGAAGGTCGTAGTCGAAGGCGTCGATCTGGAGGTTCGCGCGGGCGATGTCGTGGCGCTCATCGGGCCTAACGGCTCGGGCAAGTCGACCATCTTGAAAACCATCACACGCCATCTGGCACCGCTTGCCGGCGCGGTCGAGCTCGACGGGCGGGAGATTTCCCGATGGAAGACGGCGGAGTTCGCAAGGAACCTTGCCGTTATGCTGACAGATCGCCCCCGGACCGAGCTCCTCACCTGCCGCGATATCGTAGAGGCGGGAAGACATCCCTACACCGGGCGAATGGGCGCACTCTCGCCTAACGACCATAGTCGGGTCGACGAGGCCATGAAAACCGCACATATGGAAGAGCTCGCCGAGTGCGACTTCATGCAGATAAGCGACGGGCAACGCCAGCGCGTCATGCTCGCACGCGCCATCGCACAGGATCCGCGTGTGCTCGTGCTCGACGAGCCCACGTCGTATCTCGATATCCGCTACCAGATCGACCTGCTGCGAATACTTCGCCACCTTGCGAAATCGCGGAATGTGGCTGTCATCATGTCCATCCACGAACTCGAGCTCGCGCAGAAAAGCGCCGACAAGGTGATTTGCGTGAAGGACGGCCGGGTCTTCCGCGCCGGCGCACCCGAGGACATATTCACGCGCGAGACGATTGGCGAGCTCTACGGCCTTCAACATGGCACCTTCAACGAGCGCTTCGGCAGCGTGGAAATTGGACGCCCGCACGGCGATGCGCACACGTTCGTCATCGCCGGCGCAGGTACGGGGTCGGCTGTGTTTCGCCAGCTCATCCGGCAGGGCAAGGCGTTCTACACGGGCGTTCTGCACGAAGGGGACATCGACTGCGAGCTCGCGCGCGACCTGGCGGCGGAATGCGTGGCCGAGCGCGCCTTCGAGCCGATCGGGGATAGAACCATAGCCCGCGCCAAAGAGCTCCTCGTCCACTGCGCGCGCCTTATCGTGTGTCCCGCCGCCTTCGGCACCATAAACGCCCGCAACGCAGAGCTCGTCGAGTTCGCACGCTCGCACGGTATCGAGGTCATGCGAGCGTGCGAAGGCACATCGGAGGATTCCCAATTGGGGTGGAAAGGATAAACTGGACTTTCTTTTAAGGATCCTCAGGCTACAGCTCCTACGCCGGCGAGGTCTACAAGGCGCCGGAGAACCTCGTAAACAGGAATTTCCACGCCGACGAGCCCAACCTGCTGTGGCTCACCGACATCACCGAGTTCAGGCTCCCGGGCGGCGAGAAGGTCTACCTGAGCCCGGTCATCGACTGCTTCGGCGGGATGCTCGTCGCCTGATCGATCGGGCTGCACCCCGACAAGCGCCTCGCGAACTCGAGCCTGCGCCTAATCCAAGCGAGATTCCAGACTCGACAGGCCATTGAGAGTCAGGTCGTTGGCGACCTCCGAGACGCGCTCGATAGGAACCGAGTCGTCAGACAGCGCCCATGTGCGATAGATTCCGATAATACCCGACAGCAAAAACGCCAGATAGTAGTCGAACATCTCGTCCTTGAGACCGTGGGGCAGCAGATCGCGCTCGGCAATCTCGTGCTCGAGCGGCGCACGAAGACGAGCCATAAAATCATCGAGCGGAATGTTCTCGATCAGCTGACGATTGAGCACCAGGTTGTTGCACAGCGCCTCGTTAACGGTTTTAAAGAAGGTCGCCGCCGCGCCCAGGGCGCGCTCGTTGGTGTCACCGTCCATGGAAGCAAGCGTTTTCTCGACCGAGTCGACAATCATCTCCACCACATCGACGGCAATGGCATCGAGCAAGCCATCAACCGTACCAAAGTGCACGTAGAAGGTTTTACGGTCGACATTGGCCTCGCGCGCGATGGCACTCACCGTAATGTCTGCCAGCGGCTTTTCCATGAGCAAGCGCTCAAAAGCGGAAAGGATGGCATTGCGGCTGCGAACGATACGGCGATCAATACGCGGTTTACTGGTGGCCATGGGTGTGTCCCTTCGATATGCGAGCATTCATCAACAGATGAGAGATAATCTACGTAAGAGGATTATCCCCCATACAGCTCAAATATGCCCCGCATCATGAAGAACGCACGACTGCCCTACCGCGACTTAGGGTGCTTCTTCTTATTGAGCGCCGACGGAGATACGCGGATACCGTCGCCCGTCTGGCGCACATAGGCTTTATGAGCCGGCTTAGCGGTCCCAGAAGCCTTCTGAGCGTGCTTCCTGGGATCAACGGTAACAGCATTCGTGGGGTGCGGCTTAGTGGGCGCAGAGGGCGTCTGAGGCTCGCGGCCGAGCTTGCGCATCACGCGATCCCAGCGCGCATGGATGCTCTCGTTGTGGGCGCTCTTAAGGCCCAGCAGGGGCGCAGCCAAAATGGTCGGCGCGATAAACGTAATGAGACGCCACAGCAGATAGCCGGCGGTCGAAGCCGACCCAAAGAAATGACCCAAGAACAAAGCAAAGCCGCCCTCAGCGCCACCAGTTCCACCGGGCAAGGGAACCGCAGAGCTCAGCAGCTGGACAAAGGCGCTCGCGGCCATGACCGAGAAAAAGTCGACCTCGTGGTGGCCAAAGGCGAGCATCAGAAAATACGGCACCAGATAGAAAAACGCGAGCTGCAGCATGGTGATAAACACGGTGAGCAGCATGGAAGAAAAATGTCCGGCCGAAAGCTTGAACTTCTCGGAGAAGGAGTAGATCTCGCCATCGACAAACGAGCGCCATCCATCGATCTTAGTGGCCGAGACACCTATGCGCTCGAGCCAATTGATGATGCAATGGGCGACGCGCGTGACGGTCTTAGGCATGAGCGCGACGGCGAAGATGCCGAGCAGGATGCAGCAGTGACCGCCAAAACTAAAGACGCACAGCAGCGTCATGTCGCCATAGCGCTCGGCAAAAAACGGCATGCGAGCAAGCAATAGGATAGCGCCCCAGGCAACGAGGCCAAACTGATACACAATAAATCGGGTGAACTGCGTGGCACCCGCTTCGCCCACGTTTTGGCCCGCTTTGGTCAGGCGGTAGATCTGGGCAGGCGTAGAGCCCATCATCATGGGCGTCAGGTTGCCAAAAAAGATGCCACTCGCCTCGACCGAGATCAGGTCGCGAATGCCGACGGGTGAATTGGGGTCGAGCCAGACGGCGATCGCATAGGCCACAATGCCAAAGAACAGATACATAAACATGCAAAGACACGCGACAACGAGCCAGGGCGCCTGGACGCTCGACATAGCAGCCCAGAACTGCCCCATCTGCCCGGTTACCACCAGATAGACGATATAACCCACCAGCACAACGCCGATAAAGATTGCGCCGCGGCGTGCGCTCTTATTGTCATCGCCGCCCGAGGCCTCAACCTCGACCTGGGGCTTGGACGTATGCTGAGAGGACTCCGTCATGAGACTCCTTCTAACAGTCAAAATATCTTGGTTATTGTACCCGTAAGGGCCATAAGCAGAACGCAAAGCTCTTGTTCAAACGGGAATGACAGACAGTTGTTTGATAATAAAAAACCCGGCCTTCCGTGGAAAGACCGGGTATCAGATGCGTGGTAGCCCGTACCAGATTCGAACTGGTGATCTCCGCCTTGAGAGGGCGGCGTCCTAAACCGCTAGACGAACGGGCCATAGGCCTCGGCAGAAAAGAAGTGGTAGCCCGTACCAGATTCGAACTGGTGATCTCCGCCTTGAGAGGGCGGCGTC
>CAJKHC010000013.1:0-67824 GCA_905199605.1 uncultured Collinsella sp.
GATTTGAATCTATGCCCAATTAACAACCGTCAGGGAATTGTAATTGATGGTGAATGTTCAAAGGTAATTTGCAAAGACTAATTTGAATATTTCAGTTTGCTGTACTCATTCCTAGCAGGGTTTGGGGCGGGCACGCCCCAACAAGAAGCTGTCCCAAAGGGGCAAGAATGGGGACTGCGGACGATTTCTTGGACCGCTACGCGGCCCTTCCCAGCGCGGCGCGGAACTCGGCCGGCGTGCGGCCGCCGAGCGCATCGCTGCGCCTCTCCGTATTGTATCGGCCGATCCAGCCCCCCGAGCTCCTCGATGAAGCGAGCAGGGGTCCAGCCCGACCAGTCCCTGCCGTGCCAGAACTCCCTCTTGAGCAGGCCGAAGAAGCCCTCCATCGCGGCGTTGTCCGGGCTGCAGCCCTTGGCTGACTGGATTGGCTACACTGATGTGGACAGTTCCGGGAGGGGCGCAAGAGACGGGAAGGCCGTGTGCGCGTTCCTGCGTGAGGGCCGCGGAGAGGGGCTACCTGGGTACGGCGCCTGTCAACTCGGTCTACGTCTTTGATGACCGGGTCGTACTCAATATCAACTTCACGGATGATGCCAAAACGGTCACCCGTGAGGAAGTGTTGGGTTCGAGTGCTATGGACAATGTTCCAGCATGCTGGGATCGAATTCGCTTGCCGGGATCACGCGGTAGCCGTGGCGCAGGAGCAGGTCAACGAAGACACCGTTACCCGTTGTGAGCGTGCCGCTGAAGGATCCGTCGTAGATATGGCCCACGCCGCACGACGGACTGCGATCCTGCAAAATGCACGCAACAATCTCGGACGGGCCGCCCGCCTGCTCGCACATATCGAGCGCACGTTGAGCACCCTGGCGAAACTCGCGATCAACCGACACGCCCTCGCAGGTACGAACCTCTCCGTTCACAATCTCGGACGGCTTGCGCGGTGTAGGCAAGCCACCAAAAACCTCAGGGCATACCAACAGGACCTCGGTCCCCGTACGCTCGCAAGCCTCGACCAGCTCGCGATGGTAGTTGTCGAGCCCGTTATACTTGCAGCTCTCGCCCATCAAACAGGCACTTACCACGATCTTCATATACAACTCTCCCCACGCAAAACGCCCCATTTGAGATGGACACTCAAATGGGGCGATTGACACTGTGCAACTAGTATTACTGCTGCTTTGGCATCAGCGGGTTCTCGCGCGTGAGGAGATTCATAAACTCCTCACCCGTGATCGTCTCCTTCTTGTACAGATAACGAGCCAGCTCGTGGAGCTTAAACTTGTTCTCCTTGAGAATCTGCAGGGCGCGGTCATGCGCATCCTCGATCAGCTTGGCGACAATCGCGTCCACGCGCTCGGCCGTACCGGGGGCGCAGGTGAGAGACGTGTCCTGGTTGAGGTACGCATTCTGAACGGTACCGAGTGCCATCATGCCAAACTCATCGGACATACCAAAGCGCGTCACCATGTTACGGGCGAGCTTGGTGGCCTGCTCGATATCGTTGGCTGCGCCGGTCGTCATCTCACCAAAGATGAGCTCCTCGGCTGCACGGCCACCGCAATAGACGGCGAGCTTGTCCAGGACCTCCTGGCGTGTGGTCAGGAAGCGCTCATCCTCCTCGACCTGCATGGTGTAGCCCAGAGCACCGCTCGTGCGCGGTACGATGGTAATCTTCGTGACCGGCGCAGAGCCCTTCTGGCGAGCGGCAACGATGGCATGGCCGATTTCGTGGTAAGAAACGACCTGCTTCTCGTGATCGGACAGCACCGTGGACTTGCGCTGCTGACCGGCGATGACGACCTCCACCGACTCCTCAAAATCGTCCTGCGTGGCGCGCTTGCGACCCTCGCGGACGGCACGCAGGGCGCCCTCGTTGATGATATTGGCCAGGTCGGCGCCCGAGGCACCGGGCGTGGCGCGGGCAATCGCGGTCAGGTCGATCGGCGGCTGAGTCTTCACGCTCTTGGCATGCAGCTCAAGGATGTTCTTACGGCCGGTCAGGTCGGGCAGCTCAACGGGGATGCGGCGGTCAAAACGACCGGGGCGCAACAGGGCCGGGTCAAGGCTGTCGGGTCGGTTGGTAGCAGCGAGAACGACAATACCCTTGTGGTTATCGAAGCCGTCCATCTCGGTCAGCAGCTGGTTGAGCGTCTGCTCGCGCTCGTCGTTGCCACTAAAGCCGCCGCCATCGCGCTTCTTGCCGATGGTATCGATCTCATCGATAAAAACGATGCACGGGGCCTTTTCCTTGGCCTGCTTAAACAGGTCACGCACCTTAGCAGCGCCGCGACCGAC
Organism: uncultured Collinsella sp.; assembly: GCA_905199605.1. Lineage (GTDB taxonomy): Bacteria > Actinomycetota > Coriobacteriia > Coriobacteriales > Coriobacteriaceae > Collinsella. The sequence goes on from CAJKHC010000013.1 coordinate 2,299, forward strand.
AAACATCTCAACAAACTCCGAGCCCGAAATGCTAAAGAACGGAACACCGGCCTCGCCGGCCACAGCCTTGGCAAGCAGGGTCTTACCGGTACCCGGAGGGCCGACAAGAAGAGCACCGCGCGGCAGCTTGGCGCCGATCTCCTCGTAGCGCTGCGGCTTCTCCAGAAAGTCGACGACCTCCTTAAGGGATTCCTTGGCCTCTTCCTGGCCAGCAACGTCCTTAAAGGTCACGCCCACATCCTTGGAAGCGATAACGCGAGCACCGGACTTGCCCAGTCCGCCGCCGCCAAAACCACCGCCGCCAAAGTTCATCGACGGGCCGTCATCGCCCATGGCCTTCTTCATGCGACGATTGAGCCACCAACCGATGAGGAAGAAAATCGCCATGGGAAGGACGAGCGTGAGCAAGTAGTAAGTCATCAGGCCCGAGTTCTTATCGGGAACCATCGACTCCAGCGAGGCGCCGGCCTCGAGCACGCGATCGGTAAAGCCCGTGTCACTCGGCACGCCGGTCGTCTTGTAGGCGATGTTCTCGTCCTCGCCCTTCTTGGTGTAATAAATCGTGTAATCGTCCGTGTTGTACTCGACCTTGTCGACACTCTTCTTATCGAGCGCTTTGACAAACGTCGAGTAATCAGTCTTCGTAATCTGCTGCGTGTGACCGATGTTGGGGAACAGAACGGTCGAGAGCACGAGGTAGACGACGAAGGCGATGAGCACGTAGAGGATCATATTCCGTCTACGTTTATTGTCATCCATCTCCATCTGCTTGAACTCCATCTACTGGGGTTGATAATTTTTTCTAGAATACCCAACCCGGACGGCGATAAACCGACGCCGGGCACGAAAGGACAGAGAAGGCATCACTGGGAGTCGGCAAGGTTCAAATCTATACGGGCGACGGCAAGGGCAAGACGACGGCTGCGCTGGGGCTTGCGCTGCGCGCCACGGGCTATGGACTTAACGTACTCATGCTTCAGTTTGCCAAGAAGCTGCACTGCGCCGAGCATGATGCGGCGCCCCGTTTAGGTCTGCGCATCGTACAAGCCGACCGCGACACGCCCGAAGCCTGTGCCGCACAGATCATGGAGCTGGCGCGCGAGCAGATTAGCCAGGTCGACGTGCTGATCTTGGATGAGCTGGGAGAAGCCATGCGCCGAGGCTTTGTGACGCGCGAAGATGTCGAAGCGTTGATCGCAATGAAACCGACCACCACAGAGCTCGTGCTCACCGGCCGCGGCTTGCTGCCACTGGCCGATCTCGCGGACCTAGTAACCGAAATGCGCCCCGTCAAACACTACTTCGACGAAGGCCTCCTAGCCCGCCAAGGCATCGAATACTAAATGATCCGAAGGGGACGGAGGAAAACGGATCATTTTGCCTTATCGCCAGGTCAATGATCCGTTTTCCTCCGTCCCCTTCGGATCATTAGGCGGTGGCGCGGCCGAGCCAGTTGCCGCTGTGGTGGTAGATGGTAAACATCGTGGCCGTGATTAGCCAAGTTACGGGGTAAACCAGCAGCAGGTGCTCAAGCGACGGATCGAACGGCATAATCGCAAACACCCAGATCACCCTGAGCACGACGGTGCCAAAAATCGTGAGCATCATAGGCTGGAAGCTCACGCCAGCGCCGCGGATGGAGCCGGACGCGTTTTCGATAATCGAGAAGATCGCGTAGAACGGCGCGATGAAATGAAGAATCGTCGTGGTGTAGGCCGAAATCGAAGCATCGTCGACAAACAGACGCGACAACGGACCCGAGAACACCAGTAGCACGGCAGACAGGCCACCAATGAGCATAAACGACAGCACAAGCGACGTATGGTAGCCCTTGCGCATGCGCTCGTAGTTGCGCGCGCCAAAGTTCTGTGCCGAGAACGTGGTGATCGAAACGCCAAGCGCCTCGGTAACCATCCAGACAATGCCATCCAAACGGCCCGAAAGACCCCACGCCGTGGTGACATCGGCACCAAACGAGTTGACCGACACCTGAATCAAAACGTTGGAAATCGAATACGCAGCAGACTGAAAGCCAAGCGGCAGACCACACGAGATCATGCTCTTACAAATGCCAGGATCAATGCAGAGTTTGGACAGTGAAAGCCGCCACGCACCCGGAGCGTGCATCATACGAATCACGATCATCGTGGCGTTGGAGCAAATGGTCAGCGCCACCGCGATGCCGCAGCCCAGAGCCTCCATATGAAGCACGGCAACGAAGATGACATCCAGCACCGCATTAACAAGGCAGCCGGAAGCAATGATCACAGCAGGACCGCGTGTGTCGCCCACGGCGCGCAGCAGCGCCGTTCCCATATTGAGCAGCAGCGCCGCAACCATGGCGGCAAAATAGCAACGAGCATAGGCCACGCCCTCGGCCAATAGTTCATGCGGCGTGTTCATAAGTACCAGCATGGGCTCAACGAACACTATGCCAAGAATCGAGAAAACGATACCGCCCACCAGCGCGAGCGTCATGGCCGTATGGACCGAACGACTCAATCGCTCATCATCGTGCTGACCAAAAAACTGACCGGTAATGACCGCGCAGCCGGCGCCAACGCCAACGCAAAAGCCAATGCAGAGCTCGGTAAGCACCATCGTGGCTTGAATGCCACCCAGTGCGAGTTTGCCGCCAAACTGGCCGACGATATACGTACCGATGAGCGTGTAGGCCTGCTGAAAAAACGAACTAAAAAAGATGGGAACGCACAGCGAAAGCAGCTGCTGCCAAATAACACCCTGCGTTACATCGATAGCCGTAGATTTCTTAGCCACACGCCCTCCCCAAAAGCGCACGTCAACCGACAAAACAGCAAATTAAGACCAACGCCAATACCAGCTTAGCACCGACCGGCGCCGACCGAAACACCCCGAATAAGAGCCCGGTGCGAACTATCTGCCTAGTGATACAGCCCCGGCTGGTAGTGGTACTCATTACTCACGTGCGGGCACAGCTGCCAAAAGGCGACGGCACTCGCCGCTGCCACGTTAAGCGAATCGACCCCGTGCGCCATCGGAATGCGCACGGGCCGGTCGCAGCCCGCGATAGTCTTGGCACCCAGGCCGGCACCCTCGGTACCCATAAAGATTGCCAGGCGGTCAATCTCCTGCAGCACGGGATCGTCTAGCGATACGGAATCGTCCGTCAATGCCATGGCAGCACAAGAAAAACCGGCTTCGTGCAGTGCCGCCAGGCCATCGTGCGGCCACACACGAGCCTCGCTGCCAATGCGCGTCCACGGCACCTGAAACACCGTGCCCATGCTCACGCGGGCCGAGCGACGGTACAGCGGGTCGCAGCACGTAGGGCTGACCAAAATACCGTCAACGTTCAATGCGGCCGCCGAACGGAAAATCGCGCCCACATTGGTATGGTCGACAATGCCCTCGAGCACGCACACACGCACCGGACGCTCCCCCGCCGCCTCGACGACGCCGTCGAGAAACTCATCAACCGGAATCTGCCGCGGGCGACGAAACGCCGCGAGCGCGCCGCGCGTCACGTTAAAGCCCGTCAATTGCTCCATGAGCTCCATGGAGGCAACGAACACAGGAACCGGACCTGCGCCCTCGCGTACAACCAGGCGCTCAAACAGCGGCATCATCTGATCGAGCCAGCGTTCGCCCAAAAGAAAGCTCACCGGCTGGTATCCGGCACGCACCGCGCGCTCGATAACCTTGGCACTCTCAGCGATAAAGATACCCTTTTGGGGCTCCAGCACGCAGCGAAGCTCGCGCTCGGTCAGTCGCACGTAGGCGTCGAGCCGCTCATCCGTAAGCGAATCGATTCGCAGAACCTCAACGGCATCAGTCATAGCAGCCAGCCCGCACCCTTCTTAACAGCACATCTATACCAAACGAGGCGACGCGAAGCGCCGCCCCATGCATTCAATCAACCCGATAATACCGTTCACGCTAGGCGATTCACGCCTCAACGCAACGATATGTCACGAACTCATAATCGAGACCCTCGTCACCCTCGCCCGCGGCAATCGTGGCAACCCCGCCAGCCTGCGAAACTTCCCATGCAGGATCGGCGTCCAAATTGGGAAAATACGTGTCCACGGGATGGACGCAGTGGTTATGCGTGACCTCGGCCTCCACGCAGTACGGCAAAAACTGCCGATAGACATCGCCACCACCGATCACCCAGGCAACGGGCTCATCGGCAACCGCGGCGAGCGCCTCGTCGATACTATGCACCACGTCGACGCCCTCGGGAGCAAAGCTCTCGTCGCGGGTGAGCACGATATTGCGACGGTTCTTGAGCGGACGCCCGCCGGGAAAACTCAGCAGGGTCTTGCGCCCCATAATAACCGGGCAACCTTTGGTGCACGCCACAAAATGACGCATGTCGGCGCGATTGGACACTACCATATCGCCCTCGCACCCAATGCCCCAGTCGTCACACACGGCGACGATAGCAGATAGCTTACACGTCATGATCGCCACCTACACTGCAATGGGAATGTTCTTGACCTGCGGGCCGTGCTCGTAGCCCTCGACGATCAGGTCGTCGGTCGTAAACGCGTAGAAATCGTGCACATCGGGGTTGAGCGTTACCTTGGGCGCAGCAAACTGCGGACGCTCGATAAGCTCGCGGACGATATCGACATGACGGTCGTAAATGTGGGCATCGGCGATCACATGCAGCAGCTCACCGGGAATCATATCGACCGACTGCGCGACCATCATCAGTAAAATGGCATACTGGCACACGTTCCAGTTGTTCGCGGCCAAAATGTCCTGGCTGCGCTGATTGAGAATCATGTTGAGTGTGGGCTTGTCGTCCTGCGGGCGCTGCGTAACGTTATAGGTCACGCTGTACGCGCACGGATACAGGTGCATCTCGGACAGGTCGCTAAACACGTACGTGTTGGTCATGATGCGGCGACTGTACGGCGTATGCTTAAGGTCGTACAGCACGCGATCCATCTGGTCAAAGTCGCCCTCGGCATAATGGCTCTTCTGGCCAATCTGATACCCATAGGCCTTGCCGATGGAACCGGTCTCGTCGGCCCACTCATCCCAAATATGGCTGTTGAGGTCATGGACGTTATTGGACTTCTTTTGATAGATCCACAAGATCTCGTCCATGGCAGATTTAAGCGCCGTGCGACGCAGCGTGAGCGCGGGGAACTCCTCGCGCAGGTCGTAACGTGCCGTAACGCCAAAGTTTTTAATGGTATAGGCAGGGGTGCCATCCTCCCACACCGGTCGGACCTTTTGGCCCTCGGTCGTGGTGCCATGGTCCAAGATATCGCGGCACATGGTTACAAACTGTTGATCAGCTTTGCTCATTGACCCTCCTGTCAGTCGCCTATAAGCGAGATTCATTGTAGCCCAGGCGCACGCGGCCCCACAGCCCAAACATAAGCCCTCACTTTCTGACATATGCCAGAAATTCCTTGCGCAAATCCGCACGTTCGCTATTCTATTGTTGACATATGTCAGATTTGGAGAGCGTATGGCAGGAAGACGCGAAAAATTGCGCCGCGTTGGGATCATTCCCGAATATCGCGGCTTTACCCCCGACGGCCTTGCCAGCGGAGACGCCATCGACATGACAATCGACGAGCTCGAAGTCCTGCGGTTATGCGACCTGGAAGGCCTCAATCAGGAGGCAGTCGCCCAGCACATGGGTATCGCTCGTGCCACCGTGGCGGCCATCTGCAGCCGCGCACATCGCAAGGTGGCAAACGCGCTGGTCAATGGACGGGCACTCAGCATCGAAGGCGGCAGCATCGCGTACTCCCCCATTACCACGACGACGGCCGCATGGCCAGCAAAGGAGGTCGACACCATGAGGGTGGCAACGACGTACGACAACGGCAAAATCTTTATGCACTTTGGCCGCAGCGAGCAGTTCAAGATCTACGACATCCAGGATGACAAGGTGCTCAACGAGCAGGTCGTAGGCACCGGCGGCACCGGTCACGGCGCCCTGGCGGGTCTGCTTGCCAACGGTGGCGTTGACACGCTCATCTGCGGCGGTATCGGCGGCGGCGCCATCAACGCGCTCACCCAGGCTGGCATCATGGTCTATGCGGGCGCCCAGGGCAGCTGCGATGCCTGCGTCGAGGCCCTCATTGCCGGCACGCTCGCGCAGACCGGCGAGGCCACCTGCGACTGCCACGGCCATGACCACGAGCACACCCACGAGCATGGCGAGTCCTGCGGCTGCCACGGCCATCACGGCCATGATGGGCACGAGGGCTGCGGCTGCCACTAGCGGCACGGCACCGCAAGCTCGGGGCGCGACGCTAAACGCAACCCAACAATCAAAGCCAACAACAAAGGCCACCCGGTAGCTTCCGAGTGGCCTTTGCCATATCAAGCTGGAATTACAGTCCTATTTCTTATTGCGCATCTGAGCTTCCATCTGGCGCAGCAGGTCCATATCGGACTTAGGACCGCCCGTTCCCAGGCCGCCCAGACCGCCCATGCCGCCCAGACCCATGGCATCCAGGCCGGGAATATTGGGCATGCGCATCTTTTTGCCCTTCTTACCCTTTTTGCCCTTCTTACCGCCGGCTTGCGCCTGATTGGCCATCGTGCGCATGCGGCCCATCATCTTGTTCATCTCACCCCACTGCTTCATAAGGCTATTGACCTCGGTGGGGGTCACGCCGGCGCCCTTGGCGATGCGGGCGCGACGCTGGCCGTTGATAATAGAGGGACGCAGGCGCTCCTCCTTGGTCATCGACATGATGATGGCCTCGTTCTTGTCGAAGATGCCCTCGTCCAGGTTGCCGCCCATCTGGTTGAGCGCGCGCTGACCGCCGGGAAGCATACCCAGGATACCCTTCATGCCGCCCATCTTCTTGACGGCCTTCATCTGGTCGAGCATGTCGTTCATGGTAAAGCCCTCGCGCAGCATGCGCTCGGCAGCCTCAAGCTGCTCGGCATCGGCCGCCTCCTGAGCCTTCTCGATGATGCCGACGACGTCGCCCATGCCTAAGATGCGCTTGGCCATACGGTCGGGGTAGAACGGCTCCAGCGAATCGGGCTTCTCGCCCATGCTCACGAACTTGATAGGCTTGCCGGTCACCTGGCGCACGGAAAGCGCGCCGCCGCCACGGGCATCGCCGTCGAGCTTGGAGATGATCACGCCGTCAAAGTCGGTACGCTCGGCGAAGGTCGAGACGACGTTGACAATATCCTGGCCGGTCATCGCATCGACGACCATTAGCACCTGATCGGGCTTGACGGCCTTCTTGATGTCCACGGCCTCCTGCATCATCTGCTCGTCGATCTGCAGACGACCGGCGGTATCGACGATGACCACGTCACGCAGGTGGTCGACGGCCTCCTGGATGGCGCCCTTGGCGATGTCGACCGGGTGCTCGCCGTCACCGCGGAAGACCGGCACGCCGATCTCGCCGCCGAGCGTGGCAAGCTGGTCGGCAGCAGCGGGACGGTAGACGTCGCACGCGGCGAGCAGCGGCGAGCGGCCCTGCTTCTTGAGCAGGTAGGCAAGCTTTACGGCAGCCGTGGTCTTACCGGAGCCCTGCAGGCCCACGAGCATGATGACATTAGGAATGCGGTTACTAAAAACGAGCTTGCTCTCGGTGGAGCCGAGCATCTCGGTGAGCTCGTCGAGCACGATCTTGACGACGTTTTGCGCCGGCGACAGCGACTCCATGACCTCGGCGGTCATGCAGCGCTCCTTAGTCTTAGCAACGAACTCCTTGACGACCTTAAAGTTAACGTCGGCCTCGAGCAGCGCCATGCGAATGTCGCGCATGGCCGAGGTGATATCGGCCTCGGTCAGCTTACCCTTGCCGCGCAGGCGGTCAAATGTGTCGTTGAGGCGATCGCTCAGGGAATCAAACACTGGTTACTCCTTAGTTGGACTCGCCCACCAGGGCGCGGCAGAAATCTTTGGCGTTAAACTCCTGCAGGTCATCGACCTGCTCGCCCACGCCGATGCGCAGGATCGGGAGCTTGAGCTTCTCGGCCACGGCCATGGCGATACCGCCCTTAGCCGTGCCGTCGAGCTTGGTCATGATAATACCGTCCAGGCCCAGCGCCTCGTTAAACTCGAGCGCCTGGTTCAGACCGTTCTGACCAGTGGCGGCATCGATCACAAGCACGACCGAAACCGGCATGGGGCCGGCGGCCATATTGGCGGCGCGCTTACGCGTCACGTTGACCACCTTGGCGAGCTCGCGCATGAGCTCGGGGCTCGTATGCAGACGACCGGCGGTGTCGATAAGCACCAGGTCGCTGCCGCGCCTGTCGGCCTCGTCGAGCACGTCGTAACAAACGCTCGCCGGGTCGGAGCCGCGGTCGCGCTTGATGACGGGAACACCGGCGCGCTGACCCCACACATCGAGCTGCTCGATGGCGGCGGCGCGGAAGGTATCGGCCGAACCGATCACGACATTCTTGCCGCGGGAAGCCATGGCGCTCGCAATCTTGCCGACCGTCGTGGTCTTGCCGGCACCGTTGATGCCCACAAACAGCACGCAGCTCGGCGTATCGGAGAACGGATCGCGCTCGATGGGCACAAAGTGCTGCTCAAGCTGCTCGGCCAGAGCGCGACGAAGCTGCGGTGCGGTCTTGAGGTTCTTCTTGGCTGCGGCATCGCGCAGGTCATCGGAGACCTGAATAGCGACCTCGGCACCCATGTCACCCATAACGAGGGTGTCCTCAAGGTCCTCCCAAAAGTCCTCGTCGACCTCGCCGCCAAAGTAGAAGACCTCGTTGAGGGCCTCGCGGCTGCGCTCAAGTCCGCGCGAGAGAGCGTCAAAGAATCCCATTATGCATTCACGACCTTTCCGGTTTCGCGATCGAGTTTTTGCGAGACGACGCGGCTGACGCCGTCGGCTTGCATCGAGACGCCATAGAGAACGTCAGCGTCCTCCATAGTACGGCGCTGATGCGAAATGACCAAGAGCTGTGTATCGGAACGCAGCACATCGAGGGCTCCGATGAGCTTGGACAGGTTGGCGTCATCAAGCGCCGCCTCGACCTCGTCCAGCACATAGAACGGCACCGTGCGCGTGCGGTACACGGCAAAGAGCAGGGCGAGCGCCGTCAGACTCTTCTCGCCACCCGACATGAGCATCATCTTGGTAATGCGCTTGCCGCGCGGCTGCGCCACAACCTCAATGCCCGTCTCGGCAGGATGCTCGGGATCGGTCATCTCAAGATGAGCCTGGCCACCCGGGAACAGCATGGCGAAGATCTCGCGGAAGTTCGCGTCGACCTTCTCAAACGTCACCAGAAACGCCTTGCGCATCTTGCGATCAATGGCCACCGTGATCTTGGTGAGCGCCTTGCGCGCGCTCTCCAGATCAGCCAGCTGCTCCTCGATGTAGTCGGCGCGGCGCTTGAGCTGCTCGTACTCCTCCATGGCAACCTGGTTCACGGGGCCCAGATTGTTGATCTGGCGCACAAGCTGGTTGAGCTCGCGCTCGGCGGCATCGCGATCGGTGGGCGCCGGCAGCATGAGCGCTTCCTCGAGCACCGTGGTACCGTCGGCGGTAATGGCCTTGATGGCCGCCTCTACCTGCACCTCGAGCTTGCCGCGCGCAACCTTGAACTCATTTTGCATCGCCGTGGCGGCATCAACCCGCTCCTTGGCACGGGAGACCCCGGCCTTGGCATCCTCGATGGTCTTCTTGAGCGAAGCGGAGTCCGCCTCTTCCAGAGAGGCCTGGTCACGCAGGCGCGCTGCCCAATCCGATGCGCGTTCCAACAGGGCAGAATAGCGTTCGTGCATGGGGTCGACGCGCAGGCGCAGCAGCTCGAGCGAGCGCGAAGCCTGGCGTGTTCCGCGGATACGACGGTCGATGCCCTCAAGACGATGCTCAAGGTCGGGCACGCGGCCCTTCAGCGAACGCAGGCGCTCGCTCGTCTGGGCCAGGCGCACCTTGGCATCGGCGAGCTTACCGGCGGCCTCGGAATCGTCACGGCGAACGCGATCGAGCTCATCGTTGGCCTCGGCAATCTGGAGACCCAGGTCGCTTGCCTGTGCACGCGCCTCGTCACGCGAACGGGTGAGCTCGTCAACGCGCGGGCGCGCAGCGCGAACGGCCTCGGAGGCCTGCTCGCGGCGCTTGGAGATGCGCACGCGCTCGACCTCGGCATTGTTGACGCTTTGCTCCAAGCGGCCGATCTCGGAGAGCAGCGAGCGGCGCTCGCCCTCAAGACGGGCGATCTCACCGGCGGCATCGCCCTCGGCGGCACGTGCCTCCTCGACGGCGGCGTTGGCCTCAACGACTTGGTCCGAAGCATGCTCAAAGATGGCAGCCAGATCGGGTTCCAGGCCCTCGAGCTCACGGATGCGGCGCTTGCGCTCCAAGGCACCCGAAGCCTCGCCGGCATCGAGCCCCACGCGCACCAGACCACCACAGCTCACGCGGGCGCCATCGGGAGTCACGTAGGTCACACCGTCAACGACAGGGGCAGCCAACGCGGCAGCCAAGTCATCGACCACGTAATAGCCGCCGAGAAGGGCCTCGACAACCGGGCCATAACCGGAGCGCACGGACAGACGATCGACCAGACGCGTACCGGCAGCGCCCTCGGCGGCAGCAAAGCCACTCACGCCGCGCGCCATCAGCAGCGCCTCGCCCGAAGCCTTCTTTTGGTCCAAAGCCGCACGACCGGCGCGCTCAAGCGTAGCGGCATCATCAAACAAAAGAGCATCGATATCGCCGGCAAGTAGTTGCTCAACCAGGCCCTCAAGCTCACGAGGGGCGTCGAGCACGTCGCCCAGACGGCCTGAGACATCGTCGCCCAGCGCGCCCACCAGACGGCTCACCAGCGGCGAGCTGTCTGCCATGCGGGCATCGAGCTTCTTTTGGCTGGCAAGCTCCGAGCGCACCTCGGACAGCTTGTTGCGCGCCTCGCTCTCACGATTACGCAAGTCCTTCAGGGCTGCACGGGCGACCTCGGTGGCCTCGCGCGCATCGTTCTGGGCCTGACGAGCCGCCTCAAGGGCACTCTCAAGCTCCTCAGCACGGTCGCGACGGCTATCAAGCGATGCTGTAACCTCCTCGAGCTGTTCATCAATCTGCTCCAGGCGCGAGGCGTACATGTTGTCCTCGACCTCGGCGTTGCTCAGCGAGTCCTTCACCTTGGCGAGTTCGAGCGCCGCGTTATCGGCCACACGCTGCACATCGCGTTGCTCACGCGTAAGCTGCGAAATCTGATTGTCGAGCGCCACGCGCCGCTCGTGGAGCTCAGCGGCGGCAGGACCAGCGGCGTCAACGTCCTCCTGGGCCTGCATGTGCGCGCCGGTCACTTCCTCAAGCTGCGCACGTGCATCCTCGAGCTCCTCGACCACGCGACGACGCTGATGCTCGGAGCTCGAGATCTGGCCGCGCATGTCGGACAGGCGCGACACCATATTGTGGCCCTTTTCCTCGAGCAGGCGCATATCGGAGTTAATGCGACCGACCACGTCTTGCATATGGCGGCGCTGCTCGCCCAGATCGCCCACAAACAGGCCCTTTTCCTCGAGCATGACCTGGAACTTCTCGAGCTCGCGTTCCTTTTCGCCCAAGCGGTACTGCGCAAGCTCAAGCTCGGCAGCACCCTCCTTGGAGCGGCTCTCCAAGTCGTTCCACTGCGACTGCAGCGAACGAAGCTCGTCGACGGCCAGCATCTGCGTAAGCTCGTTCGCGCGCGAGGACAGCTCTTTGTACTTGCGCGCGCGATCGACCTGACGCTCCAGCGGCCGCAGCTGACGGGCGATCTCCTTATTGATGTCGCGGGCACGGGTCAAGTGCTCGTCCATCGAATTAATCTTTTTGAGCGCACGCTCCTTGCGGCGCTTGTGCTTGGAGATGCCGGCGGCCTCCTCGATGAGGGCACGGCGCTCCTCGGGGCGGCTCTGCAAAATGGCGTCGAGCTTGCCCTGGCTGATGATGGAATGCGTATCCTTGCCCAAGCCCGAATCGTGCAGGATGTCCTGAATGTCCATCAGGCGGCACGGACTCGAGTTGATGAGGTACTCGCTTTCGCCCGAGCGATACATACGACGGGTGATGGCGACCTCGTCAAAGTCGACGGGCAGCATATGGTCCGAGTTATCGAGCACCAGCGTGACCTCGGCGACACCCACCGGCTTGCGCGCTGACGAGCCCGAGAAGATGACATCCTCCATGGCCTGGCCGCGCAGCTGCTTGGCGCTCTGCTCGCCCAGGACCCACAGAATCGAGTCAGAGATGTTCGATTTTCCCGAGCCGTTGGGACCGACGATGACGGTCAGGCCCGGCTCAAACGTCATATGGGCGCGGTCGGCAAACGACTTGAACCCTTTGAGCGTGAGGGACTTGAGATACACGGTTCCTCGCTTAAACAGGCTTCTTGTTGAGAATCACGCCGTTGGTGGTGTAGCCCATGCGGTCAAGTGCCTCGAGTGCAGCGGCTCCCTCGGCTTCCTTCTTTGAGGAGCCGGAGCCGCGACCCTGGCGAATACCATCGATCAACACCACGGCGGTAAAGGTGGGCGCATGCGCCGGGCCCTCGGAGCCAACAAGCTTATACGCGGGAGGCTCATGGCCGTCTGCCTGCACGCACTCCTGCAAGAACGACTTGGGGTTCGCAGGATGCTCGGCACGCTCAGAGGCCAAATGGGGCTTAAGCGTACGGTGGATAAACTCCGCCGCCGCATCCCAGCCAGCATCCAGATACAGCGCGCCCACGAGCGACTCATAGACGTTCTCGAGCGCCGAGTGCAGGCCACGCGCGCCGGTACCGGTCTCGGAGGCACCAAAGATGATGATGTCGTCGATACCCAGCTCGTGCGACACCTCGGACAGCGTAGCGCCCGAGACAAGCGACACCTTCAGGCGCGTGAGCTTGCCCTCGTCAAACTCCGGATAGGACTCAAACAGGGAGCGTGCGACCACAGCGCCCAAAATGGAATCGCCCAAGAATTCAAGGCGCTCATAGCTGGCAGAAACCGGCTGGCCCTCGACTGCCGAGGGATGCGTAAGCGCCGCGCGCAGCAGCACCTTATTATTGAACTCGTGGCCCAGGATTTCCTGGGCACGCGTAAGTCGTTCAGACAAAGCCAAGACCTAGGCCTCCCTGGCGTTTTCGATCGCGTCGACGGCGTCGGCGACAGAGTTGAGCGAGAGCAGAGTCTCGTCATCGATCTCGAGGTTGAACTCGTCCTCGATAGCCGTAACCAGCTGCAGGCGCTCGAGCGAGTTGGCATCGAGATCGTCAAAGGTGGTCTCATCGCTAATTTCGGCAACATCGACGCCCAGAACGTCAGCAGCGACCTCGGCGATCTTGTCGAAGATTTCGGAGCGGTCCATAGCGCTTCCTCTCATAGTGAATGAATACCAAAAGAATGGTACCGCCCGGGCGGTACCAAGACACGGTTCTGATTCTACCCCACGAAGCAGGCCGCGAGGCACATAACAGCGCTCTAACTCGCTCTTACAAAACGATGCCGTCCATGGAGTTGGCGACGTTCTCGACCAGCCCCGCGCGCACGGCTTCGGCCGCCGCGAGCGTACCGTTTTTAACAGCCTCGACCGAGGTGGCGCCATGGCCGATTAGGACCACGCCACGCAGGCCCAAAAGAATCGCACCGCCCTTGGCATCACCAGAGAGCTTGGCCTTAATCTCGCGCATCTGCTTTTTGATGAGCAGCGCGGCGATCTTGGTGCCGAGCGAGGCCATAAAGGCACCCTTGAGTTCCTGCAGCAAAAACTTGGCAGCGCCCTCGGTGGCCTTGAGCGCAATATTGCCCGACATGCCATCGGCAACGACGACATCGAAATTGCCCGAGGTGAGGTCGGTGCCTTCGCAGTTGCCCACAAAGCCGGGAACGGCGGCTTTCATGGCCGGGAAGCAGGCCTTGGTAAAGTTGGAACCCTTCTCGTCCTCGGTGCCATTGGCAAGCAGGCCCACGCGGGGATGCTCGATGCCCAGGACGACGCGGGCATAGGCGCTACCCATCTGGGCAAAACGCACCATGTCATCGACCTCGACATCGGGGTTGGCGCCCATATCGCACAGCACCGTCAGACCGCCGGCGCGATTGGGCAGCGCATTGGTCAGACAGGGACGCACCGGCTGCTTCTTGCCTTCGGCCATATATCTAAACGGCGTCACATAGGCGGTGGCGGCAGCGGTCATGGCACCGGTCGAGCCGGCGGAGAAGAACGCGTCCGCGTTGCCCTTTTTGATGGCGCGGCAGGCAAGCACGATCGACGATTTACGCTTGGTCATCACGGCGCGAATGGGATCGTCATCCATGGCGATAACGTCGGGTGCCTCAAGAGCCTCAACACGTGCATGGGAAGCAGCAAAGGGATTGACGATTTCAGCGGGGCCAGCTGCCAAGACCTCGATATCGGGATCGGCGGCAAGCGCAGCCTCGATACCATCGAGAACAACCTGAGGTTTCTCGTCTCCGCCCACAATGTCTACACAAACGCGAACGTTACTCATATACATGCTCCTTATACAAAAATGGCCGACTCATTGAGCCGGCCATTGTGGTTCCATTTGGAACGGCATCGCATCCAGAGTATACCGTTACTCGGTAACGATAACCTCGCGGTCCTTGTAGAAACCGCAGCTGGGGCACACGTGATGCGGAAGCTTGACAGCGCCGCAACGGGGGCACGTGGACTGAGCCGCAGCCGAGATCTTCATGTTGGCGGAACGACGGGTGTGAGTGCGGATACGACCCTGCTTTTGTTTAGGTACGGGCATAGTGACCTTCCTTATGAACTATCCAGTGTGGCGATTACGCGCAAGTAGCGATACTACCACAGTTTTACTCATCGAGCTTGAGATTCTTCAATGCTGCAAATGGATTTTCCGTGGCAGCGGCCCATTCTGCCTCTGCCTGGGTGGCGCAATCGCATTGCTCGACGTTGAGATTGCAACCGCAAGTGGGACACAGACCGCGGCAATCGGGCTTGCAGAGCACCACAAACGGCGTGTCCATGACAACGGCATCGTTGATGGGCTCACCCAGATCGACGATGCGGTCCTCACCCAGGAGCTCGTAGCCGTCCTCGTAGGCCTCGGGATCCTCGGGCTCCTCAAAGAGGTAGAACTCCTCGATCTCGCCGGCGATATCAAACGAAGCGGGCTCCAGGCAACGGTCGCACTCGCCGGTGGCGTGCGCGCGGACCATGCCCGTGAGCAAGACACCGGTACCGGCATTGGTAAAGACAACGTCGTAGTCGATGCCGTCCTGTAGCTGGCACTCCTTCTCGCCCACCGTATAGGTGGCGACATCGACCTTGCCGGTCAGCGGATACGAATCTCCGGGAAACTCGAGCTGTTCGGAAAGATCGACGGTAACGCTCGGGAACTCAGCCATTACCACTGACCATTCTGTTGGGCGGCACCCTCGTTGAGCTGCTGACGGCAACGGGTAACGGTGCCGGTCAGGCTCTTGAGATTCTCCTCCAGGTGCGTAAAGACCTGCTCTGCGTAGTCCTCGGCAGCATAACGCGTCTCGCGCTCGTACTGCTGGGCACGATCGCGGATGTCGTCGGCCTGCTGCTGTGCCAAGCGGACGATCTCCTGCTCACCGGCAATGGTGAGGGCCTGCTGCTGAGCGTCGGCGATGATGGAATCGGCCTGAGCGGCGGCGGAAGCCATAAGCTCCTCGCGCTCCTTAAGGATACGGCGGGACTTCTGCCACTCCTCGGGATAGCTCATGCGGATCTCGTCGAGGATGTTGAAGAACACGTCGGCGTCGATGACCTTGAACTGAGCGTTCTTGCCGAAAGGCGGCTTGGCTTCCTCGATCAGCCCTTCGAGCTCATCGACCAAGCTGACGATCCTATCGCCAGGAAAATTCTCGCCCGGCATCCGGTCTCCTTTCATAGGTAACATATCATCGTGCTAGTTTACCACATGCCACCAGGCAATAAAAAACGTCACGAAAAGCGATGTCTGAGCGCTTCGACCACGTTGGGCGGGACAAACGTCGATACATCGCTGCCGAGTGAGGCGATCTGACGAACGACCGAGCTCGAGATATAGCCGTACTGCGGCGCACTCATGACAAAGATGGACTCCAGCTCGTTATCCAAGCGATAGTTGAGATCTGCCTGCTGCAGCTCGTACTCAAAGTCGGTCATGGCGCGCAGGCCCTTGACCACGGCCCCCGCCCCCTGCTCGCGAGCGAAGTCGACCAAGAGGCCGGTAAAGGGCAGGACCTCGACGCCGTCGATATCACCGAGCGCCTCGCGGGCCAGCGCCACGCGCTCATCGAGCATAAACGTGGTACCCACACCGTTTTTACCCTGCGACTCGGCAACAGCGACGATCACGCTGGGAAAGATGCGGCGGGCGCGGCGGATGACGTCGATATGGCCAAACGTGATGGGATCGAAGGTGCCCGGGACGATCACGCGGTTGATGGTGTCATTCATGGGCGTCCTCCTGAAACGTCGTGGCATCGTTGTTGTTAGCATCGGTGCCGGCGTTATCGCCCTCACCATCGTCATCGCCGACCCAACGAAGCAGGTCGACCGAGGTAATGCCGTAGTGCTTCTCGCGCACAATCTCAAAGCCTGCCGGATGCGCGCCCGCATCGGCGGCGGCATGCTCAAACAGGGCATAAGCGCCAGATGCAAGCAGACCCTGCTGAGCCAGGTTCGGCAGCAGTTCCTCGACCGGCTCGGCACCAAAAGCATAGGGCGGGTCGAGCAGGACCAGATCAAACGGGCCGCCCGGCACACGACCGCGCGAGGCGCTCGCCAGCATGTCGCCCGTTACCACGCGCCAACGCGCACGGTCACGGCAGAGCGACTCGATATTCTTGGTAATGAGCCGCGCGGCATTCCGATCGATCTCGAACGTCGTGAGTGAGCGGGCACCACGTGAGAGCATCTCTAACCCTAAGGCACCGGAGCCGCCAAAGGCGTCCAGCACGCGGACCTCATCCAGATCGAAGTCGAATGCCGACATGACCATAGATGCGCATGCCTCGCGCACGCGATCGGTCGTGGGGCGGGTGACATCGCGACCACGGGGCTCCTCGATCTTACGACCGCGCCATTCGCCGCCGATGATTCTCATCCTCCGCTGACCTCCTTAAAAATGTGTCGATATCGCATGGCGACCGCATCGCGCAGGGGGCGCGTCGCCACGGAGTCAAGGTTGCAAGCATACCGCAAGAGCTCGACCGCGTCCAAATGGGCCCACTCGATCAGCTCCTCGTCGGCATCCAGGTCGACAAAGCGCAGGGTCACTCCGCCATGCTGGCGGTACCCCAGGATTTCGCCCTCGTGGCGCAGACGCAGGTCCATCTGGGCGAGCGTAAAGCCATCCGAGGTCTTCTCGAGCGATTGCAGGCGATCTTGTGCTGCCGAAGCGCCGCCGTTGCCCTTGGAGTGCGTCATGACCAGACACGTGCCCGACACGCTGCCACGGCCCACGCGACCGCGCAGCTGGTGCAGAGCAGCCAAACCAAAGCGCTCCCCGTTCTCGATGACCATGACGGTGGCGTTAGGCACGTCGACGCCCACCTCGACCACCGTAGTCGAGACGAGCACGTCAATCTCGCCACGCTTAAAGGCATCGATAACCTGGTCCTTCTCCCCCGCTGGCATGCGGCCGTGAAGGCGCTCGATGGCAAGACCCGGCAACGCCAGACGCAGGCGATCGAGCTCGGTCGCCGTATCGTGCAGCGGCACGGGGACCGTCACGCGGCCCTCGTCGTCGCGGGCGATACCGGGCACGTCCTCCAGATCATCGGCCGAGTCACTCGGCTCCACGAGCGGGCAAATCACGTAGGCCTGCTGACCCTTTTCATGCGCCTCGCGGATGGCGCCATAGGCAAGGTCGCGACTCGACTCGGTAAGCACGCGTGTCGTCACGCCAGCGCCAGGGACAGGCCGATGGCGGATGATACTCGTGTCCAGATCGCCGTAGACCGAAAGCGCCAGCGTACGCGGGATGGGCGTTGCCGTCATAACGAGCAGATCGGCACCGGGGCCCTTCGCGCGCAAGGCATTGCGTTGGCCGACGCCAAACCGGTGCTGCTCATCGATGACTACGAGCGACAAATACTTAAACGCCACGTTATCCGAAAGGACCGCGTGGGTTCCAAAGAGGACGTCGAGCTCTCCCGATTCCAGCTGTGCATGGATGCGCTCGCGCTCTGCGGCCGGCGTGGCACCCGTCAGAAGCGCCCAAGACATGCCGGCCTGCGAGAGCAGAGGGCCGGTCTTATCGGCATATTGACGCGCCAGCACGCCCGTGGGCGCCATAACGCAGGCCTGTGTGCCGCTATCGGCAGCCACAGCCAGCGCGCAGGCGGCAACGGCGGTCTTACCGGTACCGACATCGCCCAGCAGCAGGCGGTTCATCACGCGCCCGCCATCGCACATATCGCGCAGGATGTCTTGGAACGCGGCCTCCTGCTCGTCGCTCAGCGAAAACGGCAGGGCCTGCTTGAGCGCGGCCAGGTGCTCGCCCGCGGCGTGGGCGTAGGGAGCGACTTCGACCAAGACACCGTCGTTGCGCAGGCGCAGCGCCAGCTGCAGGTAGAGGCACTCCTCGTAGGCAAGCCGTGCGCGCGCGATTTCGCGCTCAGCCATGCTCGAGGGAAAGTGGATCGATCGAAGGGCACGGGCATGGCTCATCAGGCGACGTTTAACGCGTAAGCGTGCCGGAATGGGATCAAAGGGATTGCCGACGGCCTCGAGCGCGCCACTTACGATACGGCGCATCCATGCCTGACTCACGCCGTCACTCACGTAATGGACCGGCAGGATAGTGCCCGCGGCGCGCCCTTCCTCAAGCTTTTCAAAGTGCGGCGAGGCCATCTGCTTAAAGCCGTAGGCAAACTCGACCTTACCCATTACGGCTAGGCGGTCGCCCTGCTTAAGCTGCTGGGCAATCCAGGGCTGGCGGAAAAAGGCGACCTGCAGCACGCCCGTCTCGTCAACGAGTGAGACCTCGGTCACCTGCATGCGCGGACGCGGCTGCTTTTGGACGATACGATCGACCGTGGCGATGATGGTACACACGGTACCGATGGGCGCCATCTCGATGGACCAGGAGCGCGTAAAGTCCAGGTATCGATGAGGGATATGGAGAAGGAGGTCCCCCACCGTCCGAATTCCCAGACGGCGAAGGGCCTCCTCACGTTTACCCGAAACATATTTGAGTCGCGCGATATCCTCGTCGAGCGCATTGCTCTGGGCAAAGCGCTCCGAGACGCGCGGCACGGAGCACAGTTCGGACATGGGCAGTTGCCTACTCGATCGAGAAGATCACGGGATAGAGCGGCTGCTCGCCACGATGGGCGTCGATCTCCAGATCGGGCTGAGCCTCCTCGATAGCGTCGACGATCTCCTGGAAGGCCTCATCGGACAGTTCCTCGCCGGCCAGAATCGTCAGCGCGTCGCCCTCCTCTTCCTCCTGCATACGGTTGATGCAATCGAGCGTGACCTGCTTCACGTCGGAGCCGACCACGTCGATGGAGCCGGCAATGATGCCCATGACGTCACCGGAGTGAATTGGCGAACCGTCGGAGGCACTGGAGTCGCGCACGGCGCGGGTGACCTCGCCATCGCGGACCTCGCTGATGGCGTCGACCATAGCGGCGACGGCATCCTCGAGCTCGGAATCGGGCAGGACCGCGAACAGCGCGGAGAAGGCCTGCGGAACGGTCTTGGTGGGAACGACGGCGACCTTCTTGTCGGTGCAGGCAGAGGCAGCGGCCTCGGCGGCCATGCGGATGTTGCCGTTGTTGGGCAGAATGATGACCGAGGTCGCGTTGACCTGGTCGACGGCGCCCAGCAGGTCTGCAGTCGAGGGATTCATGGTCTGGCCACCGGACACGATCACGTCAACGCCGAGGGACTTGAGGATGTCTGCCTCGCCGGAACCGGCGGCAACGGCGACAAAGCCCAGGGCCTTCGCGGGCTCGGCGGCCTTCTCCTGGTCCTCGTGGATCTTGGCGGTACGGTCGTGGGCCTCCATCTCCATGTTGTGGATAAAGACCTCGTAGATCTGGCCAAGCTGCAGCATGTGCTCGAGCACCAGGTTCGGGGTGTTGGAGTGCACGTGGATCTTGTAGTCGGGATATGCGCCCACGAGCAGCTCACAGTCGCCCATGGAACCCAGGAACTTAAGGCACTCGTCCTCGTCAAACGGGGCGTCGGCCTTAAAGAGGAACTCGTTGCAGTAGCGGAACTCCGAGCCCTCCCAATCGTCGTTGGCCTCGATCTCAACGCGGCCAAGAGCGGCATCGCGTGCAGAGCCAGCGGAATCGAACGTAGCGGAGAAATCCTCGACAACGGTGCTGCGACCAAGTGCTGCAGCCACAAAGTTCTCCAAGAAGATGGCAAAGCCGAAGGCGCCGGAGTCGACCACGCCGTTCTCTTTGAGGACGGGCAGCAGGTCGGGCGTGCGAGCGACGGACTGGTAGGCCTCGACGACGATGGCATCGAGCGCGTCCTCGGCCGAGAACTTCTTCTTTTCGCACTCGTCGGCCTTGGTCGAGACATCGCGCAGCACCGTGAGAATCGTGCCCTCGATGGGCTTACGGACGGCCTGGAAGGCGACCTTGACGGCGCGGCGGAAGGCGAAGGCGATGTTGGCGGACGTAATGGGCTCGTCGGCGGAGACAAGGCCCTCGGCCACACCGCGCAGGATCTGCGAGGTAATGACGCCGGAGTTACCGCGGGCGCCCATCAGGGAGCCGTGGGTGATGGCGCCGGCAATGGCCTCCATGTCGGCATCGGCGGGAAGGGCGGAGAGCTCCTTGGTCACCGAGGCGAGCGTGAGCGACATGTTGGTGCCGGTGTCGCCGTCGGGTACGGGGAAGACGTTGAGCTTATTGATCTCCTCGGCCTTGTCAGAAACGGCAGCCGCAGCGATCGGAAAACAGGTGCGAATGGTCTTTGCAATCATGGGTATTTGAATCTCCGTTTTCGGATGCTAGTTCAGACGGCTCTTGAGCGCGTCGATATGGATGCCGATCTTAAGGCTGGCGGGATCGATTTGGGCAATCTCCTGCAGGGTAAAGGCAACGGAGCTCGAAAGGTTGTGGCAGACGGACTTCATGTTGACGCCGTTCTCGAGCACGACGTGAAGATCGACCGTAAGGCCGTTCTCGTCGGCGGAGACAAGCACGCCCTTGCGGAGGCGCTGACCGGCAAGCAGGCGCACGCTCTCGGCGCCTTGGAGCTGCTCAGCCATACCGACGACGCCATAGCACGTCATCGCGGCATAACCGGCAATATCGGCAATAACGTCGTTCGAGACGCTCAGGCTGCCGTTAATGGTCTCAGACACAAGAATCTCCTTATCTGGTGCTCGCGGCACCATGTCGTGGGAGCAATCATTGCAATATTCTACAACGACCGCGCCATGTTGAGGTGGTGGGTCGCGGGATTACATCCTCGACACGAAATGTTGATATGGCAACGTTCGAGTCAAGTGGTCGCGGCATGAAAAAACCCGCCGCATAAGCGACGGGTTTTACAACCTGGCTCCCCGGGTAGGACTCGAACCTACAACAGCGCGGTTAACAGCCGCGTGCTCTACCATTGAGCTACCGAGGAATTTAAAAGCCCAGCGGAATGGGCTGAGAAATTCTGGCTCCCCGGGTAGGACTCGAACCTACAACAGCGCGGTTAACAGCCGCGTGCTCTACCATTGAGCTACCGAGGAATAGGTGCGTGCTCTCAAGCAACGAAGTTTATTATACGGACGAATCAGCTCAGGGCAAGAACTTTTTTAAGAATTTTTCCGACCTAGTCATTGGGGACGTCCCCAATGACCACATGAAAGCGCCCCCAAGCGGATGTGCTTGAGGGCGCTTCTTGCTTGCGAGGTTATGACTCGATGTAGTCCTTCAGCTTGCTGCTGCGGCTCGGGTGGCGGAGCTTGGCCAAGGTCTTGGACTCGATCTGGCGGATACGCTCGCGCGTGACGCCAAACTCGCGGCCGACTTCCTCGAGCGTGCGGGGATGCCCGTCGACAAGGCCAAAGCGCAGCTCGATAACCTTGCGCTCACGATCGGCAAGCGAGTCGAGCACCTGAGTGAGCTGCTCCTGCAGCATGGAGAAGCTGGCGGCATCGGGCGGAACGATAGCCTGGGAGTCCTCGATAAAGTCGCCCAGCTGGGAATCCTCTTCCTCGCCGATGGGGGTCTCGAGCGACACGGGCTCCTGCGAGATCTTCTGGATCTCGCGGACGCGGTCGGCGCTCATGTCCATCTCGGCACCGATCTCCTCGGGGGTCGGGTCGCGACCCAGGTCCTGAAGGAGCTGGCGCTGCACGCGGACGAGCTTGTTGATAGTCTCAACCATATGCACGGGAATACGGATGGTACGGGCCTGATCGGCAATGGCGCGCGTAATGGCCTGACGGATCCACCACGTGGCGTACGTGGAGAACTTAAAGCCCTTCTGGTAGTCGAACTTCTCGACGGCGCGGATCAGACCGAGGTTGCCCTCCTGGATCAGGTCAAGGAACAGCATGCCGCGGCCGACATAGCGTTTGGCGATGGAGACGACCAGACGCAGGTTTGCGCTGATGAGTGCCTGCTTGGCTTCGAGGCCCACGTTCTCAATGCGCGTAAGACGACGCATCTCGGCACGCGTGAGCTCGAGCTCGCCGGCATCGGCAGCCTCGAGCTTCTCGGTGGCCTCGAGACCGGCCTCGATCTTCATGGCCAAATCGACCTCTTCGGAGGCGGTCAGCAGGTCGACCTTGCCGATCTCCTTGAGGTACATACGAACCGGATCGCCGGTCAGCATCACCGTGGAGGCATCGATGCCACGCACGCGGGAGCATGAACGGGACGTGCGCACGGTGCGCTTCTTCTTGCTCTTGGAAGAACCCATCTCGGCGTCGGCCTGACGGGCCATCTTGAGCTCGTGATCGTCGAGCGAGCCGGAATCGTGCTCGTCGTCGTCATCGAAATCGTCAGTATCGGTATCGTTATCGTCATCGTCGACGTCCATGGGGGCGTCGTCGTTTCCGCTCGCGGAGATAATCTGGATGCCGCTGTTGCGCAGCGCGGAATACACCGCGGTGAGCTGCTCGTCAGAAACATCGATATCCTTCAGGGCGACCTGAATCTCGTCCTCGGTTACCGAAGTCCTGTTTGAGCCGTTGCCCATGAGCTTTGCAACGTAGGATTCCAGCCCAGTACCCGTGCTCTCAGTCTTTTTTGGCACAGATTCTCCCTTCATAGTCCACAGGACTCAATACTTTAGCACACACATAGGCGTCTATACCCAAAAAGAGGACTGGATATAGGCGAGAATACGCTGGCTGACCACAACATCTAGGCCTGTTCGGTGCCTGCGGCCTCCAGACCGATCAAACGGAACGGGTCCGCCACGCCGCCGATAGACTTTTGCAGCTCGCGTTGACGCTGCGAATCCTGCGCGGCCTGCACGGTCAGCGCGCGACGGGCCTCATCATCGAGCGAACGGTCCTGGCGCAGCTTGGCCTGTGCGGCACGCATGCGGCGCTTGATGGTGTAGAGCTCGAGCGTATCGAGCATGAACACGATGTTCGTCTCGGTGGGGTGCTTGCTCGTCGCGGAGATGCGCCCGGCACTCACAAGCGTTGCCGCCTCGGGACAGACCGAGCGCGCCGCATCCATGCAGGCTGCAGGATCGGTTCCCGGCGGCGTTGCCAGAACGGCCCATGCGATGGACTCGTGACGTGGGTCAACCCACTCGATAGAGCAGATGCGGTCGGCATACGTGCGGAACAGGTCGGGGTAGCTCGTGAGCATCGTCAACAGCTCGCGCTCCCCTGCCAAGGACTTGCGCTCAAGATCAGTAAGAACCATCGGCGCCGCCGCAGCCGGAGCGCCCGAACCATCAGTCACAGGCACAGCACCCATACCATCAGGCACATCGATCGGCGGCAGGTCGTCGACGACCTCCACGGGCGCGGCACCGTAGGCATCGAGCGGGACGTAGTCATACGGCTCTTCTTCGACCGGCGCGGACACCGGCGGCGTCGCGCCCGATGCCCAAGCACCGCGAGATGCCCCCTGCGAACCAGGCGTCCGACCGCCCGCGCTACCAGAGCGCTCGGCTTGCGCCCGCTGGCGTTCATAGTTCTGCTCACGACGTCGTTCCGCATCTTCGCGCTTGGCGACATCGCGAAACACGCGACCCGAACTCGCGCGAACCGTCTCCAGATCCAAACCCAGCAGATCGGCAATCTGAATAAAGTATGTGTCGATCATATAGCTATCGCGCAGCGGATAGATAAGCGTCAGCGCATCTTCCAGCGCCTTGGCACGACCGCCCGGCGTGGTGATGTCACTCGACTCCTGCAGCGAACGGTAGACAAAGTCCATGAGCGGCTCGGCAGCGTCGATGCGCGCCTGAAGCTCCTGTCCACCATGCGCTGTGATGAACTCCATGGGGTCGTTGCCGTCGGGCAGCACCACGCAGCGCAGGTCCATCGAATCCTGCTCGATAAATTGAATCGCGCGACGGGCGGCCTTCTGGCCCGCGGCATCGCCATCGAACATATACACGATACGCTTGGCAAAGCGGGTGAGCGTCTTGACGTGATGCTCCGTGAGCGCGGTGCCCAGCGTGGCGACAACGTTTTTGATCCCCGCCTCCCAGCAGGCGATGCAATCGGTATAGCCCTCCACCACGATGGCCGTATCCTGCGCGACGATAAACTCCTTGGCCCAGTTAAAGCCATAGAGGTTTCGCTTTTTATGGAACACGCTCGTCTCGGCGGTGTTGAGGTACTTGGGTTGGCCGTCACCCATGATGCGCCCGCCAAAGGCAATGTTGTGACCCTGCTCGTCAAAGATGGGAAACATCACGCGGTCGTAGAAGCGGTCGGCAAGCTGCCCGCGCCCGCGGCTCACGGCAACGTTGGCGTCGATCATCTCCTGCGGGGTAAAACCCGCCTGGGACAGGTGCGACACCAGCGCGTTGCGGCCCGGTGCAAAGCCCAGGCAGTAGCGGCGGCAGACGTCGCCACCCATACCACGGCTGGCAAAGTACTCGCGTGGACGGCCGTCCTTACCGCGCATAAGCATGGTGTGGTAGAACTGGGCGGTCTCGGCACACAGATCGTAGATGCGGGCACGCTTGGTACCGCGCTCGCGACGACCTCCGGTGTCATGCAGCTCAATACCCGCACGATCGGCCAAATAGCGGATTGACTCGGGAAAGCTCAAGTTCTCGCGCTTCATGATATAGGTGAAGACGTCGCCACCCTCGCCGCAGCCAAAGCAATGCCACACCTGTGTGGCAGGGATAATGTGGAAGGACGGCGTCTTTTCGCCATGAAAGGGGCAGCAACCCCAAAACTCATGGCCGCGGGGCTTGAGCTCAACCGTTTCCTGCACGATAGCAACTAGGTCGGACGCAGCGCGTACCTGGTCTTTTTCCTCATCGCTAATCACGGATGCCCACCCCCTGCTCACCCAAGTTGTGACGAATGTCCTCGATGTTACCCTCGACGGTCGCAATCAACTCATCCAGCGAATCGAACACACGCGAGGGACGCAGCCAGCGCGTAAACGCCAGCGAAACGGAAGCGCCGTACAGGTCGCCCGTATAACCAATTAAGTTAGCCTCGAGATGCGATGAAGCGGCGTCGTCGGCATACGTCGGCGGCAGGCCGACGTTAACGGCAGCAGGCCATACGGTGTCATCGACGAGCACCAGGCCCTCATACACGCCATCGGCAGGCACCTGAATGCCGTCGGGAACCTGCAGGTTTGCCGTGGGAAAGCCCATGCCAGAGCCCTCGTGACGGCCGCGAATAACACCGCCGCGCAGCATATACGGGCGACCGAGCAACTCAGCAGCCAGCTCCACATGGCCCTGTCCCAGCTCATGACGGATGCGGGTGGCGCAAATGGCCTCACCGCCCTCGCAAAGCAGATCGTGACCATACACGTCAACGCCGTGCTCGGAACCCCAGACGCGCATCTCGGCAACACCAGAAGCACCGCCACGACCCAGCCTAAAATCGCTGCCAACGCGAATCGAACGAATGTCGACCACGCGTGACAACAGTGTGAGAAAACCGACATGGTCGAGTGCCGCAACCTCAGGCGTAAAGGGAACGGCCACCACTGCATCGACCCCGGTCTGAGCCAAGGCATGTAGACGGTCGGCCGTCGTCATCAATTTTTGAGCGGGCGAAGGACTCACCACAACGTCCGGATCGGGATCGAAAGTGACCACGACCGCCTTGCAGCCATGGGCACGGGCATCACGGACAAGCGCTTCGATGAGTTCCCGGTGTCCACGGTGAACGCCATCGAACACGCCAATGGCGATCGAGGCAGCACCCAAGTGCTCGCACTCATCAAACGCATCGGCAGTGACGATGCGAGCCTCGTCCGACTCGCCTTCAAAAAAGATACGCGCAAGCTCGCGAGCGGACAACATCATCGAACACCGCCGATTGCCTGCGGAAACACGTGCTCCATGACAAAGCGGCCACCCTCGATGCGGGCGAGCGCCTTGAGTCCCCCATCGAGCACCAGCGCAAACGGCGCTTTCGAAGCATCGAAATCGGCAAGCGCACGCTCAACGGGAATGCGTCGGCCGCAGAGCAGGTCTTCGGCAAGATTGCCCGGCAAGTCAACACGCGTGGCGCCCAGGGCCGCAATGGGATCCAGGGCAAAGCCAGGCCCGGACTCGGGAGAAAGCTCCTCGACCGCATGACAGGCGCCAATGGAAACAACACCGGAGGCCGTGCGGCGCAGCGCGGAAATGTGCGCGGCGCTCTCGCAGGCGCGGCCCAAGTCGCGAGCGAGCGCACGGATATAGGTGCCCTTGCTCACCGAGAACGCCACGGTCCACACACACGTATCACCTTCGCCGCCCACGGCGATCAGGTCGGCGGCATAGACCTCGACGGGGCGCGGAGGTAGGTCCACCGCATTGCCCTCGCGAGCAGACTTGTAGGCGCGAACGCCATTGACCGAGATAGCCGAAAACGCCGGCGGCACCTGCATCTGCGGACCCAGCATAGCGGCCAGGCGCTCACGGGCATAGGCAGGATCGCGGAGCTCGTTGGCAACAGCCACCGTGCGGACCGCCTCGCCCTCCGCATCATCGGTATTGGTCTCGGCGCCAAACGAGATGTCGGCGACATAGCTTTTGGTATCGAGCGTGAGCATGCCCAGCAGACGGGTGGCCTGGCCCACACCCACCACCATGACACCCGATGCCATGGGGTCGAGCGTGCCGGCATGGCCGACGCGTCGCTCATGGAGGGCGCGCCGGCATTGCGAAACCACATCGTGGGACGTGCAGCCCACCGGCTTATCGACGGCGAGCAGCATATTCAGTTGAGAAGGCGTACGACGAGCCATGTACCATCCAAAAAGTTAAAGCTCGACGGTCACCGAAGCGGGATCCTCCCCTACCAGTTCGGCCAGCATGGGAAGTGCCACGGTGAGCGTCTCGAGAATCGTTCCGTTGTTGGAGAAACCGGCGGCAGCAGGATGTCCGCCTCCGCCAAAGGCAGCAGCGATCTCGGACACGTTGAGATCACCCTTGGAGCGCAGGTTGCCGCGCACCTTGGTATCGCCCTCAATGCCCTTCAGGAACAGGCAGACCTCGACGCCCATCACCGAGCGCACCACGTCAACCAGACCGTCGCACTCATCCGAGGTGACACCGCACGCCTCAAGGTCACTCTGGTACGCGTAGCTATACGCGACGCGCCCGTGGGCCACCGTCTTAATGCGGCCCATAACGATGGACTTGAGGTGCAAAAACTCAACGCGCATGCTCTGGTAGACCTCGAGTGCCACACGCGCCGGATCGGCACCGTGGGCAACCAGACGCGAGGCTGCATGGAACGCGGCGGCGTCGGCGTTTTGGTACTGAAAACGGCCGGTATCGGTAACCAAGCCACACAGCAGGCAGGTTGCAACGCCATCACGTGCGACAATGCCGCAATTGTCCAAGAAGCGGTCGATGATCATGGCGCAGGCTGCAGCTTCGACGCGCCTCAGGCTGAGCTCGGCAAACTCCTCGCGCGCCGGATGGTGATCGAAGCACACCACATGCTTGGAGCGACGAAGCACCTCGGCGGAGTTGTTCAGGCGCTCTACGACCGGTACGTCCACCGAGATGAACAGGTCAGGATTGCCAGTGTACGCAGATGCCGGCACCAGGCGATCGGAGCCTTCCATAAAGCGGTAGATACGCGGAACCGGGTCATCGTCTGCCAACAGCAGCGCAATGTCCTTGTTGGGAAAAAACTTCATGAGCGAAAGGCCCAGACCCAACACGGAGCCCAGGGCGTCGCCATCGGGAGAAGTGTGTCCCGAAATCGCAATGGAGGACGCACCCTCGATGAGCTCGAGGATGCGTCGCTGAATATCTGCAGACTCGCACGAGGCGAGGTCGGCGGAATTAGTCATCTAAAGCTGCCTCCTGGGCGGCATCCGCTATCGGATAGCCGTCCTCGTCCTTTTCGATCGCAAGCGTGGCGGGAACGTTTTCCAGCGCACGCGTGATGCGCTCGGCCTCATCGGTCGAGCGATCGATGCGAAAATCGAGCTCGGGCGTAACACGCCAATCGAGCGAGCGAGCCAACAGACTGCGAATACGGCCCTTAGCGCTTGCGAGCGCCTCCATGACCTCGTCGTAGCGGCTCGCATCGCACGACACGAACACACGCGCGAACGAACGGTCCACCGCGACCTCGACCGCGGTCAAAGTAACCAGGTCGAGACGCGGATCGGAAACCTCAAAGAGCAGGATATAACCGAGCTTCTCGCGAAGCTGCTCGCCCAGACGGCGGGTTGCCTGCGTTTGCTTCATAGCGCTACCCCCTACTCGGTACGGGCAACCTGGTCGATGCGGTAACCCTCGATCTGGTCGCCGGGCTTGATGTCCTGGAAGTTCTCCAGGCCAATGCCGCCCTCGGAACCGCTCTTGAGGCTCTTGGCTTCGTCCTTGTAGTGACGCATCGAGGCGATCTTGCCGTTGAAGACCACGATGCCGTCGCGCACCAGACGCACGGAATCGGTCGCGGCGATCTCGCCCTCTTCGACACGGACACCGGCGGCGATACCGACTTTGGGCACCTTGAAGGTGTCCAGGACGGTCGCGGTACCCGTGGAGACCTCGACCTCGGTGGGCTTAAGCATGCCGATACGGGCAGCGTCAAGTTCCTCGAGGCACTTGTAGATAACGTCGTAGCAACGGATCTCGACGCCCTCGCGCTCGGCGGCGGAACGTGCCTTACCGTCGGGGCGGACGCCAAAGCCGATGATGATGGCGTTGGAGGCGTCGGCCAGGACGACGTCGGTCTCGTTGATGGCACCAACGGCGGAGTGGATCGTGTTGATGCGAACCTCGGACTGATCCATCTTGTCGAGCGAGTCCTGAAGGGCCTCGATGGAACCCTGGACGTCGGCCTTGATGATCAGGTTGAGCTCCTTGACCTCGGCGTCGGCAATGGTCTCGAAGAGGTTCTCGAGCGTGACGTGCTTGACGCGGCTCTGCTCCTCGATACGGGCCTTGAGCGAACGCTCGTCAGCAAGCGCGCGAGCCTCACGCTCGTCCTCGAACACGCGGAACTCGTCACCGGCGTTGGGCACGGACTGCAGGCCCAGGATCTCGACGGCGTCGGAGGGACCGGCCTCGGTGACGGCGCGACCCTTGGGGTCGAGCATAGCACGGACGCGGCCGTAGGTAAGGCCGGCGACCAGCGTATCGCCCACGTGCAAGGTACCGCGGGTCACGAGCACGGTAGCGACCGAGCCGCGGCCCTTGTCGAGCTTGGCCTCGAGGACGTTGCCGGAGGCAAAGGTGTCCGGGTTGGCCTTGAGCTCGAGCACGTCTGCCTGGAGCAGCACGGTCTCCAGAAGGTCGTCGATACCGATCTTCTGCTTGGCCGAGATGTTGACGAACATGTTCTGTCCGCCCCACTCCTCGGGGATGACGCCGTACTCGGTGAGCTCCTGGCGCACGCGGTCGGGGTTGGCACCCGGCTTATCGATCTTGTTGACGGCGACGACGATGGGTACGCCGGCGGCCTTGGCGTGGTTGATCGACTCGACCGTCTGGGGCATGACGCCGTCGTCGGCAGCCACGATCAGAATAACGATGTCGGTCACCTTGGCACCACGGGCACGCATAGCCGTAAAGGTGGCATGACCCGGGGTATCGATGAAGGTGATCTTGCGGTCATTAATCATGACCTGCGAAGCACCGATGGCCTGCGTGATGCCGCCCGCCTCGCCGGCAGCGACACCGGTGTGACGGATGGCGTCGAGGAGGCTCGTCTTGCCGTGGTCGACGTGGCCCATGACGGTGACGACCGGGGCGCGCGGCTTAAGGTCGGCGGGATCGTCGTAGAACGAGAAGGTGTTCTCCTCCTCGGGGGTGATGATCTTGATCTGACGACCCAGGTCGTCGGCAACGAGCTCGACGAGGTCATCGGACATGGACTGCGTCATGGTGAGCGGCGTACCCAGTAGGAACAGGCGCTTGATGATGTCGTTGGCCGGAACGTCGAGCGCCTCGGCGAGCTCCTGGACGGTAACGCCCTGGGAAACCTTGATGGCGTCGAGCTCCTCGGGGTTCACGCCCTGGGCCAGCGCTTCCTCTATCTTGCGCTCCTCCTGAGCCTTGGCAGCCTCGCGCTCGCGCTTCTCCTTGCGCTTCTTGCGGCGACCGGTGGACTCGCGAGAGGCCTCCTCGACGGCGGCACGAGCCTCCTCGAGCACCTTCTCGCGGCTGTACTCCTCGGCCTCGCGAGCCATACGGCTGTAGTGGTCCTCTTCGTTGTTGTGACCGCCCTTGCGCTTCTTGCCCTTGCCCTGCTTATCAGGGTTGGGGAAGTCCATGCCAGCAGCGACGTTGTTGCTGGCGTTGGTGCGATGGCTGTGCGGACGGCTCTCGGAGGCGTTGCGCTCGGAGTTGTTGTCGGAGGCGTTACGATCGTTACGGCGGCCACCGCGGCGATCATTGTTGCCGCCACGACGGTTACCGCGCTCGGCGGCGCGCTCGGCCTTGGCCTTGTCCTCGGCGTCCTTCTTCTCCTTGAGCACGGTCTCCTGTGCGGCGATCTGGTCGAGCAGCGAACGGAAGCGCGAACCGGAGTCGGAAGCGGGAACGGCGCGGCGCTGGGCCTCGCGGGCAGCCTCCTCCTTCTCGCGGGCAAGGCGCTCCTGCTCGGCCTTCTTCTTGGCCTCGGCCTCGGCGCGGGCAGCCTCCTCGGCAGCCTGGGCTGCGGCAAACTGGCGGCGTTCCTCCTCGCGTGCCTTCTCGGCGGCGATGCGCTCGCGCTCGGCCTCGGCGGCGCGAGCGGCCTCCTCGGCGGCAGCTGCCTGCTCCTCGGCCTGCTTGGCGGCCTCGACTTCCTGAGCGCGGGCCTCGATCACCGAGGCGAGCTGCTTGCGGACCATGGCGACATAGGCGTCCTCCAAAGTGGAGGACGCGGACTTAGCGGGAATCTTCATTTCGGCGAGATGACCCATCAGTTCCTTGGAGGTCATGCCGAACTCTTTGGCCAGGGTGGACACACGGACTTTTGCCATATGACTTCACCTACCCTTTCTGGCACCTTGGGTGCCTAGAGACTGAACGAGCGAGGGAGACGCGCCGGGACCCGCCCGGCGCGACCGCGCGCTAGATCAGGTCCTCCGCATCATCGAAGGCGTCGGTGTCGTGGACACCGCAGAAACGGGAGCCGGGACGAGCCTGGTTGCGGCACTGGACGCCGTCCTCGGACACGTACTCGCAGCGGCGGACGTCCTCGTCCTCCTCGTCACCGATCAGGTCGGCGGCGGGCTCCTCGTGAACGGGAACGTTCTTGAGGATGTCGGCGGCAAGCGTCTCCGACTTGATGTCGATGTGCCAGCCGGTCAGGCGCGCGGCGAGGCGGGCGTTCTGGCCCTCCTTGCCGATGGCGAGGGACAGCTGGTCGTCGGGCACGATGACGCCGGCGTAGGCCTTCTCCTCGTCGATGAGGACGCGGGTGACCTTAGCGGGCGAAAGGGCGTTGGCGACGTAGACGGCAGGATCGGCATCCCACAGGATGACGTCGACGCGCTCGCCACGGAGCTCGCCCACGACAGCGCGAACACGGCTGCCCTTGGGGCCGACGCAGGCACCCACGGGATCCAGGCGGTCGTCGAGCGAGTGGACGGCGACCTTGGAACGCTGGCCGGGCTCGCGGGCGATTGACTTGATCTGGACGGTGCCCTCATAGATCTCGGGCACCTCCTGCTCAAACAGACGACGCATGAGCTCGGGGTGGGTACGGGAGATGACAATCGGCGGACGGCTGTGCTCGCCACGAACCGGCTGCAGGTTGGAGTTGGGGTCGCGAACGTCGATGATCACGGCCTTGATATGCTGGTTGTGCAGGTAGCGCTCGCCCATCGGACGCTCGTTGCGCTCGTTCTCGTAGCGACGCTGATCGAAGTGCGGCAGCTCGGCCTCGACGCCCTCGCGGATCTTGACGATCGTGAAGTCGGGCGTGGACTGCAGCACGGTACCGCTGATGAGGTCACCGATGCGGCCGGAGAACTCCTCGTAGATCTGCTCGCGGGCGGAGTTGCGCACGATGGCGTTGATCTCGGCCTTAGCGTGCTGGGCGGCGATGCGGCTCGTGTTCTTGGGGGTGACGTCGATCTCCTCGAACTCGGTGAAGTTGCCCTCCTCGTCCATGGAATCGTCGATCGGCTCCAGGCGGTAGACGTAGATCTTGCCGGTGGTGCGGTCGATGGTCACCTTGGCGCCCCACTCAAGATGCAGGATCTCGGCATAGCTCTTGGCAAGCGACTGCTCCAGGCGGTCGATCAGGTAGAGCTGGTCGATGTGCTTCTCCTGGCAAAGCTCCATCAGGGCGGACATCATGTCGGATGCTGCCATCTTACTTTCCTTCCTTCGCGGGCTTGAAGTCATAGGTGGGCTTCAACTTGCACTTTTTAACATCAGAGAAATCGAGGGTAACGGACTCGCCGTCCTCGAGCTCGAGGGTCACGTTCGTCTCGGTGGCGGCGGCAATCTTGCCGGCGTACTTGCGACGGCCCTCGGTAGCGGTGGAGGTGAGCTCACAGTTCTCGCCAACAAAGCGGACAAAGTCGCACGGGCGGCGCAGCGGGCGCGCCATGCCCGGGCTCGACACCTCAAGCGTATAGCTCGAAGAGATAGGGTCGAGCTCCTCAATCACATCGCCGACCCACTTGGTGTTGGCCGTGACGTCGTTGAGCGACAGGCTCTGGCCCTCGGCACCCTCGATACGCACGCGCACGCAGGGGGCCTTGGTGGCGCCCACGAGCTCGACGTCGACGATGTCGACATCGTGCTGGGGAGCGACGGCCTCGAGCGCGTCGATGATCGCCTGCTCGGTCTTGGTCTTGACCATTGCGGCACCTCCATCCATACAAAAAAGAAGCGGGGCCGAAACCCCACTTCTTTCAATTACAACTTCATTTGCAAGCAAACTATACCAATAGCTGCGGAAACGCGCAAGCACAGTACGAATCTGCAGGTCAGCGTGCGCACAGGTTCTCCACAAGAAGAGGGCAATTGACCGAAGAGCCCCATGCGGAGCAACCTCAACAGCCCCAAAACGGGCCATGCGTCCCAGCGTGCCGACCGAATCGGGCCCTATGGGCATTCCATCCCTGGGCGCACATCGGCCAGACTAGAGCCGAGAGGCATTCTGTAGCGAGAAAGCCTGCCGCACGCATTGACCGCACAACCTTCCAGCATCTCTACGGCAAGGAGGATCCATGGAACGCCTAGGCACCCTCTGCGCGACCGCGCTCGTCGTCGCTGCCTGCTCGTTCGCTCTGACGGGCTGCAACAACATCGATGGCAAAACCGGAACATGCGAACCGGATCGTGGCAGCACCAAAGCCATCGAGAAAACCGAACCCCCGGTAAGCTTCGACAAAATAGACGAAGACATCGACGATCCCCAGGGCTTAGGTCCCGACCCTCAAGAACAGTTCCCTATCGACCTTGAGGCAGACGAGAACGTCCATGTTACCTGCGTGGGCAAGGACACCGACGGCTACGGCGACGCCGCGCTCGTCTTTACGGTAACCAACAACACCGGTGTCGACATGATGTTTGGCGATGTGGACTCCTATGCCTACGTCAACGGCGTGGTCCGCGATGTGCGCATGCGCCAGCAGGTCGCAGCAGGCGAGGAAACGCGCGCCATGCTCACCTTTGTAGGCACCTTCGACGACCCGGACTTTAATGTGAACAACGACCTCAACGACATCTACCTCAACATTTGGATGATCGAGGAGCAAACGGGCAATGTTTACTTTAGGGACCTGGTACACATCCCGTAGAAGACGGTGCGACGCACTGACTAAGCAGGTCATACAACACAAAACGAGGGACGACCCAACCGGATCGCCCCTCGTCTTTTATGCGTCAGTTAAGTGCGCAGTGCTTACTTGACCACCAGGTTGACCAGCTTGCCGGGCACGCAGATGGCCTTGACGACCGTCTTACCCTCGAGCCACTTGGCGACGGCGGCCTCGGCGGCAGCCTGCATCTCCTCGTTGGAGGCGTCGCGGGCGACGTCGATGCGGCCACGGACCTTGCCGAGCACCTGGACGACGATCTGCACCGTGTCCTCGATGGACTCGGCCAAGTCGAACTCGGGCCAGGCGGCGGTGTAGGCGTTGCCCTCGCAGCCGAGGGCCTCGTGCCACAGTTCATCGGCCCAGAACGGGCAGATGGGGGCAAGGACGCTCACGATATCCTTAGCCACGCCGTAGCACAGCGCCTTGTCGCGGGCGGCACCCTCGGTGGCGTTGAGGTAGGCGCTCGCCGCGTTGACGAGCTCCATGACGGCCGAGATGGCGGTGTTGAACTGGCCGCGATCGAAGTCCTCGGTGCACTTGGCGATGGTGCGGTGACGCTCGCGATAGAGCTTCATCGCGACCTCGTCGAGCGCGGACTTGTCGAAGGCCACGTTGGCGTCGCCGGACTGGACGAGCTGCCAAACGATACGCCAGGCGCGCTTGATGAAGCGGTTGGCGCCCTCAACGGCCTTGGGGTCCCAGTCGAAGTCCTTCTCGGGCGGGGCGATAAACAGGATCGCCAGACGCATGGTGTCGGCGCCGTAGGGCTCGATGACCGAGCTCGGGGGCACGACGTTGCCCTTGGACTTGGACATGGTGTCGCCGTTCTCGTCCTTGACCATGCCCTGGCACAGCAGGTTGGTGAAGGGCTCGTCCACACTCAGCAGGCCCAGGTCGCGCAGTGCCTTGGTAAAGAAGCGGCTGTAGAGCAGGTGCAGAATGGCGTGCTCGATGCCGCCGATGTAGTTATCGACAGGCATCCAACGATCGGCAGCCTCGCGGGAGAAGGGCAGCTCGGTGTTGTGCGGGTCCGTATAGCGCAGGTAATACCAGCTGGAGCAAGTGAAGGTGTCCATGGTATCGGTCTCGCGCTTGGCCGGGCGGCCGCAGACCGGGCAGGTGGTCTCGTAGAACTCCTTGCACTCGGCGAGGGTCTCGCCGGCGCCCAGGTCCAGGTTCTCGGGCAGCGTTACCGGCAGCTGATCCTCGGGCACGGGCACGATGCCGCAGTGCTCGCAGTGGATAGCCGGGATGGGGTTGCCCCAATAGCGCTGGCGGCTGATGAGCCAGTCGCGCAGACGGAACTCGACCTTGCGACGGCCGCAGCCCATGGCCTCAAGGTCGGCCACAATCGCAGCCTCGCCCTCGGAGTGCTTGCCGCCACGCATGCCGGTGTACTTGCCGGACTGAACGAGCGTGCCCTCGGCAGCATGGGCGCAATCCCAGTCGACGGTCTCGGCATGGAAGGTATCAATGGTCTCGCCGCTGGCCTCGACGGCAGCGCGGTCGTCATCGTCCAGGATAATCGGCACAATAGGCAGGTCGTACTTGCGGGCGAACTCAAAGTCGCGCTGGTCGCCGCAGGGAACGGCCATGACGGCGCCGGTGCCGTAGTCGGCAACGACGTAGTCGGCAACCCACACGGGGACCTTCTCGCCGTTGACCGGGTTCACCACGTAGCGGCCGGTAAAGGCACCGTGCTTCTCGAGGGTGCCCTGGGCACGCTCGACGGCGGAGATATGCTTGGAGTCCTCGACGATCTTGGTCACGGCCTCCTCGTACTCCGTACCCTCGACGAGCTCGTGCAGACGAGCGTACTCGGGGGCCAGGACAAAGAAGGAGACACCGAAGAGCGTATCGGCACGCGTGGTGAAGACGGTGATCTTGCCCTCGTCGCCCTCGATGGGCTCGCCATCCTTGTCGCACAGGGTAAAGTCGACCTCGGCGCCCTCGGAGCGACCGATCCAGTTGGCCTGCATCTGCTTGACGCGCTCGGGCCAGCCGGGGAGCTTCTCCAGATCATCGAGCAGCTCCTGGGAGTACTCAGTGATCTTGAAGTACCACTGCTCAAGGTCGCGCTTCTCGGGCTCGGTGCCGCAGCGCCAGCACTTGCCCTCGGTGACCTGCTCGTTGGCCAGAACGGTCTTGCAGGTGGGGCACCAGTTGACCGGGTTCTTCTTACGGTAGACCAGGCCCTTTTCCCACAACTTCTCAAAGATCCACTGACCCCAACGGTAATAATCGGGGCTGCAGGTCTTGACCATGCGATCCAGATCGTAGGAGAAGCCCATGCGCTTCATCGTGGCGAGCGCCTGGTCCATGTTCTTATACGTCCAGGCGGCAGCCTGCGTGTTGTGCTTGATGGCGGCGTTCTCGGCAGGCAGGCCAAAGGCGTCAAAGCCGATGGGGTGCAGAACATCGTAGCCGCGCATGCGGGCCTGACGGGCCATGGCATCGCCGATGGTATAGTTGCGCGCGTGGCCCATGTGCAGATCGCCCGACGGATACGGGAACATCTCGAGCACGTACTTCTTGGGCTTGCTGGCGTCGGTGTCGACGGCAAAAAGGTTGGAGTCCTCCCAGGCCTTCATCCACTTGGACTCAATGTCCTGCGCGTCGTAGGCAGGGATCTCATCCTTATGATCTGTGCAATCGCACATATCAGCTCCTTTAATCTTTAATGGGGTCGGTCGGCTTAGCTTTATTCGCTACTGCGGACAGTCCTGCGCAAGACGAAGAGCACATTAAGTGCTCTTCTTTGCGTGCGGAACTTGTAGCGAACAAAGCTAAGCCGCCCGACCCTAAGGTTAACTTGACTGATGATAGCAAATACAACAAGCGAGATGTCTGCGACTTGCAGGCATCTCGCTTTATCTAAATAACGTGGTTGATACTCAACCTTTATGTGCAACCCGTTCTAGAACGAACGGGTTTTCCAAGTGCCGCAGATTGCCGTGAAAGAGGAGCGAGGCGTACTTTGGTACGCGAGCGACGGTTTGAACGGCAAGGTGCGGTGCCTGGGAAAGCCGCTTATCGATAAGATACGGACTGCTGGGAGTCCTTAACCACAACGTCGTGGGCGCCGCCTTCGACGATGGAGGTGGAGCTGACCAGGGTCAGGCGTGCCTTTTCCTGGAGCTCGGGGATCGAGAGGGCGCCGCAGTTGCACATCGTGGACTTGACCTTGTAGAGCGTGCCGCCCACGCCGTCCTTGAGGGAACCGGCATAGGGAACGTAGGAGTCAACGCCCTCGACGAAGCTGAGCTTCGCCGCGCCGCCCAGGTCGTAGCGCTGCCAGTTGCGAGCACGCGCAGAACCCTCGCCCCAGTACTCCTTCATGTACTGGCCGTTGACGTTGACGCGCTCGGTCGGGCTCTCATCGAAGCGGGCGAAGTAGCGACCCAGCATCATAAAGTCGGCACCCATAGCAAGGGCGAGCGTCATGTGGTAGTCGTATACGATACCGCCGTCGGAGCACACGGGCACGTAAACACCGGTCTCCTCGTAGTACTCGTCACGGGCGCGGCAGACGTCGATCAGCGCGGTGGCCTGGCCACGACCGATACCCTTGGTCTCGCGAGTGATGCAGATGGAACCGCCGCCGATACCGACCTTGATGAAGTCGGCACCGCAGTCGGCCAAGAAGCGGAAGCCCTCGGCGTCGACGACGTTACCGGCGCCGACCTTGACGTCCTCGCCGTAGTTGGCGCGAATCCACTCGATGGTGCGCTTCTGCCACTCACTGAAGCCCTCGGAGGAGTCGATGCACAGGACATCGGCGCCAGCCTCGATGAGCAGCGGCACGCGCTCGGCATAGTCGCGGGTGTTGATACCGGCGCCGACCATATAGCGCTTGTCGTTATCGAGCAGCTCGTTGGGGTTGGTCTTGTGGCTGTCGTAGTCCTTGCGGAAGACGATGCCCATAAGGTGATCGTTGTCGTCGACGATAGGCAGAGCGTTGAGCTTGTTGTCCCAGATGACGTCGTTGGCAACCTTGAGGCTGATGTTCTTGTCGCCCACGATAAGCTGCTCACGCGGGGTCATGAACTCGGAGACCTTCTTCTGGTGGTCATCGCGGCTGGGGCGATAGTCACGGCTGGTGACGATGCCCAGGAGCTTGCCCTTGGGAGTGCCATCGTCGGTGACCGGCATGGTGGAGTGGCCGGTCTTCTCCTTGAGCTCGATGACCTGCTCCATGGTCATGTCGGGGGTCAGCGTGGAATCGGACTGAACGAAACCAGCCTTGTGATCCTTAACGGCCTTAACCATAGCAGCCTCGGACTCAGGGGTCTGAGAACCGTAAATGAAGGACAGGCCACCCTCGGTAGCGAGCGCGACACCCATGTCGACGCCCGAGACGGACTGCATGATGGCGGAAACCATGGGGATGTTCAGGGTGATTGCCGGCTTCTCACCGCGCTTAAAGCGGGTTAGCGGCGTCTTAAGAGAGACGTTGTTGGGGATGCACTGCGAGGACGAGTAGCCAGGGACCAGCAGATACTCCGAAAACGTGTGGGACTCACCGGGAAAGAACGTAGCCATGTTTCTCCTTTTTCCATGCGACCGGTCGGCTGCAGGCCTCGTAGGACCCAGCCCAACCTTGGGCGCCCAATACTGGGGAAGTATCTTAACGCACTTTGACTGCTACAATGCATGATTTAAGAAGAGCACACGAGGGTTTGACGCAGGCTTTGCGTTTACCCAGCAAACACTTTAGTGGGGAGACGTGGAGCACATGGAGTACAAGACGACGGCAAAGCTGGTCATTCAAGCGTGCGACAAAGACCTGCCGGGCGTGTTCGGCCATGGCTGTGTCTTGCTGCTGCAGGGCATCGCCCGCGAGCACTCG
Source organism: uncultured Collinsella sp. (assembly GCA_905199605.1). Lineage (GTDB taxonomy): Bacteria > Actinomycetota > Coriobacteriia > Coriobacteriales > Coriobacteriaceae > Collinsella. The sequence goes on from CAJKHC010000013.1 coordinate 41,433, forward strand.
CTCAACCGCGCCGCCAAGAGCATGGGCATGGCGTATTCCAAAGCCTGGCGCATTGTGAACGAGGCGGAAGGACAGCTGGGCTGCAAGCTCATCGAGCGCGACGGCGCCCGCGGATCATCGCTCACCCCCGCCGGCGAGCGAGCCATAGCGGTCTACGAGGAGCTGCAGGCCGACATCAACCAAGTAATTGCCGCAAAGGCCAACGACCTCATCGCCAGCATCAATGCAGAGTAGTCCTTTTAGGCCGTTTTTAGCCCACAGCGCCCTCGGGTCGAGGCTCGCGCCACAAAACGGGCCCATCTACTACGTTTAGTTGAATACCCACGACCATACCGGACATTATGAAAATAAAACCGCTGGTAAACAGCTTGGTAATTTTCAAAATAGGCGGGTGCGGTCGACCCCTATTGCTTAAACGTAGTAAATAGGCCGTTTTCGTGACACAGACCCCGATTAGCTACTTGCGAAGGGCGTTATCGAGAGTGGCAGCCACCTGCAGAGGGTCGTCGGTGCCGGCGAAGAGGCGGATGGCGCCCCCCTGCTTACCACGCGGGGCCGAAAGGCGCGTTGTTGAGCCGCCGGCGGGCGACGTGCGGAACTCCCCCGGCAATGTGTCGAACAGCTCAACCGCACTTCGCTCGATAAGGTCAAACTCAACTGCCGGGCCAAAGCCGTGCTCGAGGATTCCCGTTGCAACCGCATGGTCGGGATGCGAGGTCAGCCCGGGATAGCGCACGTTGCGTACCATCTCGTTGGCGGCCAGATACTCGGCCAGCGCACGGGCGCGATCGAAGTGGGCCTGCATGCGAGCGTCGAGCGAAGACAGCCCCCGCTCCAGCATGCAAGCCTCATTAGCAGAAAGGTCGAGTGCAGACGCGCCGCAATCCGCAAGAAGCGCATGCGCACACTCGGCGGCGGCATCCACGCGATGGCGCTTAAGCTGCGAGCGCGCCACCGAAGCGGCGACGAGCTTGCGCGGCGCAACGCCGGTACACACACGGTCGAGTGCCTCGAGCGACAGGACGGCACCCAAACGCAGCGGATCGCACCCAAAGACGCTTGCCACGGTGTTATCCACCACGAGCAACGCACGGGCCTCACGCGCCGCCCGACCCAGCGCACGCAGATCGGGCACACGTAGGCCAAACCCGCCGATGGAATTGACGAACCACCACAGATGCGACCCGCCAGCATCAAACGAAGCATCAAAGCCCTCAGACGCGGCGGTAAACGCCGCAACCGACGGCTCCCCCACGAGCACAACGTCGCAGGCATCAAAGCCGCGCGCAAACGCATCGGCAAAGTCATCCGCAAAGGCCACCAAGCGATCGCCGGGCTGCACAATCCCCAGCATCGACAGCGCCGCCGGCACATGCGAGGCCGCAACAAGACACGCCTCACGCGCGCCGGCCCTTGCAGCCCAGGACTCTTCTAGCTGTTGCACGTCCACGCGGCACCATCTCTTACATAAAACCAAACCAAGACCAGCTCACCCAGGTCGAGAAAACGTCAGCGCAAGCAGCGTCGAGCGGTCCGGCGTTCGTTAGAACGCCGGAACAAGATCACCCGTGATATTCGCCGTTGTATTGGATGAGCGTTAGATCTTCCACGCCATCGAGTGCGCGGATGGCGTCGGCATAGGGCATATCCACACCGTCCGAGAACACCTCGACGGCCATTTCGACCTTGTCACCGCGCATCGTCTTGGATTTGACGGTGAACTTGGTGCGCCCAAATGCACGCACGATATCATCGCCGGTGGTCTGCCCCGTGTAGTGAATGACCATCATGTACACGCGCGCCTTGTCCTGATGGCTCGCAAAGCCGGCAATCATCACCACGATCACCACCGCCGTGAGCCCCACGAGCGCATACATACCGGCTCCCGCCGTAATGCCCGTGGTAATGGACCAAAACAGATACAGCAGGTCGAGCGGGTCCTTGACCGCCGTACGGTAGCGGACGATAGACAGAGCACCGACCATACCAAGCGAGATGACCACGTTTGTCGAGATCGCGAGCGTGACCATGCAGGTGAGCACGCACATGCCCACGAGCGTCACGGCAAAACTGCGCGAATAGACCACGCCAGTAAAAAAGCGCTTGTACACGTAGTAGATCAGGATGCCCATGGCGAGCGCCACGAGCAGCGAAAGGCCGATCTTGGCAGGGTCGACCTGGCCAAACGCCTCCAAGACGGAGTTCTTAAAAAAGTCCCTGGTGCTCATGGTCTAAATATCCCCTCGGTTCCCAAAATCCGATTCCCAGTAGTTAAAACCGCGCAGGTAGGCGGTCTTGTCATAACACAGGCAGTACTTAGAGACCGCCGTGAGTTCGGCCGCACCCGGCGGCACCATATCGCGCACCAGCTGCGGGCAAAACTCGGTAAACTTGACCTCCATCACCAGCTTGCCGGGCTCCAGCACGGGCAACGCGGGCAACGTCGCGTCAAAGATGTCAAAGCTCCCCACCGCCGCACGCACGTTGCTATCAAAGGTAATGCGCACGGTGCCCTCGTCCATCACCCACGGCTCGCGCTCGTAGTCCACGATGGTCCGCGGGCGCATCATATTACAGATGCACTCGATGTAGAACTCGCGACAGAGCGGATAGGGGCTCCTCAGCAAAAAGTCGTAGTCGCCAGCCAGAATCTGCTCGAACTCGTCACGCGTGAGCGGCGCGTCCTCCTTGTAGATCCAGCTGCCGTACTTCTTTTTGCGCTCGAGCTTAATCACCTTGTCGCTGCCGTTATAGATGCGCACGCGATACTTTTTGCGCATGAGAATACCGGCGTCTTTTTCCTCGTAGGCCGAGTTGCAGTAGTCGTCAAAGTACAGGCTGCGAATGGTATAACCGCCCGCCTGCGCATGCTTGTCCAGCTTAAACACAGGCGCCATGCGACAGGCAAGCGCGGCGTGCTCGCCCTCGTTAATGAGATATTTGAGCTCGTGGCGGTAACGCTCCTGCGTGGCACGCACAGGCGGAGCTGCCAAGCGCTCAAGCAGCGCGCTAGCCCTCCTCATACGTATCCTCCACGACCTTACCGCCGTCCTGCACGTAAAAACACTTCATGCCGTAGTGCTTGCCGTCGTCGGTCACATAGTAGTCAAACGCATCTTGCGTATAGCCGTCGGAGTTGGTGGCGCGCACGCGCACAAAATACTGGCCGGCATCGGGCGCATCACAGGTCACCTCGGGAAGTAGCACGTCCTCGGCCTTAAAAAGCACGTCGCTTATGGCATAGTCGCGCGCCAGCTCCACGGTATAGCGAATGTCACGCGCTTTAAAGTCGTAGGACGCATCCCAGTTCATACGCAGCTTACCGTTATCGATCTGCGGCACGCCAATGTAGAACGGCATGGGCTTTTTATAGCTCTCGCAGTAGCTCTTATAGTTCTCCTCGATCTCGGAGGGAATCGCCGCGGCGATCTGCTCGTATTGGTCCTTGGTGACAGGCAGATTGTCGATATCGGGCGAAGCAAAGACCAACGATTCGGTAACCTCGCGATAATGTCTAATCATCTTGGCCAGGCGCGCCTCGGTCATATACGAGCGCAGGTCCTTTACGGCGCGGTCGAGCTCACTGCGGAACGATTTGCTGCGCAGCGCACGATTGAATAGCACGTTGCCCCAGTAGTTGCTTACGCCGCGCTCCCAGCTCGCATAGTCCGAGAACCCGGCAAGAGAAAGCTCCAGCTTACGCAGCATTCCGTCGTTATCCCAATCTAAAAAGTACCAGGTATTTGAGTTGAGCGGGCTGTACAGATAACAGTTACGGTTCTGAGTATCGCAGTTGCCCGTCAGGATCTGAAACGCCAGCCAATAGACCAGATTCTCGGTATCAAAGTAGGTGTCGAGCACGTTATCGATCTTTTGCGATTCGTCGTTGAGCGCATCGAGCATCTCGATGAGCTTGGTGTGGTCCGAATCGCCCTTAATCTCGAGCATGCCCTCGAAGTTTGCCTGGTTGTAGTCGGGATCGTCGGCAAGCTTAATGGTGTCCTCGTAGCGATGGAAATCAAAGCTGTTCACCTTGTACAGGTGCCCGCTCTTATCCAGGCCATGTGCCTTAAGCGCCGTCTTGTTGAGCTGCTCCACCTGCGTAAACAGGCCGTAGTCCTCAAAGGTATCGTTGGACTTTTCGGTCTGGTCGCACACCCACAGATGCACAAACTGCGTGCGCAGGCCCATCATCTGGGGAATTCCGCGGATAAGGTCGTAGGCCATCTTGTTGCGAAAACGCATACCCTCGCCCATGTGCTTGTTGAGCGCAATCGCGCGCTGCTGGCGCCAGGTGCCCTTGCCTTTTTTGAGCTCCACCTTGTAATTCTTTTGCGTGTAGGAGCTCGATGTCTGGCCGCGCACCTGCACGGTGGCATTGGGCGCGTCCTCGCCATAGCCAACCTCGCCGGCCACCGGGCCGTCTTCATCGCCCGGCTGCAGCAGGCCCATAACCTGATAGCGCGTCACGCCCATGTCGGCATAGTCATACACCGAGTACGTGTTGATCTCGGCCCAGCTATGGTCCGTGTTCTCGGAGCTGTTGCCGCGAGAGACCGTCAGATACATGGTCACAATGCCCGAGTCATCATAGACCTCGTACAGCTCGTCCTTATCGCGCAGATGCTTGGACTGGTCGGAGGCCTCGGCCTTTTTAATCTTGTCCTGCTTTTTTACCTTATTTGTCGAGGATTCGTCCTGAGATGAGCAGCCCGAAAGCAGCAGCGCGCCGGCAGCCGCCTCGATCAGACAGCGGCGAGACATCAACTTATCGGTCATCAGAACCTCCCCAATGGTTACGGTACACGCGAACTACTGCGCGCTGAAACGCGCCGTGCGGCACGCCCTTGCGGCGGCACTCCTCATAGCGCTGCTCGGCACGGTCGAGCAAGCGGCCCAGCTGTGTAAAACGACCCGTTTTGTCGGTCGCCACAATGGGCTGCTGACTCAGGATACGATACGGTAAGTTGGCGGTATAGGTATCGAGCCGCAGCAGCGCCACGATAAAAAACACCACCGCACCCAACAAAAAGCCAAAGCCGTAAAACTGCTGCGGCAAAAGCAACGACACGGCGGTCGCCAGCCCTGCCACACCGGCAAACAGGCCCGAGGCCAGAACGGCTCCCTTGTAGTCGGTAAAGTACAGCAAGATAAGCAGGATCGTGTTGCCCACGGCATACAGGCCGTAGCCTACGCATAACGTGCGAAAATACCCGTGCATAAGATTGTTAAAGCCCAGCGGCAGGGCCGAGAGCACTGTAGTCTCGAGCGAGATGACCGCCGCGGTCACAAACAGCTGCTTGAGCGCGCAAAAGCGCAGTTCGCTGTTGAGCGTGGAGAGCATCTCCTCCTCGGCCACCACAATATCGCCCACCACGCCGCCGTCGTTGAACAGGCTGTAGTAGTCACGGTAGCGCGGATAGAAATTGACCTCGACCGACACCACAAAGTTGACGGTCGTGACGAGTGTGGTCAAAAACGCAATGAGTGCCGGAACGTCATGGTAAGGAGCCCCGTAAAACAGGCCTTTGATCTGCACGCCAATAGGGCCCGCCCAGATAATAACCAGGTGTACGAAAAGCCCCAAGTTGGTAAACAGCCCCGTAAGCGCAAGCGGCATAAATTGGTCGAGCCAGCGCAAAAAACGCCAGGGACTCCGATCACTCTGTGGAAAATACCGGTACAGCAGCACCACGTCCCAGGCGAGCATGACGCCGTAGCCCAGGGCGATTGACGCCAACAGGCCCTCGACCGGCGGCAGTCCCAGTACCAGCGCGGCCAGGGCGCACAGGCACGCCACGCCAATGGCGGCCGCAAAGCTGCACAGAATGCCACGGTAATCCTTGATGGCGGTGAGATAGCTCATGCCGTTCCAGTTGACGATCATAATGTTGAACAGCCATAGGCACAGCAGCCCCTGCAGCAGCGTGGCGCCCGAGAACAGCAAAAAGATGCCGTAGAGCACCGTGCCCGCAACGAGCATGATGGCGTTGGAACCCCAAAACGAGGGCAGGACCTCTTCTTCGCGCTCGGCAAACAGCATGTCCGCCAAAAAGCGCGTGACCGGCATGGAGAAAAAGCTCGCGAGCGTAAGCGAGGCCAGCAGCGTATAGGTCACCATGCACACCAGCAAATCCTGGTTGGCGCGACCCACGCCCCACAGACCGCACAGCACCAAGATACCCACCTGGAGCAGCACGCCCAGCAGCATGGGGCCCGTGCACACAATGCCGGCGTAGCCATAGGCGCGCATCGTGGCAAACAGACCCTTGCGCTTAAACAGGCGTTTGAGCTCAAAACCGATTCCGGCCACCGGCTACTCCCCCTCTCTGGGCAGGTCAAACGCACGCGCCGTCTCGTCGTACAGCGCGCGATAGTTGGCGAGCATCTGCTCGTGCAAAAAGTATGTGGCAACGCGACGCTGGCCGCGCTCCCCCATCTCGATACGGCGGGCACGGCTCGCGCACATGCGTTCCATGGCATCGGCCAAGCCCTTGCGATACATGGGCGGCGTCACAAAACCTGCCACGCCAAAGTCGTCACCGGGGGCACCCTCGAGCAGCTCACGGCAGCAGCCGACCTCGGTCGTCACGCAGGGGCGGCGCGCTGCAAGCGACTCCAGCACGCTCAACGGCTGCCCCTCGGAGATGCTCGTCAAAATGGTGAAGTCGAGCTTCTCCATGTACTCGACCACGTTGACGCGGCCGGTAAAGATCAAGTCACGCACGCCCAATGTCTCCACCAGCGCATGACACTCGGCGCCGTACTCCTCATCGTCCACGCCGCCCATAATATGCAGGCGCACCTTGGGCAGGCGCTCGTGCAGCTCAAAGAAGGCATAGATCATGGTCTTAACGTCCTTGATGGGCGCCAGACGCACCACCGCGCCAATGTCCACCCAGCCATCATCGGGCTTTAAGGGAATGTCCTTAAAGCGGTCGAACTGGATGCCATTGGGGATAACCAGGCATTTTTCTGCATCGCATCCCATGTCGATTTGCGTCTTGCGGGCGTTATGGAACAGGCTCGTCACGCGGAAGGCGCGGCGGTAGATTTCCTCCGAAAGCAGGTAGAAAAAGCGTATCCAGCGGTCCTTAAACGACGGCACCACCCAGTCGGCACGAATGATCTCTTCCTCGCGCTCGCGGGTATAGATGCCATGCTCGGTCAGCAATGCCGGCGCGTGATTCATGCTGGAGCCCAAACTTGCGAGCAGACCGCCGTAGCCGGTCGAAATAGCGTGATACACGTCGGCAACCGGAACCTCGCTGCCCAGCAGATGGAGCACGGGCAGCAACATCGAACGCATGGTGTGGAAGGCGTCGGCGAAAGGCGTATACGGGTACTCGGCCAGGCACACGTCGCGGAAGATGTCCATAAACGTGCGGCTCTGCAAAAATGAGAGCGGATGCACATGGCGGCGCTGGAAAATGTCGAACAGCACGTCCCAGTCCGGATTGGAGAGCGAAACCAAACGGCGCAACGCCTCGCGCTCGCGGTCATCGAAGTCGACTTCTTGCTGCTCGCCCGAAAGCCGCAGGGCATCTTCCAGGAAAACCTCGTGCACCTCGACGACGTTGCCGGGCAGCTCGTAGACAAACTTGCCGCGGTCTTCGGCGTGAGCGCCAATCACCCACAGCACAAACTCGTACTCGGGCATCGCCTGGATATAGCCGTGCATCCAGGTGGACACGCCGCCGTGTACATAGGGGTAGCAACCCTCGAGTACCAAGCAGATTCTCATTTGTCGCTACCCTCCTTGCGCGCAATGGTCACCGTCTTGTCCGTGGCTTTGACCAGATACAGGTCGCCCGTCAGATGCGTAATCTCGCCACCCGTGACCGCACCCGGCGCGCCGTTGTTGGCGCGAAACATGAGCCACGCCTCATCGTGGAAATTGCCCAGACTGAGCGTCCAGACATCTGCACTGGTATTCACGCTCACCGTCACAGACGAAAAGCGCTGGATGGCGCCCGAGCATTCCGAGCCGGTCTGGCGACGCAGGTCGGGCGCAGACTTGGTAAGCCAGTCCAGGTAGTCGGTCAGGCCGCCCTTGTAAACCTCCCAGCCCTCCTTGGCGCCGCGATCGGGATCGAGCAGGTCGTCCGGGTGCATAAAGTGCGTACTCACATAGTGCATGTTGAGCTCGGACACGGCAGCAAGGCGCATATAGGAATCGTCAACCATGCCGCCCGAGACAATACGCGGCTGTTCCACAATGCCATCGCTCGCCACGCCAAACTCCTGCACGTACGGAAGATCGGTGCCGTCCTCAAAATACGTACTGGCGATGGTCTTAATGCGCGGCACGTCCTCGCCAATAATCTTGCGAGCGCGGGCCGAAAGGATGTTTGACGGCGGCACGTAGACCGAGCCGTGCGCGTTGGGCAGCACCTCGTCCTGAAAGGCGATAAGCTCGTCGAGCGACGCGACAAGCGTCTCCTTGTTCTTCCACGTCTTGTAGTCGTACAACGTGCCATAGTCGGTATCCCAGAGCGCCAGAGGCTGATGGTTGTAGCCGTGAAAGCCCAGCTCTCCGCCCATCTGCAGCAGCATACCGCCAAAGTAGCGGAACTGCGTGGTATCGGCCTGGCGCGCGGGCTCCGCCTGGTTGACCGCGTCTTCGTAGTTTTCGATCATCACGCCGGTATAGCGAATGCCGTATTTTTGCGCGAGCTTTTGCAGATCGGGCCACCAAACCTTGGCATAAAAGTCGGCGATTGAAAGCCCGTAGTCGCGCTTGATGTAGGTGCCGTCGCCCGAGGGCACGGGGCTGGGAAAGTCGTCTAGATAGAAGACGGCGCTGTTGATGACGGGGTAGGCCGTGGCATCGCCCAGCAGGCTGATCGCCGCGGCGTAAAACCCGCGCATGACCTTGTCGTAGACTCCGATATTGCACACCACGGTGCGCCCGCTGCCGCAGTCATTGGACCAAATGAGCGGGGCGCCCGCATCGCCGGTCTTAGCCCACACACGCGCCGTCTCGCGCAGCGAAACCGAGAGCGACGAATCGAAGGGATCCGAGAGCCCGTAGCGCTCTCCCCCGCCCAGCATAAAGTCCTCGCTCGGCACAATGCTCTCGGCTTTTACATAGTCATATCCGGCAGATTCAATGCCAAGCTTGGAAGCAATCACTTGCAGATAGCCCGAGTTATCCGGCGGCATGGCGAGCATAAGCGAACCGCCGGCACTCACCCAACTTATAATGTCGCTCAGGTGCGTACCGAGCCCATCGAGCGACGGCATGAGCAAAATCACGCGATCGTAGGAGGTCAGCGAGGGAATGGCATCCGCGCCGTCCAGGGCAAGGTCCACGTCGCGGTGCGCGATCTTCATGTCGAGCAGAATCTGGTCGAACTGCTCCTTTACGTCCTCGACGCCAGCTTGATCGGAATCGGTAATGACCAGGCACGTGGGCTTTTGGCCAAATATTGCCGAGGAAGCCGGCACCGCATCGTTGGCGGCCAGCATCCCCAGCTTATGCTGGCCCGCACTGTACTGTACGCCGGCGCGCTCCACCAGCAGCACGGCCGCCATGGCAATAAAGACCGCCCACACCACAAGCAGCCCCATCCAGCGAAAATGGCCCGCACGGTCGCGGATATGCTGCACCACGCTCATCGGGCCTCCTCTCCGTTGCGCCAAAACGCCAGTTCCTCGCGGTTGGCGGCGCTCAAGTATACATGCTGTTTGTCAATCGCATCGATCACGCGGTGGACCTCGTCACCGTCGCGGCGCATCACCGCCAGGCGCAGGCAAAGCATCCAAACCTCCTGCTCCTCGGGCACGTCGAGCACCAGCTGGTCGGTCACGGCCTGCGCCTCGTCGATCTGTCCGACATCGGCCAGCGCCGTCGCGTATCGAATGCGCAGCTCAGGGGTGTCCTCGCACTCGCAGCGACGCGCAAGCAGGCGCGCGTACTGTTGGCGCTGAATCTGCGCCACGCGCCCCTCGGCCAAGCCCGAGCCCAAGTACTCGCCAAGAAAATCGCAGTATTCATTGAGGTTTTGCGCGCTCGGGTCGGTCTTAAAAGCACGTTCCAGCTGCTGCAGTTTAAGATCGGACTCCTTAGAAATCTGCGCCACCGCCGTCGCGGCATAGTGCGCCACCTCAACGTCGTCGTTAAGCTTAGCCGCCTGCAGCTGCGCCAGGTACGCGTCGGGCTCCTCGGTGAGCATGGAGAGCATTAGTCGGCGCCGGTCTGCCGGGTCGTTGACGATGAGCGCCTCCTCGAGCGGCACTACGCATGCATCGGCATCACGTTCGTGCACTAGGATGCTGCGATGCAGGTCGTCGTTGAAGCGCAGCGACTCCAGCGCAGACTCTTTCAGCCCCTCGCCAAACAACGCACCGCGGACCGATAGCAGAACCACCAGCAACGGGCCCCATAGCGGCACCAGCACAATCACAGCCAGCATGTGACCGCGAACCGGCAGCAGGCCCAACTTCATGAGCGTCCACAGCATCAGGCAAACCAGCGCATGAATCAGCAGCAAGACGGCAGCAACGACAAGCGAGATCAAGCGGCACCCCCCTCACCGTCACCGGTGTAAGAGATGTGCTGCAGCAGCGCCACGATGTCCTCGCCGTCAACGGGCTCCACCGCAATCTGCTTTTCGCTCAGGCGCTCGCGGATAATGGGCAGATCGCACGCCTTTGCCTGGCGCATAAGCAGGTAGAGCATGTCACCATCGACCAGGCCCGCCGCATCGCTCTCGCGGATTGCCGGCCCAATTGCGGCCGCCAGCTCGCCGACAGACTCCATGCCCGGTACCACGCGCAGGAGCAAAAAGCTGCCCATCTTGCCATCTGCCAGCGCCTGCTCGGCCGCGAGCTCTTGGCCAAAGGCAGCCTGCTTGAGCACGCAAGTGCCGTCAACGCAGCGTTTATCCTGTGCCACCGCCTCATAGTCAAAGGCACGGCCCAGCGCGCTTTCGACCAGGCCACACAAGATGCGGAACAGGTTTTGGTAATAGAGGGTCATTTGGTTTTCGGCCGCGCGACGCACAAAGATCAACACGGCGGGTGCCCCATCGCGCTCGATCGTATATCCAAACATGGGAAGCCCCGGCATCAGTTCGCGGTTCACCCACAGGTTCGAACGACCCCCGTCGCTCAAAAGAGGTGCAAGCTGCTCAAGCGTGAGCGAACGTGCGGCATCTTCGGCAATCGCGGGACTTGCCGCCACCAGGCGTGCAAATGCCCCGCCCGAAACATGGTAGATCGCCACCGAATCGTTCTCGAGGATCTCGCCCAGAAGCTCGCAGCACTTGCGATAGATGTCGCGTGGGTTGAGCACGTCGAGCTCCTGCGTCACGGCAAAGATCTTGCCAAAGCTGTCGTGGCGACCCACGATCTGGCGCCTGTACGCACGCTTGTCCTCGATCGCGTCGTGATAGAGCTGCGTAAGGAACGTATTGCGGTTGCGCACGAGCTCGTTTTGATCGCGCTCCGCCCTAATGGCTTCGCTGTTGCGCAGCTGCACATAGCCGCACACGGCACCCACAACAAAGTACGCAATAAACGGCAGCCAGTTGGACGGCTCGTAGAACAGGCCCTGGAAGGTATAGCCGTACAGAGTAAAGTAACTCGCAGCCAAACCCACCGACGCCAGCAGCGCCGCAACCAGGCCAAAGTCCAAGCCATACAGCGTGCCGATCAGCACCACGTAGAGCAGGCGATAATCGAGCACGTTGAGCTGGGTCGATTGGGAGAACAAGCGCTCCAGCACTTCAAAGAGCACCCAGGCGGCTGCCGTCTCCAGGCATTTGACAGGCAGCGTGCGCATTTGAATGCGGTCGATGGCCGCGCGCAAGGGGTTGACCTTCTTTGCACGGCCAGCATCCCAGCGAGCCTGAATGGTCGAGAGGTCGCGCAGCAAGTCGTAGCGCTGAAACCAGCCATAGCGCACGCGAGCGACGTCGCTGGCGGGCAGGGCGTAGCCGGCAGAATCGCCATAGGCAACTGAGAGCCCTGGGAACAGCGCCTTGAGGGCGTCGCCCACCTCACCCACCGTGTGATGGAAGGTATCGACTACGTCGAGCGTCTCAAAGTTAGCATTCCAGCTGTCGAAGATACGGCGTACCAGCACCGAAAGCTCCTCGGCACACAGCAGGGGAAACGCCGCATCCTGCGCGCCCTGCAGAGCGGCCGATCCGGTTGAGCATGCGTCGAACATCGGCACCAAAAACGGGTCCTCCAGCGCGGCAGACGCGGTATAGAGGAACGGCACGCGCAGGATCTTGGTCTGAACGCCCTCGCGAGCAGCGTAGTAGCGGCACAGGTCGTTGGCTGCGTGCGCGATAATGCCCTTGCCCGTTCGCCCCGCGGCATCGGCGGCACCCTCGGCACCCGCGGGCCCCGCTACATACAGCAGTTGGACCCGGCGACCCGCGCACGTACGAAAGACCGAGCGCAGCAGCTCGATATCGCCCACGGAATCGGTATGCGGGGTAAGGTAATTAGACAGGTAAACCACGCGGTCGAACTCGTAGGCCTGATCCAGGTGCTGGAGGAGCTCTTTCCACGAGGCATGGGGCGACGACTCGTCGCGGCGCGCTTCCGCGGCAGCGACGACCTTAACGTGGTCCCCGGGGAACGCCTTGGCACAAAAGTCATCGTCAACATATGCGGTGTTGCCAACAACCAGCACCTCCATGGCGTACTCCTCCCCTAAAATCCACTTCTGTCATAGTCAAACATGCGTATTTTACGCTGTCAACGCGAGCTGGGGCGCCTTTAAGGCTGTTTTAAGAACTTTTTTAGGGAATGTGGGGACTTCGAGAGTCCAAAATGAGCGCCCAATCCGGAAGTATGCGGCAAATTCAAGACATGCCGACAACACTGGATAGTAGCAACGCTTCTACCTGCGGCTTCTGTTCATGAAAAGGACCATGCTAATCCCACTCCTCGATGCGGGTGAGATACGGATCGGCGCCGTAGCGACCGGACAGGTATTGCTTGTCGAAAGCCGCGTTCTTGCTTACCAGATTACCGTTTGCCTCGTGGATGTCGGCGAGAGACCACAGTTGGCTCGCCTCCCCCTCGCCGCGCGCAGCGAACCATATCTCGTCACGGCGGAACACATCGTTTCGCATGGTAGACACGTCCTGGGACGAGAAGATGAGCTGTGCGCCACTCTTGTTGACCTCAGGATCCTTAAACAGCAGGATCACATAGCGAAGAAGCTTCGGGTGCAGTTTGGCGTCGAGCTCGTCTACCACAACGGTGCCACCACACTCAAGCGCTGCCATCAGATACGCAGCCAACCCCATGAGCTTCTGGGTGCCGGCAGATTCCTCGGATAAACGCAGCTCGTACGCTTTGCCGCCCACCTCGTGTCTCACGAAGACGCGCCGGCCGCGCCATTCCGGCGCCCTCTCCACTCTGAAGCCGTCAATACGCACATCAACGGCGCGCAAAAAACGCGTGACCTCGCGCGAGTCGCCCTCGTCGAGCATTTGCTCGAGCATCCGCTCCAGGTAGGAACTGTTGTAGTTGAGAAACACAGCGTCGAGAAACCAGCTGGCCGCCTCCTGGACCACCGGTGCATCGAAGTTGATGCAAAGGAACGATAGGTACGGCAGACTTGGGTTGAACCTCGCGGCCGTCACAAGCTTACGCAGTGTGGGGCCGAGTTCAACCTTTGTATCCTCGCGCTCGAACAGCATCGCCGTGCGTGACGCTCCCAATTTTCGCCGCCACAGGCCTTCGGACACGATCTCGTCCGCATGCACGGACAGGGCATAGCGGTACTCGTGCTCACCCGCGCGATAGTAGAGCTCGAACTCGGTGGGCTCGGCAGCAGACACATCATCGAACTTAAACGCCGAACAACGGGGTATCAAAGGGCGATCGCCCTCTGCTGCATCAGCACTGGCAGACAGCAGTCTTATCGGTCTGGCCACCGCCGAGCGAACGTAATCAAGAGACTCGAGCAGATTAGACTTGCCGCCAGCGTTGGGCCCGTACACCGCAGCCACCGGAAGGAAACTCTGCCCGTCGGAACACTCTATGAGGGAACGCTCAAACTCCTTCATCGGCGTCGCCTGCATGGAAAGCTCCACCTCATCGCGATAGGATCTATAGTTCCTGAAGGTGAACTGGCAAAGCATCGTCCTCAACATTCCTTTCATTGTTTTGAAAAGATATTTCAGAGTTTTTATTTGATTATAGAGTTTAAGCAGGCTAAATCAAGTGCTTGCTACACCAATGACAGCAGGCGCAAGGTGCCAAACCGCCCATACTCGACCATCCCATTGCCGGAATGGCGTTTAGCTAGCACGTTACGCATTACATGCATGGAAAAAGGGCAACACTCTATCAGAAAGCGTCACCCTTAAAGCTCCCAAAGAGCTTTTGTATTGAGATATGTACTCTACACCTCAATGAAGTGAACCATCATACCGCACCACCTCGTTTTCAAAACGCCCAAATATGCGCTCCAATGCGAACATCGAATCGACAGCATCGTTTACAACCTTCACCGCAATGATGAAGTCATTTAACGACAGTGGGCACACCATTACGGGCCGCTGTCGCTATGGAGCCGAACCCTTATCCCCTCGGTGGGAAGGGGTCGTGGCCATGGGAATCCCTTGCGCGAATCCTTCCGTCGCGACAATGGACAATCAACTCCGATTCTTGATTGGAGCAAATGCGTCGACCGAGCTTTATCGCCTCGCTCTGGGTCGTCGTAACGAAAGAAGCGCGACTTGTTCCCTCGCCCTTAACCTGCCAATTGCCATCAGAACGCTTCGTAACGTGCTGATTTCTGCCTTTCATACTCACTTCACCTTCAATTCTGAACTCGCCGATATGTCTATAGCATGAGATATGTGACAGGTACCTTCGTGCCGATTTTCAAAAGTGTAGCCACTGGCGCGGACATAAAATGAAGCGCACGCAACGAGCACGTTGATCTTTTTGTCTTCTGGCAACCCTGCAAACCAAAGCGAAAGAGCAGAAAGGGTGCTGAAGTTCACATCCAAAGAAGCTCATATCGACGACCTGATGGACAGGCGCCTCCATATGAACGCAGCCGGCTACTACCATGGTCTACCCGGCGAGCAGAGCGTTTCATTGGTAGCGTCTTTAGCGTACGGGATGGGCATCTATGCCAACTGGCTCTTGCCGATCTACTGCATGTTCACGGAGCAAGAGAGCAAGATCGCAAACAATACCGTCGTGATTACCGGGCGAATGATCGATGGGTTCCGGTGCGCCGACGCCAGATCGGTATCTTGCGATATGGCCACGTCGAGCGGCAGTTGAATCGCAAGATCGATTCTGGAGGTGACATTCCCTACACGGATGCCCCCGCACGGCCTCGCGCAGCCATGTCAAGCATGCTGTAAAATATCGTCAAAAAAAGAGGGCCGACGCATCAACCCTCTTCAGGTGTCGCCCGAGAGCTTCCACCGCAATTGGCTATATTCTACTCGATATCCTGTGTTTGTCTACGGGCCCCAACACAAGTGAAAACTATCTTCATCTTCAGACGCTGACTTTTAAGTTGCAGCTATATAACTACGGAGTGAATCCATCTTGCTCCTAGCTCCGGTATTAACTATCTTGTGAAAATCCGAGGAGGACAGAGATCCGTGCAGATCTTCTAGCACGTTCGAATAATTTCGAATAACCTGATAGCACTCAGTTTTGGAAACCATCATCTTTCTGAGTAGATAGACAATTAGGACGACATAATCAGTAATAGTTGAAAAGTCTATCGAAGGAACGCCAATCTCGGATGACAGCATCTGGCCAAGCTGATTGCCCACTTTTGCCCTCTTAAACCTAACGTCATAAACGGCACTATTATGAGCAATCGCGTTACGGAGGTCCTTGAGCGCAAAGATAGTACGCTCAAGAAGCCCGGGACCGTCGTAATTGTTCGGAAGCTTTAGGTCATCAGATATGCTCTGTCTAACCGAGCCCTTTAAGCACGAATAGAAAACACCGAAGTTTCCTAGAGTCATGACCTCGAATAGCGCCCAAATAGGCAAGGGTTTATCGCTGTCGTAAAAATGCCTAACAACAGGGTTCTTGGAATAATTGTACTGAATCAATCTATTGATTTCCGCGCGCAGACCCAGGCGCTTTTTCATAGCAGCGCTATAGTCTTTACTTTTTCTAGGGTAATCACGGTACGCCACGAGCGTTCGAGAGAAAATATCTTCCAGCACGAACGAGTGAGAATCTTCAAGCACGGCTTCTAGCGTATAGTTCTTTAGCGCAGTTTCAATAAACATTACGCTTGGATATAAGAGCGCCTTGACCGCCATATCAAACTCATTTAAGGCAATTACCTCGTCAAAGCTCGTTAAATCCAAGCAGTTGGAAGAATTGCCCACAAAACGATGACCCTTGTAGCCATGATAATAGCCGTAATTCTTCATCTTTCTTTTATGGACAGAGCCGTGCGTCTCTATCCCTTTATCCCTAAGATGTTTCATGAGGCCATTGAGAGTTTTCATTATGGGTCCTTAAGCGCGGAGCCGAAATTGAATTAATTATATCCGCTACCGGACACCACTAGAGCATTATCCCAATCGGTACCGTCCTCATTCCCCTAAAGCTGCAGCATATAACACGACTACGCCACCGGATCATTTGATGGCATCGCGAACGGATCGCTGCAGCTTATTCAACCGAAATAACGGCTCGTCTTCTATCATGCGAAATGACTGCTTTGGACAGCCGTAAATAGGAAGACTGATTCCGGAAGCGACATTTCCTCGCACGAACTCGTCTTTTACGGTGCCCCGGATTCAAGCGTGGCTAACAAGGCAATCCAAGGTATCCCGTGAAGCCTCGTTATCAAAACGCTCAAATATGCGTATCGCCGCGAGTATCGAATCATCGGGTCGCAACCGGTCGAGCGGCGCCTTAAGCCCGACGAGAAGAACCCTGGCCGAAAAATCGATAAGCATGATCACGAAGAGCGGACTCGGCGGCCGGCAATCTAATGCCATGAATCTTCCAAATCATTCTTTAACCCTTGATTGGCAATACATCCCATTATTTATTCAGCGCCATAATGGACCAACCTCAACGCGACATAGAAGAGCCGAAGTCCCGCATCAGAACCTGACTATTATTCCCGCTGCTCCTCCGGAATAAATGCTTGCAATATTATAGCGACGGCAGGAATATGTCGCAGCTCGTCACAGCTATGGTTCGCCATGTAACTGAACGCATTAGTTAGCCATTTATTCGAACCGTGAACGTATTCCACCCCATAGGCTTCAAACAAAGATTCGAGTTCTCCAGAACTCAAAACTACCAATCCCTCGCGCGCAAGAAGCCGAAGCATCTCTTCAACGCTCACGCCCAGATCATCTGGAAGGTTTTCATAAACTTGGTGCTTATAATGACTTTTCACTATTTCTGGCATTTTGTCCCGCTGCCCGCCCGGACAGCCTTCAAGCTCTCGATAAAATCGCTCAAGGGAATTCCTCACTTCTCGAATTTCATTCCGTTTATCATTGGTAGTGATAAATAGATTGGATACGCGCTTAAAAATATCGTTATTATCCAATAAATCAAAATCCGTAATTACTTTGCATCTAATTCCAGCCGAATCATAAAACTTCTTAATGCTCTCAAAACCCGGCTTACCGTTAACAGAAACAAATAGGCCGCTGTAATTGGTATCAAATTTAGAAATTAGTTTACGATATACGGCGGCATCTCTAGGGCCTTCGACAAGGACGGCCTCACTCGAAAATAATGCATCCAGATACTCGGCTGAAAAATCCGAGCGGTCAATTAAGCTCAGGATTTCCTTATTGGAGAGCACTTTTGCGCAGCGCATGTCGCCATCTCGGTTAAGACGCACGATGGTAAGCTCCTCAGAACAAGACGAGATGAGCCCCTGGAGTAAGAAGGAGCTATGCGTGGAAATAAACACATTGTTGAGACTTTCGTTCTCAATAAAGTTTTTGCCCAGGATTTCCCCCATCCTGCGCGCATATGGAGGATGAAGAAAAGCTTCAGGCTCATCCAAAAGAAACACCGGCTTGCGCCTTCCCATCAAACTCAAAAGAACGGAAACAAAACTACGCAAGCCATCGCCCTCTTCGCGCAGCGGCGTAGCCTTAGACAAGATAGTCAGACGACGTGGCATATCATGTGTTGCACCACGATATTCCTCAAATGAATCGCTAACGACGGGGACAATCCTTTGGCGACTCGTGCTCGCATCTAGAACAACGTCCCTGTTAAATAGTGGAGTAATTTCGGACGCTATCGTCTTGCAGTCCGGATCGGTGTCGTATGCCGAGCTAAGGCTGTTGTAGTTATCGTCGTTTATGCCATAAGCTTGATCGCCAATCGACATCAACAGGCGATCCTCGGTACCCACATAGTCAACCATCGCAGGTCCAAAAAAGCGCAGCGCCTCGCGGCGAGCTTGTTCTGGCCCTTCATAGTTGTCGTCATCAAAACACCGAGAAAAACTCTTGCGCCAATCATCGGTCGGGGAAAAGCAAGGGGTACGATAATTCGGAGAAAATGCTATTCCACCCGGAGTCCAATTTATGCCGGTGTTGCAGTAATCGCGGAGACGCCATCCCCCATTACAACGAACAACTTTATCATCGAGACCATATGTATCGATTATTTCATTGCTGTTTGCTGGGAAATTGAGGTGGATTTCATTAAAGACAACGCGCTTGGTCAACTCCCCTCCGGAATAGCCCACCTCTGGATTACCCAAAATCTCAGAACGAATTTCTTTAAGTGATTTACTTTTACCAGAATTATTTGGTCCAATGAATACAGTAATCTTCTTAGGCTTTACTGTCGTACCGTCCACCGTGACCAGCTCATTGACTTTAAAAGAATATCCAGCCATATTCATACTCCTCGACCGCTGCTTTAGTCGATTATTACAAACTGCGGGGACATGCAGTGAGCACAATCGATGAGCGAACTGAAACAGAAAAATGGGCTCGAAGAACAGCGTACGTGCCGCCAGGCCACTCAGTCATGGTTTCGAATCGATGACTCAGCCAAAACGGCTCTTTTGAAAACCGCGACCGGATCCCTCAGATAGAGAAACGAAAGCCTTGTCAATGCGCCACCCTTTACGATATTGTCTCAATTCTCAAAATATCATGAGGGGGAATCGAGCCAACAATCGCTCCATCAATCTTGGGCAGGCAGTAATCCGTCGACATATTACTGCTGAGTACATCAATGAAGCTCGACAATATTGAATCATGGGCATAAGGCTGAATGCGATCAAAAGAGAAGGCAAATTTGACCCTGATTGAAACCCCCAGGCTTTTCAATGCCTCAACTGCTTCGGCTCCCGCAACATCCTCTAAAGACCACGCAAATGTTTCCCCACCCAACGTTGCTGAATATTTTGAATATTGCCCGGCCATGGATTTAAGCAGGTAGAAGCAGACACAGCCAGTCCTGCGTGGATGTTCAGCAAAATAATGATTTGCCTTCTGAAGAACAGTCTCAGTTTGGCCCAAGTTCAACCCAACAACCCCGGAAAGATAGCGAAATTGGTCAAATGCCTCTTCCCTAGAGAAAGCCTTCAAACCCATTTCCGCAATATCATCCGCAGAGAGCACTCTGGTAGCATGCCATCCAGTTATCGTTTCTTCTTCTAGCAGTTCAGCGAGAATGGCCCTTTCCGACCCGTAAGACCCAGTCAAGCGTTGGTGATAATCTGAAAATAGGCGCATTATGTCTTTTCGACTATCCAAGTCGTACATCTATCGACCCTCATCCAATCTGGACGAACAGTTGCAGCAATTTGACAGAACGCCCTTCTTTATAGAAAATTGCCTCGCAAAACCTTCGTCAAACGAAGCTTGCAGTTCTTTTAGAAAATCTTGCATCAAGCGTAAGCGGCAACATTTCATAACGAAGGAGCATGTCGACAATCGACAAGTCGACCAGCATCTTAAAATCTAGATTTGCATACTCCCCTTGCGTGCTCCTTTCTCAACTTTAGGAAACCCAAGCCGATAGGCACGCAGGCGAAAATAGTTGCTGTTCTTTTCCAGATAAGCTCTAGCATCTTCTTCACTCATCAGCGAGAAATGGACACCCCTAGATTTGAGATGATCAATCTGCTCTGACGCCGTAAGCCACGGCTTTCTATTGGCGTCGGTCATCAGATCTCCGTTCGCGATGATTAACTCAAGATTTTATATTAAGGCGTTTAACTGAGCGAATCACTAAGATTTGGCTGTTACGTCAAATACCCTTTAGCGCAACAACCCGAATACTCTGAAACTAAGGAATGCCAATCCGATTAATGGAATTATTCACCGTGCATTTGAGAACATCATCCTGCCCATCAAAAGTCATTGGAAAATACTGCAGGTAGCGGTTGCCAAGTATGTCCGAGTACGTGACGAGGATGCGATAGCCGGCCTCCATCACCGGCTTTGCTTCACCACCAAAATAGATAACCAGCTCACTCTCCCCTCCCACTGGAAGCTGTCGAGTCTGGCACCAGGCGACCCGCGGAGTTCCAAAATGGGCCCACTCATTTCTATTCGCAATTCCAACCCTCACATTAACCGCAGGCCCAGCTCCCATACTGGATATTGCATAACGATTAGCGGCATGCTCGTCCACAGGACTCTCGTCGCAAGGAATAGCTGGGGCTCCGCCATCAATCAGCAGACGATCAACGCAGTCCAAAGCACCCGATTTGTATTCATCGTCCCTGGGATCAGCCTCGGTAAACACACCGTGAGCGAAACCGTTCTTCGACATACATAGTTGCTTTTCCGACAAACGGGTTAAGGCAATACAAGGGAGAACGTTCATCACATCAGAATGATTCCGGTCTTCTCTACCAGCTAGCAGCGAGAAATACAGCACCGCGACCGCCGAAATTGAGCCCACTAACGCGCCAAGATACCCAAGCAGGCCGTTAGCGTCCCATACGGGATGCAGCCATGGAACTGGTGTATCAATTGAAAACGCAATCTGAATGACTATTAGCAAAAATACAGAGAGCACCACAACGCAAGCAATAAACGCCTTAATTAAATCGAATACCGAAGGCTTCCTCTTGCCCGAACACATTCCAACCAAACTCATTTCACGAAACACACGTTTTAATAAAGTTGGCCCCAAAATCGGTTACCTGGTAGCTCCAGCGATGGAAAACGAATTTCTTGTCATCTTCAAGCTCAACCTTCGCCTTCGCATTTTGGATAGCCTCGCTTGATTCGAACCTTTCAAGCGTAGCTTTAACATCATCAGCATAGTAATCACAACGCTTGAGGATGCCAAGTCGATCCAGGTTTCCCAGATACACCAGCGATTGATCAGGGTACTCGCAAACACCCTTACAGCACTCGTTATAGCCTTCTACGATTAGCGTCCATTTAATTGGAACTAGCTCGTCTGCGCTGACAATTCTTAAGTCAACGAGCGGAATAGACGCGTGTTCAGCATCATCAGAGCCAGTCAACGTACTCAGTAACTTAGCCTCGTCGGGACTAATCTCCTTAAGTAGCTGAACAAAACTGGGGTGGACGTACTCTGCCGTCCGATCATCCATCGAGGAAAGTAACAGATTCGCATACATCCCTCGTAATTCCTCGCTGTCATAGCAATATGCGAGTTGTTGAATTGCTGGAACTGCGATATGCGCCGGAGGTTCGGTAAGATGCTCCTCGGGAATCTTATCAACACGAGACTCTATAGCATCGATAGCCAGCTTGATGCTTTCCTCTCTATTAACAACCCAGCGATTCCACGAGGAAAGCCAAATGGCAACAGTCCGTGGAACCAGGCTAACCGTTTTTCCTATCGACTCCGCAGAGGGATGAACAAGGTCGTCATATGCCTTTTCAAGCACCGGTATAGTGGCAATTTCATTAACCTTATCGAGATCCATATCAAACTCCTTGCACCCCACCGTCGGTAAGCCAGTAAAGTCATCTCACACTAACGCACCAACAAGATCGTCTATCAAACGGGCTGGGAAACACCCCAGCCCTAACAACCCAGCAGGAAACACACTATTCCTCACAGGCATGGCTACGCAAGCGCGACGGCAGCAATTTGTCAATCTCCCCCGGCTCAAATGACTGGTGCCCGTTCTTAAGCCTGTCGCGAGCCTTCTCGTACGCCTTGTCGCTCGTCCTTGGCGCTTCATCGTATATTTCGGCTTGCTTCTCAATGAGCAAGTCGCGGCATCTGCGGATCTCTCCAACTTCAAGGTCGTCAAAATCCGTAAGCAACGACTCATAGTCCTGAAGAACAACCCAGAGTCGATTAGCGCAACGCACGTGTTCCTCAGCTTCCTCGGGCAGCTTAGAGCCACGGGTATACAGATTTAACCCAAGCGATAAGGCCGAGGTAATGGAAGCGACAACAGCCCCAACTCCGGTCCCGGTTTGACCTATAATGACGCTAATTACTCCACAAGTTGAAACCGCAGTTAGAATTATCTGGCTGATGGAAATACGATTGACCGTCTTACGCTTTAGAGTTGCCGCTTCCTGCTGCGTCTGATATGTATACGACAGCTTGCCGTAAGATTCCTCAATCTGTCCGCGCAGCCGCTCCCTATAATCCAATCTATCCAAAACAACCTCCTAGCGCGCCATTTGGCGAAGCACCTTTCCGAGGCACTCATAACTTTTGGCTGTATCGATAGCCTGCTGGCTACCTGGGCTAAAAAGCGCGAACGGCACCGCGCCTTGCAGGGAAAGGCGATTAAACTCATCCAAAAGTTGCATCTCATATGCCCCCGCTGGTGCAGAGCTCTCCCCATTCGCCCAACGCCAACCAGCAATCGCGGAGAACACGAAGCTATCGATAACGATGCCGGACAGCCTATAGCTTGAGAAGCTCGCGGCGTGGACATTTCGAATATGCTTGCAAGTGTCGAACAGGAGTCCCCTCGAGCTTGCGTTTTTCTCTTTCATCGCCTCCTGCTCCGCCTTGGGATCAGTCGCAAGCCATCGACCGCCCATATGAGTATCGGGGTAGTCGTAACTCACAAATGATCCCCAGCTGTCCACACGCTCAAATGCCGGGAGAAGTTCAAACTTCATTCCATCCGAGAAACTGACAACGACAACCTGACCATCACCCTTAACATCAGTCGTAGAGTAGGTTTCGGAAACTGCGGATTTAACAGCCTGAAGTAATCTTGATTGTCCATTCCCCCTATACATGTCATAGCGCTCGTACTCGCTCCTAGGAAGGGACAGCAATACGTCAAGATCGCTATCTGTTGTTGCGGTACCACGCCCATAAGAACCAACATACAGTGAATGTGCCGTCTCGCTGTTGGAACTCCAAAACTCCGAGTTCACAGCCTTGGTAATCCGTTTGTACCTTTTGGAGATCAATTCTCTCTTTGCAGATTCAACGCCAACGATATTCTTCTTAACTCGGTCCATAAGCTCAACAACCTCACAATCTGCTCACCGACAAAACGACAGCCTAGGTCATGCCACATGAATAGCAGCGGCACTAATCCATTGAATCAATTTTACCGCCGAACACCCATGCGAACATAAGTGCTCTTATTAAGGTAATTCATATAAAACGGCTACGCGGCATCGGCAGAAACACCGCCAGAAACAAAAGGGCAGCGACCCCACATCGACTCCGATATCCTACGCCATTTCGCGGTGTTCTTCATCGTTCGAACAAAAGGATATATACGTCAAAAAACGAGACTGCACACGGCAAAAGCCGCTCGGCACATACATAATTAAAGAGATGCGGTTCCGCCGTAGAAGTGGTTCACCGGAGTAAGCATACTCGTCTCGCCCGCACGCTCATAATTGACGCCTGTGTCAGAAGGGCGTGATTTTACTACATCCATCATGCTTGACCCAGAGGTCTTTAACGGAAGCACCGTTACACCTGGGCGGCAAGCGATGCGAAAGCTCCTTAAAAACTGAGACGCGTTCGACCTACACTTAATCATCGAATCGCAGCCAGTCGATCGTCGATTAAAAAGCGGCGACAAGAACCAAAGGAGGGCACATGAAGAGCATTGCCACGCAGAGCTTGACCTATGCAGCAGCCTCGCGGACTTTTCCTGGAAGGTCTCGGTGCCGAGTCTCGAAGAGTCGCAAGGCGGCCTCATGCTGGAGTTGCCACATCGAGCATAGTCAACTATGCGCGGGCGGGACGCCGCTAACGGCCAACGCCCCAACAGTCAGCCACTCCCTCTCCCACAACATTACCCAGAAAGATCGCTGATGTTGACTGGGGTTCCCGTAAAATAAAACCCCAACTAAATATGTGCGGAGTGCCGGCCTGGAGCTGCCTTCGGACCCTATTGTCTGCTCACCGAGAGGCTCCGCTATGAAACGGCCCCTTTACTACCTGCTCTGCGCGATCGCGTGCACGTCCATGGTCGGCGCGACGATGCCTATGGCGGCCATTGCGGAGGCGATTCAGCCTCAAGCAACAGCCGAGCAGCAGGCACAAGCCGACGCCACGAGCAGCGGCACAGGCAAGGCCGAAGACGGCACCAACACAAATGCGACAGCGGATACAGTAGAGGACAGCACCGCAACATCCACCGGCACCAGCCAGACCGACACCGCGGACGCCAACGCCACAGACACCGCCATGCCCGGCACCACCGCCGCAACCGGCACCCCCACCCCATCCCTCCGAGCCCAAGCCACCCCCGCGCCCGCCGCGATCTCCGCCACGTCACAAACCGGCTACGCCCACTCCACTACCGCAACCCAAAACGGCGTCACCTTCACCGTCTGGTGGAACGACGCCCCCGCGGGCACCGCGACGACCTTCCACGTAACCCAGGCCGACGGCTCGTCCCAGGCCAAGGCGCGCATGGACGTGCCCACCTATTGGGACGGCGGCAGCCAGGAAAGCGTCTGCGACCCGTCGCGCCCGGCATGGGCCAGCTACCACAGCCTGGGCACCGCGGGCCACGACTTTACCTTCGACTTCACGGCATCGGGCACGTACCGCATCTACTTCTACTTTATGGACAACGACAGAAACGACCCCCAAAACGACAAGGGGATCTACTACCTGCGCACCACGGCGGAGGTGACCGTAAACGACGCCGCCCGCCCGAGCGTTACGCAGATCGTCAACAACGCCGTGGACCTATGCAGGCAACAGACAGACGGCTCGGAATATGACATGGCGCTGTGGCTCCACGACTGGACGCTCTAGCAGCTGGAGTACGACCACAGCCTCAACTGGTACGGAGACCTGGACCAGCACCAAACATCAGCAGCGAACCAGCTATTCAAATAAGCTTCCGCCTGACGTCTTTTGCAGCAGTTCGACAAAACCGATCTGGTTTAACACGTGCTTAATCGCATACGTCTCAACATATCTCATAAGAAGCTCAGTGAGTTCCTTAATGAACCGTTTGAACTCATTCTCGGTCAGATAGCGCTCAAGCATCCAAACCATTCGAATGTAGTTGACGTTTTTGCGCCCACCGACCTTGGCGCAATAAAGCCTCTCATCATGGGCGCAAACATTGCGGAATTTAACGAGGACCTCAATCGAAACCCTCGCGTCATCCACACTGAAAAACCCGAGCTTGTGTGATCCGGTCCTACCCGTCGAGTCCACAATCATTTTGCAAACCGCAGACTTATCCTTGGGCTTCATTAAGTTATAGAAATGTTCGATGTTCCCAAAAGTCAGGTCGTTCACCAGCACCCAAATGGGCACCGCACCATATGAATTTCGGTAATGAGCGATGAAATCTGATTTGCTATTAGATACCCTACGACCCAAAACCGACGTAAGGCCAGCAATCTCTTGCGCGAAATTGGCCCCATTTTTCCCGGCGCTAGCAAATTCATTTTCATCGCAATAATTTGACTGGAGAAGATACGCTTCGGGAGCTCGGTGGGCATTCGAAAAAGCATAGGCGACCGCAGTCTTGATTTTAGCCTCAGCCAAAATCAAATATCGAAACGTAAGAGACCTTAGCTCTCTATCAAAAGTGAACAGAGTATATAAATCCGAAAACGATATGCCCTCAAGATACC
This sequence comes from uncultured Collinsella sp., assembly GCA_905199605.1. Taxonomy (GTDB): domain Bacteria; phylum Actinomycetota; class Coriobacteriia; order Coriobacteriales; family Coriobacteriaceae; genus Collinsella. The sequence goes on from CAJKHC010000013.1 coordinate 67,436, forward strand.
GATCTTCGCCAGACTCTCTACTCTTGCCAGTATCGAGAAATGGATCCTTATAGCCATTGACAATTGAGTAGTAGCCCTCACGCATCAGAGTGGGACCAGTATCCTCATCGACATCCAAACCGCGAGATTCAAGAAGTCGAACTTGCTCATCGATAGTCAAAAAGGGCTTATCAGACATACCAACTCCTTAAATGAAGAGAGACGGCCATCCATAAGAACAGCCGTCTCTCCGCAGGACGTAGGCCCGTAGGTTGACTACGTCAATACCGCTATATTTACTTTATCCCCTGGACTCCAAGGGGTCAATTCAAATTAGGAGAGCAGAAATCCTTCACCTTGATTCTCATTTTCATTGCAACAGCCTCAGGACTCAGCGCAACGCGTTGCGC
>CAJKHC010000014.1:0-65357 GCA_905199605.1 uncultured Collinsella sp.
AATCGTAGCCCGAGACGGTCCCGGGCTGACAATTTCGACTGTAATGGACGTTCTTGTTTGACTGGTCATTCAAGAACGTCCCCAATGACTATTCGAACTGCTATTTTGTGCGGGTTGTGGTTTTGGGAGCTGCGGGAATTTAAGATACTGTACAACTGTACGTTAACTCATCTTCGTAGTATATTGCTACCCGCAAAACTCAGCACCATTGTGCCGCGAGGCACTAAAGCGCCTACGTACAATGGTTGTCGATAGTACGATTCGATTCAACGACAGGATGGATGGTCTAAGCGTGAGTCTCGGCAGCAAACTATCCAACGCAAAGGTATCCTTTGCGATCTTTAAGCGTGACATCAAGCGATTGCTCGTGAACCCCGTCGCCTTGGTGGTTACCCTCGGCGTGTGTGTTATTCCCTCGCTGTATGCCTGGTACAACATCGTGGCAAACTGGGATCCGTACGGAAACACCCAGGGCATCAAGATTGCTATCGCCAACAACGACCAGGGAACCCAAAACGACCTGGTGGGCGAGCTCAATGCGGGCGACAAGGTCGTCGATCAGCTCAAGGAAAACGATCAGCTGGGCTGGACCTTCGTCGATTCGGCCGCCGATGCCAAAGAGGGCGTCGAGAGTGGTGAGTACTATGCGGCCATCGTAATCCCCAAGAACTTCTCAGATAACCTGGTCTCGATGCTCGACGGCAATTACCATCAGCCCAAGCTCACGTACTACGTCAACGAGAAGAAGAGCGCTATTGCGCCCAAGGTCACCGACACTGGCGCCAATACCATCGAGGAGCAGATCAACTCGGAGTTTGTCTCCACGGTGGGCGAGACCGTCGCGGGCATTGCTAAAGATGCTGGCATCGACCTTAAAGACAAGGCGACCCAGACCCGGGATTCGCTGGCGGGCTCGGTGTCCGAGGCGTCTGATACCCTGGGCGAAGTACGCGATTCCATCGGCGACATGAACACCGCCATCGACAAGACGAGCAGCTCGATTGCTTCGGCCGATGCTGCGCTGGCGGGCCTGCAGGGGCAGGCGCCCTCTCTAACGCAGGCGATCTCCCAGGGCAACGACCTGCTGGGCGAGGCTCGCGCCACGGCGGGCAACTCTATCACCTCGCTCTCCAAGGCACTCTCGGAAGGTAGCCTTGCACTCACCAAGACGTCAGCCTCCGCGAACGCTGCGATTGGCAAGCTAACGGGTACGGTCACATCTACGACCACCCGCATCGACAACTCGCTCGAGTCTCTCCAGGCGACGATCGATCACAATAAGGTCGTTATCGGACACTTGGAGATTCTCGTTAATGACGCGTCGACAGGTTCCGAGGAAATTGACGCGCGCATTGTATCGACCATCGATTCGCTTCGCGAGCAAAACCAGAAGCTGCAGAGCATCAAGGATGGCCTTTCTGCACAGTCGAGCGCCATGGCAAACGACGCTACGGCAATCTCGAACGCGAGCAACGCACTCAACGCGGCAATTCAGACCGGTACGGCTAACCTCGGTCAGGCTCAGACCGATCTGGGTCAGAACGCACTTCCGAAGGCTTCGAGCGCGCTTGATTCCTTTGCCGCCGTTTCGGGCGATTTGACCGGCATTGTGTCGGGTATGACCCCCACGATAGCGAGCGCGCGCGGCACGCTGGCGCAGCTCGACGCCACGCTCAAGCAGGCAAAGACCACGCTATCCCAAACCGACGCCTCCCTTGCCAAGGTTCAGGACAAGCTCGCGACCGCCGCCAATGACATTGCGGCGCTGCGGACCTCTGAGTCTATGGGCGAGTTAGCCGACCTCATGGACGTCGACGTCAATGACGTGGCAGATTTCATGGCATCTCCGGTTGAGCTGACGTCCAAGTCAATCTATCCGGTCAAGAGCTTTGGCTCGGGCATCGCGCCCTTCTACACCAATCTGGCGCTGTGGGTAGGCGGCTATGTGCTCATCGCTATCTATAAACTCGAGGTCGACCGCGAGGGCATCGGTAGCTTTACGGCGCGTCAGGGCTACTTTGGCCGCTGGCTGCTGCTGGTGATCCTGGGCGCGTTCCAGGCCATTATCGTTACGGTGGGCGACCTGGTCATTGGCGTTCAGTGCGTCAATCCGCTGCTCTTTGTACTGGGCGGCATCGCTATTTCGTTCACCTACGTCAACATCATCTATGCGCTGTCCACCACGTTTAAGCATATCGGTAAAGCCATTGGCGTCATCCTCGTCATTGTGCAGATCCCCGGCTCGTCGGGCATGTATCCCATCGAGATGATGCCCGGCTTCTTCCAATGGCTGCATCCGCTGCTGCCCTTCACTTATGGCATCAACCTGCTGCGCGAGACCGTCGGTGGCATGTATTCGTTCAACTACCTGTTCAACCTGTGCATCCTGGGCGTGTTCCTTGCCATCGCGCTCTTTATCGGTCTGCAGCTGCGCCCGTTGCTGCTCAACCTCAATCTGCTCTTTGATAAGCAGCTTTCCACGACGGGCCTCATGATCTGCGAGTCCAACGACCTACCGCGCCAGCGCTATTCGCTGCGCACGGCCATGCGCGTCATGCTCGATTCGGATTCGTACCGTCGCGAGCTGCTCGATCATGCCGTGGCGTTTGAGCATCGCTACCCGTACTACATCAAGGGCGGTTTTGCCGCCGTGGTAGGCGTGCAGGTTCTGCTCTTTGTGCTTTCGACGGTGCTCGATATCGACAATAACGGCAAGATCATCCTGCTCGTTATCTGGATTATCTCGGTCATTGCCATCTGCGGCTGGCTCATCAACATCGAGTACATCCGTGCAAGCCTCAACACCCAGATGCGCATCTCGGCGCTTTCGGACGAGGACTTGCGCCGCGAGATGCGCGAGCACACGGCTGCCATCCCTGCCGCCCGTCGCATGTTTGGTCTCAACGCCAGCGAGCGGGGCACCAAGGACAGCGAACAGCCCACGAGCCGTCTGCCGCATATTGGTGCGCATCGTAAATCTCAGGGCAGCGACAGCACAGCTACAAATGATGGAGATACCACCCTGCTTGGCAAGCACTCTAAAGGAGGTGAGGCATAAATGAAGAACATCCTGCACCTGTTTAAGCGTGATGTCCAAAACGTGTCTCGCTCCGTGATCGGCATGGTCGTCGTGATGGGCCTCATTATCGTGCCGTGCCTGTACGCGTGGTTTAACATCGCCGGCAGCTGGGATCCGTACGGCAATACCGGCAACCTTAAGATTGCAGTGGTCAACACCGATGAGGGCTACGAGAGCGACCTGATTCCCGTCGAGATCAACGTGGGCGAAAACGTGACGGCGACCCTGCGCGGTAACGAGAACTTTGACTGGGTTGTCCTCAACGACCGCGATAAGGCGATTGAGGGCGTTAAGTCGGGCACATACTATGCCGCCGTCGTTATCCCCAAGACGTTTAGCGCCGACATGATGACGCTTTTCTCGACCAACGTGAAGCACGCCGACATCGAGTTCTACGAAAACCAGAAGGCTAACGCCATCGCCCAGATCGTGACCGAAAAGGGTTCGAGCGCCGTCCAGAGCCAGGTGAATGAGACCTTTACCAAGACCATCACGACCATCGGCCTTAAGACCGTGTCCAGCCTGCTCGATTACATGAGCACCGATCAGGTCAGCAGCTTTATCGCCAACCTGTCCTCGACACTGGGCGATTCGGTCGAGGACCTGCAGGACGTTCAAGCCAACGCGACTTCGCTGGCGGGCATTTTGAGCTCGACCTCCGATTCGTTGACGTCGGCGAGCGGTATGCTCCAGCAGACGGGTAAGGTCGATGAATCTACCAAGCAGTTGATGGAGCACGCCGAGAGCGGCATTAGTGATTCCAAGGAAGCACTCAAGGCCGCCAACGACGCCATCAACGCCGCGATTGACGGAAGTGCGGGCTCGTTTGACAACGTGTCCGCCGAGCTCGCGAAGGCTTTCGACGCCGCAAACCAGCATGTCAACGTTACGGTGACCCAGCTCAACGAAGCCGCGTCGGCACTCGAATCGCGCGCCAAGGAAATCGACGACACGGCCGACCAGCTCCGCAGCTTTGCCGATCAGGTGAGTGACGAAAAGCTCCAGGACAACCTCAAGTCTGTGGCTACATCGCTGGGCAGGATCGCGACGGAGTATCGTAACAATGCCAACGACCTGAGGGCAACCGCAAAGTCCCTTTCCGACAGCATGGCAGAGGTCAACAGCACGCGTGCCGAGGTCGACCAGGCCATCGCCGATGCCAAGGCGGGCATCTCGGGCGCTAAGTCCGACTACGATTCCACGTTCTCGGTCAAGGCCAAGGAGCTCAAGAAAACTATTTCGGGCGTTCTGGATTCGCTCGACGGCATCTCGGGCGACCTGGATAGCGCTGTTGCCGGCCTGACCGACGCATCCGGTTCGCTGGCAAATGGTCTCTCCAAGGCCGCAAAGCTGGTCAACAAGGCTTCCGATCAGCTGGGCGAGGCGTCGGACAAGATCAGCGCGTTCAAGGACGAGCTCGACGGCGCCCTGATGTCGGGTGACCTGGCGACGATCAAGACGATGATCGGCAACGACCCCGAGGGCCTGGCCGTGTCGCTTTCCGGCCCCGTTGCGCTCGACCGCAAGCCGGTCTATCCGATCCGCAACTACGGTTCGGCCATGGCGCCGTTCTATACGATTCTGTCGCTCTGGGTCGGCTCGATCGTACTGGCGGCCATGATGAAGGTCTCGGTCGACGACGAGCTCATCAACGAGCTCATCCCCGTACGCCTGCACGAGATCTATCTGGGCCGTTACCTGTTCTTTGGCGGTTTGGCCCTGCTGCAGGCAACGCTCGTGTGCGCGGGCGACATTCTGTTCTTTGGCATTCAGTGCGACAACCCGCTGCAGTTTGTGCTGGCGGGCTGGGTCGCGAGTCTCGTGTTCTCCAATATCGTCTACACGCTTACGGTTTCGTTTGGCGATATCGGCAAGGCGCTCGCTGTCGTGCTGTTGGTCATGCAGGTCGGCGGTTCGGGCGGCACGTTCCCCATCGAGATGACCGGCCCCGTGTTCCAGGCGATCTATCCGTTCCTGCCGTTCACCCACGGCATCAACGCCATGCATGCCGCCATGGCTGGCGCCTACCATATGGAGTACTGGATTGAGCTAGGCATTCTGGCGAGCTATCTGATTCCGTCGCTGGCACTGGGCGTCGTCTTCCGCCGCCCGGTCATCAAAGCCAACGACTGGATCATCGAAAAGCTGGAATCAACAAAGCTTATCTAGTACAGCAACGTTAACGCCGATGCAGCGCTAATGCCAGCGAGCGAGCCGCATTTGCGCCAAGGTGACGTGAAATGAAAGGGCGCTGACCTTCTGGTCGCGCCCTTGAAATTGAACGTCAGATTGGCGTGAATGCGGCTCGCGCAGCGTCGGCCGGTCCGCCGTTCGGTAGAACGGCGGAACAAAATGCTTTAGTGGGCTGGATTGCGGTGCAACGCTGGTTGTTGCTACAGTAGCGGGGCGTGCCGGGGGTCCGGTGCGCCCTGTTTTTATTTGACCATGAGGCGGCATGCGGTCACGCGCGTGCGGACACCACGCCCAGATTGAGCGCGAGGATGCCCTATGCCCCAGCATGTCACTGACAATATCGAAATGATGCCCGATGGCCCTGTGGCTCGCGAGGACCTGGGTGCGGGCGGCACCTCCCGTGGTGCCGGTGCTCGTTCGCCGTTGTTCTGGAAAGTTCTACTGCTTTCGGTGGCGATTATCTGGGGTTACTCCTTTACCACTATGAAGGACGCGCTCGACACCATTCCGGTGTTTGAACTGCTCTACGTGCGCTTTCTGCCTGCGGCGTTGGTCATGTTTGTCATCTTCCACAAGCGCATCATCGCGCACCTCAACGCCCGCAATCTTATCGTCGGACTTGGAATGGGCACACTTATGTGGGCCGCCTACGTCCTGCAGACGGTCGGTCTGGCGCACACCACGGCGGGCAAGAACGCGTTTTTGACGGGTACGTACTGCATCCTCGTGCCCTTTGCGAGCTATTTTCTGAGCGGCGAAAAACTCACCCGCTATAATCTGGGCGCGGCACTGCTGTGCTTGGCGGGCATTGGCCTGGTGGCGCTTGATAGCGTCGAGTTCAACATCGGCGATGCCATTACGCTGGGCGGCGCGGTTTTCTTCGCCATCCAGATGGCGGTGACCGCCAAGTACGGTCGCAAAATGGACATCAACGTCATCACGTTTTGGATGTTTGTGGGCAATGGCGTGCTGAGCCTGATCTCGTCGCTGCTATTCGAGACCCAGGCGCCTCTGTCCGTGTGGACGCCGAATTTTATCTGTGTGATGGCGTTTCTCTCGGTGGGCTGCACATGCGTGGCTCTGCTCATCCAAAACGTCGGCCTGGCGCATGTCCCGGCTTCGACGGGCTCGCTGCTCCTTTCGATGGAGTCGCCTTCGGGCGTGTTGTTTTCGGTGCTGCTGATGGGGGAGGCGCTCACCTCGCGCCTGCTCGCCGGCTTTGTGCTTATCTTCCTGTCGATTATCTTGAGCGAGACTCACTTCGATTTTTTGCGTCGAAAGCCGCGCCCGCAATTGTAAACAACTTGTTGCGCCGCCCTCCTGGGGCGGCATTTTTTATACCTCGCCCTTAAAGTTGTACCTTGCGCTTTACGCTATCAAAGTGCTTACTGCAAAAACGTTACTGGAGGGCATTTATGGCACCAGCTCAGTCCGATCTTCAACCGCAATCAGCGCCCAAGGCCACCGCGGCGGCGCAGGCCGCTATCGGTGACGGTCTTGTTGCAGAAGCTCAGGCGTTTGCCAACGAGCTTGCCGCATGGCGCCATGATCTCCATCAAACGCCTGAGCTCGGTAACAACCTTCCGCAGACGTCCGCCTTTATCCAGGCGCGTCTGGACGAGATGGATATTCCCTATGCCGTGCTTGTTGACGGCACCTGTGTCGTTGGCCTAATCGGTGCCGGCGCGGCAGCTGCTGCTCGGGGTAACGGTACGTGCACGGACAAACAGGCCGGTACGGTCATCATGCTCCGTGGCGACATGGATGCCCTGCCTGTTGCTGAAGAGTCAGGCGAGCCTTTCGCCTCTACGAACGGCTGCATGCACGCTTGTGGCCACGATACGCACGCGACGGCGCTGCTTGGTGCGGCGCGCCTGCTCAAGGCCCGCGAGTCCGAGCTTGTCGACGCCAACGCCACGATTAAGTTGCTGTTCCAACCGGGCGAGGAAACTTTTGAGGGTGCCCGCGCCGCCATCGCCGACGGTCTGCTGCAGAACCCGCGTCCCCAGGCCGCCTTCGCCATGCACGTTAACAGCCAATCGCCGCTTGGCCTGGTGCTCTACGGCAGCCCGGCGCTCTCGGGCGTGTACGGTTTTCGCATCACGCTTCAGGGCAAGGGCGGCCATGGCTCGAGCCCCGAGATCTGCATCGACCCCATCACGGCCGGCGTGCATGTGCACCTGGCGCTTCAGGAGCTTATCTCCCGTGAGGTGCCGGCGGCCAAGGAGGTCGCGCTTACCGTGGGTAAGTTCGCTGGCGGCTTGGCGGCCAACGTCATCCCCGACACCTGCGTGCTCGAGGGAACGTTGCGCGGCTTCGACGTCGAGCTCATGGAGCACCTCAAGACCCGCATCGCCGAGGTCGTCAACGGTGTGGCCGCAACGTATCGCACGCCGGCGACTATCGAGACGCTTTCGGATGTTCCGCCGCTGGTACTCGACGACGGCATGACGCAGGCGTCGCTTGGCTACGTGGGCGCGGTGCTGCCCAAGTCCGCCTTCCTGCCGCTGTTCCACGCCATGGCGAGCGAGGACTTCGCGTTGATCTCGAGCGAGATCCCGAGTGCGTACTTTACCGTGGGCGCTGCCGTGACTGATACGGACGAGCATTTTGCTCAGCATCATCCCAAGGCACGTTTTAGCGATGCCGAGCTTCCCCTTGGCGCCGCGGCTTATGCCGCCGTCGCTTTGGGCTACATCGCCGACCACCGGTAGCACCCAATCTTGCTACTCGTTTGTTTAAAAAAGGAACAGCATGTCTCAGCAACGTAAGCTCTTCCCCGGCTGGCTCGTGGTGGCCTCTGGCTTCGTGATCATGGCCACGTGCTACACGATTTTCGTCAACTGCATGAGCCTGTTCCAGCCGTTGATCGTCAGCGACCTGGGCATTTCCCTTGCGCAGTACACCATCTCCAACGCCCACGATCGCTGCGTCTAAGCAGTTTGGCATGGCCGACCTGGGTAAGGTCACGGGCACCATTACCTCGCTCGAGATGGTCGGCGGCACCGTGGGCGCCATTGTCTCGGGCGTGCTGTTCGATGCCACGGGCTCCTTTGCGAGCACCTGGATTGTGTGCCTGGCGTGCTCCGTGGTCATGCTCGTGTTCCTGCTGGCGTCCGAGCCCATCGCTGCCAAGCTGCGCGCGAGCGTGGCAGGGGAGTAGGTAGGCCAAAGCGCATCGCCGCTTGTCCGTTTGTCTGCGGCCGCCCTGGGAGCCGAATGGCTGCTCGTACCATCGTTCGGTTTCCACGGCGGCCACGGGCGCACAAAAATGATCTGCTTTCCTCCGTCCCCTACGGATCACGTGATGATCCCCTGGGGACGGAGGAAAACGGATCGGCTGCCGCGGCGGCGCATCTGGCCGAACGAGCCCCCATACCCTCGTTCGGTCAGATGCACCGCCGCGGTTTGTGTTTGTGCCGTATAATGTCCACTATCTATGACGCGATACAAAAGAAAGGTGTTTGCCCATGCAGGCACAGAAGGCGGAGGGAACCCGCGACCTTATCGGCGCCGAGATGCGCGCTTGGCAAAAGATGCAGCAGATTGCGGCCGGCGTATTCGAGCCGTTTGGCTTTAAGCCCATCGAGACGCCCGCGATCGAGCAGGTGGACGTCTTTGTCCACGGCATCGGCCAGTCGACCGACGTCGTGCGCAAGGAGATGTTCCGCGTCTTTAGCGGCGCCAACCTGGAGCGCGTCTTTGCTGAGGGCACCGATAGCAAGCTCAAGCCCAAGCAGCGCCTGGCGCTTCGTCCCGAGGGCACGGCCGGTGTGGTGCGCGCAATCGTGGAGAACAACCTGGTGCCCCAGGGCTCCACGCCGTTTAAGGCTTATTATGCCGAGGCCATGTTCCGTGGCGAGCGTCCCCAGAAGGGTCGCCTGCGCCAGTTCCACCAGGTGGGCATCGAGTGGCTCGGCGCTCCCGATCCGGCAGCAGACGCCGAGTGCATCATCATGCTCATGGAGTTCTACAAGCGCCTTGGTTTCGATCTTTCCAAGCTCCGTCTGCTCATTAACTCGATGGGCGATGCCCAATGCCGTCCGGCCTATCGCGAGCAGGTCAAGCAGTTTATCCTCGATCACGCCGACGAGATGTGCGACGAGTGCCGCGAGCGCGCCGAGCTCAATCCGCTGCGTGCCTTCGACTGCAAGAACGACCACTGCCGCGAAATCATGGCCGACGCACCGCTGATGGGCGACAACCTGTGCGATGAGTGCCGCGAGCACTACGAGCAGGTCAAGCGCTATTTGGATGCGGCGGGTATCGAGTATGTCGAGGATCCCACCTTGGTGCGTGGCTTGGACTACTACACCCGTACCGTCTTTGAGGTCGAGGCTCCCGGCGCCGGCGTCGGCTCCATCGGCGGCGGCGGCCGCTACGATGGCCTGGTCGAGCTCGAGGGTGGCAAGCCCACGGCGGGCGTCGGCTTCGCTGTCGGTTTTGAGCGCGCCCTGCTGGCCCTGCAGGCCTTTGGCAGCGATCTGGGTGCCGAGGAGGCCCCGTGCGTCTATGTCGCCAACGCCGGCAAGGAGCTGCGCCAGAACGTCTTTGCCATTACGCAGGAGCTTCGCGCCGCAGGTATCGTGACCGAGGCCGACTATCAGGGCCGTTCGCTCAAAGCTCAGTTTAAGCAGGCTGATAAGGTGGGCGCCAAGCTCATCCTGGTCCTGGGCGGCGACGAGCTTGCCGCCGGCAAGGTCAAGGTGCGCGACATGGAGAGCCACGAAGAGGTCCTTGCCGAGCTGGCCAACGTCGTCGAGGCGGTTCGTGAGCGCCTGTAGCGCATCTTTTTGAGCTGCGGACCCGCTTGAGTGTCTCGTCCATTGCGAGCGATTGTTACGGGGGTGTTTCGCATTTATGCGGAATGCCCCCGTTTGTGTATGCCGTCCACCGAGAAATACGACCATTTAGAGCAAAAACCCTTGCAATGCAGAAAATACTTTTGTGTGGTAAAGCGCAATCAGTGTCGAAAGTATTTCGCAAGCGCCTATAATGAATACCGCATGTTACGTGCATAGAAGGAGGAATGGGAGGAAACGTGGCTGAGAACCTAAGCAACCAGTCTGTACCCGAAGCCGCGGCGCGCGTCGCTGCCGTGGTCAACCGCCTCGTTAACCGAATCGGCTCGAATGCCGAGTCCAGGGAGCGTCTCGCCGAGATCGAGATCCCCGAGGAGCTGCGCGACAATCTGGCGCTGTTCCTGCGCCTGGAGCGTCGTGTGCTTAGCGAGTATGATCCTGAGATCGCGGACCTGTTCGACAAGATCCTGTCGGCCGAGATTGTGGCCAATGCCGGCAACCCCGGTACCCGCGCTGCCGACGAGGCCGTCGACGAGCAGGGCGTGCCCACCGCCGACGAGCCCACCGCCGTGGCATTCCGTGAGGTCGTCGATCTTATCGACAGTCTGCCGCTCGATAAGCAGCAGGTCATCGTTCGCGCCTTTACGAGCTTCTTCCACCTGGCAAACCTGTCGGAGGAGAACTACCGTGTGGCGCAGCTGCGCGAGCGCGAGGCCGGCGCATCGACCGATACCGAGGTCGATCCCGCCAACGAGCTCACCGTCGCCTATCACCGGTTGGTAAACGAGATGGGTGTCGAGGGCGCCAACGAGCTGCTCGGCAAGCTCGAGTTCCACCCTGTCTTTACCGCACATCCCACCGAGGCCCGTCGCAAGGCCGTCGAGGGCAAGATTCGCCGTATCTCCAATCTGCTGGAGGAGCGTCCGCGTCTGGGCGGCTCCGACCTGGTGGAGAACGAGCGCCATATGCTGCAGGAGATCGACGCCCTGGTGCGTACGAGCCCCATCGCGCTCAAGAAGCCCACGCCGGTCGAGGAAGCCGATACCATCATCGACATCTTCGATAACACGCTGTTCGACGTCATCCCCGTCATCTATCGTCGCTTTGACGACTGGGTGCTGGGCGACAAGGCCGGTACCGTGCCGCCGCTGTGCCCGGCGTTCTTCCATCCCGGCAGCTGGATCGGTTCCGACCGCGACGGTAACCCCAACGTCACCGCCAAGGTGAGCCGTGAGGTCGCCGCCAAGTACTTCACTCACATGGTGCTCAAGCTCGAGGACAAGTGCCGCCGCATCGGCCGCAACCTCACGCTCGAGGCCACCTACAGCAAGCCTTCTGCCGAGCTCATCAACCTGTGGAACCATCAGGTCGAGATGAGCACCCAGTACACGGCCCGCGCCGAGCTGATCTCCGAGCACGAGCCGCATCGCGCCGTCATGCTCGTCATGGCCGATCGTCTGAACGCCACCGTGCGTCGCATCACCGACACCATGTACCACAGCGCCGATGAGTTCCTGGATGACCTGCGCGTCGTCCAGCGCTCGCTGGCCGCTTGCGGTGCCGTCCGTGCTGCCTACGGCCCGGTCCAGACCATCATCTGGCAGGTCGAGTCCTTCGGCTTCCATATGGTCGAGATGGAGTTCCGTCAGCACTCCGTGGTGCATGCCCGCGCCCTCAAGGATATCCACGAGAACGGTATCCATGGCGACCTGCAGCCCATGACGCGCGAAGTCATCGATACCTTCCGTGCCATCGGTTCCATCCAAAAGCGCTACGGCAAGAAGATGGCGCACCGCTACATCATCTCGTTCACCAAGAGCGCCCAGCATGTGGCCGACGTCTTTGAGCTTGCCCACCTGTCCTTTGCACACGAGGAGGATGTCCCCGAGCTCGACGTGATCCCGCTGTTTGAGCAGCTCGAGGACCTCGAGGGCTGCGTCGACGTGCTCGACCAGATGCTTACGCTGCCCGTGGTGCAAAAGCGCCTTGCCCAGACCAACCGCCGCATGGAGGTCATGCTGGGCTACTCCGACTCCTCCAAGGATGCCGGTCCTACCACGGCCATGCTCGCGCTGCACTCCGCGCAGGAGCGCATTGCCAAGTGGGCCGAGAAAAACGATATCGATCTGGTGCTCATGCACGGTCGCGGCGGTGCCGTGGGCCGTGGCGGCGGTCCGGCCAACAAGGCCGTGCTGGCGCAGCCCAAGGGTTCGGTCAACTGCTTCTTTAAGCTCACCGAGCAGGGCGAGGTCATCTTTGCCCGTTACGGCAACCGCACGCTGGCTCAGCGCCATGTTGAGTCCGTTGCCGCCGCAACGCTTTTGCAGTCGGCTCCGAGCGTCGAGAAGACCAACACCGAGACCACGCAGAAGTTCTGGGATATGGCCGAGAAGCTCAACGCAGTAAGCCATGAGCGCTATCTGGACCTGCTGAACACTGAGGACTTTACACCGTGGTTCTCGACCGTGACGCCGCTGACCGAGGTCGGTCTGCTGCCGATTGGCTCGCGCCCGGCCAAGCGCGGTCTGGGTGCCAAGTCGCTCGACGACCTGCGTACCATTCCGTGGATCTTCAGCTGGAGCCAGGCGCGCATTAACCTGGCCGCTTGGTACGGCCTGGGCACCGCCTGCGAGCAGTTTGGCGACCTTGACCAGCTCAAGGCTGCCTACCAGGAGTGGCCGTTCTTCCGCACCTTTATCGACAACATCGAGATGTCGATCGCCAAGACCGACCAGCGCATCGCCAAGATGTACCTGCACCTGGGCGATCGCCAGGATTTGTCCGAGAAGGTCTTCACCGAGATGCAGCTCACGCGTAAGTGGGTTCTTGCCATCGTCGGTGACGAATGGCCGCTGCAGCGCCGCCGTGTGCTCGGCTGCGCCGTCCGTGTGCGTAATCCCTACGTCGACGCCCTGTCCATCGCTCAGGTCCGCGCCCTTCGCGAGGTGCGTATGAACCAGGACGAGATGGCAGAGGAGAAGAAGGCCGAGTACATGAGCCTGATTCTTTCGACTGTGACCGGCGTCTCGGCAGGATTGCAGAACACGGGGTAATCGATAGCCCTGTAGTCGTCCGGGCCCGCCATCAGCTTACTTTTAGGCACGTCCTCGGACATGCAAGAAGCCCTCGCTGCGCACTTCGTGCGGCGAGGGCTTCTTGCGTCCTGCGGAGTGTGCCTAAAAGTAAGCTGATGGCGGGCCCTACGATGTCCGGTCTTCGGTGGATTACTGGCTGGGGGAATAATGGCGCGCTTCGCGCGTTTTGGATGGGGCTTGTCCCGGCGGCGCGTTTGGCGCTTCGCGCCTCGCGTCTTATCGATTGGGATTGAGATGCATGTGGCGCTTCTCGATTTACGACTGTAGCGGCCGCGGTCCCGTTTGGGATCGCGGTTGTTTTGTTGTGGGTCAAATATGAACGTTGTGTTAATGAGTCGGTGGACGGTGGTGTTTTTCGGTGAGCGGCGTATCCTTCCAACGGTTTATCTAGTGTGTCAGTTGAAAGGAAGAGGGCGCTCGTCATTGTTTGAATGTGAACTGCCGTTTGACCACAAGACGTTGCATCTGGAGCTCGAGGATAAGAACTTCGCGGGTGTGATGGAAGGTCATCAAAACGAGTTTAAGACCACGAAATCGCAGGAAGAGCTAGTAGAGGAGTCGCTTGCCAACCCTTATGGCTCGCCTTCGCTCGAGGAGCTTTGTGCTGGCAAGAAGGATATTGTCATCATTAGCTCCGATCATACGCGTCCCGTTCCCTCGCGTGTGACGATGCCTATTCTGCTGCATCACATCCACTCCGCTGCGCCTGAGGCGCGCGTTCGCATTCTGGTTGCTACGGGTATGCACCGTCCGTCGACGCACGAGGAGCTCGTCAACAAGTATGGCGAGGAGATCGTTGCCAACGAGGAAATCGTTATGCACGTCGCGACTGACGACAGCATGATGAAAAAGATCGGCACCCTGCCTTCTGGTGGCGAGTGCATCATCAACAAGATTGCTGCCGATTGCGATCTGCTGCTTGCCGAGGGCTTCATTGAGCCGCACTTCTTTGCCGGTTTCTCTGGCAGCCGCAAGTCCGTCCTGCCTGGCATCGCCAGCTACAAGACCATCATGTACAACCACAACGGCCAGTTTGTGAACGATTCCCATTCGCGCGCCGGCAACCTGTGCCACAACCACGTGAGCGAGGACATGTTTGCCGCCGCCGAGATGGCTCACCTTGCCTTTGTGCTCAACGTGGTGCTCAACGGCAAGCACGAGGTCATTGGCTCCTTTGCCGGCGACATCCACAAGGCGCACGAGGCTGGCTGCGAGTTCGTGAAGAGCCTTGCCGGCGTTGAGCCCGTCGAGTGCGAGATCGCCATCACCACCAACGGCGGCTACCCGCTCGACCAGAATATCTACCAGGCCGTGAAGGGCATGTGCGCTGCCGAGGCCACGCTTCCCGAGGGTGGCGTGATTATCGATGTCGCTGGTTGTGCCGACGGTCACGGCGGCGAGGGCTTCTATCACAACATCGCCGACAACGATCCGGCGGAGTTTGAGCGCGCCTGCATCGATCGTCCCAAGGACGAGACCCTGCCCGACCAGTGGACGAGCCAGATTTTCGCTCGCATCCTGGCACATCACCCCGTGATCATGGTTACCGACCTGTGCGATCACCAGATGCTCAAGGATATGCACATGACGCCGGTCAACACCCTCGAGGAGGCGCTCAAGCTCGCCTTTGAGATGAAGGGTGCCGACGCCAAGGTCGCCGTCATCCCCGATGGCCTGGGTGTTGTCGTCGCACAGCACTAGTGCGCGGCTTAAACGAATCGTTTGTAACCGATAAGAAAGATAAGGTTTTATGCTTACCAAACTCCTCTGCGAATTCGGCGCGACGGCCCTCATGATCGTCTTTGGCGTGGGCGTGCACTGCGATACCGTGCTCAAAGGCACCAAGTATCAGGGCTCCGGTCACATGTTTGCCATCACCACTTGGTCTTTTGGCATCTCGGTCTGCCTGTTTGTCTTTGGCGGCGCCGTGTGCATGAACCCGGCTATGGTGCTTGCCCAGTGCATCGTCGGCTTGGTGCCGTGGGGCAACTGCATCCCCTTTATGCTTGCCGATATGCTCGGCGGCTTTGTGGGTGCCGTAATCGCTTGGTTTATGTATGCCGATGAGTTCAAGGCTTCCGAGGGCGTCGTCGACCCCATTGCCCAGCGCAACATTTTCTCGACCAACCCCACCACCGAGGGTACCAACTATGCCCGTAACTTCTTCTGCGAGGCTATCTGCACCTTTGTGTTCATCAGCGCCATCCTTGCTGCCGCTAGCCGCGCCGGCGAGAACGTTCTGATGCTCGCCATCTGCGTCGGTCTGATTGTTTGGGCTGTTGGCATGGGCATGGGCGGCATCACCGGCTTCGCCATGAACCAGGCACGTGACCTTGGTCCTCGCATGGCCTATCAGGTGCTGCCGATTAAGAACAAGGCTGACAACAACTGGAAGTACGGCCTGCTCGTTCCTGGCATCGCTCCGTTTGTCGGTGCCGCTCTGGCCGCGCTGTTTGTGCATGGTTTCTTGGGCATGTTCTAGTCCAAGACAATTGATATAACGCCCGGGTCCGGCATAGGTTAACTTTCCGCCGCGTCCTCGGACATGCAAGAAGCTCCCGCTGCGCACTTCGTGCGGCGGGAGCTTCTTGCGTCCTGCGGAGTGCGGCGGAAAGTTAACCTATGCCGGACCCTGCGGGAATCCAGTTGCGTTCGAACAAGCAACCAACATATATATCTGAATTTGAATGTGGTGGGCACATTGTTGCTAGGCGCTTTGAGGTGCGAGTGACACTTTGGGAGGCGTGGCGCCCTGGGTTGGGGTGATGCTTTGGGATGAGCTTCTTACTTAGGTGAAGAGAGGCTTTATGGCTGATAGGTAATCTTTGGCTACGTCGGCCCTATCTGCTTCGAAGTTGTGCCAGGCCCACCATTGGACCATTCCTACGAAGCTTGAGGCTATGTGGTGGAGGAGGAAGCTTCGGTCCATGGTGGCGGCGGGGCCGTTTGGGTCGGTAGGGACGGTTTCGGCTGCCCGTGACATGATGGTCTTGCGTAAGCAGTCGGCGAAGACGCGTGAGCCGGCGCCGGCTACGAGGGCTCGTACACCCTGGCGGCGCTCCCAGAGGTTGTTGAGGATATGCTCGACCTGCACGAGTGGGTCGTCGAGCGGTGTGCCATCGTCGTCGAGGGCGTGGGTGCAGATGTCGCTCACGAGTTCGGACAGTAGGTCATCTTTGCTTTTGAAGAGGCCGTAGAACGTGGCCCGACCCACATGGGCGCGAGCGATAATGTCGCCGACGGTGATCTTGCCGTAGTCCTCTTCGCGCAGCAGCTCGGAGAACGCCGCAACGATGGCAGCGCGGCTTTTTGCCTTGCGGGCATCCATGGCTATGCGTCCGCGTGAACGAGCAGGCAGCGGAGCGTACCGGAGCAGCCCTCGTAGGGGCGCTTACCGGCGCCGTAGCCGACGGCCTCGATGCGGTAGCGGGCCGGCAGGTGCTCGGACGTGCGCAGCGCGGCGATGATGGCGGCACCCGTGGGCGTGACGAGCTCGCCGGCGACCGGTGCGGGCGTGAGGGCGATATTGCCCGCCTGGCACAGGTTGACGACAGCGGGGACGGGAATGGGCATGAGACCGTGGGCACAACGGATGGTACCGTGACCCTCGGAGAGCGACTCGACCACGATGTCCTCAATACCCAGGGCATCGAGGCAGATGGCGACAGAGCAGACGTCGACGATGGAATCGACGGCGCCCACCTCGTGGAACATGACGGTCTCGGGCGTTTTGCCGTGGGCCTTGGCCTCGGCGGCGGCGAGCGCGGTAAAGATGGCGAGCGCGCGACGCTTGGCGCCATCGCTTAGCTGCGAGCCATCTATGATGGCGGTGACGTCCGCCAAAGAACGGTGGTGATGGTGGTGGGCGTGATGGTGACCCTCGTGGCCATGACCGTGGCCCTCATGGTCATGCTCGTGGCAGTGCTCGTGTTCGTGCTCGCCATGATCATGATGGTGGTGCTCATGCTCGTGCGTGTGCTCGGCAGCTGCTTCGTTGCCGTAGAGCCAGGCCATATCGTGATCGTGGTTCTCGAGCTCCTCTGCAAGCTGGACGTCGAAATCGCAGGCGTTGATGCCATGCTTGCTTACGCGTGTGACGGCGATCGTAAAGCCGTCGACCGGCAGCGTGGCGAGCTGCTCGCGCAGGTGCTCCTCGCTGGCGCCTAGGTCGAGCAGGGCCGCGACGGTCATATCGCCGCTGATGCCCGAGGTGCCGTCGATGATAAGCGTGTGCTGATGATTGGACATGGAATGCTCCTTAACGGGCGCAGGGCGTGCCGGCGCTCAGATGATTGATAAGACTTGCCTGGTAGGCGGCACAAAAGCCGTTGTCGATGTTGACGACCGAAACGCCGCTGGCACAGGAGTTGAGCATGGCGAGCAGCGCGGCTACGCCACCAAAGCTCGCGCCGTAACCCACGCTGGTGGGAACGGCGATGACCGGACAGCTCACCAGGCCGCCGATAACGCTCGCCAACGCGCCCTCCATGCCGGCAATGGCGATGACCACCTGTGCCTGGGCAAGTTCCTCGGCATGCGCAAGCAGACGGTGCAGGCCGGCGACACCCACGTCGTAGAGGCGGTCGACCTCGTTGCCATAGAACTCGGCCGTCAACGCGGCTTCTTCGGCGACGGGCAGGTCGCTCGTGCCGGCGCAGGCGACGACGATGCGTCCGTTGCCGGTAGGGGAGGGCTTGCCGCCCACGAGGGCGAGCTGTGCGTCCGGGACATATCCCAGGTCGATGCCGTTGCCAAGAAGTTCAGCGGTGCGCGCGGCTTTTTCGGCATCCAGGCGCGTGACCAGGATGCGCTCCTGGCCGGCATCGCGCAGTGCTTCGATAATGGCGGCAATCTGATCGGCGGTTTTACCGGCCCCGTAGACAACCTCGCCGGCCCCCTGGCGCACCCCGCGCGAAAGATCGAGCTGCGCAAAGCCCAAATCGGCGGTCGGAGCCGTCTGGATGCGCGTGAGGGCGTCGGCAGGGGTGACTGCTCCGCCGGCAACATCGCTCAGCAATTGCTCAAGATCTCGCTTATCCATATATGTTCCCTTCGACGGCGCAAAGTCTAGCACTCAAAGGGTATATTTCCGAACACTAAGACAAAATTGTTCGGAAACTATAGGACAGACTGATCCAATTGTTGGACGGATCGACTAGTCGCGCAGGATGATGTCCATGGCGAGCATCAGGTTGCGCTCGTCGATGGTAAACGGGGCGGCCTCGCGCGTCTTGGGCTTGGCGCAAAACGCGATGCCCGTGCCTGCGGCCTGGATCATGGGGATGTCGTTGGCGCCGTCGCCGATCGCGACGGTATGGGCCATATCGACACCGCACTCAACTGCCCAGTCCAGCAGCTGGATAAGCTTGGACTCCTTGGTCACGATGTCTGCCGCCAGCTTACCCGTGAGCTTGCCGTCCACGACCTCCAGACGATTGGCCAGGCAAAAGTCGATGCCCGCGGCGGCTACGATCTTATCGGCGACCTCGTGGAAGCCGCCGCTCACCACGCCGACCTTCCAGCCCTTGCTGCGCGCCGAGCGCACAAGCTCCAGCGCGCCGGGAGTAAACGTCACGCGCTCAAAGGTGCGCTCGAACACGCTCTCGTCCAAGCCGGCAAGCAGCCCCACGCGCTCCTCGAGTGCCTGCTTAAAATCGAGTTCGCCGCGCATCGCACGCTCGGTAATTTGTGCTACCTGCTCGCCCGCGCCTGCCTCTTCGCCCAAAAGATCGATAACCTCCTGATTGATGAGGGTGGAGTCGATATCCATAACGATGAGGCGTGCAGTCATGACGGGCCTTTCCGAGCGCGGTTGTATTGGGGCACATTGTCGCACGCGGCGTGCCTCGGCGACGACTGCGGTGCGCCAATTGTTTCGTCTCCGTCAAGTCTTTGGGCAGGAGCTACTTTTCCGCGGCACATCGACACAGGTGCGATAAGATAGAACGCCATGTCTGGCTGCGCGGTTTACGCAGGCCGGGCAAATCTGTACGACGCCGCCCGGAACGACACGGGGCGGCACAGATCCATAAAGGAGGATCACTGGTATGAGCCAGACCCGTCCCATTGACGAGCATTCCATGCACACCCGTACCTGCGGCGAGCTTCGCTTCGAGAACGTGGGCGAAGAAGTCACCCTCACCGGTTGGGTGAGCCGTCGCCGCGACCACGGCGGCCTTATCTTCTGCGACCTTCGCGATCGCGAGGGCATCACGCAGCTCACCTTCGACCCCGAGCATTCCGACGGCGATGCCTTTAAGATCGCCGAGACCATGCGTCCCGAGTGGCCCATCAAGATTCACGGCGTCGTGCGCGCCCGTGGCGAGGAGACCACCAACACCAAGCTCGCGACCGGCGAGATCGAGGTCCTGACCGATCATGCCGAGGTGCTCAACACTTCCGTCACCCCGCCGTTCCAGATCGAGGACGGCATCGAGACCAGCGAGGACACCCGCCTGCGCTATCGCTATCTGGACCTCCGTCGTCCCGAGATGATGGCCAACCTCAAGCTGCGCTCCGACTTTACCTTTGCCATTCGCGAGGCGCTGCACAACCGTGAGTTCATGGAGGTCGAGACGCCCTCCCTGTTCAAGTCCACGCCCGAGGGCGCCCGCGACTTCATCGTCCCCAGCCGCATCCAGCCGGGCAACTTCTATGCCCTGCCGCAGTCCCCGCAGCTCCTGAAGCAGCTGCTTATGGTCGGTGGCGTCGAGCGCTACTATCAGGTTGCCAAGTGCTTCCGCGACGAGGACTTGCGTGCCGACCGTCAGCCCGAGTTCACCCAGGTCGATATCGAGATGTCCTTCGTGGACCAGAACGACGTTATGAGCGCGCTCGAAGAGGTCCTGTCCGACGCCTTCGGCCGCATGGGTGTCGAGATGCCCACGCCGCTGCGTCGCATGGACTATTGGGAGGCCATGGACACCTATGGCTCCGACAAGCCCGATACTCGCTACGGCATGCACCTGGTCGACCTGACCGACATCTTTGCCAACTCCAAGTTCAAGGTCTTTGCGACTGCTGCAAACGAGGAGGGCTCTGTCGTCAAGGCCATCAACGCCAAGGGCGCCGGTGCCTGGGCACGTGCCAAGATCGATAAGCTCGCCGGCGTGGCCTCCACGTTTGGCGCCAAGGGCCTGGCCTGGATCGCTTTCCGCGAGGACGGCTCCATCAACAGCCCCATCGTCAAGTTCTTCTCGGACGAGGAGATGGCTGCTCTGCGCGAGCGCATGGACGTCGAGCCCGGCGACCTTGTGATGTTTGCCGCCGGCCCGCGCCTGCTCTCCGACGAGATCCTGGGCGGCATGCGTTCCCACATGGCCAACGCGCTCGAGATCAAGCGCGAGGGCCACGACTTCCTGTGGGTCGTCAACTTCCCGCTGTTCCACTGGGACGAGGATCGCAAGGCCTATGCAGCCGAGCACCAGCCCTTCACCCTACCGACCGAGACCGACATCGCCAAGATCGAGGCCGATCCGTTGGCAGCCGGTTCGTGCACCTACGACTTTGTCATGGACGGCTTTGAGGCCGGCGGCGGCGGTATGCGTATCCACAACGCCGAGATGCAGATGTCCATGCTCAAGCTCCTGGGCTTTACCGAGGAGCGCGCCGAGTCGCAGTTCGGCTTCCTCATGGAGGCTCTCAAGTTTGGTGCGCCCCCGATGGGCGGCTTCGCCCTGGGCCTGGACCGTGTGTGCATGCTGCTCACCGGCTCCGACTCCATCCGCGATGTCATGGCGTTCCCCAAGACGGCCAGCGGCTCCGATCTCATGTCGGGCGCCCCGAGTGCCGTTAGTGGCGCCCAGCTCAAGGACGTCAGCCTGCGCCTGATGTAGGCAAGCGACTACATATTGCTTGTAACGAGGGAAGGACGTGTGCCTTCCCTCGTTTTTTATGCGCGGGCGTTGCGAGGGCATAGGTTGACTGGGCGTCGCGGAAACTGCGTCCCAGAATTTGCACCCAGAGCGGGATGGGCTTTCCGCTAGGGCCGCTCAGCGGAAACTGCGACCCGGAATTTGCGTCCAGAGTGGGCTGCGGTTTCCCAAACAGGGCCCTTTGGGAAACTGCGACCCAGACTCCAGCCAAATAACGGGACGCACTTTCCAGTCGAGCTTCTGGCGGGTCTCGACAAGCATCTAACGCTACAATAACTACCACGTGGCTGGGTTTGCCGGCCGAATGTGCGACGTCGTGGGAGGGGACATGGTCGAGTTTACAAAGACGATTAAAGATCCGTTGGGATTGCATGCCCGCCCGGTTGCGCTGCTCTATGACATTATTGCCAAGCATCGTAGCAACGTATCGGTCAGCATCGGCGATCGCCATACCGACGGCCGCGATGTGATGGGGCTCATGGCTCTCTACGGCGAATGTGGCGAAGACATCGTGTTCCGCGTTTCGGGCGTGGATGAGGCCTCCTGCGTCACGTCGATCAGAAACCTCTCGCTTTAACCGCAATAATGTAGCAAAGGGGCAGCCCCCTCTGTTGCATAAATTGGTATGACAAGGCACCGCAAAGAGACAGTCTTTGCGGTGCCTTCTTTGTTTCATATAGGAAACTTTTCCGAAAACTGAATGGGGACCCTTTCCAAAAAGTTAACCACGTGCTAGTTTACTGTAGCGAACATAGACGTGGTTAACTTTTGCTGCGTCGATGTTGAGGACGAACTGACGTTAGGAGCACACTCATGTCTTGCGGACCGCAGATGCCGGCCATGCCGCTTTCGATGGTGAAAGCGGGCGAAACCGTGCGCGTGTCTCGTGTAAAGGGCAATGAGGACATGAAGCACCACCTCAAGGACCTCGGCTTTGTCGAGGGCAGTGAGGTTCACGTGGTGAGTTCGAGTGGCGCCAATATCATCGTCACCGTGCTGGGCGCACGCTTTGGTATCGATACCAAGGTCGCCATGCACATCATGACCGTCGGTTAGTTCGCAGCATTTCATAAAAGCTGAAAGGGGGAAAAGAATATGAAGACGTTGGGTGACGTTAAGGTGGGCGAGAGCTCTACCATCGTCAAGCTTCACGGCGAGGGCGCGCTTCGCCGTCACCTTATGGACCTGGGCCTCATCAAGGGCACTTCGTTCAAGGTCGTTAAGGTTGCACCGCTCGGAGATCCGGTCGAGATCAACGTGCGCGGCTACGAGCTTTCCATCCGCAAGGAGGAGGCTGCCGTCGTCGAGGTCCAGTAAGGGCCCGCGGCAACTATTTATGCAGATAAAGTTAGGTTTTTCTAACTTAAATTTGCAATGTTGAAGCACATTATCCAGCCCGTGCGGAGAAAGCAGCGCGGGCACACAAGGAAGAAGGATTGAATGGCGGATTCTCAGATCCATGTCGCGCTGGCGGGTAACCCCAACTGCGGCAAGACCACGCTTTTCAACCTGATCACCGGCGCCAACGGCTACGTTGGCAACTGGCCCGGCGTCACGGTTGAGAAAAAGGAAGCCAAGCTCCTGAGTGACAAGAACGTCACGATTACGGACCTCCCCGGCATCTACTCGCTTTCCCCCTACAGCCCCGAGGAGCAGTGCTCGCGCGATTACCTCATGAGCGGCGAGCCCGATGTCGTCGTCCAGGTGGTCGATGCCACCAACCTCGAGCGCAACCTGTACCTGGCGCTTCAGGTTATCGAGACCGGCCTGCCCGTGGTCGTCGCCCTCAACATGGCCGATTTGGTCGAGAAGAACGGCGACAAGATCGACACCGACAAGCTGTCCAAGAAGCTCGGTTGCCCGGTCATGATGATCTCGGCCCTTAAGAACAAGGGCATCAAGGAGCTTTTCGAGCAGGTTAAGAAGTCCGCTGCTTCCAAGGGCCAGGTGCCGGAGCACAAGTTCGATTCCTCTATCGAGGACGTTCTGGACCACATCGAGAACAACCTGCCGGCGAGCGTTCCCGCCAACAAGCGTCGCTACTACGCTGTCAAGCTGTTTGAGCGCGACGCGGACGCCTGCAAGCTCATCAACCTCACCAAGGAGAAGGCCGCTCGCGTTGAGCAGCTGGTCGCCCAGTGCGAGCAGGATTGCGACGACGACGCCGAGTCCATCATCACCGGCGAGCGCTATGGCGTGATTGCCCACATTATCGACGAGTGCATGACCAAGGCTCCTGCCAAGATGAGCACCTCCGAGAAGATCGACCGCGTGGTTACCAACCGTATCCTGGGCCTGCCGATCTTTGTGGTCATCATGTTCTGCGTGTACTACATCGCCGTTTCTACCCTGGGCGGCACGGTGACCGACTTCACCAACGACCAGCTCTTCGGCACCGACGGTTGGTACGTGCTCGGTCAGGGTCGCGATGCGTATGATGCGGCTGTCGAGGCTGTGGGTGAGGACGCTGCCGATTCGATTGACCCGGCGGAGTACGGCCCCTATGTCCCGGGTATCACCACCGTGGTGCACGACGCCCTCGTGGCGGGCGGCACCGAGGACGGTGGCCTGGTCGATTCGCTGGTCTGCGATGGTATCGTCGGCGGCCTGGGCGCCATCTTTGGCTTTGTGCCGCAGATGTTCCTGCTTTTTGTGATGCTGTCTTTCCTGGAGGACTGCGGCTACATGGCGCGCGTCGCCTTCATCATGGACCGCGTGTTCCGCCGCTTTGGCCTGTCCGGTAAGTCCTTTATCCCCATGCTCGTGTCCTCGGGTTGCGGCGTCCCCGGCGTCATGGCCACCAAGACCATCGAGAACGAGAAGGACCGCCGTATGACGGTCATGACCACCACGTTTATTCCCTGTGGCGCTAAGCTGCCGATCATTGCCCTGCTCATGGGTTCCATCATCGGCGATTCTTCCACCACCGCCGCGTGGATCAGCCCGCTCTTCTACTTCCTGGGCGTCTTTGCCGTCATTGCTTCGGGCCTCATGCTCAAGAAGACCAAGCTCTTCGCCGGTCGCCCGACGCCGTTTGTTATGGAGCTTCCTGCCTACCACTTCCCGGCGATCCGTTCTTGGGCGCTGCACGTGTGGGAGCGCTGCTGGGCCTTTATCAAGAAGGCCGGTACGGTCATCTTCGCGTCCACCGTCGTCGTTTGGTTCCTCTCCAACTTTGGCAGCTACAACGGTTCCTTTGGCTTCCTGCCTGCGATGGACGGCATCCCCGAGGAGTTCATGGATTACTCCGTGCTCGCCATGCTCGGCAACCTGGTCGCTTGGATCTTCGCCCCGCTCGGCTTTAGCACCTGGCAGGCCACCGCGCTGACCGTCTCCGGCCTCGTGGCTAAGGAGAATGTCGTCGCTACCGCCGGCTCGCTGCTCTCCGTCGCCGATGCTGGCGAGACCGACCCGAGCCTGTGGACCGCGTTTGCGGCTATGTTTCCCACCATGGGTGCTTGCGTGGCCTTTGGTGCCTTCAACCTGCTGTGCGCTCCGTGCTTTGCCGCCATGGGCACTATCCGCAACCAGATGGACTCCGGCAAGTGGACCGCGATTGCCATCGGCTACGAGTGCGCCTTCGCTTGGGTGATCGGCCTGTTCATCAACCAGTTCTACAACCTGTTTGTGTTGGGCCAGTTTGGTATTTGGACGATTGTAGCCATCGTGCTGCTGGTTGCGATGCTCTTCCAGATCTTCCGTCCCATGCCCAAGCATGCATGGACCGACGAGGACGAGACCAACACTGCTTCCGCCGCAGTTTCCGCTTAGGTCCGAATAAGGATTAGCCCCTTTCCACGAGCCCGGGTGTCCCAGCGACACTCGGGCTTTTTGGTGAGGGAGATGTGGCGTTTCCGCAGATAAAACCGACCAAAATATACCTGTCCCTTTTTGGTAGGTGGAGAATGGGGTAAAGTAAGTGATGGTTAACTAGAGGAGGCTTGCTATGGCACCTATCGATATTGTTGTACTGGCTGTTATCGGCATTGCGTTTGTCGCCGTGTGCGTGCGCATTTATCGTAAGGGCACTTGCGCCGACTGCGCTCAAGGTGGCGTTTGCACGGGACATTGTTCCAATAAAAAAACCTGCGCCGCGCTTAAGGGCGTGGACAAAATTGCCGAAGACCTGGGCCGCGGTATCAAATAAGGTCCAGGCATCCAGGCGCCCCGCGAGCATCCGTTCGCGGGGCGCTTTGCACATTTGGGGGCGAGCGTGGCGAGTTGAAGGGTGATTTTGGGGTATCGTTACCTGTACTGTTAATTGGCAACTTATCTATAACGGAGTAACCCCATGAGCGCTCGCGTAACCATGAAGGACATAGCCGCCGAGCTTGGCGTTTCCATCAATACCGTGCATAAGGCCCTGACGGGCAAGGCTGGCGTGAGCGAATCCGTGCGTGCCAAGGTGAATGCCAAGGCCGAGGCCATGGGTTACCACCGCAACACAAGTGCCTCGAGCCTGCGCCGCAAGGATATCAACTTGGTGTTTTGCCTGCCCCGCGCATCGCGCGAGGGGGCGTACTTTTTCCGTTACCTTTGGGAAGGCTGCAACCGCTTTGAGCAGGAGGTCATCGATCAGGGCATTACGGTTGAGCGCGTTGAATTTGGCGTGGGTGGCTACGCCGATGCGCTCGAGCAGATTGATGAGCGTCTGCAGATAGGGGAGAAGATTGATGGCCTGCTTGCCTATGTTCCGGGCGATGATCGCGCGACCGAACTCTTGAGGCAGATTGCCGAGGCGGGCGTGACAATCGAGCTCGTAGACGGCGACCGCCCGCACCTCGATCGCCTGGGTGCCAGTCTGGCGGACTATTCCGCGGCGGGCAGTCTTATGGCAGAGCAGGCGGCAAATCTGGTCCACGCTTCTGGGGCTGACGCCCGCGTGCTCCTGTTGGCGGGCGACCCCTATACCGATTCACACTACCTGACCGCCCGCGCCTTTCATAATTACCTGCGCGAACACGATATTCCATGGCAGGTTGAGGACCTTGCCGGCGCCCATGCGCAAGTCAAACAGCTCGAGCGCGAGCTTGAGCAGCGCTTGAGTGTGCCGGATGCTCCCGAGCTCATCTGTAGCGTTTTTGCCGTTGGTTCCGAGGTGGTCGCCGACGCGCTTGTTTCAAGCGGCAAGGCCGGCAAGGTCATGGTAATCGGCAACGACCTGTTCCCCGAGAGCGCCTTGGCCTTGCGCCGTGGCATCTTTACCAATATTGTCTATAAGGACCCGGTGAGCTTGGCCTACCGTGGCGCCAAGACTTTGGGCGAGTATTTGCTGTGGGGTAAAACTCCGGCGGAGCCCGTGCAGAAGGGTGCTGTGGAGATGGTGTTTGCCAGCAACGTCGACCGCTACTGCGAGCTTGCGGGAATTTAGCCGTTTGGTCAGGTACCCCCTCTTGCGACGTGCATTTTTTGGAGTATTCAGCAATGGCGTGTCCCGAAAGAGGCTAGGACGACTGTTTTAAGTGCCCCCGATGGCGTAATTCGCCATCGGGGACACTTATTTATGCCGATTGGGCGCAATATGCATATCGAGTAGGGCATTGAGGACGGTGCGCGGTGCGCTCCGATGCTGAATACTCCCAAAAATGCACGGCGGAACATGACCCACCTGGCCAAAGCGCTCAAGTTCGGTATTCGGGGACGCCTGCCAATTCGCAATACATACAAGTCACGGCTCCAGTAACCGTTGAACGGGCAAAATCGACCGTTCACCCCATGGTGGTTAGGTGAACGTTCACCTTTTAAGTCGCAATGAATTAGTATAGTGAACGTTCACCTAGAGGATAACGAGCGCATCGTGCGCCCGCTCCGCCAACAAAGGGGTTGTTTGATGAAAAACTTCATGGACGATCAGGATTTCCTGCTGAGCACCAAGACCGGTGAGGAGCTGTTCCACAACTTTGCCGAGGGCATGCCCATCGTTGACTACCACTGCCACATTTCTCCCAAGGAGATCTGGGACGACAAGCGTTTTGAGAACATCACCGAGGTTTGGCTGGGCGGTGACCACTACAAGTGGCGCCTGATGCGTGCCAACGGCGTCGACGAGCGCTTCATTACCGGCGATGCCCCTGCTCGCGAGAAGTTCCAGAAGTGGGCCGAGACCCTGGGCCGTTGCGTGGGCAACCCCGTCTTTGAGTGGAGCCACCTGGAGCTTAAGCGTTACTTTGGCTACGAGGGCGTCCTGAACGGCAAAACCGCTCAGGAGGTCTGGGACCTTGCCAACGCCAAGCTCGCTGAGGCCAGCTTTACCTGCCGCAACCTCATCAAGCAGTCCAACGTCCGCATGATCTGCACTACCGACGACCCCGCCGACAGCTTTGAGTGGCACAAGAAGATTGCCGCCGACGACAGTTTTGACGTTCAGGTCGTTCCCGCCATGCGCCCCGATGCCGCCCTGCGCATCGAGCGTGGCCAGGAGTTCGCCGACTACTGCAAGCATCTCTCCGAGGTTGCTGGCGTTGAGATCAGCGACTTCGAGGGCATGAAAGCTGCCATCTCCAAGCGCTACGACGTTGCCCACGAGCTGGGCTGCCGCGCTTCCGACCACGCGCTCGACTACGTTATGTACGTTCCGGCTACCGCCGACGAGATCGAGACTATCTTTGCCAAGGGCCTTGCCGCCGAGCCGCTTGCCGAGGACGAGGTCCTCAAGTACAAGACGGCCTTTATGCAGTTCGTCGCCGGCGAGTATGTCCGCCTTGGCTGGGCCATGCAGCTGCACTTTGGCTGCAAGCGTGACAACAACCGCGCTATGTTCGCCAAGCTCGGTCCCGATACCGGCTACGACTGCATCTCCAACTACACGCCGTCCGACCAGCTGGCCGATTTCCTCAACTCCATCCAGGAGGCCACGGGTCTGCCCAAGACCATTCTGTACAGCCTGAACCCCATCGACAACACCATGATCGATACCGTGATGGGCTGCTTCCAGGAGGCTCCGACCGCCGGTAAGATCCAGAACGGCTCTGCCTGGTGGTTCAACGACAACGAGATCGGTATGCGCGAGCAGCTCACGGCTCTGGCTAACGAGGGCGTGCTGGGCAACTTTGTGGGCATGCTTACCGATTCCCGCTCCTTCCTGTCCTACCCGCGTCATGAGTACTTCCGTCGCGTGCTGTGCGGCGTGATCGGCGAGTGGGTCGAGCAGGGCAAGTATCCGGCCGACATGGAGCTGCTGGGAGCCATCGTGCGCGACATTAGCTACAACAACGCGGTCCGCTACTTTGGCTTTGACCTGGATACCGTCGAGGCCTAAACCCGCATCGAATCACACCGAACTCGGGAGCGCCGTTGCCACACGCGGCGCCCCCGTTTTGCCTGCACGCTAACAGCAATCTAAGGAGAGACATCGATGGAGAACATCAGCTACGAGACGCTCGAGAAGATCGGCTACAAGGGCTACCTGCTGCCCAAGGACGCGCCCGAGAAGGTTCTGCAGTTTGGCGAGGGCAATTTCCTGCGCGCCTTCGTCGACCGCTTCTTTGACATGGGCAACGAGGCAACCGGCTGGAACGGCAAGGTTGTCATGGTCCAGCCCATCAGCGGTGCCTTTGGCTTTGCCGACGGCATTAACGCTCAGGATGACCTGTACACCGTGCTGGTGCGCGGCAAGGAGAGCGGCAACACGGTCGACGAGTCCCGTGTGATCAGCGCCTGCAGCCGCTGCCTCAATCCGTATCGCGAGGACGACTACCGCGCCATGATGGAGGTCGCCGTCTCCGACGATTTGGAGATTATCGTCTCCAACACCACCGAGGCCGGTATCGCCTACGATCCGTCCTGCAAGGCCGACGACATGCCGCCCGCGAGCTTCCCCGCCAAGCTTGCCCAGGTGCTCCACACCCGCTGGGCCGCCGGCAAGCCGGGCGTCATCGTGCTCGCCTGTGAGCTCATCGATCACAACGGCGAGGAGCTGCTGCGCATCATGAACCAGTACGTGAGCGACTGGGGCTGGGAGGACGAGTTTGCGCAGTGGATGGCCAACGACTGCACCGTCTGCACCACGCTCGTCGACACTATCGTCCCCGGCCGTATCCGCGACCCTAAGGAGGCCGCTGCCGTGGCCGAGCGCCTGGGCTACGAGGATCCCTTCCTGGCCGTGCGCGAGCCCTTCCAGATGTGGGGTATCCAGGGCGATGAGTCGCTCAAGGAGCGTCTGCCCTTCGTGAAGGCCGGCCTGCCGGGCGTCTTTGTGACCCCCGATGTCACCCCGTACAAGAAGCGCAAGGTCCGCATCCTCAACGGCGCCCACACTGCCTTTGTTCCGGGTTCCTGGGTTGCCGGCTTTGACATCGTGCGCGATTGCATGCATGACGAGACCGTTCGCGGCTTCATGAACACCATGCTCTACGACGAGGTCATCCCGACGCTTGCCGCCGATCTTGATGTCGAGGACTGCAAGGCCTTTGCCGCCGCCGTCGAGAACCGCTTCGACAACCCGTTTATCGACCACGCGCTGCTCTCCATTTGCCTCAACTCAACCGCCAAATGGCGTGCTCGCGACCTGCCCACGCTCAAGGACTATGTTGCCGAGACCGGCAACCTGCCCAAGTGTCTGGCGACGAGCCTCGCTACGCTCATTGCCTTCTATACGCAGGAGCTCGTTGCTCGCGAGGGCGATGGCCTGCACCTGCGCCGCGCCGACGGCACCGAGTACACCGCTCAGGACGATGCCTTCGTGCTCGATTTCTACGCCGCCCACGCCGGTGCAGACGATGCCGAGCTGGTGCACGACGTGCTCAGCAACGAGCAGATGTGGGGCGAGGACCTTACGCAGATCGCCGGCCTTGAGGAGTTTGTCGTCAACGCGCTTGCCGTTGTGCGCGCCGAGGGCGCCAAGCAGGCATTTGCCAACGCCCAGGCCTAAATCCTTCTGTGCGCCCGCCGGGCAACTGGCGGGCGCCCGCTGACTTCTGCTCAACCTGTAGGGTTAGGACTCTTTGTAATGAATACTATCCAGATCAATCCGGCCGACAACGTGATCGTCGCGCTGTCGCCGCTTGCCAAGGGCACCGCCGTCGCGGTTCCCGGGGTGGGCGAGGTCGTTGCCGCGGAGGATATTCCGCAGGGCCACAAGATGGCCGTGCGTGCCATTGCGGCGGGGGAGGACGTCGTCAAGTACGGTCTTCCTATCGGTCACGTGACGGGCGACATCCAGCCCGGTCAGTGGCTTCATACGCATAACGTCAAGACCAACCTTTCGGGCGAGGTCGAGTACGCTTACAACCCGACGCATCCGGTCGTTGAGCCGGTTGAGCCCGAGACCTTTATGGGCTTCCGTCGCGCCGATGGCCGCGCCGCCACGCGCAACGAGCTGTGGATCATCCCCACGGTCGGCTGCGTCAACGAGGTCGCACGTGCCATGTGCGAGCAGGCTCAGGATCTGGTCGAGGGCTCGCTGGAGGGCGTTTACTACTTCCCGCATCCCTTTGGCTGCTCGCAGACCGGTGCCGACCATGCCCAGACGCGCCGTCTGCTGGTGGCGCTCTCGCGTCACGCAAACGCTGCGGGTGTGCTGTTCCTGTCCCTCGGTTGCGAAAACTGCACGCACCAGCAGGTACTCGACGAGCTCGGTGACTTTGATCGCGAGCGCGTTCGATTCCTCGCCTGCCAGGATGTAGCCGACGAGCAGGTCGAGGGTCACAAGATCCTGTCCGAGCTTGCCGACCTGGCCAAGCAGGCCAAGCGTGAGCCCATTCCTGCCTCCGAGCTGGTCATTGGCCTTAAGTGCGGCGGCTCTGACGGTCTTTCGGGCATTACCGCCAACCCCACGATCGGTCGCGTGAGCGATATGCTTGTCGCCCGCGGCGGCACGTCGGTGCTCACCGAGGTTCCCGAGATGTTTGGCGCGGAGAGCATTTTGCTCGATCGCTGTGAGAGCCAGGACGTCTTCAATGCCGCCTCCGACATGCTCAACGGCTTTAAGGACTACTTTATCAGCCACGGCGAGGTCGTCTATGAGAACCCGAGCCCCGGCAACAAGGACGGCGGCATTACCACGCTCGAGGACAAGAGCTGCGGCTGCGTGCAAAAGGGCGGATCTGCCCCCATCGTCGACGTGCTGCCGTATGCCGGTCAGGCTACCAAGCATGGCCTGAACATGCTGTGCGGTCCGGGTAACGACATGGTATCCACCACGGCCCTGACGGCTGCCGGCTGCCACGTAATCCTGTTCTCGACCGGCCGCGGCACGCCGTTTGGCGCACCGGCGCCTACCCTCAAGGTGTTCACCAACCAGCGTCTGTGCGACCACAAGGCCAACTGGATGGACTTTAACGCCGGCGTGGTCGCCACGGGCGAGCGTACGCTCGACGAGGCTGCCCACGACCTGTACCAGCTGGTGCTAGAGACGGCGAGCGGCAAGCTTACGAGTGCCGAGCGTCGCGGCTGCCACGAGATCAGCATTTGGAAGGATGGCGTCTGCCTGTAGCGGTAAATGGGTTCGCATAGGGCGCTATTGACCATGGCCCCGTCGGGAGTGTTCCCGGCGGGGCCATGTTTGTTCTGTCTGTTCGGGCGTGTCTTCCTGAGGGTACGGGAGCGGCGAAAACAATAAACGTTCACCTAATCGACCTCAAATTTAAACCCACTCAATACCCATGTAATCGTGATTTTTTTCAAGTCAGATGTCCGTTTAACGGCAAAAAACGACCGTTCAAGGATAATATATAAGTGAACGTTCACCTATCATACGCAATCGCGCATAATCTAGCTAAACGTTCACCCTACGAGTGGGCGATATGCAGACAGACATCGGTATGGACTCCAATGTCTTGTTACAAGACAATCGAGAAAAGAGAGGGAGCTCGATGACTAACAAGATCGGTAAAAAGCGCAAGATCACATTTTGGACGCGCTTGGGCTTTGGTATGGGCGGCATGCTCAACTCCGGTGCCCTGAGCTTTACGCACAGCTACATGGTGCTGTTCCTGTCCACGGAGTGCGGTCTGTCCGCAGGCGAGGCTGCGCTGATCAGCTCGTTCGCCATCTATCTCAACGCCATTCTGTGCCCGCTCATGGGCTTTGTGGCCGATAACTTCTACGCTACCAAGATCGGCCGCATCTTTGGCCGCCGCCGTTTCTGGATCTTGCTGGCTATCCCGATGATGGTCGCCGAGCCGCTCATCTTTGTGGCTACGCCGTTTGGTTTCCCGTACTACTTTGTGTTGTACCTGATCTACAACGTCGCGTACACGTTCTGCACCGCCAACCTGTCGCCGCTTACCATCGAGATGACCGATGACTTCAAGGAGCGTACGTACCTCACCGGCTACAAGCACCTCTTTGGTAACGCCGCCGGCTTCCTGATGGCAGCACTCGTCGGCTTTGGCTTTGGCACCTTCGGCGAGACCAACCCGTTCAGCTACTTCATTATTGCTACGATTAACGCTTCGGTCATGGCAATCTCGCTGCTCTGCGTGTACCTGTCCACGTGGGAGCACACCCCCGAGGAGGTCGCTCAGGAGAAGATCGAGAGCGTCGGCGAGGGTATCAAGAAGTTTTTCATCGACGTTATCTCTACCTTCCGCAACAAGTCCTTCCGCAAGGTCCTGTATGCGCAGGTCTCCACGAAGCTCGCCGCTGCCTGCTGGTCTGCGTGCCTGTCCTTCTTCATCGTCTACTGTCTGCAGATTCCTAAGTCCTACGAGTCCGTGATGGAGATGCCCGGCAAGGTCGTCGCTATCGTCTGCACCGCCATCTGGGTCGCCCTCATGGCCAAGAAGGGCTTCCACAAGTCTTGGTACCTGGCAAACGTCGGTTGCGCCGCGTGCATCATCGCCTACAACTACTTCGCCTTTGGTCAGATCAACGGCACCTCCACGGTCGCCATCGCCATGATCGCCTACCCCATCATCTTCGCCATCTGGAAGTTCTTCTACGTTGGCTTCCAGTATCTGCCCGATGTTCTGCTCAACTACATCCCCGATGTCGATGAGCTCATCACCCTGCGTCGTCGCGAGGGCATCTACAGCTCCGCACAGCAGCTCTGCCAGCAGATCGCCCAGGCTGTTGCCGTCAACGTATGGGCTATCGTCCTTGCTGCCTCCGGCTTCATTCAGACCGCCGGCAACAGCGACGCCGTGACCCAGCCCGCCACCGTGCCTCTGTACATTTGCGGCTACATGCTCATCGGCTGCGCCGGCTTCTTCCTGCTCGCGGCCGTCCTTGCCCGCGGCATCAAGATTGACAAGGAGCAGTGCGACATCCTTTGCGACGAGATCCACCGTGTCAAGGAGGGTGGCAAGATGGCCGACGTCAAGCCCGAGGTCAAGGCGCTTTGCGAGGAGCTCTCCGGCTTTAAGTACGAGGACTGCTTCGCCCACAACAATGTTGGCTTCCAGGACGGCAGCGTAATTCCCGCCGAGTAGGGCAGGCGCATCGTCCAAACCACAGGGCCGTGCCACCGGAGATCCACCGGCGGGTACGGCCCTTTTTTAAAAACGACTAGTATGAACTTCTGATTACATTTGAGGGAGAGACCCATGGAGACGAACGTTATCTGGCGCAATGCCCGCGCGGCCGTTATCGAGCTCGACGATGGCGGCTACTTTACCTGTGCCGATACGTGGGAGATCTTTGTCAACGATGAGCCCGCCGGTACCACGAATACGGTCGAGACCTATGTCGATGGCCTGACTCCCGGCAAGCGCAACCTGATCCGCTTTGTCTGCGGCGAGCGCGAGTTGAGCGTAGGCGTCACCACGCCGGCGGAGCCCTTTACCATCAACGTTCGCGACTGCGGAGCCAAGGGCGATGCCGAGCACGATGACACCACCAACATTCAGGCTGCCATCATGGCCTGCCCCAAGGGCGGGCGCGTGCTGATCCCCGCCGGCAACTACCGCATCAAGTCCCTCTTCCTTAAGAGCAATATCAACATCGAGCTTGCCGAGGGCGCGGTGCTGCTGGCCCGCCACGACCGCGCCGCGCTTGCCTACATTCCGGGCACGGTCACGGGTGACGAGGGGGCTGGGTACGCCGGCACCGATATGCTGCCCCTGGGCCGTTGGGAGGGCGAGAGCTTCTCGACCTACTGTTCGACCTTTACGGGCCTGAGCGTGCACGACGTGTGCATCTATGGCCGCGGCGCCATCGACGGCCAGACCGATTTTGCCGAGGACAACTGGTGGAACAAGGACTTTAAGAACATCTTCCGTCCCGAGGAGGGCCGCGAGATCGCCCGCCCGCGCATGATCTTCCTGTCCGAGTGCGAAAACGTGAGTCTTGCCGGCTTTACCGTGCGCAACAGCCCGGCGTGGAATATCCATCCCATTCTGTGCGAGCACGTCGATGCCCTGTGCCTGTCCATCGAGGGTCCCAAGAACTCCCACAACACCGACGGTTTCGATCCCGAGAGCTGCGGTTTTGTCCGCATCCTTGGCTGTCAGTTCTCGGTGGGCGACGACTGCATCGCCATCAAGAGCGGCAAACTGGGCATTGAACCCGAGCTCCGTCCCGCCACGCACGACGTGCTGATCTCGCACTGCTACATGCACGACGGCCACGGCGCCGTGGTGCTGGGATCCGAGGCCGCCGGCGGCATCAAGGACCTCACCGTGAGCAAGTGCCTCTTTGAGCGCACCGACCGCGGCCTGCGCGTCAAGACACGCCGCGGACGCGGCAAGGACGCCGTCAACGAGGGCATCACCTTCGAGCACATTCGCATGGATAAGGTGCTCACGCCCTTCGTGGTCAACTCGTTCTACTTCTGCGACAAGGACGGCAAGACCGACTACGTGCAGTCTCGCGAGGCGCTGCCCGTCGACGACCGTACGCCCGGCTTTGGCGCCACGACGTTTTGCGATATCGAGGCCACCAACTGCCATGCGGCCGCGGCCTATATCACGGGCCTTCCCGAGAGCAAGGTGACGCGCCTGACGTTCCAGGATGTCCATGTGACCTTTGCCGCCGATGCCGAGCCCTTTGTGCCGGCCATGGCCTGCGGCGTGGAGCCCATGGTGCGCCAGGGCATCATCGCGCAGAACGTGAAAGTCCTCGACCTGCAGAACGTGCGCATCGAGGGTCAGGATGGCGACGAGCTGCAGCTGCAAAACGTCGACAAGGTTATCCGCGCGTAGGGTAGTGCTCCTGCACAAGTGAATACGGCATGTTGAGGCGTGCGACGGTCGGGTCTGCCCGGCTGTCGCACGCAATCTATAGGTGCCGGCATTGCATGGTGGGTGTTCTGTGACAGAAAGCGTAATGACAGATGAGTGGTAAAGAGCAGCTCTTTGAGGTATCGCTCGAACGCGAAGGCGCGTATCGCAGCATTTCGGCGGCGCTCGAGGCGGCGGAGCGGTGCGTGTCCGATACGACCGTGCCGGTGCGTGTGCTGGTGGCGCCGGGCGAGTATCGCGAACGGGTCGAAATTCGTCGTCCGCATGTGACGCTCGAGGGCGAGACGGCCGACAGCGTGCGTATCGTGGGAGGCCTGGGTGCCAAGATGCCTTCGGAAGATGGTAGCGGCCAGGATGGAAGACTCGGCACCTTCCGTACGTACACGGTGCTGGTCGATGCCGACGACGTGACGCTTGCGGGTCTAACAATCGAAAACAACGCCGGTGATGGGCGCGAGGTCGGCCAGGCGATTGCCCTGTATGCCGATGGTGACCGCCTGGTTGTCGATGCCTGCTGCATTAAGGGACACCAGGACACGCTCTTTTTGGGGCCGCTGCCGCCGCGCGAGGCCAAGCCGGGCGGCTTTATAGGCCCCAAGCAGTTCGCCCCGCGCCGCGTGGGGCGGCAGTATTTTCGACGTTGCCGGATCGAGGGCGATGTCGACTTTATCTTTGGCGGCGCGCGTGCCTACTTTGAGGGGTGTGAGATTCGCTCGCTCAACCGCGATATGGATGTCAACGGGTATGTAACGGCAGCCTCCACGCCCCAGGGCGAGCCGTACGGATTTGTGTTTCATGGCTGTTCGTTTACAGCCGATGAGGGCATTGCCCCCGGATCGGTCTATCTGGGTCGTCCATGGCGCGAGTGGGCCCAGACCGTTTTGCTCGAATGCTGGCTGGGCCCCCATATTTCACTCGAGGGTTGGTGGGATTGGAATAAGCCAGCGGCACATGACGGCACCCTGTATGCCGGCGGTGCCCTGTTTGGCCCGGCGGGTGATACTGCCGCTTGGGTGCCGCGGGCGCATTGCCTGACCGGTCAGGATTCCGAACGCTATGCGCGTGACCGAGTGCTTGCCGGCACGGATGGTTGGGATCCCGAGGGCGGCGACGGTGATGCGGTAGAGACGGCCGGGCTATCTGCCAATGGCCGCACCGTGCACATCGAGACGTACTACGAGGACGAACCTGCGCTGCGCGCCCGACTGAAGCGCGAGGGGCGCTCGGCCGCATTTACGGGCAAGACTCCCACAGACTTTGAGGCATGGAAGGCTGCGACCAGGACTCGTCTGTACGATATTTTGGGTCTTTCGCTTATGGACCGCGCCCCGATTGAGATTCGTGAGCTCAATCGCGTGCGGGTTGCCGGCAGCATCGTGCGTACTCATGCGGTGCTGCAGGTTGAGCACGATGTGTGGATGCCGTTTTACCTGTTGGAGCCGTCCCGCCCCAAGCTTGACGAGCGGGGACTCAAGCGCTGCTATATCTGCCCGCATGGTCACCAGGGGGCGGGTGCTGCAAGCATAGCCGGCGTTGCGGGCGTGCCGGCGGTCGACGATGCCGTGCGTAAGTTCAATTACGACTACGGTCTGCGTTTGGCGCGCATGGGTTATGTGACCGTCTGCCCCGATGCGCGTGGTTGGGGATACCGTCGTGACTGGAAGGGTCAGGGCGACGACGAGAACAGCTACCTGCGCGGTACGTGTCTGAATCAAGCACGTATGGCCGAGCCGCTGGGTCTTACGGTCGCGGGCCTCAACGCCTGGGACAACATGCGCTTGATTGATTACTTGGAGACACGCGGTGACATTGCCATGGACGACCTGGGCTGCTTTGGTTTTTCGGGCGGCGGTTACATGACGTTGTACCTGTCCGCGCTCGACCCGCGCGTGCGCAAGGCGTTTGTCTCGGGCTATCTGTACGGCGTTGATGATTCGCTACTGCACCTCAACGGCAATTGCAGCTGCAATTACACGCCTGGACTCTGGCGTCTGCTCGACATGGGCGACATTGCATCGCTTGTCGCGCCACGGCCGCTCTTGGTTCAGAGCTGCGAGAAAGACCATCTCAACGGCGCCCGCGGGCTTGCGAACGTAGACGAGCAGCTCGATATCGTTCGCGACGCCTACGCGCTGCTGGGCAAGGACGAAAACCTTCTGCACGAGGTCTGCCCGGGTGGACACCACCTGGGCGTGGCGCATCTTGCCGAGGATATCGAATGGCTCGATTCGCAAGTTGCGGAATACGCCCACGCATAGCCCCTCGGATGTTGTGAATGAACGGTATGTACCTGTATGACCGCCGGTGTGCGGGTGAGGAGAAGAATATGGAAACGAAAAACTTGAGCGAATCGACCGTCTGCTGCTTTGGCGATTCGACCACCTGGGGCGATAACGGATGCGGCGGGGGAGGCAACGACATCTCTTGGACCTCGCACCTGGGTGCGCTGCTGGGCGGCGCTACGATCGAGAACTTTGGTATTAAGGGTTCGCGTATTGCCGTCAAGGCCGACCGTAGCGATTCGTTTGTTGAGCGCTTGGACGGCATCGATCACACGGCAGATATCTGCATCGTCTTTGGCGGCGTTAACGACTTTAGCCGTAACGTGCCGCTGGGAGAGCTGGGCAGCACGGACGTGCACGAGTTCTACGGTGCGCTCGACTACCTGATCCGCACCATCACGGCGCGCTCGCCTCAGGCAAAGCTGATGTTTATGACGCCGTGCAAGACGAGCGGCAAACACGAGAAGGATATTCCGGCAAGCAACGAGGCCAACCATCTGGGCCTGACGCAAGACGCCTATGTGCGCGCGATGCTGGAGGTCTGCGATCGCTACTCGGTGCCGGTGATCGACCTGTATGCGCAAAGCGGCATCAGCCCGTTTTTGCCGGAGCACCGCGAGCTCTACATGCCGGACGGTCTGCATTACAGCCCTGCCGGCTATGAGCGCCTGGCGCATCGCATCGCTGCGGGCCTCACCGCCGTTTGCCGTTAAAAGTTTGCCGTTCACGGGGATTATAGGGTTAACGTTCACCCTATAATCCCCGTTCGCGTTACACTAGGGGAAACGTTCACCCATCAATAACGTCAGAGGGGACAGCAATGGGTTGCAATCAGATTCTGGACCGTTATATCGAGCAGTTGATCGAGACCTCTACGCCTCAGGCGCCGGCCTGGAATATCGAAAAGCTTCGCGCCGGCAAGGAGAACACCTGGAATTACATTGACGGCTGCATGATCAAGGCGCTCATCGAGCTGTACGAGATCACCGGCGAGCAGCGTTACCTGACCTTCGCCGACGACTATATCGACTTCTTTGTCCAGGATGACGGCACCATCAAGCATTACGATCCCCAGGAGTACAACCTCGACAACGTCAACGCGGGCAAAACCCTCTACAAACTCTATGACCTGGTGGGCAAGCCCAAGTACCGTGCCGCCATGGATACCATCTACCGTCAGCTCGAGACCCAGCCGCGTACCAAAGAGGGTGTGTTTTGGCACAAAGCCGTCTACCCCAACCAGATCTGGCTCGACGGCATGTACATGGCGCAGCCGTTCTACATGCAGTACGAGCTGAGCTTCCACAACCGCCGTGCCTGCTCGGATAGCTTCCATATGTTCCAGGTGGTGCACGACCTGATGCGCAACCCCCTCAACGGCCTGTACTATCACGCCTACGACGCGAGCCGCAAGCAGTTCTGGTGCGATCCCGTCACCGGCCTTTCGGCCAACTTCTGGCTGCGCGCCGAGGGCTGGTTCGCCATGGCGCTCATCGATACCTGGGAGCTCATGCCGCCCTCGATGTCGGCCGAGAAGGACGAGATCCGCAAGATGTTCCACGACCTGATCGACGCCATGCTGCCGTATCAGGACG
Organism: uncultured Collinsella sp.; assembly: GCA_905199605.1. Lineage (GTDB taxonomy): Bacteria > Actinomycetota > Coriobacteriia > Coriobacteriales > Coriobacteriaceae > Collinsella. Next base: position 39,041 of record CAJKHC010000014.1, read on the forward strand.
AGAAGACCGGCATGTGGCACCAGGTCATCAACCTGCCCAATATCGCCCCCAACTATCTGGAGGAGTCGGGCAGCGCCATCTTTGCCAACGCCATCATGAAGGGCGTGCGCCTGGGCGTGCTGGGCGAGCGCTACTACCAGTACGGCCGCCGTGCGTTTGACGGCATCTGCGACACGTGCCTGTCCGAGCGCGACGGACAGCTGGCGCTCGACAACATCTGCCTGGTGGCGGGTCTTGGCAACACCGCGCACCGCGAGGGCACGTTTGGCTACTACATGAGCGAGCCCGTCGTCAAAAACGACGCGAAGGGCGTGGCGCCGCTGGTGCTCGCCTATATCGAGACTATGCATCATGACAAGTTGGCCGGTAAGCGCGATCCGCTCGCCCCTTCGGGCGTGTGCTCCATCGATGACCCGTTTGGCGGCTACACGCCGGGCATCAATGCTCATAAGGGGCGTGAATAGCGTGGGGGCCATTACTCCGGGCGTGCGTTTACACGACCTTCCGCAGGGGACCGTCGAGGAACGCATTCGCATGGCAGGAGAGCTGGGCTTTTCGTGCATTCAGCTGCCGAGCAAGGTGCTCTACGCATCAATGGGAATCGATCGATGCGGTCTGACCCGCGAGCTCGCCGAGCATTTGCGTGCGGTGCTCGATGAGGCGGGCGTTTCGGTCGCCGTGCTCGGCTGTTATAAGAATCTGGCGACGCCCGATCGACAACAGCTCACGGATAACTTTGCCGAGTACGAGGCGTGCTTGAACTTTGCTCAGATGCTCGGCGGCTGTCCGGTTGGCACCGAGACCGGTCGTCCCAATGCGCAGAACTGCGTTGCTGACGACCGTATGACCGACGAGGCACTCGATGCGTTTATGGATGGACTCGCGCGCGTCTGCGAGTGCGCCGAGGCCGTGGGTGGGCAAATACTGATCGAGCCCGGCTGGAACGAGACGGTCAACACGCCAGATCGCTGCCGTGAGGTGCTGGAGCGCGTCCCGAGCCCGGCGCTCGGCGTGATCTACGACCCGGTGTCGCTGCTGCATCCCAGCGTCGTTGGCGAGGCGCAGGAAATCACCGCGCGTATGCTCTACTTATGCGGCAGTAAGATTCGCGTGCTGCACGCCAAGGATTTTGAGGTCGTCGACAACGAGGACGAAGCCGGCTGGTGCGATGGTACGGGTTCTCGCCTGGTGTGCCACGGCGTGGGCGAGACGGGCCGCTATGACTTTGAGCCCGTGGTGGCCTGGGCGGCTGCCGCCTGTTCGGGGATTCCTTGTGTGGTCGAGAACAGCGTGCCGGCGACGGCGGCTAGCTGCCTGGCGACACTCGAGCGCATGTCCGCTCGCTGCGGGGCTCCGCATCGCGAGATATAGCATTGGCTTTTGCCGTGGCGGCATATTGAGTTTGCTTGACTGGGGGCGGCGGTGAAGGGTTTTTATCGTCGCCTCATTGGATTACATCAAAAAGGGGAGTTGCGTGGCTATCCACATTGTCGAAGAGGCGAATCGTTGCCTAGGTTGCAAAAGGGCGTTCTGCCAGCTTAAAGGCTGCCCGGTGCAGACGCCTATTCCGCAGGTCATTGACTTGTTCAAGCAGCGTCGTCTGGAAGAGGCAGGTGAGCTGCTGTTCCAGAACAACCCCATGAGCGCGGTCTGCTCCATGATCTGCAACCATTCGGGCCAGTGCGAGGGCGCGTGCATTCAGGGCCGCAAGGGCGCACCGGTGCATTTTTCGAGTATCGAGAACTATATCTCGACGGCATATTTGGACCGTAAGGAGTGGAAGCCCGCGCCGTCGTGCGGCAAGCAGGTTGCCGTGGTCGGTTCCGGTCCTGCCGGCATTACCGTGGCCATTAAGATGGCCCAGCTGGGCTGTGCCGTCACGGTGTTTGAGCAACGCCCCGAGATCGGCGGCGTGCTGGAGTACGGCATCCCCGAGTTTCGCCTGCCCCGTGCTCTCGTGCAAAAGTACCGTCACGTGATGTGCTCGCTTGGCGTACGCGTCCGTCCCTCGACCACCATTGGCGGCGCGCTGCATATCGACGACCTGTTGCGCGACGGCTACGATGCGGTCTTTGTCGGTACCGGTACCTGGCGCGCCCGCAAGCTGGGTATTCCCGGCGAGTCGCGTGGTAACGTACTGTTTGGTATCGATTACCTGGTCGATCCCACGAGCGTGGCGATCGGTCAGAACGTGGCGGTTATCGGCGCCGGCAACGTGGCCATGGATGTTGCCCGCACGGCTCTGCGCTCGGGCGCTCGCAAGGTTACCGTGTATGCCCGATCGCGCCATATCTCGGCCATCGATGACGAGGTGGAGCTGACCGAGCTTGACGGTGCCGAGATCGTGCGCGGCAAGGCGATTTGCGCCATCGACGATAACGGTCCGGTTTTCGAGACGGCTATCTTTGACGAGGACGACAACGTGGTGGGCTACGAGGAAGAACTTGACCATGTGCCCGCCGACACGGTTGTGATTGCGGCCTCGCAGGTGCCCAAGGACAAACTGGTGCTTACGACGGGCGGTCTGGAGACCGACCATCGCGGTCTTCTTTCGGTCGATGAGTGCGGCATGACCACCGTGCCTGGCGTCTTTGCCGCCGGCGACGTGGTCAACGGCCCGCTCACCGTGGTCCATGCCGTAGCCGGCGCCAAGCTCGCCGTCGAAGGCATGACCAGCTATCTGGGCCTCTAACCCACCCCGCCCATCAGTTGCGGTGGAATACGGACTGTTTTGGCTGTCAAAGGCCTTATCTACTCCGTATTCCACCGCAACTTTTTGTGGGCTGAGTAAAAGCCGGGGGAGCGTGTACGGTCGGGTACAGCGCAGTTGCTGATACGATAAGTACGTTAGCAACTGCCGCCGAGCGGCTCAAACGAAAGGAACCCTGTATGGAGTCTTCCGCCTACCCGATGCTCTTTAGCCCGATCAAGGTCGGTACGACCGAGGTCAAGAACCGCGTCTTTATGCCGCCGGTGTCCACGAACCTGGCCGATCATGGCTATGTGACCGACGACTTGGTCGATCATTACCGTGCCCGTGCCAAGGGCGGCGTGGGCCTCATCATCACCGAGGTCGTGACGGTCGAGCCCACCTATACCTATCTACCGGGTGACATGTGCTGCTACGACGACACGTTTATCCCTGGCTGGGAAAAGCTCGCCGCGGCCGTCCACGAGTATGGCTGCAAGATCATGCCGCAGCTCTTCCACCCCGCCTACATGGCCTTTAACATTCCGGGCACGCCGCGCCTGATCGCTCCGTCCTTTGTGGGCCCGTCCTATGCCCGCGAGGCGCCGCGCCCCATCACGGTCGATGAGATCCACGAGCTCACGCATCAGTTTGGTGACGCTGCTGTTCGCATGCAGAAGGCCGGTGTCGACGGCGTCGAGGTCCATGCGGCACACGCCCACGGCATGCTCGGCGGCTTTTTGACCCCGCTCTATAACAAGCGCACCGACGAGTACGGTGGCTCGCTCGACGCCCGCATGCGCTTCCTGCTCGAGGTCATCGCCGAGATTCGCGAGCGCTGCGGCAAGGACTTTATCATCGACGTCCGTATCTCGGGCGACGAGTACACCGATGGCGGCCTGACCCTCAACGACATGATCTATGTCTCGCGTCGCTTGGAGAAGGCCGGCGTCGACATGATCCACGTGTCGGGCGGCACTACCATCAAGCGCGGCTCCGCCATTCCCGCCGCCGGCACGCAGCAGGCCTCGCACGCCGCCTGCTCGCGCGAGATCAAAAAGCACGTCAACATTCCCGTTGCCACGGTCGGCCGCATTAACGAGGCATGGATTGCCGAGGAACTGATCGAGGACGGCGCCGCCGACATCTGCATGATGGGCCGTGCCAATCTGTGCGATGCCGAGTTCTGCAACAAGGCGGCTGCCGGCAACGCCGACGAGATCCGTCCCTGCATCGGCTGCCTGCGCTGCCTGAACGGCATCATGTTTGGCAAGCGCATCTCCTGCACCGTCAACCCGGACGTGGAGCGCGACGAGGCCGGCTATGAGCCTGCCGCCGAGGCCAAGAACGTGCTCGTTGTGGGCGCCGGTCCTGCGGGCATGGAGGCAGCCTACATTGCCGCCAAGCGCGGCCACAACGTGGTGCTCGTGGATAAGCAGGACGAGCCGGGCGGCGAGATGCGCATCGCGGCCGTTCCGCCGGCAAAGCAGGAGCTCACGCGCGTGATCAAGTATCAGTACCGTCGCCTGGCCGAGGCCGGCGTCACATGCGTCTTTGGTACCGAGCTGACCGCCGAGGACATCCAGCGCGACTACGCGGGTTACGAGGTTGTCCTGGCCTATGGCGCCGAACCCATCGCCCCGGCCTTTATGCAGGGCTTTAAGCAGGTCATGACGGCTGATGACCTGCTGGGCGGCAAGGCTTTCCCGGGCAAGAAGATTGTCATTGTGGGCGGCGGCACCGTTGGCTGCGAGACGGCCGATTACCTGGCCCCGTTGGTCAACGATCTGTCGCCGGCAAACCGCGACGTCACCGTTATCGAGATGACCAAGACGCTCGCCGCCAACGAGGGCGGCGCCGGTCGCGCGGTCCTCATCACGCGTATGCTTTCCAAGGGCGTTCACGTGCTGACCGAGGCCAAGGTGACCGAGATTACCGAGGACACCATCAGTTACGAAAAGGACGGCGAGGTCCACACCATCGCCGACGCCGACACGCTGGTGCTTGCCATGGGTTACCGCCCCAACACCAAGCTGGCCGATGACCTTGCCGTTGCCGGCGTTGCCACCCACGTGCTGGGCGATGCCCAGAAGTGCGGCAACATCCGCGACGCCATCGGCGACGGCTACAAGGTCGCCTGCGAGCTGTAGGCTCTTGGCAAATAGGGGAGCGGCCGCCTTGCGGTGACTCAAGCGATAGCCAATCTAAAAAGGCGCCGCGACACATGGATCGTCGCGGCGCCTTTTGTCTGGCGGTTTGTTGGGGGTCGGTGCGCCCCGTGGGCTTTATTACAGGCCCAAGATCTCCTTGACCTTGGCGATGATGGCCTCGTCGGTGGCGTTGGCAAAGAAGTACTCCTGGAAGTGCTCACCAGCGAGGGCGCCCTTCACCAGATCCTGATCGATCTCGCCCAGGACGTCGACGAGCGGACGCATGGTCACAGCGCGCACGCCGTCGAGGATCTTCTTGTTGCGCTGCTCGGGCTCAACGCGCTCGGCGGGGTAGCCGTTGCCCGAGCCAAAGCCAAAGAGCTTCTCGAAGGTGTACTCGAGGTTGAGCTCCTGGCCCCAGCCGTTCTTGAGGGCGAAGGGCATGGCGACGGCATTGCCATCGTTGACCTGGGCAAAGGTGTAGGCATCCAGCGGGTCGGCAACATGGCCGCACAGCACGCCGGGGAAGGAGTTGCAGGCGAGCATGGCGCCCTCGCCGGTGCCGCAACCGGTCACGACGTAGTCGGCAGCGCCGGAGTTGAGCAGCACGGCGGCAAGAATGCCGTTCTGCACGTAGGTGAGGGGCTTGGAGTCGGCGTCGGCATACATGCCATAGTTAAAGACGGTGTGCCCCATGGGCTCGACAACCTTCTTAAGGGCAGCCTCGATCATAGGGTTCTTGGAGTTCTGAGAATTCTCATTAATTAGAGCGATCTTCATTTGAGTTAACCTTTCAACTTAATCTTCCAGTTTTTTGTTTCTGTGCGCGGGCGGCGGCAAAGCCAACCCGCGATGAGCTATGCGGGCGGTCGGCAGTTAAGTCTGTCGCGAGTTCCGCACAAACCGAAGCGCCTGTGTTGGCTGGTGCGTGACGGTGGCGAGGGCGCGCGGAGTGCGGCAGATTGGCGTGAAAGAGGAGCGAAGCGTACTTCGGTACGCGAGCGACGGTTTGAGCGCCAAGGTGCCGTGCTCCGCGCGGCCGCAGCCTATTGCGGCTGTTTGCCGATGTAGGCCAGAATGCCGCCGTCCACGTACAGAATGTGCCCGTTGACGAAGTTCGATGCGTCGGAAGCCAGGAACACGGCGGGGCCCTTCAGGTCCTCGGGCGTGCCCCAACGGGCGGCCGGCGTCTTGGCAATGATGAACTGGTCAAACGGGTGGCGGCTGCCGTCGGGCTGCGTCTCGCGCAGCGGTGCGGTCTGCGGCGTGGCGATGTAGCCGGGCCCAATGCCGTTGCACTGGATATTGGCCTCGCCAAACTCGGAGCAGATGTTCTTGGTGAGCATCTTGAGTCCGCCCTTGGCGGCGGCATAGCCGGCGATGGTCTCGCGGCCCAGCTCGCTCATCATGGAGCAGATATTGATGATCTTGCCGTGACCCTTGGCGATCATGCCCGGCAGGCAGGCCTTGGACACGATGAACGGGGCATTGAGGTCGATGTCGACGACGCGACGGAAGTCCTCGGCGCTCATGTCGAGCATCGGGGTGCGCTGGATGACGCCGGCGTTGTTGACCAGAATGTCGGGCGTGGTGCCAAAATCGGCCTCGATCTTGGCGATGAGCTCGGCGACGACGGCCTCGTCGGTGACGTCGGCAACATAGCCGTGAGCATCAAAGCCCAGCTCGCGGTAGTGCTTCTCGGCCTCGGCGACCTTGTCGGCGTGACGGGCGTTAAAGGCGATCCTGGCGCCGGCTTCGCCGAGTGCCTCGGCCATGGCCATGCCGATGCCATAGGTGGCGCCGGTCACGAGCGCGACCTTGCCGTCCAGGCGGAAGCTGTCCATAAGATCAGACATAGCAATCCTTCCAAAAGAAACGTTCATCTATATAAGTCTTGCTTTTCGTACAAGCTCAGTATATGTGAAGTAGGGTAATAAACCCTCCCATTCTCCGAAAAATAGGTGAACGTTCACTTTTAAAAGGTAAACGGTGAACTCGCCCTGCTGTGCGGACGGCACGATTGTCCTGATCGAGGAGGGCAAGCTCGAGAGACAAGTGGGCACGGGCTGCCCGTTGGCCCCGCGCGTAGTGCTACTTTTCAAACGCGGCGCGCGCAAAGTGCCGGGTGAACAACTTACTGGCGATGCCGGCGACGTTGCCTAAGATCAGCGCCGAGATAGCGGTGGTCACGTCTGGTCACGTCAAAGCCATCTAAGTTGTGCATGGGTGCCAGCGGCCCTTATTTCACCGCAACTGAGGGTATGGGGGATGCGATAGTATTACGTGGTGAAATTCGACAAACCGTGAGCTTCATCCGAGGGCTTTATGGAACAACATCAGCTTTATCAGAGCCTGCAAGATCAGGCATACAACGCATTGCGCTCCAAGATCATCTATGCCGAGCTCAAACCCGGCACACGTCTTTCGGCGATTGGTCTGGAAAAGGAGACGGGAATCGGGCGCACGCCCATTCGCGAGTCCTTTGTGCGTCTGCGTGAGCAGGAGCTAGTGGAAACGCGTCCCAAAAGCGGCACCTATGTCTCAAAAATCAGCATGGAGCGCGCCGAGAACGCCTGTTTCTTGCGCGAGAAACTCGAGAGAAGCGTGCTCATTAAATGCTGCTCTGCCGCCACGCCCGAGCAAAAGCATCGGCTCGAGCAGATTCTTACCGAGTCCGAGTCGCTCGACCATAGCGAAACGCGTCGCTTTTTTGATCTGGACAACCTGTTCCACGAGACATGTTTTGAGATTGCCGGCCGCCACATGTTGTGGGATTGGATGAAGAGCGTCAACACGCATTTTGAGCGATACAACTGGCTGCGTATGGTGTCGCAGGATTTGGATTGGGAGCCGATCCGTGGGCAGCATCGCCGGATTCTCGAGGCCATTAAGAAGGGCGATACCGACACGGCGAGCTATCTGGCAGAGACGCATTTGCATCTAATGCCCGAGGAACAGGGCCCGGTTATCGCCTTACATCCCGACTACTTTGAGCTGCCCAAAGACTCGGCCATCTAATCCGTTCCCCTAATTAGTTGCGGTGAAATAGGGACTGTTTTGCGGCTTTGACGACGTAAGCAGTCCGTATTTCACCGCAAGTGCGGGGATGCAATCGGGGCATGAAAAGGCTGCGGCGCCGCTTGGAGGAAAAGACCGGAAGCAAGGGTCCATTCCCCCAGACGACGCCGCAGCTGTTTTGGTGGACTGGATTATGTTGAGTCGGTTGATTGACCGGGAAAGCAAAGCGGCTCGGGGGCGTGTCGCTTCCGTCACGTTCTATCAGCATACAAGACGGTTTTGGTTCTTGTTCGTGACGGAAACGGCGCGCTTCCGAGCCGCTTTAAAAGAAAGGGGGCGAGGTCTAGGACACGCCCCCTTTCACGATAGAGAGCTAAACCTAGCCGTGGACCTTCTTGACGACGTCCATGGCCTCGCGGGCGATCTGCTCGACCTTGGAGAAGTCGCCGTCGGCGAACAGGGCCGGCTTGACCATCCAGGTGCCACCACAGGCGATGATGGCGCTGGAGCTCAGGTACTCCTCGACGTTGGCGGTGCTCACGCCGCCGGTGGGCATAAAGCGATGACCGACAAACGGAGCGGCGAGGGCCTTGATGGTGTTCAGGCCACCATACTGAGCCGCAGGGAAGAACTTGGTGACCTTGAGGCCCAGGTTCTCGGCGGCGGTAACCTCGGAGGGGGTCACGGTGCCGGGCAGCACGGGCAGGTCGATGTCGATGCAGTGCTTCACGACGTCCTCGTTGTAACCCGGGGAGACGATGAACTTGGCACCGGCGGCGCGGGCCTGTTCAACCTGCTCGACAGTCAGGACGGTGCCAGCGCCGACGCACATCTCGGGCTCGGCCTCGGCCATGGCGGCGATGCACTCGGCGGCGCAGGCGGTGCGGAAGGTGACCTCGGCGGACTTCATGCCAGCTGCCATAAGGGCGTGGGCGAGCGGTGCGGCGTCCTCGACCTTATCGAGCACGACGACCGGCACGATGCCCAGGGACTCAAGCGTGGTGTAGAACTGATCGAACATGATGTTCCTTTCGATGTACGGCGCGCGCTGGCGCGTGATTGCCAAATATGCTGGTCATGAGCCGGTTTTGGATTGGTTATCGGAGGCACTGCTTGGGGTTACAAGCAATTTCAAAACCGGCTGCGCGACCAGTCGTATAGGAAGTGCCAGGCAAAACCGGAATGGGACTGGTGGTTTTGCCCGACCGGAGGAATCGGGGAGCGGGTCGCAGGGGTATGGGTATGGAAAGCTGCGGCCCGCGGAATGGGGACGGCTTAGCGCGCGACGCGGGTGCCACCGTCGGCGGCGGATGCCACGGCTGCGATCTCGTCTGCGGTCACCAGGTTGGAATCGCCCTTGATGGTGAGCTTGAGGATCGAGGCCGCAATCGCGTAGTTGACGGCGTCTTGCGGGTCAAAGTCGTTGATGAGGGCATGGACGAGGCCGGCGTTGAAAGCGTCGCCGGCGGCAACGCCCTCGAGCACGTGCACGTCGTGGGCGGGGGAGAACCAGTGCTCGCCGCTCTCGGCGTCATAGAGCATGCCCATCCAGATGGAGCGCTCGACGCAGGAGATGTTGCGGACGACCGAGGCGACCTTCTTGCAACCGTACTCGGCGCAGATCTGACGGGCCATCTCGACGTAGGTGTCGCGCTCCTCGATGCCGTGGGCAAGGGAGCCGGAGACGCAGGTCATACCGAGGCCGGCAGGAGCGTCCTCGTCGTTGGCAATGCAGATGTCAACGAGCGGCAGGAGTTCCTTCATGGTGGCCTGCGACTTCTCGGGCGACCACATCTTGCCGCGATAGTTCACGTCGCACACGGTGGTGATGCCTTTGGCGCGGCAGGCGGTGAGGGCATCCTTGCAGGCGGCGGCCATCTCGTCGGAGACGGCGGGCGTCACGCCGGAGAAGTAGAAGGCATCGACACCCTTGAGGATCTCGTCCCAGTCAAAGACGTCGCGCTTGGCCATGTTGATGGCAGAGTACTTGCGGTCGTAGACGCAGCCGTTGCCGCGCTGCGAGGCGCCGACCTCAAACACATAGGAGCCAAGACGGTCGCCCTGGCGCACGACGCGTGAGGTATCGACGTCGTAGACCTTCAGCGAACGCAGGGCGCACTCGCCCAGACGGTTGGCCGGGACAACGGAGACGTAAGCTGCCTTGTCACCCTGGTAGGCCAGGGAAAGCGCGGTGTTGGCTTCGGCGCCGCCGTAGCGGACATCAAACTCGGTCGCCTGCTCAATGCGCAGATGATCTTTGGGCGAGAGCCTCATCATGATCTCGCCGAAGGTAAGAACCGTTTTACCCATGGTCGCGCAGCTCCTTCTTACTCGTGCGTACACCTTTGATATGGCGTTGGCACGGAGGTGCCAAGACGGTAGGGTACATCTTTGCACCTCTGTGCCAACGCTTGCCGAAATCGGTTTACGAAATCGGTTTCGTTTCGAGTTGTAGTATACTCACCTACAGCGTTTTGCAAGCGAGATTTTTAAAAAAATGCCTAAAATGGCCCAGACTGCCGACAATTAGGAAACGGGGTGCGCTATGGCGCAGATGAGGATTAAGGACATTGCCGTCGAGGCGGGCGTGAGCCCGGCCACGGTCTCGCGCTATCTCAACAACCGCCCCGGGCAGATGACCGAGGAAACCCGTGCTCGCATCGCGGCGGTTATCGAGCGCACCGGCTATCGCCCGCGTGCCGCCGCGCGCAACCTGCGCAGCTCGCGTACCAACCTCATCGGCGTGATTCTGGCCGACATCGCTAACCCGTTCTCCAGCGCCATGCTCGAAGGGCTTTCCGCCAGCGCCGCCGCGCGCGGCTGCTCGCTCATGACGGCCATTAGCGGCAACGACCCCGCCAAGGAGGCAGAGTCGCTCACCAGACTTATCGATGCCGGCGTGGACGGCCTGGTCGTCAATACCTGCGGAGGCAACGACAAGGCGATCGCCGCGGCTGCGGGACGCCTGCCCGTCGTGCTGCTCGACCGCGATGTTGCCGACGGCGGTGTCGATCTGGTGACCTCCAACAACCGTGAGCTGGTCGCCGGCCTGGTAGACGCCTTGGCCTCTGCGGGCAGCGAGCGCCTGTGCCTGCTCACCGAGGCAAGCGACGACAGCCCCGTGCGTCGCGAACGCGCCGAGGCCTTTGTCGACGAGCTTTCGCGACGCGGCCTTGCGGGTGAGGTCGTCACCCTGGCCGATGGTGGCGCCACGAGTGTCAGTCGCCTGGACGAGACCATCCGCGGCTATGCGGGCAAAAAGCTCGGCCTCATTGCCGTCAACGGCCTGGTTTTCCTGCGTTTGACCGAGGCGCTGGCACAGCTGGGGCCCTCGTTGCCGGCTGGCCTCAAGATCGCGACGTTTGACGATTACCCTTGGAACCACGTGCTCTTTGGCGGTGTGACCACGGCAGCGCAGGACACTCTTACCATTGCCGAGCGCGTAGTCGAGCGCCTGTCCGAGCGTATCGACATCGTTACCACTACGGTGGGCGATGCCGCAAAGCTCGCCCCCAAGCGCATCGAGGTCCCCGGCCACATCGAACACCGCGCTTCGACCTCGCGCTAGCCGCTCGTTCGCAACGGCCTGCTCAAGCACGTTTTTTGAGCGCTTGATACGCTTTAACCCTGCGGAAACATTTTTCTGCGATAGTATCTGCGATATAGATCAGTCGAAACCCGCCCGAAAGAAAGGGGAGCGACATGAACCAGCAGAACATCGATTACGTACTCCGCTCCGTAGAGCAGCGTGACATCCGCTTTGTGCGTCTGTGGTTTGTCGACATTCTCGGCCGCCTCAAGAACTTTGCCATTAGCCCCGAGGACCTCGAGGTCGCTTTTGAGGAGGGTATTGGCTTTGACGGCTCCGCCATCGAGGGTTTTGCCACGCCCGAGGAAGCCGACATGCTGGCGTTTCCCGATGCTTCGACCTTCCAGATTTTGCCGTGGCGCCCGAGCCACAACGGCGTCGCGCGCGTTTTCTGCGACGTGTGTACTCCCGATCGCAAGCCTTTCGCCGGCGACCCGCGCGATGCCCTGCGCCGCATGTTCCGCAAGGCCGAGAAGGCTGGCTATCTGCTCAACGTGGGTGCCGAGCTGGAGTATTACTACTTCCCCGACGAGCACACTCCCGAGCCGCTCGACAACGTGGGCTACTTCGATCTTTCGGTGAGCGATGCTGCCCGCGACCTGCGTCGCAACACGGTCCTCACGCTCGAGAAGATGTCCGTGCCCGTGGAGTACACCTTCCACGCCGCCGGTCGCTCGCAGCATGGCATGAGCCTGCGTCACGCCGAGGCCCTGAGTATGTCCGACGCCATCACTACGGCCAAACTCATCATTAAGCAGCAGGCCTACGAGAGCGGTTGCCACGCCTCCTTTATGCCCAAGCCGTTGGCGGGCGAGGATGGCAGTGCTATGTTCCTGTGCCAGTCGCTGTTCGACCATGACGGCAACAACGTCTTTTGGGGCGAGGACGACGAGAAGTACCATCTCTCCGACGTCGCCAAGCACTACATGGCAGGTATTCTGGCGCACGCGCGCGAAATCAGCGCCATCACCAACCCCACGGTCAACTCGTACAAGCGCATCACAACGGGTGGCGACTCCGTGCCGCAGTACGCCACGTGGGGCCTGCGCAACCGCGCGAGTATGGTCCGCATCCCGGTCTACAAGCCCGGCAAGCCGCTGTCCACGCGCATCGAGCTGCGCAGTCCCGACCCCATGGCCAACCCGTACCTGGTCAACGCCGTCACGCTGGCGGCTGGTCTGGACGGCATCGAGCGCAAGCTGGAACTCCCGCCCGAGGCCACGGCCGAGACGCTCAAGCTTACCGACCGTCAGATGGTCGAGGCCGGCTACGCGCCGCTGCCGCGCTCGCTCAAAGAGGCGCTCGACGTGTTTGAGGACTCGCAGTTTATGAAGGATGCCCTCGGCGAGCACATCCACAGCTTCTTCCTCAAAAAGAAGCGCGACGAGTGGCATAAGTTTGAGTCTACGATCACCGAGTGGGAGATCAAGCACTACCTGGCGAACTCCTAATCGCGCTGGTTTGTTCCAGTACGATTGAGCTCATTTCTTTGGAGGCCGATATGTCCGAAAAGAGTGCCCTGTTCATGGCGCGCACGACGCGCTTCCACGAGTTTGCCCGCAGCCTGACGACCACCCTGGGTGTCGAGGTGAGCCTGGCTACCCCCGATTCGCCGACCGCGGCGCACGACTTTGACCTGCTGATCCTCGATTCCGATGGCATCCGCAGCGACCGCATCGATCAGATTGCCAAGTGGCTTGACGACCGCGGCGGCGTCCCCATGCTGGTGATCGTTGACGACGAGGCGCTTGGCACCTTGCGTCTGCCCAATCACGCGCATGCCGACTTTGTGTGCCCCACGGCGACGCCTAACGAGCTCAAGGCTCGCGCGCAGCGCCTGATGGGCGAGGAGGAGACCGTCACCGCCGACGATGTGCTCAACATCGATAACCTCGAGATCAACCTGGCTACCTACCAGGTGACACTCGATAACGAGCCTATCGACCTGACGCTGATGGAGTACTCGCTGCTGAGCTTTTTGGCGACGCACCCCAACCGTGCCTACAGCCGCGAGGTGCTGCTGCACCGCGTGTGGGGCTTTGAGTACTGCGGCGGCACGCGTACCGTCGACGTGCACATCCGACGCATCCGCTCCAAGGTGGGCCCGCAGATCGCGGCGCACATCACCACCGTCCGCGGCGTGGGCTATCTGTTTAAGGACTAGGGATAACCAGAAGACGATACAGGGCACCGGAGTTTTTCGGTGCCCTTTTCTCGCTTGTGGCAAGAATCATACCTTTTACCGACTGAAAGTGCGTCAGTAAAAACAATATCAAGCGTATAGCACTATCTGGCGAATAACATTTAGTTACTTGCCATGGATTTGTATAAATGGGATTACGTTGTTGATGCGAGCAAAACGATTTCGGGAATGATAACGCCAACGCAGGCGAAAGTTATCAAAGAGGCGAAAACCTACGCATGCGCGTTTCGGCAATGTTTTCTCCGGGGGGCTCCGGTCAAATGGCAGCGGGCACGCAATGGCAGTTGTGGGCTATGTGGCAATGTATAATACATACTCAAATGCCAAGAAGTACCTGCTTGTGGTTTGGAATGGATAGACAAACCGGCTGCAGTTTCTTCCATATGACGTATCAATTTACACGGCTCACGACGGAACATATTGCAAGGGGTGATTGTGCTCGTGAACGGCGACAAGTTCATTCGAAGGGCAATACCCCTATTGGTTCTTTTCCTTGCCTTGGTCGCTGCAGTGAGTTTGTCCCTGCTAGGGGCGACTAATGGGGGAGAAAACGACACGGTTGTTGCGATCGAAGTTCGCACTCTATCGGATGTTCATAACGGGCAATTTGAGGCGTTGATGCCAAGTGGTTGCCATAAAAAGATCGATATGCGCCGCAAGTCAAGTTCCGGATATGTTGCAGGGTTGAAGGCAGGTGAAAAATGGATTCTAGTTTTTGTGGAAGATAAGGAACTTGACGGGACTGTTCTATATCCCCATTCAGCCGAGAAAGCCAAATCAAGCAGACCAGGGGAATGAAGAATGATTGATGGAAAACAGTTCTTAGGCCTGATGGCAGGAGCTCCCATTTTGATGCGAGCTGGGATGGCGGAAGCCTTGGAGCTGCCGGACGCTCGGAAGCGATTGGCGCTCGTGGTTGGCGCGGTGGTCAGAGATGAAAATGGCAATGAAAAAACGCGAACAAGAAGCAGAGAGACTATTTTCACGCCAGAGAGCGAAGCCGTGGGTTTTGCTATCGACTGTTATATCGAATAGACATGACGGCATAAAACGAATTGGCCTATAAGCATGTCATTACTTAAGCAAAGCTGAAATCTTGGCATCTAGTGCTCGGGACTGCCCAGCTTGGGGTACAACTCAACGTGAACAATGATGGCCCGCCACATGTTTGGCGGGCCTTTGGTTATTTGACGAAAGGATCGCAGCTATGAGCGAGAACGATTCCCAGCGTCCCCAGGATGCGGGCAACGCCGGCGAGACCCAACAGCAGCCGCGTGTGCAGGTAGAGTCGACGCCTGCCGACAGCAACATTCCCTACGTGCAGGCCTACGACACGCAGACCGGAAAGCCGCTGGGCAGCCAGCAGGTTGTAAACAAGCACACAGTGGTCAAGACTAAGACCAAAAAGCTGCCGATCTTTATTACGGCACTCGCCGGCTGTGCCTGCGGCGCCCTGCTGGTCATTGCGCTCATTATGAGTGGCACGCTCAACATTGGCGGCGGAAAGAATGCCGTGACGGCGGGTGCTTCGGGTTCATCGACGCAAAAGATTACGATTGATTCCGAGGACACCACGCTGGCCGAGGCCGTTTCTGCCAAGGCGTTGCCCTCCGTGGTTTCCATTACCGCCACTTCGAGCGGCAGCCAGAATGGCTCGCTTTCGCAGTCTGCCGACGAGTCGGACAGCTCGGGCAGCGTCGGCTCGGGCGTGGTGCTCGATGCCGAGGGCCACATCCTCACCAACAACCACGTGGTCGATGGCTATGACCAGTACGTGGTGACCATGGATGACGGCACCACCTACGAGGCCGAGTTCGTGGGCAACGACGCTTCGAGCGACCTGGCCGTCATCAAGCTCAAGGACGCAGACGCCTCCAAGCTCACGCCGATTGAGATCGGTGATTCCTCCAAGCTCAACGTGGGCGAGTGGGTTATGGCGATCGGCTCGCCGTTCGGAAACGAGCAGTCTGTCTCCACGGGTATCGTCTCGGCGCTCTATCGCTCCACGGCCATGAGCTCTACCAACGGTAACACCATCTATGCCAACATGATCCAGACCGATGCTGCCATCAACCCGGGCAACTCCGGCGGCGCGCTCGTTAACGACAACGGCGAGCTGGTGGGCATCAACTCGCTCATCGAGAGCTACTCGGGCTCCAGCTCGGGTGTTGGCTTTGCCATTCCGGTCAACTATGCCAAGAACATCGCCGACCAGATTATCGACGGCAAGACGCCGGTTCACCCGTATCTGGGCGCCACGCTTTCGAGCGTCAACGCGCTCAATGCCCGCACTAACAAGCTGAGCACCGATAGCGGCGCGTATGTGGCAAGTGTCGTCGAGGACGGTCCTGCTGCCAAGGCTGGCATCCAAGAGGGCGATGTCATTACCAAGCTGGGCGACGACGAGATTACGAGCGCCGATGGCCTGATCATCGCGCTGCGCAGCCACGAGGTGGGCGAGAAGGTCGAGATCACGCTCATGCGCGGTAAGGACGAGAAGAAGGTCACGGTCGAGCTGGGCTCCGACGAGGAGCTGCAGAACCAGCAGCAGGACGACAGCGCGACCGACACCGGCAACGGCGGTATTACCGATGAGCAGCTGCGCCAGTACCTGGAGGAGTTGCTCGGTCAGCAGGGTCAGGGTCAAGGCTATGGCCAGGGTTTCTAACGAGCCGTATTGCACATATCGAGGCCAGGGGGCTGTCCCATCAACGTGGGACAGCCCTTTTTTTTCTTATTGATCCGTTGGGGACGGAGGAAAACGGATCATTTAGAGCTGATAAGAGCATGGTTTAATCGCGCGACCCACCCCAGTCTGGCGGCTGCCGATTCGGTGCGGTTTGAGACCGCTATTCGGCCCCGTTGCGACCGGTGGTACTCTAGTGTCCGTTTGAAATCGAGCGAAGGAGTGCCGCTATGGAGCAATCGAGCCTGTTTGGTGACGGCGTGGACATCGATACCGAAACGCCCACGACCGCGAAAGCCACCGCACCGACCGATGCCCGTGCCCAGGCGGCAGCGCGCGCGGCCGAGCTGCGCCACGAGCTCGACTACCATGCCTATCGCTACTACATGCTCGACGCGCCCGAGATCACGGACGCCGCCTTCGACAAAATGCTCGTTGAGCTGCAGGAAATCGAGGCCACCTACCCCGACCTGGTGACGCCCGACAGTTATACCCAGCGCGTGGGCGGCTACGTGAGCGAGCAGTTTACGCCGGTCACGCACATGGCACGCATGTATTCCATGGATGATGCCATGGACCTGGACGAGCTCGACGCTTGGCTCCAGCGCACCGAGGATGCGCTCGGTGCCGGTAGCGTTACCTATACCTGCGAGCTTAAGATCGACGGTCTGGGCGTGGCGCTTATCTACCAAAACGGCACCTTTGTGCGCGCCGCCACGCGCGGTGACGGCACAACGGGCGAGGACGTGTCGCTCAACGTGCGTACCATCAAGGATGTGCCCATGCACCTGTCCGAGCCGGCGCTCGCCCACATGGGTGCCGACCGCGAGCGTACCATCGAAGTACGCGGCGAGGTCTATATGCCCAAAGGCAGCTTTGTTCGTCTGAATGAAGAGGCCGATGCCGAGGGCCGCGACCCCTTCGCCAACCCGCGCAACGCCGCCGCCGGATCGTTGCGCCAGAAGGATCCCAAGGTCACGGCACGTCGCGATCTTGCCACCTTTATCTATGCCATTGCCGATACCGATCCGCTGCACGTCCACAGCCAGCGCGAGTTTCTGGACTGGCTGCGTAGCGCTGGCTTTAGCGTCAACCCCAACGTGGCTCGTTGCGCCACGCCGTCCGAGGTCCACGAGTTCTGTGCCCAGGCGCTCGAGCACCGCGGCGACCTGGATTACGACATCGACGGCGTGGTCGTAAAGGTCGACAGCTTCCAGCAGCAGCTCGACCTGGGCTTTACCGCTCGCGCACCGCGCTGGGCCATCGCCTTTAAGTTCCCGCCCGAGGAAAAGCAGACCGTCCTGCGCGAAATTCGCATCCAGGTGGGCCGCACTGGTGTGCTCACGCCGGTCGCCGAGTTCGACCCGGTGACGGTCGCCGGCTCCACCATCGCGCGCGCCACGCTGCACAACATTGACGAGATCCGCCGCAAAAACGTGCGCGAGGGCGACACTATCATCGTGCACAAGGCGGGCGACGTGATTCCCGAGGTCGTGGGCCCCGTGCTCGACAAGCGCCCGGCCGACAGCGTTGACTGGCAGATGCCCGAGGTCTGCCCCGTGTGCGGCAGCCCCGTGGTTCACGAGGATGGCGAGGTTGCCTACCGCTGCGTGTCCATCGACTGCCCCGCACAGCTCAAGGAGCGTTTGCTCCACTGGGTGAGCCGCGGCTGCATGGACGTGGACGGCCTGGGCGACGAAATCGTCGACAAGATGATCGCCGCCGGCCTGATCCACGATGTCGCAGACTTCTACCAGCTCACGGTCGACGACATCGCAGGCCTGGACACGGGACGCACCTATGCCAGCTCCAACAGCAAAAAGGGCGTCAAGAAGGGCGACCCCATCCCGGTGGGTCTCAAGACGGCCGAGAAAATCATCGCCGAGCTCAATAAGTCCAAGAGCCAGCCGCTCGGTCGCGTGCTGTTTGCCCTGGGCATCCGCCATGTGGGCAAGAGCGTGGGCGAGGTCATCGCCGAGCGATTCCTGTCGATCGACAAGCTCATCTTGGCGAGCGAAGAGGACATCGCCGAGTGTGAGGGTATCGGTCCCAAGATTGCGGCGAGCGTCAAGCAGTTCCTGGCCGTGCCCGAGAACCTTGCCGTGCTGGAACGTCTGCGCCAAGCGGGCCTTTCGCTCGAGGTCGACTTGGGCGCCGCTCATGCGCAAGCCGCGGCCGAAGCTGGCGTGGCGGGCGAGCTCGCCGACGCACAGCCGCTTGCGGGTCTGACCTTCGTGCTCACCGGCACGCTCGTCAACCGCACGCGCGACGAGGCGGGCGCGGCGCTCAAGGTGCTCGGCGCCAAGGTTTCGGGCAGCGTGTCAAAGAAGACGAGCTATCTGGTCGCCGGCCCCAAAGCGGGCTCCAAGCTCACCAAGGCCGAGCAGTTGGGTGTGCCCGTACTGGACGAGGATGCGCTCGAGCAGATCTTGGCTACTGGTCAGGTGCCAGAGGCGTAAGGCATCGATGGCCAAATTGAAGAACCGCCCGGAAGCACGATGCCTTCCGGGCGGTTCTTACTTTGCTGGGGAAACGGGCACCGTGATCTGCGTTACGTAGGTTGCCGGGTCGTCGCTGATGATGTCATCGATAAGGGCGATCTCGCGCGAAGGCCCGGTGGGCGCCAGGTTGTGCTCGCGCATATAGCCGAGCAGCTGCTTATAGCGCGGGGCTGCTTGCCCGTGCGTGCCGCGGAAGCTTATGGTCAGGCAGCGCGCGGCAGGTCGCGTCTCAACGTCGCCCAAGTAATCATCGGTGTCATCGAGCAGCAGGAAGACCTCGTCGTAGCCATCAAAGTCGCCGGCGGCGAGGCGTTCGGGCGCGATGCCCACACCCAGATTGCCCAGATAGGCAAAGGTTTCGTGCTGCCCCTGCTGAAGCTGGCGGATATGCCATCCCAGCGAATAGGCGTCGGTGGGATTGACGCGCTCGTGCAGCGTGGCGCAGCGAAGTTCGGGTTCCTCGATTTCGCTAATGGTGTCGAGATCAGCATTCAAAGCGCCATGAAGCAAGGCAAGCCGCTGGTCAATCTTGCGCGACATGCGCTCCAACTCACGCCGCCTGTGCTCAATTAACTCCTGTTGCTTGGTCAGTTGCCGTTGTATCAAATCCATATCGCGCGTAGTGACAAACTCGCGAATCTGCGCCAGCGGCAAGTCGAGAACGCGCAGGTTGCCGATGGTGTTGAGGGTGGAGAGCTGCCGCGATCCGTAGTAGCGGTACCCACTTGCCGGATCGACATATGCCGGCTCCAACAGCCCCATCTGCTCGTAATGACGCAGTGTGCCCACGCTCAAATTGAGCAGGCGCGCCACCTCGCCAATGCGGAGCAGGCCCTCGGTATGTTCAGTTGGCGAGTCGGCCATAGGAACGCTCCTTTCAATAGAGCCGGGGAGGGGCGCCAGGCTCGCGTTGCCCCGCTACGCCATCAGCTTGTCAAAAGTTCCGCGGCGGTTGAGCACGGTAAATGCAATCACGCAGATGGCCGCCGACAGAATCGACCCGCACGGCGAGGCGATACCCATGGGGAACAGCGTGTCGGAATAGGCGTTCGACAGCAGCCATGCACCGGGCACGCGAATGAGCGCCACGGCCAGCACGTTGTGCGCAAAGCCGATGTAGCTCTTGCCGTATGCAGCGAAAAAGCCGCTAAAGCAAATGTGGATGCCGGCAAAAATCGCGTCGAGAATATAACTGTGCATATAGCCAGTACCGGCGGCGACCACCGCGGCGTCTTTGGCAAAAAAGCCGATAAACGCTGGTGCCACCAGCCACATGAGCACCGTGACCAGGCAGCCGTACACCACCGAGATGGTCATGGCATCCTTGAGCACCTGACGCGCGCGGTCGCCCTTGCCCGCACCGGCGTTTTGCGCCGTGAGCGCGCTGACGGTAGCGCCCATGGAACTCGGCACAATGAACAAAAAGCTGATCATCTTCTCGACTAGGCCCACGGCGGCGGCGTCGACCAGGCCGCGGTGGTTGGCGATGACGGTGATGAACATAAACGCCACCTGGATGCAGCCGTCCTGCACGGCCACGGGCACGCCGATCTTAAGAATGCTACCGAGCACCTCGGGCTGGGGGCGCAGGTCGCTGCGCTTAACGTGGATGTTCGTGCGACGGCTTTTGAGCCACACGAGCGCGAGGGCAACGCTGGCCGTCTGTGCGATGACCGTGCCGAGTGCGGCGCCCACGGGGCCGAGCCCCATGTGGCCGATAAACAGAAAATCAAGCGCGATGTTGATGATGCACGCCACGCCGATCACGTACATGGGCGAGCGCGAATCGCCCAGCCCGCGAAAGATGGCCGAGAGGATGTTGTACGCGGCGATAAAGGGAATGCCGATAAAGCAAATGCGCAGGTAGGCGGCGGTGCCTTCGACCGCCTCGGCCGGCGTGCCAATGAGCGCCACGATCTGCGGGCACAGTGCGAGCAAGACAGCGGCCAGCACCACCGAGACACCCATAAAGAGCGTGATGGTGTTGCCGATGGCGGCCTCGGCGCGGTCGAAGCGGCGCGAGCCCACGGCGTGGCCGACGATGACCGTCGTTCCCATGGCCAGACCCACGAGCGTCACAGTGATGATATAGAGCGTCTGCGCGCCATTGCCCACGGCGGTGATGCCGGCGGCGCCGCTAAACTGCCCCATCATGTACAGGTCGGCCATGCCGTAGAGCATCTGCAAAAAGTACGAGAGCATATAAGGCAGGGCAAAGACCGCGATGGTCTTGAGGACGTTGCCGCGTGTGAGGTCGTGTTCCATGGGCGGGGCTTTCTGGCTGGGTTCGTTTTGCTACCAGTGTAGTGAAAACCCTGCAACGATTGTAGAGTCAAGGTTTATGTTGGCAGCGGGGCGAAAAAAGTCGCGCTCGCGTTCATTTCCAATTGAATACAGAGATGCACCTTGCGAGCTTAGCGCCTGCACTAGCCTTGCAGAAATCGATTTCGGAACACTTGACACCGCCGCATGGCGCGCCATAATACGTGGGTTTGCGAACAACGTTTGATGGGGGATGAACCTGCGTGCGCAATCTCAAGATTCTGTTTTCCTATCTGGGGGCATACCGCCGCGATGCCATTCTCGGCGTGTTCTTTGTGACGGCCGAGACGGCGCTCGAGCTGTTTATCCCGGTCATCATGGCAAATATCATCGACGTGGGCGTGCCCGCGGGCGACATCAACTACATGCTGTTGCAGGGCGCGTATATGCTGGTATGCGCCGCATGTTCGCTGGTACTTGGCTTGGGCTATGCACGCACGTCTGCTCGCGTCGCCTCGGGGCTGGGCGCTAACCTGCGCGAGGCCGAGTATCGCAAGATCCAGACGCTCGCTTTTGGCAATCTGGACAACTACGACGCCAGCTCGCTTGTCACTCGCATGACCACCGACATCACCGTGATTCAAAACGCCGTAGGTAACGGTTTCCGCCCCATGGTGCGCGGGCCGGTAAATCTGGTCATGGGCCTCGTCTACGCTTTCGCGCTCTCGCGCGAGCTCGCGGCGGTCTTTGCCGTCATTCTGCCGATGCTCGCCATCGTGCTCGGTATCATTACCGTGCGCGTGAGCCCGCTCTACCGCCAGCTGCAGACCTCGATGGACCATCTCAACGGTGTGGTGCAGGAGGACCTCACCGCCGTGCGCGCCGTCAAGGCGTACGTGCGTGCCGAGCACGAGGAGGCCAAGTTCGATGCCGTCAATACCGAGCTTGCGCGCACCGCGACGAAGACCTTTGGCAACGCCGTGCTCAACCTGCCGGTGTTTCAGCTGTCGATGTACGTGGCAGCGCTTTCCATTCTGTGGATCGGCGGGCGCATGATTCTTGCCGGCGAGCTCGGCGTGGGCTCGCTCACGGGCTTTATGAGCTATGTGCTGCTGATCATGAACTCGCTCATGATGATTTCCAACGTGTTTTTGCTGCTCACCCGCGCACTTGCCAGCGTGGAGCGCATCTCACGGGTGCTCGACGAGCGTTCGCTTATCCAAGCGCCCGACGCTGCCGCTGCCGTGCACGGGGTGGCCGACGGAAGCATCGAGTTTCGCGACGTGTCGTTTAAGTACCGCGCGGATGCTGCCGAGGATGTGCTCGAGCATATTGACCTTTGCATTGAGGCAGGCTCCACGGTGGGCGTGCTCGGCGGCACGGGCTCGGGCAAGAGTTCGCTTGTGCAGCTGATCGCGCGCCTGTACGACGCCACCGAAGGCGCCGTACTCGTGGGCGGGCGCGATGTGCGCGATTACGACCTGGTTGCCCTGCGCGACGCGGTGGGCATTGTGCTGCAAAAGAACGTGCTGTTTACGGGTACCGTGCGCGAGAACCTGCAGTGGGGCGCGCCCGATGCCACCGACGAGGAGCTCCTGCGTGCCTGCCGGGCGGCATGCGTGGACGAGTTCCTGGATCGCATCGGCGGCCTTGACGGCTATCTGGGCCCGGGCGGTGCCGGTGTCTCGGGCGGGCAGAAGCAGCGCCTGTGCATCGCGCGTACATTGCTCAAGCATCCGCGTGTGCTCATCTTTGACGATTCGACCAGCGCGGTCGATATGGCGACCGACGCCAAGATCCGCGAGCATATCGCTCAGATTCCCAACACGACGGTGATTGTCATTGCGCAGCGCATTGCGAGCGTCATGGATGCCGCCCGCATTATTGTGTTGGACGACGGCCGTGTCCACGGCGTGGGCACGCATGAGGAGCTGCTGGCGGGCGACAACATCTACCAGGAGATTTATGCCTCGCAGATGGAGTTCGCTGGGAACGCAGACACCGGCGACGGCTGCGACGATCGCTGCGCGAACGATCAGTTTTCCTCCGTCCCCAGCGAATCGCCCTTGGAAGGGGGTGAGCGCCATGCCTAAGACCGCAGCCCAAGCACGCCCTGCCGACCTCAAGCGCACTGTGCGTCGCTTGCTCTCCTACATGGGGCATGCCAAGTTCTCGTTGCTCGCGGTGGGCGTGCTCGCCTCCGTCGCCGCCATCGCGAGCCTCGCCGGCACCTACATGGTGCGCCCCATCGTTAACGGTTTGGCCACGGGCGGGGAGGAACTGCTCGCCAAGCAGGTCATCCTGACGGCGATCATCTACGCCGTGGGCGTACTCTCCGCTCTGGGCTACTCGCAAATTATGGTGCGTGCGGCCCAGCGCGTGGTATCCGATATCCGCCGCGACCTGTTCGCGCACATCCAGACGCTGCCGCTCAGTTATTTTGACAGCACGCGCTCGGGCGACATCATGAGCTTCTTTACCAACGACGTCGACACCGTCTCCGAGGCGCTCAACAACAGCTTTGCCAACGTGATTCAGGCGAGCATCCAAATGGTCGGCACCACGGCTATGCTCATCATCCTCAACTGGCAGCTCACGATTATCACGCTCGTGTGCGACGCGGCCATTGTGCTGTACGCGCGCTACTCGGGCATGCGTTCCAAGCGCTTTTTTGCCGCTCAGCAGGCGTCGCTGGGCGATTTGGACGGATATATCGAAGAGATGGTCTCGGGCCAAAAGGTCATCAAGGTCTTTAATCACGAACAGGCCAACGTGGCTGGTTTTGACGTGCGCAACCAAGAACTGCGCCGCACCGGTGGCGCCGCGCAAGCCTACGCCAACTCGATGGTGCCCATGACCGTGGTGATCGGCTATGCCAACTACGCCGTCGTCGCCGTGGCGGGCGGCATGCTCTGCATCAAGGGACTCGCCGACGTAGGTGCGCTTGCGAGCTATCTGGTCTTCGTACGCCAGGCCGCCATGCCCATCAACCAGTTTACGCAGCTGGGCAACTTCTTGCTCAATGCGCTGGCCGGTGCCGAGCGCCTGTTTGCGGCTATGGACCTTAAGCCTGAGGTGGACGAGGGCTGCGTGGAGCTGGTGCAGACGGGCGACGCCTCGTGGGCGTGGAAGATTCCCGAGGGCCAGGGCGTGGGCGCGTACGGGCACTTGCATGATGTGGCTGCCGTTGATGAGTCGGGCCGTGCGGTGGCTGCCGACGGTACCGAGCTCACGTGCGGCTTGGTCCCGCTTGCCGGCGACGTGCGCTTCCATGCCGTGGACTTTTCCTACGTGTCGGGCACCCGTGTGCTCACGGACCTCAACCTGTTTGCCAAGCCGGGGCAAAAAATCGCGTTTGTGGGCTCGACGGGCGCCGGAAAGACGACCATCACCAACCTCATCAACCGCTTTTACGAGGTCGATGACGGCGAGATCACGTACGACGGCATCGATGTCAAGCACATTGCCAAGGCCAGTCTGCGTGGGTCGCTCGGCATTGTGCTGCAGGACACGCACCTGTTTAGCGGCACCATTGCGCAGAACATCCGCTTTGGCAAGCTCGACGCGACCGACGAGGAAGTGCGCGCCGCTGCCGAGGCAGCCTGCGCGGATTCGTTTATCCGCCGCCTGCCTAGAGGGTACGACACGCCGGTCACGGCCGACGGCGCCAACCTGTCGCAGGGCCAGCGCCAACTGCTCGCCATCGCGCGCGTGGCCGTTGCCGACCCGCCGGTGCTCATCTTGGACGAGGCCACGAGCTCCATCGACACGCGTACCGAAAAGCTCATCGAGCGCGGTATGGACCGCATCATGCGCGGACGCACCACGTTTATGATCGCGCACCGCCTGTCCACCGTCCGCGACGCCGATGCCATCATGGTCCTTGAACACGGCCGCATCATCGAGCGCGGCACGCACGAAGAGCTGCTCGCTCAGCACGGCGAATACTGGCAGCTCGCGCATGGCTTAAAAGAGCTGGATTAACCCGTTCGAGCACGATGCTTTGAGCCCTCCGTGCCCCCTCACCTAGCCTCAAACCATCACAACATTCGACGTTTTTCGCCAAAATCGAGAAAAGCATCGAATGTTGTGATGGTTTTTCTGCCACTCGGCCGGGTGGAATCGCTTTCTTGTGCACGAAGGTGTGCGGACCCGTGGGCAGGGGAATAAGGTTGGTTATCCGACTCCATTGGAGGGCTCATGGACCTGCCGATCGTCCTGTCCCATAAGACTGCCTGGCTGTACCACAACGTGGCGCGCCCGTCCGAGCCGCTCTCGCGAGCAAGCAGCCTATACGATGAGGACTCGCTTGCTAACGAGGCGGAGCCGACTGCGGACCTGCCCAAATTGGGGCTCGATGCCAAGGGGCTGAGGGCTTCAACGGCAGTTGGGATCGTTACCGACTATCTGGTTTCGCTTGGTATTCCACGAGAAGAGCTCGATCATATCGACACGCTCGTCAACTTCGATTTTGAGCGCTCGACGCCGGCTGGATTTAGGTGCCACGTGTTTGGGGCGCCGGTACCTCCAGGCCATCTTATCGAGGTGGCAGAGGGCCTTCTAGTGGTTGATGAGGCCATGTGCTTTGTTCAAGCGGGTTCGTGGATGAGCGAGCCCGAGCAGCTGGAATATGGCTACGAAATCTGCGCCCGATACCATTTGAATCATCTGTCGACGGACGATTATGTCGAGATGGGGCAGAGGTATACCGTTGCCGACTTGATTGCCTATTGCAATGAGAACCGATCTCGTCAGGGGGCTATACGCGCGGCCGGTGTGCTCAGGCGCGTGCACGATGGCGCGCGGTCGCCCATGGAGACGGCCACCGCAATCATGGTCGTAGCAAAACGTTCCCAGGGCGGGCTGGGATACGCCAAGATCGAGCTCAACCGTCGGGTCGATGTTCCCAACGAGTTCAAGTATCTCGCTAAGGCTGGGTATTTCGAGATCGACGTATATGCGCCTGCGAGCGGTACGGGGATTGAATACAACGGCTCGGACCATCTTGATAAACAGCGCAGCGCGTCGGATGCGGAGCGCATGACCGTGCTGAGCGCGCTGGGCTTTAGGATGATCGTCCTCACCGGGACTCAGTTTGCCCATCAGCTGCAATTGCACCGGGCGATGAACGCCATCGCACTCGCAATAGGCCTTAAGTGCGACCGAAGCGAAGCTTTCCAAAAGCGGCAGAACGACCTGCGAGAATTCGTGATTCGGCA
>CAJKHC010000015.1:0-61935 GCA_905199605.1 uncultured Collinsella sp.
AACCCTGGACCTTGGGATTAAGAGTCCCCTGCTCTACCAACTGAGCTAACGACCCGATATCAACACGAAGCAAGAACTGGGGTGGGTAAAGGGACTCGAACCCTCGACCTACGGGACCACAACCCGTCGCTCTAGCCAACTGAGCTACACCCACCGTGTCCTGTGCGCTTCGCGCTCGACTATTATTGCAAGGAACGCCACGCGATGCAAGCCCCAATTTTCAAGAATTTTGAAAAGAGTTTTTCGAGCCCGTTTCGAGCAAATCCCACCGGTTCCATAGGAGTAAACTTGCTCCACCCAATGCTCGAAAGGATAGGCATGAAAGAACTCTCCAACCGCACGGCGGCGTTTACCGATTCGGTCATCCGCCGCATGACGCGCATCTCCAACAAGTATGGTGCCGTCAACCTGTCGCAGGGCTTCCCCGATTTCGATCCCCCGGCGCAGCTGCTCGATAGCCTCAGCACCATCGCCACCGACCCCAAGCCGCTCTACCACCAGTACTCCATCACCTGGGGCTCCCAGGCCATGCGCGAGGCGCTTGCCGCCAAGCAGGAGCACTTTATGGGCATGCCGATCAACCCCAACGAGAACATCGTGGTCACCTGCGGCTCCACCGAGGCTATGATGGCCGCCATGATGACGGTCACAAACCCCGGCGACAAGGTCGTCATCTTCTCGCCGTTCTACGAGAACTACGGCGCCGACACGATCCTTTCGGGTGCGGAGCCCATCTACGTGCCGCTCAACCCGCCCACCTTTGACTTCGACCGTGGGATCCTCGAGGCGGCCTTCCGCGACAACGATCCCAAGGCGATTGTCCTATGCAACCCGTCCAACCCCTGCGGCAAGGTCTTTACCCGCGAGGAGCTCACCTTTATCGCCGACCTGTGCAAAAAGTACGACGCCTACTGCATTACCGACGAAGTCTACGAGCACATCGTCTACGCGCCCCACGAGCACGTGTACATGGCCACGCTGCCCGGCATGTTCGAGCGCACCATCAGCTGCAGCTCGCTGTCCAAGACCTACTCCATCACCGGCTGGCGCCTGGGCTACACCATCGCTCCTGCCGAAATCACCGAGCGCATCAAGAAGGTCCACGACTTCCTCACCGTAGGCGCCGCCGCTCCCCTGCAAGAGGCCGTCGTTACCGCCCTCAATTTCGACGATAGCTATTATCGGGAGGTCCTCGACCTCTACACTGCCAAGCGCGACCTATTCTGTCAGGGACTCGACAGCATCGGCCTCACGCACAACGTGCCGCAGGGCGCCTACTACGTGATGATGGATATGTCGGAGTTTGGCTATGACAGCGACCTCGACTTCTGCGAGGACCTGGCCTCCAGGGTGGGCGTGGGCGCTGTTCCCGGATCGAGCTTCTTCCGCGAGCCCGTCAACCACCTCATCCGCTTCCACTTTGCCAAGCGAGACGAGACGCTTAACGCGGCGCTGGAGAACCTCAAGTCTCTGCGTGATAAAATCGAGCCGCGCGGGTAAGGACGGTCAGTAACTAAAGGCACTAAAGAAACCTCGTGAACCCGTTGGGCCACGAGGTTTCTTTTTAAAGCGACCTCATTTATTTTTTAGAGCGCTATACTTTAGTCACGGAGCAACTTGTCCCAGAGAGGAATACTATGGCAGAGCAGCAGCTTATCGGAGCGCTCGAGGCCGGCGGCACCAAGATGGTCTGCGCCACGGGCTATGCAGACGGCACGGTCCTGGAACGCGAGCAGATTGCGACCACGACCCCGCGGGAGACCGTTGAGGCCGTCAACGCATGGTTTGCCGACAAGGGCATCGCCGCGCTGGGCATCGGCGCCTTTGGCCCCACCGCAGTCAACCCTGCCTCGCCCCAATACGGCAAGATCCTGGAGACGCCCAAAACGGCATGGCGCTACTTTGACCTGCTGGGCACCATCCAAAACGAGCTCAATATTCCCTGCGGCTACGACACCGACGTCAACGTCGCCTGCCTGGGCGAGGTCACCTTTGGTTGCGCCCAGGGCCTCACTGACGTGGTGTATCTGACCATCGGTACCGGCGTGGGCGCCGGCGTGCTCTCGGGCGGTAAGCTCGTGCACGGCATGATGCATCCCGAGGCCGGTCACATCCTGGTCACGCGCGACCCGCGCGACACCATCGGCGAGCACAGCGGCTGCCCCTTCCACGACAACTGCCTCGAGGGCCTCATCGCCGGTCCCGGCGTCAAAAAGCGCTGGGGTGGCAAGAGCGCCGGAGAGAT
This sequence comes from uncultured Collinsella sp., assembly GCA_905199605.1. Taxonomy (GTDB): domain Bacteria; phylum Actinomycetota; class Coriobacteriia; order Coriobacteriales; family Coriobacteriaceae; genus Collinsella. The sequence goes on from CAJKHC010000015.1 coordinate 2,246, forward strand.
GGCCGATGACCCGGAGGCCATGGACCTGCTCGCCGGCTATCTGGCGCAGGCGCTCATGACCTACATCCTGTGCTACGCACCGCAAAAGATCGTCATCGGTGGCGGCGTGGCCGACCACACCCCCATCGTGCCGCTCGCGCGCAAGAAGTGCGCCGAGATGCTCAACGGCTACATCGTCACGCCCGAGATGGCCGACATCGATAACTACATCGTCAACAACAGCCTCGAGGGCAAACAGGGCATTATGGGCTGCTTGGCCCTGGGCGCTCAGGCGCTTCAGTAGCAGACGCACCCACAGGGCGTGGCGCGCCCGGCAAATCCGACCTACGGAACGACGCCACCACACCTCATATAAGCCCTCAAATAAAAAAGGCCGCCTAGGACCAAACAATACGTCCTAGGCGGCTTTTTTGGCGCGCATCAGCGGCCGTAAGAGATATCGGAGCACAACGCCCGTTGCCGCACCACAGCAGTCGATCATCACATCGGTGATCATGCCGGCGCGTCCCGGCACAAAGAGCTGAATCGTCTCGTCGATCGAAGGAATCAGCAGCAGGAACACCGCCGTGGGCAGCAGCACGTCAAAGGTGCGCCGGCCCTCAAAATCAAAGGCGTGCGTTGCCAAGATGCCGAGCACCATATACTCGGTAAAATGCGCGCATTTGCGAACAACAAAGTTGGTCACCCATTCATATGGAAGTCCCACGCCGCGCAGGAAATCGCGGATAGCTTCCATGACCGTTAGGCTCAGCGAGCCCGACCCCGAGCCGGGAACCAGCGAATTGCCCCAGATCAAGAGCGCCATCAGGCAGGTCACGACCGCCCATTTTCGATTGATCTTAACCATGCAGAAGTTATGCCTCCGCGCGGAGCGGCGCGAAGCTGGCGGTACCGCCCTCGATAACGCTCAGATAGGCACGGCCCGTACGCTTGGCGGTAGAGGACTGCAGGCGCTCGATCTCTTCCTCGAGGATCTGATTGACGCGCTCGTGACGACGGTTTTCCATAATGCCGGCGGCAATAGCCTCGGCCCGCTCGATGCCCTCGCGCGAGATACGGGCAGTATCCTCGGGGAACACAGCGCTGTGACGGCCGACATAGGCGGGGGCAGCAGGCTGAGGGGCAGCGACGGGAGCGGGGGCTGCAACAGGAGCAGGCTCGTCAATCTCATCCAGAATCGCGGTGGCGGCGGCCCACATGTCCTCGTGGCCCGAGTAATCAGCCATGGGGACATCAACCTCGAGTGAGGCATCCGGAAGGTCGCCGGTGTCGATGCGATCTTGGGCATCAATCGATGCGGTGATGGCTGCAGGCTCATCGAGGTCATCGAAATCGATATCCGCGGCACCGGAGATGATAGGCATGCTGGCGAGGTTTACATTGTACGGCGCAGCCTCAGCCGCCTGCTGCTGGGCAGGAGCGCCCCACAGCGAGCTTTCGGCGGCACGGCGGGCGGCAACGGCCTCCTCGTCCGCGGCCATGGCTTCATCAACGTACGAATTGTCGGCAGAAGCGTTCGCGTCCGCCGAGGTAGCGCTGTAGGCGTTATTGGCTGCCGCGTTGGCGACGAGTGCCACGAAAGCCGCCGTGCTGCCCGCAGGGGCGGCCTGGGAGCCAGACACGGCGCGTGCCGCGGCGGCGATGTCGTCGCGATTGAAGGAGCCGGTCTGCCCGCCGTTGGTGAGCTCGTCGATGGCGACTTGATAGACGTCGCGCGAGTGTGCAGGGTCGCAGCTCACCGGCGAATCGTCGTCAAGCATACTGTCGATCATGGACCAAGCCTCGTCCTCGTCCATAGCATCTGCGGCTCGAGCGATGGTAGGGACACCATCATCGGCATGACGGCGCTGGAACGCACCAGTCAGGCCGGAAAGGAATGCCGAGGTAGACTGCTCCGCCTGAGCCTGAGAATCAGAAGCCGCAGCGTAAGGAGTCGCATCCTGCTGCTGAGCTGAAATCGAGGCGGTCTTGAACTCGCTTTGATGCTGATTGAGATTGGCGGCACCGCCCATGGCATCGGGCTGGAACAGACGCTCTTCACGCTGCGCACGATACTCGGAGATACCCAGCGAGGCGGCATAGATGCCCACGCCCGCCACCGCGCCCACGGCGAAGGGAACCGCACCCGCCACGACCGTCTCGTTCACCGACGAAAACGGCAGCGTCGCGGCATACATAACCACGGGAGCGGCAAGGCCGATCCCGCACGAAAGTCCGGCAAGGACTGCTCGTTGTGTTGCATCAGAAGAAGCCATGAGCTCTCCCCATCTTCCAGCACCCAAATCGCATCATTCAGTTGGCTGCGCGAGAGAAGATGAAGCGGGGCTATGCCCCAAAGCAACGGTATATGGTTCGTTTCATCTGCGTTATCCGTCGCGAAGCTTAAAAGCTATTATGCGAAACCGCCCTGTCGATTGCAAGCGACGATGTCGGATTGAAACGGGAAACCTGCTGCTTGCCAGTCTTATGGTCAAAAATAAGCGCGGAGCGGCGATATAGAAAAGGGCCGAGGCTCAAAGCCCCGACCCTTTATTGCATTGATGACTATCGCTGCGTGTGGATGACAACCTAGAACGTCTGCTCGTAGTCGCTGTGCTTTTTGGCCGAACGCACCAGGAACTCCTGGTTGGTGTTGGTGCCCTTAAGACCCTTGATAAACGACGCAGCTGCGCGCTCGGTGTTGTTCATGCCGGCAAGAATGCGACGCAGGCCAAAGACAAACGGACGCATCTGCTCGTCAACCAACAGGTCCTCGTTACGCGTACCGGAGGCAACGGGGTCGATAGCCGGGAAGATGCGGCGGTCGGCCAGGTCGCGGTCGAGCTTGAGCTCCATGTTGCCGGTGCCCTTGAACTCCTCAAAGATGACCTCGTCCATCTTGGAACCGGTGTCGATGAGGGCAGAGGCCAGGATGGTGAGCGAGCCACCGTTCTCGATATTGCGGGCTGCGCCCAGGAAGCGCTTGGGCGGATACAGGGCCGCCGAATCGACGCCGCCCGAAAGGATGCGGCCTGAGGCGGGCGCCGCCAAGTTGTAGGCACGGGCAAGACGCGTGATGGAGTCGAGCACCACCACAACATCGCCACCCAGCTCCACGATGCGCTTGGCGCGCTCGATGACGAGCTCTGCCACGCGGGTGTGGTTGTCGGCAGGCATATCGAAGGTCGACGCCACAACCTCACCCTTGATGGAACGCTGCATATCGGTGACCTCTTCGGGGCGCTCGTCGACGAGCAGGCAGATGAGGTGCACCTCGGGGTTGTTAATCGAGATAGACTGGCAGATCTTCTTGAGGATCGTGGTCTTGCCGGCCTTGGGCGGGGACACGATCAGGCCGCGCTGGCCCTTGCCAATCGGCGACACGATGTCGATGGCGCGACCGGTGATGGAATCCTTGCCGTGCTCCATGCGCAGCGGCTCATTGGGATAGACCGGGGTGAGGTCGCCGAACTTGGGACGGTTGCGAATCTGCTCGGGGTCCAGACCGTTGACGGTCGTGATTTTGGCGAGGCCGGCGCGCTTGTCGCCGCCGCGCGAAGGACGCAGCGAGCCCTCGATGACGTCGCCCGTGCGCAGGCGCGCGGAGCGGATGAGGTAGGCGGGCACGAAGGCGTCGTCGTTGGACTTCATGTAGCCATGGGCGTGGATGATGCCGGAGCTGTCCGGGCGAATCTGCAGAATGCCCTTGATGTCGCGGAAGCCCTCGGCCTTCGCGGCGGTGACGTAGATTTCCTCGACGAGCTCGGCTTTCTTCTTGCCGGTCGTCTCGATCTCGAACTCCTTGGCCTTCTCGCGAAGTTCGGCGACCTTCATGGCAGCGAGCTCCTCGCGCGAAAGCGTGGGCTCGGTGGGAGCGGCATTACGCTCCTTGTTGCGTTGCTTGCGATCGCGCTGGCGGTTGCGACGGTCGTTGTTGCGCTCGTCCTTGCGCTCGTTGCGCTCCTCGTTGCGCTTGTGCTGGCGACGGTTGGGGCGAGCGCCGTCTTCGCCCTCGGCGGGGGCGGCACCATCGGTTGCGGTGGTGTCAACATTGGCCGCAGCGGCGTCATTGGCCTCGGCGCCAGAATCAACCTGCGCTTCGACATCAGCATGCTGCTCGGCGGCCTTGGCCTTAACGGACTTCTTGCGACCGCGCTTGGGCTTCTCGGATGCAGGCTGTTCGACGTCCTGGGGCTCGACGGCATCAGTCGACGCATCGGCGGTCGTCTCGGCGGAATCCTCGGACGCACCCTTCTTGGCAGCCTTAGCCTTGGACGTGCGCTTAGCAGCAGTGCGACGGCTGCGACCGGGACGGACGTCGGCGGGCTCGGCATCGGCAGAAACGGCCTCGGAAGTCGTGGCATCCTGGACGGGTGCATCGGCAGCAGTTGAGGACTTGGCAGTCGCCGCAGCATCCCGAGCGGCGGCGGCTGCGGCTGCGGCCTTCTCGGCCTCGACAAAGGCCTTGGGCTTGCGACCGCGACGGTGCGGGCGCAAAGCCGGATCGACAACGGGAACTTCGCTGGCCTCGACAGGCGCAGCGGGCTCAACAGGCGATGTGCCCTCCCCTGCCGCGGAACGGACCGAAGCCTCAGTGAGCTCGGGGGTTACCTGTTCAGCAACCTGCTCGGCCTTAGCAGCCGTGCGACGGCGTGTGCGCGGTACCGGCTTCTCGGTCGGCTGGTCGGCGACAGGAGTCTCGGTGGCGGCAGGCGTCTCGGGCACAGACGGAGCTGCAAGCTCGGTCAGAGCCGCGGCCTCGCGCTCGGCAGCACGACGGCGGGCGCGCACCACCTGAGCCTCGCTAATCTGCGCCAACGCACGTGCCTGCGCGACCTCATCGGAAATCGGCGCCGAGGAGTCAGCTGCAACGGTGAGCCCGGCGCGCGTCGTGCGCGTGGTACGGCGCTTTGGCTTGGTGACCTCCTCGCCGTCAGCGGCAGGCTTGGCCGTGCGGCGCGTGCGCTTGGGCTTTGCCGGAGCAGCCTCCTCACCAGTTGCAGGCACGGCCTTCTCAGCCGCTACAGGCATAGGCGTCGAAGCAGCCTTAGGCGTCTCAGGAGCCGAGGCTTGCGCGGGCGCCGCGACCTGGTCCGACGCAACCGGTGCAGCGGGAGCGGCCTGCGTCGTCGTTATTTCGTTTTCTTGCTGTTGATCAGACACAGTGTTTGCTCAACTTTCTTTTCAAGCCCTGTGATCACATGCTCCCTGCATAAACCTTCAGGGCGGCTAAACAGTCTAGTTCCGTTCAAAACGACGGACATCATTGATCTGTATCGAGATGATTGCGTCAACTACGCAGCGTTAGTGTAACACAACCGCCGCCACCTGCAACTTAGTCATTGGGGGGACGTTCTTAAACGACTAGTCAAAAGGGACACTCTTTGTTTGCCACCCACAAATCTGACTGCCTCCGCCAAAACTATGGCGGTTTACTACGATGAATCGCTCAACCGCGACCACTCCGAAACTTGTTGAACTAAAACCGCAGGTAGATGCCTTGCACTTTTTAGCAAAAAGCCGGCGTGGTTAGAATTCCTCAATTCATCGTAGTAAACCGGCATAGTTTCGCATTTCCAGCAGTTCCAAATTCATCAATACGTCGGCGTTTGCGAAAAAAGCCCGACCTCCGTAGGAGATCGGGCTTATAGGGCTCAGTTAAACCAAACCTACACGGTCAAATGACCCGCAGATTACATCTGCTCGGGCGCGGAAACGCCAACGAGGGTGAGCACCAGGGCGAGCGTCACACGGACGGCATCACAAGCGGCCAGACGGGCACGCGAAAGCTCGGGGTCGACGGGACGACCCTCGCTCGGCAGCACCTGGCAGGCAGCGTAAAAGCTGTGGAAGTCACCGGCGAGTTCCTCGGCAAAGTGGGTCAGACGGAACGGAGCGCGATCGCGAGCGCAGCTGGCGATCAGGTCGGTGAGCTCGTTGAGCTTGCGCGAAAGGGCGAGCTCGGTCGGGTCGGTCAGCAGCGAGTAATCGACGTTCTCACCGATGGCCTTGGCGGCAACGGCCTTCATGCCCATCTCGTCGGCCTGCTCGGGCGTAACGTCGGCGGCACGGCGCAGGATGGAGCATACGCGGGCGTGGGCATACTGCACGTAATAGACCGGGTTGGAGTTGTCGCGCTTCTTGACGGCCTCGATATCGAAGTCGACCATCTGGTTGGAGCTCTTGGAGATGAGCGTGTAGCGGGCGGCGTCAGAGCCGACCTCGTCGACGAGCTCCTGCAGGGTCACCATGGTGCCCTTGCGCTTGGACATACGGACGGGCTTACCGTTACGCAGCAGGTTGACGAGCTGGCCCAGCAGAACCTCAAACTTGCCGGGGTAACCCAGAGCGTCGCAGACGCAGCGGACGCGCTCGATGTAGCCGTGGTGGTCGGCGCCCCAGATGTCGATGACGTGGTCGACGCGCTGGAACTTATCCCAGTGATAGGCAACGTCGGAGGCGAAGTAGGTGTACTCGCCATCGGACTTGATCAGAACGCGGTCCTTGTCATCGCCCAGGTCGGTGGAGCGGAACCACAGGGCGCCGTCCTTGGTGTAGAGATAGCCCATCTTGTCGAGCTTCTCAAAAGCGCGGTCGACGGCGGAGGTGCCGGAGGTCTCGCCCTCGGTGTCCTTCACATACAGCGAGCGCTCGGAGAACCAACGATCGAAGTCGCAGTTAACGGCATGGCAAAGGTCGCGCATGTTGTCGACCATCTTTACATAGCCGCGCTCGCGGAAGCTCTCCATGCGCTCCTGCGGATCGGCGTTGACCCACTTATCGCCGTCGGTGCGCCAGAACTCGGCGGCCTCGTCGATGATGTAGTCGCCGCCGTAGGAGTCCTTGCCCAGGGTCTCGGCAAAGTTGTCCTGATACGGATGGGTCTCGGGATGCTCGTCGTTCTCGTCGGCAACAAAGGCGTCGCGGTCGGCGATCAGCAGCTTGTGAGCCTCCTCGATATCCACGCCCTGCTTGGCGATGATGTCGGCAAGCTGCATATAGCGCGTGCTGATGGAGTTGCCGAAGGTATTCATCTGAGAGCCGTGGTCGTTGATGTAGAACTCACGCTGGATGTCGTAACCGGCGTGATCCATAACGCGGCAGAGCGAGTCGCCCAGCGCGGCCCAGCGGCCGTGGCCGATGTGCATGGGGCCGACGGGGTTGGCGGAAACGAACTCGACCTGGGTCTTCAGGCCACCACCGACGTTGGACTTAGCGAAGTCCATACCCTTCTCGCGAGCCTCGCCAAAGATGGCATTCTTGACGGCAACGGAGAGGTAGAAGTTGATGAAGCCGGGGCCTGCGATCTCGACCTTCTCGATCGCGGGGTCCTCGGGCATATGGGCAACGATGGCCTCGGCGATCTTGCGCGGGGCGCAGTGGGCCAGCTTGGCGGACTTCAGGGCCATGGTAGAGGTCCACTCGCCATGAGAAGTGTCAGCCGGTCGCTCGATAGCGCAATCGTCAAGTTCAAATGCGGAAAGGTCGCCGGCCTCCTGGGCCGCAGCAAGCGCAGCGCGTACCAGCTCTTCAATCTTCTCGGGCATAGATCCTCCTTGTGTTAAAGCCCCCGAGCTCTTGGTCACTCGTAGGGCAAAAGCCAGAGTTTGTAGCACTCTATCACAAGCGACGGGCACTGTCGCAGGGTAAAGCTAATAGATATTGCATATGCACAAAAATGACTACAGCTTGTATGGAGTCACTCAAAGATGCCGGTCTGCCTGCAGATTATGCAGGCGTTGAAAATGCATAAAGGTGTGAATGAGCTGCGTCTGTTATCGAATACTCTTACCTATCAGAGTTGTGTGCTTTTCCTGCATAAAGTAAGGGTTTGCGCACGTCAGCGTGTTATTCTAGACATACGTAAATTCGTATAAGTTGGAGGTAGCATGTTCTCAATCGGTCAACACGTCATTCATCCGGGCCAGGGAGTCTGCACCGTCGTCGGTTTTAGGGACGACACACCGCAGCCCATGCTGCTGCTCGAGACCAAGCAGGGACATGCGCAGACGATCCTCATGTACCCCGTGGCGCAGGCCGACCGTTTGCACGCCGCCATCTCGCAGCAAGATGCCGAGCACCTGCTGAGCCACTATGACGAGCTGGAGTGCGACACCTTTACCGAGCGCAACAGCTCGCTTGAGGAGACACACTTTAAGCAGCAGCTCAAGCTGGGCGCGCCTGAGACGGTTCGCGTGGCAAAGACCATGATGCACCGCATTCGCCAGGCCGAGGAAGCTGATAAAAAACCCAGCTCCTACTACATGCGCGTACTCAAGGAGGCCAAGCGCCGCTCCATCGAGGAGTTCGCCGTGGCCTTGGGCGTCACCGAGGAGGACGCCGAAGCTCGCCTAGCCCAAGCCGCCCTCAACTAACCCATCCGCGCCAAAAACCACCACAAAGGGGACAGGCACCTTTGTGGTGGTTTTCTTGTTCTAGTAGTATTCATTCTTATCGATACCCACGAGCACAAGGAGTCTCTTATGGCAGAGCCGCTTACCGCCGGAATCACCCGCGACCGTGCGTTCGAACTGCTCAACGAGCACAACAAAGATCCGTTCCACATCACCCACGGCGAGACGGTCGAGGGCACCATGCGCTACTTTGCGCGCGAGTTCGACCCAGAGAACGAGGAGTTTTGGGGCATCGTCGGTCTGCTGCACGACCTGGATTGGGAGGAGCATGAGGACGACCCCATGAACCACACCATCTATGCTGCCGAGATTCTTGAGGGCGAAGGTGCGTCTCCCGAGCTCATTCACGCCATCCAGACGCACACGTCGGACTTCAACACCTCGCTGCCCAAACCCGAGCTGCAGATGGAAAAGATCCTGTTTGCCTGCGATGAGCTCACCGGCCTGATCGGCGCTGCAGTCATCATGCGCCCGAGCAAGAGCGTTATGGACTTTACGACCAAGTCGCTCAAGAAGAAGTTCAAGGACAAGCGCTTTGCCGCCGGCTGCTCGCGCGACGTGATTTCGCAGGGCGCCGAGATGTTGGGCTGGGAGCTCCCCGAGCTCTTTGACCGTACCATCGCGGCCATGCAGTCCTTTGCCCCCGACCGCGATACCTTCCAGGCCTAACCGCCCACGCCACCTAAAACCGCCACAAAGGGGACAGGCACCTTTGTGGTGGTTTTTGCTTACGAGAGGTTTAGGGGCGAACCTGGCCGGTGCCGCGGAGCTTGTATTTGTAGGTAGTGAGGGCCTCGGCGGCAAAGGGGCCGCGGGCGTGGAGCTTTTGGGTCGAGATGCCGATCTCGGCGCCCAGCCCAAACTCGCCGCCGTCAGTGAAGCGCGTGCTGGCGTTGGCGTACACGGCCGAGGCATCGACCGCGTCCAGGAAGCGCTCGCAGGCATCCTCGTCCTCGGCAACGATGGCCTCGGAGTGCATGGTACCGTAGCGGTTGATGTGCTCGATGGCCTCGTCCTCGTTCGCCACGACCTTCACGCTCATCTCGAGCGCCAGGTACTCGCGGCCCCAGTCCTCCTCAGTCGCGGCAACATAGTCGTCGCCCTCGACAAGCCCAGCGTCGGCGCATGCGGCGCACGTGGCCTCGTCGCCGTGAATGAGCACGCCGTGGTCGTGCAGTACGGCCACGGCCGCGGGCAAAAACGCGTCGGCCACAGCGCGGTCCACAAGCAGCGACTCGGCGGCATTGCACACGCCCACGCGCTGGGTCTTGGCATTGACGATAATGTTGAGTGCCTTGTCAAAATTGGCGGATTCATGCACGTAGATATGGCAGTTGCCCGTGCCCGTCTCGATCACCGGTACAAGCGACTCGCGCACGCAGCGCTGGATCAGGCCCGCACCGCCACGCGGAATGAGCACGTCAACGATGCCGCGGAGCTTCATGAGCTCGCCGGTGGCCTCGCGGTCGGTGGACTCGATCATCGAGATAGCTTCGCGCGGGAAACCCTGGGCCTCAAGCGCATCGGCCAGCAGCTCGGCAATCATGGCGCACGAGTGATAGGCCAGCGAACCGCCGCGCAGGATACAGGCGTTGCCGGTGCGGATGCAGATGCCCGCGGCATCGGCCGTCACGTTGGGGCGCGCCTCGTACACCATGGCAACCAGACCCAGCGGCACGCTCACGCGGGTGAGGTCCACGCCGCTTGCAAGCACGCGATGGTCGAGCACGCGGCCGACGGGATCGGGCAGCTCGGCAAGCTTCTCCAGGCCGGCGGCCATGCCCTCGACGCGCTCGGGCGTCAGCAACAGGCGATCGAGGAGCCCCGCCGAGGTCCCCGCATCGCGCGCGGCGGACATATCGAGCTCGTTGGCGGCGACGATGGAGTCGGCACCATCGCGCAGCGCCGCGGCCATGGCGCGCACGGCCTCCTGGCGCTGCTCGTCGCTCGCCGTGGCAAGCGAGGCCGACGCTGCCTTGGCGGCAACAGCAAGATCGTGGACATACGTGGCTATATCGACCGACATGGGCGGCCCTTTCTCTTAGTAGTTTGCCCACCATGGTAGCCGATTTGTGCATGCCCTCGCGCGCGGCGGTAGAATTGGTCAACCCGAAACACCGCAACGAACGGAAGTACCGCATGGCCCTCATCACTTCGTACCATGTCCCCGGCCTGTATGTCGAGGACCACAGCATCGATGTCCCCCTCGACTGGCGCGGCCTGGAGCCCATGCTTTTGGCCGTCGGCAGCACCATGCGCCGCGGCGCCATGCCGGCGCCCATCGCCGGCGCGCCCGAGAGCATCAAGCTTTTCTACCGCGTGGTTTGCGCACCCGACCGTATCAACGACGATCTGCCGCTGCTCCTCTTTTTGCAGGGCGGCCCCGGTGGCGAGAGCCCGCGTCCGCTGTCACCCACGAGCGACGGTTGGATCGAGGAGGCCGTCAAGCACTTCCGCGTGGTCCTTCCCGACCAGCGCGGCACGGGACGCAGCAGCTGTGTAGACGGGCATACAATCGCTGCCTTGGGCGAGCGCGCCGAGGCAGCAGGCGCCAATGCGGCCCGCTCGCAGGCGGACTTCCTCAAGCGTCACCTCGCCAGCTCCATCGTGCGCGATTTTGAGTACCTGCGTCTGGTGGGCTTTGGCGGCAAGCCGTGGGTCACGCTCGGCCAAAGCTACGGCGGCTTTTTGACGCTGAGCTACCTGTCGCTCTTCCCCGAGGGCGTGGCGGCGAGCTTTACCTGCGGTGGCATTCCCCACGTCCCGGCAAGCGCCAGCGAGGTCTACGCACACACCTTCCCGCGCATGACCGCCAAGACGCAGCAGTATTACGACCGCTACCCCGCCGACGTCGAGCGCGTGGCGACTCTTGCCGATGCGCTTGAGGAGCAGAAGCCCGCGCTACCCGACGGCTCGCCGATGACGGTGGAGCGCCTGCAGCTTATGGGCAGCGACTTTGGCATGAAGCCGAGCTTTGAGCGCATGCATTGGATTATTGATCACGCTTTTGTTGACGGCGACGGCACGCTGAGCTGCGGTGCCTCAGTATCCGATAGCTTTTTGATGCGCGCCTTCGAGCGCACCAACACGCGCACGAATCCGCTGTACTGGACGCTTCAGGAGTTCATCTACGCCGACGGCGATACCATGCCCATTCGCTGGGCCGCCGCAGAGGAGAAGGCACACCGTGCCGAGTTCGACACCCTCGCGCGCCCGCTCATGTTTACCGGCGAGGCCATGTTCCCGTGGATGTTTGAGCAGATGCCCGAGCTTAAGCCGTTTAAACCCGCCATGGACCTGCTGATGGAAGACACCAGCTGGGACAAGATCTACGACCCGCAACGCCTGGCCTGCAACGAGGTGCCGCTCCAGGCCGCGGTGTATTTCGACGACATGTACGTCGATTCGGGCCTGCAGCTCGATACGCTCAGCCGCGTGGGCAACTCGCATGCCTGGGTGACGAACGAGTTCGAGCACGACGGCCTGCACGGCAGCGTGGTGTTCAAATGCCTCTTCGACGAAGCCCTCAACCGAGGAGACCTGCGCCGGATCTTCTAGCAAAGGAGTGTCCCCACCTGCCGACACAAAAGGAACGTCCCCAAGTGCCGGCAACGACAATGCCGCAGGAAGAGGACGGAAAGCGAAAACGCCCCTAAGCAAGCAAGGTGACGTGAAAGAGGAGGGCATTGACCTTTTGGTCATGCCCGACGATTGAACGTCAGATTGCCGCTTAGGGGCGTTTGCAGCGTCAATTGGTTAGGCAAAGACGATCAGATTATCTCGATGGATCGCGGGCTTCTCTGCCAGATCCGCCAGCAGGCGGTTGCTGACGATCTGGTCCTGGCGGCGGCCGGCTGCAAGTTCCAGCACGTCCGAATCGGCCTCGGCGATACCACGGGCGACAACCATGCCGCTCGGGTCACACACGTCGAGTACATCGCCTTCGGCAAAATCACCATCGACCTCGCGAATACCCACTGCAAGCAGCGACGAGCCACGACTGACCAGCGCTTTCGCGGCGCCGTCATCGACCGTCACCGAACCATGGGCCTTATCGCCCAGCGCAATCCACAGCTTGCGGGGCGCAATGTCCAGCCGCTCCGCCGGCGGGTCGAACAGCGTGCCCACGCTCTCGCCACGGGCGAGACGCACGAGCGCATCGGGCTCCTCGCCCGAGCAAATCACGCTTTGAATGCCCGCCGTCATGAGAATGCGGCTCGCGCGAATCTTGGTGATCATGCCGCCCGTACCCACCGAGGTCGAAGAATCGCCCGCCGAGGCAATGATCTTGGCATCGATCTTATGCACGACCGGGACAAACTCGGCCGTCGGGTCCTCATGCGGATTGGCGGTGTAGAGGCCGTCGATGTCCGAGAGCGTCACACACAGATCGGCAGAAACCAGGCAGCTCACAAGCGCCGCCAGCGTGTCATTGTCACCGAACTTGATCTCATCGACGGTGACGGTGTCGTTCTCGTTGACAACCGGCACCACGCCCAGCTCCACTAGGCGCAGTAGGGCGTCGCGCGCGTGCAGATAGGACGTGCGGCGCGCCGTGTCGTGGCGCGTGAGCAGCACGAGCGAGGTTAGTAGGTCACGCGCATGGAATTCCTCGTCGTAGGCCGACGAGATGATGCACTGGCCGGCCGAAGCGCATGCCTGCAGGCTCGGCAGATCGCCGACCGGCTTGCGGTCGAAGCCCAGCACGGGATAACCGCAGGCAATGGCGCCCGAGCTCACCACGACCAAGCGCCAGCCGAGCTTGCGCAGGGCCGCGGCCTGATCGGCCAGGCCACCGATAAAGGCGCGGTTGACCTTGCCGTCGGCACCCACCACCGTGGACGAGCCGATCTTTACCACCATCGTTTTATAGGAAGTCGTCATACGTCAAACCAATCGAATGTCGAGCGTTCGGGCGAGCCGGCGGCCGAGGGCATGCGATCCGCCCCTTCCGCCCAACGAATTAGTGAGCCCAGGGGAAGGCCGAAGCCGCGGCCATGTTCTTGCGCACGAGCTCGTCGCGCACCTGGGCCAGGCCCTGCTCCATGCCCACCACGTAGGTCTGCGGGTACAGGAAGCGCTTGAAAGCCGCGTCCAGATGATCGATTGCCCAGGCACAACGCTCGCGCGCGTCCTCGATGCTCTCGCGAGGAGCCACCGCCCTGCCGTCGCGGACGATCGGCACCAGCAGCTCACGATACTCGAGCTCGGACACATCGGTCACCAAGGCGGCATCGTTCACAGCCACAAGGGTATTGCCGCGCGCGGCGCCCTCTCCTGCCAGATGGTCCTCGTCATAGATCATGTCGCAGACCGGGCCGCCAAAGCCATCGTAATAACGGCGCACGCGCTGCACGCCGGGAATCGTGCGCTTGTAGGGCTGCTCGGAAAGCTTCACCACCGGCGTCCACGGCTCCGCCTCGCTCGCACGGCGGGCCGAAAGCTTGTACACGCCGCCCAGCGCCGGCTGATCGTAGCAGGTCGCGAGCTTGGTGCCCACGCCAAAGCTATCGATGGGCGCGCCCTGGTCGAGCAGCGACTGAATCGTGTATTCGTCCAGATCGTTAGAAACCGAGATCCCCACATAGGGCAGACCCTCGGCATCAAAACGGCCGCGGACATACTTGGACAGCTTGGCAAGGTCGCCGGAGTCGATGCGAATGGCCGACAGACGCTCGCCCGCCGCCTCCATCTCCTTGGCGACCGTAATGGCATGCTCGCAGCCCTCGCGTACATCATAGGTATCGATGAGCAGCGTGCAGTTCTTGGGGCTCGACTTGGCAAACGCACGGAACGCCTCGAGCTCGGAATCGAAGCTCATCACCCAGCTATGCGCATGCGTGCCAAAGACAGGAATGCCGTAGCGGCGCCCGGCAAGCACGTTGGACGTAGACGAGCAGCCCGCCACGTAGCTCGCGCGCGCAACAGCCAGGCCGCCATCGGAACCCTGGGCGCGACGCAAGCCGAACTCGGCAACGGGGCGACCATCGGCGGCCAGTACCACGCGCGCCGTCTTGGTGGCAACAAGCGTCTGGAAGCCGACGATATTGAGCAGCGCCGTCTCGAGCAGCTGGCACTCCAGCGCGGGGCCGGTGACGCGCACCATGGGCTCGCGAGGAAAGACGAGCTCGCCCTCGGGCACGGCGTCAATGTTCACGTGCGCACGGAAGTTGCGCAGGTAGTCGAGGAATGCAGACTTAAACATCGCACCGCCGGCCGGAGCCTGGAGCGAAGCTAGATAGTCGATGTCCTCGGGCGTAAAGCGCAGGTTCTCGACAAGCTCGGGCAGCTCGGCGGTGCCGCACATGACGGCATACGCGCTGCCGAAGGGATGGTCGCGGTAAAACGCGGTAAAACAACCCTGCTCATTGGCCTTGCCGCTCTCCCACAGGCCCTGGGCCATAGTGAGCTCGTACAGATCGGTGAGCATTGCAATGTCGGTGGGATGCGAAATGTCGGTCAAAGCCATGGGGCGACCTTTCGGATGCGTTGTGCAGAAGTCGAGGGTTGGACGAGGCGAACGTGCGGGCATGGAGCCCGGCGCGAACAGGTTAGTGCAGGCCCATGCTGCCCGTGATCGTGTAGACCATAAAGACGATAAACGCGATGAGGGCGAGCACGATGATGATTTTTTGAGCCGGAGCCATGCCGGGGATCTCATTCTCGCCCGTAGGCTCCTTGGAGGTGACCATGCGCTGGGCAAAGGTCATCTCGTCACGGCTTGGTTTGGGCTCGATGGGCTTGGGACGAGCGGCCTTTTTAGGCTGAGGTTTGGGTGCGGCAGGCGCAGGCTTCGCAGCAGCAGGTTTGGGCGCAGGCGCGGACTTGGGCGCAGCCTTCGCAGCGGCCTCCTCGGCCTTCTCACGCTCGGCGCGCAGGGCGGCAAGCTCCTCACGCTCGCGGCGTGCCTCTTCCTGGGCCTCGCGACGAGCCTTCTCGGCGCGGAGCTCTTCCAACTCGGCACGCTCCTCGGCAGACAGTGGTTGGGACTCAAGCTCGGCCATGGTATAGCCCTTTCTTTTAAAAAAAGCCGCCGACACAATGTCAGCGGCTTATCAAATCCAAGGGTGGAGACGAAGGGAGTCGAACCCTCGGCCTCTGCCATGCGACGGCAGCGCTCTCCCAACTGAGCTACGTCCCCAGGACAAGTCGATATTTTACCTACGGCTCGCCAACTGTCAACGCCCAATAATCAGTCTTTTTGGGGCGCGGCTATTTTGACAACTTTTCGAGCAGGCGATCCTCTCGATGATTTTTCTGGGACGGGGATTAAAAAACATTGTGTACCGAATGATTTTTTAATCCCCGTCCCAGAAAAATCATCGGCGAATGTGCTACTTTGCGCTGGTGAGGACGCCGGTGGTGTCGAAGGCTGGGGTGAAGCTCTCGTCTACCGCTCCGCCTTCTTGCCAAAACATCGTCGTAAAGCCCAGGTCGTCGGCATGGTCGAGCACCTGCTCGTACTCCTCGCGCGTCACGGCGCGCGCCAGGTCGCCGCCTTGTTCGCGCATGAGGGCATTGGGCGTGTACTGGTTCATGACCGAGATCGGCACGTCGCCCACCGTCTGCCACACCAGGTCCAACACGCGGCACGAATCGTCCGCATGCCCCGGCAGCACCAGATGACGCACGATTATGCCGCGCTTCATGAGCCCGTCCCCGTCTACCAGCTCTCCCCCGCGGCGCTCAATCTCGCGCGCCATCTGGGCCAGACCCGACACAGCCACGCGCGGGTAGTCCTTAATATGAGAG
The DNA here is from genome assembly GCA_905199605.1 of uncultured Collinsella sp. Lineage (GTDB taxonomy): Bacteria > Actinomycetota > Coriobacteriia > Coriobacteriales > Coriobacteriaceae > Collinsella. The sequence goes on from CAJKHC010000015.1 coordinate 18,391, forward strand.
AGTGACTGCGCAAGCGCCGCATTGGCATACTTAAAGTCGGTAAGCCACACGTCGACCAAATCGCCGAGCGCCGCCACGGCACTCGCGCGCTCATAACCGCTCGTGTTGTAGACGATTGGAATGACCAGTCCGCGCTCCCGAGCTGCGGCAATCGCGACCGGCAGCAGGTGAGCATAATGCGTCGCCGTCACCAGATTGATGTTATTGGCACCTTGGTCCTGCAGCTCCAGCATAATCTCGACCAGGCGCTCGGGCGAAATCTCAAGCCCAAAATTGCCCGTCGAGATCTCGTGGTTCTGACAATAGATACATTTGAGCGAGCAGCCGCTAAAGAAGATCGTGCCCGAACCGGCCTCGCCCGAGATAGGCGGCTCCTCCCACATATGAAGCGCCGCGCGGGCCACCTTGAGCGTGTCGTTAGCACCGCAGACGCCGTGCTCGCCCTCATCGCGCGCCGCACCGCAACGGCGCGGACACAAATGGCAGGCGGGCGAAAAAAGTTCGGTCAACGGCGTCGGCATAAAAACATGCTCCAAAACAACGATTCAGCAGCTCAAACGTAAAGGGACCAACCGCACAGACGGCTCGAGCCCAAGGCGCCGTAATCGTCCGACACGATTTTTGTAATGTCAAGACTGGAATCGATAAAGTGCCGCTTTATGATATAGGTATTCCGCCCCCCGCGGAGCAACTGGGTGAACCGTCGCGTTTATTTAGGGAGCCCACACAGTCGTACCTAGTACAGGTATCCTTCGTTGTTAAGGACGCTGGAACAGTCGATGAGGGCACCCACCTGTTTTAGGTGGGTTCATTTTCGTAACGTGGGGGGTGGTTTTCTTTTGCCGATTTTGCCAAGAATTGCCATCGCAGATCCCGTATGACACCCAACAACGGCACTCGGCAGAACCTCCGCCAACATCCCAATATCTGGTAAGCGCGTGATAATCGCACGGCGCAAACCCCCGCACCCCCTCGGTCGAGTATCATGGGTCAGCTATGCCCTTTTGCGCGTAGCGCCCTTTGACCTTTTCCTTCGACGCTTGGCGGTTTATCGATTCATGGCTTCCTCCACGAGCTTCATACCGTACCTATGCGTGGCGGCCGCGGCTTTTATCACGACCTTCCTCACGGTGCCCCTGGTCAAGCGCCTGGCAATCAAGCTCGACGCCGTCGACTATCCCTCCAAGCGCCGTATCAACACTAAGCCCATCCCGCGCATGGGCGGCACCGCGGTCTTTTTGGGCCTCGTCGTCGCCTGCATCGTGCAGATCCTGGGCACCTGGTACCTGGACTGGCCGCCCGTTTTGGTGCCGCACCCGCGCTTGCACATCAGCTACCCCGTGCTGGCACTCTCCTTTACCGTAATCTTTGCGACCGGCGCGATCGATGATGTCTTCCAGCTCAACCCCAAGCAAAAACTGGCCGGCCAGGTGCTCGCCGCGCTCATCGCCTGCGTGGGCGGCCTTAAAATCGGCGTCATCGTCAACCCGTTTGCCCCTGGCGAGATCGCGCTCGGCTGGCTCGCCTACCCCATCACCGTGATCTACCTTGTGGCGTTCACCAACATCATCAACCTCATCGACGGCCTCGACGGCCTGGCCACCGGCATCTGCGGCATCGCATCGTTCACTATGTTCTCGGTCGCTGTGCTCTCGGGTCGCATTGACGCCGCAGCGCTCTCTATCGCGCTCTTTGGCTCGTGCCTCGCCTTCCTACGCTACAACTTTAACCCCGCGAGCATCTTCTTGGGCGACTCGGGCTCACTGCTCCTGGGCTTTGCGCTGGGTTCCATCTCGCTGCTCAACGTGAGCCGCACCGCCGCGCTTACCTCGCTCATCATCCCGCTCATCGTGGCCGGCGTGCCCATCATCGACACGTTTAGCGCCATCGTGCGCCGCAAGCGCGCCCACATTAGCATCGGACAGGCCGACAAGGGCCACATCCACCACCGCCTGATCCAAGAGGGCTATAACCAAAAGCAAGCCGTACTGCTCATCTATGCCTGGTGCATTATGCTTTCGGCCGGCGCCGCCGCCATCAACCAAGTCGAAGTCCCCATGCGCGTGCTCATCTTTACCGTGCTCGCCATTGGCTCGGCGGCCTTCGCCAAGCACCTGCACCTGTTTGAGCCCGTGCTGCGTCACCATTACAACAAGCGCACGCACGAGGACGAGCTCGTCACCCCAGACGACCCCGCCTTTAAGCAGGAGGAGCAGGCAGCCGAGGAACGTAAGGAAGAGCACCACCACAAGCTCTAGGGTAAGCTGCCGAGGATGCGCCCAGGTTCCGCTGGCCAAGCGCAGCCGCGCCGCACCCATCGCGCAAGCCGCACCACGCGCGTCACTCTCCCGCCCCCTCGCCTACTCACACCCCGCCCCTCCAATAAACGCGTTATCATCTTGACTCATGAACATACGTTAGGAGCAATCATGCCAAACGAGAACAGCTACGAAGTCGCGCTGCAAAAGAGCAACGCCATTCGCGAGGGCCTGGCAAAGACGCCCGAGAAGTTCACCATGCTCACCGGCGACCGCCCGACCGGACGCTTGCACCTGGGTCACTACTTCGGCACCCTCAAGGGCCGTGTTGAACTGCAGAACATGGGCGCAAAGACCAACGTGCTCATCGCCGACTACCAGGTCATCACCGACCGCGACACCACCGAGCATATCCAGGACAACGTGTACAACATGGTCATGGACTACCTTGCCTGCGGCATCGACCCCGACAAGACCATGATCTACGCGCACTCCGCCGTGCCCGCCGCCAACCAGCTCATGCTGCCGTTCCTGTCGCTAGTGTCCGAGGCCGAACTGGCGCGCAACCCCACCGTCAAGGCCGAGATGGAGGCCTCGGGCCACGAGCTCACCGGCCTTCTGCTCACCTACCCGGTGCACCAGGCCTGCGACATCCTGTTCTGCAAGGGCAACGTGGTGCCCGTCGGTCGCGACCAGCTGCCGCACATCGAGCTCACCCGCACCATCGCCCGCCGCTTTAACAACCGCTACGGCAAGGTGTTCCCCGAAGTCGACGCACTGCTGTCCGAGACCCCGCTGCTGCCCGGCCTGGACGGTCGCAAGATGAGCAAGAGCTACGGCAACGCCATCAACATCTCGATGACCGCCGAGGAGACGGCCAAGCGCATCAAGAAGAGCCAGACCGACTCCGAGCGCATGATCACGTTTGATCCCGAGAACCGCCCCGGCGTGTCCGGCCTGCTTTCGACGGCCGCCATCTGCACCGGTCGTTCCGAGGTCGAGATTGCCGAGGAGATCGGCATGGGCGGCTCCGGCCAGCTTAAGAAGTACGTGACCGAGGCCGTCAACGAGTACTTCGCGCCGATCCGCGAGCGTCGCCAGCGCTACGAGAACGACCTGGATTACGTCAAGGACGTACTGCACGAGGGCAACCGTCGCGCCAACGAGATCGCCGAGCAGACCTTGGCCGAGGTTCAGGACGCCATGGGCATGGTGTACTAGATCGATCTGCTGGCTAGAACTTTCGATTGCTATAGGGCGGGCGCTAGTGCGTCCGCCTTTTTTGGTGCCCGACCGGTTCGGCTCTGCCCATTGCACTCCCCCGAAAAACAGGAACAGGCCCGCTGGCAGTTAGTTGCCAGCGGGCCTGTTCCCGAAGTACACCGTTGAATCGCACAGAGGGGAGGAATGCGAATCAAACTCAACAGGGCAGGCTTTTTCATCGCCTATTGCCTGCTCCGTTGCTGAATACAATATAGTTCACCGTGGTTTACTTTGCTGCATCAATATCGCCCGCCATAGCTTCTCCATAAGTTAGCCCCAGTAAACTAAACCACCACAAAGGGGACAGGCACCTTTGTGGTGGTTTTAACCACGGCAGAGCCGCTAGAGCCCTGCAGGCCAGCGACAGGCGGCCAAGTCGACGTGCATGTCGTCCTTAAACGCCACACCCTCCCCTAGCAAAAGCTCACGTTGAGCATCGGGACCGCCAAAAGCAAAACCATCGCATATGCGGCCATCGGCAAACACCACGCGGTGACAGGGAATCTCGCCGGGGCGCGGATTGCCATGCAGGGCATACCCCACGTACCGCGCACTTCGTGGACGACCGGCAAGCAGCGCCACCTGACCGTAGGTGGCGACCATCCCCTCGGGAATCTGCTCGACCACCTCGTACACCCGATCAAAAAAGCCCTCAGACGCCATTGCTCACTCCCTTCCACCCGGAATAGCATAAACCACCACAAAGGTGCCCGCCCTTTGGTGTTTTTGGCAGGTGGGCTAGTTAACGGGCTGGAAGAAGGCTACGGCTACGGCGCCGGGGCCTACATGGGTGCCGATGGTGGCGCCGATGGTGTGAACGGGCAGTTCGCCCTCGGTGTGGCCAGCCCACAGTGCCGCGCTGTCCTCGATATACTTCTTGAGCACCGCATCCGAAAGGCCCGTATAGCCGAGCGCCAGCGGCATGGAAAAGTCGATGCCGCCTGCCTTTTCGACCTTCTGGTTGAGCAGGTTACGGCCGTTCTTGGAACCGCGCGCCTTGCCCAGCTGCACGATCAGACCGTCCTCGGCAGCCACAACGGGTTTTACGTTGAGCAGCGTGCCCACGGCGCCGGCAGCAGCAGACAGGCGACCGCCGCGCACCAGGTACTCCAACGTCTCGAGCAGGCCGATGACGACCACGCGGTCGCGCACGGCCTCGACAGCCGCCGCAACCTGAGCCGCGCCCTGGCCCTCGTCCACCAAGCGCAGGGCATACTCGACCAGCACGCGCTCGCCCAGGGTAACGTTATTGCTATCCACCACGTACACATCGCCGCCCGGGGCCTCGGCAAGTGCGGTGCGGGCACTCTGATTGGTGCCCGAGAGCTTGGCGCCCACGGTAATAATCACGGCCTCATCGCCGGCCTCACGCGCTTCGGCAATCGCCTGCGAAAAGGCGTACGGGTTGACCTGACCGGTCTTGGGCAGCTCATCGCGCTCCACAAGCATCTCGTAAAAGCGCTGGTGATCGATGTCGACGCCATCCATATACACATCGGTGCCAAAGGTGACGGACAGCGGCAGAACACGCAGAGCGGGGTGCTCCGCCGGCGACATATCGCTTGCGGAATCGGTAATAATGCGGACGGACATAACGAATCCTTTCTTGCGCAGGTCCCGCGCGGGGAATTTTGACAGCAATGCCCCGGCACGGCATACGCGCTCAAACGGGACTATGCAGTTTTTAATGGGAAGCAAATGCCTTGGCGGCCTTAGATCTCACGCAGGGTGTTGAGAATCGTACGCAGCGACGCATACATCTGCTCGCGCTGCTCCACACCCATAGCCTTACCGGTGGTGTCGAGCACCTCGCGAATGATGCGGTCCGCCTCGCTCATGCTCTCGCCGCCCAGAGCGGTCAGGCGCACCGGGGCACGATACTTAACGGCCGCATCACCCGAGTCGTCGACCTCGACGTAGCCGCCCTCCTCCAGATGCGCGAGCGTGCGCGAGACGGCGGCACGGGTCACGCCTGCCATGCGAGCCAGGTCAGCGCCAGTCAGGCCGTCCTTGCTGCGCTCAAGATAGTACAGGCACATAACGTCGGAGCCCTTGAGGCCCAGCCTTGCGCCCTCGGATGTCTTAATGCGCTGGATCTCCTTGTAGAGCCCGCTGATCAGTCCGACAAAGTCCTCGAAACGTGTCTCGTCGTTCTGCTGCATGGGAGACGACCGCCTTTCGCTTACATGATGCTAACGGGTAAACATCTTAGCCGCACGAGGCAACACCCATACCCAAATATCCCATTTGTTAACCCATCAACATAAAAACCACCACAAAGAGGACAGGCACCTTTGTGGTGGTTTGGGGGCATCAATTGGTTCTAGGCGTCGCTACAGCTCCACGCAAGGATTGTCGCGGGTCACAAGCGTCTTAACGACAACCGTCGCTCCCAGATAGCGCTCGAGCAACTCGGCGAGACGATCAACGGCAGCCTGGCAATCCCCCATCCGCTCGGGCTCCACGCACTCAATCGCCAGGAATGCATCGGCCGAATCGTCGGACAGCGCCGTGCGAACGCCATCGCGCCAGTTCCAGCAGCGGCATACGGCGCCCGCATCATCGATGTAGGCGAGCTCGCCGGGCAGCGTCGGGTCATCTGTTTCCTCGCCAAGCGGCAGAAACGCATCGCCACCGTCGGTCACCGCTAACTGCAGATCGCCCTCGATAGCATGTAGGTCCTCGCCGCCAACGGGCAGCGCGTAGGTCAGCGACACCGTGTTGTAGATGTCCACCGCGGGCGTAATGTGGCCCACCGGCTTTCCTTTGAGCACGCGCTTGAGCAGGTTCTCAATTGAGCAACGCGCGCCCTTCTTGGTCTTGAATAGGCGATATGCCTCGCGCCATGCCTTAACCGGCGCATTCTCGCTGATGGTATCACTCGTCAGGTGACGCTCCGCATCGATATTGGCGCGGTCGAGCAACGCGGCAATCGCATCAACGTCCTCTTGAGGAATCTGAGCCGCGGGCTTCATGCCCTTTACGACCACAACACCGACAGCCGCCTGCGGAAATAGCTCCCAAAACGAATCCTCGGCAATAAAGCTCTTCATGTGCTCTCCCTTCATAGCATGCGCCCGAGCCCGGGTGCCTAAACAAAAAGTGCCCTTACGACGGCCACCTTCAAAGTCCTACGGTGCCGCCACAAGAGCGCTTACGCTGCCCCCATCCGGAGAAGGGAGCGATATGTCAGGCGTATTGTAACCCGAGTCATCCGCGCGAGTAAAACCACCACAAAGGTGCCTGTCCCCTTTATGGTGGTTTTGGGTCTGAGGCGACGCTAGTGGCGAAGTCCCAGCAGGCCGTGGCCGCGATGACGGGCGTCGGCGTGCACCTGAGCATGCGGACCGGCGGCCTTGACGGATTCGGGCAGGTGCGAGTACTTCTTCTCGAAGTTCTCCTCGAACATCACGGCCAAGTTGTGCGCGGCCTCGTCGTAGCGAGCGGTACTCTGCCAATACTGGCGCGGCACCAGGATGCCGTCGGGTACGCCGTGGCACGTGGTGGGAATGTCGACGTTAAAGATGTCGTCGTGCACGAACTCGCTGTCCTCGATGGTACCGTCGAGGGCGCGGGCCACCAGGGCGCGCGTGTAGGCAAGCTCGATGCGATGACCCACGCCGTAGCCGCCGCCGATCCAGCCGGTGTTGACCAGGTACACACGCGTGCGGCCGTCGGCGATGCGCTCACCGAGCATCTTGGCATAGACCATGGGGTCGAGCGGCATAAACGGCTCGCCAAACAGCGAAGAGAACGTGGGCGTGGGCTCGGTGACGCCGACCTCGGTGCCGGGGATCTTGGCCGTAAAGCCCGTCACAAAGTGATACATGGCGGAGTCGGCCGTCAGGCGCGAGATGGGCGGCAGCACGCCAAAGGCATCGCAGGTCAGGAAGAGCACGACGCTTGGAGTGGTGCCCATGCCCTTGGTCCACGCGTTGGGAATGTGCTCCACAGGGTATGCCACGCGCGTGTTGTGCGTGATCGAGATGTCGTCGTAGTTGGGCTTGCGGTTCTCGTCGAGCACCACGTTTTCGCAGATCGCGCCAAAGCGGACGGCGTTGAAGATCTCAGGCTCGTGGAACGCGTCCAGGCCCTCGCATTTGGCGTAGCAGCCACCCTCGATGTTGAAGATGCCCATGTCGGACCAACCGTGTTCGTCGTCGCCGATCAGCAGGCGCGTGGGGTTGGCCGAAAGCGTGGTCTTGCCGGTGCCGGAGAGGCCAAAGAACACGGCGGTCTCATGCGTGACGGGGTCCATACTGGCCGAGCAATGCATGGGCAGCACGTCGTCCTCGACGGGCAGCAGGTAATTCATGACGCTGAAGATGGACTTTTTGATTTCGCCGGAGTAACCGGTGCCGGCAACCAAAATCACGCGCTCCTGGAAGTTGATGACCACGGCGGCGCTGGAGTTGAGGCCCTTAATGGCGGGATCGCACTGGTAGCCGGGAGCGGCGAGCACACAGAAGTCCGGCTCGCCGGTGCGTGCGATTTCACGGGCAAGCGGGCGGGCGAGCATCTGCTTAATAAAGAGCGCTTGGCTGGCACGCTCGCAGGCGACAAGCAGGCGACGCGTATGGTTGCGATCGGCACCGGCCATACCGCGAGTGACGAACACATCGCGCTCGTTGAGGTAGTTGACGATACCGGCCTTGATGGCCTCGTAGCTCTCGGCAGAAAGCGGGCGGTTGACGGCGCCCCAGGCGATCTTGTCGTGCACGTCGGGCGTGTCGACGATAAAGCGGTCGTTGGGCGAACGGCCGGTACGCTCCCCCGTCTCGATCACCAGCGCGCCGTTGGATGCCATGCGGCCTTCTTCGCGGCGGATAGCGTGCTCGACGAGCTCCGCGGCGGGTAGATCGACCAGCAGACGGGGTTGATTCTCGGCGGGATCTTCGACCAGCGCAATACCAAAGTTGGACAGAACTTCTGCAGGGGTAACACCAGGCATGGGGCCTCCTTTAAAAGCGCGACACGTGGACGCGGCGCGCACTTTACTCACGTAAAGTCCGTTGTACCCGATATGCAAAAACGTTTTTGCGGCAACGGCGAAGCGCCCGCCCAACGGTCAAAAATCGCAGGCAAGCGGCCTAGTCGTTAGGGACACTCTTGAACAGGCAACAACCAAGGAGCGACCCCGGATGCCGGCACTTAGGGACGTTCCCAAAGTGCCGGCACATAAGGAACGTCCCCAAATGCCGTCTACTGAATGGCGCCGCCGAAATTATCGAACAACCTGTTCAAAAACACGAACGAACACCGTCGCGTCTATACTAGAGCGTAGCAATAGAAAGGACTCCGCTTTGAGCATCACGCCCATCGATAGCATTCGCCGCGCCATCGCGCGCCGCAATGGCGTCGCCGACCCCACCGTATCGGACGGGGCGCACGGGCAGGGCGGACGCATCGAGAACGGCCTGTTCCCCGCATCGCACACCGCCGAGGAGCTCGCACGAATCCAAGAGCTAAGCCAGCGTAACGCCGGCGGTCCCGACAGCAGCCAGGCCACACGCCGTCGCCGCGAGCGCGATCGCCAGCCCGGCCCCATCCACCGCATGGTCAATGCCTGGTGGAACCGCCTGCTCGGAGCCGTCTACGGCGGCGGCTTCTCCACGCAAGAAGCCGAGTACGAAGATCACGCCACCCGTCGCGACTACCTTTGGAATACCCTGGGCACCGCCGTGTGGGGCATGGTGTTTCCGTTGCTCACCATCGTGTCCACACAGCTCGTGGGCGCCGAGGAGGCTGGCAAATTCTCCATCGCCTTTGTCACCGGCACGCTCATCATGATCGCGTGCAACTACGGCGTGCGCAATTTCCAGGTCTCGGACATCGACGAAAAGACGTCCTTTGCCTCTTACCAGCTCAACCGCTGGATCTGCGGAGCGCTCGCGCTGGCATGCGGCCTGGTATACAGCAGCGCCCGCGGCTACGATGCGCAGATGGCCACAATCGGCCTGGGCGTCTACCTGTATAAGGTGATCGACGGCATTGCCGACGTGTACGAGGGACGCCTGCAGCAGGCCGACAAACTCTACCTGGCCGGCATGAGCCAAACGCTACGATCCGTCGGCGTCATCGCGGTCTTTAGCGTGGCACTGTTCCTCACGCGCAGCATGCCCATCGCCGCCATGGCCATGGGCATCGCCGCGATTGCCTCGCTCGTGCTGGTCACCGCCCCGCTCGCCCTGCTCGAAACCGAAAAATCACGCCGTATGAGTCTGCGCGAGGCTGGTCACCTGTTTATCCAGTGCGCCCCGCTCTTTGGTGCGCTGTTCCTGTTCAACCTCATCGAGAGCATGCCCAAGTTCGTGATGGAAGGCACACTGGCCTACAAATACCAGCTGTACTTTAATGCACTGTTCTTTCCAGCGCAGGCTATTTTGTTGAGCATTGGATTTATCTATAAACCGCAGCTCCTACGTCTGTCGAGCATTTGGGCGAATCCGCGCAAGCGTCGCCGCTTTGACTTGATTATTGTTGCCGTTATGGCACTGATCGTGGTCATTACCGGAGCGTGCGCCGCATTTATGGCAGGCCCCGGCATCCCCATCATGAGCTTTATGTACGGCCTCAACTTTGAGCGCTACCGCACGCTGGCACTGCTAATGGTTGTCGCCGGCGGCGTCACCGCGGCAATCGACTTTATCTACGCCATCATCACGGTGTTGCGCCACGCCGGCGATGTCACCAAGATCTACCTGATCTGCTTCGCCGTAAGCGTGGTGCTGCCGGTGATCCTGATTAAGCTGCTGGGTCTGATGGGCGCCGTGGTGAGCTACCTAGCCATCATGGCCCTACTCCTGGTGCTGCTGATAATCGAGTACGCCCACATCCGCCAGCGCATCGAGCGCGACCGCAACCCCTACGGCGCCTAATTAGCTGCCCCGGTCACCGGAATTTGCGATGGAATCGCCCCGGCTGGGGTCTCGTTGAAGACAATATGCATTACGTAAAACTAAGTGAGTAGATTTTTACCGAATCCCTGACCACACCGACAGAGCACAAGTCTGTGACCTGCGGTTTTATTGAGGCAAATATGTTGGGTGCTCGGCATTTCCAAAAAAGTCTACTCACTTAGCCAGCGGGCAGCCAAATGATTATTTAATCCCCGTCCCAGAGAAATCAATTAGCGGGCAGAAGGGCAAGAGTAGTCAAAAAAGCCCCGTCCCAAATTAGCTACCACTTGCACCGATTATTCGCCCGGGTTGATGTTCGCGTAGAACTCCGCCCCATCATCGAGCCGCAGGATGCCCACGCGACCGAACTCGGAGCCGGTGGCGGCGGCGCAGTCGATGTCGATGCGATCGGGCACGCCGGCGGTATCCTCGCCACCCAGGCGCACAATCTGCCCGCGGCCCGACTCCTCATCGAGCCCCGCCAGGCCGCCAACCTCGCAATAGCGCCCAAGCGACACCGTGGGCGTGTGGCCGCTCACCACGACCGGGCCCTCGCCCTCGGCAGAAAGCAGTCCCGTCGGCGCATCCCAATAGCCGTGACGAATCCACAGCAGGTCATCGGACGACTGCACGGCGAGCATTTGCCGCAGCAGCTCGCTATCGGCATCGACCGCTCCCCTGCCGTCACCGCAATCGACACCATGCTCAAGCAAAAACGCGCGCGCCGCCTCGGTCTGGATGCCGGCATGCACCAGCAGGTACGGGCGCTCCTCGGTCTCGGCCACCGCGTAGAGCGGCAGCGCGGCCATCCATCGCACGAGCTCCTCGTATGCCTCAAATTCCATGTCGTTGAGCTGCTCGCTCGTCGTCCAGCCACCGTTGATATCCCAGGTCTCGGCATCGAGCGGGTCCTGGCCAATGATGGCATCGAGCATGATCTGCTCGTGATTGCCCTTGAGCACGTGGGCGTTGGGCAGCGAGCGCACGAGCTTAATAACGCCGACCGGATCGGGCCCGCGATCGATCATGTCGCCCAGCACGTACAGCGTGTCGTCGGACGTCAACGAGATCTTAGACAGGGCCTCGTCAAGCGCACGCACGTGCCCGTGAGCATCAGATGTCACATAGATCGCCATGGTACGCCTCTCCTTGCATTGCGGTCTAAGCCCGGCGCCGCAACTAAAACTTCAAGTTGAACTTAAACGTTACCCATTGTACTCCGTTGCAATAAAGCTGGAAAGGGTTTCCGAGCAGAGGCAAAGACGGCAGCCGTCTATGACGATATCGCGCACGCCCGTAATCCGCCCCCATAAACCCACCACCTTTGGGTACAAATAACCGCAGACAACTGACCGTGCCACGCCAACCACCCAGGAGCGGACACTATCCATGAACCAGATACTTCTCTTTATCGGCCTCGTCATCATTTTGTGCCTGACCATCAAACCCGTCGGCAAAAAACTCCCCTTCCCCACCCTCCTCATCTTTATTGCGCTCGGCATGCTGCTCGGCGTCAACGGTCCGGCGCACATCGACTTTAGCGACTACGCGCTCACCGAAACCGTCTGCAGCACGGCGCTGCTGTTCATCATGTTCTACGGCGGCTTTAACACCAACATCGACCGTGCCAAACCCGTCGCCGCGCCCGCTGTGCTGCTGAGCACGCTCGGCGTTATCGCCACCGCCGGCATCACTGGCGTGTTCGCACACTTCGCACTGGGCTTCGACTGGATCGGCGGCCTGCTGCTGGGCTCGGTCGTGGCGTCGACCGACGCGGCGAGCGTCTTTAGCGTGCTGCGCGAGCACAACCTGTCGCTAAAGGGCGGCACCGACTCGCTGCTCGAGGTCGAATCGGGCTCCAACGACCCCGTCGCCTACATGCTCACCGCGGTACTCGCCACCCTCGCGGCGGGTGGCAACATCGACATTCCCGTGCTGCTGGCCAAGCAGATCATCCTGGGCGTGGGGCTGGGCCTTGCCATCGGCTGGATATCCAGCCGCCTGATTGAGCGCGCACACGCAACGGCCGAGGGCGCGCAGACTATCTTTTTGTTCGCCGTGGCGATCGTCGCCTACGCACTGCCGAGCTACCTGGGCGGCAACGGCTTTTTGGCCGTATACCTGGCAGGCATTGTGCTGGGCGCGAGCGACATCACCGGCAAGGTCGAGATGGCGCACTTCTTTGACACCCTTACCGAGATGGCCGAGATGACGATCTTCTTCTTGCTCGGCCTGCTCGTCACGCCCGCGCGCCTGCCGCAAATGCTGCTACCCGGCCTGGCGCTCATGGCGTTTATGCTCTTTGCGAGCCGCCCCATCGCCGTCGGTCTGCTGCTGGCGCCCTTTAAGACGAGCCCTCGCCAGGTTGCGCTCGTAAGCTGGGCGGGCTTGCGCGGCGCGGCTTCGGTCGTCTTTAGCCTCTTTGCTGTGGTGGCCGGCGTTCCCGGCGGACACGACCTATTTGACCTGGTGTTTGTGATTGCCGTATCGAGCATTGTGGTGCAGGGTTCGCTACTGCCGGCGGTGGCGAAGAAACTCGATATGATCGATGCGGCCGGCGACGTGCGCCGCACCTTTAACGACTACCACGACGAGGACGGCATGTCGTTTGTAAAGCTCAAGGTGGGCGCTGGCCATCCGTTTGCCGGGCGCTCGCTCGCCGATATTGGCAGCGCGACGGACATGCTCGTGGTCTTGGTGCTGCGCGACGGGGCACACCCGGTACTGCCCAACGGCGATACCGTCATCGAGGAAGGCGACCTTCTGGTGATGGCAGCCCCAACGTTCGAAGAGCGTGCCGAGGTTACGCTGCGCGAGGTCACCGTGACGCCCCACGGTCGCCTGGCCGGTCAGCGCCTGCGCGACGTGCCGCAGGGCAAGCACCCGTTTATCGTGGTGATGCTCAAGCGCGACGGCCAAACCATCATCCCCGATGGCAACACCCTAATATACGCCGGCGACGAAGCCGTCATCGCCACGCTAGCTTCCTAGCAGCCCGTCCCTCTTCAGCTACTAGCTGTCACCCACAGCAAAGTCGCGGAGGTCGAGGCCTTCGCGTTCGGCTCGGGCTAGGAGCTCTTGGGGCGACTCGTCCTCGATATCCATCACGTCGAGCATGGCAGCGGGAAAGCCCACGCCAGCCGCGCTCCCCGCGTAGTCGAGCAAGCCCTCGCGCAGCTGGTCTACATCAACTTCAATCTTCACGGTGAATCCTCCTACCGGGCAATCGCGGCCGGACAAACCGCACGTCCCAACTGATGTGCAATAAACTCCAGATACGGCCATAATAAAATAATGAACATCAGGGAGGTTACGGATGATGGACAAGCTCACTGCCATGACAGAACAAGTCAGAGATTTTTGTGATGCGCGCGATTGGCGCAAATATCACACTCCAAAGGAACTTGCCATCGGCATAGCGACAGAGTCCTCCGAACTCCTTCAGCTTTTCCGCTTTATGAGCGACAAGCGCATTGCAGAAATGTTCGATAGCCCTGATCAGCGCCAAGCCATCGAAGACGAAGTTGCCGACACGCTCCTCTTTCTCCTACGTTTCGCCGATCTAAACGGAATCGACCTCCCAAAGGCGCTCTCGTCCAAACTCAAACGCAACGGCGAGCGCTATCCCGTCGACACCAGCTCCAGCGAATACAGAAAGGCGGCCCACCATGAGTAATGAGTTCGCCCTTCGACAATACACGCTTCCCCTCCCCCAACCCTTCGAGGCAAGCGAATCGCTGCAGGACTTTGGCACGCCAAAGCCCGGATTCCACCATGACGAGAGTTGGCCCGTTCTCTATATTCTGACCAACAGTAAAAACAAAACGGCGTACATCGGTCAAACGACCAATTATCGACGCCGCATGAAGCAACACGCCGCAAACGTGGACAAAGACTTCGACCGGACCCTCCTGATTGACAATCCAACCTTCAATCAGTCAGCAACATTTGAGTTTGAGAATCGACTTATCGAGCTGTTCTGCGCTGACGAAAAATACCAGGTAACCAACGCCAACAATGGCTATGCCCAGTTCGATTATTTTGAGCGACCTCAGTATCGCCAGAAGTTCAGAGACCTCTGGACAAAGCTTCGCGAAGAGAACTATGCGATCCACCCCATCGAAGAGCTCGAGAATACCGACCTGTTCAAATTCTCGCCCTTCAAAACGCTCACGCCCGATCAATACGAAACGATTGAGGCGATTTACAGGCGGCTCGAGCAAGAGCATGAAGACATTAAACACGGCGGTCCCAAGAAAGAGCGCGTAACCGTCGTGAACGGCGCGCCGGGAACAGGCAAAACAATCCTCGCCATCAGTCTCATGTTCAAAATCAAAAATGAGCCGAACCTTTCCGGTCTGCGGGTCGGCTTCGTGACGCCCATGGAGTCTCTGAGCAAGACGCTCAAAAAACTCACGCACTTCCTCCCCGGGTTAAAGCCCGGCGATATCCTGAGCCCCAACGACGTCACAAAAAACGATCGGTATGACGTCTTGCTTGTCGACGAGGCGCACCGACTGGGAAACTACTTATCCGCCGGCGCCGGCATCGGAGCTTTCTACAACACATGTGAACGACTCAGCTTGCCGCGCACGAGCAGCCAGGTGGATTGGATTTTCAAATGCTGCGACAAGGCGTACCTGTTCTTTGACCCCAAACAGCAAGTCCGCGCATCGGGACTCAACCGAGATGGCCTTGAGCAGCGACTCAACCAACTCGAAGAAGCCGGCATCGAGACCGAAGAATTCAACTTGAGTACCCAAATGCGCGTGCGTGGCGGCGATGAGTACCTCGATTTTGTCTACGACCTGCTTGATAACAAAGCGTACATGCATGCCGGCATGAAGTTCAAAGCACTCTTTTCATAGGAGCCTTACGATTCGCGAGCCGGGGATCCGGACAGCGATATCCCCAGATACCAGTTTGGAATCGTCGACCGATTTGAGGACTTCTGCTCTCTGCAGCAAACCAAGGAAGAAGAAGTTGGTCTATCCCGCATGATGGCAGGCTTTGCGTGGAAGTGGGAAACGAAGAATAACAAAGATGCGTTCGATATCGTCATCGAGGGCATTCCCAAACGCTGGAACTCAACCCAGAAGGATTGGGTTAACTCCGCCAACGCCGTCAACGAAGTCGGATGCATTCATACGGTACAAGGCTACGACCTCAACTACGGATTCGTAATTCTGGGTCCCGACATTTACTACGATTCGAACAAAGATGCAGTCAACGTTAACAGGGCAAACTTCAAAGATGCCGTTGCCAAGAAAAAGGCAAGCGACGATGATCTGCAAAAGATCATCGTCAACGCCTACTACGTCCTCATGACGCGCGGCATGTTAGGAACGTATCTCTATGTGTGCGACCCCGCGCTCAAAGAGTACCTGTCACGGTATATCCCGGCGATATAGACCTTGCGACCGCCCTCCCCCATGTAACCATCCTGTAAATCATAGCGGCGCACTCGAGTTTTACCGTGATGCGGTCGCGCCTAGCGCTCCACTGTGCTAAAGTATCCCGAACGTTCAAACGACTACGAGGGGGAACTAGAAGATGGCACGTGTGCACAACTTCTCAGCTGGCCCGGCCGCACTGCCCACAAGCGTGCTCGCCGAGATCGCCGACGAGATGATGGACTACCGCGGTTGCGGCATGTCCGTGCTCGAGATGAGCCATCGATCTAGCATGTACCAGCAGATCATCGACGACGCCGAGGCAACCCTACGCCGCCTGCTGAGCATCCCCGACAATTACCGTGTCCTGTTTTTGCAGGGCGGCGCCACGCTGCAGTTTGCGGGCATCCCCATGAACCTCATGCGCCGCGGGCGCGCCGGCTACATCGTGACCGGCAACTTTGCCAACAAGGCGTACAAGGAGGCCGCCAAGTACGGCGAGGCCGTGCTGCTCGCGAGCTCCGAAGACACCAACTTCGACCGCATCCCCGACATGGCCGACATCAACGCGCGTATTGCCGCCGAGGCTGCGGGCGACGGGCTCGACTACGTCTACATCTGCCAGAACAACACCATCTTTGGCACCATGTACCGCGAGCTGCCTAACTGCGGCGATGTGCCGCTGGTCGCCGATGTTTCGAGCTGCTTTTTGTCGCAGCCACTCGACGTCGAGCGCTACGGACTCATCTACGCCGGCGCTCAGAAAAACGCCGGCGCCGCTGGCGTGACCGTGGTCATCGTGCGCGACGACCTGATCGCCGACGGCCCGGCCTTTGCGCAGACGCCGCAGTACATGAACCTTAAGACCCAGGCCGCCAAGGGCTCCATGCTCAACACGCCCAACACCTTTGGCATCTACGTGTGCGGCAAGGTGTTCCGTTGGGTTGAGCAGACCGGCGGACTTGCCGCCATGGCCGAGCGCAACTGGGCCAAGGCCAACCTGCTCTACGACCTGCTCGAGCACAGCGAGCTGTTCCATGGCACCGCGCAGGCCAACAGCCGCTCCATCGCCAACGTCACGTTCCGTACCGGCGACGCCGAACTCGACGCGGCCTTTGTTGCGGGCGCGGCAGAGCACCAGATCCAAAACGTCAAGGGCCATCGCCTCGTCGGCGGAATGCGCGCCAGCGTGTACAACGCCGTCACCATGGAGGACGTGCAGGCGCTGGCCACGTACGTGAAGGACTTCGAAGCGCAGCATAGTTTGAGCCCGCGATCTAACTAGCCCGCAACACGCGGACCGACCAGCCACTTCAAACCACTTGTTATAAACAAATCCGCTAAGGAGTTTTTCATGCGCAAGATTAAAACCATCGACGACATTACCAAGGACGGCAAAGTCGAATTTGGCGAGGGCTACGAGTTTGTGGGCACCGCCGAGGAGGCCGACGCCATTCTGATGCGCTCCACCGACCTGCACGGCTACGAGCTGCCCGAGGGCATCCGCGCCATCGCCCGCTGCGGCGCCGGCGTCAACAACATCCCCGTCGAGGAGTACGCCAAGAAGGGCGTCGTCGTCTTTAACTCCCCCGGCGCCAACAGCAACGCCGTCAAGGAGCTCGTCCTGGGCATGTTGGTGCTCTCGAGCCGCGGCGTGGTGCAATCGATGAACTGGGTGCGTGACAACGCCGACGACCCCGAGATTCAGGTCGATGCCGAAAAGGCCAAGAAGGCCTTTGTGGGCCGCGAGCTCAAGGGCAAGCGCATCGGCGTCATCGGCCTGGGCAACGTGGGCTCCAAGGTCGCCAACGCCTGTGTCGATCTGGGCATGGACGTCTACGGCTACGACCCGTTCATTTCCGTCGAGCACGCATGGGTGCTGAGTCGCGAGGTGCAGCGCGTGGGCACGCTCGAGGACCTCTGCCGCGGCTGCGACTACCTCACCGTGCACGTGCCCAGCAAGGCCGATACCATCGGCATGATCAGCACCGAGCAGATCGACCTGCTGGCGCCCGACGCCGTGCTCATCAACTACGCGCGCGAAACCATCATTGACGAGGACGCCGTCGACGCTGCCCTGCGCGAGGGCAAGCTCAGCTGGTTTAGCTGCGACTTTGCCACGCCCAAGACCGTCAAGATGCCCAACACGTTTATCACCACGCATTCGGGCGCCGGCACCGGCGAGGCCGAGGCCAACTGCGCCGACATGGCCATCAGCGAGCTCAAGGATTACCTGGAAAACGGCAACATCGCGCACAGCGTCAACTACCCCGCCTGCAGCATGGGCAAGGCGCGCGCCGCAAGCCGCATTGCCTGCCTGCATGCCAACGTGCCCAACATGATCGGCCAGATCACGGCCATTCTCGCCAAGGACAACGCCAATGTGCAGCGCATGACCAACGAGTCCGCTGGCGAGAACGCCTACACCATGTTCGACACCGATGAGCACCTGGACGGCAGCACGATCGAGGCGCTCAAGCAGATTCCGTCGATGTATCGCGTGCGCGTGATTAAGTAGCGCCGGCGCCAAACCTGCCAGACAGACCACGAAGCCCATTCGCCCCCCGTTTTCACGAAACGGGGGGCGATTTTGTTGCTCCGGACGACTTTAAAATGATACCCAGAACAAGTTTTTTCAGATAATCGATAGTGAGGCTCCAGTCGCTAAGCACGCCCGCTTTGATAAACAGCTTTATCAGGGACTTTAGTAGGTAAAAATCGGTCTCTATGTGCCGAATGTAAGTTGACTGTCTATTTTCCGAAACAACTTATTCTAGATAGCATTTTTAGGGTCCCTCCAAGGCAAAATTGAAGCCTTTTTGTGACCAGAACTCTAGCTCGCGCTACCGTTTACCCACCGCGCGACTACATTCCCGCCCAATCGATAAAAATCTCCTCACGAAGCCGCCGTTCGAGCTCCTGCTGTCGCGGCGTCTTGTCTTTCAGCGGCACATCGAGATAGGACATGATGAGCTCCATCACCACGCGGAAGGCATCGAAGTCGGCCAGCTGACCATAGGTCATCAGAACGACGGGATATCCCATGGCTTGCAAGGCCGTCGTTCGATCGGAGTCCGAAATCTTGGATTCAATGGATCCGTGAATGGCTTTACCCTGGCATTCAACCAGACACTCTCGGCTGCCGTCCTTATTTGCCAGCAGGATATCGGCATAGCGCCTATCAAGCCCCGAAATCAGGCGGGCGCTGCGCGTCATACGAATCTCAACGTTATTGGTAAGGCGCAGCCCTTCGCCGCCGCGCAACCTCGTAAGACCAAACAGCATCGAAGCCTGGACCTCGAGCGGCGATGCTGCCACCCCCGTAATGCATTTCGCGGCTCGTATGAACGATTTAGCGCCGCGGAGCCCCCGGACCTTATCGACGAACTCTGTAAGCTCAGAGAGCTCGATCAAGGGAGGTCGTTTCCACAAGTCCGTTGGATTCCCCGAGACATCCTTTACGTTTTCCCAGCCCGACCGTGCGTCACTCCATCGGCTCCCATATGCCTGCTCAAGTGCCGACTTTACCTGAGGCGCAATCTTGCACACGGCAAAGGTGCCGCACATCTCATACATGCACATGATTAGACGCTCGTTTGAGACCGAGGAAGCCAGGGTCAGCAGGGTAAAGAGTGGGGACGCAACATCGAAGCCAAACTCCGTCTGCCGCACGGAATCAAACGGCCTCTCCCCGTTCCAAACATGCCTGACAATGCGATCGCCCTTACGTCCGCAGCTGCCCTGCGCCAACACGTGTAACGGGGTGCCCAGGAAATGCGTGACGAGCGGATGCTCACATAGGTGCTCCCTGCGCGGATCGTCCGCAGAATCGGGCAGGTCCGGCATTATTGCCAAAACCTGTGGAGGTATCCGGTAATACCTAAAGGCTGATATGTCGCACAGCATGTCGTCCATGAAGAGTACGTACCCAGTACGTCGTTTGTGAGCCCGCCCAGACGACAAACGCGATGGCTCGGCCTGCGAACGGTAAATACTGCTACTTGCACGTCGTGAATCTCTCGGGAGGCTTACAATCGGTTTGGAAAGCAAACTGATTGTGAGGTTGCATATGGTTGATGAGGACTTTGCCTGGCGGCTTGCGCAGGACCTTGTAAAGATTGACAGCTCAGACCCCGGCGCATATGAGGGCGAGATTGAGCACTTCATTAAGAGGCTCATTGAGCAGCAGCTAGCGCAGCTTGATAGTCCTGCGCTCGATGCTGCGCGGATTGAGGAGCTCGAAGTGCTCCCCGGGCGCCGCAACCTTATGATTACCGTGCCGGACGCGAGCGACGAGGCGCGGCTCGTCTACATCTGCCACATGGATACCGTCACCCTGGGAGATGGCTGGGACGCAGACATACCGCCGCTCGGGGCGACCGTGCGGGACGACAAGCTCTATGGCCGCGGCGCCTGCGACATGAAGGGCGGTCTGGCCTGCGCCATTGCCGCACTTATTCACACGTTTGAGCGTATTGCGGCGAAGGGCGCACTTCCCCACCGCGGCTTTTCGCTCATTTGCTCGGTTGACGAGGAGGACTTTATGCGCGGCTCCGAGGCGGCCATCGACGCCGACTGGGTCGGCTCGCGCGAATGGGTGCTGGATACCGAGCCCACCGACGGACAGATTCAGGTGGCGCACAAGGGGCGCACGTGGTTCGAGATCGACATGGCCGGCGTCACAGCGCATGCGAGCCAGCCGTGGAAGGGCGCCGACGCCGTCGCCGCCATGGCCGAGGTCGTCTGTGCGCTGCGCCGTGCGTTCGCGGCGCTGCCCGTACATGATGACCTGGGGCCTTCGACCGTCACATTTGGACAGATCGAGGGCGGCTATCGCCCCTATGTCGTGCCCGACCACGCCAAGGTCTGGGTCGACATGCGCCTGACCCCGCCGACCGATACGGCCGCCGCAATCAATATGGTCGAGCATGCCATCGCCGTCGCCGAAGCCACCGTTCCCGGTTGCCATGGCAGCTACACCGTGACGGGCGACCGCCCCGCCATCGAGCGCGATCCGGTCTCTCCCCTTCTAGCTGCACTCAAGTGCGCAGCAGACGATGTAACGGGCACGGATACGACCGTCGGCTTCTTTACCGGCTACACCGACACTGCCGTCATTGCCGGCAAGACGGGTAACCGTAACTGCATGAGCTATGGCCCAGGCTCGCTCGCGCTCGCCCACAAGCCCAACGAATATGTGCCCCACGCCGACATCGTTCGTTGTCAGCAGGTGCTAATCGCGCTCGCCGATAACGTGCTCTGGGACGCGAGCGGCCAAGTTGGGGCATAATAAGCCGCGAACAAACCGACTCGTGCGTTAGGACCGCCCCATGAAAGCACTTCCGTTTCCCTGCATCCGCCCGGCTCAGGACCGCGTGCTCGAGGCACTGCCTGCAATGGGCAGCATCCTGAGCGGCAACGATGCTCTGCGCGGAGCCATTGCCGATGGTCTGATGCTCAAGGATCCAGGCGCGGCGTATTACGTGTACGAATGCTCGGGTGAGCCGGGACGCGTGACGGGTGTCGTGGCGATTTGCCCGGTTAACGTGCTGACGGGCGGCGACGAGGCTGCCGCCGAGAGCATCGACGCACTCGCCACCGCGCGCGCGATCGCCGAGCTCAAGGTGCAGCCGCGCCCCGTGTCGCTCGCCTACGAGGCGTCGCCCGTCATGGATATCATTTTGAGCGCTGCCAAAGAGGGCGCATCGCTCTACGCCGTCACCGATCCCGCGGGCGTCACACATCGCGTGTGGGAGGTCAAGCGCGAGGACGCCGTTGCCGCCATCCGTGCCATGCTCGATCAGGCGCCCGACCCGGTGTTCGCCGGTGACTCCGCCTATGTCGCCGCACTGGCTGGGGCATCGCAGATTCTGGCCGACGAGGCCCGCGCTGCCGGCGCCTACTCTGGCAAAGAGCCGTTCAACTTTGCTGTAGCCGTGCTGTTCCCCGCCGCGCAGGTCAGCGGCAGCGCGCCGCAGGTTCCGACGGGTCTGCTCACTCACCAGGTCTCACGGTTCTAGCGAACTCAAACGCTAAGCTGGAAAACCCAGCATCCAAACAAACAAGGGGCGGAGATGCAGCAAACGCATGCACCTCCGCCCTTTTCGCATCAAACAATTACGCCGGTAAACCGGGCCGCAACGTCAGCGTTATCCACGCTGCGGACCTGCCGCCGCCACGAGCGGCTCTAGCCCCAGCTCGCGCGCGTAGTCTTCCTGCGTAAAGACTTCGACCAGTTCAAACGTATCGGCCGCATCGTCAAACGCAAAATGCAGCACTGAGCAGTTGCCCGGCACGCGTTCGCGCTCGTCGGCTGCCGCTCCCCTCACGTGGTCCAAAAACTCCTTGATGGCCGAGGCATGGCTCACCGCGAGCACGCACGAGTGGTCCGGGCGTCGCATCAAATCGGTCAACGTCGCCACCATGCGCTCGCGCACCTGCATCTGCCCCTCGCCGCCAAACTGGCAGTAGAAGTCACGCCACGGGCGCTCGGGCATGAGCATCACGCGCTCGGCCTCAAAGTCGCCAAAGAACCACTCACGCAGGCCGTCCAGGCGCTCGTACGCCAAGCCCGGCCACAAGTTGGCGATAGTCTGCTCGGTGCGATGAAGCGTGGAGGTGTAGGCATGATCGGGCTCAATGCCGCGCGCACGTAAAAACATGCCGGCGCGCGCCGCCTGGTCGCAACCCAACTGCGTAAGCGGCGAGTCACTCCAGCCCTGAATAATGCGCTTAAGGTTGAATATCGTCTGTCCATGACGGACCAGATACAGATCTTTATTCATAGGGGTCCTTTCGTTCGTTACCAACCCAAGAGCGAAAACGCCCCATCGCAATAGCCAAAATGAAGCACGGCACCGTTGTCGGGCAGCTCTCCCCCGCCAGTCACATACTCAAGAAACTCCTGGCAGGCTGAGCCGTGGGAAACCGCCAGCACGCAGTCGTGCTGCGGCCTGGCCATGATGCGGGACAGCGCCGCGACCATGCGCGACTGAAGCTGCACTTCCGACTCGCCGCCAAAGGCCACCGGATAATCGCCCCAGGGCTGCGGCGGCATCTCGCGATTTGATGTGCCCTCCAGCGAGCCAAAATGCCACTCACGCAGGTCATCGACCAGCTCAATGGAACGGCCCTCGCCAACGATAAGCTCGGCCGTATGCCGCGCCCGGCCCAACGGCGAGGAATACACATGATCAAAGGCCACGCCACGCGCCGCAAACGCCGTACGCGCCGTCAGCGCCTGCTCGCGCCCGCGCGCCGTAAGCGGCGAATCGTGCCAGCCCTGCAAAATGCTCTGCACATTGAGCTCAGTCTGCCCATGCCGCACCAAATACAGATCTGCCACACACCCTCCCCTCGTACCACCACAAAGGGGACAGGAGCCTTTGTGGTGATTTTGCCGCCGGATTGCACCGCAACGACGCACAACTACAGCAGCACGTCGGCAAGCGGACGCTTGGGTACGTGGTGCACCCGCGCCTCGTCGCGCCAATAATTGATGGAGCCGTCGGGATTGGAATCGATCGCATCGATCACCTGTGTCTCGGCCGGAATGCCAAACGCCATGATCAGCTTGAGCTCATACTTGTCGTTATCGAGCCCCATGGCATCGATCGCGTGGGGCGTAAAGGCCTTGAACATGCAGGCTGCCACCTCGGGCGTGGCGCTGCGGGCGGCGAGCATCATCGTCTGCGCGGTAATGCCCGTGTCGACATCGGTAATGGGAGCGGCGGGCTTGCCCGGAACGGCGCGCTCAGCAAGAATCGCGATGTAGCCGGTCGGGCGCTCGCCCTCATCGGGACCCGGCCAATCCTTGAGCGCACCGGCCCATGCAAGCTCGTCAAATACACGCGCGCAGTCCTCTGCACCGCTCACCACGTGAAAGCGCAGACGCTGAGCATTGGCGCCGCAGGGAGCCAGGTGCGCCAGTTCCGCCAGCTCGAGCAAAAACTCGCGCGGCACGCGCATAGACTCGTCAAAGCGACGGCACGTACGGGCACGACGGACCAGCGCATCAAACGCTTCCAGACCGAGCTTTTCGCAACCTTGCTTTGCCATCGATTCGACACTCGACGGTGCCTCGGGAACTGCTTCGTTCATAGGGACCCCCAATACAAGCCAATTGTCCTTAGGAAAATCTAACCTAAAACGTAGGCAATAACGAACAGGGCTGCAATGTTCTACACCTGTTGAATAGAAAACCGCGACGTGGGGAACAACGGAAACAATTCGGGACCTTTGGGTTACGTTTCGCCCTCCCCGACCCATACGCCAGCGCCTTTAAGCGATACTGGTTGTAACGATCAAGGCTTACGCCGCACGGAAAGGAGACGTTATGGGTATCTTTAGGAACGATGACCAAAAATCGAGCCAGTTTGGATTTGACGAGAAAAGTATGGCGGGCAAAGCCGTCAAGGCCGTGCGCTGGATCTACGCCATCACGGGCGTCGTGGCGCTCATTGCTGGCATCGCGCTGCTTTTTGCACCCGCCAAGTCCCTCGTCTTTTTGACGACCGTCCTGGGTTTTTACTTTGTAATCACCGCTGCCATCAGGCTGTTCACTGCCATTTTTGAGCCGCTGCTGCCCACTGGCTGGCGCGTGACGAGCATCATCTCCAACCTACTCATTATCCTGGGCGGCGTCATAATCCTGCGCAACCAGGCCTTCTCGACCGCGACACTCACCACGATGGTGGTTATCGTGGCCGGCTTTGGCTGGATTGTCGAAGGTGTCATGTCCATTCTGGAGTCCGAGCTTTCGTCCAACCGCGCCCTTGCCATCCTGAGCGGTGCACTCTCCATCATCGCCGGCATGTTCGTGTTTATCTATCCGCTGTGGTCGGCCAAGATGCTTGCCATCTTTAGTGGCGCCGCGCTGCTGGTGTTTGGCGTAACGCTCATTGTTCGCGCCATTCAATTTGGCAAACTGGTGCACTAGATGCCGCGAACGCTCTTTATTGATGCCGACGCCTGCCCGGTCACGCGCGAGTCGATTGACTGCGCGCGGCGGGCGGGCGTCGCCGTTGTTATCGCCGGCAATAGCACGCAAAACCTGGAACGGCACATTCGCCGCGACGACCCGCGCGATGCCGAGCACGCGCGACGCGGCTTTTGGGTCACGACGCTCGACGTGAGCGTGGGCGCCGACAGCGCCGACTTTGCCATTGTCGAACGCCTGCAGGCGGGCGACGTGGTCGTGACGCAGGACATTGGCTTGGCGAGCATGGTGCTCGGGCGCGATGCCGCCGCTATCGGTGTGCGCGGGCGCGTCTACGACAAAGCAACCATCGACATGCAGCTGTTTATTCGCCACGAGGAAAAGAAGGTGCGCCGCGCCGGCGGACGCACTCGCGGGCCGGCGGCATTTACCAGCGAAGACCGCGCCCGCTTTAAACGCAACCTCACCGAGCTGCTGCGCTAACCAAGGTAGGTTTTTGGGACATGCCTAATAATCTACCTTTTTGTTTTGCCGATTGACGCGCATCCAACGCCCAGGTCATGGCGGTGGAATTTATGGCATGTCCTAGTTTTACGGCATGCCCCAAACATCCACTTAGAACCCAAAGGCGGAAAGGATGAGGCCCCAGCCAGCGCCGATGACGTACATCATGATCAGGAACACGGCATTTTCGCGGGCGCTGCGGTTGGTGCGGAACAGCACCAGATAACCCACGCCGGCGGAAATGAGCGTGCCGGCGAGCATCGGCGCCAGTTGCAGCGCGCCTTCCAGATACAGCTGTGTAATGACCACGCTCGCCGAGCAATTGGGAATCAGCCCGACAAGCGCCGAACCCAGGACAGCGAGTGTCTCGTTGCCGCGCAGGAACTGCTCGATCGCGGACTCGCCGAACGTCTCGAGCACGGCGACCAGAATCAGCGTCACCAGAAAAATGAATACCGAGACCTGCACGGTGTGCGAGATCGCACTGCGGATGATCGACAGGACAGGCGTCCCTTCGTGGGAGTGAGAGTGACCGTGACCATCATGGTGTTCATGTTCGCCCTCATGACCGTGATCGTGGCCATGTCCGTGTTCGTGCTCGTCCTCGTCTTCATCACAACCGCAATGGTCGCGCTCGCACAGCTCGTGGATGTGGTCGGCGCTCACGCCTGCCTCGGCCACCTCGTCGATGATGTCACCGCCGCTGTGGTCGTCGTGCGCGCAGTTCACGTGGGCCGGGTTGGCCGCGGTTCCCAGCACGGTACGGCGAATCGCCGCGTGCGCGCGGGCGTTACGGCGCAGGCCGCGAATGGCAGCGTCCACGATAAAACCCGTGACCAGTGCGATCAGCGCTTTCGAAGCCAAAAGCATCGCCATAGTCTGCACGGGAACCTGCTCGGCAAGCAACAGCGGCAGCATCTCGTCGGAGGTCGAAAGGAACACCGCCACCAACGTGCCCAAGGTCACGACACGGCCGGCGTACAGCGTTGCTGCCATGGCCGAAAATCCGCACTGCGGCACCATGCCCAGCAGCGAGCCAACCACGGGACCCGCAGCGCCGGCGCGCTTGATAGCGCCGTTGACGCGGTCGCCCGCAACGTGCTCAAGTGTCTCGAGAGCAAGATACGTCACCAACAAAAACGGCACCAGCGACAGCGTGTCCTTGCCGGCGTCGAGCAGAATATCAATCAGTAAATCCATGACGGATGGAACCTTTCGTGTCTTTCGGCAGCATTGTAAAAGTCCTAGCGGTCAACTAGGGTATTGTAGTTGTCCCGGGCGCGGTGCCAATAGTTGCCTATGGTAAACTATCATCTCGCCATAACTCAGTAACCTCGAGCCGCACAACGCGGCCCGTCCAAGGAGTAGCATATGAACGTATCGCAAGCACTCGAATACGAGCGCCAGCCGTTTATCCCCATGTTTATCTACGGCGACCACGGCGCCATGGAGTCCGAGCGCCAGAAGGGCGAGGAGGCCCTCAAGGTGCTCGAGACCGAGTACTTTACCGCCGAGGGCGACCCCGGCTTCGACTTTGCCACCGTGCGCGACCTGGCCGACCGCAACCGCGACCTGTGCGACCAGATTGGCGAGGCGCGTCTGCGCAACGTGACGCCCGCGACGCTCTCGCGCGGCCTGTCCGATGCCGACACCTGCGCCGCCATCGGCAAGATGCAAAAGCGCACCGCCGCGTCCGTTATGCGCGAAATCCGCGGCGACCGCGACGCGCTCGGCGTGGCCTACGCCCGCAAGCCCATCCAGGGCACCGTGCTCGGTATCGACATCGAGACCACCGGCCGTGCACCCGAGCGCGGCTATATCATCAACGTGGGCTGGGAGATCATGGAGCTCACCAGCGACGCCGTCCCGCATGACGCCGAGGCACACTACTGCGGCCTGCCCGACATCTACCGCGGCGAAGATGTGCCGCTGTCGAATATCCACCACATTACCTGGGACGACATCGACGGCAAAACGCCCTTCCGCGAGAACAAGGAGCTGCAAAAGCAGCTGCTCAAGCTTATGAAGAAGTACCCGTACATGGCACACAACGCCGCCTTTGAGGACAGCTGGTTCAAGATCCACCTGGACGGCTACGCCGAGGCACGCCGCGCCGGCAAGATCATCGTCATCGACTCGCGCCAGATCTGCCGCAGCCTGGACGCCGACGTGCGCTCGCTCCCCCGCGAGTCCGCCCCCGCCGCGCTCGAGAACTGGGCACGCCGTCGCGGCACCCTCGCGCCCGACGCCAACGAGCAGCATCTGGGTCTGGACGACACCGACCTCATGCTCCGCACGGTACAGGCCGAGTTCAACCTCAAGAACCTGTTTGCGAAATAACCGATCCATCTGCGGGAGCGCCTGCCAGGCACAGTGCAATCCGTCTGGACGCACCGGCACGCAGTAAACTAGGGCGCAGTCTTATGGCTGCACCCTAGTTTTAATCAAAACGAGCAAATACGCATGCTTCACATAGTCGGCAGATTGGCCCACCTACTTTTTTCGAGTTGTTCGGCCAGCTGAACCACTAGTCGAGGCCCCTTGAACCGCAATCGAGCGCTATAGTCGCCCCAATTTCGCAACCAAGCCCTATAAATCTACCTGAATCAATTCGAATAAGACGTTGCGATCACACCATTCGTATAGGATAAGGCCGAATAACTCAAATTATGTTGGTGAGGCATCTGAGCGGTCGGCAAAAACGCTTAGAAGCTACGAATCCGCAACTAAAGTTCACCAAAATGGGGCAGCCGACAGAAACCTCCCCAGCCGAAGCTGCCCCCCCCTCAATACGACAGCTCAAAAACCCACCGTTCGCAGAAGATAAGCCGCGCCCCAATACCGTTGCCCGAAGTTTCGAGCGTATATGGCGTCCGCTATGCCATCATGCGCGTATGGGAATCGTTCTGTCACATACCACGGCACGCGCTGTATACCAAACAGTCAACTCGCTCGCAAGCCACGCGACCGATCCCATATCTATGGAAAAGATCAAGGTGTCTGCGCCGACCACGTCCAACCTGGAAGCGGCGCGAGCATGGCTCAACAGAAAGAATGTCGATTCTGAAAGCATCCATGTGCTGACGTTTTCCAATAATGCCAAAAGGCACCGCAAGGGCTGCATCTGCCACTGCACGCGCTATACGTTTGATGCAGAAAGCTACCTAGAACTCGAGCCGAACGTCTACATCGTCGATATCAAGCTGTGCGCGTTAGAAGCAGCAGCCGACCTCAACCTTTCGGAGCTCGTTGAGTATTACTTTGAAATCTGCGGCTCCTACGCGCTTGGAACGTCCGACGAAACTCAATATCGCGAGCGCCCAGCCCTAACCAGCGTTGAAGAGCTCAGAGCCTTCTTTTCAGAGGCATCGGGGTATCGTGGATCTAATAAAGCACTTAAGGCACTTTCTTATGTACGCGAAGGCTGTCGCTCCCCACTCGAAACGGCGTTTGTCATGATGCTGACAATGCCCAAGTCAATGGGTGGCTTAGCCATACGCGCTATCAAAACGGACTATCCGATCCCAGTCCCCAAAAGATACGCCGCCCTAACGCGACGGACGGTTTTCTACCTCGACGCGCTGCTCGAAAATTCGATGACCGATATCGAATACAACGGCTTTTACCACGACGAGCCCGAACAGCAATCAATTGACGAGGAACGCCGAAACACGCTGCGAAACATGGGATATGCCGTTATCACAGTTAGTCGTCATTCGTTTTTCAAGCAGTCCGCTTTTAGGCGGGTCATGGAAGCGATTCGCATTCGCGAGAAGATATGGCCCGGTCGACTCCCGGATAACTTCGCCATCCTGCAAGAAACTCTTCGTCAATTTGTCTTGCGGCGCTACTTCGAATACGGTCGCCGCGTCCTGGAGACACTCAAAGAAGAAGAGGCCGCCAAGCGCGAAATTGCAAGCCAATATCCGCAAGCTGATGACCCGAGCATCAACGATGTGCCAGAACCCGACGACATGCAACACGTCGGGGCCCTTACTGAGGAAATCAATGGGCCTTGGGAATGCGACATGTTCGCAAAAATCGATGGAAACCGCACGGAAGACGACACGATTATTGATCTAATTGAGAATTCGCTCTTCTAAAGGCGATCTCTGCGGATGTCCACCTACATTTTTCGACTTATTCGGCCACCGATGTGCCAGATTGGCTGCAGCAATGCTCAATATAACTTTAGATAAAACTGATTCTGCAGGAACTCCCGTAGAGGAAGAACTGATTCTCGCTGTATTTAACACGATAAAGTACAAATATGAACAGTCCTAAAGCTTCTCAAGGTGGCTTTCTTAGCATGCTGGCCGAACATCTCGAAATATGTTGGCGAGCATTGCGTCGATGTCTCCCAACCCGCAGAAAATCGCAGAGGCGGCAAGCAGTCATCGAAGTTAACGTAAATTGTATTGACATATGAACATGCGCTCATATAATCGGAAGTAATTTATATGAGCGCATGTTCATATGAAAGGATGTTGCAATGAGCAGCCACGCTGATGAAACAAAGACTGGCATCGAGGCCACCGAGCCGATCGTCCCCACCACCTGCTCGCCCGAGGACCTTCCCGACGAGGAGCTGTTGTACGACCTGGCCGACCTGTTCAAGGTCTTCAGCGACACCACACGCATCAAGATTCTCTATGCCCTCATGGGTCGCGAGCTCTGCGTGGCTGACATCGCCGAAGCGACCGCGACCTCGCAGTCTGCGGTGTCGCACCAGCTGCGCACGCTTAAGCAGTCTCACCTGGTCAAGTTCCGCCGCGACGGCCGCAACATTCTCTACTCGCTCGCCGACGATCATGTCTATACCATGCTCAACCAGGGCATGAGCCATATCTGCGAATAGCAATCACCCACGGTATCAGCGCGGCCGGCACCCAGACCGCTAACACAGGGAAAGGAACCCACCATGAAAAAGCAGTTTAAGCTCGACGAGATCGATTGCGCCAACTGCGCGCGTGAACTTCAGGACGAACTTGCCAAGCTCGAGGGCGTCAAGTCCGTTTCGGTCAACTTTATGACCCAGAAGCTGACGCTCGAGGCCGACGACGCCAAGTTCGACGAGGTCCTGGACCGCGTCGTTGAGTTCACCGCCGACGCCGAGCCGGACTGCGAGATCATTCTCTAACCCGCGCATACGTTGACCTGCGAGGCCGCGCTTGCCGCGGCCTTTGCTCGCGAAATTATATGAGCGAGTGTTCATAAACTCAAATGAGAGGTTTGAATCATGACAGCCGCCGATCCCAAAAAGAAAAAGAAGAAGCGCAAGAAGAGAGAGTCCCTTGAGCATAAGCGCAACCGCATCCTGGTAGCACTGGGCATTTTTGCCGTTGTTTATGCCCTCGACGAGCTCGGCGCCCTCACTATCGCATTTGGGGAGCCCGGCAACATCTACGCCAGCTTTGTGCTGTTCCTCGTGCCGTTTTTGATTGCCGGCTACGACGTACTGCAAAAGGCATTCAATAACATCCGCCGCGGCAAGGCCTTCGACGAGAGCTTCCTCATGGCCGTCGCGACCATCGGCGCGTTTGCCATGGTGCTCTTCCCCGACACCGACCCGCACATGGCCGAAGGTGCCGCTGTCATGCTGTTCTACCAGGTCGGCGAGTTGTTCCAGGCATACGCCGTGGGCAAGAGCCGCAAGTCGATCAGTGCCATGATGAACATCGCGCCCGACTACGCTAACGTCGAGCAAGCCGACGGCACACTCGAACAGGTCTTTCCCGATGACATCGCCGTCGGCACCGTGATCGTGGTCAAGCCCGGCGAGCGCGTGCCTATCGACGGCGTCATCGTCGAGGGCGAAACCCAGCTCGACACCGCCGCACTCACGGGCGAGTCGGTCCCCCGCCCGGCCAAGACCGGCGACGATATCATCAGCGGTTGCATCAACATGACGGGCCTCATCCACGTGCGCACCACCAAGCCCTTTGGCGAGTCAACCGTCGCGCGTGTTCTGGAGCTCGTGGAGAATGCCAGCGAAAAGAAGGCGCGCACCGAGAACTTCATCACGCGCTTTGCCCGCGTCTACACCCCCGCCGTCACTGGCGCTGCCGCGGTGCTCGCGCTTGGCGGCGGCCTGGTGACTGGCGCTTGGTCCGATTGGATCCTGCGCGGCCTGACCTTCCTGGTCGTCAGCTGCCCGTGCGCCCTCGTGATCAGCGTACCGTTGAGTTTCTTTGGCGGCATCGGCGGCGCGTCCAAGCTGGGCGTTCTCATCAAGGGCTCCAACTACCTCGAGACGCTCGCCGACGTGGACACCATCGTCTTCGACAAAACGGGCACCCTCACCAACGGCACGTTCTCAGTCGTCGCGGTGCACCCCGAGGCTGGCTATACCGAGCAGTCGCTGCTCGAAGTCGTAGCCCTTGCTGAGTCGTTCTCCGATCACCCCATCGCGCAGTCCGTGCGCGACGCCTACCAGGGCGAGGTCGACCCCAAGCGCGTGAGCGACTCCGCCAACGACGCGGGCCACGGCGTGACGGCAACCATCGACGGCAAGCACGTCGTCGTTGGCAACGCCAAGATGCTCGGCGCGGCCGGCGTTGAAGCACCGGACTGCGAGGTTGTCGGCACGATCCTCCACGTGCTCGTTGACGGCGTGTACGCCGGCCACATCGTGATTGCAGACACCGTTAAGGCCGATGCGGAGCAAACGATTCGCGACCTGCATGCCGCCGGTATCAACCGCACCGTCATGCTCACGGGCGACCGCGAGGAGGTTGCAGCGTCTGTGGCCAAGCAACTCGGTCTCGACGAGTTCCACGCGCAGCTCCTGCCGGGCGACAAGGTCGAGCGCGTTGAGGCACTACTCGCGGCCGAAAGTGGCAAGGGCAAGCTCGCCTTTGTCGGCGACGGTATCAACGACGCGCCTGTGCTTACGCGCGCCGATGTGGGCATTGCCATGGGCGCCATGGGCTCCGACGCCGCGATCGAGGCCGCCGACGTGGTGCTGATGGACGACAAGCCGTCCAACATTTCCCGCGCGATCCGCGTGGCGCGCAAGACCATGTCGATTGTTTGGCAGAACATAATCTTTGCGCTGGGCATTAAGCTGCTGATCCTTGTGCTGGCAGCGCTGGGTATCGCCAATATGTGGCTTGCCGTCTTTGGCGACGTAGGCGTGGCGATCATCGCCATCCTGAACGCCATGCGCGCGATGGGTGTCAAGAACCTGTAGCTTGTACTCGGACGGTCCCGGCAGGGATGTCCCCTCCAAAACGTCCTCGGCAAATGTGGCCCCGTTGTCCTGCTCCTACGGGGCTATAGACAACGGGGCCACTTGCGGAATGTTTTGGAGGGGACATCCCTGCCGGGACCTGCGGCAACATCGCCGGTGGTTCTTGGGCATCGCTTGCTGGCGGGGTTCCTTGGCTGAGTTAGACTTGGTTGATGGGGTTACTGATCCCGGTCGCCGTCCCGGCCCAGCATTGCCCTTAGCTTCTCAAAGCTTTCCTCGCTTAGGCAGTGCTCCATGTGGCAGCCCTCTTGCGAGGCAACCTCTGCCGAAACGCCTGCGTCCTCGAGCAGCCCCACAAAAAAGCAGTGGCGCTCCCACATTTGGCGAGCGACCTCCAGACCACGCTCCGTCAGATGAACGTCGCGCTTGCCCATTTCGACATAGCCGTTGCTTTCCAGCGTCGCCATGGCCTTGGAAACGCTCGCCTTGGTCACGCCCAGGTATTCGGCGACGTCGATTGAGCGCACCGTGCCTTGGCGCTGCGACAGAACGTAGATCGATTCGAGATAGTCTTCTCCGGATTCACGCAGGGCCATGGGCCGCCTTTCGCGATGGCTTCTAGTTAGCCTTTGGATACTTTTGCTTGATTTACTTTACCGCAAAAGTTGCCCATGTCTTACTACTTTGCCTAAAAGTTAGCCGTGTTTCACAAAACATGCGGGACGAAAACAAAATGGGGACGCCCCGCAAGGAGTGTCCCCAGCTGCCGGCAGAAAAAGAACGTCCCTAAGTGCCGGCCGCAGCTACAGTAGCCCAAAGTGCTTGGCGGCGCTGTAAATGCCGTCGTCGTCCACGGCGGTCGTCACGTAGGTCGCTGCGGCCTTCACGGTATCCTGCGCGTTGCCCATGGCCACACTTGTGCCCACGGCCGAGAACATCGACAGGTCGTTCTCGCCGTCGCCAAAGGCGATCGCCTCGCTCGCGTCGACACCCAGGCGCTCCAGCGTCGCTGCCACACCCAGGTCCTTGCCGCCGTTAGCGGGAATAATGTCGCAGAACAGGTCGCACCAGCGCGTGGTGAGCGAATGCGACACGGCGTCGGTCACGATATGCTCGTCGGCCGGATCCACAAAGGCGCAAAACTGGTAGACCGGCGCGTCAAAGGCGTGCTCAAACGGCTCCTCGTGGTAGACAATTCCCGCGTTGCTGCCGGCCGTCACCACGCGCTCGGACAGGCGGTTCACAAACGAGTTCTCGCCCTGCATGCACAGCGAGTCGTAGCGCCCCTCGGCCACCTGGTCCACAATCACCGCAACGTCGTCCGGATCGATCGGGCAGCTACGGTAAACGCCCTCGGCATCAAAACAGTGCTGGCCCGAAAGCGTAATGTACGCATCCCAACCAAGATCGAACAGCCAATCGGGCATCTGGTAGGTCGGGCGACCCGTGGCAATGACGCACGCAATCCCCTGCTCGTGAAAGCTGTCGAGCACCTGCTGCGCCGACGCCGGAATCCGGTGCGTCTCAAAGCTCAGCAGCGTGCCGTCGATATCAAAAAACGCGGCCTTGATCATCCTCGCCTACTCCTCGCCCTCGAGCTTTTCACTCGCCTCGAGCCACGCCATCTCCAGCTCGTCCATGGCGGCGTGGGCCTCGTCGATCTTTGCCTGCTGCTCGCCCAGCGCCGTGTAGTTGGTGGGATCGACCTGGGCCATGGCGGCCTCGGCCTCCTCCACGCGAGCGCGCTGCGTTTCCATCTTGCGCTCGAGCGAGCTCACCTCACGACGGAGCTTTTGGCGCTCGGCATTGGAAAGGCCGTTGGGCTGACCGCTCGACTTGGGCTTTTCGGCCGCAG
Source organism: uncultured Collinsella sp. (assembly GCA_905199605.1). GTDB lineage: Bacteria > Actinomycetota > Coriobacteriia > Coriobacteriales > Coriobacteriaceae > Collinsella. The sequence continues at coordinate 52,693 of CAJKHC010000015.1, forward strand.
CCGCCGCGGCACCGGTGTCGAACGTACCGGTCTTGGCGCTCGGTGCACCCACGGGCTCGCCCTCGGCGGTGGCGTTGCACAGGCGCAGGTACTGGTCGACGCCGCCGGGCATATGCGTCAGGTGGCCGTCGAGCAGCGCCCACTGCTGGTCGGTCACGCGCTCCATCAAAAAGCGGTCGTGCGTCACCAGAATCAGCGTGCCGGGCCAGCCGTCCAGCAAGTCCTCGACAATCGCCAGCATGTCGGTATCCAGGTCGTTGCCGGGCTCGTCCAGGATGAGCACGTTGGGCTCGTCCAGGATCGTCAGCAGCAGCGACAGGCGACGGCGCTGGCCGCCCGAAAGATCGCCGATGCGGCTCCAGAGCTGCTGCGTCGTAAAGCCCAGACGCTCGCAGAGCTTCTCGGGTGAAGTCTCCTTGCCGTCGATGACGTAGTACTTTTTATAGTTGCTGAGCACCTCGCGAATCGTGTCGCCCATGTAGGGTTCGAGCTCCTCGAGCTGCTGCGACAGCACGCCGAAGCGCACTGTCTGGCCAATCTTCACACGGCCGCGCGTGGGCGCAATCTTGCCCTGAATCACATCGAGCAGCGTCGACTTGCCGGCGCCGTTCTCGCCCAAAAGACCATAACGGTCGCCCGCGCCGATGAGCCAGGTCACATCGGTGAGCACCTGCTTGGGCGCGCCATCGGTATCCGCATAGCCGGCGTCCACGTCGACCACATCGATAACCTGCTTGCCCAGGCGGCTCACGGCGAGGCGCTTGAGCTCCAGCTCGTCGCGCACGGGCGGTGCGTCGGCGATGAGCTCGCGAGCGGCATCCACGCGAAACTTGGGCTTGGTGGAGCGCGCCTGGGCGCCGCGGCTTAGCCACGCGAGCTCCTTGCGCGCCATGTTGCGACGGCGCTCCTCGGTAACCGCGGCCATGCGGTCGCGCTCTACGCGCTGCAGGATGTATGCCGAATAGCCGCCCTCGAAGGGATCGACCTGGCCGTCATGGACCTCCCACATACTGGTGCAGACCTCGTCCAAGAACCAGCGGTCGTGCGTGACCACGAGCATGGCGCCCTGACCGCGCTGCCAACGGGCCTTTAAGTGACGCGCGAGCCAGTTGATGGTGCGCATGTCCAGGTGGTTGGTGGGCTCGTCGAGCATAAGCACGTCGTAGTCGCCAATCAGCAGGCGCGCGAGGTCCACGCGACGGCGCTGGCCGCCCGAAAGCTCGCCCACCGTGCCCTCCCAGGGCACATCGCTAATAAGGCCGGCCAGAATCTGGCGCGTACGCGGACTCGACGCCCACTCATACTCGGGCGTGTCGCCCACGACGGCATGATGCACGGTGTCGGTATCGACCAGATTGTCCTTTTGGCCGAGCAGACCGATCGTCGTGCCGCGGCGGTGCGTCACGCGGCCGTCGTCGGGCTCCAACGTGCCGGCGAGCACGCTCAGCAGCGTCGACTTGCCGTCGCCGTTTTTACCGACAATACCAATGCGGTCGCCCTCGCCCACGCCGAGCGTCACGCTATCGAAAATATGCTTGGTGGGAAACTCTAGGCTGACGGAATCGCATCCCAAAAGAATCGCCATATGCCCTGCTCCTTCGTAGAAATTCAACGTTGTCCATGATAGCAGCGAGCCCCACCCCAAACCACCACGAAGGTGCCTGTCCCCTTTGTGGTGGTCGTTTCGGTCGCAGAGCAAAAAGGCGGGCCATCTCGCAAAAGAGATGACCCGCCTCTCCAATCAGTCCCGCGGCAACCGTGGCCGCCGCGGGCCTCAAGCATGTCCCGGACTAGGAGAACATGCCGGTGAGGTAATCATTCAGCCGCTTATCCTTGGGCCGTTGGAAAATCTCGTCGGTCTCGTCGTACTCGACCATATCGCCCATGTAGAAGAACGCCGTGCGGTTGGACACGCGCGACGCCTGCTCCATGTTGTGCGTCACGATGACGATGGCACGGTCGGCAACGATCGACGACATCAGGTCCTCGATCGCCAACGTCGAGATGGGGTCGAGCGCCGAGCAGGGCTCGTCGAACAGGATCACGTCGGGGTTGAGCGCCAGCGTGCGCGCAATGCACAGACGCTGCTGCTGACCGCCCGAAAGCGCGTAGGCGCTCTTGTCGAGCTTGTCTTTGACCTCGTCCCACAGCGCGGCACCGCGCAGACTTTCCTCGACCATGCGGTCGAGCTCGTCACGGTCGGTGATGCCGTGGCGCTTGGGCGCAAAGGTGATGTTGTCGCGAATGGACTTGCGGAAGGGGTTGGGCTGCTGGAACACCATGCCGATGGAGCGACGCAGCTCGTAGGTGTTCTCGGTCCTGGTGTTCACGTTGCGCCCGCGGTAGTTGATCTCGCCCTCCACGCGGCAGCCGCGAATCTCGCGATTCATAAGGTTGAGGCTGCGCAAAAAGGTCGACTTACCGCAGCCCGAAGGCCCGATGAGCGCCGTGATCTCGCCCTTATGGAAGTCGAGCGACGTATTGTGCAGCGCATGGTGGTCGCCATAGTACACGTTGACGTCCTTGGTGGAGACCACGACCTCGTCGCTCACGGCCTTGCCGCTCACGCGCACGCGCCTCTCGCTCTCCCCCACGCTCGACAGAAAGTCCTGGGTGTCGGACGTGGCCGCCTCGGTTGCGCGCGTTGCATTCATATCGCTCATTCGGCCGTCATCTTCCTTGCCAGTTGCTTGCCCACGATACGGGCGACTACGTTAAACAGCAGCACGCAAATCATCAGCAGTGCCGCGGTGCCCCAGACGATCTGCTGGGCCTCGGGGCTGCCCTCGCCATAGATCTTGTAGATGTGCACGGCCAGCGACTCGCCGGGACGGAACACGTTCCAGGCGCAGGTGGGGCTCGACAGGTTAAAGCTCAAGAAGTTCAGGCGAACCGGCGAGCTCATGCCCGAGGTAAAGAGCAGCGCCGCGGCCTCGCCAAACACGCGGCCGGCCGAAAGCACGATGCCGGTCACGATGGCGGGCATGGCCTCGGGAATCAGGATGTGCAGTGTGGCCTCCCAGCGAGTGAGGCCCATGGCCAGGCACGCATCGCGCTGGGCCTGCGGCACGTCCTCGAGCGCCTGCTGAATCACGCGCACCAGGATGGGGATGTTGAACATGGTGAGCGCGACGGCGCCGGAGATGATGGAGTACTTCCAGCCCAGCTGCACCGAGAACACCAGAAAGCCGAACATGCCCACGACAATGGAGGGCAGCGAGGACAGCGTTTCGATGGCGGTGGAGGCGATGTCGCGGATGGGCCCATCGGGCGCGTACTCAACCAAAAAGACCGCGCCGCCCAGACTGATGGGCACCGAGATGACCAGGGTGATCAGCAGCAGATAGAACGAGTCGAACAGCTGGTAGAGCACGCCGCCCTGCGTTCCGTTGGCGCGTGCGGGCTGCGTGAGAAAGCCCGGCTGGAACAGCGTCGAGATACCCTCGAACAGGATGTAGGCCACCATGGAGACGACGATAAGCATGACGATGGCGACAATCGCCGTCAGCACGCCCGTGGCGATGCGGTCCTGCTTTTGGACACGCCCGAGTCTCGCCTCGTCGATGTGGATACGCGTGCTAGCCACGAGCCTTCGCCCCCTTGCGGCCGATAAGGTGGATGATCAGGATAAAGATGAGGCTCATGCCCATCAGCAGCAGACCGAGCGCCCACAGAACGTCGTCCTGGGCCGAGCCCTCGGCATAGACCGCCATGGACGTGGTGAGCGTGGTGGTAATGGTCGAGGCAGGCGACAGCAGCGACGTCGGCATGGCCTCGATGCCGCCGATAACCATGCGCACGGCGAGCGTTTCGCCAAAGGCGCGGGTCATGCCAAGGATGACCGCGGTCATGAGCGACGGCATGGCGGACTTGAGCACCACGTGCCAGATGGTCTGCCAGCGGGTGTAGCCCAGCGCGAGCGAACCCTGGCGGTAGCTATCGGGCACGGCGCGCAGGCCATCGACCGAAAGCGTGGTCATCGTCGGCAGAATCATGACGGCCAGCACGATGGCGCCGGGCAAGATGCCCAGGCCTGTGCTCACGTGGAAAACGCTCTTCATAAGGCCGACGACCACGTGAAAACCGATCAGGCCAAAGACGACCGAGGGAATACCGGTCAAAAGCTCAATGAGCGGCTGAAAAACCCTGGAGCCAAACTTAGGCTGGATCTCGACCGCAAAGATGGCAGAGCCGATGGCGATGGGCAGCGCGATAAGCGTGGAGAGCACCATGACCGCAAACGAGGTGACGATCAGGGGCAGGGCACCGGTATAGGGCAGGCCGTTTTCGGCCGTGTTGGCCAGGTCCCACTTGGTACCGGTAAAAAACTCGACGACCGAGACGCCGTCCTTGAGAAAAGCCGAGAGACCCTTTTGGGCGACCATAAAGATGAGCGCGGCAACGACAAGCGTCACGAGCGCTACGCACGCACCCGTGACGCCCAGGCCCACGTTCTCAAGCTCGCGCTTTGGCAGCTGTTTTGCCATTGCAAACCTTTCCGGGGCGATTGCTTATTTAGCAGAGACCTTACCGCTGGCGTCCTTGACGACCTTCATGGCAGAGACGGGGATAAAGCCCTGCTCCTCGACGAGTTTGCCCTGGACGTCGTCGGAAAGCATGAACTCCAGGAAGGCCTTGGTGGCCTCGTCGGCGTCCTTCGCGCAGTACATGTGCTCGGTAGCCCAGATCTTGAAGGAGTCGTCGGTGACGTTTGCGCTCTTGGGCTCCACGCCCTCGACCTTGATGGCGTTGAACTTGGAGTCGTCGAAGTGCGAGAAGTCGAGGTAGGAGATGGCATTGTCGGTGCTGCCCATCTGAGTCTGGACGTCGCCGGACTTGTCGAGCTCGGCGTCGCCCTTAAAGTCGACGGCCTCGTCGCCAAAGACGGCGGCCTCGAAGGTGGCGCGGGTGCCGGAGCCTGCCTTGCGGTTGAGGACGACGATCTTGGCGTCGTCGCCGCCGACCTCCTTCCAGTTGGTGATCTGGCCGGAGAAGATGCCCTTGAGCTGCTCGAGGGACAGGTCATCGACTTTGACGTTCTTGGAGACGACAGGGCCCATGCCCACGACGGCGACCTCGTGATCGACGAGGTTCTTGACCTGATCGGCCTCGAGCTTGGTCTCGGCGAAGACGTCGGAGTTACCGATAGTAACGGTGCCGGCGGCAACAGCGGTCAGGCCCTTGCCCGAACCGTTGCCCGAACCGGAGACGGAGACGTCGGGATTGGCATCCATAAACTTCTCGGCAGCAGCCTCGACGAGAGCCTGGAACGAGGAGGCGCCGTCGTAGGTCACCTCGCCGGAGACGGACTCGGCAGCAGCGGCGCTGCCCTCAGCAGCGGTGTTGGCGGCGTTGGAGCCGCCGCAACCAACGAGACCGAGACCGACGATGCTGGCAAGACCACCAGCGAGGCCGAGGAACTGACGACGAGAATAAGCCTGATCGAGCATGATCTTCCTTTCATACATGCGACTCGCGGGCACCCTGCCCGCTTTGCTGTTTGGAAAGATACGGTCTCGATCGGGCGACGACCGCCTTATCTGCGGTTTCTTACGGACATTTGATAGACCCTTACCGCAAGCTCTGCCCAGCCTTTACAAACGGATAACAAACCCGCCACCAAGCATGACCCGCCTTTTACACCAATAAAAACAAAGTTGCGGTGAAATAGTTCCTGCTTGGCCATCAAATGGCCCATTCTAGGAACTATTCCACCGCAACTTAAAAAGCCCGGACGAAAGGGGTGCTAAGTTGTTAAAACGCCGCAGCCTTAAAGCTCAAGCTCGTTCAAACGTAAGATCGCCACGATATAAATCTTGAGCGCCTGCTTGAGCTGTTCCTCGTTGGCGCACTCATTGGGGCCGTGCATCTGGCCGCCCCATGCGGGCAGCTCCAGGCCGGTCTCCTCGGGGCCAAACGAGACGGCGCGGGCAAAGTTGCGTGCGTACGTGCCGCCGCCCATGGCAAAGGGCTCAGCATGCTTGCCCGTAAACTCGTTATAGGTATCAATAAGCGCCTTCACGGCCGGATCGTCGGCAGAGACCGAGAACGGCACCTTCGCACGACCCACACGGCACGTCACGCCAAAACGGCCCACGAGCGGATCGAGCTGCTCGCGGATGGTATCGGCACTCGTGCTGTCGGGGAAGCGCACGTCGATGACCTGCTCAATATGGCCATCCGCCACGCGGGTGACGCCAGCGTTGCAGGTAAGCGGGCCAAACGCCGGACTCGTCGCATCGATACCTAGGCCGCGGCCATAGGCGTCCGCATGCACAAAAGCCAGGAACTTGACGAACTCGTGCTCGGCAGGTCTCAGCAGGCGCTCGTCGCGCGCACCAAACGCATCCTCGGCCTCGCGCAGATACGCCACGATGAGGCCGACGGCATTGATCGTTCCCTCGGGCATCGAGGCATGACCGCCAATGCCGTGGGCGAAAATCTGGGCATGTCCGTTGTCGAGTGCTGTGATCTCCAGGCGGTCGGCGTTCTCGACCGGTGCCGGCAGCTCATCGGCGTCAATCGCAAGCTCGCAGATAGACTGCGACGGAATGGCGTTGCTCGCCTCGGCACCGCTCCAGGACACAATACGACCGCCGTCGATCTTGGAGCTCACAAATGTCGCCCCAAACTGGCCCTTCTCGGCATTGCAGACCGGGAACTCGGCATCGGGCGTAAACAGAAAGTCGGGGTCTGCGTGGTTCTCCAGATAATGGTGAACGTCGGACATGCCCACTTCCTCATCGCAGCCCAGCAGCGCGCGGAAGGTATAGCGCGGCACAATGCCGTGTTTGAGCAGATAAGCGCCAGCGTAGAGCGACAGCACCGCCGGGCCCTTGTCGTCGATCACGCCGCGGCCGAGCAGCCAGCCCTCGCGACGCTCCATCGCAAATGGGTCGGTATTCCAGCCGGGGCCGGCAGGCACCACGTCCACATGGCAGATAGTCGCGAGCTGCTTATCGCCGCGACCCGGAATATCGGCGATGCCCACAAAGCCCTCGTCATCGCTCGTCTGGTAGCCGAGCTTTTGCGCAATGCCGAGCGCGCAATCGAGCGCATCACGGACCGGGCGGCCAAACGGCGCACCGGGCTCCGCATCGGCAGCAACGGCCACAGACGGATAGCTCACCAGCTGCTCGATATCGGCGACGACATCTTCCCAGACCTCGTCGACATATTCGGCAACGCTCTGCTCCACCTGATTCATGGACGACCTCCTTACCAATGAGCGGCGAGCGCGCTCGCCCCTCACATTACGTCATTAGATAGCGAAAAGTTTAGCAAGCTCGGCCACCGAGTGCACCACCGCATCGGCACCCGCCGCCTCGTGCTCGCCCGGCGCCGCCGCGCCCGAATAGATGCCGATGCACGGCACGCCCATTGCGTGCGCGCCCTCCACATCGTTAAAGCGATCGCCGATCATCACGGCATCGTCGGCCGTCGCGCCGAGCGCCGCCAGGGCATCGCGGACCGAATCGGCCTTGGTCTCGCGTCCCTGCGGCGGATTCATGCCAATCACCGCCTCAAACTGAGAGAGCCCGAGCTCACGCACCATGTCGATGCACTTGGCCTCCATGCGCGACGTCGCCACGGCCATACGTTTGCCTTGGGCGACCAACCCATCCAGCAGCTCGGGGACCCCATTGAACACGGGATACTCCTCCGGTCCCAGTTCATCAAAAAAGGCGCGGTACTCATCGGCCACCACAAGCGACTCCTCGCGGGAAAAGCCGTAAAAGTCGTGAAAGCTCTTCCACAGGGGCGGCCCGATCATGCGGCGCAGATCACCCATCTGCGCTTCCGAAAACCCGCGCGCGGAAAGCGTCTTGCGCGTCGAGGTCATCACCGCCCGGCCCGTATCTGCCACCGTGCCGTCAAAATCGAACAGCACAACCGGCCGCTCGCAAAGTTGCAATGCCGCCATCGGCACCCTTCTTCCCCAGTTGATGATTTCCACACCACCGCTTCAAACTGTTGACTATTCAACAATTGAACCTAGCAATGTAGAGCAACTCCACTATACTTGTCGCACTTTGCTTTCAGAAGGCGGCGCTGCCGCGCCCCAACGAAAGGTGCAATTATGTCTTTTGCCATCATAACCGACTCCACGTCGGACATCTCCCCCGCCCGCGCCCAAGAGCTCGGCATTTACGTGATTCCGCTGCATGTGATTATCGAGGGCGAGGACCTGCTCGACCAGGTGCAGATTACCGCCGAGGAGTACGTCGCCCGCATGGCCGGCTCCGAGCAGCTGCCGCACACCTCGCAGCCGAGCGCCGGCGAGTTCAAGGCACTCTTTGACCGCGTGCGTGCTGACGGCCACGACAGCGCGATCTTTATCTCGCTGTGCAGCGAATGGTCCGCCTGCTATTCCAACGCATGCCTGGTCGCCGAGACCCACGAGCTCGACGTGCGCCGCATCGATTCGCGCACCGGCTCGGGTGCCGAGGGCCTGCTGGTGGAGTACGCGCTCGCCATGCGCGAGGACGGCCGCAGCCTGGACGAGACCGAGGCACAGATCCGCGCGACCCTGCCCGACGCGCACCTGCTGCTGATTCCCCGCACGCTCGAGAACCTCGTTAAGAACGGCCGCGCGCCCAAGCTCGCCGGCCAGCTCACGCAGATGCTCAATATTCGCCTGGCCGTTTCGCCGGAGTGGCAGTCGGGCGAGATCAAGGCCATCAAGAAGGGCCGCGGCGCCAAGCGCATCGTCGCCAACACCATGGCAGACTGCCTCGCGTTTTTGGACGAGCACCCGGGCTCAAGCGTGCGCGTGCTCACGACCGGCGCCGCCGAGGAGCAGGAGCTCGTCAGCCAAGCACTCGCAGGCCAAGACTATGTAGACGCCGGCACCGGCCCCATCGGCTGCACCATCGCAACCCACGTAGGCGTCGATGCCATCGCCATCAGCTACTGCCCCCGCTACCAACCTGCCAATTAGGGACAGGTTTATTTTGGCAGGTTTTATCTGGGCAAACGTTAAACGGTAACAAAGGCTTGTCTGGCAAGATCGGACATGCCAAAGCCGTCGAACAACCGAAGTACACCCAGCCACAACAAAGCCATCACGCCGACGCGCCGCAACTCAAGGCGCGCCGGCGTCTTTTTAGGAGTCGCGGCGGAAAAGGGGCCGTTTTAGCCAAAAGGCCGCGAAACGCTTCCCATTACGCCGCAACTTCATTGCCGCCCAGGTAGCGCGCAGAGATGTGGTGTAAGAGGCGGGGAATGCCCCGCCTCCGCCCT
>CAJKHC010000016.1:0-50476 GCA_905199605.1 uncultured Collinsella sp.
GAAGCGAAGCTTTCCAAAAGCGGCAGAACGACCTGCGAGAATTCGTGATTCGGCACTGGGACGGCGGTCTTTAGGGGCGCTTTGGTCCTTCTACGGGGTGCCGTGGGCAGGCAAACCATCACAACATTCGACGTTTTTTGCCAAAAACGGGAAAAGCATCGAATGTTGTGATGGTCTGTGCTGAGGATGGGCTTGGAAAGTCCGTTTTGCTCGAAGCGACTTGTCCTGTCGTACGGGTGTCGGCATGATTCTCCCGTGGGGTATTATGTTTTCCGAAGAATAAAACGCCGCGTGAGGGGAGGGCTGCGTGGACGGGCACGTGCAACATGACGGCTTTGGCCGCGATATCAACTACCTGCGCATTGCCGTTACCGACAAGTGCAATTTCCGCTGCATTTACTGCATGCCGGCCGATGGCGTGGCGCCCCGCGCGCACGACGAGCTGCTCAGTGCCGAGGAAATCGCCCGTTTTGTGCGCTTGGTGGCGGGGGAGGGCATTCGCCGCGTGCGCCTGACGGGCGGCGAGCCGCTGGTCAGCCGCCGTATCATCCCGCTCATTCGTGACATCCGCGCGATCCCGCAGATCGAGGACATCTCGCTCACCACCAATGGTGCCCTGCTGCCCAAGCTGGCGCCGCAGCTCAAAGACGCCGGGCTTAACCGCGTCAACATCTCGCTCGACACGCTCGATCCTACGCTCTTTGGAAAGATCACGCGTCTAGGTCGACTCGAGCAGACCATGGCCGGCATCGACGCGGCGCTTGCCTGGGGCTTTGAGCCTGTTAAGGTCAACTGCGTTGTAGTGCGCCGGCTCAACCAGGATGTGGCGGCCCTTGCGCGGCTCACGCTCGACCGCCCCATCCACCTGCGCTTTATCGAATACATGCCCATCGGCGACGAGCGCACGAGCTCGCATTGCGCCGTGGACCCTCACGCACCCACGCTCAACCCCGAGTTGTGGGATGCGAGCGACAGCGTGCCGAGCGACGAGCTGCGGGCGCGCGTCAATGCCGGGGCCGCCGCGATGGGTCTGGGCGAGCTCGAACCGCTTGACATCACCGACGCTCCTGCCGGCGCGGGCCCCGCGCGCTATTGGCGCTTTCCGGGCGCGGCGGGAACGGTCGGCTTCATCAGCGCCATGTCCAACCATTTTTGCGCGAGCTGCAACCGCCTGCGCCTGACGGCCGATGGCAACGTGCGTCCGTGCCTGTTCAGCGATGCCGAGTATTCGGTGCGCGAGGCGTTGCGCCGTGGTGATGATATGCAGGTACTTTCGATTTGGCGCGATGCCGTGGCCCACAAACCGCAGGAACACGCGATAATTGAGGGCACGCAACGATTTATGTCCCAAATCGGAGGATGATCATATGGCCAAGAGCAGGTACGCCGATGCCACCAAGGCCGCTCGCAGGGCCGCGATGTCTGCCCATAAAGCTTCAGCCGCGGCGAATGCTGGCGATGCCGACGCGTCCGCGCGGCCGACTGTCAGCGCTGCCACCGACACCGCCCGCGACGCCCGTCGCGACGAGCTGACGCACGTGGACGCCAAGGGCGAGGTGCGCATGGTCGACGTGTCCGATAAGGCCGAGACCCATCGCATTGCCATCGCCGAGGGCACCATCCTCATGCACCCCGAGACGCAGGCCATGGTGCTGCAGGACCGCGCCAAAAAGGGCGACGTGCTTGCCTGCGCGCGCGTGGCGGGCATCATGGCCATCAAGCGCACGAGCGACATCATTCCCATGTGCCATCCGTTGCTCATCACCAAGAGCAAGTGCGACATTGCGCCCATCGCTCCGGCGGGGACGCCGGCCGAGGACGTGCCCGAAGGCTGGGCGCCGGCGCGCGCGGACGGACAGGTTGGCTTTCACGTACTGGTTACGGCCGGCGTGACGGGCAAGACGGGTATCGAGATGGAGGCCCTGACCGGCGCGAGTGCCGCGTGTCTGACCATCTATGACATGTGCAAGGCCGTCGATCGCGGCATGGAGATCGTCGGCGTGCGCCTGCTGCACAAGGAGGGCGGTCGCTCGGGCGTGTGGGATCGTGCCGAACGCCAGGCCGCTACTGTTGAGGCCGTGGGAGCCGCGGGCAATGCACCCGCGGGCACACCCGTCGCCGTTGCGCCCGCAGCTCCGGCACCGGCCGTTCCCGCGATCGCGTTTATCGGCTACCAAAACTCGGGCAAGACCACACTCGTCGAGAAGGTCATCGCCGAGCTCACACGCCGCGGCCTGCGCGTGGGTTCGCTCAAGCATCACGGGCATCACGGCTTTGATATCGACGTGCCCGCTAAGGACACCTGGCGCCATCACCAAGCCGGATCCAAGCACGTGGGGCTCATCTGCGCCACGCGCTGGGCGGAGTACGCCGACACGCGCGAGGAGGACGAGATGCCCGCGCGCGAGCTGCTGTCGCGTTACAACGATGTCGACGTGGTGATCATCGAGGGCTACAAGACCGAGGGCTTCGACAACATCGTGGTCGCGCGCTCCGGTGTCGACCGTCTGCGCGGCAAGAGCTCGCTCGACCTGGTCGACGGTCACACGCTGGCCCTTGCCTGCAACGAAGCCCTGGCGCGTCAGGCCTTCGACGCCGGCTTTGCGACCCGAGCCATCAACATCAACGACGCCCGAGCCATCTGCGACCTCATCCAAGACCACCTGACCTAAAACCTGCCAAAAAGGGACAGGTTTATTTTGGCAGGTTTTATCTGGGCAAACGTCATTTCCACCACAAAGGGGCCAGGCACCTTTGTGGTGGTTTTTTTTCTTTGGTAGATTTTTGGGACATGCCTTAAAATCTACCAAGTAGTTCATGCTGGGCGGAAAGACGGAAGGGGTTCGATGCGACCCTAGTCAGGCATACGGATAGATTGAGCCAATGGACAGCGGATGAATGGCCGCTGCCCGCTATTCGTATGCGATAAGGAGCACCCATGCCCACGCTTGTATTCCCAAAAGTCCGCTCGTCGCTGTCCGTGCAGGCCAAGCGCCTGGTGGCGATGCGCTTTCTCATCTACACCGGGTTTCAGACCAGTTATTTTATCGGCGTTATCGGAACACTCACCTATGCAGACGATGCCTCGGTCGTCGCGACATCGCTGGCCGTCCTGTTTATGAATGTATTTGTGATCCTGGGATCCTTTGCGGGCGGCGCTGCGCTCGACGCATGGGGTCCGCGCCACCATTTCTTGCTGAGCATCGTCGGCACGCTTGCAACTGGCACGGCAATCATCGCCTTTGGTAGCGCGACCGGCGTCGTCCTGCTCGGCGCGGTGTTTCTGGGCTTTACGATGGGATTCGCCCAGCCCATTGCCACGTCCTATCCGGCCTACCTCACCGACGATCCTGTCGAGCTCAAAGACATCAATTCCGCCATCGCCATGTTCTCAAACGTGAGTATTATCGTCGGACCCACGTTGGGCGGCTTTGTCGCGGCGGCTGCGTCGTCGCGCGCGGTGTTTGTGCTTATGATGCTCTTTACCGTGCTGGCGTTCGTCGTCGGTTGGGGCTTTAGGCCGCAGACCAGCCATGTCGCCGGGGATGCGGATGCCGATTCGGCAGAGGAAGGGGAGCGTGCGGGACAAAGCTCCAACCCCAGCACGTCCGCCCGCGCCACCTTCGCAGCCAGCATCAAGACAGTCTTCACCAACAGCGTCCTCGCCCTGCTGTTTTGTATCATTTTTCTTTCGAACTTTGGCTATGGCGCCTTTGACCCGCTCGAGTCGTTTTTCTATCGCGATGTCCTGCACGTCGGCGTTGAGTGGATGGGCTGGCTTTCGTCGGCCTGCGGTGTGGGCGCGGTGCTGGGTGCCGTGCTCGCGCTCCGCTTGCCGCCGCACTTGGTAAACCTAAAAACACTGCTCGTGGCGCTCATGTCCGTGGGCCTGGGAAGCCTGCTCTATGTGGGGACACCGTACGTGGGCGTGGCTCTTGTCGGCCAGATTGCACTGGGCATAGCTTGGGGCATCGTCAACCCGCTTCATAACACCATCGTGCAAACGACGGCTCCGCTCGAGCAGCTCGGTCGCGTCAACTCGGTCATGGGCTTTGGCAATATGTTCGCCGGCGTGGCCCCGCTGGCGATTGCCCCGTGGCTGGCGGCGACATTTGGCGTACAACGGACACTCGTGGGGGCAGGCATGGTCGTGACGGCGGTTCCCGCGGCGTTGCTGCTGTTTGGACGCCGGCATTTTAATCGTGCCGCAAGGCAGTAAAACCCATCACAACATTCGATGAAAATCGCGATTTTGCCAAAAAACATCGAATGTTGTGATGGTTTGGCCCGCAAACGTCATTTCCACCACAAAGGGGCCAGGCACCTTTGTGGTGGTTTTGCTTTGAGGGGCCGCGCCCGCGCCTTGGTATACCATGCACGCCGTTCACGAATACGCCCCACACCGCCGCGCAACCCAGAAAGGCCCCCATGGACACCACCTTCAGCCACATCAAAGCCGTGTTCTGCGATATCGACGGTACGCTGCTCACGAGCCAGCATACGGTGTCCCCGCGCACCGTGGCGGCGATCCGCGCCCTGCGCGACCGCGGCGTGCTTTTTGGCCTGTGCACCGGGCGCGACGCCCACGCGACCGAGGCCATGTACGAGTTCTGGGGCATCGAAGGCCTGGTGGACGTGCTCGTGGGCTGCGGTGGCGCCGAGGTCATCGATCGCGCGCACGCCATCAACGAGCTGAGCTTTCCGCTGCCGGGCGAGACCATCGCGCGCATCTGCAAGCACATGGCGGACCTTCCGGCAACACCCGTCTGCCCCCGAGACGGCGTGTTCTACGTGCCCGAGAGCAACGCGTGCGTCGAGCACCTGTCGCGCGTCGACGGCGTGCCCTACCAGGTGGTCGATTTTGCCGAGTTCTTGCGCGAGCCGCAGCCCAAGGTGATGTTTACCATGGCGCCCGAGGTGATGCCGCGGGTGATTGAGCGGGCGTCGACGTTTGCAGATAACACTGTTAAGGCGGCGGCCCTGCAGACCACGCAGCGGCTCTACGAGTTCATGGATCCGCGCGTGTCCAAGACGCGCGGCCTTGGGCGCGTGACGGAGCTCAACGACATGGAGCTCCAGAACATCTGCGTGTTTGGCGATGCGGACAACGACACCTGCATGGTGGCCGACGCCGGCGTGGGCGTGGCCATGGCAAATGGCAGCGATGCCACCCGTGCCGCCGCCGACTATGTAACCGCCAGCAACGACGAAGACGGCATCGCGATCTTTATCGAGGAACATCTGCTGTAGCGCCGGGGGAGAGCCACCGCAAAGGGGACAGGTGCCTTTGCGGTGGCCTCAGGCGATTTGGGCGAATTGATGCCTAAAATCTGCGCGAAAATTCAAATTTAGTTGTCTGAACATTACGCTTCTAACCACCGATGGGTTAAAGATATTCTCATCAGTTTGGTAGGGTATTCCTCCCGGTTGATGACCTACCGCTCACTGTCGTTATTCGACCGTTCACAGGATGTTTGCTCTTGAGCAAAAGGTTGTGCAAATAAATAAAATGCTATTAAAAAACTGATAACTAACTTAATTACCAGTAGAAACAGATGTTTTATAGCGAATAAACGAAGGCAAATCTAAACAATTGTCAAGAGAATTAAGAACTTGCACAAAAATGTCGGTTTTGCTGCTCAGATGTTTAAACAATCGTTATAATTGCATCACTTAGCGAGCGCAATTACAGATTGCGCAGATACGTTTGATAGGGAAAGAGCAAGATCGCGGTCTCTTGGGGAGGAGACATCGATGAAAGCGAATTCGGACAAATCTAAGCAGAGTAATAAAGCGACGCGCCGTGTACTGGCAGGCGTTTTGTGCGGAGCCTCCGTGTTGAGCCTGGTACTGTCGCTCGTCATGCCTCCGATCTCGCAGGCCATCGCCAACGATGCCGAGGCGGTTTCTACCGAGGAAACTGTGATGGGGGGGGGTTCCTCAAGTGAGTCTACTGGTATAGACAACAGTACTAACGGGGATGCCGGCACAGACGCCGGTAACCAGAACAGCGACGATGCTGCGAGCGACGACGATGCTCGGCCGGAGGAGCAGTCCAAGTACGAGTCGCAGGCGGAAGATAATGATGCGATGGATGTTAACGCTGTCGCGTCAGCCGAGGAGGCTGCAGAGAGCGAAGAGACAACCACAGCTATTACTAACATTACTAACGCCGATGATTTGTCAGCTAAGCTTCAAGGCGTTGGGGAAAACCAAACTGCCTGCTTCGAGCTTACAGCTGATATTGACTATGCTGGTGAAATCAAACTTGAGAAGAGCGGCAGCAATATAACGCTGAACTTAAACGGGCATAAGATCAAGTGCTTGAACACCGACAAGCCGTTATTTGATGTTGCTAACGGCGCAACACTTACAATTAAGGACGAAATTAAGGACTCCGCGCCGGTGACTGAGACGGTCAACGATGTCCAACAGCTGACTGATCAGGGGCAGAAGCTGGATCCCAATAATTATGGCAAGAAAGTCGAGCTAAATTACGTTGGTGGCATTCCGTCTAATCTTACCTACTACGTGACCAAATCGACTCCGAGTGGTACAGGGACAATCGAGACGCTTGTCAGACATAACGTCGATATTAAGGGCGCCATCGTGGCGTGCGACGGCAACGCAAATCTAAAGCTCATCAATCTGTATAACAACAACGGCAAGGGTGGCACGTTTAACCTTGTGAGCGGCGTGATCACGCAAAAACAAGGCAGCAGCGTTAGCAGCTTGGTCTATGCCGAGAACGGCTCTACCGTCAACATGCGCGGCGGCTATGTGTGTGGAGCTTCTGGCTCGGGTGCGGGCGGCGGAATTGAAATACACGGTAATTCGACCCTCGAGGTTTCCGGTGGCGTAATTGCCGGCAACAGTGCTCCTAGTGGCGGTGGTGTGTATGCTAAAGACTCCACGGTCAACATAACTAATGGCGTAATCTCCGGCAACAGCACGCTTGCTACTGGTGTTGGTTTCGGCGGCGGCATCATGGCCGAAGGCGGCAGCGTTACTGTTTCTGGTGGCTACATTACTAACAATAAATATGCCAATTACTGTGGTAACGATGGTAATGGCGATCATGGCGGTGCTGGACTTGCCGCTAAAAACGGTACTCATGTCACCATTTCGGGCGGCCAGATCACGGGCAACTATTCTGAGGAAGCCGGCGGCGGCGTCTATGTGACCGACATCGAACACCAAGGGGCGAGCTCGCGCAAGACAATGGCATGGCTCAACATTACGGGGGGAACTATTGCCTCTAACGTGAGTTTTCGCTCTGAGGGTGCCGGCATTCGCGTGGGCCAGATGGTTGACGCGATGATAAAAGGAGCGTCAAATTCAAATCCAGTCTATATCACTAATAACCACTGCATGTCTCGCTTTGACTGGGGTGGAGGCGGCATCTTCGTCCAGGGCGATTCTAAGGTCGCGTCTAATGCTGGTAGGCTATTTGTCTATAACTCCTATATAAGCAGCAATGAGGCCGGTGGCTACGGTGGCGGCGTTGCGGTTTGCCCGACGGGTAAGACTTTGGTGACAGGCACCGACGGCACGGCGATTTTCGGTAATACTTCTGCCGGAAATGAGCAAAACGCGAACGATTACGAATCCGTGAGTAATACAGGCAATAACGGCACCCCCCATCTTTCCGGCGGTGGTCACGGTAAGGACCAGGACTCCGACGCCTACAATGCCGAAGTGTTTCGCAAAAACGGCCACGCGGACTTCTTCCTTGCGGCGGAGGGTCATACGACTCCGATCGCGGCGGTGATTGGCAAAATGCTTGGCGGCGGCGATGCTAAGTATCGGGGAAGCTTAGAGCTTCAGAAAGCCATTACTATCCCCGCTAACGGTGGCGTGCAGGTATATAACAGCATCGGCCTGAGTTCGGATGTTAAGGCTCAAGACCCCGAGGCGATCAATGCGCGAAAGGCTGCGCTAGAGGCGGGCGCGACGTTTATCACGGGCAATTATTCCTGGAACCATGGCGGCGGCATCATGTCGAACGGCGACCTGTACATGGGCGCGCCTGAGGACACGTATGTCTATCCGAGCCTCAAGCTCAAGGCGACCAAGAAGCTGGAAGGCCGCAAGCTCAATGATGGGGAGTTCTCCTTTACGGTGTATCGCAAGGATTCAGACGACCCTTTGGCTGGCACGACAGCTGGCACGACATTCAATCGCGACGTTTGCACCGAGGTTGGAACAGCAGCAAATGATGCAGAAGGCAGCATTACGTTTGACCTTGGTGAACAATTCGCATCGAGTGGCGCGGGTAACGAAATCACATACTACTTGGTCGAAGATCCCGGTGGTGATTCTGGCATCACGTACGACTCCAGCGTGTATAAGATTGTGGTGACGGCCGAAGATACCAAGACCTTGCTCATGTCTGTTCCGAGTAAAGAAAACTCAAGCCAACTGAAGGATCTTTACATCCATAACTACACGATTAAAAACGTCGGTGTAACCAAGTACGAATTCCGCGAGTCGTCTGGGAAGTGGGAGAACGTAAAAGCGAGGAGCAAGGTGCAGAAGAGTGGAGACTATTATCCAGTTATCTGTGAGGGTGACTCCACGACTTTCACTAACAAGTTCACTCCGTACGACTCGAAGGGCTCCTGGACGCCTATGGCGACTAAGGTCGTTGAGGGTGGCGAGATGAAGGAGTTCACGCTCCAGCTTGCGACCGACACAGATTTTACGGATATCGTTAGCAGCAAGTCCACCACTGCCGACGGCGACAAGTCCCAGACCCTGAGCTTCGACAAGATTGATTACAAACTCGATCAACTCGACCAGCTCGCGTCTGGCCCCACTGGCCGTGGTGCTTCCAAGACCTTCACGTACTACGTGCGCGAGAAAGACGACGGTTCGCTGTTCTCGCACTATACGTACGACAAGTCGGTCTATCAGATTACGGTTAACGCGACTGACGACTCTAACCACCATATCGACGTCACTGCGACCTACAAGCAGATTCAGGATCGTGATGGCAATGAAGTGACCACTGACACGCCCCACGACCTCACCGGCAAGTCCACTCCCACCTTCACCAACACCTACTCCACCTCTTTGCCCCTTTCTGGTATGTCGGGCGTCACTCTGACGTACCTTGCCGGCGCGGCGATGCTTTGCGTCGCTGCGGCCTGGATGCACGTTCGTCGCAAGGCGAGCGCGAGGGGAGGTGAGCGTCGTGAATAAGAAAGTTTGCTCCTTCCCGATCTTGTTTGCGCTGCTTGCCCTCCTGATCGGCATCTGCGCGGTTGTGTTCCCCGCATCCGCGCAGGCCGCGCCGACCTCGACCGGTTCCATCACGGTGAGCGGCGCCGTGGCGAGCAACTACGACGCCTACCAGATCTTTAGCGCCAACGTCGTCGACGGCGACGGCGACGCCAAGACCTTTACCGACCTCGCTTGGGCAAGCGACGCCGCGCGCGACGCTGTCCTGCCTGTGCTGCACAGCGCCGGCATGCCCGATTCCCAGACCACCGCGCAGGAAGCTGCCGAGTGGCTCAACACCGATTCCCACCTTACGAGCGCGCTGAGCGCACAGCTCGCTCGTTCCCTCCAGAGCTCTGGCGCCGTGCCCGTGGCCCTTAACGCGGGCACGGCGGCCGAGCTGCCCTGCGGCTACTGGCTCATCGTCGCCAGAGACGACGCCATCGCCCAGGGCGAGGCCGGCACCGCGCCGATCATGGCGCTGGTGGGCGGCAACGCCGTCACCGTCAAGCCCAAGGCCGCGACGCCCAAGGTCGCCAAGCACGTGCTGGAGGACAACACCGCCGCATGGCAGAAGGCCGCCGACGCCACGGTCGCCGACGACCTGTACTGGCGCCTCTCTGCCACGGTCCCGGCCGGGCTCACCGCCTACGACACCTATACGGTGCAGTTCGTCGACACCATGAGCGCGGGGCTCGACCTCTCCAAGGTCGCCGCGAGCATACACGTGTACGTGGCGGCGGGAGCGGACGGCGGCTTCGACGCCGTTGCCACCGGCAAGGACGGACGCGCCGGCACTAAGGCCGCGAAGGGCTGGACCGACATCACGGCCCAGTGCGCCACCAAGGTGGCCGCGGACGGGACCTTCATCGTGCACACCGGCGACCTGGTCGCCGCGCTCGGCGGGGCCGACGCCTTCGCCACGGGCGCCCGCGTGGTCGCTGTGTACAACGCGCCGCTCAACAGCGCATGCAACCACGGCATCGCGAAGGGCAACCCCAACGAGGCCTACCTGCGCTACCCGCGCTCTCCCTTTGCCGACCAGTCCGGCGACGCCGGCTTCACCAGCACGCCGAGCGACGATGCATGCGCCTACGCCTGGGATCTCGCGCTCACCAAGCGCGGCAGCGACGGCGACAAGCCGCTGCCCGGGGCGGTCCTGAGCATCACCGACGACCGCGGTCGCGCGCTGGCGGCCGACGGCACGTGGGATGCGCAAGGCAAGGCCACCGTCACCACGGGCGAGGACGGCCGCGTGACCGTCTCGGGCGTGGACTCGGGCAAGCTGGAGGTCCGCGAGCTCAAGGCGCCCAAGGGCTACACTGCCTTTGAGGGCACGCGCTCCGTGACGGTCAAGGCCGAGGGCCTGGACGTCGACCAGGTGGCCGCCGCCAAGCCTAAGGTGACCGTATCGGCCGAAAGCCCTCTGCGAGTTGATGCCGCCGATGCCGGGAAGGGTTTAGTCGAGTTGTCGGTGCTTAACACCCCAAGTAACGAAGTGAGTCGAGGCTTTATGCCCTCGACGGGAGATAGAATGTTGGTGTTGGTAACGGCTTTGGCCGTCATCGGAGTAGTGGCTATTGTCGTCGCGCTCGTCATCAAGCGGGGAGGAGGTCGCCATGATAAATAATTGTCCCCCCCCCCCTGCTCAATGGCGTACTGCCTCCGTAGCGATTAGAGCGCAGGGAAATGAGCCTGCTGACTTTTGGTGATGACGAGAATTAAAGCAACCTCCAAGAAAGAGGTCCCAACATGAAAACAACCAAGAACATCGCACGCCTGGCAGTAACCGCCGGCCTCACCGCAGCCCTGAGCTTCGGCGGCGTTATGGCCCCGGTGACCATGGCGTTTGCCGAGGGAACGGGGTCGACCGTCACGTTCGAGGACGCCGATTACGCTGCGTCCACGACCTATAAGGGTATCCAGATCTTCAAGGCAAAGGTCACGACGACCGGTGGGAATACGACGGTGAGTAGCATCGAATGGGCCAGCTCCGAAGCCCAAACTGCTGTCGTAAACGCCATCAAGACAAAGGATGCATCCTACGATAGCAAGAACGCACAGGATGCTGCCGATTGGCTTAGCACCAAATCTGAAGTTACCGGGACCGATTCGAAGGTTGCTAGCGACAACGTTCTCAGTCTAATCGCCGATGGCCTGAAGAGCAGCACCGCCTGGGAGGTGACGAGCGAGGGCAGTGCATCCCTTTCCGGACTCGGCGCCGGCTACTGGCTCTTCCTCACCGCTACTCCCGGTAAGCCTGCTGACAAGTCGACCGATGTGTTCACCTCTCCCGTCTACGCCGTGATCGACGGCGTAGACGCGACGACCGTTACGCCAAAGAAGGGCGTGCCCACTGTCGAGAAGAAGGTCCTCGACGATGCCGACGCCGCCGATGCCACCGACATCAAGGGCTCCAACAAATGGAATGATGTCGCCGATTCCCAGATCGGCCAGGAAGTTAACTACAAGCTGACCGGCACGATCGCCAGCAACTACGCTACCTTTGGCACGTATGCTTACAAGTTCACCGACGGGCTTTCCAATGGCCTTGACTATGTCAAAGGCTCGGTTAAGGTGTACGCGCTGAACGGCGAGACTTACAGCGAGATTGAGTCGAACAATTATACCGTGACGGATGCTGATGCTAGCAACAACAACACGCTGACGGTCGAGTTCAAGACCGGAGACGGCAAGAAGGGCCTCAAGGACGTCGCGAGCGTGACCGCCGACACCAAGATCGTTGTCTTCTACAAGGCAAAGCTCAACGGCAACGCCGTGATCGGCAACGCAGCCGACGGCAACAAGCGCGGCAACCCCAACACCGTCAAGCTCGAGTACTCCAACAACCCGTATGCCGAGGACACGGGCGAGACGATCGAGGATACCGTCGCCGACTTCGCTTTCAGGCTCAACCTCAACAAGGTCGACCAGGGCACCGAGAAGGGCCTTGCGGGCGCCGTCTTCACCATCCAGTCCGCTGATGCGAACACTCAAGACCAGTATATCGCCTCGAAGGACGACCCCACCGCGGGCGTCGTCGCGGGCCAGCTCGTGACCGTTGCCGGCACCACCAGCCTTCCCGGTTACGTGAAGTTCACGTCTGGCGATAATGGCCAGATTGCCGTGAAAGGTCTCGATGAAGGCTCCTACAAGGTGACCGAGGTCCAGGCTCCCAATGAGAATTACACCAAGGCCAACCCCTTCACTTTCACCATCACCGCGACGTATGATGACGCGAGCATGAAGGTGACGGGCCTCACGGCGGCGGTTTCCAAGGCCGACGAGGGCCGCACCGACATCGCCTTCGGTAAGCTCGACGGCAATGACGGAGACAATAAGCTGACCGGTACGGATGGCACCGGCACCAACGCCGCCACCGGTGAGATCACCATCAACGTCGGCAACACCAAGTCCGTCGGCCTCCCGCTGACCGGTCTCAACGGCGTGACCTTCACTTGGATCGCTGGTGGCGCGGTGCTGTGCATCGGCGTGGCGCACCTCATCCGCAGCCGTAAGCAGGCTGAGGAGTCCGAGCAGGAGTAACGCTCACTCACCCATCCCTTTGGCAGGTGGGATGTGATGGCCATGAGACTTGCGGACACTTTTCTCGTTCATCCACGTTCTTGCTTTGCCATCCTCTTTTCGGGGCAGACTCCACGCTGGAGTTTGCCCCGTTTTTTTGGATAACGCAGGCAGCCTCCATCGTCCGATGCGGGTACGTTCGTCATCGCGTTTCTTGACTCGTATGAGGTTCGGATTAAGGTCCGTAGGCGCACGCGCGGTGCGGACGGTAGAAGGCATTTGCGCCGCAAGCGCAAATAAGAATGCCCGGGGGTCGGATCCCGGGCATTTAACTAAAGCTGAAAACTAGGCTGCCCGCGCTCCTAAGTACTTACGCGGGGTGCGTCGTTTTCTGTTGACATTGTATCCCGAATCGCCCCGCCGATCCGGGACATTTTGAAAACGCAAATGCTGGCCTATGCTCGCGCCGCACAATGCTGTCTAGCTGTGTTGTCCGGCGCGGAAGCCCGCGATTCGGCTATTATTTGTTTAGACAACCCGAGCTGTAGAGGAGTGACCGGCGATGGTGCAGGGCGCCAAACATATGAAGAGCAATAACGCCGCGGACAACGGCGGCTCAAGCCCTCAGCCCAAACCTCAACCAAAGCCCAAGCGCCGTCGCAAGCGGCTGCCGCGCTGGGCCGACCGGCTCATCACCATCGTCATCATCCTTATCGGCGTGGGCCTTATGACTTGGCCGTGGATCTTGGACCGGCTCGAGGCCTCGGGCGTGTTCAACCAGATCAGCACGGTCTCCAGCACCGTGGACGCGCTGTCTGCCGAGGAGCGCGAACGCATCCTGCTCCAGGCGCGCTCCTTTAACGAGCAGCTTGCGGGCGAGGCCACCGAGCTTCCCGCCGACCAGATCGAGCCCTACGCCCAGCAGCTCATCTTTGACCGCGACCCCATGATGAGCTGGGTCGAGATCCCCTCCATCGACGTGAGCATGCCCATCTACCACGGCACGAGCGAAGAAGTCCTTATGGCAGGCGTCGGCCACCTGGAGGGCACGAGCCTGCCGGTGGGCGGCACCTCGACGCATTGCGTGCTCACCGCGCACTCGGGCATGCGCAACCTGAGCATGTTCGACGACATCCACTCGCTGGAGCCCGGCGACCTGGTGCTGCTGCACACCATGAACAAGATGCTCGCCTACAAGATGGTGGACTCCGAGGTCGTGCTGCCCGAGGAGATGGAGTCGCTGACCATCGAGCCCGGCGCCGACAAGGTGACGCTCGTCACCTGCACGCCCTACGGCGTGAACGACCATCGCCTGCTGGTGCATTGCGTGCGCACCAAGTACAGCAAGAAGGACGTCGACAAGCAAAAGTCGCTGGCCGGCCGCCACTGGGGCAAGCGCGAGTTTGCCGTGCTCATTGTGGTCGTAGCCGTTATGCTGTTGCTGCTGGACATCGTGATCCACGCGGTCCGCAAACGTCGCAAGGCCAAGGCCTCGGCATAAGACATTCTTCAGAACCACCACAAAGGGGACAGGCACCTTTGTGGTGGCCGGGACTCCCGAACCATCGCAACATTCGATGAAAATCGCGATTTTGGCGAAAAGCGTCGAATGTTGTGATGGTCTTCGTTGTGGGCGGGACGGTTTTGCATTGTGGCGATGCAGATTTTGCTGCATA
This sequence comes from uncultured Collinsella sp., assembly GCA_905199605.1. Taxonomy (GTDB): domain Bacteria; phylum Actinomycetota; class Coriobacteriia; order Coriobacteriales; family Coriobacteriaceae; genus Collinsella. The sequence continues at coordinate 14,424 of CAJKHC010000016.1, forward strand.
ACCGCCGGGACGCATCCGCCGTCCTCGTTACGTTTTCGCTGCATTTGGGTAAAGCGCCTGCTCCAAGCGGCGTTGCCTTGTATACTAGAGCGGTTTATCTGTTATGCGGAAGGGAGCGCCTATGGCACTCAGCGAGAAAGACGTGCGCGGCATCGCCGAGTACGCAAAGATCGCACTGACCGATGACGAGCTCACCCAGATGACGTCCTACCTGAACGACGCCGTCCAGATGCTCGAGCCCGTCCTGCAATATGACTTACCAGACGTGGAGCCCACGTTCCATCCTATCGGAAGCCTGTCCAACGTGATGGGCGATGACCTGCGCGAGCCCGAGCGCGACCTGCCGCTCGACATTGCGCTCGAAAACGCCGGCAGCGCGCGCGACCGCTACTTTCGCGTGCCGTCCATTTTGGGAGAGGGGGAGAGCGAGTAATGGCGCTAAGCTTCGATTCCTTTACCGCCGCCCAGATCGCCGCAGGCGTTGCCGCCGGCGACTTTACCGCTACCGAGGTGGCCCAGGCCTCCCTTGCCGCCATCGAGGCGCGCGAGGGCGGGGTCCAGGCATTCCTGCAGGTGGCGCCCGAGCTTGCGCTCGAGGCCGCCGCGCGCGTGGATGCCGACCGTGCCGCAGGCAAGCCGCTGCCCCCGCTCGCGGGCGTGCCGCTGGCCATTAAGGACAACATGAACCTCGTGGGTACGCGCACCACCTGCGCTTCCCGCATGCTCGAGAACTACCAGAGCGTCTACACCGCCACCTGCGTCCAGCGCATGCTCGATGCCGGCTGCCTGCCCATGGGCAAGGCCAATATGGACGAGTTTGCCTTTGGCAGCTCCACCGAGAGCTCGGCGTTCCATCGCACTAACAACCCCTGGGATACCGAGCGCGTGCCCGGCGGCTCCTCGGGTGGCTCCGCTGCCGCCGTCGCCGCGGGCGAGGTCGCGCTCTCGCTGGGCTCGGACACCGGCGGCTCCATTCGCCAGCCGGCGTCGCTGTGCGGCGTGGTGGGCTTTAAGCCCACGTATGGCGCCGTGAGCCGTTACGGCGTGGTTGCCTTCGGCTCGTCGCTCGACCAGGTTGGCCCCTTCGGCCGCACGGTCGAGGATGTCGCGCTGGCCATGAACGCGCTTACCGGTGCGGGCCACGATCCGTATGACTGCACCAGCCAGGACTGTGCCGTCGACTTTACCGAGCACCTCAACGACAGCATCGAGGGCAAGCGCGTGGGCATCATCCCCGCGTTTATGGAGGCCGAGGGCCTGACGCCCGAGGTCAAGGCCGCTGTTCAGCGCGCCGCCCAAGAGCTGCAGAACCAGGGCGCCGAGCTCGTGGAGGTCGACCTGCCGCACCTGGACGCCGCCATCGCTGCCTACTACGTCATCGGCCCGGCCGAGGCGTTCTCCAACCTGGCCCGTTTCGACGGCATTCGCTACGGCTATCAGGAGGAGGGCTGCGCCAACCTGTCCGACCAGAGTTCGCTCTCGCGCGCCCATGGCTTTGGCGCCGAGGCCAAGCGCCGTCAGATGCTCGGCGCCTACCTGCTGAGCTCGGGTGTGTACGACAAGTACTACTATGCCGCGCAGAAGGCCCGCACGCTCATCACGCAGGACTACGACGCCGCGTATGCCAAGGTGGACACCATCCTGATGCCCGCCTCGCCGCGCACGGCCTTTAAGTTTGGCGAGATCAGCGACCCCACGCAGATGTACCTCTCCGACCTGTACACCATCTCGCTCAACATTTGCGGCAACGGCGGTATCTCGGTGCCGCTGGGCCTGGGCGAGGACACTCAGCTGCCCGTTTCTGCCCAGCTGGTGGGTCCGGCGTTTAAGGACCGTCAGCTGCTCACGTTTGCCCGCGCCCTGGAGCGCGGCTTTGCCGATGCCGCCACGGGTGCGCCCGTGCTTTCCGTCGCGCCCGATTTTGCCGGGAAGGGAGGCGAGCTGTAATGAAGGAGCTTTCCGAGGTCCTGCAGGATTGGGAGGCCGTGATCGGCCTGGAGATCCACACCGAGCTCACCGCACTCGATACCAAGATGTTCTGCAACTGCAAGCTCAGCCACGATGACGAGCCCAACGCCAACGTGTGCCCGGTGTGCCTGGGCCTGCCCGGTGCCCTGCCGGTGCCCAACAAGCGCGCCATCGAGAGCATCGTCAAGGCCGGTCTCGCCACCAACTGCGAGATTCAGCGCCACTCGATGTTCTACCGCAAGCACTACTTCTATCCCGATATGGCCAAGAACTTCCAGACCACGCAGGGTCCAGTCGCCTTTGCCATGTACGGTCATCTTGATCTGGACGTGACCGGTCGCGGCGCCGCCGAGCGCCCCGACTGCGCGTTTGGCGAGGCCGAGGCCCAGAGTCTGGCGAGCGCCTCGGCCAACGCCGAGGGCCTGTCCACGTCCATGACGTCGACCATGCGCGAGGGCAACCAGCGCGCCGGTCACCTGGCCAGCTATGACGCGTCCAACCTGCAGATGCCCGAGCGTCGCGAGGACGGTTCCTACACGGTGCCCATTCGCATCCTGCGCATCCACATGGAGGAGGACGCCGCCAAGATGGTCCACGTGGGCGGTGCCGAGGGCCGCATTACCGCCGCCGCCGAGTCGCTCGTCGACTACAACCGCTGCGGCACGCCTTTGATTGAGCTCGTGACTGAGCCCGATCTGCGCACGCCCGAGGAGGCCCGCCTGTTTATGGAAAAGCTCCGTCGCATTTTTGTGACGCTGGGCATTTCGGACTGCTCCATGGAGAAGGGTTCCATGCGCTGCGACGGCAACGTGTCGCTGCGCCGCCGCGGCGAGACCAAGCTGGGTACCAAGACCGAGCTCAAGAACCTCAACTCGTTTAAGAGTCTGCACGATGGCCTTGCCTACGAGATCTGCCGCCAGGCCGAGGTGCTCGAGGAGGGCGGCATTATCTACCAGGAGACCCGCCACTGGGAGCCCAGCCGCAAGCGCACCGTGGTCATGCGTGTGAAGGAGACGGCCGACGACTATCGTCTGTTCCCCGACCCCGACCTGGCGCCGTTCGACCTGGACGACGAGTTTATCGACCGCTGCCGTGGCGAGATCCCCGAGCTGCCCGATGCCAAGCGCGTCCGTTTTGAGGCCGACTTTGGCATTAAGGCGGCCGACGCCGAGCAGATCGCCGGCGACCCGGAGTTTGCCGACTTCTTTGAGGCCGCCGCTGCCGGTATGGCCGGCAAGGAGGCCCAGACGGTCGCAAACCTGCTGGTCAACGAGATGATCGCCTACCTTAAGGGCGCGGGCGTGTCGCTCGCCGAGTCCGGCATCGCGCCGGCTCAGGTGGCGGCACTCGCCAAGCTGCTGGCGACCGATGCCATCAGCTCCAATCAGGCGCACGAGGTCTTTGAGGCCATGGCTCAGACCGGCGACGATCCCAACAAGATCGTCGACGAGCGCGGCATGCGTCAGGTGAGCGATGCCGGCGCGCTGCAGCCGATCGTGGACGAGGTGCTGGCAAACTGTGCCGATCAGGCGCAGCAGTATCGTGACGGCAACCAGAAGGTCATCGGCTTTTTGGTAGGCCAGTGCATGAAGGCGAGCCGCGGAAAGGGCAACCCGAAGCTCTTCAACGAGTTGCTGAGAACGTCGCTCTCGTAAGCGGGAACCGAGGGGCCGGGCGCAGGGCCTTGCCTCTCAATTTCGGACAGTCCTGACTCACGACGGAGGCGCCACTGGCGCCTCCTGTTCGTGCGGAACTCATTGAGAGGCAAGGCCCTGCGCCCGGCCCCTCGGTTCCGTAACGACTCGGCCGTTCGGGTCAGGCGGGGCTGAATGGAATAGAGTGAATGGGCGCGCCGTTGGCGCGCCCATTTTTGTGCGGGTGACAAAGGGGCAGCCCTTTGTCACATTGCAAATGGTCTTCCCTGCTTGTGGGACTTATGGGCCGTCCCTTTGTCGCCTCTTTATTGATGCTGGGAGCGCCAAGCGGTGGGGGTGGTGCCGGTGTGTTGCTTGAAGGCTTGGGCGAAGGCGGCCTGCTGAGGGTAGCCTAGACGCTCTGCGACCTGCGCTATCGTGAGCGAGCTATCGGCCAAAAGGTCCTGTGCTCGCTCCATACGGCGTCTGCGGATGTAGGCGCCCAGGGACTCGCCAGTTTGGGCCTTAAAGGTGGCGCATAGCTTGGAGCGGCTTGTGTAGAGCCTCTCGGCCACCTCGTTGATACCCACATGTTTGCCCTTGTCGAGCGAGTGTTCTACAAGGCTCGTCGCTTCCTCGGCAATGGTCACGCTGGCGCGTGTGTCTGCCGCCTGCTGCGCCTGCTTGTGGGCCGCGCGCGAACAGGCGAGCTCCGCGACCATGGTCTCCACGATGCCCTGCATATAGACGTGTCCGCCTGCGGTGCGGGCGCGGTCCTCGTTAATCCGGCGCAACGTGTGGCAGATGGCAGACGTCGCCTCCTCGTGCCATGGTTCGGCAAACGCCTCAAAGACCCCTGCGAACTCGGTGGGATAGCGGTGCTCCAGCTCGTCAAAATATCCAGGCAAAAAGAGCACCGAGCGCGAGTGATAGAGCCGCCCTGCAAACAGTGGGCTTAACTCCTCGCCACAGTTATCTTGGATAAAGCTGCACACGGCATTGTTTGGCCACGGTCCATGCAGGGGTTTAAGGTTCGCAGGCGTTATGCCGGCTTCGGGCATGCACATGAGCGTGGGCGCGCTGACCTCGCTCACGCACGCGTACGGTTCGGGTGTGTACTCGGCCAAGAGCATGTTGTGTGTCGGGGTAATGAAATGCTCCATGACGATGCAGGTGGGGGAAAGGGGCATGATCCATGCGCGTCCGTGCGCCCGATCGTTTGCCACCTCACCGGTAAAGACGGCGCCCTTGCCGGAAAGCTGCAGGCCAAACTGCTCAAACTGCGGTGCGTAGAGCTCGGTTATATCGGTTGCTGCCCGCCGCATTTTCAAAAGCGTCCCCTTCCTTTGCGGAAACGTCCACGCCTGGCTCGATTGTGTGCCTTGGCTAACACGCCAATGATAAGTTTCTAAAGGTTAACTCTCAAGCCGTTAGAAAGGAATCTCATGGCAAAGGGATCAAAAAAGGAAGGTGGCGGCATCGGCGAGCTGCTTGCATATGCCGGTGAACGTAAATTCCTAACGTATTTGGGCATGGCCCTCTCGGCGCTCTCGCAGCTGCTGGGCTTTGGTCCGTACGTGTGCATCTGGCTTGTTGCGCGGGACCTTATCGCCGTGGCGCCCAACTGGAGCGAGGCCACCGACATCGCGATGTATGGTTGGTGGGCTGTGGGCTTTGCCCTGGCGAGCATTGTGGTTTATTTCGTGGGACTCATGTGCACGCACCTGTCCGCGTTTCGCTGCGCGTCCAATATCCGCAAGGCTACGAGCGAGCATCTGCTTAAGCTGCCGCTCGGCTACTTTGACACGCACGCCACCGGTGAGCTGCGCCGTATCGTAGACGGATGCGCTGCCTCCACCGAGACGCTGCTCGCACACATGCTGCCCGATATCGCCGGCGCCACCGCCATGGTCGTGGGCCTGCTCGTGCTGCTTTTCGCCCTCGATTGGCGTTTGGGTGCGGCATGCCTAATCTCGGTCGTCGTTTCGTTTTGCGCCATGGCCACCATGATGAGCGGCAAGGGCGCCGAGTTTATGAAGGCTTACATGGGCGCGCTGGTCAAGATGAACAAGACCGGCACCGAATACGTACGCGGCATCCCCGTGGTCAAGGTCTTCCAGCAGACGGTCTACTCCTTTAAGGCGTTTCACGATGCGATCGCCGAATACGCCGACATGGCGCAAAGCTATGCGGGCACGTTCTGCCGAGGCCCGCAGGTGCTCAACCTTACCGCGCTCAATGGCCTCGTGGCATTTCTTTTGCCCGTGGCGTTGCTGTTGGCGCCGGGCGAGACGGACTTCGCGCACTTTATGGTCAACTTCACGTTTTACGCGATCTTTTCGGCCGTGGTGCCGACGGCCATGACCAAGCTCATGTTTGTGGGCGAGGCGTCTCAGATGAGTGCCGATTCGCTGGCGCGCATCCGAAGCGTTATGGATTCCAAGCAGCTCTCCGTGCCTGCCCAGCCCAAGCACCCTATCGGCAGCGATGTGCGCTTTGAGGATGTAAGCTTTACCTACGAGGGTGCCGAAGCGCCTGCCGTCGATCATGTGAGCTTTAGCGTTCCCGCAGGTAGCACCCTTGCGTTGGTTGGTCCCTCGGGCGGCGGTAAGTCAACCTGCGCAAGCCTGATCCCGCGTTTTTGGGATGTTTCCTCGGGTCGCGTGCTTGTGGGCGGCGTAGACGTTCGCGACATGGATCCGCACGAGCTCATGGACCAGGTCGCCTTTGTGTTTCAGACCAACCAGCTGTTCCGGCAAACACTTGCCGATAACGTGCGCGCCTCCAAGCCTACGGCCACTGACGACGAAGTGCGTGCGGCCCTCTCCGCAGCTCAGTGCGACGACATTGTGGCCAAGCTCCCGCAGGGTATTAACACCATGCTCGGTGCTGGAGGGGCATATCTTTCGGGCGGCGAGGTACAGCGCGTGGCACTCGCCCGCGCGATCCTTAAAGACGCACCTATCGTGGTGCTCGATGAGGCCACAGCGTTTGCCGACCCCGAGAACGAGGCGCTCATCCAGCGTGCCTTTAGCAAACTGGCGGCGGGTCGCACAGTCATTATGATCGCGCACCGGCTTTCGACCGTGGTGGGGGCCGACAAGATCGTGGTGCTCAACCAAGGTAGCGTGCAGGAGACTGGCGCCCATGCCGAGCTGCTGTCCCAAAACGGTCTATACGCCAAGATGTGGGCCGAATACGAACAGGCCGCGAGCTGGAAGATCACTGCTGCCGCGGATGCCGCCGTCACGAAGGGAGGCGAGGCCTAAATGTTCGCCTCATTCCAAAAGAAGTATTTCCTATCCGATAAAGGCGTCGCCGGCGTAAAACGCGGTATCTTCTGGACCACACTCACCAATCTCATCACCATGGCCGGCATGGGCCTTTTGTTCCTGGTCATGGCCGGCTTTGTCGAGCATCTTGCACATGGGGCCGACCTGCCGGATGCGCTGCCCATCGCGGGTGGTCTCGTTATCTTTTTTGTGCTGCTCTTTGCCTCTAACTGGCAGCAGTATTACTACACGTACTGCATCTTTTACGAGGAATGCGGCAAGCAGCGCATGGAGATCGCCGAGCGCTTGCGTAAACTGCCGTTGTCGTTTTTTGGCCGCCGCGATCTGGCCGATTTGACCGAGACCATCATGGGTGACGTTCAGACCATGGAGCATGCCTACAGCCATGTGCTGGGAGAACTCTGGGGTGCCATTATTGCAAGCGCCATCGTGTTCGTGTCATCGCTGTTCTTTTGCTGGCAGCTGGCGATTGCGGCGTTTTGGAGCGTTCCCGTGGCCTTTGCCATGCTGTGTCTGACGCGCGGCCCCATGACCCCGGTGTTCGACCGTGTGCGCGCCGAGAAGGTCAAAGTCACCGAGGCAATCCAAGAGACGCTCGACTGCGTGCGCGAGATCCGCGCCACCAACCAGGAGGCCCATTATCTTGAGGGACTCAACGCCGTGATCGATGCCGAGGAGCGCGAGACCACCAGAGGCGAGCTTGCCAATGGGCTTTTGGTCAACTCGGCCTTTGCCATCCTGCGCCTGGGGATTGCCACCACGTTGGTCACGGGCGCCGCGATGGTCGCCTCCGGCCAGGTCGACTTTTTGATGATGTTTGCCTTCCTGCTCATGGTGAGCCGCATCTATGCGCCCTTTGACCAGGCGTTGATGTTGATGTCCGAGCTGTTTGCCGCCGAGTCGTCGGCCAAGCGCATGCGCTCCATCATGGAGGAGCCCGTGGCGCGGGGGAGCGAAAAGTTTGAGCCCGTGGGCCATGACGTGGTGTTCGATCACGTTGCATTTGGCTATGGTGCAGGGGAGGACGGACGCGCAGGCGAGAAGATCTTGACCGATGTAAGCTTCATGGCCAAGGAGGGCGAGGTCACGGCCCTGGTAGGTCCTTCGGGCTCCGGTAAGTCCACGGTGAGCCGCCTGGCCGCGCGCTTTTGGGACGCCACCGAAGGCACGGTCACCGTGGGCGGCGTGGATGTTGCGAGCGTAGACCCCGAGGTGCTGCTGCGCGACTACGCCATCGTGTTCCAAGACGTGCTGCTCTTTGACGACACGGTGATGGGCAACATTCGTCTTGGTCGTCGCGATGCCACCGATGAGGAAGTGCTTGCTGCCGCGCATGCCGCCAACTGCGACGGGTTTGTGAGCCACATGCCACAGGGCTATGACACCATGATTGGCGAGAACGGCTCCAAGCTGTCCGGTGGCGAGCGCCAACGAATCTCCATCGCCCGTGCGCTGCTCAAAGACGCGCCGATCGTGTTGCTGGACGAGGCGACGGCGAGTTTAGATGTGGAGAACGAGACCGTGGTGCAGCAGGCGCTTTCCCGCCTGCTCGCAGGCAAGACGGTTATCGTGATCGCCCACCGTATGCGCACGGTAGAAAATGCCGATAAGATCGTTGTGCTCAAGGATGGTGTGGTAGCCGAGCAGGGTGCTCCGGCGCAACTCAAGGCGGCAGGTGGAGAATTCGCCCGCATGGTGGCGCTGCAAAAGGAAGCAGCTACCTGGCAGTTGTAAGAAGGGGCAAAGGGACAGTCCCTTTGTCACATTGACAATCGGTTACTCCGCATCGTTAATTTTCAAAAGGTTAGCCATGGCTGACCTAGATAGTTAGATAAAATTGAGATATTTCAAAAGCGTGCTCGAGCAAACTTGTTTACTCGGGTGCTGAAGCACCATGCCGCGTCCAATGCGGCAAAAGGGAGAAGCAACATGAAGAAGTCGACGTTCAATACCCTGCTTGTCGGTGGCGGTTTTCTGCTTGGCACGGCCGGCATCAAGCTGCTTACCAGCGCTCCGGTCAAGAATGCCTGCGTGCAGGGTATTGCGTGCGGTATGCGCATCAAGAACGGCTACCAGGACATGGTCGAGCAGGCCAAGGCTAATGTCGACGACATGGTTGCCGAGGCTGCTTACATCACCCAGAGCGAGGCCGCTGCTGACGAGGCAGCCGAGTAACGCTCCCAGGCACAAACTATGAGATTCTCGATTATTAGCGAGATCCCCGGCAGGACCCGTCTTCAATTGGCGGGTCCTGTGCCAGAGAGCGATCTCGATGCACTTCTTAAGCTTGGCGGCGACATCGACGGCGTGCACAAGGTGCGCGTCTACGGCCGCATCGGCCAGATGGCGCTCGAATACGATGAGCCGCGCCGCGCGAGCGTGCTGGCCGCCGTCGGTGCGCTCGACGCTCAGGCCATTGCCGACGCAAAGACGGGTTACGTGATGCAGCTTGAGCCGCGCAAGCACAAACTCGTTATGGACCTAGCGACACTCGTCGGTGCCCATTACGCGCGTCGCTGGTTTTTGCCCACGCCCCTGCGTGCGGTGTTTGTCGTAGCCGGTTACATGACCTTTTTGCGCGCTGCCCTTCATGAGCTGGCGCAGCCGCGCCTGACCGTTCCCGTGCTCGACGCTTCGGCCATCGGCATTTCGTTCGTCAAACGTGATGTCGACACCGCAGGCCAGACGATGTTCCTGCTCAACGTGGGCGAGCTGCTCGAGGACTACACCCGCGCCATGAGCGAAAACGAGCTCATCAACTCGCTGCTCGATGTGCCCGATAAGGCGCAAAAGGTCGTCGGCGACATCGAGGTAAGCGTTGCCGCCGCCGAGCTCGAGCCCGGCGACTTGGTGGCCGTGCGTACTGGCATGTCCATTTGCATCGACGGTGTTGTCGAGCAGGGGAGCGCTATGGTCAACCAGGCGACCCTGACCGGCGAGCCGCTGGCCGTCGAACGCAGCGTGGGCGACGACGTGTTCGCCGGAACCGTCGTGGAAGACGGCAGCATCTTGGTGCGCGTGCGCGCCAATACGGCGCAAACCAAACTGCGCTCGATCGTCTCGCTCGTGCAGACGGCCGACTCGCTCAAGTCCGAGGGCCAGTCGCACATGGAAGACCTCGCCAACAAGATCGTCCCGTGGAACTTCCTGCTCGCGGGCCTTGTCGCTCTCACCACGCGCAGCCTTATCAAGACCTCGGCGGCGCTGATGGTCGACTACTCGTGCGCACTCAAGCTCACGGGTTCCGTCGCCGTCATGACCGCCATGAGCGATGCCGCCAAGATGGGCGTCATGGTCAAGGGCGCGAAGTACTTTGAGTCGTTTGCCAAGGCCGACACCATTGTGTTTGATAAGACCGGCACGCTGACCGAGGCGCAGCCGCGCCTGGCTTGTGTGCTGACGACCGACGGCTGGAGCGAGGACGAGGTCCTGCGCCTTTCTGCCTGCCTGGAGGAGCATTTCCCGCATCCTGTGGCGCGTGCCGTGGTCAACGCCGCCCGCGAGCGCGGGCTCGAGCACCGAGAGCGCCATGCCGCCGTCGAGTACATCGTGGCGCACGGCATCGCTTCGTCCATCGAGGGGCGTCGCGCGATTATCGGCTCGGCACACTTTGTGTTTGAAGACGAGAGCGCGCAGCTCGATTCCGACATTAAGGAGCGCATTGAGTCCCAGATGCAGGGCCTGTCGCCGCTGTATCTGGCGGTCGATGGAAAGGTCGTCGGCGTGCTCGGCATCGAAGATCCGCTCAAGGCCGGGGTCCGCGAGGCCATTGCCGACCTGCATGCGCTGGGCGTCAAGCACGTGGTCATGCTCACGGGTGACTCCGAGCGCACGGCCGAGCGCATCGCGCGCGAGGCGGGTGTCGACGAGTTTAAGGCCGAGCTGCTGCCCGAGGACAAATACGCGTATGTGGAGCGCATTAAGAGCGAGGGGCGCCACGTTGCCATGGTGGGCGACGGCGTCAACGACTCACCGGCGCTGGGCCTGGCCGACGTGGGCCTGGCCATGGGTGGCGGAAGCGACATCGCCAAGGAGGTCGCCGACATCATCCTGACCGACACGGATCTCGCCGCGATCGTACGCCTGCGCCGTATGAGTCAGGGTCTCATCGACCGTCTGACAAGCTCGTATTCCAAGGTAATGCTCACCAACTCGGCGCTGCTGGCGCTCGGCATTACCGGCACGATTACGCCGCAGACGTCGTCGCTGCTGCACAATGGCTCGACGATTGCCTACAGCCTGAGCAACGCGAAGGCATATCTGCGCTAGCGCTTTTGCTTGAGTTTATGGCCTGCATTTGGACGGTGTTGCATCTGTCGGAATGCAGGCCTTTTGCGTTTGACCATGTGCTAGCAGCAATATATAGTGATGCTAGCAAAGATAGCAGAAGTCGAAGGTGAGGTTGAGATGGGTGCTGTTGGCAGCATGGCGCAGGTGAATGTTCGCGTCGATCGTCAGGTCAAGGACCATGCGGAGGAAGCGTTGCGGCTTTCGGGCGCCTCACTGCCCGAGCTCATCAAAAAGGTGGTGGCCAAGGTCGCGCAGGGTGGCGGGCAGTGCGAGGAAGTGCTTGCGGCCGTCGACGACCGGCAACAGACCGTCGTGCCCGATACCCCGTTCGCCGCGTCGTGGGCAGCGGCAGACCGGCTTTACGCGGACCTGGGCATTGCTACGTCGCCCGTATCCGACGATCGCGATTGGGACACAATCTATTCCGAAGCCATGGACGAGCGCTATCGCCAAAAGGGGATGATCCTGTGAGCGGGGCTCCCCTCAAGATCATGGTGGACGCCAACGTATGGGTTGATTCATTTTGCGTCGACCATGCCGAGTCGCTTGCCGCGCGTGCGTTTATCGGACGGGCTGCGGAATCTGGCGCAACGTTGCTCTTTCCGGTGCATATCGCCAAGGATGTACTGTATGTTGTCCAGCACGAGCTCAAGCGCGGGGTTATTGCTAAAAAAGGCTCGGTCGACGAAGCATCGGCACGAGCGATAGGCGAGGCCGCGCTGGCGTTTGTTCGAAATATGACCGAAAACGCCACCGCCGTGGGCGCAGACGCATCCGATTTGTGGTTGGCCGATAAGTATCTAACGCTTCATCATGATTACGAGGATAATTTGGTGTTGGCGGCATGCAGACGCGCTGGGGCAGATTACTTGGTAACTAACGATCGCAAACTGCTCGAACATGCCGATCTTGCAGCAAAGACACCTCGTCAAATGATGCCGATTCTTGCTTTGGCCGAACGCGGCGTCGCGGCTATCGGTTGACGCGAACTGTTTGCGGGCCTCTTGGACGACGATACGCCAAGGGGCCCGCGTCTGCTATTTACAAAAGCTCGGTCTTGATGGCGGGACTTTCTGCGAGCTGCTCGGCTGCCTTTTCGTCGGAGCTGTCGAGTGCTGCTAGACTGCGGTAAACCCACTCGTTGACCTGGGTGTTCTTGACGCCTGCGGTCTGCATAAGGGCGCCTACCTCGCGGATTGCTGCGAACAGATCGGCTTTGGGACCCGCGAGCTCGACCTCGATGCCGTGGTAGGCGGACACGCCGCGGTTCTCACTCACATGGTCGATAAAGCCCTCGACGGTCTCAAGCTGCTGGGCGAGAGCAGCATCATCGTCAGCGTCCAGCGCGACGAGTGCGTTCGATACCGTGAGGGCGGGATGTCCGCAGGGGACAAAGCCTTCGATGACATCCATAGCTTCGGTAATGGTTGAGCCCAGGCCTGCGAGGGCATTGACGAGTTGCTGCTTGGTATCCATAGCGGTCCTTTCGATGAAGTGTTTGCTCGGCGAAAATATACGTGACGTGTCCGGTAGCAAAAGTGCGAAGTGAGGCACACATTGTGGTCTTCACAGCTCGTGCATAGAACAGCTGTCTGCCTTTAGAACGTGGTAAGATAGCACTCCACAAGCGGGGCTCGCCCCGCGTGTTCCTTGAAAAGTCGACGGTTATTGGGTGTTTGCAGCCCCGATGCCATCCAGACTTTCCCAGCATTCGGGGGCGACTGGTTTCGACACGATAGCTCTGAGAGAGGAAGCAAGTCGAGGTCTCCTCGCCTCGTTAAACAGGGGTACCGTCAAATTGAATTGACAACAACTCTTCTTTTGAGCCTATGGCTCTTGCTGCTTAATATATAGCGGCGCGTCAACCCGGTGATTTCCCCGACACCGGCGCGACGTCATTTTAGGGGAATGCTCCTGCGCACGTAATCGGTATGGCGCGGGCTAAGATCGAACCGGTTGGGACGGCGCGAGCGTGTCGCTGCGCGCAAGCCGTCCGAGACTAAACCAGCGACTGAGCTTGGAGATGCCAATCAGGGGGCTTTCGTGGACCGGAGTTCGATTCTCCGCGCCTCCACCAACTGTTCAGTAGGCGAACACATACGCGTGTTCGTCGTTAGGCGGGCGTTCGTATTGCTCGTTAGATAGAAAGAAGCCGCTCCATACGGGGCGGCTTCTTTGCGTTCTAGGCCTGCGGCATGATCTCCTGCTCGCCGTCCTCGTCCATGTACGGCATGAGGAACACGCCGCCCTGCTCGGTGGTAAGCAGCAGGTACTCGCGGTTGTGCTCGTCGCACACGATTTCCTGGCCGATGCCCTCGGGCAGGTCGTATATGGGGCCGTCCGTGCGGGCTTGCCTCACGGTCACGTCTTGCGCTCCCATGGCCTGCGACGCGCAGCTGGCGGCGGCCAGGACGATGAACAGCAGGACGACCGCCGCGAGGATGGGGCCGCACCCGCCGTTGCGCTCCTCGTCTGCGGGGCTCGGGTATGGCATGGCCTATCCCACCTTCACCAGATAGTCGTCGGCCTCTGGCTTGCCCGTGGCCTTGCCCACGGCGATGTAGCGCGTTGCGCCGCTGTAGCCCGTGTATCGGCCCCACACGTAGCCGTCGGCGATCTTGTACCAGTTATCCAGCGTCACGGTCTCGCCGCTGGAATAGTGCGCCACCTCGGCGCCGCCCAGGCCGGGGGCGTCGCGCACGCGCAGGTAGTCCACAGTGCAGCGGTAGGTGCCGCCGAAGTTCTCGGTCGTTTCCTGCTGCGCAGGCTGCGGCTGCGGGACGGCTGCGGGGGCGCTTCCAGCAGTGATGCCGAAGCATTCCAGGTAGATGCGCGCCAGCTCGTCCAGGTTGCCGTTGAACTTCTCGCGGTCGCCGTCGTTGTCGATGAAGCCGTTCTCGCACAGGCGGTAGTTGATGCCGCGCGCGGCGGCTCGGTTCGGGTTCGCGAGGTCGGAACGGCGCACCAGCTTCTCGGAGCGCCCGGGCATGAACGCCGCCAGCTTGTCGGCCAGCGCATTGTCGTACTCGTCAGGCTCAAAGCCCTCCTTGATGATGACGTGCGCGCCGTGGGCCGTGGCGATGCCGCTGGCGTCCATGTGCAGCTCCACCACTGGCGCGTCGGTGCTCAGGCGGTTAAGCCCGCCGTCGGCGTACCAGTTGCGGGACGTATCGCCCAGCTCGACCTCGGAACCGCCCAGTTCCTTGATTCGCTGGCCCAGGGCGCGAACGCGCTCGGCCTCGGTGCAGCCTCCTGCGCAGCAGCCGGGGTCGCCAGCGCCGTGGCCGCAGATGATGAACAGTTTAGCCATTGCCTACTCCTTCCCGCCTACGGTCACGCCCAGCAGGGCGTCGAGCCACTTGGATGTGATGCCTACCGACTTGAACAGCGTGTAGGCCGCCTGCACGCCGCCTACCACGGCGAAGGCGCACGTGACCCATGCGCCCGGGTCTGCGGGCACGCCGCCCACGAAGCCGGTCACGACGCCCGCCAGGAGCGAGCAGCCCAGCGCCAGGATGCGCGCGGCCTTGCCGGTCATGGCCTCGGTCTTGATCAGCTGCACCGCGAACGGCACGGCGAAAGACAGCACGATGGCTGCGATTGCTTGCATTTCTGTCATTTCGGATTCCTTTCTATCGAGCCGATTCCTTGTAGAGCAGGTCAACGCGGTCGGCGATGTGGTCGACCTTCGCCGCCATGCCCTGGCTGCGCGCCTGGCTGTTCGCCAGGTCGGCGTGCAGCACCTCATTGGAGGTCACGACGGACTCCATGAGCGCCTTCATAGCCTCCATCAGCGCGTTGCTGCGCTCCATCTGCGCGGCGATGCGGCCCTCCATCTGGCTGCGCTCGCGGTCGCGCTGCGCCCGCTCGTTCACCTCGCCTTGCTTTCGCTCTTCGCGCTTGAGGTCGATGTTCGCCTTGCGCTCGTTCTGGGCCTTGAACTCTTCGAGGAACTGCTTGCCGAAGTACAGGACCACTAGGACGAGCAGTGCGCCGAAAAGCGACCCGGGGCCGTACGGCGCGAAGATTTCCAGCACGTCGGTCATTCGTTTTCTCACCTCCTCGAATCGCTGCCGCGATTGTCCGCGAGGTGTCGCCGGGCAAAAGAAAAGCGCCCCCGAAGGGGCGCTCGCTACTCCTGCGGCGCTTCCGGCTGGTCGGGCTCCATGGCTTCCAGCTCGTTGATGCGGTCGCGCCACGTCTGGCGCTGCGAGATGATCTCGGCCACCTCCTTGGCAGCTGCGGCGATGGCCGAGAGCAGGTCGGTTATGGACGATGCGGAGAAGATGCGCTCCACCGCCTTCATGACCTTGTAGTCGCTCTGCTCAAGCTGCTGTTTGTAGCCGTTGATCTCCCCGGCGATTTCCTGTTCCGTCATGGGTCGCTCCTTCCGTTGCTAGGGTAGGGGCATGTTCCCATCCGTGTCGCCTCCAGGTTTGGATTGCATTGAGCAACCCCCCCCGCGGGATTTCCGAACAGGCTGCGGTACAGCGCGTCCATGGCCCGCACGCTGCGGTGCGCGTCCAGCCGCTTCATGCCTCCGCGCCAGCTCTGGTAGCTCTGCTCCACCTGCTCGGGGGTCATGACGCCATCGGCGACCGTGCGGGCCATCTTCTTGAGCTTGCGGCGCTCCCGCGTTATGGAGTCTCGGCACGGCTTCACGACTATGCGGCCCGTCTCCGTGTAGAAGATGCGCTTCTTCAGCCACGTGAACCCGCGCGTGAGCTTCACCACGCGCGTCTTGCGCGGGTTCAGCTCGATGCCCAGCTCGGCGCACTTGCGCCCTATCAGCAGCAGGCAAACCTGCAGGTACTCCTTGCTCTCGTGTATGAGGTAGAAGTCGTCCATGTAGCGCCCGTAAGACTCGGGGCACAGCATCTCGGTCACGTAGTGGTCGATGCGGTTGGGGTGCGCCACGGCGCATATCTGGTTCGGCTCGCTGCCCAGCCCCAGGCCCACATCGCCCTGCGCGTCTATCAGGCGGTGCTCCAAGGCGACCACGCGCGGATCTAGCAGCGCGGAGGCCACCTGGTCTTTGACGGGTTGGTGCGCTATGCGCGCGAAGTAGTCGGAGAAGTCGCCCAGGAGGATGTAACCCTCGCGGCCGTGCCGCCTCCAGTGGTCGGCCAGGTGGCGCTTGAGCAGCTTCAGGGCGTAGTCGGTGCCGCGCCCCTTGATGTTCGCGGAGTTCGCGGCTATGAGGGTGGGCACGATCGCGGGCACGAGCGCGTTCTGCGACAGCGACTTCTGCACCACGCGCTCGGGGAAGTGCACGGCGCTGATATGCCTCAGCTTGCCGCGCTCCCATAGGTCGAACCGTATGAAGCCCCGGCATATGTCGCGGCCCTCCAAAAGGTCGCGGCGGGACAGGACGGCGTTGCGCAGGTAGCTTCTCATGTACCTCTGCGTGGACGACTTCCACATGACGCCCCGCGCGGCCTGCTTTGAAGCCTTGCACAGGCTGTTGAGGTCGGCCACGGTCTCAAGCGTGCACGCCTTGACGCGCTCGGCCTTTGCCTTGGCCCGCTTCTCCTCGCGGCGCTTGCGGCGTGCGGCCCTTCTTTGCTCTGAGTTCATAGAGAGCACCCCGCACGGCTTGCAATGTGGCTCTGACAGCCGCTTGAGGTATGGCCATGAAACGCGGCGAAGCCACGGAGCGCCGCGCCATGCAAGCAGCGTCCGGCCACCCTCGCGGGGTGCGTATTTACGGGCGCATGCCCGATGGTCGCGCCTTCCTTCCTCTCCGCGCTCTGCTTTCGGCCCTGGGGCCTACTCGGTCTGGCAGTAAGGGAATCCGGGGCGGGGGCGAACCCAGACGTTCGTCGCCGAATTGTAGTTGGCATTGCCGTTGTTGTTGACGTAGCACACGTTGGACGAGGAGCCACCCATGACGGAACGCAACCACCAATTGTACCGATAAACAAGGCGCGACCGCCACCCATTATAGCGAACGCAGGCGCTCTAGCTCGGCCTCGGCCTCGGCTATGCGCTCCTCGGTGGACTTCTTGCCCGTCACGCGCACGTTCTTGCGTGCGCCCTTCAGCAGCCTGATCTCCTCCTCGACCATGGCCGCCAGCTCCTCGAAGCGGTTGGCGTTCACCGGCAGGCCGATATCCATGAGGCACTGCATGTCCAGCATCAGCTGCTCGCAGTCCGCTATGGCCAGCGTCAGGTAGCGTTTCCTCTCCAGCGCGTTGAACGAGCTGTTGGGATAGAAGCAGTCGGCGCGGTTGACGTTGTACACGATGCTGCGTGCCGTCTCCACGGTCGGCACCGCGTTCAGCAGACGATAGGTCTTCGGAACCACGGAGGACGACGCCATCAGCTTGTTGACCTCCACGCGGATGGCGATTGCTTGAGTGAAAAACTTGTACTCGGAAACCTCACGGTTGCGCTGGTAGACGCCGCTCACGTGCACCTCCTGGGGAAACTGGCGGAAAAAAACGGCCCGCTTCGCGGGCGAGAGGCGACCGCGCAAGGCGGTCGCCTAAAAGCAGAGTATAGAGCACTCGGCTGGCTAGCCGACGAGGAAGCCGGGGCGGGGGCGAACCCAGACGTACGCCGCCGAAGAGTAGCCGGCATAGCCGTTGTTGTCGACGTAGCACACGCCGGACGAGGAGCCACCCATGACGGAACGCAACCACCAATTGCACCGAGTTCCGTTGATTCGGTGCGCGGTGTCCCTGAACAGGTCCCACTGGCAGTCAAAGCCGACGCTGTAGCCCTTGGTGCCCCACACTGGGCAGCCGTACACCTCCATCTCGGACAGCGAGAACACCTTGCCGATATCCTGCCAGCTCCACGAGTTGGAGTCGTTGAGCGCGCCGCTGGCGCTGTAACGCTCCTCAAGCAGCACGCGCTGGGTAAGCAGGTACTTGGTCAGCCCCTCGGGCAGGCACGCCTCGAAGGCCGTCTCCCACGCCTTGAGGTTGCTGTTGGGGTAGGGGCATTTCTGGTCGGCGGTGCCCTGGTTCGTGTTGGTCGTGTTCCACATCAGGAAGCTGTCGTTGGCAACGCCGGTCACGGTCTTGGCCACGGCGATGGGCGCGGAGGCCACGAAGGCGATGTGGTGGCCTTTGGAGCTGTCGCCGCAGCAGTAGTACGGGTCGAAGTGCGCCAGGAGGAAGCGCACGGACTGCTGGGCCGCCACGCCCGACGCGCTTACCAGCGGCACGTCGATGTAGTCTCCCACGCGCAGGCCCGCGAAGTTGCCGTTGGCGGCTCGCTTGTGCAGCGCGTCGTACACGCTGCCGCTGCCGATCTCTCCCGCCAGGATGGTGGCGATGTTCTGCCCGCCGTACTTGCCGATTTGGCCCTGGCGGTTGTACTCGGCGTTGTTGAGCGCCGTCTGCGCGTTGCTGCGCGCGGTATCGTCGATGACCTCGTAGCCGATGCCGCCCACCGACAGGGTTTTCGCTTGTGCCATTTCGTTGCCTTTCTACTTGAGGTTGAGGGTTGTGCCGGACGCCGTGCAGGTGCTCCCGAACGTGATGGTGCTGCCAGATGCACTGGCCTTGGAGGCGGGGCAGTACACGGTGCCGTCGTCGTAGATGAACGCGTCCGTGGCGTCGGCCAGCTTGCCGTACAGGTCGGCTATCTGCTGCTTCTGCTTGGCCATGTCCGAGCTGCCCGCGCTGCCCTGCGCCACGCTGTTGGCTATCTGCAGGGCGATGTTTGCCGCCGCGTCGGCGTTCGAGGCCGCGCCGTTTGCCGCAGCCGTGGCGGCTTGCGAGTCCGTCTTCAGCTGCGACGCCTCGGTCACGCGGTCGCTTTCCGCCTCGGCTCGCTTCTTCTCGGCCTCTGCGCGCTTGGTTTCGGCGGTCTGGCGTGCCTTCTCGTTCGTGGCGCGCTGGTTTTCCGCGCTCGCGCGGGAGGCCTCGGCCTTCTGCATCTGCGCGTTCAGCGCGCTCACGTCGGCTAGCTGCCCTTCGAGGTTCGCGATGATCGCCTCCACCGCATCGACGTACGGGCCGGATATCTCGCCCGACGCGCTCGCCGAGGGCAGCACGTTCACCAGGACGTTCTCGGTGGTGGCGTCCAGCCCTGCCGCGTTCCGCACGCGCACGTAGCACACCTTGAGCAGCCCGGCCACGCCGAAGACGGCGGGGTCGACCGTCACGGTGGCCACGTTGTCGCTGATGCCAGTGAACTGCTGCTCCACGTAGGTGTGGTCGGGCTTCGCAGCCATGAGGTGCACCTTGCAGCCCGTCAGGGCCGCCTTCTTGTCGCCGTCGTAGATGGCGGCCTTCAGGACCTCGGCGCTGTCGCCCTGGTGCACGGTGATGACGGGCGGCGCTATGTTGGTCTTCTTGAGGTTGAGCGTAAGCTCGTGCGTTGCCATGCCTCACTCCTTTCCTTCGGCCGCAAGTGTCCGCGATATGTCGCCGGGCTGCGCTCTGTGGACCCCGCATATCTCCTCGTCGGTGAGCGCCGAGAAGTCCACGGCGTTAGCCTCGCCGCCTTCCGCGTCCATGACGGCCACGGGGCTGGACACGAGCGTGAAGCCGCCCTTGCCGTCGAACTCGAACACGTCTTCCGATTCCACGATGGCCCGCGCCGTGGCCGGGTCGCTGATGCACTCGAACACCGGAAGCGCCTCGGGCGGCTTCGGCGCACCGTCGAGCGCCTGCGGCGCTTCGGGCTGCTGCACAAGGTGGTAGAACATTCCGTTTCCTCTCTCGCTGGTCTAGTTTCCCGTGATGCTGCTCATGCCGGTGATGATTCCGTTCACCACGTTGATGGTGCCCCACGTCCAGTTGTTGCCGTTGTTGGTGATGCACCCGATGAACTGCGTGGAGCCCGTGTACCCGTAGGTGCCGCCGCTGCTCGGACTGGTTCCTATGGCGAACTTCGGGGCGAGTATCCTGGCGGTGCCCGACGACCCAATGTCTGCGCGGCTGCTATCCAGGTACACGTAGTTGTTGGAGTTCTCCTGCAGCTTCACGTACGCCGAGCCGCCCGCGTTGCTGTTGCCGCTCCTCATGTACAGCTGCTCGCCGGGATGGCTCATGTAGCCCGCGTAGTAGGGGGTCGTCAGCCACGTCTGGCGGTAGTAGCGGTTGACTGCCAGGAAGCCGTAGCCGCAGGCGGATATGCCCACGCCGTCGGTCGAGCTCGCCGTGGGGCTGTCCTTCGCGTGGACGGCCTCGATGGTGCAGTACTCGGTCGAGCCGTTCACGAACGACGCTCCCGGGTGGTTGTTCGTCGTCGTGCCGGTGGTGATGTAGTTGGTTGACGACGTGCCGACCATGTTGCAGCGGAACATGGAGGTGCTGCCCACCAGCACGGTGCCCGCGATGATGGAGCCGTTCTTGTCGTATATCTGGAAGCCGTTGGTGGCGTTGATATAGACCCTGTTGCCGTTGCTGTCGGTCATGAAGATGGAGCCGTCGCGCAGGTAGAAGGCCCCGCTGTCGAGGTCCCAGTACGAGTTCCCGCCTTTGATGCGGCCCGTGGTCAGCTCGTCGGCGGTCACGCCGTCGCCGGTTATGGCCGTGCGCCACTTCCACGCGCCGCTGGAGTACTTGGAGTTGGCCACGCCGATGATTCCGCCGCCTATCTTGACGCACTTGGTGGCGCTCTCGGGCTTTTTGTCGTACACCAGGATGCCTTGGCCGGGCTCCTCGTACACCCAGCCACCCGTGGTGTTCACCTCGCTGTTGAGCATGTCAACGATCTTCTTGCGGATATCCGTCGGCAGCTGGTCGAGCTGTTTCTGCAGCCCATCCACCTCGCCCTCGGCGCTCGTCAGCCGTTCGTCCAACTTGCCCGTGACGCCTTCCAGGTACTCCTTGTTGGCCTCGTCTATCTGCTTGAGCACGCTCTCGCTTTGCTCTATCGACGTGTCGGTGTACAGGCGCAGCACCTCGTCCAGGGCCAGGTTGCCGTCGTCGGAGTACTTCTTCAGCGCCTCCTCCAGCGTGGTGTCCCCGTTGTCGGCGTACTCCTTGAGGGCCTTGTCCAGCTCGTCCCTTATCTGGTCGGTGTAGTCCTGGGCGGCGCCGCCGACCTCCTTGGCGTACGCCTTCTGGCGCTCCTCGGCGGCCGCCAGGCTCTCGCCCCATTTGCCGGTCGATGCCTTGTTCGAGGCGTTCACGGCCTCGGTCACGGTCGCCCGGATGGTCGAGGCGGTGGACTTGGCGGCCGACTTCTGCGCGGCCATCAGCTCGGCGACCGTCTGGTAGTTGCCGAACGTGTAGGTGACCTCGCCGGGGCGCAGCTGGTCCTCCACCACCTTGGTGATGCGCGTGCGCACGCGCAGCGGCGGGTCGTACACCTTGTCCACCACGGTCACCAGGTCGCCCTCGTCCGCGCCCTCGAAGCCCTCGCCGGCGCGCGCAAGCGCCACGGCGTCCACAGTGTAGGACACGGTGGGCACGCACGACTTCGCCAGCTGCGCCTCGGTGAGCTTCTTCAGCTCGGCGGCGTCCTCGCAGTCGGAGAACTCCACGTCGCCGAACACGTGCGCCTTGCCGCCCTTGCCGTCGGGCCGTCCCCAGCGCGCCAGCGCGTCGGCCGACCCCACCCAGTTCCGCCCGCCGTTCACGCCGCCGAAGGTCAGCTTGCGATCGTAGCCGCCCGTCAGGTTGCCGTCCTCGTCGGCGGTCTGCAGGGACTTGCCGTAGCCGTACAGGGCGGTACACACGTTGCCCTCGTCCACGCTGCGCTTGACGCTCACGAGGTCCTTGGCGTAGGTGAAACGCTTGCCGTTGTCCTCGCCGACCTGCTTGGCCATGCACACGCGGCGTGCGGTCACCTTGGTGCCGCTCACCTGGATTTCGAACGACAGCTCGCCGCCCCAAGTGTCTGCCACGTCGTGGATGGCCGCCCATGCGTTGGTGTGGTAGAAGTTCGTGCCGGCCTGCCCGAGGTCGGCCACGGTTCCGACCTGCCAGCGCGAGGAGGACAGCGCCGAGGCCAGCGCGGCGTAGGCGCTCACGTCGTAGGGGCGCTTGTCCTCCAGGTAGTCGCCCAGGAGCTCGATTTGCGCCGAGGTCGGGCAGTAGTACGTGTAGAGGATGCCCGCGCTTGCGCGCTCCTCCTCCACGCCGTCCACGATGTTCTCGTGCCAGCGGCCCTTGAGGTCGCGCCACACCAGGCGGTCGCCCTTGTCCAGGCGCGCCAGCGTTGTGATGCTCAGGGCGTTCTCGCCGTTGACCTCGCGCGTGTCCTCGCACTCGAACAGCGTCTTGATGGGTCCCTTGTACGCCTCCCAGCGGTCGCATGCCCACAGAATCATCAGCCCACGTACCTTTCCGTCCACTGTACCGTCGCGGTGCCGCTGGACAGCTTGAGGCTGTTGGCCCCCGGCTCCAGCGGGAAGAAGTCACTCTCGAAGGTCACGGGCGCGGGGCTGCCGTCAACCGTGGCCTGCGGGGCGGCCATGTCGATGACCACCGCGCTCGATGCCGTCACCGCCTTGTCGATCTGCACGAACTCGCCCGTGCCCATGTTCGTCAGCCGCAGCGCCGACGTGCTGCCGCCGGGCCTGACGGTCACGGTGGGGTAGGTGCGGAACGTCCCGCCCACCTGCACGCCCGAGGTGCCCGACACGGTTGCGCGCCCCTCGGCCCCGTAGGCCACGGGGTCGTATGCCGTGAACGTCAGCGTGGCCTCGCCGGTGTGCCACAACGTGTCGAGCGCGCCCGGCGAGGTCAGCACGGCCATGTAGCGCAGGCCCAGGTGCCTCTCGTCGTCCAGCCACAGCTCGGCCTCCTTGAGGCACAGCAGGCGCGAGGCCATGAGGCGGCGAAGGGCCGCCATATCGTCGGCGGGGCGTGCCCTCCAGGCCGCCGCCACGTCTATCGTCAGGGGTTTCAGCTCTGCGCGCATGAAGCGCGAGCCGGGCTGCCCGGGCACGTCGCGCGTGGCGATTTCGTACTCGGGCAGCAGCGAGCGGGTCACGAGCCGGGTGTCGAACCACGGCGCGAAGTCGAAGCCGTTGTATATCATGCGAAGCACTCCTGCCGTTTGATTTCCTTGGCTATCTGGCGGGAGATTTTCTCGATGTCGGCCTCCTCCCGCACGGTCGCGTACAGGTTGATTGTCACGTTCGTGTCGCCATGGGCCGCGCCGCCCTTGCCGTCGAGCAGCTTGGCGATGCCCTCGGCCAGCGGGCGCGCGCCGCGCTCGTTGAACGGCACCACGCCCTCGGGGCCCGCCTCGCCGACGCCGATGACGCTGGGGCCGTTGAACACGCCGCCCTTGGCGTACCAGTCGATGCCGAAATGCGGCACGCTCGGCGGGTCGATGCTGAACCCGCCCGAGATGGACAGGTGGGGCAGCTTCAGGTGGGGAAGCGACCAAGAGAAGTTGAAGAACCCCTTGATGGAGTCGATTACGTTTCGCACGGTGTCGCGGGCGCTGTTTATCGGCGTCTCGATGGCGCTCTTGATGGAGTTCCATATGCCGGCCACGGTGTCGCGGGCGGCGTTGAACACGCTGGAGATGGTGTCGCGGATGCCGTTGACGATGCCGGATATGGTCGAGCTGATGCCGTTCCACACGTTCGACGCCGTGGTGCTCACGGCACCCCAAACGGAGTCCCACACGGCCTGTATCGCCGACAGAACCGCCGATATGGTGGAGCTGATGGCGTCGATGGCCGCGCCTATCGCCGAGGTGATGGCATCCCATACGCCGGAAGCGGTTGAGCTGACGGCACCCCACACCGTATCCCACACGCCCTGAATCACCTCAAGGGCCGCGCTTATCACGTCGCTCACGTATTGGATGTACGTGCCGACCGCACCGCATATGAGGTCCCACGCCGCCGTGATCACGCCGCCGAAGTTCTCCCAGACGAAGTTCCAGGGTATGAGCAGCGTCTCGATGGCTAGGTTGAGTATTTCCGCGAGCAGCATCACGGCCACCTGCACAACGTTGCAGATGCCGTCCCACACGCCCGCGAGCGTCGCGCCCAGCCCGGAGAAGAACGCGCCTATCGACTCGGCGACCCCGCCGGCAACGCCGACGGCCACCTGGAACGCGGCGCACACGGCATCCCACACGGCGGTCACGGCGTCGCGGAACTCCTCGCAGTTGTTCCACAGCAGCACCACGGCGGCGATGATGGCCGCTATGGCCGCTATCACGGGGTGCGCGGCTATAAGCCCCAGCGCGGCAGTGCCCGCCTTGCCTACGGCGGAGAAGGCAGCACCGATTTGCGGCACCACGCTGATGATGGTGCCGACGGTGGACAGCACCGGCCCGATGGCCGCCACTATGGCCGCTATGGCCAGCACGGCGGTCTGGCCGCCCTCGCCGATGCCGGCGAACCACTCGGAGAACGACTTGACGACGCCCGCCACGTTGGTGGCGATGTTGAGCAGCGGCTCGCCAAGCGGCTCGATGGAGCCCTGCAGCTCGCGCATGGCCTCCTGCGATTTCACGGCGAAGCTGTCGGAGGCGGCCTCCTGGGCCTGCTGCGCAGCGCCCGCCACGTCGCCGAAGCTGTCCTGCACGCCCGCCAGGGACTCGATCATGCCCATGGCATTGTCCTCGCCCAGCGAGGACCACAGGGTGGAGGCCAGCGCGGCCTTGTCGTACTCGTTTGGCATCTGCGTGAGGTCGCCCAGCACCGCCTGCAGCATGTCCTCGGCGGTGGCGCTGCCGTTCTTGAAGTTCTCGAAGACCTCCTGCGTGCCCTCGCTGAACGAGCCGATGGATTCCTCCATGCGGCCGTCGGACAGCGCCGTCAGGAACTCGTTGAGGTAGTCGCCCACCTTGTCCAGGTTGTACGCGCCGTTGGACGTGCCCGCTTCTAGCAGCGAGAAGTACTCGCTGGCGCTCATTCCCGCCTCGCCCCATCGCACGGAGTATTCGCTCAGGTTGTCGCCCAGCTCGTCGGTGTAGTTCAGGCCGCGCTGCATGCCCGCCGTCAGCAGGTCGCTGGCCTCGGTGGCGGACAGCCCGAAGCCCTCCATGAGGGCGTTGGTGCCGCGTATGGACTCGTTCACGTCTGCGCCGAAGGTGTCCGACAGCATGAGTGCGTTGGTGGTGACGGTCTGCAGATCCTCGTCGGACACGTCGCGAAGGGTGGACTTGCACTGGATCAGCGCATCGTTGACCTCGTCCAGGGACTGGCCCCAGCCACCCTCGTATATGCGCTTGCCTATGCCGCTGAAACGCTCGGCCTCCTCGCCGGACACACCGAACGCGGCGGCTATGCGGGCGTTGGCCTGCTCGTAGTCGCTGGCCACGCCGAATACGGCCTTGCCGGCGGCCACCACGGGCGCGGTCAGCGTCACCGTGGCGGCCGTGCCGGCCTTCTTGAACGAGGACGACAGCTTCGCGGCCTTCTCGTCGCCCTCGGTTATGTTCTTCCAGGAGATGCCCTGGAGGTCGCGCTCCAGGGCCTTGATGTTCTTGGATACGTCAACGGTGTCGAGCACCGCTTTGATGATGACGTTGCCGTCCATGCTCACCTCGTCGCTCTCTTGAGCGCGGCGAACACATCGCGCATCGCCGCGTCGCTTCCTTCCTCAGAGCCGTGTGAGCTGCGGCCTTTGCCGAGTTCGAACGCCTTGTGGGCGGCGTTCCAGGCCTCGACCTCCTGCCTGTTGTATTTGGTTGGCTTCGGCTTGGTCGCCGGGTTGCGGTAGTGGATGGCCGCGCCGAGCGGCGTGTCCTGCGGGCAGCCGCCCACGAGTGCCACGAACTCGGCGAAGCTGATGCGACCGCGCACCTCGTCCCACTCGATGCCGTAGGCCTGGCGGAAGCTGGTGCGTATGCGCGCCGCGTCCTCCTCCAAGTCCCACAGCGGGGTCTCGTGCGGGCGGTCGCCGCTCAGGTCGAGTCCGCACATGTCCCATACCGCCGCGTCGCGCATCCGCACGAACTCGGCGGCGTCGTAGTCGCATGCGCACCACGCGTCCGCCCAGTCCACGAAGAACAGCGCCAGGAACTCGTCCCGGCGCTGGTCGTCGGACTTGCCCTCGTCGGTCAGCACCTCGATGACGCGGATGATCGTGAGCGCGTCGTCGCGCACCAGCACCTCCTCGCCGTTCCACGGGTAGCGCGTGGCGCTCGTGCCATCGGGCAGCCGCACCCGCTCGGCCGTGAGCGCGGCTGGCAGCATTACTTGCCGCCCTTCTTCTTGCGCTTGGCCTTGGCGCGGCGCTGGGCGCGGTTGAGCGCCTGGACCTGATCGGCGCGCTCGCTGTATGCAAGGCCGCACGCCATCAGCTGCTCGCTGGTCGCGTGGCGCGCCAACATGTTGAGGAACGTGGCGAAGACCTCGCCCAGGATGCGTATGTTCTCCTCGGGCGCGATGGGGCCCTCGTCGCCGCCCATCCACGCGAGCAGCTGCTCCCAGCCCTCGGTGCCGATGAACGCCGAGATGGTGCGCTTCATGAGGCGGGCCTGCGCGGCGTTGGCCTCGGCCGCCTTCTCGGGGGTGTCGGCCTCGCGGGCCATCTGCTCGTTGGCCTGCGCGCGGTCGATGGCGTTGCCGACCTTGGCCAGGTACTCCTCGATATGCTTGTCGTCGAACCACACGCGGAAGCGCGGCGTGTCGGGGTTCTCCTCGGGGTCCTCGAAGAACACGTCCTCGTACGCGCGGATGTTTTTCAGAAGTTCCATTTGTTGCCCCTTTCGTGAGCGGTGAGCGTCGGGCATAGAAAAGGGGCGCGGGCCGCTCACTAGCCCGCGCCCCCATGTCCAGGAGGTTATGTCTGGTGTCGCCTGCGGCTACTTCGCCGCCACGGTGACCTTCACCTGCGTGCAGATGCTCGGCTTGGACGCGCAGCGCACGGTGATGACCGCCTCGCCTGCGGCCACGCCCGTCACGTTGCCGTCGCTGTCGACGGTGGCCACGTCGGTGTTGCCCGATGCGAAGAAGCACTTGGCGTTCGCCTCGGCGGGCGTGACGGTCGGCGCGAGCTTCATGGACTTGCCCACGGCCGGGCCGGTCGGCGCGGTGCAGGTGACGCCCGTGGGCTGCTTGAGCTTGTTGGCGGGGATGTAGCGCATAGCGCCAGCGCCCGAGATTGTGCAGGAGAACGCGCCGGGGTCGGACGCCGCGCCCTGCTGCGAGCCGACGGTCAGGCCCAGGTAGGTGCAGTCGCCCTCCACCACGTCGCCGTTGGGGTCGGTGTGGCGGAAGTGGCCCGTGCGGCCCTCGCCGGTCTCAAGCGCCAGGCTGGCAACGAAGTCCTGCGCGGGGTCGCCGTAGCAGCGGTCGCCTGTGACCTCGTACTGCGGCTGCACGCTCTTCACCTTGTCGGTGGGAGTGCCGTAGCCGTCGTAGTAGTCCTTGGTCTCGGTGGTCTCGTTGGTGGTCGGCTTCACCTCGGTGATGCCGCGCGAGAAGATGGCCCACGTGGGGCTGGCCGCGTCTGGCGTGGTGTCGATCTCCAGCGCGCTCATGTAGTTGGGCGCGAAGCCCAGGTCTTGGTTCTTTGCCATCGTTATCCCTTCTCTATGGTTATGGTCGCTTTGATTCGGAACTCCCACAGGTACGGCCCGCCCTCGGGCGGCGTTATCTCCTGCGGCTCGGTGTACAGCGACGCGCTCGTGAAGCCGTAGGCGCCTGTGGGCGAGGACAGGTCGGCCCCGTCCAGCGCGTCGGCCAGGTCGTAGGCGTCGCCCATGGCCTTGGCCTCGGAGGTGTCCTTCACGATGACCTGCAGCACGTATCCCACGCGGCGGGTGCCGTCCATGTGGCGCACCACGTCGGTGGTGGGCATGGGCCGCAGCACCACCGCGTCGTCGTGGCCGCGCGAGGCGGCCAGGCGGGTGAGGAGCACCGGGCCGTAGCCCAGGGCCTCTATGGCGGCCTTCGCCGCCTCCATCACGTCCGGGGCCATGTCACGCCCCCTCGGTCAGGAGGTCGACGGCCAGGCGCTCCCAGTCCTCGCCATGCGCTTCCTTCGCGGCCTTCGGCCAGTCGGCCTTGGCCCTCTGGTTCTTGCCGTGCTTGATGGAGCTGTCGGGCAGGTCGCGCACGTAGGCGGCGTAGTCGGCGTCCCATATGACGAGGCCCTGCCTGAAGTCGGAGGCGGCCTGCATGGAGTTGTGCATGCGCTTGGTGTCCTCTGGCGTGAACGCGTTCATGTCCTCGGCCACGCTCATGGCGAACTTCACCTGCTTGGCCTCCAGCTCCTTCGCGCTGAAACGCTTCATGAGCTTGGTCAGGTCGACCGTAACTGCTGCGGGCATGGCTACCTCACCTCCAGTTCCCAGTGGTGGGGACGGGTGCCGAACGCGCGGCGGGGCGTGCACCTCGCCACGTTCATCCACTCGCCCCCGTCGATGCTCACGCGGCTGCCCACTGGCACGTCGAACATACCCGGGCTGTCCGCGCCGTCCGCTATCACGAGGCCCTGCGCCCCGTCGCCCAGGGCGTACTCGCGAACGAGCCATGCCGATGCCGGCTCGAAGCGCACGCGGCGCACCTCGACGGGGTTCTCGAACTCGCCGCCGTAGCCTCCCTCCTTGGGAACCTTGACGAACATGGTGGAGGGCCGCGCCGAGCGCGGCACCCGCATCATCTGGTACCCCCGATGCCCGCGTAGAGCAGCGGCGTTCCAAGCAGCTCGCGGCGGACGGCGGCCTCCATGTCGCTGCGGTAGGTGCTGGCCCCTTCGGTACCGGGGTTCCACGAGAACGAGCCGACGGTGAAGCCGCCGCCCTCCATGATGCCGCCCGAGCATCCGTACGCGGCGTCGACCTCGCAGGCCGCCATGACCGCGCGCGCCCACTCCTCGGAGCCGTCCGGCTCGTTGGGGAAGATCAGGTCGCGCACGGCTGCCGTGGCGTGGGGGAGCGCCGCCTTGAACTCCTCGGCGGACAGCTCCCCGCGCCCGGCTGCCAGGTAGTCCTCGTGGGTCGGGGCTCTAGTTTCCATCGTCCTCGGCCGCCTCGGGCTTTTCCGCCTTGCCCTTGGCGGGCTGCTCGTCTGCGGCCTTCGCCTCGGGCTTTTCCGCCTTGCCCTTGGCGGGCTTGGCCTTCTTCGGGGCCTCCTTCTCGAAGGCCAGTCCAACGGTGCGCATGTCGCGCCTCCTTCCTACGCGGCCTTCATGCCTGCGGTGATGTAGTGCGCCAGGTTCTCGCGCACGCCGCACACGCCGTACTTGCGGTACTTGAACAGGTGGCCGAAGCCCTGCTGGTTGTCTTCGGCGTCGATGACCTTGCCGTGCGCGAAGTTCCAGCGCAGCACCACGGCGTCCTTGTGGACGATGAGGAAGTTCATGTCCACCGCGCCGGTGCCCTTCTTGTAGTGGCCGATCTCCTCGTCCTTGGTGGTGCCGTCCAAGAGGTCGATGGCGCTGTAGAAGCGGGACTGTGGCACCTTCACGATGGAGGAGAAGCCGTCCAGCGCCTCGCGGGACTTGGTGGTGTCCAGGTCCTTCACCATACCCAGCAGGGTGGGGGTGATGAACAGCACGCGGCCCTCTTCCGGCACCTCCTTCTCGTCCATGTCGCACATGGCGGCGTTCAAGCCCTTGAGCATGTCCGCGCCGTCGGCGTAGGTCTTCTGCTCCTTGGTGATGCCGGTGCCTGCGCACAGCGTGGAGAACACGAACGCGTCTCCCTCGGGCACCACCTTGGTGCGGTTGAAGTGCGCGGCGGCGTTGCCGAACGCCAGGTTGAAGGACTGGGCGTCCACTTTCTGGTCGATTTCCAGGATGGTGCCGCGGTCGTAGTTGGCGCTGATGGGCTTCCAAGTCAGGGACGCGCCGCTGTTCTGCGGCAGTCGCCCGTTGGCCTGCACGTCGCCCAGGCCGCCCATGGAGTAGACGGGGTAGTAGAACTCGCCCAGCTGCTCCATCTGCGCGATGTTGCCCTGCGGCGCGGCGCTCTCAAGCACTGCGGTCAGGGATTCCTTGCGGTACGCCTCCATGAGCACGTTCTCGTAGCCCTTGGGCAGTTCGATGTTGTTTGGCATGATTTACTCCTTTGAAGATTCGTCGGTGAGTCCGAAAGCTGCGCGGAAGTCGGCCAGGCCGTCGGAGCCTGCGCCGCCCTTGGGGTCGCCGCCCGCGCTCTCGCGGGGCTGGTCGGTGAACATGTAGGCGTTGTCCTTCTTCAGGGCCTCGAAGTCGATGCCCGTTAGGTTGCCCTGCTCGTCCAGCTTCGCGTCGGCGATGTTCGGGATGATCGCGCGCGCCGCCTTGGCGTTGCGCACCCCCATCTGCGCCAGCTTGGTGTCGATGGCGAAGTCGCGGCGCATGTCGGCCTCGCGCTTCTCGGCGTCGGCCTTGTACGCCTCGTTGTCGGCCTTGGCCTTGTCGAGCGCGGCCTGCAGCTCCTCGGCGTTGCCCGTCTTGGAGGTGAACTCCTCGATCTGCTTGTCGCGCTGCTCAAGCTCGGCCTTGAGGGCCTTCACCTGCTCCTGGTACTCGTCGGTCTCGCGCTTGTACTTCGCGTAGGACACGACCTCCTTCTGCGGCTCGGTCTGCTGGCCTTCGCCGCCCTCGTTTCCCTGGGGCTTGTTGTCTTCAGCCATCGCTTGCTCCTTCCGTGTTTGGTTGTCGCGCTTCCCTGCGCGCTTGGATGGCCCACCGTTGTCGCCGTGGTCGCGTGCGGGGCATGTTGTCGCCGCCCCATCGCGTGCCTGCATCTTCCCCGAGGTGTCGCCAGGCAAAAGAAAAGGCCGCCCGTGATGGGCGGCCTTGATGCCGTGCGTCTGCTCGGTTGTCGCTTGGTCTACTT
The DNA here is from genome assembly GCA_905199605.1 of uncultured Collinsella sp. Classification (GTDB taxonomy): domain Bacteria; phylum Actinomycetota; class Coriobacteriia; order Coriobacteriales; family Coriobacteriaceae; genus Collinsella. Next base: position 45,265 of record CAJKHC010000016.1, read on the forward strand.
CATCAGCCCCGCGTCGCGCAGAACCTTGCGGGACTTGGCAAAAAGCTCCTCGCGCTCTTCTTTGGTCAGCTTTTCGGCGGCTTTCGACTCGGAGGCGCTGTCATCTATGACGAGCACCCAGTCCTCTGGCGTCACTTCTTTTTTGTCAGCCTGAACCATTTCGCTTCCTCGTTTCGCTCGTAGAGCATTTCGGTGGCAAGCTGGTCGATAACATCGCCGCCCGCGTTCGGGCACTCTCTTTTCGCCAGCTCTCGCAGCTCCTCGTACGCTTGTACGACGCTGCGGTCGTTCACCTTGATTTCGTAGATTGTACCATCGTGGCACGCCACCACCGAGCTGCGCACCCAGTCGTTTTCCGCCACCGTGCGTATGTCTGCCCACGAAGGCGGCGAACTCATGGGGTGGTTGTGGATCAGCACCACGCCGCCCTCGGTGCGCCTGCACGCCTCCACCTGCTTGGCGGTCAGGCCGCACGCCTGGCTCTTCAGGCCGTGCCCGAAGGTATCGGTGACGCGCTCGCCCTTCTTCCACGACACGACGGACATGCGTTCGTAGCCCGTGCCGTCGCGGTCGCGCAGGATGCGGCGGCTCTCGGCGTACACGGCCTCGCTTGCGCGCTTCGGGATGGGAAGGGACGCCACCTTGTCGTGGTAGGCCCTGCCGTTCACGGCGCGGCGGCTCACGTCTGCGGCGGTGCCCGCGCCCTTGCCCGGCATGAACTTCTCGCGCACCCAGGTCTTGTCCGTGGCAAGCGGGTAGATGCGCTCCTTCGATTCCACGGCGGCCTCGCGCGTGCGCTCGCGGGACAGGTAGGGATGGGCGGCTATGTGCTCGCGCTGGCGCTTCTGCAGCTTGCCCAGGCGCAGGCGCTCCTTGGTGTTGTCGAGCCCGGCGGCCTCCAGGGCCGTTGCCTCGCGCTTGGCGGCGCGTATGCCGCGCTCAAGCTCGCGCTGCTTCTGCTCTGCCTGGTATCGCTCCTCGCGCTTCTCGTCGCCGCCGTCGGGGTCGCGCTCGTACCGCAGCTGCTGGCCCTCCATGTAGATGCCGAAGTCGTGCTTGCAGTTCGCGCCGCACAGGCCATCGACAGAGCCGTAGCCCGTCTCGCGGTAGAACGGCGGGTACTTCTTGGACTTGCCCGACAGGCTGAACACGCGGCCCTGCCACTTGGCGTGGCTCTCGCGCGCCCCGCCGTGCGAGGAGGTCTGCACGAGGTCGTGCCCGGTCTCTTCAAGCAGCTCCAGCGTGTTGCGGCTGCCGGCCTGCACCGCCTGCGTGCGAATGTGGCGGCGCATGGCCACGTCGGGCTGCGCCCACGCCCCGCTCTTGTAGTCCACGACGGACACGCCGCGCCGCGCCAGCTTCAGCACGGCCTCGCGGGTGGCCTGCTCGTAGCCCGCCATGCCCGAGTTCACCCGAGCCACGGCCTGCGCCACGACTTCGAGGTAGGCGCGCTGCACGTTGGCGGGCATCTTCAGGTTGTCGCGGCTCACGACGTCCTGCACTCCCGCCGCCGTGGCCCGCGCTGAGTTGTGCAGCCTCCACTGCATCGTCTTGGACAGCGCGCCCATGGCCGTGCCCAGCGTGGCCAGGTCGGCCTCGGCGCTCTTGGCCACGGCCTCGGCCGCAGCCTTGGCAGCCTCGCGCGCGGCTCTGCGGCCCTCCTCGTTCATGGCCTTCTGCACGTCCTTGGCGGCAAGCGCCGCCTTGCGGGCGGCCTGCGAGTAGGCGCTGTCGCCCTCGAAGTCGATGGAGCCTATGAGCGCGGCGTAGATGCACACCAGGCGCAGGGTGTATTCGTCCATGGCCCCCTGCGCTGCGTCGGTGAAGTGCTCTATGTAGTCCGGCCCCAGCATCAGGCGAGCCCGTCGCCCAGCATGTCGAACGCGCCGCCCTGCTGCTCGGGCACGTTGGCCTTGGCCTCGTTGCTGGTCTCGCCGTAGAAGCGGCGGCGGTACTCCCACGGGGCCATGATACCCGCGCCGACCTCGCTCATGGCCATCTCGCGCGCGCTCTGCGTGTCGCTGATGATGGAGTCGTCGAAGTCCACGGTGACGTCGCCGTAGGGCACGGCCTCGCCCTTGATGCTGCGGCACGCGTCGGCCATACCGTTCACGAGGCACACGATGGACTTGCGCAGGGCGTTCTCGTGCCGGTGGATGGATCGCATCAGCTGCGAGTTGTCGGCCGCCACCTCCTTGGCGGTCTTCAGGCCCGTGTGCGACTCCCAGGAGAAGTAGCCGTTGCCGAAGCCGCACGCCACCGACAGCAGGCGCAGGCCCGTGTTGATGGCGCTGGCGTTCTCGTCGGCCTTGAGGTCGCTCTGAACGGTCTGAATCTTGGCCGACCCCTCGTCGCCGGGGTTCATGCTGAAGATGGTGTCGTCGGCCTCGCCGAAGGCGTAGTAGGTCTTCGTGAGGCTGCCGTCCGGCCCCTTGTCGGTCTTGGACTCTATGAGGGTCTTGTCCACGAACGTGCGCGGGCGGCCCACGCGAATGTGGTCGAGCAGGGAGGTGGCAGCCTCGTCGACCACCTTCATGGCCCCCACGGCGTTGCAGTACACGCTCGCGCCCATCGCGCAGTAGTCGTAGAAGCGGTTCGACACGGCGGGGCGCACCAGCGCGAAAAGCGGGCGGGTGCAGCGCGTGTCCATGTCGGCGCTGATGCCCTCGACCGTCACCTGCTTGTGCGTGCGGGTGTCGAACAGCTGCGTGAGGATGTGGTAGGTGCCGCCCTTGAGCACGTGGGCCTGGCACTGGTCGTAGTCGCGCCCGGCGACCTCCACGCGGCCCACGAACGCGCACTGCGTGCAGTCGTCGGCGCTCCACGTGAGCGGGACTATCTGCGTGGCGTCGTAGCGCACGATGCGCAGCTCGGCGTCGGGCGTGTAGGCGCTGTCGGTCACGCCTCGCGGCTCGATGGCCCACGCGCCCGTGCCCATGGCGAACGCGCGGGCTATGAAGTCGGCGTTGTCCATGGCGAACGATGTGGGCGCGTCGCCGTCCTCTGTCGGCTGCGGCGCGGCCTGACCGTCCTCGCGCCCCTCGTCGCCGACGCCGCCCGTCGCCGTGGGGTTGGCGAAGTAGCGCGCCATCCAGGCGCGGCGCTCGTCGCTCGTGCTGGAGATGATCGTGCTCTCGTTCATGAGCAGACTGGCCCACTCGTCGGCCACGAGCGCCGCCGGGTGAAGGCTCGCGCGCTCGCGCTTGTACACGCGGAAGCCGCGCCGCTCGCTGTAGTGGTACCAGCCGTTGTTCGCCGCGAACCAGCCGAACCAGACGCCCACCATGCCCTGCATGCGGGTGTCCGGCTGGTATCCCATGCGGCGCAGCCACGCCTCGGCGTAGCCCGTGTTGCCTCGCTTCTCCATCAGAGGTTGCTCCTTATCCACAGTCCTGCGGCGTAGCCCGCCGCGTCTATAGCGTCGTCGTTCACCTTCGGCAGTGTCTCGGTTATGTCGCCCTGCCCGTTGGCCACGTACTCGTACTCGGGGAACTCCTTGGCGGCCAGCGGGCAGCGGTCGGGGTCGATGACTATGCGCGTGAGGTTCTGCATCCAGCGGATGCGCGACTTGGGAGAGTTGAGGCCCTGCTTGAACGCCTTCTGGGCGCTGATTCCCTCCTGCTGGTAGTACAGGATCATGCCGCGCGCCGCGCTGTCGCACCACACGTCTGCGGCGGGGTCGCCGGCATCGACCAGCTTGGAGGCCACCAGCTCGGCGGTCTTCACGTCGACGGCCTCAGTTCCTTGGCGGCTCTCCTCGTCGAGCAGGTACAGCACGCGCTCGTTCTCGTCGTAGCCGACCTCGACGAACACCCACGGGTGCACGCTGCCCGCGTCCACGCCGAACGAGCGCAGGGAGATGGACGCGCGCTCCTCGTCCGTTATGGGCCTGATCTCCAGCAGCTCGTCGGAAAACACCTCGGAGCCGGTGCCCGTCACCTTGCCGAGCCACTGCCAGGCGTACGAGTCGGGCGTCTTGCGGCGGCTGCGCTCTGCCTCCGCCAGCGCGGTGGCGCTTATCCATTCGGGGTGCTCGTCTATGACGTCCAGGTACGTGGTGTGGCATATGAAGCGCCCGTCCTCGCCCGGGTGGGCCTCCAGGTCGCGCGCCTCCTTGTTCACCCAGTTGCGCGCCGAGCGCGGGGGGTTGTAGCTGTAGAAGACCCAGAACACGTCGCCGCCGCGCAGGAACGTGGCCAGCACGCTGCGCACCTCGTCCATGCCGTCGAACTCGTCGACCTCCTCGAACCACACCACGGCGCAGTAGCCGGTGCGGAACTTCGCCGACTTCAGCTTCTTGGGCTTGTCGCATCCCACGAAGCGTATGACCTGCCCGGTGGGGCGGTACGTCACCTCCATGGGGGACAGGCCGAAGTCGAACAGGTGCGCCACGCCCAGCACGTCGCACGCCCAACCTATCTGCTCGTACACGGACGTGCGCAGCGTGTTGCCGACCTTGCGCAGCACGACGGCGTTGGCCTCCGAGTTGAGCATGACCAGCAGCACGATGGCGATGGATATGAACGACGACTTGGTGGAGTTGCGCCCGCCCTTGAACCAGTAGTGCGTGAACTCGTGCGCCTTGATGGAGCGCCACACGCCGGCGAACACGGCGGCCACGACGTCCGAGAGCCTAACCGAGGTCGTCAACGATGGTCACCCCCGCCTCCGCCATGGCGGCCTTCGCGCCGTCCACGCCGAACATGTCGTTGAGCAGCTTCACGCTCTCGGTTATGGCCAGGCGCGCGTCGCCGTTGATGCTGCCCTCGGCCGCCTGGCGGCGGAAGATGGGCAGCGCGCCGTCCAGCACCTCGAACAGCGGCGCTGCGGCGTCCTGCAGCTCCCATCGACACTCCTGGGCGGCCGCGTCTCGGATTTCCTGGATTCTGTGCGCGATTCGTGGGTCGCGCATCAGCTTGGACGCGGCGCAGCTTATCGAGTTGTAGTTCATGCGCTTGCAGTCGTAGGCCGCGCGGTACGCGTCCTGCTGCTTGGCGCGGGGCTTGGCCATCTCGCGGGCGAACGCCTCCTGCTTCGCCGTGAGCGGCTTGTCCTTCTTGGGCACCTGCGGCCTCCTTCCTGATTAGTTTCGCGCTAGCCAAGCGACGCGATCACATCGCGCTCGCGCGGCGAAAGCGCGAAACGCTCTGCGGCTGCACGCTCTGCGGCTGCACGCTCTGCGGCTGCACGCTCTGCGGCTGCACGCTCTGCG
>CAJKHC010000017.1:0-46942 GCA_905199605.1 uncultured Collinsella sp.
GACTTGCAGCGACGGACCTCGGGACGCTCTTACACCACGTCTGCGCGCGCCACCGTTGTAGGGGTTGCTCGGACGTCATTTTGGGTGGTTTTGCCTGCTACTAAAATGGTAACAGTACTCATATTTGCCCTTTTTTGCCCACAGACCTTTGAGGTTGCGGCGAAAAGGGCTTGTTTTGATTGTTTGGGGCAGGCGCGAGGCGCGGAAACGATGCCTGGAGCGGCGGAGCGGCTTGAAATTCATCTCTAGAGGTCTTCATTGGCTGCGCCAGAAGTGCCTCAAGGTGCCGGTGCAAAAGGAGCGTCCCTAACTGCCGCAGGGGGCGTCGGCCACGGCCGACGCCCCCTGCGGGTGGAAGCAGATTTGGCCGCGTGTTACTTGTCGGTGCCCAGCTTGTGTGGTTTGTAGGCGAGGGCATTGACGAGTGCGTCGGCGGCGGATTTGACGGCTGCCGGCTGCGGATCGTTGACGTGGTCCTCGGGGTGCACGGGCAGGTCTTTCTTGACCGCATCGTGGATCAAGTTGAGGTACTCAGTCACGCCAGTGGTCGACAGGTGCGTGCCATCGCCATCGAACAGGTCGTTGCGATTGGCACTGTATCCGTACCAGTCGATAACGCGCACGTTCTTGTAGCGCGTAGCAGCGTTGGCGATGGCCTGGTTGGTAGAGCCAACCCACGGCTGCGGGCTGCGCGTGTTCACAAACACCACAATACGCTTATCTCCTGCATCGGTCATGATGGCGTCGATCTGGTCGTCGGTTACCAAGCCGTTGGTGCCCAGTGCAAAGACCACGATCTTGCCGGCAAGGTTCTGTTGGAGATAGCCCTCAAATGTCGCGCGGCCCGCATCAAACTGGCGGCCCTTTTCGGCATCGATGTGACTGTGGGGGAACACGCCGTCAAAGGAATCAACGGCGCGCAGCGACACGGAGTCACCGATCATCAGCATGTCGTAGGATCCATCGGGGAAGCCGTCGTTGTCCTTGTCGGTGTCGTCGGCCGCCTGCTGGTCGGTGGGCGCGGTGTTTTTGGCTTCCTTGTTGAGGACTTCGGCGCCCTCACCGCTCAGTGCGGAGGTCTCCGGCACAAAGATCAGGCCGCCCAGCGCAACGACCAACACGACAGCGCAGGCTGCGCAGACAGGGACGTGCGCACGCACCCAGTTGGTGGGCGTGGTGGTGCCGTCGCGGAACTCGGATACGGTGCGCCCAAAGGCGCCCTTTCTAAACGGCGTCTCGATAAAGCGATATGAGCATTCGGCCACGGCGACCACCAACAACACCTGCAAAATGTACTGCCACCACGGCGTATCGTTGATGTTGGCGACCGGGTTCATGAGCAACAGTAGCGGATAGTGCCACAAGTAGATGCTGTACGAGCGTTTGCCAACCCACACGAGCGGCTCGGCGGACAGTGCGCGGGCAACCATTCCCTGGGGCTGCACACAGGCCGCGATGACCATGAGCGTGAGGATGGAGCATAACAGCGTGCCGCCGCGATACTGGAACGCGGTGTAGCCGTTGGTGAGCGCGACCATGGCGGCAAGGCCAACCAGACCCACGACGCCCAGCACATCGATGGATGCGGGCGAGGACCAAAAGCGCACGAGGGCGCTCGGCTGTGCCGGGACGGTCTCGGCTGCGTTGTCGGCCTTCTCGCCAAGCTTGCCCTCGGCGTTCCTGCCGTGCTTGGCGGCGCCAGCCAGGCGATTGAGCCCCAAACGACGAGCGAGACGCACAGGCGCCAGGTCGCGATCGGGGATAAAGGCCATCCAGGCGCCCAGCAGCAGCGAGAACACACGGGTGTCGGTGCCGTAGTACACGCGGCTGGGGTCGGCGGCGGGGTTATAGAGCACCATCATGGCAAGGGCGGATACCGCTGCGAGTCCCAGGACCACACGGCGCGTGTTGGGCTTGCTCACATGCATGGATACCATGGCAAACAGCAGTGGCGGCCAAATCAGGTAGAACTGTTCCTCGATGGCAAGCGACCAAAAGTGCGTGAGCGGCGAGGGGTCGCCCAGAGCGTTGAAGTACGAGACGTTTTGGGCAATCTGCCACCAGTTGTTGAAGAACAACAGCGACGGCAGAATGTCGGGACGCATCTTGGTGAGCATCACGTGGTTGAAGACGGTGCACAGCGCGCAGGTCACGAACACTACCGTTACCACGGCGGGAACCAGGCGACGGATGCGGCGAATCCAGAAGCTCTTAAGGTCGATGCGGCCGGTCTTGGCGACTTCGTTGAGCAGCAAGCGCGTGATCAGATAGCCCGAAAGCACGAAGAAGATCGTGACGCCAAGCAGGCCGCCCTGAGCCCACGTGAGGTTGAGGTGATAGAGCACCACCGCGACGACGGCAAGCGTGCGCAGGCCGTCGAGCGCAGGGATGTAGCGGGACTTGGGGCGAGCAGGCGTCTGCTCCGCGGCGGGAGTGTTGGCGCGGCCCGCGTTGTTGGCAGAAGCGCGATGGGGGCTCGCGGTGCGTCGCGGCTCGTTGGCACGGCGCTCGCCCTTCATGCGTTCGTGCGGCGCCGGCTCGTTGCCCGTGCGGCGTCGACCGCGCGAGCCCGATTGCGAGAATTGTTCCATAAAACATCATCCAATGACGAGAATAATCAGCACGTATTCATTGTAGCTGCCTGCCCCTGTGAATGCTTGCTGCTGGCGTAAGCTCAAGCGCGCGTCCACATCAAAGTGGACTAAAGTTATAGGGGGTGCGAGAGTGCACAATCGTTGGTCGACGGTGGGCGCAAAGCCTGAAGACGAGGAGGTTTCCATGGCGGATCACAGCATCGTTGCGGTGTTCGGCAGCATGAACATGGACCTTTCGGTGGCGTGCGAGCGCATGCCGCGCGCGGGCGAGACCGTCGGTGGCAGCGGTTTTATCACCAACGCCGGCGGTAAGGGAGCCAATCAGGCCGTTGCCGCTGCGCGCATGGGTGCGCGCACGTGCATGATTGGCGCTGTTGGGCGCGATACCTTTGGCGATGCGCTTGTGGCAGGGCTCCAGGATGCCGGCGTGGGCGTTGAGTTTGTGGCGCGTCGCGATGACGTGGAGACCGGTACCGCGACTATCATTCGCTGTGAGAGCGACAACCGCATCGTGCTGTCGCCGGGCGCCAACCATGCGCTTGCGGGCGAGGACGTTGCCCGCGCACTGAGGCGCTTGGTGGCCGACGAGCTCGACGGCGATGCCAGCGAGATTGCCCCGGCTGCCGGAAGCGTCTTTATTGCCCAGGGCGAATGTGACCTTGCAGCAACGGCCGCGGCGCTTTCTTGCGCTCACGAGCTGGGGTTCTATACGATCTTTAACCCGGCGCCCGCCTGCGACCTGCCGGCAGGAGCGTGGCCTGCGGTCGACCTGGTCTGCCCCAACGAGACCGAGTGCCAGGTGCTGACGGGCATTCTGCCCACAGATGATGCGAGCTGCGTCGCCGCGCTCAATGCGCTGCTCGATAAGGGCGCCGGGGCTGCGGTCATCACGCTGGGCGGCGCCGGCTCGGTTACGCTCGGCGATGGCGGTGAGCCGCTGCGCATGCCGGCGCTTTCGAGCGTGGTGGTCGATACGACGGCCGCGGGCGATACATTTATTGGCGCGCTTGCTGCAGCTCGTCTGGAGGGCCTGCCGCTCTTTGAGTGCATGGCGGCGGGCGCTCGCGCCTCGGCGGTGACGGTGTCGCGCCTGGGCGCTCAGCAATCAATTCCCACGCGTACGGAAGTCGAGCACAAGTTTGGTTTAGACGGTTTGGATGTAGACGGAGAAGCGGAGTAGAACAATGGCAACCAAGAAGCTGATCCTTGATCTGGATATGGGTGTGGATGATGCGATGGCGCTCGCCTATGCCATCGCAAGCCCCGAGGTGGAGCTCGTCGGCATCACCACGTGCTTTGGTAACGTGCGCGTCGAGCAGTCGGCGCACAACTGCTTGGCGGTGCTCGACCTGTTGGGTCGTCCCGAGGTGCCGGTGTACCTGGGCGCCGATCGTCCCATGAAGGCGACCGAACCCTACACGCCGCCGGCGTCCACCACGCTTATCCACGGCAAGAACGGTATTGGCGGCGCAAGCGTGCCCGCCTCGCCGTACGAGCCAGTGGGCGCGACGTCGGCCGATGGCAATGCGGCGGTCGATTACCTGATTGATGCCGCGCGTACCTATGGTCCCGATCTGGTCTACGTTGCGACCGGCCCGCTCACCAATCTGGCGCTTGCCCTGGAGCGCGATGCGGCGGCGATGATGTCCATCGGCCGCGTGGTCGTGATGGGCGGTGCGCTTACCGTGCCCGGCAACGTGAGCGCGGGCGCCGAGGCCAACATGGCGGGCGACCCCGAGGCTGCCGACGCCGTGTTGCGCTCGGGCCGCAAGCTCACCATGGTGGGCTTGGATGTGACGCACCGCGTGGTGCTCACACGTCGCGACGTTGCCGGCTGGACGGGCTCGGGCACTATGGCTGGCTGCGCGTTTGCGAGCATGGTCGAGCACTATATCGGTTCGTACGAAATGAACGCGCCCTACCTGGGCGGCTGCGCGCTGCACGATCCGCTGGCGGTTGCCGTGGCGATTGATCCCACGCTCGTGGGTGCGCTCGGCTGCAATCTTCGTGTCGACCTGCTGGGCGAGTACCGCGGCCGCACTATCTGTGACGAGCACCGTCTGTCCGATCCGGATAAGAGCGCGCTCGTGGCGCTCACCGTGGACGCCCCGCGCTTCCTGTCCGAGTTCAAGGCCCGTATGGCTCGTGTCCTGGGCTAAATGATTTTCACGCCCCGTCCCATGTAGTCAATTTGGGACGGGCTTTTTTAGCTACCGAGTAAATACGCCCGTTGGGGGAATAGTCGCGTCGCTTCGCTTGACAACAGGCTAAACTAGCTATTAAACATTTACTATTCTGTTTAGATTGAATTTGCGGTCGTTTAGTTGTCGAGTCACGGGGCGGTCAGGCCACGATGCTCCGCCACGACCGTTGCTAGGGGGAACAATGGCCAAAGCAAGTGTTCGCGAGATCAGCCGCATCACCGGTTTTTCGCCCGCAACCGTGTCCAACGCGCTCAACCGCAAGCGCAGCGTGAGCGAGGAGACCGCCAAAGTCATCCTGGAGTGCGCGCAGTCGCTCGGCTATCAGCAGTCGACGCAGCTCGAGAGCATCCAGTTTGTGCTCGCGCGCAAGACGGGCGCCATCCTGGACGAGAGCACCTTCCACCCCGCGGTCATCGAGGGCGTGGAGCGCCAGGCGCGTCGCCACGGCATGAGCACGAGCTTTGTCTCGCTCGACTTTAGCGACCTAGACGCCGTGCGTCCGCAGGTCGAGGGCCTGATTGCCGATCCGGCCGCCGCTATTGTACTAATGGGTACGGAGTTGGGCGAGGAGGACTACGCCCTGTTCGCTAACGCCGCCGCCCACCTGATTGTGCTCGATGGCTGGAGCGACCGCCAGTACTTTGATGCCGTGGTCATTGCCAATACCGATTCGGTGCTGCGTGCCGTGGACTACCTTATCGAGAAAGGTCACAAGCAAATCGGCTATCTGGCGGGCGACCTTCGTATCCGCAACTTTAAGGACCGCGAGCGCGGCTATCGCCAAGCGCTTGAGGATGCGGACCTCGAGGCCAATCCGGCATGGCGCGTCACGCTGGGCACCACGCTCGAGGGCGCTTATCGCGACATGGGCGCGTGGCTCGACAATGCCTCGCACGACGACCTGCCGACGGCTTTCTTTGCCGAGAACGACGTGCTCGCCGTGGGTGCCATGCGCGCGTTCAACGAGCACGGCATTTGCGTGCCCGAGGATGTCTCGATCATCGGCTTTGACGACCTATCTCTGGGCGCTTTTTCCAACCCGCCGCTCACCACGGTGCATGTTCCCAAGCACGAGGTGGGTGAGATCGCGGTGCGCCGCCTGGTGGGCAACATCCGCAATCCCAAGAGCTACACCTGCAAAACGGCCGTGTCGACCTATTTTGTCGAGCGCCAGAGCGTGCGCGAAATCTAGGCGGAGACGGCATTGCCTGCAGCGTGCCAAAGCTCGCTAGGGCAGTTAACATAGTGCCATTCAGAAGAGGATCCTTCGGGGTCCTCTTTTTGTTTCCCTTGTATGTTCAGATTGTTTACATACCGTTTAGGCTGATTTCTCTACAGTCTACGGGTATTTCGCGCTAAACTTCTAAACAGAAGAGTAAATCATTTAGTAAACAGAACAAAACGAAACATGCGTCTGTTTACTGAACATGTGACTAGGGGAGGACGTACATGGATAAGATCAAGCTCGGTTTTGTGCCCACGCGCCGTAGCATCTTTAGCGCGCCGGACGCGATCAAGTATCGCGGCCTTACGGCTGATCGCCTGCGCGAGATCGGTGTCGAGATTGTGGATATCGACGACATCAACGACGAGGGCCTGCTGTTCGACGACAGCCATATCGCGCCTATCGTCGAGAAGTTCCGCGCCGAGGGCGTCGACGGCATCATGCTCTGCCACGCCAACTTTGGTACCGAGTATGTCTGCGCCCGCCTTGCCCGCGAGCTCGGCTTGCCCGTGCTGCTGTGGGGTCCGCGCGACGAGCGCCCCGAGCCCGACGGCACCCGTCTGCGCGATAGCCAGTGCGGCCTGTTCGCCACCGGCAAGGTCCTGCGTCGCTTCCAGGTTCCCTTCACCTACATGACCAACTGCCGTCTGACCGATCCCGAGTTCGAGCGCGGTGTCTGGGACTTTTTGGCCGTGTGCAACGTGGTCAAGACTTTCAAGCACACTCGCATCCTGCAGATGGCCACCCGTCCGTTCGATTTCTGGTCGACCATGTGCAACGAGGGCGAGCTGCTCGAGAAGTTCAACATCCAGCTTTCGCCCATCCCCATGACCGAGCTTGTCCAGGCCGTGCGCGACGCCCAGGCTGACGAGCAGGCCATGGCAACCATGCTCGCCCACATTGGTGACAGCTTTGAGATCTGCATCCCCGAAGACAAGGTTCCTGCGGTCGCAGGACTCGCCATTGCCATGAAGCGCCTGGTCGAGAAGTACGGCTGCAACGCCGGCGCCATCCAGTGCTGGAACGCCCTGCAGGACGAGTTGGGCATTATGCCCTGCGCCGCCAACGCAATCCTCAACGAGATGGGCATCCCCATCGTCTGCGAGACCGACATCCATGGCGCTATCACCGCGCTGATGGTCGAGGCCGCCGACCTGGGCCGTCACCGCGGCATGTTCGCCGACTGGACCGTGCGTCATCCCGATAACGAGAACGGCGAGCTGCTGCAGCACTGCGGCCCCTGGCCCTGCAGCTGCGCGGCCGTCAAGCCCAAGCTCACCTATCCGCTGGCCTTCGATCACCCCGGCGCGCTGACGGCCGAGGCCAAGCACGGCGACCTCACCCTTGCCCGCTTTGACGGCGACAACGGCGAGTACTCGCTGCTGCTGGGCAACGCCCGCGGCATCGACGGCCCGGCCGGCATGGGCACCTACCTGTGGGTCGAGGTCGACAACCTCAAGCGCCTCGAGGCCAAGATCGTCGAGGGTCCCTACATCCACCACTGCGTCGCCATTCACGCCAACGTGGTGCCGGTGCTCTACGAGGCGTGCAAGTACATCGGCATTGTCCCCGACCTGTACGACCCCATCGAAGAAGACGTCAAAGCTTACCTGCGAGGAGAGTAGAAATGGCAACTATCGAAGAGCTTGAATCCCTGCGTTGGGACCTTCGCCGCGATTGCGTCGATATCATCATGGCTGGCGCCGGCGGCCACATCGGTGGCGACATGTCGGTGATCGACGCCCTCATGACGCTCTATGCCAACCACCTCAACATTTCTCCCGAGACCGTCGACGATCCCAACCGCGATCGCTTCGTACTCTCTAAGGGCCACGCCATGGAGGCCTACTATGCGGTGCTCTGCCACGAGGGCTATCTTGACCTCGATGACGTCAAGGCCCGCTTCTCCAAGTTCGGCAGCCCCTACATCGGTCACCCCAACAACAAGCTCAAGGGCATCGAGATGAACTCGGGCTCGTTGGGTCACGGTCTGCCCGTGACTGTGGGCATGGCGCTTGCCGGCAAGATGGACGGCCGAGACTACCGCGTCTACACCATCATGGGCGACGGCGAGCTTGCCGAGGGCTCGGTCTGGGAGGGTGCCATGAGCGGCGGCAACTACCAGCTCGATAACCTGTGCGCGCTCGTGGACCGCAACCGCCTGCAGATCAGCGGCAGCACCGAGGACGTCATGAAGCAGGACTCGCAGGAGGAGCGCTGGGCCGCCTTCGGTTGGAACGTGCTGTCCATTCCGGGCAACGACGTCCAGGCCATCGACGCCGCGCTGACGCTGGCCACCGAGACCAAGGGTAAGCCCACGGTCATTATCCTCAACACGGTGAAGGGCTACGGCTCGCCGGTTATGGAGGACAAGGCCGCCTGGCATCATCACCTGCCCAACGACGAGGAATATGCCCAGATCATCGCCGATTTCGCTGCCCATAAGGAGGCCATCAATGGCTAACAAGATCGCCAACCGCAAGGCTATCTGCGACACGCTGCTCGAGGCCGCCGCAACCGATAAAGACATCGTCGTCCTGTGCTCCGACTCCCGCGGCTCTGCATCGCTCACGCCGTTCTTCGATCAGTATCCCCAGCAGTCTATTGAGGTCGGCATCGCCGAGCAGGACCTGGTGAGCATCGCCGCCGGTATGGCCTCGTGCGGCAAGAAGGCCTGGGCCGCCTCGCCGGCGTCCTTTGTGACCACGCGCTCGTATGAGCAGTGCAAGGTCGACGTTTCGTACTCCAACACCAACGTCAAGCTCATCGGCATCTCGGGCGGCGTGTCCTATGGCGCCTTGGGCATGAGCCATCACTCCGCACAGGATATCGCCGCCATGAGCGCGATTCCCAACATGCGCGTGTATCTGCCGAGCGATCGCTTCCAGACCGCCGAGCTCGTGCGTGCCCTGGTCGCCGACAACAAGCCGGCCTACATCCGTGTGGGCCGCAACCCGGTGGAGGACGTGTACACCGAGGACGAGTGCCCGTTCCAGATGGACCGCGCCACCTGGGTGCGTCGCGGCACCGATGTGACGATCGTCGCCACCGGCGAGATGGTCCGCCATGCCGTGGACGCCGCCGATCTGCTGGCCGAACAGGGTATCTCGGCGACGGTGCTCGATATGTACTGCGTCAAGCCGCTCGATGCCGAGGCCGTGATCGAGGCCGCCGGTGCCACGCGCGCCGTCGTGACCGTCGAGGAGCACAGCCCCTTCGGTGGCCTGGGTTCCATGGTCGCGCAGGTCGTTGGCGAGCACTGCCCGCGTCCGGTCAAGTGCCTCTCCCTGCCCGATGCGCCGGTCATCACCGGCACGAGCCCCGAGGTCTTTGCGCACTACGGCCTGACGGGTGCCGGAATCGCCAAGACGGTCGCCGAGTTCCTTCCCGCAGAGTAATTGGTGCATCGGGGACAGGTTTGCACCAATCCTTTTAGGTTGAATTCTGAGCAGGCCGGCTGCGCTCTCATGAGCCGGTCGGCCACTCGCTCCTTGTCCGTCGGGTTTTAGTTTTGAATCGACGGGGGAGACAGGAGAGTACATGAGCAAATACATCATCGGAATCGATCAATCCACGCAGGGCACCAAGGCGCTGCTGGTGGACGAGGGCGGCCATTTGATTCATCGTGCCGATCGCCCGCATCGCCAGATTGTCAACGAGGCCGGCTGGGTGAGCCATGATCCAGCCGAGATCGCCGCTAACGTGCTGGCCGTGGCGCGCGCCGTGGTGGAGGAGACCGGGGTCGATCCGACCGACGTCGCCGGCATCGGCATCTCCAACCAGCGCGAGACTACCGTTGCCTGGAGCCGCATGACGGGCGAGCCGCTGTGCGACGCCGTGGTGTGGCAGTGCGCCCGCGCCCGCGAGCTGTGCGACGAGCTTGCTGCGCGCGAAGGCGTGGCCGAGCTGGTGCGCGACACGACGGGTCTGGTGCTCTCGCCCTACTACCCGGCGGGCAAGATGGCCTGGATCCTCGCGAACGTTCCCGCGGCTGCCGAGGCCGCTGCGGCGGGCGAGCTGTGCCTGGGCACCATCGATGCCTGGGTGGTCTGGACGCTCACGGGCGGCGCGGAGTTTCGCTGCGACTGGTCCAATGCCAGCCGCACGCAGCTCTTTGACCTGCGCCGTGGCTGCTGGAGCGAGCCGGTGTGCGAGGCCTTTGGCGTCGATTCGGCTTGCCTGCCGCAGGTGACCGATTCCGATGGCCTGTTCGGCATGACGAACCTGGGCGGCTTTTTGCCGGCGCCCGTGCCCATTCACGGCGTGCTCGGCGACAGCCATGCCGCCTTGTTTGCCCAGGGCTGCCATAGCCGCGGCATGGCCAAGGCGACCTATGGCACCGGCAGCTCGGTCATGATGAACGTCGGCGACGAGTTCGTCGCCAGCTCGCACGGGCTTTCGAGCTCGCTTGCGTGGCGTATGGACGGTGTGACCGAGTACGTGCTCGAGGGCAACGTGAGCTACGCCGGCGCCGTCAAGACCTGGCTGCGCGACGACCTGGAGCTCATCAACAATCCCGAGGAAGTCACCGACCTGTGCTACGCCGCCAATCCGGCGAGCCGCGTCTACTTTGTGCCGGCGTTTACCGGCCTGGGCGCGCCACACTGGGCGAGCGATGCCGAGGGCTGCGTCTTTGGCATGACGCGCACCACGGGTCGCGCGGAGTTCGTGAAGGCCGCCGACGAGTCGATCGCCTATCAGATCTTTGACGTGATTGATGCGATGGTCGAGGATTCGGGCGCGGCGCTGGCCGAACTTCGTGTTGACGGCGGTCCCACGCGCGATGCGTACCTGATGCAGTTTGAGAGCGACCTGGTTGGCTCGCCCATCCGCATCGCGAGCAACGACGAGATGAGCGGCCTGGGTGCGGCCTGGGCCTGCGGCATTGCGCTGGACATGTACACGCGCGATGTCGTCGACGTCTACGGCGCCCGCGGCATCGTGGAGCCGTCGATGCCCGCCGACAAGCGAGTCAAAAAGATCGCCGGCTGGCGCCATGCTGTCGACGCGACTATCGCCTACACTGCCTAGGCGGCTGCGCGGCGCCCAAGGATTTTTCTGGGACGGGGATTAAAAACTCATTGATCCCCGTCCTTGGCAGCTCATTTGGGACGGGGCTTTTTTGACTGGTATGATTGGTGCGACCATTCCAACCAGCTAAAAGAGCCCCGTCCTAAATTGACTATCGAGAGGATCTGCCATGGAGCGTATCGCGAGTTTTTCCGTTGACCATCTGCTGCTTGAGCCCGGCGTGTACGTGAGCCGCATCGACCGCGATCCGGCGACCGGCGCCGCCGTCACCACGTTTGACCTGCGCCTGACCACGCCCAACAAGGAGCCGGTCATGAACACGGCCGAGTGCCACACCATCGAGCACCTGGGCGCGACGTTCCTTCGCAACCATGCCGAGTGGTCGAGCCGCATTGTCTACTTTGGTCCCATGGGCTGCCGCACGGGCTTTTACCTCGTCGTGTTTGGCGAGGTGACGAGCGAGGAGATCCTGCCGCTCGTGCGTGAGCTGTTCGAGTTTGTCGCCGGCTTTGAGGGCGATGTCCCCGGTGCCGCTCCCGAGGAGTGCGGTAACTATCTGGACCAGAACCTCCCCATGGCAAACTGGCTCGCACGCCGCTATCTCGACCGTGACCTGGCCGATATCGACGAGAAGCACCTGCACTACCAGCAGGCGTAAGGGCTTTATCGCCCAAAGCGCGCGCATTGGGCGCCTTCGCTTATGCGGGGGCGCCTTTTTGTTGAGTGGTCGGGACGAGCGTTCAAAATCGCTCATGTTTGTTCTAGAATGTTCGTACTGTCACATAAACGAACAGGAGTGAACATGCATATCTATTCTGTCAACGATCCCGAGTTCAAATCCTATGGCAACGTTTGGGATGACGTTCCGTCCGAGCTCACGTCGCCCGTGCTCGAGGCGCTCTCTGCCACGCCCATTCCCGAGGGCAGCAAGTACGTAGCAAGTGCGCCGGAGCTCGAAGGCGTCAAGGATGCCGACAAACTGGGCTTTCTCATGTTTGGCGGCCGCCCCTTCCAGCTCGGCTGGTGCAACGGCCACAACACACGCCTCAACTGCCTGGAGTATCACCGCGCCAGCGAGTTTAACCTGGGCGCCCGCGACTTTATCCTGCTCGTGGCGCATCGCTGGGAGATCGAGGACGGCAAGCTCGACACCGCGTGCGTCAAGGCGTTCCGCGTGCCGGCGGGTACGGTCGTCGAAGTCTTCAACACCACGCTCCACTACACGCCATGCATGGTCGACGACGGCGGCTTCCAGGTAATGGTTGCGTTGCCCGCCGGCACCAATGGTCCGCGCCCCGAGGCCGCAGCCGACGTGCCCGCGGTCGGCGACAGCTACTGCTACTGGAAGGCTGACAAGTGGGTCCTCTGCCACGCCGACAGCCCCAAGGCAGCCGAAGGCGGCTACGTGGGCCTCTTCGGCAAGAACCTCGACATCGCCTGTGACTAGCATCTTCCGTCTCGATTTGTAACATCTAGCGGGCTAAATCGTCTCTACCTGTTACAGATTTAGACAAACTGCGGGGGGCTGCCCGAAAATCTCGATCTGTAACACCAAGCCCGGTTTTGGCTGCCTACCTGTTACAGATCGAGACAAACCGTCCCCAACCACCACAAAGGTGCCTGTCCCCTTTGTGGTGGTGTGGGGCGGCGGTATCAGAAAGTGTCAGACGGGGGCGGCTGCGGGGCGCCTGTGCGCGAAAAGAAGTGTCGACCTGCGCCGTTGCCGTTGAGTAGCGCGCTGCTTACGGGGATACTGAAGCCACGACAAACAGCGTGTGAAAGGATTGATGCATGGCTTTCCGTAAAGACTTCCTGTGGGGCGGCGCAACGGCTGCCAACCAGTGCGAGGGTGCCTACGACGTGGACGGCCGCGGCCTGGCCAACGTGGATGTGGCCCCGCACGGCCCCGAGCGCTATGCGGTGGTCTCCGGCCAGCGCAAGATGCTCGACTTCGAGGACGGCTATTACTACCCCGCGCAGACCGGCATCGATTTCTATCACCACTACAAGGAGGACATCGCCCTCTTTGCCGAGATGGGCTTTAAGACCTTCCGCATGAGCCTGGCCTGGACCCGCATCTTCCCCAACGGCGACGAGACTGAGCCCAACGAGGCCGGCCTGGCCTTCTACGAGGACGTGTTCCGCGAGTGTCAGGCGCACGGCATCGAGCCGCTCGTGACCATCACGCACTTCGACTGCCCGATTCACCTCATCAAGGAGTACGGCGGCTGGCGCAACCGCAAGCTCATCGACTTCTACAAGAACCTCGCGACCACGATCTTCACCCGCTACAAGGGCCTGGTAAAGTACTGGCTTACCTTCAACGAGATCAATATGATCTTGCACCTGCCGTTTATGGGTGCCGGTCTGGTCTTTGAGGAGGGCGAGAACAAGGAGGCCGTCGAGTACCTGGCCGCCCACAACGAGCTCGTCGCCAGCGCTTGGGCAACCAAGATCGCTCACGAGATCGACCCTGAGGTCAAGATCGGTTGCATGCTTGCCGCAGGTAGCTACTACCCCTACAGCTGCCGTCCGGGCGATGTGCGCCAGGCGCAGATTGACAACCAGAGCAACTATTTCTTCGTCGACGTTCAGAGCCGCGGCTACTATCCGGCCTATGCCGTCAAGAAGCTCGAGCGTTTGGGCATCGATGTGGGCATGACGGATGAGGACCGCGAGATCCTGGCCGCCAACACCGTCGACTTCATCAGCTTTAGCTACTACAGCACCCGTTGCTCCGCCGGTGCCGATAACCCCGATGTCGAGCGCACCCAGGGCAACGCCTTCGCCGGCGCCAAGAACCCCTACCTGCAGGAGAGCCAGTGGGGCTGGGCCATCGATCCGCTGGGCTTCCGCATCACCCTCAACGACCTGTACGACCGTTATCAGAAGCCGCTGTTTGTGGTCGAGAACGGTCTGGGCGCCAAGGATGTTGTCGAGGAGGATGGCTCCATCAACGACGACTACCGTATCGACTACCTGCGCCAGCATATCGCCGCGATGCGCGATGCGGTGACCGAGGACGGCGTTGACCTGCTGGGCTACACCACCTGGGGTCCGATCGACCTGGTCTCGGCCGGCACGGGCGAGATGTCCAAGCGCTACGGCTTTATCTACGTGGACCGCGACGATGCAGGCAACGGCACCCTCAAGCGTTCCAAGAAGAAGAGCTTCGACTGGTACAAACACGTCATCGAGACGAACGGCGAGGACCTGGCCTAAGGCTTTCCCAACAACCACAGCCTCCTAACCAAAACGCCCGGCGAGCAGTTAATGCCCGCCGGGCGTTTTGTTAAAAGAAGCGAAAGCACTCATTGGGGACGTACTTAGAAAGCACTCATTGGGGACGTACTTAAATGAGTATCCGCAGAATGAGAGTGGATAATCTCCCGTTTTTAGCCTGTTTGTGGGCTCAAAGTGGGAGATTATCCACTCTCGCCATTTGGGCGTCCAAAAATCCTCGCTCGTTTTGTCTTAGTCATTGGGGACGTTCTTAAACGACTAGTCGCTGGCGACGTCCCTCGCCGTCGGCGGATTTTGGGACATGTGGCCCGCTTTTTGGGCCCGCCTGTCGGTACACTAAAAGCACTATGGGTACCCGCGAGCGACATATCGGCCACGCGACCGCCCGATCCGCGCCCGTGGCGGATCTTAGGGGCGGCAGGCTCTTCGCCATGCCGCGATTCCTTGTTGGCATATCGCATGGCGTGTATCGCCACCGCGTCTTTGTTATCGCCGGCGCCATTACCGCGCTGTTCCTTATGCTTTTGGCAGTCTTGCCGGCACTGTTTGCCTCCGACCCCAAGCTTTCCAACACCGTGCCCGCCTATAGCGAGGTGTCCGAAGAGGTCGTGGATGCGCTCGTCCACTCGAGCTCTCTCCCGCTGCTTGTCGCCGCAATTGCATTTTCAATCTGGGGTGTGTTGGCGTACCTACGCTGCTTGGACTACGTCTTGCGCCGCCGCCTTGTTGCCATCGCCGCCATTTGTGCCCTGTGGATGATCGAGGTCATCCTCAAATATAAGTCGTTCACGCCGTTCTATGCCACCGTGCTGTGGTACCTGTACTACGTGCCCATGACGCTCATTCCGCTGATCTACCAGCTGTGCGGTCTGCGCCTCGCGGGTTTGGAACAGCATCGTATGGGGCGTCGGTACCGCACCGTTTTGTGGGTCATGGCTGTCCTGCTTATCGGCTTTGTGCTTACTAACGATGTTCATCAGCAGGTCTTCCATTTCGATCGATCGAGTGGAACCTGGAGCAACGATTACACATATGGTTGGGGCTACGGTACCGTTCTGGTATGGACAGCCTTTAACTTCGTTGCCTTTTTTATCCTGGTGGGCCGGTTCTCGTCCTTTCGCATCCAGCGTTTCTCGGGCACGGCGGCGCTCGTACTGCTGGGTGGTGCATTCTTTGCCATCTCGTATGCTCTGCGCGTGCCCTGGGCATGGAGGCTCAACTTTTCGCTCGTCTATTGCGTCCTGTGCGTGGTGGCGATGGAAATCTGTCTCG
The DNA here is from genome assembly GCA_905199605.1 of uncultured Collinsella sp. Classification (GTDB taxonomy): domain Bacteria; phylum Actinomycetota; class Coriobacteriia; order Coriobacteriales; family Coriobacteriaceae; genus Collinsella. The sequence continues at coordinate 15,570 of CAJKHC010000017.1, forward strand.
ATTGCGGTGTCATTCCGTCATATCACGACATTGCTGGCATCTTCGATACCTTGCCGCTCGACCTCAAAGTTCTAACGCGCGACCTGCAGGAAGTCTATGCCACACCGGTGTCAAAGCCAATGCCGGCGGGCGTGTGCGAAGAGCTGCGGGCCCAGGAACACGGGCATGCCCATGCCTTTGCCGTGGCGTCCGATCCCGATGTAATGTACCGTGCCTTTCCACTGCTGGGCGGATCGGCCCTGCTTGCCCAGGACGTCTCGGAACTCAACGAGCTCAATCGCGAGTTGGCGCATCGGCGTATGGAGCTGCAGCGTCAAAACGAACTGCTCGCGGCCGACTACGACCTCAAGGCGCACTTGGCAGGCCAGGAGGCCGAGGCCTTGCTCGTTCAAGATGTGGACCGGGCACTTGCCCGTGCGCTCGATGAGCTGTACGGCCTGCTGAGCTCGCTGCCTCCGCTTACCGATGAGGCGTCCTCGCATGAGCGTTACCGCATGCTGCAGTGCGCCAAAATGCTCGTCGCCTATTGCAAGCGCAAGGGCTCGCTCACGCTGGCGCAGCATGGGGAGAGCGGCTTTGACCGCGACCGTATTCAGCTCATTGCCAACGAGCTCGCAAGCGACCTGCGCACGATCGATGTCGATTGCGCCTCGATTATTGCCATACGGCGCCCGATGCACGCCAGTACAGTAAGCGCGCTGTACGACTGCGTGTATGACTTTGCGTTTTTTGCCTACACCACCGATCATCCGGCGCTTATGTATCACCTGAGTGACCACGATCGGTGCAGCGTCGAGTTGCGTGCCACGCTTTTCTCCAACGACGAGGAGGATCTTTCGCAGACACCCGCTGCGCAAGAGCTCGAAAGCGCTCTGCAAGGGCGCAACGTGGCATATCGCCTTGAGGGCGAGCCCGGCCAGCTGCGCATGATCGTTTTGATGCCGAGGGCGGGTGAGTGACGATGCAGATTTCGCTCATCCTTCCCCAAATCGTTGCGCTCGATGTTGTCTTTGCCCTGGCTGCGTGTCTGCAGACGATCCACGTTCCGCTCATCGTTTCGCGCCGCTCGCCCTATAACCGTAAGGTGATTTGCGCCTACGAGGCGAGTCTCGTGGTTCACCTGGTGGTTTCGGCGCTTATCCTGTTCGCGTCGTCTGGCTCGTATCTGGTGGCGCCGCTTGGCGTTTGCGCCAGGGCAATGGGCGGAGCGCTGTGGCTCAATGCCGCGATCTTTGCCTATGGCGTGGTGCTTATGGTGCGCTATCGTCGTCCCGTCATGCTGACTGAGCTGCTGCTCGTTGCCGCCGTAACGCCGCCAATGGTTGTTGTTATGGGCTCGGCGTGGGCTGTTGTCCTTATCGCAGAGGGAGCGTTCTTCCTGTTCCGCTCCATCGCGGCGCTCTTGATGGACGTCCGTAACCGCCAGGAGGATATCACCGCGTTCTCGACGATTGAAACCATCAACGTGATTCCCGTGGGCATCCTGTATCTGGACTCGAGGGGCCGTCCGCTGCTCATGAACCGCTGCATGCGCAAAAACCTGGTGGAACTTCATATGCCCACCGATCTAGGTGACATGAGCAGCACATGGAACAACCTGCGCAAACTTAGCATGCAAATGCCCGAAAGCAGCAGGAACCGTGTGCGGATTAATCTGGATCGCTTTGGTGAGGCGCGTGCGGTGGTCGAGGTCTCTCCCGCCGAGATTCGCCTATTTGTGTGCGATAGCGTTATGGTTTCGGGCCGTTCGTTCGAGCGCATTATCGGCCTTGATGTGACAGAGTACGCGCATGCTCATGACCGCCTGGCGCAAGCCAATCACCTGCTTGAGCTTGCGGGCCAAGAGCTCCAGGCCCAGATCGAAGAAGTTAAAAAGGTTGCCGACAATGCGGCCTATCTGCGTATGCGCGCTCGCGTGCACGACGTGATCGGGCAGCGCCTGTCCATTCTTCATCGCTATTTGGAGGAGGGACGTCTGGACGATGAGTCGCTCGAGCAGATCGACCCGCTGCTGCGCTCAATCGCTGCCGATCTGCGCAGCGGGGGCGACGCCGAACCGGCAGAGCAACTGGGCGATATCGTCCATGCCTTTGGTCTGGTGAGCGTGCAGATCGATGTGGAGGGCGAGCTGCCAAGCGACGCGCGTGTCGCGGCAGCCTTTTTGCAGATTATCCGCGAAGCCTCGACCAATGCCACCAAGCATGCACAGGCCCATCAGGTCCATGTGCGCCTGTGGCAGGAGACGTCGGAAGACGGCGCTGTTGCGCGGATGACCGTTTCTAACGATGGCTCTCCGGCCCCCGTATCGTATCGCGAGGGAACGGGTATCCCGGGTATGAGGCATGTTGCGCAAGATCTGGGCGGCAGCCTAGAGGTCCACGCCGCCCCACCCTTTACGCTTGCGGTATCCATTCCGCTCAACACCAACGACACGTCCCAAAGGAGAAACTCATGATCCGCGTCCTTATAGTCGAAGATCAGGCCATCCTGCGCGAAAGCCTGGCGCGCTCCGTTGGCGACCAGCCTGATATGACCGTCGCCGCCGCGATTGCCGACGCCTCCGAGGCCTTGGGTGTCGCGCTCAAGGAGCGCCCGGACATGATACTGATGGACGTGTGCACCGAGCACGACTCCAACGGCATCGTGGCGGCGGCGCGCATCAAGGAGCAACTGCCTGAGTGTCGCATCATTATCATGACCGGAATGCCCGAGATCACCTTTGTCGATCAGGCCCGCGAGGCGGGCGTTGACAGCTTTGTGTACAAGAACGTCGGTATCGACGAGCTTTTCGCCGTGATGCGCTCCACGCTGGCGGGCTATTGCACGTTTCCCAAGCCGCCCGAGAGTATTTTTTCGGGCACGGCGGCACTCGACGATGTCGAGCTGTCGATCTTGCGCCTTGCCTGCGAGGGTAAAAGCCGCCGCGAGATTGCGGCCGAGCTGTTTATGAGCGAGGGCACCATCAAACGCCGCATCTCGGAGATTCTCAACAAGACCGGCTACGACAACATCATGCGCCTGGCCGTGCGCGCGGTGACCGAGGGCAGCATCGTTCCCAACATGGAGCGCCCGTAATCGACGCGCTCACCCGTGTTCCGGCGCCGCAAAGATAGGCCGCCCACCGTTTCGCATCTAAAAACGGCGGGCGGCCTGCTTGTATGGGCAGTGCTGTCGGCATAAAAGCGACGGGGCCGCAGGATCAACTCCTGCGGCCCCGTCTGGTGTGCGCGGATGTGTCCGCCAATCCGCGGCTGTCGTGGTCTACCGCTACGCGATGGTTGCGCTGTAGGAGGCGACGTCCTCGTAGGAATCGGTCAGGTAGGCGTCGATGCCGATGGTCGTGTTGACCAGGCTGTCGAAGCTGTCAAGCGTGCCCTTCGAGAAGGTGAACTCTTCGGTGGCGTTGGTGCCGGGCATCAGGTGGGCCGAGAACCAGGCTTCCTTCATGGTGCCGTTGACGTTTGTCTTGCCGGTGGGAGCGTAGAAGGTCAGGTCCTTGTCGCTCTTGTTGGTGATGTTGACGACAAAGCCGATGTCGCCCCAGTCGTCCTGGAACTTCTCGGTGATGGTGATGGTGCACAGATCGTCATCGGCGACGGTGACGGCGGGGGAGATTTCGACGCTCTGGACATCGCCGTCTTCGACGGCCTCCTCGACTTCCTCTTCCTTCTCGGCGGCCTCGCGATCCTTCTTCACGGTACCGGATAGGTCCTTATCGGACTTGCTAAAGATGAGCTTGTCCTCGCCGTCCTCAAGGACAAGCTTGCCGTCCTCGAGCTTCACGTCGGTCGTCTCCTTGTCGACGGTGATACTCGCGGTGGTAGCGTCCTTGGCCTCCCACTTTAGGTCGGAAACTTCGGAGAACAAATCGAGGCTGCCCGTGCCGTCTTCGTCCAGGACCAAGATGCAGCTGATGCCCCATTCCTCGAACATATCCATATACTCATCGGTCAGCTCTTCGCCCTCCGTGGTTCCACCCGAGAGCTTCCAGCTGCCGACAAAGTTGGCCTTGGGGTCTTTGCCGCCGCTGCAGCCCGTGAGGGCAAAGGCGAGCGCCAGGACGCATGTCAAAAATGCGAGTACGGACTTTTTGAACGTTGTCTTCATGGTGTCCTCCTTCTTGTATAAAAACCCATAGAAGCAAATGCGGGGGTGGCGGATCCCCCGCCAATTACCAGATAGAGGGGCTAGGGCCTGGGCGTTCCGCAGCTGCTGCAGAACTTGCCGCCGTTTTCGCTGCCGCAGTTGGGGCAGAACCACTTGGCCGGTGCCGGGGCGGGTGCGGGACTGCCACACTCGGAGCAGAACTTGCCGGTGTTGGTGGCGCCGCAGCTGCAGGTCCATGTGCCGGCCGCGGGAGCAGCGGCAGGAGCCGGTGCGGGAGCGGGTGTCGGAGCCGGCTGCGGGGCGGCCTGCTGCTGTGCCTGGCCGGCGGCGAACAGCTGGCTGGCGTTCATGCCGCCCATGCCACCTGCCATGCCCATGCCCATAAAGCCTGCCATCGCGCCGTTGGGATTGGCGGCTGCCGAGCGCATTGCGTCGCTCTGGGCGCTGGCAATGTTGGCTGCCGCCATGTTGGGATCGCGCATGACTGCGGCCTTCTGCAGGTCCTTGATCATCTGCTCGTCTTCTTGCGAGGCTGCGATGGAGTTGACGCCAAAGCTCACGATCTCGACACCACGCAGGTCGCGCCAGTCGGCAGAGAGGACCTCGTTGAGCGCACGAGCGAGCTCGGTGGTGTGGCCGGGGATGGCGCTGTAGCGGATGCCCATCTCCGAGATCTTGGCGAAGGCGGGCTGCAGGGCGGTGAGAAGCTCGGACTTAAGCTGGCTGTCGATCTTGTCGCGCGTGTAGCTATCGGTCACGTTGCCGCATACGTTGGTGTAGAACAGCAGCGGGTTGGTGATGCGGTACGAATACTCGCCGTTGCAACGCACGGAGATGTCGACGTCCAGGCCAATGTTGTTATCGACCACGCGGAAGGGCACGGGCGAGGCGGTGCCGTACTTGTTGCCGATGATCTCCTTGGTGTTGATGAAGTAGACACGCTGGTCCTTGCCCGCGTCGCCGCCAAAGGTAAAGCGGCTGCCGATATTGGCGAAGGTCTCCTTGATGGAATCGCCCAGGTTGCCGCTAAAGACGCTCGGCTCGCTGCCGGTATCGAAGACGAACTCACCAGGCTCCAGCGCGACTTCGATGATCTTGCCGTTTTGCACCACGAGCATGCCCTGGCCGTCGTTGACGGCGATGACCGAGCCGTTGGAGATGACGTTGTCCTCGCCGCGCGTGTTGGAGCTGCGGCCACCGGTGCGTTTGCTGCCCTTGCAGGCCAAGACGTCAGCAGGCATCGATTCGCAGTAGATAAATTCCTTCCACTGGTCGGCCATGACGCCGCCGGCAGCTCCCAATCCAGCTTTCAAGAGTCCCATGGTGATCTTCCTTTCTCGTCAAAGGCCGGGTGGTATTGGTCGGATTGCTTAGTCGTCCTTGTCGTCTTTCATGACAACGGTGGTCTCGGTGTGGCTGAAGGTGTCGTGCTTCTCGGTCAGGTCGAGCTCGCCGCAGTACTCGTCGGCGTGGGTGGCCTCGTTGGCCGTCTTGAGCTGGCCTACCAGTAGCACGTCTCCGATAATCACGATGATCAGCGGCGCGATGATGTTGATGAGAATGCCCTCGACATCGAAGGTGAGGTAATCTGGATCGAAGGCGTATTCCCCCATAAAGAGAATCTGGGAGAGGATAAATCCGATCACAAAGAACAGCACCGAGGCAATAGCGAGCTTGGGCTTGGAGCAGGGGAGCTCGCCGACCAAGCGGCCGGTCTGGCCGTTCATGGCAAACAGGTAGCTCTTGCCGTTCCACGAGGTGGAGAGCATCCAGACGGGGAACAGGGCGTAGTCGCTGTCTTCCCAGGTGTAGTCGAGCTGCTTGCTTTCGACCGTGGCATCGTCGTATTCGTCGACGACAGTCTCGCGCAGGGCCGAGATCGTGCTTTCTTCCATACGGCGCTCGGCGCGCGCCTTGCAGGTCTCGCAGTCCTCGTCGTAACGGTTGGCGATGTAGCCGGGCATATATGCGACCGAGAACGGACGCAGCGCGTCGTAGTCAAACGGCTCGATGGCGTCCATGTGGCCGTCGGGCATCTTGGACGATCCGTCGACGGGCACGCGCTTAAACGAGATATTGCCCTTGCGATAGGCATCGTAGTGGTCGGTGGTCGTGACGGTGCGGTCGGATTCCTCGGTCACGGTCTCGTTGGTCGCGTCAAAGTACACTTCGCCGTCCACGCGGGCGCCGTAGAGCCAAAACGGCACGTAGACACCTTGGACCTCGTCGATGTGGTTGCCGGTGACAAAGCTCTTGGGCAACAAGATCTTGCCCTTGTAGTGTCCCTTGAGTGCGGCCGTGACGTCGTCGCGCCCGAGCTTAAACGGAATCACCAGGTCGGGCGAGAAGTCGCCAGAGAGCTGGCCGGGCGCCACGGCGGAGTTGCCGCAGTACGGGCAGGTGGTGACGGCGACGGTGCCGTCGGACACGAGCTCGGCGCCGCACGACGAGCAGATGTAGCCGGCGTTTTGGGCGAGCTCCTGCACGGCATCGTCGGCAGCAGGTTTGGGAGCTGCGGCTGCGGCATCGGCTTTGGCATCTGCCTTGTCCTGGCGCTCGCGATAGAGGGCCTCGACTTCTTCGACTTCAAAGCGTGAGTCACAGTAGTCGCAGACAAGCTTTTGCTCGGCGCTGGCAAAATGCAGGGGACCACCGCAGGCAGGGCACTGATAGTTGACGCTCTCGAAGGCCATGATCGGTCCTTTCCGTGCCGGAGGCTATGCGCCGATGGCGCCGCCGCAGTATTCGCAGCGCCCACTGGCATCGGGAATGGTGGTGGCTCCGCAGAAGGGGCAGGTCACCGCGGTCTTGGGGGCCTTGGCGGCCACGACGCTGTCGCGTGTCTCCTGACGCAGCTGCACCAGCGCATCGCGGACTTCGGTTGCCTGGCGCTTGGCCTCGCGATATTCGATGGAGCCGCGCTGATCGATGGTGGAGTCGTTCACGCGCAGGTTGATCTCGGTGAAGTACGGCGTGTTGACGTGGATGGTCAGATTAAAGTCGTAATCCAGGTCGTAGCGCGGCGGGTTGTAGCTCTCGCGCTCGCCGTCCTCGGTCTCGCGATAGATTTCGGTGCGATGCTCGTCGATATCCATATCGCAGCCGAGTACCTGCGAGAACTCGATGATGTCGGGATTGGCGTCGCGCCAGCGGCTCTGCGAGGTAATGATCAGCAGGCCCGCGTCCTCATCGAGCATGATGTTGGTGCGCCCGGCAGAAAGCGTGCGCGTGGGGTTGAACGACGCCAGGCGCTCGGCATTGGCCTCGCGGTAGGCGAGCTGCTCGCGGATATCGTCCGCGGTGCTGGAGCGATAGCCGTGAAAGTAGGGGGAGAGCTTGCCGGCGCACTCTTTGCACAGGTAGCCTTCATTGATTTTTGTCTTACCTAGAAGTCCCAGCTCGGTACCGCAAATCGCGCACTCTTTCTTCTCGAACATCTTGTCAAAGAAGCCCATGGCTGCCTCCCATCAACTGGTAGCGTGTGTCACTTTTGATGATGGGGGAGTGCGCGATCCTTCGCGATACCCAGACGGCTCAAGGAGTCTCCGCAACTGGGACACATGGCTCATTTTTCCTACTCATTGGGGACACTCTTTGTCGAATGCGGCGGCTGCCGAATGTGGGCGCCGTCCTTGCTATGCCACGGTTACGGCGACCTGGGCGTAGCGGCTGCAGGGGCGCTCGGCGCGCGTCTGCACGGTAAGGGTGAGCACAAGGCGGTCGCCGGGCCGCGCGTCGGCGGGCACGATAAAAGCGGTGTCTACCGTGCATTCTTGCCACAGCGACAGATCCTGGGCGCCTGCATAGCTCGACGGGTCCACGGCGACATCCCAATGTACATCGAAGCCCTTGCCGTCGGGGTCGACGATGGTCGCTGTAAGGTCGACGCGCTCGCCGGCTGTGGCGCTGCGGTCGGCCGTGGTCTCGACAACATGTGCCGGATGCGAGCAGGCTGCCGGATCATGGGCACACCATTGCGCGCGGGCGGCAAAGTCTTCCTGATAGGCACGCAGGTAGGGATTGAGATTGTCGTCTGCGGGCGTGCCGATGGAGGCAAAATCGGCGGGCGCGTTCGCATCGGGATGCCCATCAAAAAACATGCGTCCCAGCAGCGTATCGAAGCCGCGGTCGTCGATACCGCGCAGGCCAAACGGCAGCAGCGGAATATAGGTCATGCTGTCGCCTTCGGCCATAAAATCGCCGCGCTCAAACTGCACCGCGGGCATGCCTTCTAGGCCCCAATCCAGACGGGCATGCTTGCCAAACTGAAAGCGCTCGGGCTCGTTTTCGTAGACCTTACCATCGCCATAGAGCATATAGCGTGCCATGAGGGGTCCGTTGCCCTGCGTGAGATTCCGCTCAGGCCAAGGAGCCTTAAACAGCGGCAGCGTATCGGGCTGAGCTGTTTTGGCGTCGAAATAGTTGCCATACATATAGGGCACGCGCCAAAAGATGAGCTCGGGAAAGAGCTCACGCCCATGGTCGAGCCACGAGTTATCCTGCCCTACGCCATCGGCGACGCCCATCACGCGCACCTTCTGATAGACCCGCTGCTGCACGGCAGGCCATTCGGGCGTGGCACGATAACGCTCGGCAATACTCATGAGGGCGCGAACGATCGTATCCATACCACCCCAGCTGAGCAGCCACAGCGTGCGCGGGTCATCGTCCATGATGGCATCGGCGATGACGTGAGACCCTTCAGTCTCCTCGCGCACATCACCCTCAAAGGCAACATTTCCCACAAAGGTGCGCTCGATCATCTGGGCGGGCGTGGGAAACGGCGGCTCACCGGCAGCGGCCGCATTTGCCTGCAACTGCGGCCAAGCCTGGGCATATTCATTGCTCCAGAGGCTCTCAATCCAATGCTCGGGAAACGGACGATACTCACGAAGCTCGCCGGCTAGCGGATCGGGCTCATGAGGCACAACAGCCCACTCATAAGAGCGCCGCCCTTTGGTCCGCCAATGCGAATTCACCTCGCCGAGCGTATGAACCCCATCCCCAAGAAAGTGATACTGCGAAGCCGTATATACCACAGCCTGAACATCAAGCAAGTTGAGATACAGAGCCAAATGAACAAGCGAGTTCATATCATCGACTTCCATATCAGTGGTAACAATCACCCGAGTCAACTTCTGGGACATGGGAACAGCTCCAATCAAAATCAATTCAGCCAGTTACGCGCAAGGCAAGACGGGACCCACGCCCCCATCGCCCGCGACCCGGCGGCCCGCCGGAAGCGGCCGACCAGCGTTTCGAACAACGTTAACTTAGGGGGCTCTGACCTTTAGTTTTGTAAACATTCCGCAGCGCGAGCCCCGCTTATCCGATGCTCCGAAGGAGCAGGATAAGCGGGGCTCATGCGCGAGGACGTTTACAAAACTAAAGGTCAGAGCCCCCGATGGGATGGTTACCTCGAAACCCTGGCCGACCACTCCCAGCAGCCCACCGGCTCGCCGTCGATGAGTACGTTGCCCCCGTCGAAGTCTTGATAACACAGGTCGTTGAATTGGTGGATCCACACGCCGTGGTTGAACGTCTTCTTGGCCGAGCCGTCGGCCTCGCGATACACGCCGGTCAGGTCCTCGACATGGCTAAAGTAGGTGAGATGCACGTTGGCGCCGGCACCGCGCAGGCGCGCGAACAGCGGCAGCACGGTCTGTTGCGGGTGCACGAGCTCGTCGCCCTTGGAGTGCGTAAACCACAGCGGCGTCTTGGCGAGTGCGGCCACGTCCTTGTCCGTGGCGTTGTACCACGGGGCGCAGCAGGGAAGGCCCGCGGCGAAGAAATCGGGGTAGTCGGCGCACAGGCGCAGGGTCATAAAGCCGCCGTTGGAAAGACCGGCGACCACGATGCGGTCGGTGTCGATGCGGTCGGCATGCTCGGCGACAAACTCATCGATAAGTGCCTTGAGCACGGGGGAGTAGATGCTCTGGTTGGAGTGACCAAGCTGCTCGACGCCGTTGTCCATCCAAAACGTGGGCGACTGCGGCACGAGCACCCAGGCAAAGCCGCCAAAGTAGCGCTGGATCTGCGCCTGGCTGATGGCCGTCACGCGGTTGCCGATATAGGCGCGCGTGGCGCCTTCGCCCTGCGTGGCGCCCTTGCCCTCGCCGGCGCCGTGCAGATACACCACGAGCGGTGCCTTTTGGGGCACGGCCGTGGCCTCGGGCGCAAAGGGGTTGAAGCATGCCGAGTCCTCGGCCTTAAAGCTGGGCTCAAAGAAGCCGTATTCGAGCGCGATACCGTCGACGGCGGTCTTTTGCGTGTCGTTGTTCCAGCCTTTGAGCGCAGGGCAGATATCGCCACGGCAGGTGTCGAAGACCAGGCCGCAGGTGGGATCGTCGCCGTCATTGCCGGGAAGAGCTGCGAGCTGCGTGATGTGCAGCTGGTCATCGAGCATGCGCGAGCCCATGACGCCGCCTTCGATCTTTTTGGTCAGGCGCTGCTCGGCGACCTCGAGTGCCACATGGGTGCCCACGGCGAGCTTACGTCCGTTCTCGTCGCACGGATATGCGGCGAGAATGTCGATGTAACCCACGGAGGGCGCGGCATGGTCGGCGCCGCGCTCCTTGCGCATCAGAACCTCGCCCGAGCGCTCGTGACGCTCTACATATATATGGAAGGTGTTCGTGTCGATGTCGTTGGCGCGCACGGTGCAGGGCAGGTCGAGTACGACCTTGCTGATCCAGGGGCCAAAGTCGCCCAAGGTGGTGACGGTTGCGTAGGTACACAATTTGAGTTCCATGAGCTGCCTCCCTTGCGCCGCTAATGGGAAACAAAAGCGGCAATACAATCTAAACATGTTTAGTGTAATCTAGAATTGAAGAATAACCAGATGAACTCGGTAAACGGCAAAATTGAACACGTCGTGAACTACTAAACGTATGTTTACTAGCTTCTAGCAGGGATTCTGTTGATGAGTTAACAGATCAGTGAGGTGTTCATCAAAATAAAATCCCACGTAAATGGCTATATATCAATAGAGGGTCAAAGAGACCATCTCCCGCCATGCAAATACGTTCACCCCCGATTTCCTACCGTTCACCGGACTGTAGACGGCAAAATTGCCATAAATTCGGCGCTCCGTGTAAACTAAAGCCCGTAAACGTTCAGTAAACACCTTGTTTACAAAAGCGTATCCAAGGGTCCGGCAACCGTAAGGGGTTATAGTCGCCGGGCCAAAGGCGTGCCTAAGCCCAAGGGGGCTGGCACACGAAGATATGGGGAGGGGTCCCATGGCAGTAGATAACAAGCAGATTGCCACCGATGTCCTCGAGCTCGTGGGCGGTGCGGAGAATGTTTCCGTTGCCACCAACTGCATGACGCGCCTGCGTCTGACGCTCAAGGATAACAGCAAGGCCGACGTGGAGAAGATCAAGAAGGTCAAGGGTGTTCTGGGTTGCCAGTTTGCCGGCAGCCAGCTCCAGGTCATCATCGGCCAGAACGTGCCCAAGGTGCTCGCCGAGTTCGTCGCCATCTCCGGTGTCAAGCAGGGTGAGGCCGTCAACGAGAACCTCGATGCTCCCAAGGAGAAGTTCGAGCTCAAGAACCTGCCCAATATCATCCTCGACTATCTGTCGGGCTCCATGACCCAGCTCATCCCGCTGCTCATGGCCGGCGGTCTGTTCCGTACCATCGCGGCCGTCCTCGGCCCCACCATGCTCGGTGTGCTCTCGGCCGACGACCCGACCTATACGTTCCTCTACACCACGCTGTACGAGGCCACGTTCACCTTTATCCCCATCTACCTGGGTTATGCCGCGGCTAAGAAGCTCGGCGCCAGCCCCGTGCTCGGCATGCTGCTCGGTGGCGCCCTCATGGCTCCTTCCGTGGTGAGCGTCGCCACCCAGGAGGGCGGCGGAATCATCTCCGTCTACGGCATCCAGATCGCCGCTGCCAACTATCAGCAGTCCGTCCTGCCGATCATCCTTTCGGTGCCCGTCCTCTACTTCATCGAGAAGTTCTTTAAGAAGGTCATGCCCGACGTGCTCTCCACGGTCTTCACGCCGTTCTGCACCATGATCGTCACCATCCCCATCGCCTTCATCGTCCTCGCCCCGATCGGCAACGAGATCGGTACGCTGATCGCTAACGCCCTCTTCGGCCTTGCTGACCTTGGCGGCATCGGTATCCTGATCGTCATGGCCGTCCTCGGTGCCTTCTGGCAGCTCTTCGTGGTCTGCGGCATGCACATGCCCGTCATCCTGCTCGCTCAGGTTCAGATCATCGCCGCCGGCTACGATCCCTTCGTCTTCGTTTCCACCAACTGCGCTATGGCCGCTGTCTGGGGCTGCGCCTTCGGTGCCTTCCTCAAGATGAAGAACCTCGACGAGAAGTCCCTTGCCATCGGTTACGTCATCTCCGCCATCGCCGGCGGCGTTACCGAGCCTGCGCTCTTCGGTATCCTCATGCGCTTCCGTCGCACCATGCTCGGCATGTTCATCGGCGGTGCCATCGGCGCTGTGTTCTCCGGCCTCATGGGTGTTACCTACTACCTCGCAGGCGGTGCGTCCAACTTCCTGGTCTTCACCAACTACCTGCAGGGTGGCCAGATGAACACCGTCTGGGCTATCGTTGGTATGGCAATCTCCTTTGTCATCGCCGCTGCCGTCGTCTTTGCCTGCGGCTTCTCCAAGGAGGAACTCGCCGAGATGGAGGCCTAAGGCCAAACCGTTCGGTCACATATGACTTCACCTACACGACAGGGCCCCGTCAGGCGTAAGCCCGGCGGGGCCCTTCTTGCAAGGTAGACTGATGGGGCGGACGGGATTCGCCCGCGAGGGTTTGCCAAGCGGCAGGGGCTTTCGCACGGGGTTACCGCGAAAGCCCCCGACGGTTCGCAAATCCTTTATCAAACGAAAGGACATGCAGATGAGTTTGGGAAAGCTGACCGTCAACGGTCGCCAGGACGGCTTTTTGTGCGAGGGCAAACCGTTCTTCTGGTTTGCCGATACGTGCTGGAGCGCATTTACGAGCATTGCCGAGGATGACTGGGACTACTACCTGACCCGCCGTGCCGAGCAGGGCATGAATGTGCTGCAGATCAACACGCTGCCGCAGTGGGACCGCTGCTGCCCCGACCTGGGCATTTGGCCCTATGCCAGCGAGGACGGCGTGCACTTTGATTGGTCCCGTCCCAACCAGGCATATTGGGACCGCGCCGCCGCCATGTGCCGTGCTGCCGTCGAGCACGGCATCCGTCCGGCGCTCGTGCTTATGTGGTGCAACTACGTGCCCGGTACCTGGGGTGCCAAGATCGCCGAGCGTTGCGGCGCCGAGGTTATGCCGCGTGAGGAGGTCCGTGCCCACGTTGCCCGCGTCGTCGAGAACCTGGGCGAGTTCAACCCCGTCTACGTGGTGACGGGCGATACCGACTTTGCCGGCGACGAGGCGATCGCCTATTACGAGGACGCGCTCGACGAGGTCGTCAAGCGCGCGCCCGAGGCGCTGCGCACCATGCATATCAACCGCGCCAATCGCACCATTCCGGCGCAGTATCTGGACCGTCTGGACTTTTATATGTTCCAGCCCGGCCACAACTACGAGGGCCAGCCCGAGGCATGGCGTCTGCCGCAGGACTTTATCGCCAACTACCCTAAAAAGCCGATGGTCAACTCTGAGCCTTGTTACGAGCAGATGGGTGCGTCGCGCAATGTGTACTGGCGCTTCACCGCGCAGGATTGCCGCGCGAGCGTATGGTCGTCGATTCTTGCCGGCGCCAGTGCCGGCGTAACTTACGGCGCACACGGCGTTTGGAACTGGCAGACATCGCGCAGCCAAGGCTCGGTGCTGGGCGAGGGCTTCGACATGCCGTTCCGCTGGCAAGAGTGCCTGCAGTTTGCGGGCGTGTGGGACTTTGGCGCGATTGAGCATGTGCTTGCCGGCCTGGGTGCCACGGCTGCCGACGACGCGCTTGCCGTGGTTCCGGCGCAGGAGCTCCTCGATGACGCGCGCGAGGCCATTCGTGTGGCGCGCGTTGGCGATCGCATCGTCACGTACCTGCCGCGCACCACGGCGCTCAAGTTTAAGCTCGACGGCGCGCGAGGCTGGACGGCGACGGTCCTCGACATGGAGGACAAGCGCATCGCCAAGCTGCCCGTCCGCGATAACGGTGACGGCACCGTGCGCGTGGCTCAGCATCCCTTTGAACACGACGCTCTGGTGATCCTGGCCCCCGGGCGCTAACGGCTCTTCTCCAACATTTACAACCCAGTCCCTTTCATTAGGCTGCGACGGAATGGTTCCTGCATGACGGCTTCAAGCTGCCAAGGGGAGCCATTCCGTCGCACCCTTTGTTTACTCATTGGGGACGTACTTAAATGAGTGGCAGTTAGGGACACTCTTTGTCGAGCTAGAGACCGCGCGCCCCTTCTGGGTCATGCGGCTCAAAATCGCGGCGTCATGCGGACGGCTGGGGTCGAATTTGCAACATTTCGAACTTGGCTTCGATATTGAGATTGGTTCTTTATTAAAATGGTGTTCCGGACAACAAAGCGGGTGGGGGTTACCATGAGGGACCTGGGAGACACAACCGCATATTTGCGCCGGGGCATGCGGGAGATTCTGTGCCTAGCGCTGTTCTTCTTCACGTTTTTGGCGTGCGAGTATTTCTTTGATGCGCGCATGGCCGAGTTCGTGCCATCGAGTGAGGTCGTCATCTACGAGAGCATCGTTGTCGGCGCGAGCGTGATTGGCTTTTTCGTGCGCCCATTTCTGTACTATCGCCGTCCCCAGACGATCGATGCGACGAGCGATATTACGGGCGTGCTGTTGGTATCGGCGTTGCTGCTGATGATTATGGCAATGCGGTTTGAGGTAGTAATTGCCGGCGGCCTGGTGGCGTGCTGCGCCCTGGGCTATTGCGGATCGACCGCCCATGCCAATCTTGCGCGGCGTTTTGCGCAGACGCCCTGCCTGGCGCGCACCGTGGCGGTTTCCTATGCTGTGGGCATTTTGGTGCAGGTGCTCAACCATATGGTGATGCCTGCGGGCATTCCCCAGCAGTCTGTTCTCATTGCCTGTGCGATTGCGCTGGTGGGGCTGCTTCACGGTGTCCGCCGCGCTAAATTGCGTGATGAGCCTGCGCCCGAGTTCGAGGTCGAGATTGCCGAGCTATCGGTCGATGCGTCGGAGCGTGGCGCCAGGTGGCACGATGACCCCGAGGCAAAGGCGGCCTTTCAGGGTGCCGTGGTGCGTCTGACGGTGGCGACCGCTTGCCTCACCAGCGTGTTCGCGGCCCTCAATGCCGGCCTTACGACCTCGCATGCCGCTGGCGCTATCGATCTGGGCGACTGGCCGCGCTTGCTGCTGGTTGTGAGCGCCCTTGCCGCCGGCGTCCTGTATGACCTGCGTGGGCGTTCGTATATGAATATCATCATGACGTGCGCCGCCATGCTGTCCACGCTCTCGTTCTTTGTACTTATCACCGATGGCAACGGTGGCAACACGCTTGCCGCCACGATTATCTTTTACCTTGGCACGGGCTTTTTCGTGGTGTTCTTCACCGCGAAGTTCGCCGCGATTTCGATGTATGCCCGCTGGGCGTATCTGTGGCCGTGCATGGGCCGTGTTATCAACAACGTTTGCTCGATGCTCGTGACGGCTCCGGCAGTGGCGATTATCTCGAGTCAAAACGTGCTGGCGGCAGTGAGCGTCGTGCTCGTGCTGTTTGTCGGCATCGCGATTTCGCTGTTGGGACAGTTTGGACAAGACGGTGAGGGCGAGGCGACGCGCGGCAGGCTGGCGCTTGCCACCGACGATCTTGGCGTGAGCTGTGAGCCCGGCCAGGCCGACACGGTGCCCCTGGAGGCGCCGGAGCTTTCGTTTGACGATCGGCTCGATGGCTTCGTTGCCGCCTTTGGGCTCACCAAGCGCGAGCGCGATGTTCTGGAGGCACTGGTCGTTTCGGACGACAGCGTGCAGGACGTGGCGGCGGCACTCTTCCTTTCGCGTTCCACGCTCTATCGCCACATCGCTTCGATTAACAAAAAGACAGGTGCCTCCTCGCGCGTAGCCCTCATCAACTTCTTCTGGTCCTGGACACCCCAAGACTAGCTAACCACCACAAAGGGGACAGGCACCTTTGTGGTGGTTTTTTACCTGCAAAAATATGAATATGAGACATTTGTCACCTGCCGTTTTGGTGCTCAAAGGCATATGAATGTGATGCTGAGCAGAGCAGAACGGAGGGGGTGCACCTATGGCGTCTCGGGGTTGCGCGTCTAATAAAATTGCGGGCGCGCTTATCGCCGTGGTGGTCTTTGCCGCGGCGGTGACACTCATGCGAGTTTACGTTGCCGGCGAACATGGCGCTCAGGGAAAGACTGCCGCGCAAGTGTCGCTCAACGATTGCGCTGCCGTTCCGGTGGCGGTCAAGCTTATCGAGGACGGGGAGGCGCGGACGGCCTATGAGACCGACGATGACGAACTGGTCGCATCGACTTTTGCCGCGCTCGATGGCTGCACCGTGGGGGATGCGGTGGATGAGCGGACGAGCGATGCCGGCCGAACGCTCGTCTTTGTCTATGCGGATGGCTCGGAGCAATCGGTAGAACTTGAGGGCAAAAACATCGTGCTCGATAAGACGGCGTATCGACTTAACGGTGCCGATGAGTTATGGCGGCAGCTTGCCGCAATCAAAAACAGCTAACGAAATTAGGGATGTACGGGATGAGTGACTTGAGATTCTGCCCGGCGTGCGGGGCGCAGCTGCCTCGGGTCGCCGGCGTGCCGGTGCGATTTTGCCCGGGGTGCGGCGTCCGACTTGAGGGCGTTGTGGGCTACTCGGGCGCCGTGGGGGCTACAGATGGGGCGACTGCCGATGACGATGCGGACGAAGGCGGCGACCCGAGTGTGGACGCGCCGGCCGATGCGCCGGTGGAGACTGCCGGCGTCGCGTCGTCTCGTGACGCAGCCACGACGGATGCGCCTCACATCGGTGACCTTGAGCTTCATGCCGCATGCGATACCTCTGGCGGCCAGGCACTCGCGCAGGTGGTGCTGCCGCGGGGCTGGCATATCGAAGAAGCGCATCTTGATCGCAGCGGCAGTTTCGACTGCCCGATTTCGGTTGGCGTGACGGCGGCGGGTCCGATGGGTGAGCGGATTATGTACCGCTCCGAGCTCTGCTACGTGGATGCGGGCGCCGTTGCCAAGCGTATCCCCACGCAAACCGAACGCAAGGTGTTTGTGCACGTGGAGGCAGCTTGCGACGAGCTGGCTCAGGCCTGTGCAGCACGGCTGGGCGCGCGGGCAGAGGTTGTTGCCGAGCAACCGTACCCATCGAGCGCGGCGGTCGATATCGAGCGCGAGCGTGCCCGCGTAAAGCGCGAGGCGGCAAACGACTTTGCAATCCAGGGCTTTTCGATGGAACCGAGTGATGTGGTCTATGAGTGCCGCATGCGTCGATATCGGCTCACGGGCGCTCCGGTGCCCACCGAGCTCGCGGTGGCGGCCAAAGTCGAGGGCTATATGTTTTCAATCGGAGGCGTCGCGGGTTCTATGGGCAAAGGTGTTGCCGCTGGGGCCGAGGCGCTGCTGGGCGCGAGCCTTTCGAGTGGGCTGATCGGCGGTGTTTTGGGCAAGCGCCTGCGCGAGCGCAAGGCGGCGGCAGCGGCGGGACAGGGCGTCGCGCAAGAACAGCCCACGGGTCGAGGCGGTTGCCCGGACGGAGCGTCGTTCGAGCTGGGTGCGGCCGACCTGCTGCAGTGGCGTATCAGGGACAGCTTCTGTTTGGCTGCGCCAGAAGGTCGCCTGGACGAGGCGGCCTCCACGGCGCTTGCATCAATGGCGTCGACTCTGCGGCTCAATCCAGCGATTGCACGCGAAGCGTCAGCTCAAAAGCAACAGATGGTGCTTGAGCAGCGCCAACGCACGCAGATGAACATTGCCCAGCAGCAACAGCAGTTTGCAGCCTGGCAACAGATGCATGCCTCGCAACAGGCGGCATTCGACAGCTACCAGCAGGCGTGGTTCGATCGCAGCGACCGTCAGCACGCCGCGAATATGGCTGCCAGCGCCGCCAATTTTTCCAGCGCGGGCGTGGGGACGGGCACCGCTTCGTATTCCGATGCCATTCGCGGGGTCAACCATTACACCAGACCCGACGGCACCGATGTCGAGGTCTCGGTGATGGCCGACCAGGCCTGGGTCAACGGTTCGGGCGATGTGATCGGTACACGCGATGGTTTTGAACCTGGTTTTGGCTGGACGGAACTGCCTCGTCAATAGCGTGGGGTGGCTTATGTGTGAATCGATGCCGGGTGTGTTTCTCGGCATTGTGCTAAAGAACGGGAAAGGAACAATGATGAGGGAGACGGTACTTTCGCGCACGGCATTTGTCGCGGCGGCGGGAACGGCGCTGCTGACGCTTGTGGGGTGCGGCGGACAGCGGACGCAGGATGCGACGGATTTTAACGACGACCGCCCGGTAAAGGACAAGATGGACGCGGGTGCGACGTCGGGCGATTCCGGCGACGCGGACAGCGGCTCGGGCGCGGACAGCGGCTCGGCGGATGCGTTCGATACGTGGTCGGAAGATTGCTGGGACGCGCACCGCAACATCAGCATCGCGGCGCTCCTCGAGCTTAAGGGCTGGCAGTTGCAGGAGTTTGCCTCGCAGCAGGGCTATACCTGGCAAGACGCGCTCGAGATGTACGAGGACGAGGCGGGACACGTGCTCAGCGTCTGCAATATCAGCAAGGACGGCGCGACCGAATGGCTCGGCGAGGACGAAATCGGAAAGCTCGACAAGGGCGGCACCGGAAGCACCGTGATGTTCACGCTACAACTTTCGGGCTATTCGAGCTGCGAGGATGTTATCGCGGGCTTTTCTGTGCCGGTCGAGGACCGGGCGCAGATTACTTCGGGCTCATGGATCGCGTGCGTATACGGTTCCAACATGGCGCGGCACGTCGCCATGACGAGCCCGATGGAAAACGGTGACTACCGCTTGGATCTCATTACCGAGGAGGCTATCAAGACCGGTAGGTTTACCCAGGGCGGCGGTGCTCCGACGATAGACGAATTTTGGCAGGAAAAGACTGGACGCGCGCTCGGCTAGGTGCGACGTGGCCAATACCATAGCGAGGAACGAACATGATGAATGAAGTGACGATGAACCGTGCGGCCTTTGTGGCAGGCGCGGGTGCGTTGGCTTGTGCGCTGGCTGGCTGCTCGGGCGGATTGGGCGGCGCGAGCGGTGCCAAGAAGGCGACCACGGCGGACGCCGCCTGTGTAGACGACAACGCCAACGTGACGGTCTATGCTGCGATCAACTTGGATGGCGCCGACCTGGTGCGCCTGCTCAAGCATCAAAACTATGAGTGGCAAGGCGAGAGCGTGGGCTACGGTGCCGCCGATGATGCGGGACTTTTCGCCTTTACCTTTTCTAAGATTTCGGATGACGTGGACGAACTTGCGAACAGTGCGATACCGCTTTCGGAGTCCGAGTACGAGGAACTTGAGCCGGGCGGCGGAGACGATAGCGTGGCGATTTTGCTCTCGGTGGGCGGCTATACGACGGGCGATCGTGCGCTCACCGGCGCAATCGGCGATGCGTCGATAGTGCAGGAGAAGTGCACAATCGACGATTCCGTGTATTGGCTGGTCAAGGCGCTCGACGGCAGCCGTTACGTGATTTCGGCCTACGACACCGAAGATGATGGCGACAGCGCGCATGACATCTATATCTATAGTGAGTCTTTTATTCACACCGGTTATCTGAGCGGCGGCGACCAAATCGATATTGACGAACTCTGGAGCCGCCTGACCAATGCCTCGTAGCGCACCAAAACCACCACAAAGGGGACAGTGAGGCGGGACTTTTTGACCGCCTGATGGGTCGAGCGTCACAACTCGTGCGTTACAGCAGCTCGCCGTGGCGGGCGATGTAGCGGCGCTTGGCCAGTTGGGTGAGCGCGATGTAGGCGGCGACAATGCCGATGAGCAGCGCGAAGAAGATTGGCGGCAGCGGCATGAGACTCAGCGCATCGGCGATGGGGCTTGCCGGCAGCCAGGTGACGAGCACCAGGCCCAGCACGGTGAGGAGGCACAGCGCGGGCGCGGCGTGGTCGCGCGGGCGTGGCAGGCGCGGGGAGCGCAGCATGTGGACCACGAGCGTCTGCGACCACATGGACTCGACAAACCAACCGCTCTGGAAGAGCGCCGTAAAGGCCGCCATGCCTGCGACGTCGCCTATAGCGGCAAGCTCTGCCCAGCTTGCGCCCACGGCGGCGGGGCACACCACAAAGAAGAGCGCGGCGAAAGTCGCGATATCAAACAGTGAGCTCACGGGGCCCAGCTCGAGCATAAAGCCCTTGATGGACGCGGCGTCCCAAGCACGCGGACGGGCAGTCCAGGCGTCGTCGACGGTGTCCCACGGCAGCGCGATGCATACGATCTCGTAGACCAGCGACAGCAGCACCAGCTGCAGGGCGCTCATGGGCAAGAACGGCAGGAACAGGCTCGCGACGGTCACGGACAGCACGTTGCCAAAGTTGGAGCTCACCGTGGTCTTGAGGTACTTGAGCAGGTTGCCGTAGGTGCGACGGCCTTCGATGGCGCCGCGCTCGAGCACGCCCAGATCCTTCTGAAGCAAGATGATATCGGCGGATTCCTTGGCGATGTCGACGGCGGAATCGACCGAGATACCGCAGTCGCTCGCGCGCATGGCGGCGGCGTCGTTAATGCCGTCGCCCATAAAGCCCACGGTGTGACCGAGCAGCTCGCGCATGACGCGCACCAGGCGCGCCTTCTGCAGAGGCGAGAGCTTGGCGAAGAGGTGGGTGTTCTCGGCGCGCTCGGCAAGTTCGGCGTCATCGAGCGCATCGATCTCGGAGCCGAGCAAGACGTTGCTCGCGTCGATACCGATCTGTTCGCAGACGGTGGCGGCGACGCGGTCGTTGTCGCCGGTCAGGACCTTGACCGCCACACCCTTGGCCTCGAGCGTGGCGACGGCGCCCGCGGCACTCGCCTTGGGCGGATCGAGGAAGGCCAAAAAGCCCATCAACACCATGTCGCATTCGTCGGCAATGCCAAACTCGCCCACGCAGCGCGGATTGGTTTTCTGCGCCACGGCAATCACGCGCAGGCCCTCGGCGTTGAGCCCGGCGACCTGCTTGCGAATCTGGGCGAGCTTATCTTCGGTAAGCGGCTGGGCGGCGCCATCGACCTCGACAAAGGAGCAGATCTCGAGCATTTCCTCGGCAGCTCCCTTGGTGACCATCTGGGTTTTGCCCTGGGCGTCGGCGACAACTACGCTCAGGCGGCGGCGCGAGAAATCGAAGGGCACCTCGTCGACCTTGGTATAGCGGTCGCGCAGGCTCTGGCCCAGCATAGAATCGGGCACGACGGTCGAGGGCGTCACATCGGCACAGTCGATGACGGCCAGGTCGATAAGGTTTTTGAGGCCGGTCTGGAAGAAGCTGTTCAAAAACGCATGGCGCAGCACGCGCGCATCCTCGTTGCCGTCGGTGTTGAGGTAGCGCTCGAGCACGATGCGGTCTTCGGTGAGGGTGCCGGTCTTGTCGCAGCACAGGACGTCCATCGCGCCGAGGTTTTGGATCGCCGGCAGCTCCTTGACGATAACCTGGCGGCGGGCGAGGTCCTTGGCGCCCTGCGACAGGCTCGTGGTCACGATGACGGGAAGCATCTGCGGCGTGATGCCCACGGCCACGCTCGTGGCGAACAGCAGCGCGTCGATGACGTTGCCCTTGGTGGCGGCGTTGATGGCAAAGACCGCCGGCGCCATAACGAGCATGAGGCGCACGAGCAGCATGGAGACGCTCGAGACGCCGCGGTCAAACGCGCTCTTCTCGCCGCGTCCGTTGAGCATCTTGGCGATGCCGCCCAGGTAGGTGTCCGAGCCGGTGGCAACGACAAGCGCCATGGCGGTGCCGTTTTGCACGGAGGTGCCGGTAAAGACGATGTTCTTGCAGGCAGAGAGTGGTAGCGCGGAGCTGTCGGCACCCGCGGCGGCAGCGGTCTTCTCGACGGCCTCGCTCTCGCCGGTGAGTGCGGACTCGATCACAAACAGGTCGCGCGCGGTGATGATGCGGGCATCTGCCGGCACCATGTCGCCGGCAGAGAGGCGGATTACATCGCCGGGGACGAGCTCGTCGAAGGGGATCTCGACGCGCTCGCCGTCGCGCAGGGCACAGCAGGTGCTGGAGACCAGGTCCTTAAGGGCCTCGGCCGCATTGCCGCTGCGGGCTTCCTGGATAAACTTCATGCCGCCCGATACCAGCAGCATGATGCCGATGACGATGACCGTGGAGGGGTCACGCTGCAGCTCGGGCACGGCGAGCACGTCGATGTAGAGCGAGACCAGTGCGAGGGCGGCGAGGATGCCAGCGAAGGGATCGACGAACGCGTCGGCGATGCGGCGGGCGAGCGTCTTGGTCGGCGCTTCGATGGTGTTGGGGCCGACGGCGCTCAGGCGCTCGGCGGCGTGCTCGGCGGTGAGGCCGTCGGCTGTGGCGTCGAGCAGCACGAGGGCATCCTCGGCGCTATGGGTGGCGGCGAATATGGTGTTCTTGGACATGCCGGTATGAGCGGCGGGGCGCGCCGTGCGGCGGCGCTTGGAGATGGCTTCGAGTACCGTGGCGGTTTTGAGCATCAGCATAGGGTCCTCCTTGTTGAAGGGAGTTAGCGTACGTGTCGTATGTGCTTCAAAAAACCTAGATGTCGCTCACGTCATGCTTTCGAACCACCACAAAGGGACAGGCACCTTTGTGGTGGTTTTGACGATCGGCTGTTGGCGCTTATGCGTGCGCGGAATCCTCGCGGCGTGCCGAGGGCGACATGCAGGTTTTTCGACTATGACTGCCTTCCATGGCACACCTCCTTAAGGCCGGGCGCGGCGCGCTTTGGGTATCTCGTACCCGTTACAATCCGCCCGTATTCTTGATGAGGGGGTTTGCCGTGTCAACCCCAATGTTTGGAAAACCATTGCCCCTGACAAAGCCTTTACAGAATGCCGAGGCCCCAAAGCGCGCCCGCAACGCGCCCTGCCTGCGCTAAACTGGAAGGCACGTACGCGATTACGAGAGGAGCCCGCATGGAGGCTTACAAGCAAGAGTTCATCAAGTTCATGGTTGAGTCCGACGTTCTTAAATTCGGCAGCTTTACGCTCAAGAGCGGCCGTCAGTCCCCGTTCTTTATGAACGCCGGCGCCTATGTGACGGGCTACCAGCTCAAGAAGCTGGGCGAGTATTACGCCCAGGCCATCCACGATAACTTTGGCGACGACTTTGACGTGCTGTTTGGACCGGCCTACAAGGGTATTCCGCTGGCCGTCGTGACCGCAATTGCCTACCACGAGCTGTACGGCAAGGAGGTCAAGTACTGCTGCGATCGCAAGGAGGCCAAGGACCACGGCGCCGACAAGGGCAACCTGCTGGGCTACGAGCCCCAGGACGGCGACCGCGTGGTCATGGTCGAGGACGTCACTACCAGCGGTAAGTCCATCGACGAGACCTATCCCAAGGTCAAGGCTGCTGCCGATGTCGAGATCAAGGGCCTCATCGTGTCCCTCAACCGCATGGAGGTCGGCAAGGGTGGCGTGACCACCGCGCAGAAGGAGATCGAGGCCAAGTACGGTTTCCCCGTCGCGAGCATCGTCTCCATGGCCGAGGTCGTCGAGACCCTCTACAACCACGAGATCGACGGCAAAGTCGTCATCGACGACGAGCTCAAGACCGCTATCGACGCCTACTACGAGCAGTACGGAGCTCGGGAGTAGTTACGCGGGTTTACCAACCCGCGTAACGGCTCGACGCTGCAAACCCGCCAGAGCGGCAATCTGCCTTTCAACTTCGGCGGCATGATCAAAAGATCAATGCCGCCTCGTTTCAAGGCACCTTGCTCGCTCTGGCGGGTTTTCGCTGTCGTTGCCAAAACATCGGCGTTGCCTTGGTAGTCATTGGGGACAGACATAAATGACTACTTAGGATGAGCGTCCAAAAATCCGTGCTCGTTCGATTGGCGCATGTCTACGCAGCGTAGGTTGTCGAGCCTGGCCTTCAAATGGATACTGACTGTCGAACCGGTTCACTCCATTTCTTCAATTTGATTGGACAGTCCATGAACCAGACACGGCAAACCAATGCCTCCCATACTTTTTTGGCAGCGCATGCCATCAAGCAGCTGCGCGAAGAGCGCGGCCTCACCCAGCGCGCCCTGGCGGAAAGCCTTGGCGTGACCGATAAAGCCGTCAGCAAGTGGGAATCCGGCCGCGGCCTTCCCGACATTTCCCTCGTTGAGCCTTTGGCCCAGAGACTCGGCATAAGCGTGGCTGAGCTTTTGGCTGGTGACATTCGGGCCAACGCCAACCGTGCAGGCAATATGCTCAAAGGCGTCTTTTACGTTTGCCCTATCTGCGGAAACGTTGTGCACGCGCTCGGAGAAGGCAGCTTTAGCTGCTGTGGCTCCACGATGTTTCCCCAGGAGGCCGAAGAGCCGGACGCGGACCACGCCTTTTCCATCGAGCGCATCGAGGACGATTGGTACGTCACGCTCGATCATCCCATGACCAAGGATCACTACATTAGCTTTGTGGCATATGCGACTATGGACGGCATCTGCTTTAAGAAGCTCTATCCAGAGCAATCGGTGCAGCCGCGCTTCCATATTACCGGGCGCGGCAGGATATATCTTTACTGCAACCAACACGGGCTCTTTACGTCGCTGACGCCTCGCAAATAACGGTTGTCTATCCGCCCTCCTCATGCGTTTCCCAGGGGACCCAAAATGAGCGTGGATAATCTCCCGGTTTTGGCCTGTGTGCGGGCTCAAAGTGGGAGATTATCCACGCTCGTTATCTGAGTGTCCAAAAATCCACGCTCGTCGTTACTTGAGCCCGGGCAGGCGGGTGTAGGGAAACGAGCGCTCTAAGAACTCGGAACAGCGGGCGTAATCTTTGGCAAAGTAGCTGCTGTAGAGCGAATCGAGCACGTATTGCACGGCGATGTGGCTGGCGAACTGCGTGATGCGGTGCGTCATACTCTCGTGGTCGCTCACCATGAGATAGGCGGCAAAGCCGGGGTGAATGCGGGCGCAGTACGGTGTGCCGATGACGATGACCGGGACGCGTCGACTGCTGAGGATCGGCAAGATCTCCCTGAGGTTGGGGGCAAGGCCGCTGTAGGAGATGACAATCGCCACATGGTCGGGGCCCGAGGCGAGCGCCGTACGCACCTGCGCCTCGACGCTGCCGTAGCACGTCGCGCTTTTACCGGCGGAAAGCAAGCGATCGCGGAACATTCCCGCTGGATACAGGTTATGCGAGCCCGTGTAGATGTCCACGGTGTCGGCGCGCATGACGAGCTTGGCGGCGTAGTCGAGCTGTGCGGGGTCGAGCAGTTCCTGCGTTTCGGCCAAGGTGGTCTGGTAGAGCCCCTCCATGCGCTCCATTGCCTGTGCGGGGGTGGAGGTGGCATCGAAGGGAAAGTTGATGTCCACGTCGCGCCGATTGCCCGCCTCGGTCGCCTGGCGGATGAGCTCGACCTTGAGGTCTTTGAATCCCTCGAGGCCGAGCTTTTTGCAAAAGCGGTGCACGCTCGCGACCGAAACGTTGGCGCACGCGGCAAATTCCTTAATGGAAAGCCCGCGCACATCCTCGCCCATGGCGAGGGCCGTTTGCCCAAGTTGTTGCTCGGTGGGGGTGAGGCTTTTGCCCTGCGTGATCTTTCGCCTGATATCCATATGGCTCCTATGCGTTTGCGTCGCGATAAACCAATCATAACGATAAATAAAACGTTCGGCTTGGCTGGGAGTTTTGGTCCGCCGGTCTATGAACGACGGAGCGTTCGACGCCGTGCGGGCTCAACATGGGGGCACTGTCCTTGTTGGGCCGTTTGCGCCCGGGGCGTTACCCGAGCACGCGTACGGGGCCCAAGAGGCCGCTGGGCTCGGAGGGCTCGGTCATGCCGAATGTGTCGGGGACGGCGTGATCGAGGGTGTTGATGATGTCGATCGTAAGCGCGTGCTCACCGGCCAAAAGCGCGCCGACCTCAAAGCGGTAAGGCGGACAGATACGGGTGCCGAGGGATTTGCCGTCGAGGGTGACGGTTGCGGTCTCAAAGACCTCGCCAAGGTCGATGACGGTGCTGGTGACCGCTTCGCCCAGGACAAAGGAGGCCTGGTAGCGGAATGTGCCGGCCTTGCCGGGGAACTCGGCCGAGGAAAGGTCGTGCAGGTCTGCAAGCTCAACAGGCTCGCCAAAGGCATCGGTGCCAGGGGCAGAGAAGGCAACCGCCCAGGGCCTGTCGATGCATGCGGCTTCGTCTCCAACGGGTGCCGCGCCGGCGGAACCTGTAGCCCCAAGGACCACGATGCAGCTCTCGTAGGGAGCCAACTCGAGCGTGCCGTCAAAGGCGGCGGGCTCGGTGCCGTTGAGCAGGTCGAGGCGCGCGCCTGCAACGGGTGTGCCGTCGGCAAGCGCAACCTGAGTGGAGATACCCTGCTTGGGATGCTCGTTGACGAGCATCAGATAGCTCTCGCCCGCCCGCTCGTAGCGCAGTGCGCGCAGCCAGGGCTGGGGCTCGGCGCAAACCACGGTCTGCATACCGGTATTGGCAAGTGTGCCTGCGAGTTCGGTGGTCGCCAGGAGTTTGATGCCGGCGAGCGCGGTTGCATCCAGGGAGGCAAAGCCCTCGCGGCCTGCAGTGTCACCGTCGTAGCGCTTGTTCGGCAACTCATCCAGCGCGTACACGGCAACATCTGCGGCTGCGGCGCGCGCGGCAAAGTCGAGCACGGCTCCGCCGACAAACTCGGCTCCGGGCATCACCAGGCAGCGGTATGCCTGGCCGTTCACGCTAAAGCCGCTGCCGTCTGCGGCAATTTCAACGGCATAGCGCCCTGCGTCCTCAAATGCCTCTGCCGGCACAATGTCAAAGTCGATCTGCGCGCGCATAAGCTCGCAGGCGGCATGCTGCATAAAGTTCGCCTCGCCTGCCCACTCGGCGTCCGCATGGTAGAGAAGCGCCACCGGGGTCGTTGTACGCCCGCCGCTCAGCAGACTCGCCGTACGGTTCATATAGCTCATGAGCTGCCCAAAGTGTGCAAACTGGGGGTTTTGGCCATGCGCATAGAAATGCGGCGGGCAGTCCCAGTCGGGGAAGGCGGCCATGCTAAAGGCATGCGGCACAAACCAATTGACGCCGCGTACCAAAAAATGATCGGCGATCCACTTCATCTCGCGCAGGCCTTCGTGCCATCCAAATGCGCCAAAGACCTCGGCCATGCAGCGCCCCTGCTTTTTGGGGTCGAGGTGTGCTGCCGAGGAGCCCAGCTTGGGCAGCACGTAGTTATAGAACTCGAGGTCCCACACGCCGCGTCCGTAGCTGTGAAGGCCGCGGTCCATGCCGGGCACAAGCTGGTTGATCACGATGTCGACGCCCGCCATGTCCTGACCGCCCACGGCGCGGAAGTAGTGCCCGGCGCCCACGCCCAGGCGCGCGTGGCAGTCCTTGTCCTCGATTACGTGACCGATGTATTGCACGCCGTGCGCGCGGCACCAGTCGCCGAGCTGGTCGCAGAAGCACTCCTTATAGAGGGTACTCGCGATGTCCATATAGACGTGGCGTGCATGCGCGCCGGCCGGCTCGCGGTTCCACAGGTGCGGGAGCTCGTCCAGGTAGCGCTCGCCCAGCGCCGTGCGCAGGCGACGCTCAAGCTCGGCCGACCAGGGCAGGGGCGCGGTGGCCTTGCCGATGAGCGTATCCGAGATGCCATCGGGGCCCGTGGTGCCCTTCTCGTTGGCAAATCCGGGCTCATCGGAGAAAAAGCCCAGGATCGTCTTGCCAAACTCATCGCCCAGATGCTCAAAATGCGGCTCGTAGACAGCATCGATGAGCTGCGCCACCGAGGCGCGGTCGACCATATTGATGTAGTCCTCGTTGTAGGAGGTCTTGCCGCTCGTGAACATTACGCATGCCTGCGTGAGGCCCGCAGGTGCATCGAAGACCAGGCGGCTGGGGTTGCCGTCTGCATCGTCGATTACTCGGTAAGCGGCGTCGACGGGGCTGCCGTCCTGCATAAATGTCACGCCGTAGAAGCGCTCCGTTTTGTCGAGCATGTTGGCGAGCGCGATGCTCGCGGCGGACGTGGGGCCCACGATGTCGAACGTGCGGTGCGTGAGCACGATCTTGCGGAGCTCGGGCACGGCCTCCTTGACGGCGCCGTTGGCAAAGCCCGTGGGGAAGTGCGCGTCGTCCAAGATCCAGAGCTTAAGGCCCAGCTGCTTGCACTCGTCAATGACAAAGCGCAGGTCGCGCCACCAGCCCTCGCCGCAAAAATCGGGGTGTGGGCGGCTTTCGAGACAGACCTCGTGGATGTCGGCGCCGGCGATCTTTTCCAGATACTCGGCAATGGTCTTATGGCTCTCGCCCTTCATCCACAAAAACGGAAGCACGTGGTTGTCGTATGTGCCCTCGAGCACCTGCTGATAGTACGCGGTCATGGATCCTCCTTGGCTCGATCGATCTGCTGCATAGCACAGATTATGGACGCGTCGGCGCGTTCTGCTAATATCTGAATCACGACGAACTATGACTAAATCAACGATTGGCAAGCCATGGAGATCGACGAGCTCGAGCGTAGGCTCAGCGAACTGAGCGCCAGCGAGATCGCTTATAAAGACGGCATGGCATTTGATTGGTCGATTATGACCGAGCATGTCGAAATCGACGGATGCCCAGTGCGCAAGATTGGGCAGCCAGGGTTTGCCTACGCCCAGCCCGGCATGCCGCGTGGCCTGACGATAAGGAAAAACTCGCGCTTTAATGCAGTTCCCGAGCACGTGCATGATTACGTGGAGCTGAGCTATGTGTATCGCGGACGCTGCCCGCAGACGGTGGCGGGGGAGAGGCTCGAGCTGGGCCGCAACGAGGTGCTTTTGCTCGACGCCCTCTGCCCGCATGCCGTGGCGGCGCTTGGTGAGGACGACATCATGCTAAGCATGACCGTTTCACGCTCTTTTTTGCGCCGGAGCCTCGAGTCGAGCCTCTCGCGCGAGAGCGCGGTCTCGCGGTTTTTGTTCAACGCGCTCAACAGCGAGACGGACCATCGGGGCCATGTCCGTTTTTACTGCGGCGAGAGCCGTCGGATTCGGCGCTACATGCAGGAGATGCTCTGCGAGCTGTACGACCCGAGCCCTAATGGTCCCGAGATCGTCCTGCGTCTGTTTCAGCTGTTTTTGGCCGAGCTCATGGATTGCTACGAGCGCAAGCTGGTGCGCGGCGCGGCGGACGGCGCGGCGGGGCCCACTGCCCTGGTGACGGGAATGCTCGGCTATATCGATCGCGAATTCGCTGCATGCTCCCTCGAGGGGATGGCGGCGGAGTTTGGCTTGAGCCCTAATTATGCGACGGCGCTTCTCAAGCGCCATGTGGGCAAGACCTTTAGGCAGCTTGTGCAGGAGCGACGCCTGGTGCGTGCGGCCGAGCTTCTGCGCGGTGGCGCCACGGCCGGGGCGGCTGCGCATGCGGTGGGCTATGAAAACATGAGCTTCTTCTACCGTAAGTTTCACGACAAGTATGGCTGCACCCCCGCGGCATACCGCCGGTAAGCGTGGGGCGGATCGTCTTCGCTCCTTCGGTGTCAAAAAGTTTCAGCTGCAGCGCTGTTGCAGCGCGCGTCTGCGAAAAGAAGTGTCCAAATCGGCGCCTTCGCCCTGGCCTGGAGCGACTCGGCGGCATACTCGTTTCATCAGCAACACGCATGAGCGAGGAGGCACTTATGGGATTCCCCGAGGGTTTCTATTGGGGTGGCGCTACCGCCGCCAATCAGTTTGAGGGCGCTTGGAACGTGGACGGCCGCGGTCCTTCGGTCGACGACCATTTCTTGGGCGGCAGCTACAAGGAGCCGCGTCAGATCACGATCGACATCGACCCCGACCGCTTCTACCCCAATCATGACGGCATCGATTTCTACCACCACTACGAGGAGGACATCGCGCTGTTCGCCGAGATGGGCTTCAACATGTTCCGCATGTCCATCTCTTGGAGCCGCATCTTCCCCAACGGCGACGACGCCGAGCCCAACGAGGCCGGCCTCGCCTTCTACGACCGCGTCTTCGACTGCCTGCGCGCTCACAATATCGAGCCGCTCGTGACCCTGTCGCACTACGAGATGCCCTATCACCTGGTCGAGAAATACAACGGCTGGGCGAGCCGCGAGCTCATCGGCTTCTTTGAGAAGTACTGCCAGACCGTCTTCGACCGCTATCAGGACAAGGTCAAGTTCTGGCTCACCTTCAACGAGATCAACTGCGGCACCCAGGACATGGGCAACCTCTTTGGGACCAGCATGATCCAGGGCTTTGAGGGCCCGGCTTCGGCGGTCCACACCACGCCGCAGGCCCGTATGCAGGCCCTGCATCACCAGTTTGTCGCCAGCGGCCGCGTCGTGCGCTATGCCCACGAGCACTATCCGCAGTTTAAGATGGGCAACATGGACTGCTTCATCCTCTCCTATGCCGCCACGTGCGATCCGGCCGACGTGTTCGCCACGCAGCAGGAGATGAATACCATGAACTGGTACTGCTCCGACGTGCAGGTGCGCGGCAAGTATCCGTTCTATGCCAAGCGCTTCTGGGCCGAGAACGATGTCGAGCTTGTGATGGAGGACGGTGACCTGCAGGATATCGCCGACGGCAAGGTCGATTTCTACACCTTTAGCTACTACATGTCCGGCACCGTGGGCACCCACAGGGATCACGAGATGACCGAGGGCAACATGACCTTTGGCGGCAAGAACCCCTATCTGGAGTCCACCGATTGGGGCTGGCAGATCGATCCGCTGGGCCTGCGCATCGCCCTCAACGAGATTTACGCCCGCTACGAGATTCCGCTGATGGTGGTCGAGAACGGCATGGGCGCCTACGATGAGGTCGAGGAGGACGGTTCCATCCACGATCCGTACCGCATCGCCTACTTGCAGAGCCACATCAAGGCCATGGGCGAGGCCATTGCCGACGGCGTCGACCTGATCGCCTACACCTGGTGGGGTCCCATCGACCTGGTGTCCGCCGGCACCGGCGAGATGCGCAAGCGCTATGGCTTCATCCACGTCGATAAGTACGACGACGGCACCGGTACCTACGAGCGCCGCCGCAAGGACAGCTTCTACGCCTACCAGAAGATCATCAAGTCCAACGGTGCCGAGGGCCTGGATTAATCGACAATATGAGTGCCACCGGGGAAAAGGGTTGATTTTCAATCTCAACGCAACAGCCTGAACGGGTCCCGCGTTTCCGCAGC
>CAJKHC010000018.1:0-41627 GCA_905199605.1 uncultured Collinsella sp.
GGCCAGCCCGTGGGAGGCCAGGGCGCCGCTGACCGGTGGACGGCACCGAGCCGTACGCTTGACTTGAAGAAGGGGGAGGCCTCGCGGCCTCCCCCTTTTTGCGTTGTATATACGTTGTACTTTGGGACCTAGCTCCCCCGTATGTGCTCTTACTGTTTGGCTGTATTTTGAGTCCATCTAGTGTATTTGAGCGATAATTACTCGCATTGGCGTTAGGGAGGGCTTGATGTTTACCGTATTTGTCTTGGGCAATATTGCTTCGGGTAAGTCAACTGCCTGCCGCTATTTCGAATCTCGTGGCGCTATGCTTATCGATCTGGATGAGCTTGCAAAATCGCGGTATGTGCCGGGCTCTGATATCGTCAATACACTCGCGGATGAATTCGGTTGGGACATTTTGGATGAGGAAGGCGGCATTCGCCGCGGCATCCTCGCTTCTCGAGCTTTCGCTTCTCCTGATTCGGTCGCACGGCTCAATGACATCGTGCATCCCATTCTGATTGAACAGCTTTCGCTTAGGATTCTCGATCCGGTTTGTTGTACGGTTTCATCTCCCCGTTATCCTTTTGCGGTGGTCGAGGTTTCTGCTCCGACTGGTTTTGAGGATGCATTTGGCTTGGCTGATGAAATTTTGGTCATCAGCGCCCCTTTGTCAGTTCGTCGCGAGCGCGCTATTCAACGTGGCATGGAGCCATCTGATTTTGATGCCCGTTCTGCTTGCCAGCCCGAAGAGTCTGCGCTGTGCAATCTCGCTACAACTGTGATTGACAATGCGGCAGACGATAACTCGCTCTTTGAACAACTGGACGCATGGCTTTCGCGCCATGGGTTCGGGGATGTAGCGGATAAGGAGGAGGCCGATGCCTAAGACACGTTTCCTTACGTGGTATCGCCTTATACCGCTGGCTGCCGTTTTTGCCTTCGGCCTTATCTCATTCGTTTACTCATATGCTCCTGCCGCTTTCTTTAAGCCGCTGTATCCGATTGACTACGAGGCGTATGTAAAGCAATCCAGTATTTCGCATAATCTGGATCCGTATCTGGTGTGCGCTGTCATTAAGTCTGAATCGAATTGGGATCCCGAGGCCGAGTCGAATCAGGGTGCTCAGGGATTGATGCAGCTGATGCCCGAGACTGCCCAGGATATGATCGCCAAGGGCCTTGTCGACGGTGGCGAGTATTCGGCCGACAACCTTAACGATCCGGCTACGAATATCGAGTTTGGCTGTGCGTATCTTTCGTATCTTCTAGCGTATTTTAACGGGTCGACTGACAGTGCCATTGCCGCCTATAACGCCGGCATGGGCAATGTCGACGGATGGGCGCAGCAGAGTACGTCGCTTCATAATGCAATCACCTTTCCCGAGACGCAGGCGTATCTGATTCGTGTCAATAATGCCTGGGTTCGCTACAAAACCCTCTATCCCGATCGGTTCGTATAGGACTATGCCTGCCGCCTGCGTATACTGCAGATATATGAGTTAGGAGTATCCATGGCGGAATTTGAAGTAGAACGCGTTGGTGGTG
This sequence comes from uncultured Collinsella sp., assembly GCA_905199605.1. Taxonomy (GTDB): domain Bacteria; phylum Actinomycetota; class Coriobacteriia; order Coriobacteriales; family Coriobacteriaceae; genus Collinsella. The sequence goes on from CAJKHC010000018.1 coordinate 1,528, forward strand.
AACTTAAGCGCTTTGGCGTTGAAGGCTCTGACGTGCCGTTTAAGGTCGTGTCTCCCTATGACCCTGCAGGCTCTCAGCCTAAAGCCATTGAGTCGCTTGTGCAGGGTGTGAGGGACGGAGACCGCTATCAGGTTTTGCTGGGCGTGACTGGTTCGGGCAAGACCTTCACGATGGCAAAGACTATTGAGGCCCTGGGAAAGCCGACGCTGGTCATGGCTCCGAATAAAACGCTCGCCGCTCAGCTTGCGAGCGAGCTCAAAGAGTTCTTTCCCAACAACGCTGTGGTCTACTTCGTCTCGTACTACGACTACTATCAGCCCGAGGCGTATGTGCCGCAAAGCGATACATATATCGAGAAAGACTCCTCGATTAACGAAGAGGTTGAGATGCTGCGACATCAGGCGACCGCATCGCTGCTCTCTCGACGCGATGTGATCGTTGTCGCATCGGTCTCGTGTATCTATGGCATTGGCTCTCCTGAGGACTATGCAGGTCTGGCTCCAAACGTCGACAAGAAGGTGCCGCTCGAGCGCGATGACTTTATCCATGCACTTATCGACATTCAATATGATCGCAATGACTATGACCTGGCACGCGGCACGTTCCGCGTGCGAGGCGATGTTGTCGACGTGTATCCGCCTTATGCCGAGCATCCGTTGCGGTTTGAGTTCTTTGGCGACGAGGTCGAGCTGATTGCCGAGATCGATGAGGTCACCGGTGAGATGCTTCGTGAGTACGAGGCCATCCCTGTATGGCCGGCATCGCACTACGTGACCGAGAAGCCGAAGGTCAAGGCGGCTCTGAAATCGATCAGCGAAGAGTGCGAGAAGCGCGTGGCGGAGCTCAAGGCGACCGACAAGTTGCTCGAGGCGCAGCGTCTGCAGCAGCGCACCGATTATGATCTTGAGATGCTCGAGACGATGGGCTTTTGCAACGGCATCGAGAACTACTCGCGTCATCTGGACGGTCGCAAGCCGGGTGAGCCGCCGTTTACCCTAATCGATTACTTTCCCAAGGATATGCTCTGCATCATCGATGAGAGCCATGTGACGGTGCCGCAGATTCGCGGCATGCACGAAGGTGACCGCTCGCGTAAGGTGACGCTGGTGGAACACGGTTTTCGCCTGCCCTCGGCGCTCGATAACCGCCCGCTTCGTTTCGATGAGTTTGAGGCAAGGATACCCCAGTTTATCTATGTTTCGGCCACGCCGGGCGACTACGAGCTGCGGGTGAGCCAAAACGATGTGGAGCAGATTATTCGTCCGACTGGCCTGCTCGACCCCAAGATTGACGTGCGTCCAGTTCGCGGCCAGATTGACGATCTTGAGGACGAGATTCGCGAGCGCGTTGCCCGCAAGGAGCGCGTGCTGGTGACCACGTTGACCAAGCGCATGGCCGAGGACCTGACCGACCATCTGCTCGACGCAGGCATTAAGGTCAATTACATGCACTCTGATACGGCGACAATGGACCGTGTCGAGATCCTGCGAACGCTGCGCGAGGGCAAGATCGATGTTCTCGTTGGCATCAACCTGCTTCGCGAGGGCTTGGATCTCCCCGAGGTCTCACTGGTGGCAATTCTCGATGCCGATAAGGAAGGCTTCTTGCGCAACCGCCGTTCGCTGATTCAGACGATTGGCCGTGCGGCCCGTAACGCCGATGGTGAAGTCATCATGTATGCAGACGTTGTGACCGATTCGATGAAAGAGGCCATCGAGGAGACGCAGCGCCGTCGCGAGATTCAGATGGCATATAACGAAGAACATGGCATTGTGCCCAAGACAGTGCGCAAGGCCATCAACGACATCTCAAGTTTTATTGCCGAGGCCGAAAAAACTGTGGGCTCCAAGGGACGCTCGAAGGGCGACTCTCTTGGCCATGGCGCATTCTATACGCCCGATGAGTCGGGCGAGGGCGGTGTGCCGGAAACGGTGGCGCCCGAGCAGACACTTGCGGAGCAGTTGGAAGAACTGCCGCATGACGAGCTTGTGCGGATCGTCGAAACCATGGAAGAGGATATGCGTAACGCTTCTGCCGCTATGGACTTTGAGGAGGCGGCGCGCCTGCGCGATGCCGTCGTTCAGATTCGGGCGATGCTCGAGGGTGCGTCTGAGGACGAGACGATCGAGCGCTTACGCTCGCAGGCCCGCAAGGGTTCCACGTTCGCATCGGGCAGAAAACGCCAGGGTGCACGGTTTAAGAAATAGCGAACAGGCCCCGAGTTCCCTGTGGAGCTCGGGGCCTGTGTCTTTTGCGCGCTGGAATTCGTGCGTTAGAGGTCCGCGATCAGGGCTTCGGCACAACGGATGCCGTCGGTGGCCGCGCTCATGATGCCGCCGGCATATCCAGCTCCCTCACCACAAGGGTAGAGGCCCGGGGTCGACACGGCATGGCACGTTCGGTCTCGGGTGACAGTGACCGGTGAGCTCGAACGAGTCTCCACGCCGGTAAGAACGGCATCGGGACGGTCGTAGCCTCGTAGCTTTTTTCCGAGTAGGGGAAGTCCCAGGCGGAGCGACTCGACGATATGCTGCGGCAGGGCTTCGTCAATTGTCGTCCAGGTCACACCGAGCGGATAGGTGGGCTTTACCTTTCCGGGCGCCTTGCTGGCGCGTCCTGCGAGGAAATCTCCGACGAGTTGTGCCGGTGCGTTCCAGTTGGAACCGCCCAGGCGATAGGCGGCCGCCTCGCAGGCGCGCTGGAGCTCGATGCCGGCGAGCGGGTCATCGTTGGGAAGGTCCTCAGGCGTGACGTTAACGAGCAGGGCGGCGTTTGCGTTGCGTCCGTCGCGGGCATTGAGGCTGGCGCCGTTGACGCACAGGTGGCCCTGCTCGGAAGAGGCGGCGACAACCTGCCCGCCGGGGCACATGCAAAACGAGAACACGCTGCGGCCGTTGGGAAGATGGGCGACGAGCTTGTAGGGGGCTGCTCCGAGGGCAGGATGTCCCGCCAAGGCTCCATATTGGGCTCGGTCGATGTCGCGCTGCGGATGCTCGATGCGAACGCCCATGGCAAAGGTCTTTTGTGCGAGGGCCACGTTGTGGTCCTTAAGGAGCTCAAAAATATCGCGAGCAGAATGCCCACAGGCGAGGATGAGGTGCTTTGTTTCGATTGGCTCGTAAGCGGCGTCTTGGGACGATTGGACATCGATACCGGTGATGGCGCCAGACGCGTCGGTGCGAATGTCGACGAGCTTCGTTCGATAACGGACGACACCTCCGAGCTGCTCGGTGCGCTGGGATATAGCGGTGACAACCTTGGGAAGGATGTCGGAGCCAATGTGCGGCTTGGCATCCCACAGAATATCGCGGGGCGCACCCGCCTCGACGAAGGTTTCGAGGATAAGGCGATGGGCGGGATTTTTTGTTCCCGTATTGAGCTTGCCGTCCGAGAAGGTCCCCGCGCCGCCCAGACCAAACTGAATATTGCTCTCGGGGTCGAGGATGCGCTCCTTTAGAAAGAGGTCGATCGCCTGCGAGCGGCGAAATGCCGGGTCGCCGCGCTCGATAAGCAAGGGCTTAAGACCTGCTTCGGCGAGCGTGAGCGCAGCGAAAAGGCCGGCGCATCCGGCGCCGACAACGACGGGGCGCTCTTTGGATGCGTCGGAAATGGGGGAGGGGAATGAAGGCTCATCGTCTTCTATCGCGCGTACGAGCGAGCGGTCACGTTCGGAAACGCTGTCGACCGCTTCTCGCTCGAGGTGGGGACTGGTCAGCTCAACACGAAAGCTCAGGATAAAATGGACGTCTCGTTTTTTGCGAGCGTCGATTGACTTGCGGTGGAGCTCGATGGACTTGATCTCGGAGTCTTTGCAACGTAGGACGCGCTTGGCGACTCGCTTGCCAACAATGAGGCAGGCATTTTCATCGCCGGCTTCATCGAGCGAAGCGTTGACTTGGGTGATTTCGATCATCGAGGTCTCCTTAGAGGCAAGAAAGAGGCCGTCCGGTATCCCAGACGGCCCGAATGCGTTTTTGATTATAGACTGCGCGGCTACAGGCTGCTTGCAGCGCGAATGCCCGAGAGCCATGCCCACGCAAGGTTAAAGCCTCCGCAATCGGCGTCGATGTCGAGCGCTTCGCCGCAGACGTAAAGCGGGGCGTCGACAACGCTGCGCGCGCGTAGACTGGGTGTTGAGATACTCTCGACAGATACGCCACCACGCGTGACCTGTGCCGAGCGCTCCTCGGCTGTTCCCTCAACGAGCAACTTAAAGTGCTTGAGGATCGAGACCAGGTGGATGACATCGTTGGAGCCTGGATGGCACTGCTCGAACGCCGTGCAGACGACGCGGGAGAGTTGCGGGGCGAGCATGCCGTCGAGCCAACGGGGATCGCGGGGCGAAAAGCCGCCGAGCAGCTCAACGCGCCGGTTGAGCATATCGAGCAGCTCGTCTTTGGAGAGGTCGGGGAAAACGTCGAGCAGGATCGTATCACCGCGCTGGATACGACGGGAGAGGTTGAAGACAGCGACGCCCGAGATGCCGAAGGCTCGAAACAGGACTTCACCGTCTTCGTGCCAGAGCTCATTATGATTGCGGGCGAGCGTCAAGCGGGCGCGGACGCGCAGGCCGTCCAACGTCTTGAGTGCCGCCCGATCGCCGACGACCGTTGCCGATACGGGGCAGAGGATGGGGCGCAGCGAAGTGAGGGGAAGGCGAAACGTATCGGCGATACCGGTGGGGTTGCCACCCGTGGCGATAATTACGGCATGTGCCTCCAGGGCCTCGTTCTTGCGAGGGACATCGGCGAGCGCTTTCCGAAGCGAGCGGAGCTCCGTTTTTCGGTCGTCGTGCTTTTTTGCCTTGAGCGCCCGCGCTGGACGGTCTATTTGGAGTGTCCAGCCTTCGGAAGCTTTGTGCGCCGAGGCAACGTTGGCTCCGCAGATTAAGGTAATACCTAGGCGGTCGCAAACGTTGAGAAGCGCGTCGCGCACCGATTCTGCGCGAAGGGAGCGCGGGTATAGCCGGCCTTCCTCGGAGGTTGTCATGATGCCCAGCGAGGAGAAGAAACCCATAAGCTCTTGTTCGGGTTGGGGGCCCATGACAGATTCGACGAATGCGGGGTGGTTATACCGCTGAGGATCAATCGATTCGTTGGAGAGGTTGCAGCGGCCGTTACCGGTCGCAAGGAGCTTTAGGCCGCAGGCGACATCGCGCTCAACGATGCAGACGCTTTTGCCAGCGCGTGCGGCCGTAATGGCGGCGGCGAGGCCTGAAGCCCCGCCGCCGATTACCAAGACGTCATAGAGGGCGCTCGCGTTCACTTAGGCCTCGTCGGTCTCGTGCGGGGTAATAGCCTCGACGGCAGAGACTGCCTTGGGCAACATGCCATCGGGCAGCGCAGTCTCGACCTCGCCCTTATCGCAGGCCTCGGCGAGTGCCGGATTAATGGGAAGCTGGCCCAAGATGTCGAGGTTATAGCGCTCTGCGACCTCGGGGAGCTTGCTCTTGCCAAAGACCTCGATCTTCTTGCCGCAGTCGGGGCACTCAATATAGCTCATGTTCTCGACAATGCCCAGAATGGGGACGTTCATCTTCTCGGCCATGTTGACCGCCTTGGCGACGATCATCGAGACCAGATCCTGCGGGCTCGTGACGATGACGATGCCGTCGACCGGCAGCGACTGGAAGACGGTGAGCGCAACGTCGCCTGTTCCCGGAGGCATGTCGACCAGTAGGTAGTCGATGGGGCCCCACGAGGTCTCGCTCCAGAACTGCCTAATGGCGCCTGCGATGACCGGACCGCGCCAAAGGACGGGGTCGGTCTCGTTTTGGAGCAGCAGGTTGGAGCTCATGACCTTGACGCCGTGCTCGGAGATTTCGGGCAGCATAAGGTTGCCAAGGGCATGGACGTGGCGTCCACTCATACCGAACATCTTGGGGATAGAGGGACCGGTGATGTCGGCATCGAGGACGCCGACCTTGTGGCCGTGACGGGCAAGCTCGGTGGCGATGGCACCGGTGACAAATGACTTGCCGACACCGCCCTTGCCGGAAAGCACGGCGATGACGCGCTTGACCTCGGACAGCGTGTTCTCCTCAAATTGCGACGGCGACGTTTGTCCGCCGGCGGCCTGTGCGTGTTCGCAACCCATGTATGACTCCTTTGTATATGCTGGGGCCGGGGCCCCGCGATGTGACACGAGCGTCATTGTACCCTCGTTTGCGAGCGGGAGTCATTTGCGATGCGTTTGGGCCGAGCGTGCTTGCAATACGATGGGCCCAAGCGAATGGGCGGGCTTACTGAACTTTGCTGGCGAACTCGAGGTATTGCATGCGCTGCAGCTTGTCGATCGTCGAGGCGTAGGGGCTGTCTTTCGATTCCAAGTCGTAGCGCAGCCCGTCGGCACCGAGATAGCCGGCGACATTGATGGTGGGCACATCTGACCTTGTCGCAAGCAGGGCCTTTTGGTAATTGGTGAGCGGGGCGCCGATCTTATTAAGGGTAATGGCTGCAATCTCGTTTGCCCCGACGGTGTCGTAGACGTTGAGCTCGGTATTGCCGGCGATCTCATAGTTAGCCCAGACGAGATATGTCGACTGATAGATACGGAAAGCGTGGCTTGCCGTATCTTCCTGAGGGTACAGCTCGTCGTTGAGAGTCGTTGCGGCGCTCGGCTGATGGTCGCCAAAAAAGACAAGAACAACCGGTCTGCCGATGTTGCGGAGCTCGTTGATAAAGTACTCGAGGTCCCGGTCGGATGCGTTGATGCAGGTGAGATAGGTGTTGAGCGCGCTGTTGGCGCCTTCGCTGGCTCCCTCGACCCAATAGTTTGTCAGCTCTTCGGCGGGAACGGTGCCATAGTCGTAGCCGCCGTGATTTTGCATCGTGACGTCAAAGATGAACTGCGGCGCTTCGTCGGTTCTAAGCAGGTCGAGTATCTTGTCGTAGGTGGCGTAGTCGCATACGCCGGCATGGTAACAGGGCGCACCTTCGAAATCGCCGATTGAAAGAAAGTCTCCAAAGCCCAGCTGCTGATAGATTTTATCTCGATGGTAGTTGACGGGGTTTTGCGGGTGCATAGCGGTAGCGGTATACCCAAGCTCCTTGAGGTTCTTTGCCAGGCTGTTGACGCCATTCATCTGATACAGCTGATAGGGGATTTTGCCTAATCCGACAAAGGCCGTTGTCGCTCCGGTCAAAAATTCGAATTCGGAGTTCGCCGTTCCGCCACCGGCGACCGAAGCGAGCATGGTGCCGCGAACAAGTGTGTCGGGAAGCGAGTTGTAGAATGCGGGGCCGGTGTACCCGGCCGCCTGGAGCTGCTCAAAGCACGAAAGGTCACTAAAACTCTCGTTCATGACGGCAACAATCGTCGGCTTGATTTCATTGAACTGGGCAACGGCCGCCGCGCGCTGCTCGCTCGAGCCATACGTGCTGTCGTAGGCGGCGGCGAGCTCCTGCTCGATGCTCTGCGCCTCATCGGGCGTATAGTCTTCGGGCTTCTCAATGGGCAACTCGTTGACCATTTCGGTGAACGAAGTGATAAAACCCTGAGACGCATACGTGGTGATGGGCTGCCAACGGTCAAATCCAAAATTCAGTGCCTGCTCCAAGTCGATGCTGGAAAAGCCCGAGAGCCCCACAACGGTCACGAGCAGAAAAGCGCAGAGGTTAGCGGCGATTGCGGGGAAGACATGGGTGGGCGTACGGAGCTTTCGCGGTCGGATAAGCGAAAGAAGCCCCAGGGAAATCTCCAGCAGGGCGAGAGAGGTTACGATTCCGGCGGTAAAGGTAAACTCGTATCCCTCGCTCACTTCCATTGCGGTGCCAAGGGCCAAGATATCGCTTGGCAGGATGGCCTCGCCTTTAAACGTTATGACGAAGTGCTCGGCAATGCCAAGGATGCAACAGACGACGGGCACGAGGGCCATGACGCCTCCATGACGCTGTCCCAGCAAATAAAGGGAGAGCAGAACCGTTGCGAGCAGCCCGACGGAAAACCCGAATGAGTTGGCGGGAATGCGATAGAACGTTTCGTTGCAGGCAATTTCGAGTGAAACGAACGAGAGCGCTGAAACAGCGGCGATGACAAGGATGTCACGGCAAATACAGGCAACCGTTCCCGTCGCAAGATCGGTTTGGTCGATAAGTCCCGAAACCAAGGGTTCGACAAGAAGTATGACGGCGGCAGCACCGAGCGCCGAATAAGAAAGGACCCATAGGGAACTGTCCTCATTTACGAGCAATTGATTCGTAATCCATGCAGCTACCACGCCGAGCGGGATGAGGAGCGTCGCGCACCAAAAGACGCGGGCAATGGGCGGCTTTTCATTGTGTTTGATTGAAAAATACACGCGCACGACGACGGTGGCCACGATAAGGACGGCGATGAATATGGGCAGATTGGCCATGTCGCTCGAAGTGATTTCAAGGGGGATATCTTCGGTCATGGACGTTCCTCTGTTACAGCAAATTAAGTTCAGTATTAGATTACTGTAACCTTTCCACGGCATTTCGAGAAACAAAGCGCCCGATACGCAAGGCTAAAGGTCTGCGAATCTTGTATTACGAACATCTGTGCGCGTCGAGTGCGCTAAACTCATCGACAGTATGATTCGATGCAATAGGAGGCAAGGAGCTTCCATGTCTGATTCTTCTATCGTTATTCGCGGCGCTCGTGAGCACAACCTCCGTGATATCGATGTTTCCATTCCGCGCGACCAACTCGTGGTCATTACCGGTCTTTCTGGCTCGGGCAAGAGTTCGCTGGCATTTGACACTATCTATGCCGAGGGCCAGCGTCGATATGTCGAGAGCCTTTCGAGCTATGCGCGCCAGTTCTTGGGCCAGATGGACAAACCCGACCTGGATTCAATCGACGGCCTTTCGCCGGCGGTGTCGATCGACCAAAAGACGACGTCTAAAAACCCTCGCTCGACGGTTGGCACCGTAACCGAGATTTATGACTATCTGCGCCTACTGTTCGCCCGTGTGGGCACCCCGCACTGTCCCGAATGCGGCCGCGTCATTGAGCGCCAGACGACCGACCAGGTTGCCGACAAGGTCTTGGCGGCGGGGGAGGGCCGCCGCGCGTTTGTGCTGGCACCGGTAGTGCGCGGGCGAAAAGGCGAGTACGCCAAGCTGTTTGAGGACCTTCGCGCCGAGGGCTTTAGCCGCGTGCGTGTCGACGGCGAGGTTCGCTCGCTTGATGACCCTATCGATTTGGATAAGAAATTCAAGCACGATATCGAGGTCGTGGTCGACCGCATCGTGATCCGTGAGAACTCGCTGGGCCGTATTGCCGAGTCCGTTGAACAGGCGACTGCGCTGGCGCACGGCAATGTGAACGTATACTTGCTGCCCGACCGCGACGCTCCCGAGGGGACCGAAGGCGAGTTGCTGGAGTATTCGCTGGCGTTAGCGTGCCCGGAGCATGGACACTCCATCGATGACCTGCAGCCGCGTGATTTCTCGTTCAACGCGCCCTATGGCGCGTGCCCAGAGTGCGATGGCCTGGGCTTTAAGAAGACGGTCGATGCCGAGGCCCTAATCGAAGACCCCTCGAAGTCGATCGCCGACGGGGTTTTTGGCAGCCTGTTTGGCAACTCTAACTACTATCCGCAGATTTTCGCTGCGGTCTGCAAACACTTTAAGGTGAGCGTCGATACGCCGTGGGAGGATCTGCCTCCGCGGGTGCGTCGCGCGTTTTTAGACGGCATGGGCGACCAGAAGATTTCGGTCGACTATCAAAAGCTCGATGGGCGCCGCAGCCAGTGGGACACCAAGTTCTCGGGCGTGCGCAATATCCTGTACGAGCGCTATACCGAGACGACGAATGAGAACACCAAGGCGCGCTTGGAGAAGTACATCCGCGAGGAGCCGTGCTCGAGTTGCCATGGTGCTCGTCTGCGCCCCGAGATGCTCGCCGTTACCGTAGGCGGTAAGTCCATTTACGAGGTCTGCTGCCTATCGTGCCGCGAGTCGCTCGAGTTTTTTGAGGGCTTGGAGCTTACCGAGCGCCAACAATTTATCGGTGGGCGCATCGTCAAGGAAATCCTGGAGCGCTTGCGTTTTCTGGTCGATGTCGGACTCGACTATCTGACCCTCGATCGTGCCTCGGCGACGCTTTCCGGAGGCGAGGCCCAGCGCATTCGCCTGGCAACGCAGATCGGCGCCGGCCTCATGGGTGTGCTGTACATTTTGGACGAGCCATCGATTGGCCTCCATCAGCGCGATAACGAGCGCCTGATCAAGACGCTTGAGCGCCTACGCGATATCGGCAATACCGTCATCGTCGTCGAGCATGATGAGGATACGATTCGTGCTGCCGACTATGTGATCGACATGGGCCCCGGCGCGGGCGTGAACGGCGGACACGTAGTCGCGGCGGGAACGCCTGCCGATATCATGGCGTGTCCCGAGTCGATGACGGGCGCTTATCTGACCGGCAAACGAATGATCCGGGTTCCCGATGAACGCCGCAAGCCCGGTCGCGGCTGCCTTAAGATCACGGGCGCCCGCGCCAACAACCTCAAAAACGTTACCGCCAAGATTGAGTTCGGTACGCTTACGGTCGTTACCGGCGTGTCGGGATCGGGTAAGAGCTCCCTGGTTACCGACACTATCGCACCTGCCCTTACGAATGCCATTCACCGTTCGACGCGCCCTGTGGGTCCGTATAAGAAAATCGAGGGCATCGAGTGTATCGATAAGGTTATCGATATCGACCAGTCGCCGATTGGCCGCACGCCGCGTTCCAACCCTGCTACGTACATTGGCCTGTGGGATGATCTTCGCGCGCTGTTTGCGAGTACGCCGGAGTCGAAGGCGCGTGGCTACTCGCCGGGACGTTTCTCCTTTAACGTGAGCGGCGGTCGCTGCGAAGCATGCAAGGGCGACGGACAAATTAAGATCGAGATGCACTTCCTTCCCGATATCTATGTCCCCTGTGAGGTCTGCGGCGGCAAACGCTATAACCGCGAGACGCTTGAGGTCACCTACCGTGGTAAGACCATCTCGGACGTGCTCGACATGAGCGTCACCGAGGCACTGGCCTTCTTTGGGAATATCCCGCAGATTAAGCGCAAGCTCCAGACGCTGTACGATGTAGGCTTGGGCTACGTGAGCCTGGGCCAGCCCGCTACGACGCTCTCGGGCGGCGAGGCGCAGCGTGTGAAGCTCGCCAAGGAGCTTCATCGACGCCAGACGGGCAAGACGTTCTATATTTTGGATGAGCCGACGACCGGCCTTCATTTTGAGGACGTCCGCCAGCTGCTCGATGTGCTGCAGCGCTTGGTCGATGCGGGCAACACGGTGCTGGTGATTGAACACAACCTTGATGTCATCAAGGTTGCCGACCGTCTGATCGATATAGGCCCCGAGGGCGGTAACGGCGGCGGAACCGTCGTGGTTTCGGGCACACCGGAGCAGGTTGCGGACTGTCCGCAGAGTTATACGGGCAAGTTTTTGGCGCCGTTGCTCAGGCGTGACCGGGAGCGTCAGGCTCAACTTGATGCTCAATAAATAGGCGATTCAGTTTATGGGCGCCGTCGACTCCTTGTGATTCGATGGCGCTTGCTGTGTCGAAGTGACGTATGCAGCCGAATTGGACATATACTTAATCCTTGCGTCCGAATGCGAGGGAAAGGATATGCCATGGCAAAGGCTGTAAAGACGCCAAAAACCAATGCGATGCGCGAGCTGGAAAGCGCCGGCATTTCCTATGTTCTACATACGTACGAAGACGATGGTGATGAGTCGGCGGGCCTGGGGGTCGCGATTTCGGAGCAGCTTGGCGAGGAGCCCGGTCAAGGATTTAAGACCTTGGTCTGCGTGACGCCGTCCAACGACCACGTCGTGTGCTGCATCCCTGTTGCCGACGAGCTCGATCTAAAGTCCGCCGCGCGTGCCGCGGGGGAGAAGTCCTTGGCCATGATGCATGTGAAGGATTTGCTTGCGGCGACTGGCTACGTTCGCGGCGGCTGCAGTCCGGTCGGTATGAAAAAACGCTACCGGACGCTCATTGATGAGACATGTGTCCTTTGGGATACCATTTTTATTTCGGGAGGCAAGCGTGGTTATCAGCTCGAGCTTGCACCTGATGATTTAATTGCATTTTGCGGGGCGACAGTTGCCGCGATTACGAGAGAGGACTGAGCGATGCCGCAGGAAGAATTGAAGCGCGGAGCTCATTTTGCAGAAGAATCTGCGCCTCAGACACCCTCATCCGAAGCTTCTTCATCGCGAGATGACACTGACGACATGGGCTCGTCGGACTACTCCACGGTTGGTCGTTCCGCCGGGCTTATGACCATCCTGACCATCGTGTCTCGCGTCACTGGTTTTATCCGCACGTGGGCAATGGCGGCCGCTATCGGCATGTCGCTACTCTCGTCCTCCTATCAGGTCGCCAACAACCTGCCCAATATGCTCTACGAACTCGTGATGGGCGGCATGCTCGTGACGGCGTTTTTGCCCGTGTACATGGGCGTGAGGCGTGAGCAGGGTCGCGAGGCCTCGAACGAGTACGTGGGCAACCTGCTCGGCATTCTGCTTTTGGTGCTGGGTGGCATTTCGTTGCTGGGGACCGTGTTCGCCCCGGGCTTTATCTGGACGCAATCGTTCCTTTCGGGTGACGGCGGCAGCATGGATACCGCTGCGTTCATGTTCCGTTTCTTTGCCATCCAGATTCTGTTTTATGGTTTGGGTTCGGTGTTCTCGGGCGTTCTCAACGCACACCGCGACTACTTCTGGTCGACGTTTGCCCCGGTCCTCAACAATGTGATCGTCATTGCGAGCTTTATGGGTTTTGCGCCCGTGTCCGCACAGTTTGGCGAACGTGCCGGCATCATCTTGATTGCGGCCGGTACGACCCTCGGTGTCTTTGTTCAGATGGCATGTCAGATTCCCGCGCTTGGCAAGCACGGCGTGCATCCCCATATCCATATCGACTTTAAGGACCCCGCGCTGCGCCAGACGATTGCGCTCGGTATCCCGACGCTGCTCGCCACGGTGTGCATGTTTGTCTCGACTTCTATCACCAACGCTGCCGCGCTGGTGGTCCAGCCCGAGACTGGCCCTTCCGTCATCGCCTATGCGCGCCTGTGGTACACGCTGCCCTACGCGCTGATTGCCGCCTCGCTTTCGACGGCGCTCTATACCGAGCTCTCTCACGACGCACAGGAGAAGGATTACGACAGCGTTCGCACGGGCATTTCGCGTGGCGTCGCCCAGATGCTGTTCTTCCTGATTCCGTTTGCGCTGTACCTGATTGTCTTCGCGCGTCCGCTCAACATGATTTACTGTGCCGGCAAGTTCGATGAATCCGGCGTGGCGCTGGTGTCCGAGTTCCTTGTCTACCTGGCGTTCTCGCTGCCGCTCTACGGCGTGGTCGTGTTGATGCAGAAGAGCTTCTCTGCCTTGCTCGACATGAAGCCCTATAGCCGCTATTGCCTGTATTCCGCCATCGGCCAGGCCGGCTCGGTTCTGCTGTTTGGCGTTGTGCTGGGCTTCGGTATGCCGGCAATCGCGCTTTCGTATGTCGTCGACTACGTGATCTTGGTCGGCTGTTCGCTGTGGTGGCTGCGTCGTCGCCTGCGTGGCCTTCAGGTCAAATCTATCCTACATGGCGGTTTCTTTGGCCTTTTGCTCGGTGGCCTGGGTGCTGCCGCAGGCGCCGGCGTCATGTGGGCGCTTGAACACTTTGTCGGGGCACTTGGCGGCTCGATTCTGATTACTCTTGGCTATGTTTGCGTTGCGGGTGTCGTCTCGCTTGCTGTTACCTTTGGCCTTGCCGTCGTCCTTAAGATGCCCGAGGTCTCGGCGCTGCTTCGTCGCAAGTAGGTGCGCGTGGCCGGTCACGACAACATTCCAACGCTTGCCGAGCAGGTTTCGCGCGTTCCCACGCAGCCCGGATGCTACCTTTGGAAGGATGCCAAGGGCGATGTCATCTACGTGGGCAAGGCGAAAAACCTGCGCGCCCGTATGCGTCAGTACGTGACGCTGCAGGACGAGCGCCAGAAGATCCCGCTGATGATGCAGCTGGTGGCGAGCTTTGACTATATCGTGGTGGAGACCGAGCACGAGGCGTTGGTGCTCGAGCGCAATTTGATTGGTCAGTACCATCCGTACTTTAACGTCGACCTCAAGGATGACAAGAGCTACCCCTTTATCGCCATTACAAAGGGCGACCTGTATCCCGCTATCAAATACACGCGTGAGCGTCATAAGCCGGGAACGCGCTATTTTGGACCTTATACCGATAGCCGCGCGGCACGTGAGACGATAGATACGCTGCGCAAGGTTATCCCCATCTGCTCCGCATCCTGTGCGGAGTGGCGTCGTTGTCGCCGTATCGTCGAGTCCCACAAGGGCGAGGAAGACATCGTCAATATGATTTGCGCGCAAAACGGGCGTCCCTGCTTTGACTACCATGTCGGGCGCGGGCCGGGCGCATGCGTCGGCGCGATTTCCCCTGCCGACTATGCCAAGAACGTCAAGCGTGTCGAACGTTTCTTGTCGGGCCATCGCAAGGATGTCGTCGACGAGCTTACGTCCGAGATGACGGAGGCAGCCGAGACGCTCGATTTTGAGCGTGCAGCGCGCGTCAAGCGTCGTCTGGAAGTCATTAGAGGCCTGGACGATCGCCAACAGGTCGTTTTTCCATCAAGCGTCGATATCGATGTCATCGGCTTCTATCGCGAAGAGACTATCTCTGCCGCCTGCGTCTTTGTCGTTCGCGAGGGCCGAACGGTTCGAACTTGTGAGTTCATCCTCGATAAAGGCCTAGACGTCGACGAGGAAGAGCTTCAATCGGGCTTTCTTAAGCGCTATTACGACGAGACGGCTGATATTCCAGCCGAGATCAATCTCTCTGTCGAGCTTGAGGATGCCGAAGCGTTGGGGGAGTGGCTTGCGGGCAAGCGCGAGCGCTCTTGCCATCTCCATAGGCCGCAGCGTGGCGAAAAGCACCGCCTGCTCGATATGGCTTCCAAAAATGCGCGCCATGCCCTCATGCGCTACATGATGCGTACGGGGTATGCTGACGATCGCACCAATCAGGCGCTCCTGGAGCTCGAAAGTGCGCTGGCGCTGCCTGCGCCGCCGTTGCGCATCGAGTGCTTCGATATCTCGACGTTGCACGGCACCTTTACCGTCGCTTCGATGGTGGTATTTACCAACGGCCGTGCCGACAAGGGCCAGTATCGTCGCTTTAAAATTCAGGCCGAATTGGACGAGGCGAACGACTTCGTATCGATGTCCGAGGTTCTGGGACGTCGCTATGCTCCTGAGCGCATGGCGGACGAGCGCTTTGGCTCGCGCCCCGATTTACTCGTTGTCGATGGCGGCAAGCCGCAATTGACCGCTGCAATTAAGCAACTTGAGGCGCTCGGCCTCGATATACCAGTTTGTGGCTTGGCAAAGGCCGATGAGGAGGTTTTCGTGCCGTGGGACGAGACTCCCGTCGTGCTGCCGACCGGCTCCGCTTCGCTTTATCTAATCAAGCAGGTTCGCGATGAATCCCACCGATTTGCAATTACGTTCCACCGCGAGTTGCGCGATAAGGCTATGACGGTTTCGGTGCTTGACGACGTTCCAGGCGTGGGACCCACCAGAAAACGTGCCATTATGCGCCATTTTGGCTCGATGAAGCGTTTGCGCGCGGCAAGCGAGCAGGAGATTGCAGAAGTTCGAGGCGTTCCGGCCGATGTCGCCAAAGCAGTCCACGAGGCACTTGTTGCATGGAATGCCGAGCGTGCCCAGACGTCGGCCAACCGTTCCGAAAACTAAACGTGCTTCTAAACAACTGATATACATGATTGGCCGATTTTCAATCATTTGTTTCGCGGCGATTACCTGCAGATTTCGGGTTTTATTAACGCTAAAACGTTTGACTAACCATGGTGAATAACACTGCTATCCTGCGGGTTGACGAAGACTGATATCTCACCTCGTCGATACATACTGTCTGTCGAATCATTTGTCAATGAATTCGGCGAACGGTAGTAAATACCGTTCAAGCGGATGTATGTATCGGTCGCCGAGCGCGGCACCTCACTTGGGTTCGTCGGTAGGTAAGGTATATATCGTCCGCAAGTTGCGCGGGGGCACGTCTAGGTGCTCCCGGGTAAGATTCTCTATTGATAGGAGAAGACATGGCCATCATCAACAAGGGTATGTCCAGGCGTTCGTTCCTCGGCCTCACCGGCAGCGTCGCTGCTGTCGCAGGGCTTGGTCTCACCGGCTGCGGTGGCAGCTCTAGCGACGAGGGTTCCGCTTCCGGTTCCACCGATTCCGCCAACCGTGGCGGCGGCGTGATCACCGCTGGTTCCGCTTACGCTCCGTCCAGCTTCGATCCCGCCAGCACCGGCTCCGCTGTGGGCCTGGGTGCTAACTGGCACGTCGTCGAGGGCCTCTATGGCATCGATTACCACGACTACAGCACCTTCAACGAGCTCGCCACCGACGATCCCAAGTCTGTGGACGACACCACTTTCGAGGTCACCATCCGCAAGGGCGCCAAGTTCTCCGATGGTACCGAGGTCACCGCTGACGATGTCGTTGCCTCCTACACCGCTTGCGCCGCTTCCGCTACCTATGCTCCGTTCTTCCAGCCCTTCGAGTCCATCGAGGCCAAGGACGCCAGCACCGTGACGGTCAAGACCAAGGTCCCCAACTTCTCCCTGCTCAAGGATCGTCTGGCTATCGTCCGCGTTACCCCGGCCACCCAGACCGAGGAGGATCGCGCCAAGCAGCCGATCGGCTCCGGCCCCTGGATGTACGACTCTATCTCCGATACCGAGATCACCCTGGTTCCCAACCCCGAGTACAACGGTGAGTATGCTGCCGAGGATAAGAAGATCCAGTACAGCATTCTGACCGACCCCACCGCTCGCGTTACCGCTCAGCAGGAGGGCTCCACGCTCGTTATGGAGCTTGTTACCGCTGACGCCGTCGACCAGCTCGAGAGCGCCGGCTGCAAGATCGATAACGTTCAGGGTTTCGGCACCCGCTTCATCATGTTCAACGTCGCCAAGGAGCCTTGGAACAACGTCAAGGTCCGTCAGGCTGTCATGTATGCGCTCGACACCGAGAAGATGGTCAGCAACACCTTCGCCGGCCTTGCCACCGCTGCCAGCTGCTACCTGCCCAAGAGCTTCACCAACTATCATGAGGCTTCCACGGTGTACAAGACCGACGCCAAGAAGGCTAAGAAGCTCATCGAGGAGTCTGGCATCACCCCGGGTGCCATCACCCTGCGCACCACCGACAACGAGCAGATCAAGGGCATGGCCGCCCAGGTCAAGAACGACCTCGACGCTCTCGGCTTCGATGTGACCATCCAGACCGATACCTCGCCGGCCACCTACGCTGCCATCGACGGCGGCGAGGCCTACGATATCCTCCTTGCCCCTGGCGATCCTTCCTGCTTCGGCGCCGACCCCGACCTGCTGCTTAACTGGTGGTACGGCGACAACGTCTGGATGCAGACCCGTTGCCCGTGGAAGGAGTCCGCTGAGTGGCAGAAGCTCCACAGTCTCATGGACGAGGCTCTTGCCGCCGAGGGCGACGAGCAGCAGAAGAAGTGGAACGAGTGCTTCGACATCATTGCCGACAACGCTGTTCTGTACCCCGTTGTCCACGTCAAGACCGTCTCCGCTTCCTGGGACGATCCGTCCACTGCGCCCAACGGCGAGGCCCTCGATGGCTTCAAGGGCATCGGCACGACGAGCATGTCCTTCAGGGGCGTCGCGACCGTCAAGGCGTAAGGCTCGCTTGAGTCTGTATGCAGGATGTCGGTCGTTGGGACCGTATCCTCATAGTTGAAACAAAGACCCGGGCGGCAACGATGTCGCTCGGGTCTTGTAATGAGTATCCGTACTCATATACCAGTTGGTCCTACCGACAAAAGAAAGGGGAGAGAACGTGAACAACTTGCTACGTTTGATTGGAAGGCGTCTCGTGGCGCTGCCGATCATGGCATTGGGCGTCACCGTCCTGGTGTTCTTCCTTATGTCGTTCTCCAAGACCGACCCCGCCTATACGGCGTTGGGTGACGGTGCCTCGCCCGAGGCGGTTGCCGAGTACCATGAGAAGTATGGTCTGGACGACCCCTGGCCCGTGCGCTACGTGCGCTACATGGGCGATCTGATCCATGGCGACATGGGCACCTATGGTGCTGCTCGCAACTCCGTTGCCAAGCGCATCTCCACTGCCCTGCCCGTCACGATGCAGCTGACCTTCATCGGTCTTGCCATCGGCGCGGTCGTTTCGTTTTTACTCGGCGTCATCGCGGCACTGTATCGCGATAAATGGCCGGACCAAGTGATCCGCGTCTTCTCCATCGCCGGCTTGGCAACCCCGTCGTTCTGGCTTGCCGTTCTGTTGATTCTGCTGTTCTCTTCCTACCTTAAGGTGCTTCCGGCGTCCGGTGCTCTGCCTCACTTCACCACCAACCCGGCTGGCTATCTGGGACGTATGATTATGCCCGCCATTGCTCTTGCCTTCCCGCTGACGGGTCAGATGACTCGTATCGTGCGTACGGCCATGGTCGAGGAGCTCGACAAGGACTATGTCCGTATGGCTCGCGGCGCCGGCGTTCCCGAGAAGGTCGTCGTCGGCATCAACGTACTTCGCAATGCGCTGATCACCCCGGTCACCACCCTCGGTCTTAAGATCGGTTACCTCATGGGCGGCGCCGTCGTCATCGAGGTTATCTTCAACCTCCCCGGCATGGGCACCGCGATCCTGCAGGGCGTTCAGGGCAACGAGGCGAACCTGGTTCAGGGCGTCGTCATCGTCGTTGCTCTTGCCTTCATCATCATCAACATCGTGGTTGACATGCTCTACCTGCTCATCAACCCGCGCATCAGGACGGTGTAGATTATGGTAAAGATTCGAGAGAAGCAAACCGAGCAGCTCGAGAAGGCTGCCTCCAAGGGGCTCAAGCTCGGTGGCTGGAAGAAGATGACGCTGTCTTCTAAGATTGCCGCCGTCGTGCTGGCGCTGGTCGCCCTGACCGCGATTCTGGCGCCCCTTCTTGCCCCCTATAGCCCGGTCGAGATCTTTACGGCTCGCCAGGCTCCCGGCAACGGATTTATCTTCGGTACCGACGATAAGGGTCGCGACATTCTGTCGCGCATGCTCTACGGTGGTCGTTACTCGCTGATTATCGGCTTTGGCGCCACTGCCATGGCTCTGGTCTGCGGCTCGGTCGTGGGCGCCCTTGCGGCGGTTTCGCGCAAGGCCGTTTCCGAGACGATCATGCGTATCCTGGACATCATCATGTCTATCCCGGGCATCGCCCTCGCGGCCGTCTTCGTCTCCATCCTGGGCAACTCCGTGCCGTCGATCATCTTCGCCATCGGCTTTATGTACACTCCGCAGATTGCCCGTATCGTGCGCGCCAACATCGTGTCCGAGTACGGAGAGGACTATGTCCGCGCGGTCATCGTTTCCGGCGCCAAGGCTCCGTGGATTTTGATCAAGCATGTTCTGCGTAACTGCATCGCCCCGATCATGGTCTTCACCGTTACCCTGGTCGCCGACGCCATCATCTTCGAGGCCTCGCTGACCTTCATCGGCGCTGGTATCCAGGAGCCCACCGCTACCTGGGGCAACATCCTCGCCGACGCCCGCGGCGGCGTGCTCGCCGGCCGTTGGTGGCAGGCACTGTTCCCGGGCCTGGCCATCATGATCACCTGCCTGGCGCTCAACATCCTCTCCGAGGGCATTACCGACGCCATGGCCGCTGCTCCCTCCGCCGCCCTGGATCCGACCGACTCCTCCAAGCGTCGCGAGGCCGACCTGCTGGTCTCTGACCCCGTTCGCGCCTACAAGGAGCAGGCCCAGTCCCTCTCCGCTCGCCTTGGCGCCCTGCGCGATGTCGAGCTCAAGCGTGACGATCGCCATGTGCCTGACGAGTCTGTCGAACCGATTCTCTCGGTCCGTGACTTCTGCATTCAGTTTGAGCACCACGGCGATATCAACGTCGTCGACCATGTCAACTTTGACGTCCGTCCTGGTCAGACCATGGGCCTGGTGGGCGAGTCCGGTTGCGGCAAGTCCATCACCACGCTGGCCATCATGGGCCTGACCGACGATGACGAGCACCTTTCCGGCGAGGTCCTCTGGGAGGGCCGCGATCTGCTCAAGATGAGCAAGAAGGAGTGGTTCGGCCTGCGCGGTACCGATATCGCTATGGTCTATCAGGACGCCCTGTCCTCGCTCAACCCCTCCATGCTCATCTCTGCCCAGATGAAGCAGCTCACCAAGCGCGGCGGCACCCGCAGCGCCGAGGAACTCTTGGAGCTCGTGGGCCTCGACCCCAAGCGTACGCTCGAGAGCTACCCGCATGAGCTTTCCGGTGGCCAGCGTCAGCGTGTTCTGATTGCTATGGCCCTTACCCGCGACCCCAAGCTGGTTATCTGCGACGAGCCCACGACCGCTCTGGACGTTACCGTCCAGAAGCAGGTCATCAAGCTGCTCAACGACCTTCAGGCCAAGCTCGGCTTTGCCATGATCTTCGTCTCGCATGACCTGGCGCTGGTCGCCGAGGTCGCCCATAACATCACGGTTATGTATGCCGGTCAGGTCATCGAGCAGGCGCCCACCAAGGAGCTGCTCACCAACCCGATTCACGAGTACACCCGCGGTCTTCTGGGTTCCGTTCTGTCCATCGAGAGCGGTTCGGGCCGCCTTCACCAGGTGCCCGGCGCCGTTCCGAGCCCGCGCGATTTCCCCAAGGGCGATCGCTTCGCGCCCCGCTCGAGCCATCCGCGTATTGGCCTGGACACCCGTCCGGTCTTCAAGCGCGTGCCCGGCACCGAGCACTTCTATTCCGAGCTCCCCGACGAGGTGCTCAAGGCAAATGGTTTGACCCCTCACGCGGAGGTGATGTAGATGAGCGAGACCGCAGTCAACGGCGTCGAGCCGATCATCTTCCTTGATGACGTCCACGTCACCTTTAGGACCCGTACCGGCTCGATTCTGCACCCCAACCTGGTTCACGCCGTCCAGGGTGTAACGATTAAGCTCATGCCCGGTCAGACGATCGGCATCGTCGGCGAGTCCGGTTGCGGTAAGTCCACCACCGCCAACGTCATGTGCGGTCTGCAGGCCCCCACGAGCGGCAAGGTCTACTTTAAGGGCAAGGACGTTACCAAACGTACCGCCGAGGACCGTCGCCACATGGGTCGCGTCATCTCGGTCGTGTTCCAGAACCCGGCCACGGCGCTCAACCCCCGCATGGTCGTTCGCGAGCAGCTGCTCGACCCCATGCGCGTCCACAACCTGGGTACCGAGGCCGAGCAGGAGAAGCGCGTCAAGGAGCTCTTGGAGCTCACCGGTCTGCCCAGCTCCGCCGCCGAGGTTCTTCCCGGCCAGCTTTCGGGCGGCCAGCGCCAGCGCGTCGCAATTGCCCGTGCCCTGTCGCTGAACCCCGATGCCATCATCGCCGACGAGCCCACCTCGGCTCTGGACGTTTCGGTCCGCGCGCAGATTCTGAACCTGCTGACCGACCTTAAGAAGGAGCTCGGCCTGGCCATGGTGTTCATCAGCCATGACATCCAGACGGTCCGCTATATCTCTGACGACATCATCGTTATGAATGGCGGCAAGATCGTCGAGCAGGGCGAGGCCAAGCAGGTCTTCCAGCACCCTCGGGACCCCTACACCAAGATGCTGCTCGGCGCTGCGCCGTCGCTGCTGCATCCCAAGCTCGGCGAGTAGCCTCGCTTTCCCTCCCGTGCGCCCGGTTCCCTTGCCGGGCGCACCTCCGTTGCGATTTCGAAAGGTTGGGTTCACGAGCCATGCCAAGTGCTCAAGAGCTACAACAGCAATTTGGTGAATATCGAGGCGCTATGCCCCGTCCATCGGATTTCGATCTCTTTTGGAAGGACCGCATGGCCGAGGCCGACGCCGTCGAGCTCGACTACGCTATCGAGGCGGCTTCGGTTGCGGATTCCGCGACCTGTCGGTTTTTCGACCTCTGGTATACCGGCATGTGTGGTGCACGCCTGCATGCCAAGTACCTCAAGCCGGTCTCGGAGGAGCCCATGCCGTTGGTGCTTCAGTTCCATGGATATCCGGGTGCGAGCCGCAGCTGGTTTGAGCAGGCGTCGTTTGCGGGCATGGGCATGGCGCTCATCGCCCTCGATTGCCCCGGCCAGGGTGGTCCCTCCGAGGATATTGGTGGATTTGAGGGCACGACGGTCGCGGGCCATATCGTCGCCGGTATCGACGGCGACCCGGCCAACCTCTACTATGTCCGCTTGCACCAAGATATTCGCATCCTGTGCCGCATCGTTCGCGAGCTTGAGGGCATCGATCTTGCCCACGTATTTGTGAACGGCGCGTCGCAGGGCGGCGGTTTGGGCATTGCGACCTGTGCGCTTAACGGCGAGCTTATCAATCGCGCCGCCATCCTCTATCCCTTCCTGTCGGATTTCCGCCTGGTCTGGGATTTGGACGCCGACGATATTGCCTACGAGGGTCTGCGCTATTGGTCGCGTTGGTTTGACGAGGACTCGACTCGTATCGAGGAAGCCTATGCCAAGCTGGCGTACTTCGATTCCAAGAATTTTGCCCCCATGGTCAAGTGCCCCGTGCTGTTTGGCACGGGCACGGCCGATACCGTCTGTCCGCCGGCAACGCAGTTTGCGGTGTACAACAACCTGTCCTGCGATAAGCGTCATGAGTTCTTTGAGGGCTTTGGCCACGAGGAGATTCAGGATTTTGACGATCTGATCATTCCGTTTTTCTGTGAGGGAGGGGAGGCTCATGTCTAAGTGCGAGAGCAATGTTGACGAGCTGATAGTCCCCGGGCTCGTGGGAATTCCCGGAACGGTTTCATCAAGGCTCGCAGAATATCGGGACTGGCACGGCGATGTCCAAGCAGATGTTTCTGATTTAGAGACATGCGCTTCGAATCTTGAGATTCAAGGCCAGGCCATTACGGCGATTGACTTTGTTAACCCCTGCGCTCGTTACTCGGAGATTTCCTTTGAGCTCGGTGACGATGCGGTCCACGCTCGCTTGATTGAGCCTGTTGGTCGTGCCCGAGTATCTAAGCGCGTGCCGCTGTGCCTGATGTTCCACGACATCGATCGGCCTGTGCGCGGCTGGCATCACATGACGAGATTTGCCGCCATGGGGTATGCCGTCCTCGCGCTGGATGACGATGTCGCTGGTGCGGACGACCTGCAGCGGGGGATTGCTTCGCCCGCTTTTGTCGAGCGCGTCCGTTGGGGTTGCGCGATGGCGAAGGTGGCGCGCAATCTTGATGGCATGGACCCCGACCGCATCTTTGCATGGGGCGAGGGTCTTGGCGGCGGAGTCGCGCTGGCGGTTTCTGCTCTGGACGAGCGGGGCCTCGCCTGCACGGCGGTTGCCAATCCGCTTCCTGGCGGCCTCGAGGCGCTGTCGTCTCGGGTGCGCGGATCGGTGCTCATGGGCACATCGCTTATGGATACCGTGAGCGATCCCAAGGATCAGTTTGCCGTATTCAACGGTCTTGAGTGTGACCGGAGGCATATCATCTATGCCAAATACGCTCATGAGCGTATCAATGCGTTCGAAAACGAAGTCGTCGACTTCTTTAACCAAACGTTCTACCCGTGTTCTTTGGCCTAGACGGCCTGGACACTGCCAACAAGAGTGGGTGGCATAGGGCCGCCCGCCAGACAACTAAGGAGATTCTTGTGGCAACTCAGAAATTCACCGGCGTTATCCCTCCCGTCGTTGTTCCCGATACCGAAGACCACCAGCTCGACGTTGCCTCCTTTGAGCGCAGCATCAACCGCATGATCGATGCCGGCGTCGATGGCCTGTTCTTCCTGGGCTCTTCGGGCGAGGTCGTTTTCTCCACCGATGAGCGTCGTCGCCAGATCATCGCCGAGGCCGTTCGTATCGTCGACCACCGCGTGCCCGTCCTGGTCGGCATCATCGATACCGAGACCGAGCGCATGATCGAGCACGGTAAGGTCGCTCAGGAGCTGGGCGCCGATGCGCTTGTCGCCACCTGCCCGTTCTATGCCCTGCAGGGCATGACCGAGGTCGAGGAGCACTTCCGCATCCTGCACGAGGAGCTCGACCTGCCCATCTTTGCCTATGACATTCCCGTCTGCGTTCACACCAAGCTCCCCTGGAAGCTCCTTGCCAAGCTCGGCGCCGAGGGCGTCCTTGCTGGCGTCAAGGATTCCTCGGGTGATGACATCTCGTTCCGCTATCTCGTTCAGGAGAACGAGAAGAACGGCCATCCGATGAGCATCCTCACCGGTCACGAGGTTGTTGTCGACGGCGCTTACCTCGGTGGCGCCGACGGTTCTGTCCCGGGCCTTGCCAACGTTGAGCCCGAGGGCTACGTGCGCCAGTGGAAGGCCGCTCAGGCCGGTGACTGGGCTACCGTCAAGGCCGAGCAGGATCGCCTCAATGAGATTTCGCACATCTGGGACGTCACCTCGGGCGTCCAGGGCTATGCCGGTGGCGTCGGCGCCTTCAAGACCGCTATGAACCTCATGGGCATCTTCGACAGCCCGACCATGCCGCGCCCGGTGAAGGCCATGACCGGCGAGAACGTCGAGGCGATTAGGAAGGTCCTTCAGGACAACGGTCTCCTGTAAAGCTTCCCAGGCACCCGACCTCGCCGTTCAACCGTGTGGCCATGACCCATTAGGTCAATGGCCACACGGTTTCTCGGCGATCTCGGACACCTGGAAAACCTTTACTGCGCTGTGACGGCTAGCCTGACGGCGCATTTCCTGTAGTTGTTTTTATCTCCGAAGGAGAGCGACATGGAGAACAAGTACGTCTGCTCTGTCGATATCGGCGGAACTAAAATTGCGACTGCCATCATGGAGTACCCGGCTGACGGTAGTGTGCCCCATCCCGTTTTTGAGGCCGAGATTCCTACCGAGGCCCAGGAGGGCGGCGAGGCCGTCTTCCAGCGTATCGAGGCGTCTATCAAGGCCGCTCTTGAGGCGAATCCCGATGTCGAGGTTCTCGGTGTCGGTATCGGTGCCGCAGGCGTCGTCGATCCCAAGACGGGCGCCATTGCTTATGCCAATGAGATCATGCCCGGCTGGTCCGGCGTTCAGTTGGGGCCGCGTCTGCGCGAGGACCTTGGTCTTCCCGTTGCCGTTGTGGGCGACGTGCAGGCTCATGCTCTGGGCGAGGCCCACTGGGGCGTCGGCAAGGGCAAGTTCTCCGTCTTGTGCCTGGGAATCGGTACGGGCATCGGTGGCGCATATGTCGAGAACGGCCGCGTGATGCAGGGCTTCCATGGTGCTGCCGGTCATATGGGCCACATCGAGTGCTCGGCTGCCGCCGGCATTCCCTGCGCCTGCGGGCGTTCCGGCCATCTTGAGTCTGTTGCTTCGGGCACCTCGATTGGCCGTATGTACGACGAACGCTTCGGTCGAGTTGACCCCAGCCGTCCTTCGGTCGGTCGCGACGTGAACGACCTGTGTCGTGCTGGCGACGCAAAGGCGACCGAGGTCATCCATGACGCCGGCTTTGCGCTGGGCGCCAGCTTGGGCTCGCTTGCCAATATTCTGGATCCAGAGGTTATCGTGCTTTCGGGCGGCGTAATTCATCAGGGTCCCGATTGGCGTTCGCAGACGTGGAAGGATTCGGTGCACGAGGGCTATGCCAGCCAGGCGCTCGATCCGCTCCAGGACACGCCGATTCTCATCGGGTCTCTGGAGGGCGATGCTCCGCTCATCGGTGCCGCCGAGCATCTTCTCGCTTCGTTAAAGTAAACGTATCTGCTGTAGGAGCCTCCCGAGACAACACGCCTCGGGAGGCTGTTCTGAGAAAGGTTGCAGCCTTATGACCGTCGATCCTTTGATTCAATCCCTGAAGGGCAAGCTCGTCGTGAGCGTTCAGGCGTATATGGGCGAGCCGCTTCGTACGCCCGAGACCATGGCTCAAATGTCTCGCGCTTGCGAGCTTGGCGGCGCCGCCGCCATTCGCTGTCAGGGCCTTGCCGACATTGCCGCTATTAAGGGTCGCTGTGAGGTTCCTGTTATCGGCCTGTGGAAGGATGGACACGAGGGCGTTTACATCACGCCGACGCTGCGTCACGCTCGCGCCTGCGTTGCTGCCGGTGCCGATATCGTGGCGATCGACGCCACCGATCGTCCGCGTCCCGATGGCAAGACCGTCGAGGATACCTTCCGCCCGCTGCACGAGGAGGGCGTGCTCCTGATGGCGGATTGTGCCACCATCGAGGACATTCGCCGTGCGGTTGATATGGGCTTTGACCTGGTATCCACCACGCTTTCTCACGGCGTCGCCGCCATCGACTGCACCATGGCCGATGGCCCCGACCTGCCACTCCTGCGTCAGGCGACCGAGGAATTCCCCGGTCTTCCCATCATCTGCGAGGGCCGCGTGCACACGCCCGAGGAGGCTCGCGCTGCGATCGATGCTGGCGCCTGGGCCGTTGTCGTCGGCACCGCCATCACGCACCCCACGAGTATTACGAGTTGGTTCAAGGCTGCGCTTGAGGCGTAAGACAGGCCTCGTATCCGCTCGGGGCGGTATACTCAATATATGCAATTGACCGCGCGGGATCCGGGTTGCTGGGTCCCGCGCTTGTTTTTGGGAGGCAGCACATGCAAAAGGGAGATGCCATGGATGCGGCGGAGCGCTCGGAGCGCATCCCCGATATCGTCATCATCACCGGAATGTCCGGATCGGGCCGCACACAGGCCATGCACGTGTTCGAGGACATGGGCTATTTTTGCATTGATAACCTACCTCCGCGTCTCATCGCCCAGCTTGCCGAGCTCGTCGGCATCAATACGGGCGTGGGCAGGCATCTCGCCGTCACCTGCGATTTGCGTAGCCAGGGACTGTTTGACGAGTTGCTCGATGCGGTCGCCGCGCTCGAAGAGCGCGAGATGAGCTGCGACATCGTGTTCCTGGAGGCTTCTGACGAGGTGCTGATTCGTCGCTACAGCGAAAATCGCCGCCGTCATCCCATTGCCAAGCCGGGGGAGACTACGGCCGATGCCATTCAGCGCGAGCGCCTTCAGCTGCAGGGCGTGCGCGATCGAGCCGATATGATTATCGACACGAGCCGCCTGCGCACCTCTGCCCTGCGCAACAAATTGCGCATGGCGTTCTCCGAGTTGTCCGACCAGCAGCTCATGGACGTTCACGTGTTCTCGTTTGGCTTTAAGCACGGTATGCCCGTCGAGGCGGACATTATGATCGACGTTCGCTTCCTGCCCAATCCGTTTTACGATCCCGAGATGCGTACCATGACCGGTCTCGATAAGAAAGTCTCCGACTTTGTTCTGGACCATCCCAAGACCCAGGAGTTCTGGAAGGCCTGGACGCAGCTGCTCGATACGGTGATGCCCGGTTATATCGCGGAGGGTAAACCGCAGCTTTCTATCGCCATCGGCTGCACGGGCGGACAGCACCGTAGCGTCGCCATTGCCGAGGCCACGGCCCGTTACCTGGAAGGCGCCCAGTATCACGTGAGCATCTCCCACCGCGACCTGTCGCGCGCCAACACGAAGGCATAGGCCTGCATGTCGTTTACCGCTGAGGTGCGCGACGAGCTTGCGCGCTGCGAACCCGAATGTGAATACTGCGATTTGTCGACGCTTGCCGCCCTGACGCGTGTGAGCGGTACGCTTTCGTTGGCCGGCTCCGGGCGGTATCGTTTGACGGTCGCGACCGAGACGGGAGCCGTCGCGCGCACGATGATCACGCTGACGCATCGCATCCTTAAGCTCAAAACGGAATTCACCGTTCGTAAATCGGTCTTGCATAAGGTCCGTAACTATCTCATTACCCTGCCCGATCAACCCGACCTGGACAAGGCTCTGGTGCTGCTGGGCATTCTAGACCGCAGGGGAGGGCTCGTTGCTGGTGTTCCCCGACACATCGTTGCCCGTCCCTGCTGCAGGCTTGCCTACATCCGCGGCGCGCTCATCGCGGGCGGCTTCGTGGCCGATCCACGCGGCGATTTTCATTTGGAGATCGCGGTGCAGGGCGAGCAATATGCCAAGGGGCTTTGCGACCTGTTGGGGCAGATTGGGGTCCATGCTCGTGTTAATGCGCGGCGGGGGTCATATGCCGTGTACATTAAGAGCGCCGAGGAAATCGAGCATTTATTAAAGCTGATTGGTGCCAAGCGCAGCGTTGCCGAGATTGAGGAGGCGCGCGCGGTCAAGTTGGTTAAGAACGATGTGAACCGTCGCGTGAACGCCGAGCTCGCCAACCAGACCAGAAGCGCCGGTGCTGCCCAACATCAGCTTGCGCTTATCGATGAGCTCGAGCAGCGCGGCCTTCGCGATGCGCTTCCGGATGCCTTGGCGGTCTTTTGCGACCTGCGCGAGCGCTATCCCGATCTGTCGCTGCGTGATTTAGGGGAGATGGCTGACCCTCCCTTGTCGAAGTCGGCCCTCTACCATCGAGTTTTGAGGCTTGAAAAGCTCATTGAAGCAAACGGGTAGTTTAAAGTATCGACTTATATACGGATTTAGCTGCTATTTTATTCTTTAAAACGTTTTAACGTAAATTTGATTTTCAATTTCGAGCATTCTCGTGAAATTCAAGTCAAAAAAAAGGTATATTAGGCGAGTGGTTAGTTTGTGGGCCTCAACGGCGGGCGCTGTAGCTTGCGGGGGCCTTACGAAAGGAGACACAATGGCAGTAAAGGTTGCTATTAACGGCTTCGGTCGCATCGGTCGTCTGGCTTTCCGTCAGATGTTCGGTCATGAGGGCTCCGAGATCGTCGCTATCAACGACCTCACCTCTCCCGATATGCTCGCTTACCTGCTGAAGTACGACTCCACGCAGGGCAACTACGCTCGCGATCACGAGGTCGTTGCTGGCGAGGATTCCATCACCGTTGACGGCAAGGAGATCAAGATCTACAAGGAGGCCGACGCCAACAACCTGCCTTGGGGCGACCTCGACGTCGACGTCGTTCTCGAGTGCACCGGCTTCTACACCAGCAAGGCTAAGGCTCAGGCCCACATCAACGCTGGCGCCAAGAAGGTCGTCATCTCCGCTCCGGCCGGCAGCGATCTGCCCACCATCGTGTACAACGTCAACCACGAGACGCTGACCGCTGAGGACAACATCATCTCCGCCGCTTCCTGCACCACCAACTGCCTCGCCCCGATGGCCAAGGGTCTGAACGACTTCGCTCCCATCGTGTCCGGCATTATGACCACCATTCACGCCTGGACCGGCGACCAGATGCCGCTCGACGGCCCGCAGCGCAAGGGCAACAAGCGTCGTAGCCGCGCCTGCGCCGTTAACATCGTCCCCAACACCACCGGTGCTGCCAAGGCTATCGGCCTGGTTCTCCCCGAGCTCAACGGCAAGCTCATCGGTGCCGCCCAGCGCGTCCCGACGCCGACCGGTTCCATCACCAACCTCTACGCTGTCGTTGACAAGAAGGTCACCGTCGACGAGGTCAACGCCGCTATGAAGGCCTACGCTGCCACCATCTCCGAGACCTTCGGTTACAACGAGGACGACATCGTCTCCACCGACATCATCGGCGAGACCCATGGCTCCATCTTCGACGCCACTCAGACCATGTGCTCTGACCTCGGCAACGGCCAGACCCTCGTTCAGGTCACCTCTTGGTACGACAACGAGAACTCTTACACCTCTCAGATGGTCCGCACCATCAAGTACTTCGAGAAGTTCGTTGCTTAATTTAGCTTTTAGCGAATAGCTCGTTGAGCGTCTAAAGAAGGGCGCGGCCTTATAGGGCTTACACCCTAGGGTCGCGCCCTTTTTATAGGAAATCGTCTGCCGTAATGGGAGGCAGACACGTACGAAAGGTAGAAGCAAACATGGCCTTTACCAAGAAGACCGTCCGCGACATCGATGTCGACGGCAAGCGCGTTCTCGTCCGCGTTGACTTCAACGTGCCTATCAAGGATGGCGTCGTTGGCGACACCACCCGTATCAAGGCTGCCCTGCCCACCATCAACTATCTCGTTGAGCACAACGCTCGCGTCATCCTCATGAGCCACCTCGGCCGTCCCGATGGCACCGGCTTCCAGCCCGAGCTGTCCCTCGAGCCCGTCGCCAAGAAGCTCGCCGAGCTCTCTGGTCTCGACGTTGCCTTTGTCGCCGACACCTACGGCGAGAAGGCTGCCGAGGCTGTCGCTGCCGTCGAGCCGGGCAAGGTTCTCGTTCTCGAGAACGTCCGCTTCGATAAGCGTGAGAAGAAGAACGATCCCGAGATCGCCAAGAAGCTCGCTTCCTATGGTGACGTCTTCGTTCTCGATGCCTTCGGCACCGCTCACCGCGCCCAGGGTTCCGTCGTGGGCCCCGCCGCTTACCTGCCTGCCGTCGCTGGCTTCCTGCTCGAGAAGGAGGTCGACACGCTGACCGGCATCTTCGCCGAGCCCGAGCGCCCCTTCGTCGCCATCGTCGGCGGTTCCAAGGTTTCCTCCAAGATCGGCGTTCTCGATCACCTCATCGACTCCGCTGACACCCTGATCATCGGTGGCGGCATGGCCTACACTTTCTTCCTGGCTCAGGGCCTGTCCGTTGGTCAGTCCCTCAAGGAAGAGGACTGGGTCGAGCGCGCTGGCGAGATGCTCAAGAAGGCCGAGGAGAAGGGCGTCAAGATCCTGCTCCCCATCGACAACCGCGTTGCCGATCACTTTGGCGAGGACGCTGTCCCCGAGGTTGTCGCTTCCGACGCTATCCCCGACGATCGTGAGGGCATGGACATCGGCCCCAAGACCGAGGAGCTTTACGCCGAGGCCGTCAAGGGTGCCAAGACCGTGTTCTGGAACGGCCCCATGGGCGTCTTCGAGTTCGACAACTTCGCTCACGGCACCCAGGCTATCGCCGAGGCTGTCGCCGAGGCCGACTGCACCTCGATCATCGGCGGTGGCGACTCCGTCGCAGCTGTCAACAAGTTCAACCTGGCCGACAAGATGAGCTGGATCTCCACCGGTGGTGGAGCTTCCATGGAGCTCGTCGAGGGTAAGGCCCTGCCCGGAGTGGAGGCGCTTCTCGATGCCTAATCGCACCCTTCTTATCGCTGGTAACTGGAAGATGAACAACGACGTCGCCGAGGCCGCCAAGCTCGCCGACGAGCTGGCTCAGGCTCTGCCCGAGGTTCCGGCTGGCGTCGAGGTGCTCGTCTGCCCTCCGACTATCGACATCACCACGGTTCATGACCGCATTCAGGCTGCCCCCATCGCCCTCGGTGCACAGAATGTGTACTGGGAGGCCAAGGGTGCCTTCACCGGTGAGTCCTCTTGCGACATGCTCAAGTCCGCTGGTTGCACCTACTGCATCATCGGTCACTCCGAGCGTCGCGACTACTTCCACGAGACCGACGAGGACCAGAACAAGAAGGCCAAGGCTCTCGTTGCCGCCGGTCTTGTTCCCGTCTTCTGCTGCGGCGAGTCCCTTGAGGTCCGCGAGGCCGGCACCTATGTCGAGCACGTCGTGAACCAGGTCAAGGCCGGCCTTGCTGGTCTTGAGATCACCTGCCCCAAGCAGGTCGTCGTCGCCTACGAGCCCATCTGGGCCATCGGCACCGGCAAGACCGCTACCGCCGAGGACGCTCAGGAGGTCTGCGGCGCTATCCGTGAGACCCTCAAGGAGATGTTCGGCGAGGAGCTCGCTAACGGCATCCGCGTCCTGTACGGTGGTTCCGCTAAGCCCGGCAACATCGCCGAGCTCGTCGCCAAGCCCGACGTTGACGGCGCCCTTGTGGGCGGCGCTTCGCTCAAGGCTGCCGACTTCGCCTCTATGGTCGTCAAGGCAGGCGAGTAGGACATATGGCACAGCGTCATCTTCCTGCACTCCTGATCATCATGGATGGTTGCGGCCTTGCTCCGGCCGATGGCGAGAACGCCGTCGCCGCTGCCAAGACGCCCTTCCTTGATAGCCTGTACGCTCAGTATCCCCACACCACGCTCGGCGCTTCGGGCGAGGACGTGGGTCTTCCCGATGGCCAGATGGGTAACTCCGAGGTGGGTCACCTCAACATCGGTGCCGGCCGCATCGTGTTCCAGGAGCTTTCGCGCATCAACAACGCCATCAAGGACGGGTCCATCGCCAAGAACGAGGTTTTCGTCAAGGCTATGGACGACGTCAAGGCTGACGGCAAGACCCTTCACCTCATGGGCCTTATGAGCCCTGGCGGTGTTCATTCTCACATGAACCACGTCGAGGCTCTGGTCAAGATGGCTGCCGAGCATGGTGTCAAGACCGTTCGCGTCCACGCCTTCATGGATGGCCGCGACGTTGACCCGCAGTCCGGTGCCGGTTACATGAGTGAGTTCTGCGCCTTCCTGGCTAAGATCTCCGAGGAGACTGGTTGCGACGCTCGCGTTGCCACCGTCTCGGGCCGTTATTGGGCCATGGACCGCGATAATCGTTGGGAGCGCATCCAGCGCGCCTACGACGTCATGGTCAACGCGTCCGATGCCGATACCGACCCCGTTGCCGGTATCAAGGCCTACTATGAGAAGGATCCGCGCGGCGACGAGTTCGTCGAGCCCTTCGCTGCCCACAACGAGGGCATTCACGAGGGCGACGCGGCCATCTTCTTCAACTTCCGTCCCGACCGCGCTCGTCAGATGACTCGCGTGTTCACGGACAAGGAGTTCGACGGCTTTGAGCGCGAGCAGATCAAGCTTTCGCACTTTGTGACGATGACCGAGTACGACCCGACGTTTGACGTCGAGGTCGCCTTCCCCAAGACGTTCCCCAAGAACGTTCTGGCCGACGTTATCGCCGCCAATGGCCTGAAGCAGCTGCACACCGCCGAGACCGAGAAGTACGCCCACGTGACGTTCTTCCTCAACGGCGGCATCGAGGAGCCCAAGGAGGGCGAGGAGCGCGTGCTCGTCGCTTCTCCCAAGGTCGCTACCTACGACCTGCAACCTGAGATGAGCGCTCCCGAGGTTACCGAGAAGCTTGTCGCCGCCATCAACGAGGATCGCGCTGATTTCTACATCGTGAACTTCGCAAACTGCGACATGGTTGGTCACACCGGTGTCTTCGAAGCTGCCGTTAAGGCCGTCGAGGCTGTTGACGATGCCCTGTCCAAGGTTGTCCCGGCGATTCTCGCTAAGGGCGGCTTTGCGCTGATTACCGCCGATCACGGCAACGCCGATCACATGTTTGACGTTGCTTCCGACGGTTCCAAGCATCCGTTCACGGCTCACACCACCAACCGCGTGCCGTTCATCATCGTTGATGAGAAGGCACAGCTCACCGGTATCGAGGACGGCCGTCTTTCCGATATCGCTCCGACTATGCTTACCATGGCTGGTATTGAGCCTTCCGCCGAGATGACGGGTCGCGTACTCGCCACCGAGGCCTAATAGAAAACAAATACCGTTTTCTAGTAAGGGGGTTGTCCACAACCGGACAACCCCCTTTTTTGCGCTATTTCTACCTCGTCACCAAATGGCTGATGGGGGAGTGCTGGGGGTTGTGGTACAGTACTGGAGTTTGAATTGTTCTATTAAGGAGCTTATCTATGGGTCCGTTCCAGATTCTTCTGTTTGTCGTTTGGGCTGTCTCTGCCGTGGCGCTGACGATTCTCGTCTTGATGCATTCCGGTAAGGGCACCGGCGTTTCGGATATGATCGCCAGCTCGCTGTATAACTCCAGCTCTGCCACGGGCGTCATGGAGCAGAACCTCGATCGCCTGACGGTAATTATGGCTGTCGTTTTTGCCGTATGTGTCGTCCTGTGCATGTTCTTCTTCCCGCAGGGTATCGTCGGCTACTAAGCACGAGCCGTATAAATACTTGAAAAGGGTTCCGCAAGTGCGGGACCCTTTTTGTTTACATATTTGTAACAGAGCCAAAATATCCCCACATACTTCGCCCAACTAAAGAAATTCTCGACCGTTGACCGGAATTAGCCCCAAATCGTGCATAAAATGCGCTACTGTATTGCGAAACGTTGGTTCGTTGTGCATAACCAGCCATAGCAACGGGCGGCGTTTTGATGGTTCGGATCGGATTGTCTCGACATGTGTCCGACTGAACATTTCTTTGTCCTATCTCATAAGGAGGATGGCATGGCTGATTCTATGTTCCACCAGCCCGTTATGGGTCGTCGCGCCTTTGTCGGCGGTACCCTTGCTGCGAGCTCCATGGCTTTTCTTGCCGCATGTGGCAAGAAGGGCGGCGACGCTTCCGGTTCTGAGTCCGGTTCGAAGCTGAACTTCTACATCAACAACCCGGTCTGCATCGACCCCTACAATGTCCAGGAGGACCAGGGCACTCAGGTCGAGTACCAGCTCTTTGATGCTCTGACCTCTTATGACGCCGAGAAGGGCGAGATCGTTCCGCTGGCTTGCGAGTCCTTCGAGGCCAACGACGACGCCACCGAGTTCACCTTCAAGATCAAGAAGGCCAAGTTCCACAACGGTGACGACGTTACCTCCAAGTCCTTCAAGCTCGCTTGGGAGCGTCTGGTCAGCACTAAGTCGGCTATCGCTAAGGAGTATGGTCCTTCCGAGGTCTCCTATCACCTTTCCATGGTCGAGGGCTATGACGATCTGCTTGCCGGTAACACTACCGAGCTCAGCGGTGTTACTTGCCCCGATGATAAGACCCTCGTCGTCAAGCTGTCTTCCGCTTACGCCGACTTCCCCTTCGTCGCCTCTCACCCGGCTCTGTCCCCGGTTCCCGAGTGCGCCGAGTCCGATGTCAAGAGCTTCTACCTTGCCCCGATCGGTAACGGCCCGTTCATGATGGACGGCAAGTGGGAGGATGGTCAGGAGATCAACCTCAAGAAGTTTGACGATTACTATGGCGACAAGGCCAAGATCGATGGCATCCACTTCCAGGTCATCAAGGACGTGGAGACCGCCTACAAGGAGTTCCAGGCCGGTAACCTTGACATCTGCGACGTTCCCGTTGCTCAGATCGACGCTGCCAAGAAGGATCGCGGCGTGTCCAAGGACGGCTACACCATGGGCGACGGCGAGCGCATGCTGCTCGGCGCCGAGCCTTCCACCTACTACCTGACCTGCAACACCACGGCCGAGCCGTTCAACAACGCCGACCTGCGCAGGGGTATCTCCCTGGCCATTAACCGTGAGGCCATCTGCAAGACCATCTTCAAGGGTACCCGTACCCCCGCCGACGGCATTGTTCCTCCGGGCATCGATGGCTACAAGGAGGGCGCATGGGAGTTCTGCGCCTACGACGTCGACAAGGCTAACGAGTACCTCGACAAGGTTGCTCCCGCTGGCGCTAACGGCGATCGTGGCATTAACGTGACCCTTTCCTACAACCAGGACGGTGGCCACAAGGAGATCATGGAGTCCATCATCGGCGACCTCGCCAAGGTCGGCGTTACCGCCGTCTCCGATACTCCTGAGTGGTCTGCGCTGCTCGAGCAGTACCAGAACTTCAACTATCAGTTCGGTCGTCTGGGCTGGATTGCCGACTACCCGATCATGGACAACTTCCTGTATCCGCTGTTCCACTCCGACTCCCTCGGTGGCGACAACCGCTCTGGTTACAACAACCCCGAGTTCGACGCCAAGGTCGATGAGGCTCGCACTACGGTTGACGACAAAGAGCGCGTCGCTAAGATGCAGGAGGCCGACGCAATGGTTGCTGCCGACTGCCCGGTCATCCCGGTGATGTTCTACACGCACACCATCGCTGGCTCCGATCGCATCAAGCACCTCTATGTCGATCCGCAGAAGCACGCCGAGCTGGGTACCGCCGAGCTCGCCTAAGAGTTTGCAGCTTCCGTGAGGGTCAAGTATTTACGTAGACCTCATGGGAAACATACAGTTCTCCCTAACCTGGGGTAAACTGGCTGATGGTAATTTTGGGATGCCGGTCTGGCGATCGGCATCCCATTTAGGTTAATCCCTAGATAGGGGAGTGGTATGGGTAAGTACATCGTTAAACGTGTGCTTCAGTTCATCCCGGTATTTTTGGGCGTTACGTTGATTCTGTTCGCCCTCCAGAACATCGTGCCGGGAGACCCGATCAAGCTGATCGGTGGAGACAAGGCTCTGTCCCCCGAGGTGGAGCTTCAACTTCGCGTGCGCTATCACCTGGTCCAGGCGGACGAGGACGGCAACGCGATCCTTGACGAGAACGGCGATCCCGTTCCAACGTCGCTTGTGGACCAATACTTGAATTACATGAATGGTCTGCTTCATGGCGATCTGGGCAATTCGTATCAGCGCAAGCTGCCGGTTTCGGAAATCTTTGCTCAGAAGTATCCGTATACGGTTAAACTCGCCGCGTGCGCCATCGTGCTCGAGGCAATCATGGGTATCGGTGCGGGTATCATTTCGGCAGTAAAGCGTTACTCCTTCTGGGATATTTTGGTAACGCTGACCACGTCGATCCTCGTTGCCGTTCCTGCCTTCTGGCTCGGTATGCTGCTGCAGCTGTTCTTTGGCGTCATCCTTAAGGATGCCACGGGCGGTGCATTCTCCATGCCGATCTCGGGTGCCGGCGGTGCCAGCTCTCAGTATCAGGATTGGATGCACTATGTGCTTCCGACCATTACGCTGGCTTCGGTTTCGACCGCCTATGCTGCCCGCATCATGCGCTCGCAGCTGCTCGACGTCATGAACCAGGATTACATCCGCACGGCAAAGGCCAAGGGTCTCTCCAATCGCGCGATCATCATCAAGCATGCGCTTAAGAATGCACTCATCCCCGTCGTTACCTATATTGGTGTCGACTTTGGTGGCATGCTTTCGGGCGCCATCCTGACCGAGACGGTCTTCAACTGGCCCGGTATCGGCTCTGAGGTCTATCGCGCCATTAGCATGCGTGACTGGCCCATCGTTATGGGCGGCGTTACGCTCATCGTCGTCGTCGTCATGGTGATCAACCTGCTCGTCGACATTAGCTATGCATTCCTCGACCCGCGCATCCGCCTTGGCGGTCCGTCGGATAAGGCCTAAGGGAGGTACGTCTCATGCAGGAAACTGATTCTCAGTCTCAGGAGCAGGCTACCGCCACCAAGGCCGCATCTGCTCCCGCCAAGTCCCGCACGCTGTGGGGCGACGCTTTTAAGCGTCTTCGTAAGAACAAGCTCGCCGTTATCGGTGTCTGCTGGATCATCATCGTCGTTTTGGTTGCGCTGACTGCCGATCTGTGGGCGAAGCCCTGGCTCGGTTCGCCGACGGCTTCCGACTCGACCACCATGGCCGAGACGTCGCTGCTGGCTCCGTGTGCCGAGCACCCGTTTGGCACCGACGCCCTTGGCCGTGACATTCTCGTCCGCGTTATCTACGGTGCACGCGTTTCGCTGTCCGTCGGCATTATGGCCACCGCCATCTCCACGGTGATCGGTCTGGTCATGGGCGCTCTGGCCGGTTTCTATGGCGGCATCTGGGATACGATCATCATGCGTTGCGCGGATATCTTCCTGGCGTTCCCGTACGTGCTGTTCGTTGTCGCCATGATCGCCGTTATCGGCCGTGGTCTTCAGAACGTCTTTATCGCCATCGGTATTCTCGGCTGGCCTTCGATTGCGCGCGTCTTCCGATCTGCAATCCTGACGGTCAAGGAAAACGACTATGTTGACGCAGCGCGCGCGATGGGTGCATCTGATGCTCGTATCGTCGTGCGTCACATCTTCCCGAACTCCGTTGCCTCCATCGTCGTCTACGCGACTATGAACATTGGTGGCGCCATTCTGACCGAGTCCGCTCTGTCCTTCCTTGGCATGGGCGTTATTCCGCCTACGCCTTCGTGGGGCTCCATGATTCAGGACGGTCAGCAGTATCTTCTGACCGCTCCCTGGATGATGATCATGCCCGGTCTGGCAATTCTCTCGACGGTGCTCGCCTTCACCCTGCTGGGTGACGGTCTGCGCGACGCCCTCGACGTCAAGATGAAGGACGCATAAGGATGAAGAAGAACAAGAACTATGTGGACCTGAAGGACCAGCCGGTTCCTGAGGGCCAGCATCTGCTCGAGGTCGATGACCTTAAGATGTATTTCCACACCGAGGATGGCGTTGTTCGCGCTGTCGACGGTGTCTCCTACACGCTCGATCGCGGCGAGACCCTGGGCGTCGTCGGTGAGTCCGGCTCCGGTAAGTCCGTGACCGCCATGACCATCATGGGTCTTATCTCGATGCCTCCGGGAAAGATCGAGGGCGGCGACGTTCGCTATCGCGGTCGTTCTATCCTCGAGATGACCGAGGAAGAGATGCAGCACATTCGCGGTAACGACATCGCGATGATCTTCCAGGATCCTATGACCTCCTTGAACCCGGTCTATAAGATCGGCAAGCAGGTGGGCGAGGGTCTTCGTCTGCACCGTGGCTACTCCAAGCAGGAGGCGCTCAAGCGCGCTACCGAGCTTTTGGACCTCGTTGGTATTCCCGAGCCCGAGAAGCGCGTCAATGAGTATCCGCACCAGTTCTCTGGCGGTATGCGTCAGCGCGTCATGATTGCCATGGCCCTTGCCTGCGATCCCGATATTCTGATTGCCGATGAGCCCACGACTGCCCTGGACGTTACCATTCAGGCTCAGATTATTGAGCTTATGCAGGAAATGCAGGAGAAGAACGGCAACGCCATCATCATGATTACCCATGACCTGGGTGTTGTCGCCGATATGGCCGATAAGATCATGGTTATGTACGCCGGCCGTCCCGTCGAGTTCGGTACTGCTGAAGAAATCTTCTACGAGAGCCGCCACCCCTATACCTGGGGCCTTATCCGCTCCATCCCGGAGCAGGCCATCGATGAGAAGAAGCCGCTTACGCCGATTCACGGTAACCCGCCTTCGCTCATGAACCTGCCCGAGGGCTGCGTGTTCTCGCCTCGTTGCCCCTATGCAACCGATAAGTGCCGCAAACAGCGCCCCGCGCGTGTTGTTACCGAGTCCGGCCACTATTCTGCGTGCCATTATTCCGGTGACCCCGAGTTCCTCAAGAACGCTCCCGAGACGTCTCGTACGCGCAAGGATTCCAAGAAGGGAGGCGAGGCGTAAATGGCAGACAATAACGAGCGCACTCCGCTGTTGAAGGTCGAGCACCTCTCCAAGGAGTTCCCCGCAGAGTCCGGCATGTTCGCCAAGCGTTTTTCCAAGCGCGTCGTCTCTGCTGTAAACGACATCTCTTTTGAGATTTATCCTGGCGAGACCTTTGGTCTGGTTGGCGAGTCTGGTTGCGGTAAGTCCACCACGGGCCGCACTATCATGCGTCTGACCAAGCCGACTGCCGGTAAGGTATTTTTCCAGGGCAAAGATGTTGCCGAGATGAGTAAGCATGAGATCAAGGACATGCGTCGCGAGATGCAGTTTATCTTCCAGGATCCTTATGCTTCGCTCAACCCTCGTATGACCATCGGCGAGATTGTCTCCGAGCCCATGACCATTCATGGTGTGGGTACCAAGGAGGAGCGCATTGAGCGCGTCCGTGAGCTTCTCGACGTCGTTGGACTGAACCCCGAGCACATCAACCGCTATCCGCATGAGTTCTCGGGCGGCCAGCGTCAGCGTGTCGGTATTGCCCGCGCTTTTGCGCTGAAGCCCAAGCTGATTATCTGTGACGAGCCGGTATCCGCTTTGGATGTGTCCATTCAGGCCCAGGTTCTGAACCTGCTCAAGGAACTGCAGGACAAGTTTGGTACCGCGTATCTGTTTATCGCACACGACCTGTCCGTCGTACAGCACATCTCCGATCGCGTTGCCGTTATGTATCTGGGTAAGATGGTCGAGGTTTCGGACTGGAAGACGCTCTATAGCGAGCCTCACCATCCGTACACGCAGTCGCTGCTGTCTGCCGTGCCGGTTCCCGATCCGGATATCCAGAAGACCCGTAAGCGCATCATCCTCGCTGGCGATCCGCCGTCGCC
Source organism: uncultured Collinsella sp. (assembly GCA_905199605.1). GTDB lineage: Bacteria > Actinomycetota > Coriobacteriia > Coriobacteriales > Coriobacteriaceae > Collinsella. Next base: position 41,302 of record CAJKHC010000018.1, read on the forward strand.
GCTGGATCCGCCGACCGGCTGCCGTTTCCATACGCGCTGCCCGATCGCTCAGGGTATCTGCTCCGAGAAGCTGCCTGAGTTTAAGGAAGTCGCACCGGGTCACTGCTGCGCCTGTCACTTCGCGGAGCCGTTCCCGATCAAGGAATCGCACATCGACCTGTAGTCGGTGAACCGTCCGGGCCCGCTCTGGAATTGCCTTTCAGAACGTCCTCGACCATGGAAGCCCTCTTATCCTGCTCCTTCGGAGCTGCGGATAAGGGGGCTTCCTGGTCTGACGCTCCTATTTGGCAAGGTGTTTTTTAGAATCCATTTTGCGCTCGGCCTCG
>CAJKHC010000019.1:0-38015 GCA_905199605.1 uncultured Collinsella sp.
ACTTTTTGAATAATTTTCGAGCCGAGCCGACATAACCGGTGTAGCCTTCACGCAGCGAAGCTGTTGGAATAAATGCGACTTTTTTATTTTCAATTTCTTCCTTTATCAGACTTCCTACACTTGAAAAGTGAGAACATAAAAACAGTTTCATCAGTATTCTCCTTTATATATAAATTCTTATTTGTTGAACTAAGCCGTGTATACCATACTCTCCAATGAAAGAACGCCCTGATATAGCGAAATTTTGCCGTTTTCCTGCGTACGTGCGTACACACTCCACAGGAATTCTAAGGGGCCTGCCCCTTAGCACACGGACTTTGGAACAAAGTCTAGTGTGTTACACATTGTCAGAGGTGTACAGGCTCCCGGTACGCACGTACGCAGCGATTACCCCCAAACGCGCCATATAGGGGGACGATCAAGTTCGCGCAAAGCGACCTTGATCCCGCAAAACAAAAGGCAGGATACCATCACCACGATGATACCCTGCCTTTGCTCGTTTACCGTTCCGAGTAGTCCTTCCGCAGAACCTCCGATAAACAAAAAACGTACCCGAACCCTTTCTCGTAAAGAATCGGGTTCGAGTACGAACTGAATGCTGGAGCAATAAAAAACCACCAGAAAGGTGCCCGTCCCCTTTGTGGTGGTTTTGGGTCAGTCCTAGAGCGTGTGGCCGTAAGCGTTGGCGGCCTTGATGGCGGCGGCGAATTTCTCGTCGGTGAAGGGCTCCGGGTTGCCTTGCTTCCATTCGTTGGTGGCGTGCGCGTACTCGCACAGGGCAGGGATATCAGCCTCGGAAAGCCCGACCTGCTCAAGCGTCACGGGCAGGCCCATCTGATTGTTAAAGGCGGCGTAGCGCTCAAGGTTCTCGGTATCGCCCGTATAGGCGAACAGTACCAGCACACCCAGGCTTACGACCTCGCCGTGCAGGTAGGAGCCCTCGCGCGGAATGCTGCAGGAAGCGTTGTAGAACGCGTGCGCCACGCTCGAGTTGTAGTAGTAATCGTTTTGGTTGGTCAGGTTGGAGACGTAGCCCGTGTTGACCACGATGTCGAGCGCGATCTGCTTGACGGCTTCGGTCGACTGGTCCTGGCGCACGTCCTCAAGACCCTGGACGCCAAAGGTAAACAGCGGCTCGGAGCAGGTGTGGGCGAGTGCTAGGCCAAGGCCTGCCGTGTGCTCCAGGTTGCCGGCGCTCGTGGCGTACTCGACCTCGGGCTGCTTGGACAGGGCATCACCCACGCCGGCCCAGAAGTACTCCGCCGGAGCCTCGGCGATGATCTTGGGGTTGATAAAGATATGCGCAGGTCGGTTAGGGTACGAATAGCCCTCGAGCGAGCCGTCGTCGTTGTAGACAACGGCAATGGCGGTCGCGGCGGAGCAGTTGGAACAGATCGTCGGGACGGTGAAGACGATCTTCTTGAGCTCAATGGCAGCGGTCTTCACGGTGTCGAGCGCCTTGCCGCCGCCGCATGCGATGAGCACGTCGGCTTCCTGGCAGGCAGGGGAGTTTACGACCTTGGCGATATTTGCGCGCGTACTGTTGGTGCCGTAGACGCGCGTCTCCAGAATCTCGACGTCGGTACCTGCCAGCGCAGCTTCGATACCGGGAAGTGCTGCGGCCAGTGCTCGTTTACCACCAATGATGGCGACCTTGGTTGCTCCGTACTCGGCCAACGCGCCGTGCAGCTCGTCAAAGCAGTCTTCGCCAACGGTATAGTCGCTCATTCCGATCGTGCGCATAGCAATCTTCTTTCGTTCGATAAAGTGCTTACAGGTATTTTGCTCCAAGAGAAGGTCCACGGCCGCAAGAAATTTCGAACGTATAAAACCAGTGTTGAGGGTTTTTCGCCGGTGCGGAACGTGCTAGCATACTCTGCATAAGCGTTGATGGGGACGAGTAGTCGGCCGTCCGCATGCTACAGAGAGCGGGGAGCGCTGAGAACCCGTGCATGCGACCGATGAAAATCACCCCGGAGCTGCGGTCCCAACGGACGTGCCGCGTAGGTTCGTCTTAGTAGACATCGCCGAGATGGTCGTCGATACAGGCCAGCCGAGTAACGGATGCGAGCGCGCTGTAATGCGGGCGAGGGCATCTAAGCTGGGTGGTTAAGCGAAGAGCTTTTGCGGGCACACGGCCCGTTTTGTGGCGCTTCGTCCCAGCTTGTAGGGACGGGCGCTTTTTTGGTGCCCAACGGGCGTGCGCGCCCACGACATGAAAGGGGTACCGTGGCAAACGAGTACAAGCAGACGATGAATCTGCCCAAAACCGGTTTTCCCATGCGTGCCGGTCTTTCCAAGTCCGAGCCCAAGCGACTCAAGGACTGGCAGGACAACAAGGTCTACGAGCAAGTTCTGAAGAAGAACGAGGGTCACAAGAAGTTCGTGCTGCACGACGGCCCTCCGTACGCCAACGGTCCGATCCACATCGGCCACGCCATGAACAAGATTTCTAAGGACATGATCAACCGCTACTGGATGATGCAGGGCTATGAGGTTCCCTACGTCCCCGGTTGGGACTGCCACGGCCAGCCGATCGAGCACAAGGTCGAGGAGAAGCTTGGCACCGAGAAGTTCAACCAGACCCCCACGGCCAAGATTCGTGAGCTCTGCAACGAGTTCGCTGTCGAGAACATTGAGCTTCAGAAGGCCGGTTTCCGTCGCTTGGGCGTGCTCGGCGACTGGGACAACCCCTACCTGACGCTCTATCACCAGCATGACGCCGCCGACATCGAGGTTTTCAAGGCGATGTTCGATAAGGGCATGATCTATCGCGGCCACAAGCCGGTTCACTGGTGCAAGCACTGCCACACTGCGCTGGCCGAGGCCGAGATCGAGTACTCCGACGAGACGAGCCCGTCCATCTTCGTGCGCTTTGAGATGACCTCCAAGCCCGCCGGCCTCGAGGACTTCGACGGCCCGGTCGACTTTATCATCTGGACGACCACGCCGTGGACCATTCCCTCCGACCAGGCCGTTTCCCTTAAGCCCGGCGCCGCCTACGTCGCCGTTGAGCACGATGGTCGTGCCGAGGTCATGCTCGAGGACCTGGCTCCTAAGTGCTGCGAGGAGTTTGGCTGGGAGTACACCCCGGTCATGGTCGACGGCAAGCCTTATGTGGTTCCCGCCGAGACCTTCCACCACATCCGCTACAAGCAGCCGATCTTTGACGGCGTCGAGGGCGTGGCGCTGCTGGCCGATTACGTCGGTGTCGACGACGGTACCGGTATCGTCCACAACTCGCCCGGCCACGGCGTTGACGACTACTTTGCCTGCCTCAAGGAGGGCATCACCGACATCTGCATGCCGGTCGATGACGACGGCAAGTTCTACACCGGTGAGGAGTTTGGTACTGGTGGCCCCTTCAGCGGTATGGATACCGATGAGGCCAACCCGCACATCATCGAGTTCCTGCGCGAGCGCGGCACCCTGGTCCTCGAGAAGAAGATCACGCACAGCTATCCGCACTGCTGGCGCTGCAAGCACCCGGTGCTCTTCCGTGCTACCGACCAGTGGTTCGTCTCGATGGACAAGACCGGTTTGCGCGAGCAGGCTGGCAAGGAGGTCCGTGAGAACGTCAAGTGGTATCCGGCCCACGCGGCAAACCGCATCGGCGCCATGGTCGAGCAGCGTCCCGACTGGTGCATCAGCCGTCAGCGCAACTGGGGCGTGCCTATCCCGAGCTACACATGCGCCGACTGCGGCGAGAAGGTCATGAACGACGCCACGCTCGACGCCGTCATCAAGCTCTTCCACGAGAAGGGCTCCGACGCCTGGTTCACTGACGCTCCCGAGAGCTACCTGGGCGAGGCCTGCGTCTGCCCCAAGTGCGGCGGCCATCACCTCAAGGCTGATAAGGACATCCTCGACGTGTGGTGGGACTCCGGCGTCTCCTGGAAGGCCGTCTGCGAGTATCGCTCCGAGCTGGAGTATCCGGCGGACGTGTATCTCGAGGGCTCCGACCAGCACCGCGGTTGGTTCCAGAGCTCGCTGCTCACCTCGGTGGGCGCCAACGGTCACGCTCCGTACAAGGCGGTCGTCTCGCAGGGCTTCACGCTCGACGGCCAGGGTCGCAAGATGTCCAAGTCGCTCGGTAACGTCATCGACCCCAACAAGGTCTGTGACGAGATGGGCGCCGACATCATCCGCCTGTGGGTCGCCTCCGTCGATACTAGCTCCGACGTCTCCATCGACCACGAGATCCTTGCCCGTACGTCCGATGCCTACCGTCGCTTCCGCAACACGCTGCGCTTCCTGCTTTCCGAGCTCGAGGGCCAGTTTGAGCCCGAGACCGACGGCGTCGCTTTTTCCGACCTGCTGCCGCTCGACAAGCTCATGGTTGCCCGTCTGACCCAGGTCCAGGCCGAGGTCGACGACGCTTACTCTTGCTACGAGTTCCCGCGCGCTTACCGTGCGCTTTACGACTTTGTGGTTACCGAGCTTTCCAACGTGTACCTCGATGCCCTGAAGGATCGTCTGTACTGCGACAAGCCCGGTTCGCTCGAGCGCCGCAGCGCCCAGACCGTGCTCGCTGAGCTCTTCTCGATGCTCATGCGCGATCTGCAGCCGATTCTGTCCTACACCGTCGACGAGGCCATGGCCTATGCGCCTGCCGGCTGCGTCGATCACCAGAAGTACGCCGCGCTGCTCGATTGGTACAAGTCGCCCATCACGGTCGACGAGGCCAACGAGTTTGAGGGCGTGCTCGAGGCTTCGCTCGAGCTCCGTAGCGCCGTGACCAAGGCCCTCGAGGATGCCCGCTCCGCCGGCACCTTCACTAAGAGCCAACAGGTCCGCGTCAAGGCGGTCGTTCCCGCCGAGATGTATGCGCTGCTGACCGGCGACAAGGCCGTTGACCTGGCCGAGTTCTACATCGTCTCCGCTGTTGAACTGACTCAGGGCGAGGAGCTCTCCGTTGCCATCGAGGCTGCCGAGGGCGAGTGTTGCGACCGTTGCTGGAACTACCGCACCACCGTCGGCGAGTACAACGGCCACGCTCACATCTGCGAGAGGTGTGCGAACGCACTCTAGTTACGCGGTTTTACCAAACCGCGTAACGGCTCGACGCTGCAAACCCGCCAGAGCGGCAATCTGCCTTTCAGCTTCGGCGGCATGACCAGAAGGTCTATGCCGCCTTGTTTCAAGGCACCTTGCTCGCTCTGGCGGGTTTTCGCTGTTGGTAGCGAATCATCGGCTATTTCGTTGCTGGTCAATATAAGATATTGATTTGCGTTAAACGTAATTCGATGTTTTTGAGGGTAGGGGATTGATTTGGGTCGTTCTGCGGATATGACGCCGCCTTTGCGTTGGCGGTTGGGTGTTGCTGGTAGCGTGGCGTTGGCCGTGCTGCTTGTTGACCAGCTGACCAAGCTTGCGGTTCGTGCCGTCGGCGATGCTCTACATGTGACTGTTATCCCCGGTGTGATCGACTTCCTTTTCGTGCGTAACATCGGTGCTGCCTTTAGCATGGGCGAGGGACATGGCCTCGCGTTTGCCGTGCTGGCGTTTGTCGTTATCGTTGCGATCGCGGTGTACTTGCTTCGCGCGCCCCAGCTTGCTCGCTTTGAGGTTGTGGGCATGGCTATGGTCGTGGGCGGCGCCATTGGCAATGCGATCGACCGTCTGGCTTTTGGCTTTGTGACCGATTTTATTGCCACCACCTTCATCGACTTCCCCGTCTTCAATGTGGCCGATGTCGGCATTACGGTCGGTGTGGTGCTTGCCCTCATCGGCTACATGTTCTTGAGTCCTGCGGCCCGTGAGGTCGACGCGACCGCCGAACTCAACGCCCGTGACGAGGCCCGCGCTAAGCGCAAGGCCCAGCAGCGTGGGGAGCGTGCCCGCAAGATTCGCGAAAGGAGCGAGCGCTAATGGCCGACATCCATATCCTTGTTGCCGACGATGCCGCTGGTCAGCGTCTTGACGCCTATCTGGGCGCTAATGACGGCTGCCCTACGCGCTCTGCCTGCGCGCATCTGATCGAGGGCGGTGCCGTTGCCGTCAACGGCGAGACATGCCTGTCAAAAAAGTATGCCGTGCGCTCCGGCGACCGTATTTCGGTCGATTTGCCCGAGCCGCACGATCCCACCGATGTGATTCCCGAGGCCATTCCCCTCGATATCCGCTACGAGGACGACTACCTCATCGTGCTCTCCAAGCAGCGCGGTCTGGTGTGCCATCCCGCCCATGGCCACGAGAGCGGCACCCTTGCGAACGCCTTGGTCTATCACTGTGGCATTGACCATCTGGGCACCGTGCAGGGCGAGGACCGCCCCGGCATCGTGCATCGCCTGGATCGTGACACCTCGGGCCTTATGCTCGCGGCAAAAGACGACGACACCCAGCGCGCGCTCCAGAATCTCATCCGCACGCGCACGCTCGACCGCCGCTACATTACGCTCGTCCACGGCCACATTGCCATGGACGAGGGCACCATTAACACCGGCATTGCCCGTTCTACGCGCGACCGTGTCAAGATGGCGGTTTCGGACGATCCTTTCGCGCGCCAGGCCATTACGACCTTTAGGGTCCTCGAGCGCTTCGATTCCACGCGTTTTGACGATGGCTATACGCTCGTCGAGTGCCACCTGTTTACGGGTCGCACGCATCAGATTCGCGTGCACATGCGCCATATCAACCACGCCTGCGTGGGCGATCCGCTCTACGGTAAGTGCGATGCGCGTGCCGACCAGGGTTTGACCAGGCAATTCCTCCATTCCTGGCGTGTGGCGTTCGATCATCCCGTGACGGGGGAGCGCATTGAGTGCCGCGATGAGCTGCCGTGGGATCTCGCCGCCGTTCTGGATGACTTAGCCCCGCGCTCGCTCGGCCGCACTGCCGCCGGCGACGAAATCGTTCCGCAGCTCGGTCTGCTCGAAGCCTAACCAGTATTAGGTGGTTTCTTGAACTCGGTTAGCCTACGGTAAGATATACGGTTGTTTACGTAACGCGTTCTCGGGAGCCTGCATGCTCGCCTTTTTACAAACTAACACGCCCATCGTGATCTTTAACCAGATTGTGGTTACGCTACTCACGGTCTGCTTTCTGTACCAGGTGGTCTTCTTTGTCATTGGCGCTCTTCGTGGCGAGGTCGCGCCTCCCAAGGCCAAAAAACTCCACCGCTATGCCTTCTTTATCGCGGCGCATAACGAGGAGGCCGTGATCGCCAACCTCGTTCGCTCCATCAAGGACCAGGATTATCCGTCCGAGCTTATCGAGGTCTTCGTGGTCGCCGATGCCTGCACCGATAATACGGCGCAGCTCGCGCGCGAGGCGGGCGCCATCGTTTATGAGCGCAACGACCTGGCCCGCAAGGGTAAGAGCTGGGTCATGGACTTTGGTTTCGATCGCATTCTCAACGAGTATCCCGACACGTTTGAGGGCTACTTTATCTTCGATGCCGACAACGTTATCTCCCGCGATTACGTCTCCAAGATGAATGATGCCTTTGACCAGGGCTTCCATGTGGTTACGAGCTATCGTAACTCCAAGAACTTCGGCAGCTCGTGGATTTCGTCTGCCAACGCCACCTGGTATCTGCGTGAGGCCCGCTTCCTCAACAACGCGCGCAACATCTGCAAGACGTCTTGTGCCGTCTCTGGTTCGGGCTACCTCATCTCCGCCAGCGTAATTGAGGGCATGCACGGCTGGCAGTTCCATACGCTGACCGAGGACATCCAGTTCACTACGTTCTGTGCCATTCACGGCATTCGCATCGGTTATGCGCCGGCGGAGTTCTTTGACGAGCAACCCGTGACGTTTAAGGCGTCCTGGAAGCAGCGTATGCGCTGGACCAAGGGCTTCTACCAGGTGTTCTTTACCTACGGTAAGCATCTGGTCAAGTCGACCTTCCGTTATCACCGCTTTGCCGCCTACGACATGTTTATGACGATTGCTCCGGGTATGCTGCTGTCCCTGATCTCCATGCTCGCCAACGCGACCTTCCTCATCGTTGGCGGACTTTCGCATGGCTTCTTGGCCACCGAGGTCGAGATGCAGGCTTGTGCCGCCTCGCTCATTATGACCTTCGCGATGATGTATCAGACCTTCTTTATCCTGGCGCTACTTACGACCATCTTCGAGTACAAGCACATTCATTGTGCGCAAAAGTGGCGCCTGGTGACCAACCTGTTTACCTTCCCGATCTTTATGTTCAGCTATATCCCCATCACGGTGGCTGCACTGTTCCTAAAGGTCGACTGGGTCCCGACGCAACACGCCGTCAACGTTACCCTCGACGAGGTCATGCAGGGCGCTAAATAACCACCACCAAAACCACCACGAAGGGGACAGGCACCTCTGTGGTGGTTTTTGCTTTTGAGTGACTGCCCCGGGAGGTGTTCAATGGTCTATATTCCCTTTTGGATCTGCGCCTTTGCCGGTGCGGTGATTGATGTCCGTGAACGGCGGTTTCCCAACGCGCTTGCCGCCGCATGCGCCGTGGCGGCGTTTGCAGGCGTTTGGCTGGACAGGGGCTTGAACACGGCGCTTGACCACGCCGGTCCTGCCGTTATCGTGTACCTTTCCCTTGTGCTGACCGAGTCGCTTTGGCGGCGTTTCCGCCAGGCCCCCGGCATCGGCATGGGGGATGCCAAGGCGCTTTTCGCGCTTTGCACGCTCGACCCTCTGGGCGGCATCGTGGCATTTGCCGTCGCGCTCCTGGTCCTGGCCCTCTCCTGCCTCTTCACAAAATCGCGCTCCCTGCCATTGCTCCCGTTTTTGGTGCCGATATTTGCCATAATCGAGGTCGTGGACTGGACATTGTAACCGATTGCGCATCCTTTTTAAGGAGCATGCCATGGCAACTAATCAAGAAACGGCCGTCATTAAGGCGCGCATGGACCGCATTCCCGCGGCGTTGTCGCCCGAGCTGGTCGAGCGTATCGCCGCCGACCGCGCCTCGGGTGTCGTTAATCCTTATCGATGCTGCGACGACCAGGTCATTCGTCGTATAGATCGCGCTGCCGACAAAGGCACGCTTATGCGTCCGGCGTTTATGCGCGATACCGAAAAGATTCTTCATCTTCCTGCGTACACGCGTTATGCAGGCAAAACGCAGGTCTTTAGCTTTCGCAGCAACGACGACCTGTCGCGGCGCGGCCTTCATGTGCAGCTCGTCTCGCGCATTGCCCGCGATATCGGCCGTGCCTTGGGCCTCAACTGCGATTTGATCGAGGCGATTGGCCTGGGCCACGATTTGGGCCACACGCCCTTTGGCCATGCCGGCGAGCGTTTCCTCAACGATATCTATCACGAGCGTACGGGTCGTTATTTTTTCCATAACGTGCAGTCCGTCCGCGTGCTCGACGCGCTGTACGGTCGCAACGTGTCGCTCCAGACGCTCGACGGCGTGCTGTGCCATAACGGCGAGTACGAGCAGCGTGTCTTTGAACTCTCGGACATGGCGTCGTTTGACCAGTTCGACCGTACCGTCGAGGACAGCATTGCCGCGGGCTATGGCGCGATCGAGCACCTGCGCCCCATGACCCTCGAGGGCTGTGTGGTGCGTATCTCGGATATCCTCGCCTACGTCGGTCGTGATCGTCAGGACGCCATTGCGGCGGGCCTGCTGTCGCCCGACGCTTTTGACGATGGTCGGGGCGGCGCCTATAACAGCTGGATTCTCACGCACGCTTCCATCGATATCGTTGAGCATAGCTATGGCAAACCGCGTATCGAGATGAGCGAGGACCTGTTTGAGGAGATCCGCCGGGCGAAGCGCGAGAACTACGAGAAGATCTATAGCAAGGGCGGTATCGAAGGCGATTCCGAGGCAGAGTTGCGTGAGGCCTTCGAAAAGCTCTACGACCGTTGCCTGCAGGATCTAAATAAAGGCGACGAGTCTTCCTACATCTTTAAGCACCATATTTCGCGTATTGAGCAGCAGCTTTCCTACTACGACTGCACCTATGCATGGCAAGACGATAAGGATCAGACCGTCGTGGATTACATCGCAAGCATGACGGACGGCTATTTCTGCGAGCTGACGAGCAAGCTGTTCCCGGGATTGCAGTTTCCGCACCGTACCTATATTAACGAACGGTAGTTCGTATAATTCGGTATACTGTTTGTCGATAACGTTTTGATTGATGCACGGGATGGCTATGGACGACCTTTTTTCTGCTTCGACGCGCGAGCGTTCCTTTCAGAATGCACCGCTGGCGGTGCGCATGCGCCCCAATTCGCTCGACGAGTATGTGGGCCAGCAAAAGGCCGTCGGTAAGGGCTCGTGGCTGCGCGCCGCGATTGAGCATGACGTGCTGTCGAGCGTGATTCTGTACGGCCCGGCTGGCACGGGCAAGACGACGCTGGCCCACATTATCGCCAACCATACCAAGAGCGAGTTTGTCGAGGTCAGCGCCGTGACGGGCACTGTGAAGGACCTGCGCCGCGTAATCGATGAGGCTAAGACCCGTCTGAACACCTACGACCGCCGCACCATTCTGTTTATCGATGAGATCCATCGCTTCTCTAAGTCGCAGCAGGATGCCTTACTGCATGCGGTTGAGAACCGCACCGTCATTATGATTGGCGCCACGACGGAAAACCCGTACTTTGAGGTCAACTCGGCATTGCTCTCGCGTGGGCGTGTGGTAGAGCTTGAGCACCTGAAGGACGAGGATATCGCCATGCTCATTGAGCGTGCGCTCGAGGCGCCGCAGGGTTTAAACGGTAAGTTCTCGGCCGATGAGGGTACAGTCAAGACCATTTGCACGCTGGCCGCGGGTGATGCGCGCTCGGCGCTCACGACGCTCGAGCTTGCGAGTGAGATTGCCGTTACGCGTCCCGATACTGAGGGAACGCCAGCGCCGGCGGCCGGGGAACGCTATCCCATTACCGTGGATGACGTGAAGATCGCCAATCCACGTCGTGGGTTTTCGTATGACAAAAACGGTGACATGCACTACGACATTATCAGTGCGTTTATTAAATCTATGCGCGGCAGCGACCCCGATGCCACGATCTATTGGCTCGCGCGCATGATCGATGCAGGGGAGGATCCCAAGTTTATCGCTCGCCGCATTATGATTCAGGCTTCCGAGGATGTTGGCAACGCCGACCCGCAGGCGCTTTTGGTGGCGCATGTCGCATTTAAATCTGCCGAGGTCATTGGCTATCCCGAGTGTCGCATCAACCTGGCTCAGGCTGCGCTCTATGTGTGTCTGGCGCCTAAGTCCAACGCGTGCGAGGCCTCGATCGATGCGGCGCTGGCCGATATCCACAGCAGTGGTCTTCGCGAGGTGCCCAGCTACCTGCGCGATCGTCACCGTCCCGGCAGCGACGAGTATGGTGTATACAAGTACCCGCACGATTATCCCGAAGGCTGGGTCGATCAGCGCTATTTGCCCGAGGGGTTGGAGCGCGGCGCGTTCTGGCAGCCTGCCGGCCGCGGTTGGGAAGAGTGGCGTGTGGAGCAAAGCGAGCGCGACCGTAGCGGCAACGCTCCCAAGTAGGCCATTGGCGCCTCGCGCATTCCCTTTGGGTATCTTTGCCCTTCTTTGGGGTACCATGAAAAACGTCTGTATTTCGATTCCTTCGGGAGGCTTGTATGAGTCCCATTCAAATCGCCCTGCTGGTGCTCGCCGTTGCCGGCGTGTGGGCTGTTGTCGAGCTCGCGCTCACGCTGCGCAAGACCCGCACCGTCGTCGACTCGCTCGACAAGACGGTGAGCGACCTCAATAATACGCTCGCCGAGGCACAGCCCGTGGTGGCAAAGCTCGATGGCGCCGTTGACGAGCTTACGCCGGCACTTGCCCAGATGGAGCCGCTCCTCAAGTCGAGCAAGACTGCCGTTGACGCCCTGACGTCCAACCTCGTTGAGGTTGAGGCGGTCGTTCGCGACATCTCACAGGTCACGGGCAGCGTGGCCGAGGCCAGCAATGCCGTATCGAGCGTGACTGATTCTGCTGCTGGCGCCGTGCAGAAGCTCTTCAATAAGGTGAAGGCTCCTGCAGCCGACGCCGATCGCAAGCTCGCCGCTGCCGCCGCCGAGGCCGAGCAGCCCACTGAGCGCGTTCTGATTGGCGACGACGATGCCGCTGCTGACGACGATGATGTTCAGAAGCCCGCTGCTAAGCCTGCTCAGTATTACACCTATACGCCTGCCGAGACCTCCGAGGAGTCCTGCGATGAGTAGCGAAGCAACCTGCCCCATTACGCTGAGCGTTGCCGGTGATCCGCGTCTCGCGCGCTTGGTGCGCATGACGGCCGCCAACGTCGGCGCCCTGTGCTCTATGTCCGTCGATCGCATCGAGGACATTCGTATGGCTGCCGAAGAAGCCTTCATCTTTGGCTGCACGGCTGTTGATTCCGACGATATCTCGATCAAATTCGATGTCGACGAATCGCATGTGGGCATGACCTTTACCTTTGGCGACCAGGCGACTGTCGATGAGGATGACCAGGCTGCCGTGTATGCCGAGCTCATTTTGGCGAGTGTGTGCGACTCCTACGAAAAGACTACAGCGCCCCTAACGCTTTCCCTCGACCTCAAGGCGGATATCTAATATGACCGAACGCTCCCGGAGCGGCAAGACCGCTTGGGACAAGGAGAAAACCCGCGAGCTGTTTCGTCGTTATAAGGAGACCGGTGATCCGGATGCCCGCGAGCAGCTCGTCATGTCCCATATGAACCTGGTAAGGTTTCTTGCCAACAAATTCAAGAACCGCGGCGAGCCGCTCGATGACCTTTTGCAGGTCGGGTACTTGGGCTTGCTCAAGGCTATCGATCGCTTTGATCCCGAGCGCGGACTCGAGTTCACGACGTTTGCCACGCCCACCATCTTGGGCGAGATTAAGCGCCACTTCCGCGACAAGGGCTGGAGTGTGCGCGTGCCGCGTCGTCTGCAGGAGCTCTCTGCCAAGGTTAACCAGGCCACCGACAAGCTCACCAACGAGCTTCAGCGTTCGCCCAAGGTTGAGGAAATCGCCGATTATCTTGGCGTAACCGTCGACGAGGTGCTCGAAGCCATGGAATCGTCCTCGGCCTACACCTCGGTTCCCATCGAGGCTCCCGGTGCGTCCGATTCCGATGATGCGCCTTCGATTCTCGATCGTTACGCCGACGATGACAACGAGCTCGACTTTACCGATGACCGTCTGGTAATCGAGGAAGCCATCCGCGATTTCTCGCCGCGCGAGCGCGAGGTTATCGAGCTGCGTTTTGTGAAGGGCATGACCCAGATCGAGATTGCCAAGAAGCTGGGCATCTCGCAGGTGCAGGTTTCGCGTCTGCTGCGCCGCACGCTTAAGAAGATTCAAGATAAGATCGACCCCGACGGAGTGATGGTTCGTTCATGAGTGAGCACCCCCAACAAATCGACCGCACGCTTCGCGATACCCGTATTCTGACGCTGCGCATTTGGGGCGTCGTCGGCTGCATTGTCATCGCTGCCGTCATCTTTAACCTTATGGGCATCCTGGCACCGGTCATCGAGTTTTTGGCAGTCGGTTCCATCATCGCTTTTGTCATGTCGCCGATCACTAACTGGCTCGAGCATCACGGTGTGAATCGCGGCATCGGTTCGCTTATCGCGCTCATTGTGGTTGTTGCCGTGCTCGTCGGCGTCGTCTGCATCCTCTCGCCTATTTTGCTCGGTCAAATCATGGAAGTCCTGAGCCGCCTGCCCGAGCAGCTTCGTGTTGCGGGTGGCGATCTCAACGAGATGCTCTCGCACGCTAAGACGCTCAACAACACGCCGCTCAAGGAGTATCTGGACGACAATCTTTCTTCGCTGGTTACCGTAGCGTCCAAGTACGTCTCGCAAATCGCTGCGGAGCTCGGCCGCGGCGTGTTTCCGCTCATTACCAACACGGCCTCGCAGCTGTTCGTCATCTTTCTGGGTCTGGTGCTTGCCTACTGGCTTGCCTGCGATTATCCCCGCATGCACCACGAGGTCTGCACCATCATCGGACAGGAAAAAGAGACCTCGTACCGCTTTATGGTTGCCATCCTTTCACGCTCGGTCGGCGGCTATATGCGCGGCATGGTCGTGACGTCCATCTGCGGTGGTTTCCTCGCTTTTATCGGTTTTATTATCATCGGCCATCCGTATGCGGCGCTCATGGCTATCTTTACCGGCATCATGCATTTGGTTCCGGTCGTCGGTCCCTGGGTGAGCGCAGCAATCGCCACGGTGCTCGGTTTCATGTTCAGCCCCATGTTGGCGTTGTGGACCCTCGTCGTGACGATGGTCGCGCAAAACGTTACCGATAACGTGATTTCGCCCAAGGTCATGCAGAGCTCGGTTCAGGTGCATCCCATCATGAGCCTCACGGCGCTCGTTATTGGCTCGGCACTCATGGGCCCCATCGGCATGATTATTGCCATCCCGCTGTGTGCGGCCCTCAAGGGTATCTTCGTGTACTACTTCGAGAATGAGACCGGCCGCCAGCTTGTGGCTTATGACGGCGCCGTGTTTAAGGGCACGCCGTACCGCGATGCCGATGGCAACCCGGTCGCCGCCTACGATGCGCTCGGCGATGACACCTTCATTTACGAGTCCGAGCTCATCGGCAACGAGACTGCGCCCGAGGCCAAGGCCATGCCCAAGCCCGAGTTTGATAATCCCTGGATTAAGCTCTCTGGCCTGCAGCCCGATGCCACGGGCTTCTTCAAGAACCCCTTTGCCAAGGATGACGATTCCAACTCTGATGACGATACCAAAACCGGCATCGACGGGTCCATGGACGATTCGGATTCTAAATAGGCCCCATTAACGTTTCTTGAAGTTGTAAATGACAAGAAACGCGAGCAAAGCGATTGATAAGGGACCGGCAACATAGAAAAAGAGAATGTCAATTGCGCGTAAAGTGTAATAAGCCTTATCGCCGGACATTACTGCATACAACACGTAGCCAAATGCTGGTTGGTTTGCGTACCAGCAGGAGAAAGCCAATAGCGTTAAAAGTGCCGCTAACAGAAGTGCATTGAGGAAAAATCGTTTGCTTTTCATCGATCGCTCCTTCCGGGTGACTCTTATATGTAATTCTACAGCAGTCCTTTTTCAAAGGATCGCACAGTACTAAATAACGTGCACTTTCGCTGGAGGGTCGCTGTTTGGCGGCCCTCTTTTTTGCACAGGCGCGGTGGGATGGTAATATCGTAACGTTTGAACTGTTTCGATGTGAAACCGAGGAGATTCCCTCTATGAGTGCTGACTACCCGTCAATGACTACGGCCGAGATTCGCTCTAAGTTCCTCAACTTCTTTGAGGAGCGCGGTCTTAAGCTCTATCCTTCTTCGTCCCTCGTCCCCGACGATCCTTCGCTGTTGCTTGCCAACGCCGGCATGAATCAGTTTAAGGAGTACTACCAGGGCAAGAAGACCATGAAGGAGATCGGCGCGATCTCCTGCCAGAAGTGCGTCCGCACCAACGACATCGATTGCATCGGCGAGGACGGCCGTCACCTGTCCTTCTTTGAGATGCTCGGCGACTTCTCCTTTGGCGGCGTCTCCAAGCAGCAGGCCTGCGCTTGGGCCTTTGAGCTCATCACCAAGGAGTTCAAGCTGCCGCTCGATCGCCTGTACTTCACCGTCTTTACCGAGGACGACGAGACCCATGACGTATGGCGCTCCCTGGGCGTTGCCGAGGACCACATCTCCCGCTTGGGCGAGGACGACAACTTCTGGGCCGCTGGCCCCACCGGCCCCTGCGGCCCGTGCTCTGAGATCTACTTTGACATGGGCGAGGAGGTTGGCTGCGGCAGCCCCGACTGCAAGCCCGGCTGCGACTGCGACCGCTTCCTGGAGTTCTGGAATCTCGTCTTTACCCAGTACGACCGCCAGGAGGACGGCTCCATGCCAGAGCTGCCGCACCGCAACCTCGATACGGGCATGGGCCTAGAGCGCATGGCCGCCATCATGCAGCACAAGACCGCCAATTACGACGGCGATCTGATGCAGCACCTCATCAAGCTGGGCGAGGAGATCAGCGGCAAGACCTATGACGCCGACGATTACTCCGGTGCCAGCCGCTCGCTGCGTATCATCGCGGATCACTCTCGTGCCGTCGACTTTATGATCTCGGACGGCATCCTGCCCGGTAACGAGGGTCGCGAGTACGTCCTTCGACGCCTGCTCCGCCGTGCCGTGTTCCACGGTCGCCTGCTGGGTATCGAGGGCGCCTTCCTGACCAAGTTTATCGACGAGGTCAACGCTCAGATGGGCGAGGCCTATCCCGAGCTGCTCAAGAACGTCGCGCTCGTCAAGGGTATCGTCGCCTCCGAGGAGGAGCGCTTCTCCACGACGCTCGACAACGGTCGCGTCTACCTGGATGAGGCCCTGGCAGCGCTTGCCGAGGGCGCTGTGCTTCCGGGCGATGTTGCCTTTAAGCTGCACGACACCTTTGGTTTCCCCATCGACCTGACCGTCGAGATCGCCGTCACCGCTGGCCACGACGTCGACATGGACGGCTTCACCGCCTGCATGGAGGACCAGAAGGCCCGCGCCCGCGCCAATGCCAAGGGCGACGCCTGGGGCAGCTTCAACGACGTGTGGGTCGAACTTTCCGACAAGGTCGCCGCGACTGAGTTCGACGGCTATGACAACGATGTGATCGTAGGCGCCAAGGTTGTTGCCATCGTGCGCAACGGCGAGTCCGTCGAGTCCGCTGCCGCCGGCGAGGACGTCGAGGTCGTTCTCGACCGCACCCCGTTCTATGCCGAGATGGGTGGCCAGCAAGGCGATGCCGGCAAGCTTTCCGCCGAGGGCGTTGTTCTGACCGTTGCCGACACCAAGAACCACAACGGTCTGTATGCCCACGTCGCGCACGTTGTCGATGGCACGCTGACTGTCGGTGCCGCTGTGACCGCCACGCTTGACGCCGAGCGCCGTGGCTTCCTGCGCCGCAACCACACCGCCACGCACCTGCTCGACGCCGCGCTTAAGCAGGTCCTGGGCGAGCATGTCTCCCAGGCCGGCTCGCTGGTGACGCCTGAGCACCTGCGCTTTGACTTCACGCACTTCGAGGCCCTGTCCTCCGAGCAGCTCAAGGCTGTCGAGGACCTGGTCAACCAGCAGATCTTCGCCTCCAAGCCGGTCTTGACCCGCGTCATGGGCATTGACGAGGCCAAGTCCGCCGGTGCTGTCGCCCTGTTTGGTGAGAAGTATGGCGACGTCGTCCGCGTTGTCTCCGTGGGCGCCGAGGACCAGCCGTTCTCCCGCGAACTCTGCGGTGGCACGCACGCTGCCAACACCGCCGAGATCGGCCTGTTCAAGATCATTTCCGAGTCCTCTACGGGCTCCAACGTCCGCCGTATTGAGGCCGTGACCTCTAAGGGTGCTCTCGACTACATGGCCGACCGTCTGGCGCTCGTCGACGCCGCCGCTGCTGCGCTCAAGTGCCGCGTGGATGAGGTTCCCGCCCGCGTGGAGAACCTGCAGGCCGAGCTGCGCGAGACTTCCAACAAGCTCAAGAAGGCGCTGACCGGTGGCTCCTCCGACGCTATCTCCAGCGCCATCGAGGGCGCTGTCGAGCTGAACGGCTACAAGCTCGTCGTCGCTGAGCTCCAGGGCCTTGAGGCTGCCGACCTGCGCAACGTCTGGGATACCGTGCACCAGAAGGTCGCCGGTCCTGTCGCCTGCGTCGTCGCCAGCGTGACCGAGAAGGGCACCCCGGCCCTGCTCGCCGCCGGCTCCGATGACGCCGTCAAGGCCGGTTTCCACGCCGGTAACGTGATCAAGCAGATCGCGGGCCTGGTCGACGGTCGCGGTGGCGGCCGTCCCAACATGGCCCAGGCCGGTGGCAAGAATGCCGCCGGCATCGCCGATGCCCTCGCGGCCGCTAAGACCGTGCTCGGCGCCTAAGAATCTAGGTAGTCGCTGTGGTCGCGCTTGCGCTGGACATAGGGGAGACCAGGATCGGCATCGCCGTCTCGAGCCGTGATGGCAAGATGGCGATGCCTGTCAAGGTGCTCCCGGCTGCAGAGGTCACCGGTATGGCCAAGACGTTCCGCTACCTGGTCGAGGACTATGAGCCCGATATCCTGGTAAGTGGGCGTCCCCTGACCATGGCCGGTGAGCCCGGTCCCCAGGCCGAGCGTGTTGCCGCTGTTGCGCAAAAGATTGCCGACGAGCTCGATCTTCCGTTGGAGTTTGAGGACGAGCGCCTGTCCTCGCAAGAGGCCAAGCGTATCCTGCGCGAGCAGGGCCTCAACGAAAAGCAGATGAGGGGCAAGATTGACATGATTGCCGCCAGCCTGTTTTTGCAGACGTGGCTTGATCGTAAAAACGAGGAGGTTTCGCATGCCTAGCGCTCCCGATCCGCGCCAGCCGAATCGTACACGTCAGCCGTCGTCGCGCCCTGCCCAGCCTGGCCAGCGTCCGGCACAGCCGACCCAGCGCGCAGCTCAATCTGCCGCGCGCCCGGTGCAGTTCTCCTCTCGTTCGGCCCAACCTGTTCAACGGACGGGTCAGCAGTCTTCTGCTCGTTCGGTTCAGTATCCGGTTTCTCACGCGGCTCAGCAGCCCGCTGCTCGTTCGGCTCAGCCTGCAGGCGGTGCTCGCTTTAAGCATCAGGCACCTACTCAGCGAACGCAGGCCCCCCAATCGCATTCGCATCACGCTCGCGGGTCGCATGGCGTTGCTCCGGCGACTCGCTCGAGCTACAACACGCATGCTCGTCGCGGTGCTCAAAAGAAGAGTTCTCCGGTTCCTATGATCATCGGCGTTGTGGTGGCCGTAATCGCGCTTGCTACTATCGCTTTCTTTGTCGTACCTGCCGTTAAGGGCTTCTTTGCCGGTGAGGATGCGAAAGTCGCTGCTGGCCAGCAAGTTACGGTGACCATTCCCGACGGTGCTTCGGGCGATACGATCGCCTCGATTCTCTCCGAGAACCATATCGTCGAAAATCCCAAGGATTACTACGCGGCGGTGAAAAAGCTTAACGCCGATATGTCGCTTAAGCCTGGCACCTACTCGTTCACCACACTCATGGATGCGACCAAGGTTGTTCAGCAGCTCATGGAAGGCCCCAACGCGGGCTCCAATGCGCTGACTATCCCTGAGGGTCTGACAGTCGATCAAGTCGCCGACCGCGTGGCCCAGGCCTACGACAGCATCTCTAAGGAAGACTTCCTCAACCAGGCCAAGGCCTCCAATTACGTTGACGACTATAGCTTCCTTAAGGGCGCCGCCAACGATTCGCTCGAGGGTTTCTTGTTCCCCAAGACCTATTCGTTGGGTGATTCGCCGACGGCCGATGACGTGATTCGCGCCATGCTCGATCAGTTTAAGACTGAGTACAAGTCGCTTGACTTTGCGAGCTGCGAAGCCAAGATCAAGGAGCGCTACGGTGTGGAGATGTCCGACTACGACATCGTTAACTTGGCCTCGATCGTTGAGCGCGAGGGCCTCAACGCCGATCAACGTGCGCACGTGGCCTCGGTCTTCTACAACCGCCTTGCCGGCAAGCTCGACGGTCTGCGCTATCTCAACAGCGATGCGACCATGATGTATGTCACCGGTGGCGAGGTTACCGCCGACGACCTGCAGAGCGATAGCCCGTATAACACCTATAAGCACGAGGGCCTGCCACCCACGCCCATCTGCTCTCCGTCGCTCGAGGCACTCAAGGCCACGCTTGAGCCGACCGACTCCGATGACCTGTATTTCTACATTACGCAGGACGAGGAGTACTTCTCGCAAACCTACGAAGAGCATCAACAGTCTTGGAATTAGCATGAGGATTTTTAGCCCCAAACGATACGTTGCCTCGGTCGATCGCATCGACCTTGATACCCTGTGGGCCGACGGCAAACGCGCCATTCTGCTCGATCGCGATAACACTCTGGTGCCGCGCGACACCGAGCAGGTTCCCACTGCGGTTTCCGCTTGGCTCGACGCCGCCCGCGCCAAAGGCTTTAAGCTGTGCATGGTGTCCAACAACTGGCATCGCGACCAGGTCATGAGCTCTGCACGCGAGCTGGGACTCGAGGCCATTAGCCACGCCATGAAGCCCGCCCCGTTTGCCTTGAAGGCGGGTCTTAAGCGCCTCGGCGCCACGACAGACGAGGCGGTGCTGATCGGCGATCAGCTGTACACGGACGTGTGGAGCGGTAATTTTGCCGGCGTTGACACTATTCTGGTCAAGCCGCAGGCAACCCAGGACCTGTGGTACACGCAGATCTTCCGTATCTTTGAGCGCCGGGCCCTGCGCGACCTTCCCTGCGAGGAATAGGTTTCGCCATGTCTCAGCACATCAAACACGGCTGCGACCATATTTTCTTTATCGGCTTTTTGGGCGCGGGCAAATCGACGCTAGCGCGCAACGTCGGCACTATGTTCAAGCGGCGTTTTATCGATACCGATCGTTTGGTTGTGCGTCGATGTGGCAAGTCGGTGACCGAGATATTTGAGACCGAGGGCGAGGACCGTTTTCGCGAGCTCGAGACCTCGGCACTCCGTTCGCTTCAAAGCGAGCGCAGCCTGCTGGTGTCGTGCGGGGGTGGCATCGTCGAGACGCCGGTGAACATTGAACTGATGCACGAGATGGGTACATGCGTGTACCTCGAAGGCGACTTTGAGGACTCGTTGCGCCAGATTCGCCGTTCTGATACCCGGCCCGATTTCCGCTCGCCCGAGCATGCTGCGCGCCTGTTTGAGCATCGCCGTCCGCTGTATCGCCAAGCCGCCGATATTACCCTTGATATTCGCAACAAGTCCTTCGAGGACGTTTCCTACCTTTGTGCCGAGATGCTTTTGGAGCGTGGACTGCTATGATTCGCCGCCAACTTATCAATTTCCAAAACCGCAGTGTCGATGTCCGCGTCGGATTGGGCGCGTTCGAGGAACTGTCGCGCATGTTTGCCTCGGCTGTGGGCAAGCCTAAGCGCGCGATGGTGGTTTGGAACGACGCCACATCCGAGCGTTTTGGCGAGGCTGTCGAGCATGCGCTGGTTGACGCCGGTTTTGCCGTGTCGCTGCTCGTCCTCGAGGTTTCACCTGCTGGTGCTACGCTTGCCGATGCCGATACCGTCTTTGGCGCCCTGTCGGCTAACGGCATTACCTGCGACGATCTCGTTGTCGCTGTCGGCGACACGGCGACCTGCTCGGTCGTTTGCTGGTGTGCCAATCAGTGGTGCGGTCGCACCGAGTGCGCCTTGCTGCCGACGACGTTCGACGCCATGCTCACGGTCGCGACGACCATGAAGCCCCTCGTCGCCTCGTCCGCGCATGCGCTTCCCGCTATCGCGTTCCGTCCCGAGCCGGGCTTGGTCGTGTGTGACCTCGACCTTGTTCGCGAGGCGGACCCCGAGGACCTCAAGCTCGGCTATGCGGTACTTGTTGGCACCATGCTTTCGAGCAGCAAGTCCCGCTGGAATCAGTTTACCGAGACCGTTCCCGAGATTCTCGCGGGCGAGGAGGTCGCGCTCGTCAATGCCGTTCAGTGGTCTCAGACTGCCCGCAAGGACGTACTGATGGCTACGAATCCCAGCGCCCGCCATGCGCTCGATTTTGGCAAGACGGGGGAGCGTACCCTGCGCGCCTGCTTGGGCGATGCCGCTTCGCAGGTGCCTGCCTACCAGCTGTTGTCCGAGGGCATGCGCTTTGAGGCGCGCCTAGCACACGATGCCTGCGACTTCGATATCGATTACGTCTTTGAGGTCGATGACTGCCTGGAGGACTTTGGTATCGAGGAGCTTGCCTTCGATCTGGAGCCTGCTGCATATATCGAGGAGTTCCGCAGGCAGCAGTTTGTCCGCTCGAACCGCAGCATGTTGCCGCTGCCCGCGGCACTCGGCGCCATTCGTTTAACGAGCGTTGAGGACGAGGTTCTCGACCGCCATGCTCACGCCTACTTGGCTTCTCGCAAAGAACTTCTCTAAGATTTATTGACATCCATCGTCTTTCGTATCATGTTGAGGGGCGGGTTTTCAATCGGTTGCGGATTGCATGCGATTCCATCGTTCGGTTGAGACCTGTCCCGTCTTTATGGAGACAACAAGAAAGGAATCTGCATGTCTGAGTTTGCTGCCGGTCCTGCCGGTCGTATCGAGCGTGTCCGTGCCCTGATGGCTGAGCGCGGCTACGATGCTATCGTGGTGCGCGACGAGGCCAACCTTCGTTGGCTCACGGGCGTGAAGGGCGTCTTCGATTACACCTTCGAGTTCCCGCACGCTGCGTTTATTACGGCTGACCAGTGCCTGTTCCATACCGACTCGCGCTACCTCAACAGCTTTGAGGAGAACACGCCTGCCGGCAGCCCCTGGGTCTACGACATGGACGAAGGCACCATCCCCGGTTGGGTCGCCGGCAAGATCGCGGCCAACAAGTGCCGCGTCTGCGCTGTCGAGGACGACATGCAGATTAACTTCTACCAGGGTATTCAGCGTGGCCTTGAGGATCGTTCCGTCGCCTGCATGCTGCCGCTGATGCATGATGACATTCGCAAGATGCGCGCCATCAAGGACGCCGAGGAGATCGAGCTCATGCGCCATGCGCAGTCGATTACCGACGCCGCCTTCCAGCACATGCTCGGATTTATTAAACCCGGCATGACCGAGAAGCAGGTTCGCAACGAGCTCGAGAACTTTATGTTCGCCAACGGCGCCGACAGCTTGGCCTTCGGCTCCATCGTGGCGAGCGGCCCCAATACCGCCAACCCGCATGCCGTCCCGAGCGACCGCGTGATCGAGAAGGGCGACTTCGTTCTCATGGATTACGGCGCGGGCTACTGCGACTATCGCTCCGATATGACGCGTACCGTCGTGATGGGCGAGCCCACGCAGGAGCAGCTCGACTTGTACGCGCTCGTGCGCCGTGCGCACGAGGAGTGCGTCGCCGCCATCCATCCGGGCGTCGAGGGCAACGACATTTTCAAGCTTTCCAAGAAGATCATTGGCGATGCCGGCTATGGCGATTACTACAACCATGGTCTGGGCCACGGCGTGGGCATTGACATCCACGAGCTGCCCAACTTCAACCGCAGCAAGAATATCATCGAGGTCGGCTCGGTTATCACCATGGAGCCCGGCGTCTACCTGCCCGGCGTGGGCGGTGTGCGCCTGGAGGACTACGGCGTGGTCACCGAGAACGGCTACGAGCCCTTCACCAAGACGCCGCATGACCTTCACGTTATTGACTGCTAGTCTACTTCGTAGATAGTTTGGGGCGGGGCGTCCGAAATGATTCGGGCGCCCCGCGTTCTCTTTTTATGCGCTCGCTGCAGGCGCCGTCTGCAAGTGTATAATTTCGCTCGTATGTAATTTGGACGCTTGTGCGTTCTGCCCATAACAAGAAAGGTCGCTATGCCTACCATTTCTACCGCCGACTTCAAGAACGGCCTCGGTCTCCGCATTAAGGACAAGGTCTACACCATCGTCGAGTTCCAGCATGTCAAGCCGGGCAAGGGCGGCGCGTTTGTGCGCTACAAGACCCGCGACATCAAGAGCGGCCGCGTCGTCGAGAACACCTGCAACGCCGGCACCAAGTTCGAGAGCGTCATGCTCACCACCCGTGAGTTCCAGTACCTCTACAACGATGGCACCGACTACATCTTCATGGACAACGAATCCTATGAGCAGGTTCCCGTTCCCGAGGACATGGTGGGCGAGAACTCCAAGTGGCTGCGCGAGAACGACATCTGCCAGCTGCTCTTCGCCGACGATGAGCTCATGGGCGTGACTCCGCCGATGTTCATCGAGACCACCATCGTCCAGACCGACCCGGGCTTTAAGGGCGACACCGTCCAGGGTTCCACCAAGCCGGCCACGATCGACACCGGCGCTGTCATCCAGGTCCCCATGTACCTCAACGAGGGCGAGGTCATCAAGGTTGACACCCGCGACGGCAAGTTCGTCTCCCGCGTCTAGCAACCAACTCTTCTAGGAGGACTCATGCCCCAGGAAATCAAGATTGACGGCATCGGCATTTCGCCCGATGTTCTGACCGCCATCGTCTCGCGCGCCGTGTCCGATGTCGAGGGCATCGCCTCCGTTGGCGTCAAGGACCTTGCCACCAACCTTGTCTCCATGATGCTCTCGTCCAAGGCCCCGGCTTCCGAGCCGGCGGTCGAGGCCGAGGTCGTCGGCGACAAGCTCGCACTCACCGTGCGCGTTGTGGTGTTCTTTGGCTATCCGTTCAAGAAACTCGCCGAGGCCGTTCGCGCCGCTGTAGTCGCCGCCATCGATGCCCAGGTGGGTGTCGAGGTCGAGCGCGTTGACGTTTGTATCGACGGCCTCGTTTTCCCCAAGGAGTAACCTTTGAGCCTTAAGGTTTATCGCGGGCGCACGCTTGCCCGCAGTCAGGCGCTGCAGCTGCTGTTCCAGGCCGAGGCCACGGACAGCCCGCTCGAGCGCGTCCTCGAGGGCGATTTCCTGATCTCGAAGGGTCCCCTCGACCCCTATGCACTGGAGTTGTGCCGCGGTGCCTACGAGCATATCGATCGCATCGACTGCGCTCTGCGCTCCGTTGCCAAGAACTGGGATCTTATGCGCATGCCCGGCGCCGACCGCAATCTGCTGCGTATCGCCGTCTACGAGATGCGCTTCCTCACCGACGAAGAGGTCTCGGACGCTATCGTGATCAACGAGGCCGTCGAACTTGCCAAGGCCTATGGCACCGACCAGTCCGCGTCGTTCGTCAACGGCGTGCTGGGCAAGATCGCGCGCAGCGAGGAGTTGCCGGGCGAGGACCTGTACCAGGAACTGCTGGCCGAGGATCGCGCTCGCGAGGAGGTCCAGGCTGCTGAGGCTGCCGCCAAGGTCGCTGCCGCTCAGGCTACCGCCGGTGTACTTGCCGAGGATGTGGACGCTGCTGAGGCCGTCGAGGCCGACTCCGTCGAGGAGTAGCCATGCCAGAGGGTTCTGTCCGCAACTTTGACGAGATTTCGGACCGTCTGGACCAGATCATCGCTACCGTTCGCTCCAAGGATACGTCCTTGGAGCGTTCACTCGATCTGTTTGACGAAGCGATTGAGCTGGGCTCCCGCGCGGTCGATATGGTCGACAAGTTTGAGCTGACGCCGCGTGAGGCCGATAAGCTCGAGCAGGAATACGATGAGGATGCGGCAAACGAATCCCAGGATAGCTAGGCCGCATCTCCGGATACGAATGGTTGATGGCATTCATGAAACGCGTGCGTCTTGATGACGAACTGATTTCACAGGGCATCTGCGCCGATCGCGCGGATGCCCTTCGCACTCTTATGGCCGGCTTGGTCTCGAGCGGCGGCGAGCGCTTGACTTCGCCGGGGCTTAAGGTGACCCCGGGTCTGCCGCTGCACGTGAAGGGGCGCATTCCCTATGTTGGCCGCGGCGGTCTTAAGCTCGAAGGCGCGCTTGATGCGTTTGGCATCAATCCGACGGGCCTTAGCTGTCTGGATGTGGGCTGCTCTACCGGCGGCTTTACCGATTGCCTGCTCAAGCGCGGAGCTGCGACCGTTATCTCGGTGGACGTGGGTCGCGCACAGTTCGATTGGTCGTTGCGTCAGGATGATCGCGTGACGCTGCATGAGCGCACAAACGTGACGCAGCTGCCTGAGCTTGGCTATGCCGGTGCCATCGACCTGGCTGTATGTGATGTCTCGTTTACCGGCATCGCGAATATCATCGACGCCGTGCTGGCGTGCCTGAAGCCTTCGGGTTCGTTCTGCACGCTCGTAAAGCCCCAGTTTGAGGCGCCGGCTGCGCTGGTGGGCGAGCGCGGTATCGTGACCGACCCCGCCGTCCGCCGCGATACGCTCGTGGCGGCGATTGAGCTTTTTGCCGCCAAGGGCCTGTTCCCGCTTGACGTGTGCGTGTCGCCCATCCATGGCGCTAAGGGCAACGTTGAGTTTTTCCTGTACGGCACAAGGTTTGCCCCTGGTGAACGCACCGACGATGAGCTGCAATCCCAGGTATCGGCTTTGAGCGAGAAAGCTGCAACGCTATGAAGGTCTTTCTGGTTCCCAATTACTACAAGCAAGAGGCGGTCGAGAGCGGCCTGATGCTCGAGCTTTGGCTTTCGCGCCAGGGCTACGAGGTCGCATGGGCTGCCGACCAGCGATCGAAGATTCAAAGCGCGCCTGATATTGATGGCTCAGATCTGGTCATTACGCTCGGCGGCGACGGTACGTTGCTGCGCGCTGCCCGCATCCTCAACCATCGCGAGATTCCTATCCTTGGTCTTTCCTATGGTCACCTGGGCTTTTTAACGGCCGCGAGCCCCGAGGAGCGCGACATTTTGCAGGTTGTGAGCGATGCCCTGTCCGGCGAGCTCCACGTGAGCCGCCGCGCCACCATCGCCGCCGATATCGTTTCGGTGCGCGAAGATGGCACGAAGGATGTCGTGCGCACGTTTGCCCTCAACGATATGGCACTTACGCGCGGACCTCTTTCCGATATGGTCGAATTTGACATCACGGTTTCCGGCCATCATATCGATCGCCTGCGCGGTGACGGTGTCGTCGTGTCGACGGCGACTGGCTCTACCGGCTATGCGCTTTCCGCCGGCGGCCCCATCGTCAGCCCCGATTACACGGGTATGGTCTGTGTGCCCATCGCTCCGCATACCATTCAGGCTCGCGCTTTTTTGACCTCGCCGAGTGATGTCGTCGAGATCTTTATGTCCGATGATCGTCCGAGCGTGCCGGCGATTGCCATCGACGGACAGTTTATTACCTGCGATGGCACGGTCGAGAGCGTGGCGGTGCGTCGCGGTCCCGGCGATGTGTTGCTGCTGGATTACGGCCCCGAGAGCTTCTATAACTCGGTGAGCCGCGTGTTCTACGGAGTGCGTCATGATCGATGAGCTGCAGGTTTCTAACATTGCACTCATTCGTGAGGCGACGCTGGTTCCGAGTGCTGGCCTGACTGTCCTGACCGGCGAGACCGGTGCCGGTAAGACCGCGCTGCTTTCGGCGCTCAAGCTCATATTGGGCGAGCGTGCAGATTCGTCGACGGTGCGCGAGGGAGAGGAGCTTGCCAGCGTCGAGGCGCGCTTGTTCGATGGCCCGCACGACTCGGAGGGTTTCACCGTGCAGCGCAGCCTTTCTGCCGAAGGCCGCAGTCGCGTAAAAATTGACGGCCGCATCGCCAGCGTGCGTGAGCTTTCGGAGCGCGTCGGCGTCATGATGGATCTTTGCGGTCAGCACGAGCACCAGCGCTTGCTCGATCCGGCGCATCATGTTGCCATGGTCGATGCCTGGGCTGGACGCGCAGCGCATGAGGCGCTCGAGAAGTATCGCGCCTGTTTTAAGGCTTCGCGTGACGCCGCCAAGGAGCTTCGCCGTGTGGAGGAAGCCTCGCGTGCGCAGGGGAGCCGTGTCGAGGAGGCTCGCTTTGCCCTCGAGCGCATCGGCGCGGTCGACCCCAAGCCGGGCGAGTATGAGGAACTCGAGGAACTGCTGCCGCGCTCCGAACATGCCGAGGTTCTGGTTGCCACAGCTAACGATGCCCATGCATCGCTTGTCGCCGAAGGGGGAGCGCTCGATGCCGTGAACAGCGCCGTGGCAGAGCTTTCCCGTATGGCTACCGTCGATCGCAAACTGGGCGACATTGCTGATGCGCTTTCGGATGCCTGTATCTCCCTTGAGGATAGCGCGAACGAGCTTCGTGCCTATCGCGATGGCGTCGCCTTCGACCCGCGCGAGCTCGCTCGCATGCGTGAGCGGTATTCCGACCTCAAGGGCCTGTTGCGTCAGTGGGGTCCCACCATGGACGATGTTTTTGCCATGCGCGATCGCTCGCAAGAGCTGCTGTCCTTGGTCGATGATGGCGATGAACAGATCAAAAAGGCGCGTGAATCACTTGGTGCTGCCGAGCGCGAGTTGTTTGCCGCTGCCAAGGCGCTTAAGCGCGCTCGCAATACGGCTGCCCCGCGCTTCTGCCACGAGGTTGGTCGTCAGATGGCACGCTTGGAGATGGGCGGCGCCGAGCTCGTTTGGGAGTCGCGTGATCTTCCGCGCGCCGAGTGGACGCCGGCGGGTCCTTCGAGCTACGAGCTTTTGTATCGCAGCGGTGCCGGCTTGACGCCGCGACCCCTGCGCCGCATTGCGTCGGGCGGCGAGCTCAGCCGCGTTATGCTGGCGAGCAAAGTGGTCTTGGGTAATGCTGACGGCGTCGACACACTGGTATTTGACGAGGTCGATGCCGGCGTCGGCGGCTCCACGGCTCGTGCTCTTGCTGGCGTGCTGGCCGATCTTGCCGCTACGCATCAAGTGATTGTCGTAACCCACTTGGCGCAAGTCGCCGTCATGGCCGACAAGCATTATGTTGTCAGCAAGGAGCCGGGCGATGTTCCCCAGACGCATTTGGACGAGGTGACCGGCGAAGCGCGTACCGCCGAGATCGCCCGCATGCTCAGCGGCGATCAGTCCGAGGCAAGCTTGGCCCACGCAAAGCAGATGCTCGAAGAAGTTCGAGGCTAGGTCGTATCAGCGGTGTTGGTGGGACAAAATAGACTGAAATTTTTGTCCCACTACGCGTTTTACTCAACGACCTTGTCCGGCTGGATGAGCTCCTCGTAGTAGCTGATATGTTCGCGAGCGTCTTCAATCTCGGGCAGCAGGAAGTTGTAGATAACTTCGATGATCATCGTGGCGCTGATCTTGGAGAACGCAAAGTCACCCGTCGTCAGCAGCGCCTCGTGGTTGACGGTATTAAAAGTGTAGTCTGCCAGGCGCGCGAGTGGAGACTTGCTGTCGCTGCTGATGACGACTACGGTGGCACCGCAGTCGCGAGCCGCTTTTGCCATGCGATTCAGTCGGCGCGACTTGCCGGAGTTTGAGATGAGCACGATGACGTCACCCGGGCGCAACGTGAGCGCAAAGCCGATTGATGTCTCGCTAATGGTGCTCGCCATGCAGCGCAGGCCCAGCTGCGAAAACTTAAACGTCGCATCGAGCGCGACCGCGTTCGTATTGCCCACAGCCGCAAACTCAATAACTCCTGCATGCTTAAGGGCATGCACAACAGCCGCCAACGTATCGTGGTCGATCCCGTCGATGGTCGCATTAAGCTCGCTCACCTTGGCAGCCAGGATGTTCTTAAGGCTCTGCTCCATATTGTCGAGCGAGACTTCGTCAGTCAGGCCCTCGTTGCGCTGGCTTTCCAAATCCCTCGCCAACGAAAACTGAAAGCTGCGGAAGCTGCCAAAGCCAAGCTTGCGGCAGAAGCGCGAAACGGTCGCCTCGGACGTGGCGGCGGCGCGCGAGAGCTGAGCCGCCGTGAGGCGTGGCGCCTCGGACTGGTGCTCCAATATATAGTCGACAATACGCTGCTCGGACTCGCTGTATCCCTGATGGGTACTAATGAGGGAAAGTGCGCTCTTGCTACTATCGGTCATGGATGGCTCCTGGTTGGCATGAAAATCGGACTCGTTTTGTAATGTCATAGTATAGGGGGATTTTCAATTACAAGATACACCTTGCCGTTTCAAGTGTTGATGGTAAACTTTCACCTACCGTTTACGGTTATGAAAGAACCTTTCACCGGAGAATTGCGCCTTGTCTCTTCTCACGCGGACGGTAGGTTGGTATCTTTCAGTTGTGGAAAAGCGCGCAAGGACGCGCGTGTAGGGGAGCGCCTGCGGGCGCAAAACTTAAAAAGGAGGGACACATGGCTAAGTTTGACATCATCGCCGCCACCGGTTGCCCGACCGGCATTGCGCACACCTTCATGGCGAAGGAGGCACTGGAGAAGGCAGCTGCCGAGCGAGGTCTGACTATTAAGGTCGAGACCCATGGCCAGGTCGGTGTCGAGAACGAGCTCACCAAGAGCGAGATCACCGGTGCCAAGGCCGTCGTGGTCGCAGCCGATAAGGATGTCCAGGCTGAGCGTTTCGCCGGCAAGCCCATGGTTTCCGTTGGTGTTTCCAAGGCCCTGTCCGTTGAGGCCGCCGGTAAGCTGATTGACCGCGCGCTCGCCGCCAAGGGCGACAACACGGTTGCAGCCGCTGCCGATGTTGAGGACGAGGCCGAGGAGAAGGAGTCCATCGGTCACGTCATCTACAAGCACCTTATGAACGGCGTCAGCCATATGCTGGTCTTCGTCGTTGCCGGTGGTGTCCTGACCGCCGTCTCGTTCCTGTGGGGCATTACGTCCTTCGATTCGACGGCTGCCGACTACAACACCTTCGCCGCTATGCTGAAGATCATCGGCGGCATCGCCATGAACCTCATGGTTCCCGTGCTTTCCGCCTACATCGCCGAGTCTATCGGTAAGCGCCCGGCGCTCGTCCCTGGTTTTGTTGCCGGTATGATCGCCATTCAGGGCCTGCCTGTTAACGCCGAGACCGGCATGATCGACGCCGGTGGCGCCGGCGTGGGCTTCGGCTTCCTGGGCGGCATCGTCGGCGGCTTCCTCGCTGGCTATGTCATCCTGCTGCTCGAGAAGGTCTTTGCCGGTCTGCCCAAGAACCTGGACGGCCTCAAGGCTATCTTCCTGTACCCGCTGTTCTCGACCGCCATCGTCGGTCTGGTCATGCTCGGCATCTCCGGCCCCATGGCTGCCATCAACACTGCCATGATGGACTTCCTCAAGGGCCTGTCCGCCTCTGGCGCCGTTGTCCTGGGTCTTGCCATCGGCTGCATGTGTGCCTTTGACATGGGTGGCCCGGTCAACAAGGCTGCTTACGTCACCGGTACCGCTATGCTCACCGAGGCGCTGGCTGCTGGCGTTGGCACCGATACCTACAACTTCGGCACCAACTTCATGGCTGCCGTCTCCGCCGCCTGCATCGTTCCGCCGCTGATCACCACCTTTGCCGTCGTTGTCGGCAAGAAGTACTTCAGCCAGGAGGATCACGACGCCGGTGTCGTCAACCTCATCCTTGGTTGCACCCACATCACCGAGGGCGCCATTCCGTTCATGACCAAGAACATCTGGCCGGTCATGCCCATCATGATGCTCGGTTCCTCTATCGCTTCGATCCTGACCATTATGTTCAACGTTCACGATCCGGCGCCTCACGGTGGCTTCCTGGTCCTGCCCGTTGTCGAGAACGGTCCGCTGTGGGTCCTCGCGATCCTCATCGGCGCTGTTGTCGGTGGCATCCTGTTCGTGGCCTTCAAGAAGTACGACTTCGAGAAGAATCAGAAGGCCGCTCCTGTAGCCAAGCCGGTTGAGGCTTCCAAGGCCGCTGCCGTCGAGGCCCCCAAGGCCGAGGCTGCCGACTTCGTGAAGGTTGAGAATGTCTTTGTCGCCGAGGACTTCGCTTCTCGTGACGAGGCTCTGAGCTTCGTTTCCAACCAGGCTGTCAAGGCCGGTATCGCCAGCGACGCCGACGCCGTGATGAACGCCTTCCTGGCCCGCGAGGCCGAGGGCACCACGGGCATGATGGAGGGCTTCGCCATCCCGCATGCCAAGTCCGACGCCATTACCGAGGCTGCCGTCATCGTCGTTAAGGACGAGTCCGGCGTGACCGGTTGGGATACCATGGACGGCGCTCCCGTTAACGTGGCCATCGCTCTGCTCATCCCTGGTGCACAGGCTGGCACCACGCACCTCAAGATCCTGTCCAAGGTTGCCGAGGCGCTCATGGACGAGGACTTCCGTGGCACCGTCAAGGGTTCCACCGACGCCGCCGAGATCGCCAAGACGATCAACGCCCGCCTGGTCTAATCCCACAGTACGCGAATAACATTGCCCCCTGTAACAAAGGCGAGGACTCCCTACGGGTCCTCGCCTTTTTTCATACCACCCGGCACTCAGGGATGTTCCTTTCCTGCCGGCACCCCGGGACACTCCTTAGTCCCCAACAGGGCATAAATAGCCCTCATCGACTGAATCTCCCACGCGAACAATAATTCAGCCAGAATTCCTTTTGCACGATATTTCTTGGACGGAAGCATGTTCCCGCAGCTCGCCTGCCGGGCGGGGCGGTTAAGTTTGTCGCGAGTTCCGCACGCAAAGGAAAGCACTTAATGTGCTTTCCGTCTTGCGCAGGACTGTAGAGCAGCAAACTTAACCGCCCCGCCCGGCAGGCGAGCGGACGGCGAACGACATCTGTCCAACAATTCGTGCGAAACACAATGAAAAACCGTTTGATGTGAGTTAATATAAACAACGTCGTGAATCTGACTCCTGCCACATGCATGACAGGGGTTAAACACAAAAAAGGAGTCAACTATGGTTTCTGAGAAGGCTACCCTCGTTAATCCTCAGGGTCTGCACATGCGTCCGGCTGGTCTGTTCGCCTCCACCATGGGCAAGTACGCCTGTGACGTGACGGTCGTCACCCCCGAGAAGGAGGTCAACGGCAAGTCCCCGATGGCCCTCATGGCTGCTGGTATCCCCTGCGGTACCGAGGTCGAGGTCAAGTGCGACGGCGCCGATGAGGCCGAGGCTCTGGCTGCTGCCATTGAGCTCATCAAGAGCGGTCTTGGCGAGTAGAACTCAAACGGGTCGCATGTTGAACAACTAAGTTCATATTTGGGGGCGCAGTGACCTGTTGTAAGGAAGCTGCGCTCTTTTGTCATGGATATGGCAAAACGCTTTATCACATGACACGGAGAGAGGAATGGGAATGTATCAGGGAGTCAACGCTTCCGAGGGTATCGGTATCGGCACCGTCATGGTCGCCGTCGATCCCGACTTGACGTTTGAGCCGCACGAGGTTGCCGATTCGGCAGCAGAGAAGGAGCGCTATCAGACCGCTCTTTCGGTCTTCTGCGAGAAGACCCAGGCTCAGGCCGACCACATGAAGGAGACGGTGGGCGAGGCCGAGGCCGAGATCATGAGCGGACACATTGTCCTGGCTCAGGATCCGGGCATGACCGACGCCATCAACGCCGCCATTGACGGCGGCACCTGCGCCGAGCAGGCGCTCATGGACACCTCGACCATGTTCGAGAACATGTTCCTGTCCATGGACGACGAGATGTTCCGTCTGCGCGCGGCCGACATCGCCGACATCCGCACCGGTATTCTGGCCGAGCTGCTGGGCAAGGAGGTCGTCGACCTTTCCGTCCTGCCCAAGAACACCGTCGTTGTCGTGCACGACCTCACGCCGTCCATGACCGCCACGATCGATAAGGCCCACGTTGCCGGTATCGTCACCGAGACTGGTGGCCGCACGTCGCACTCCGCAATCATTGCGCGCGCCCTCGAGATCCCGGCTGTCCTTTCGGTTTCCAACAGCTGCACCGCACTGCGCAATGGCATGACCGTTGTCGTCGACGGTGGCAAGGGTATCGTCGAGGCCGATCCCGATGAGGAGACGCTCGCCGCTTACACTGCCAAGGCCGAGGCTTTCGCTGCCGAGAAGGCGGCTCTCGAGGCCTTCCGCGGCAAGCCGTCCGTGACTGCCGACGGCATCAAGAAGATCATTGCCTGCAACATCGGCAACCCCGATGACGTGCCCAACGCGCTCGATCACGATGCCGAGGCTATCGGCCTGTTCCGTTCCGAGTTCCTGTTCATGGATTCTGCTGAGCTTCCTTCCGAGGAGGAGCAGTTCAACGCCTACCGTAAGGTCGCCAGCGCGCTCAAGGGCGCTCCAGTCATCATCCGCACTCTCGATGTGGGTGGCGACAAGGAGATTCCGTACCTGCACATGGTCAAGGAAGAGAACCCCTTCATGGGCTTCCGCGCCGTGCGTTACTGCCTGGCCAACCCCGACCAGTACAAGGTCCAGCTCCGCGCCCTGCTGCGCGCCAGCGCCTTCGGTGACGTCAAGATTATGATCCCGCTCGTCACCTGCGTCGAGGAAGTCTTGGCTGTCAAGGAGCTCGTCGAGCAGTGCAAGACCGAGCTGACCGAAGAGGGTCGCAAGTTCAACGAGAACATCGAGGTCGGCATCATGGTCGAGACGCCTGCAGCCTCGCTGCTCGCTGACCGCCTGGCCGAGGTCGCCGACTTCTTCTCCATCGGCACCAACGACCTGATCGGCTACACCATGTGCGCCGACCGTGGCAACGACACCATCTCCAACCTGTACCAGGTTTACTATCCCGCCGTGCTCCGCTCGCTCAAGAATATCATTGAGAGCGGCGTGAAGGCCGGCATCATGGTCGGTATGTGCGGCGAGGCCGCTGCCGATCCGTTGCTCGAGCCGCTGCTGATCAGCTGGGGCCTGGAGGAGTTCTCGATGAGCGCTCCGTCCATCCTGCGCGCCCGCAAGACCATCAGCCAGTGGACCAAGGCCGAGTGCGACGAGCTCGCCGAGAAGGCGCTCGCCTGCAACACCGCTGCCGAGGTCAAGGCACTGCTCGAGTCCGCAGCTCGCTAATTTGGTATCAGAGGTAACCGCGTGGTTGGAATGGGCCGGCCACGCGGCCCTCACATATACAGGGGGTACTGTAAATGTTCTACACGCTAACCGCTAACCCGGCTGTCGACATGACGGTTTCGAGCTCTCCGCTCGAGCCCGACGAGAACGTCCGCACCGGCTCGGCCAGCTACACGGCTAACGGCAAGGGCCTCGACGTGTCCTTCGCCTTTAAGAAGATGGGCGTCGACACCGTCGCGCTCGGTTTCTTCGCCGGCTTCACGGGCAAGTTCATCGTCGAGGAGGTCATGAACCTGGGTTGCCTCTGCCGCCCGGTCTGGACCGACGGTATCACGCGCATCAACACCTACGTCAACGATGGCCAGCACGAGTACGGCATCCTGAACCCCGGTGCTCCGATCACGCCGCAGCACCAGGAGGAGCTCTACAACATCCTGGACACCGCGGGCGACCTTGAGTGCCTGATCGTCTCCGGCTCCGTGCCTCCCAAAGCTACGCCCGACTTCCTGGCTCAGGTCATGGAGCACGCTCAGGCCCGTGGCGCCGACGTCGTCTTGGACCTGTCCTCCGACAAGCTCAAGGAGCTCGCTCACAAGAAGCCGCTGCTCATTAAGCCGAACCATCACGAGATGAAGGCTATCTTCGGCGTGCCGGTCGACACCGACGACGAGGTCCGCGTTGCCATGAAGCTGGCTCACGAGGCCGGCGTCCAGAACGTGCTGCTCACCCGTGGTAGCCGCGGTGACGCTTACTTCTCCAACGGCGAGGACATCTGGTATGCCAAGCGTGAGTTCAACATCAAGCTTGTCTCTTCCGTCTGCGCCGGCGACTGCACCCTCGCTGCGTTCCTGCACAAGTGGTACAGGGATCGCGACAACGTCGAGGAGGCCATGAAGCTCGCTATGGCCACCGGCGCCAACGTTGCTGAGTCCGTCGGCATCGGCGACTTTGGTCACGTCGACGAGTACAGCAAGCGCGTTGCTGTCCGCAAGCTCGATCGCAAGTAAGCGAAACGCGACATATTCGTGCGCATGCGGCGCTCCGGTTTCGGCCGGGGCGCCTTTTTTGTTCCGCCATGGTGGAGAGGCGTCCTGCCGTACTTCATCGCTTCCACACCGTTCACCGAGTTGTTGTAGCCTTTTGCCGAAGCGTGGAATATACTTTCATTAACACGTTACTTCGTGAAAGGAACATTCATGATTTACACGCTTACTGCAAATCCCGCTATTGACTACAACATCTCCTGCGATGGTCTGACCGCCAACACCGTTACCCGCACCCGTAACGCTGTCTACACCCCCAACGGCAAGGGTCTCAACGTTTCGTTTACGCTCGACCACTACGGCGTCGACACCACGATCCTGGGCTTCTTCGCCGGCTTCTCGGGTGAGTATATCGTTAAGGGCGCCGAGGCCCTGGGCGTGCCCGTCAAGCCCGTGTGGACTGACGGCATCACGCGTGTCAACGTGTTCCTCAACGCCGGTCCCGACACCGAGTACAACATGGTCAATGCCGGTGCCGCCATCAACGCTGCCAACGAGCAGGAGATGTTTGAGCTTATCGATTCGCTCGATGACATGACCTGCCTGGTTATCAGCGGCTCGCTGCCCCCCAACACCTCCGATGGCTTCCTGGCAGAGGTCCTGCGTCGCGTGAAGGCGAAGGGCGCCGAGTTCGTGCTCGATATCTCGAGCCATCAGTTGGCCGACCTCATTGCTATGGAGCCGCTCCTCATTAAGCCTAACGACGACGAGCTGCTCGACATCTTTG
The DNA here is from genome assembly GCA_905199605.1 of uncultured Collinsella sp. Classification (GTDB taxonomy): domain Bacteria; phylum Actinomycetota; class Coriobacteriia; order Coriobacteriales; family Coriobacteriaceae; genus Collinsella. Next base: position 35,917 of record CAJKHC010000019.1, read on the forward strand.
GCATTAAGGTGAGCGGTGGCGACGACGAGTCCGTCAAGGGCGCCATGGCCGAGCTGCACGCCAAGGGCGCTAAGAATGTACTGCTGACGCTCGGCGGCGACGGCGCGTACCTCTCCAACGGCGAGCACATCTGGTTTGCCAACCGCACCTTCGACGTCAAGCTGCTGTCGACCGTCTGCGCGGGCGACTCCTCGCTGGCCGCCTTCCTTTCCGTGTGGCACGACGCCCCCGAGCGCGTCGAGGATGCCCTGCGCCTCTCGATGGCCACCGGCGCCAACGTGGTCGAGTGCCCGGGTCTGGGCGATTTTGCCAAGGTCGATGAGTATCAGAAGGGTATTGCAATCCGTCAGGTTTGCTAGTTCCGGCACCTTGCCTGAATAGTTTAATTATTTCGCATCCGTCTTAGACCAGGACGGATGCGTTTTTGTTTATCGGACTTGCGTGTGCAGTGGAGGCTGTTTCTTGCTAGACTTCTTGCAGACGCAATCGATAGCCAATTTGATAGTCGCAGGAGGCCATAGGCATGTGCAATGTTTCGCTCAACGGTACGCAGCCGACCGATGCCTCTATCCGTGTCCTGCGTGCGCTTGAGGCAGCAGGTCTTGAGGCTTGGTACGTGGGCGGTTGGGTACGTGATGCCCTGATGGGACGCCCCAGCCACGATGTTGACATGTGCTGCAGCGGCCTGTGGCAGGAGTCCAAAGAGGCGCTCGAAGCGGCTGATATTGCCGTGGTTGAGTCGGGCATAAAATTTGGCGGCATCACGGCTATTTGCGATGATGAGCGCATTGAGGTCACCACCTACCGCCTAGACGGCTTTTACACCGACGGCCGCCATCCCCAGAGTGTGGAGCGTGCGGCGTCGCTTGAGGACGATCTGGCGCGTCGTGACTTTACCGTTAACGCTATGGCCTGGCATCCCGAGCGTGGTCTTGTCGACCGCTACGATGGTCAGGGCGACCTAGACCGCAAGCTCATCCGCGCCGTTGGAGATCCCAAGCGTCGTTTTAACGAGGACGCGCTTCGCATGCTGCGCGCGGTGCGTTTTGCCTGCCGTCTGGATTTTATGATCGAGCCTAAGACTAAACAGGCGCTTGCCGAGTGCGCGCCGCTGCTCGATGCTGTGGCGCGCGAGCGCGTGGGCATTGAGCTCGAGGGTATCCTTTCGACCGGCCACGGGGGAGACGCCATGCTGCGCTACCCCGAGCTCATCTGCGCCGCCGTGCCCGAGTTGGCAGCGGGTCGCGGGTTTGATCAGCGCAGCGTCTATCATGCGTTTAACGTTTACGAGCATATCGCCCGCGTGCTGACGGTGGCGGGGGAGTTGGCGCTGTGCGACGGCTTTACACCCTCAATGAGCCTAATGTGGGCGGCGTTTTTGCACGACGTTTCCAAGCCCGATTGCTTTACGGTCGACCATGCGGGCAGCGGCCACTTTTACGGTCACCCCGAGCTCGGGGCCAAGAAGGCGCGCGCCATCATGGATCGCTTGGCGCTTTCGCACGACTTGGTCCGCGACGTGTGCCTGCTCATTAAGTACCACGACAAGCCGCTGCGCCCCGAGCGCTCCTGCCTGCTCAATATGATGCGCTTGCTTTCGGGCGAGGGCGTTGATACGCCGCGCCTGATGGACGAGCTTATGGACCTTAAGCGTGCCGACACGCTGGGCAAGGCGCCGTCGTGCTTCTATTACGTCGAGACGATCGAAGAGATGCGCTCACTCGCCCATGATTTGTTGGAGGCGGGGGAGCCCTATTCGCTCAAGATGCTTGCTATCAACGGCGGCGACTTGATTCGTGCCGGTGTGAAGCCGGGGCCCGAGCTAGGCCAGCTACTCAACGCCGCCCTCGAAGCCGTTATCGAGGACAACATCCCCAACGATCGCGAAACCCTTTTGGTTCATCTCAACTTGAATTAGCTAATTAGTTGACCTGCGCGTTCCATAACCTGTCGACAATTTTTCGGCAATTTGGAATTTCTTCTTGCGCTGATGTTTTTTGTCCCGTAATATAGTTCCTCGCAGCACGGCAGTGCAGATGTCATGTGGCCCGTTCGTCTAGCGGTTTAGGACGCCGCCCTCTCAAGGCGGAGATCACCAG
>CAJKHC010000020.1:0-34137 GCA_905199605.1 uncultured Collinsella sp.
CCGAGCCGTCTGATGACTTGAAGAAGGGGGAGGCCTCGCGGCCTCCCCCTTTTTTGCGTTTAAAGCCTGATCTAACAAACTCGCTGTGTTTTATGACCCTCGTTTGTCGCATCTTCCGTTAACGGGCTACAATAACTTAGTCTGTGCAATATGGAGGTGAACATGGCTGAAGCTGGTATCGGCGTTGATATCGTCGAGATTTCCCGCATGAAATCAATCCTTGAAAAGACGCCGTCGTTTGCTCGGCGTGTGTTTACCGAAGAAGAGTGCGCATATTGCGACGCTTCATCGCGTCCTGCAGCGCACTATGCGAGCCGTTTTGCTTCTCGTGAAGCGGTTCTCAAGGCTCTTGGTACGGGCTTTAGCCAGGGCGTCGGCCGCAAAGACGTCTCGGTAACGCGTGATAAGCTCGGAAAGCCTAAAGCAGTGCTTTCGGGTCGAGCGCTCGAGATTGCTCAAGAGTTGGGTGTCATTGAAGTTGCGCTTTCCATTACCTTGACGGGTGATTTGGCCGTAGCCAATGCCATTGCGATCACCGAGGATGCTCGACCCAAGCCTAAGGAAGAAAAGGTGAGCACCAAGGAACGCGTTGCACAAACATTTAAAGAGGCTCGCTCGGTTTTAGATGAGCTTGAGCAACTGCAAAATTCAGCTTTGACGGAGCATCAGGGCGATGCTTCGCAAGATACGCTAGGAGCATAGATGAAACCGGTTTTGAGTACCGAAGAAGTCGTTCGTCTCGAGGATATCATCGAACGCGAAGGGACTTCGAAGGCCGAGCTTATGGAGCTAGCGGGTGAGTTTGCCGCTAACGAGGTCTTGAAGCTCAATCCCGATCGGGTTCTCGTTTTGGTCGGTTTTGGTAATAATGGCGGCGACGGTTGGGTTGCCGCCGATATCCTGAGCCATAAGGGTGTGGACGTGGATATCGTTTCTCCGGTTGAACCGGATGAGATTCCTGCTGCTCTGGCACGTCATGTTGCTCGTCGTACTGCCGGCCGCGATGTGCACGTTTGCGTCGGCCCCTCGCGTGATGAACTCGAGGTTTTGATCGATAAGGCCGATGTTGTTGTCGATGCCATTTTTGGTACCGGTTTCCACGGGAATCTGCGTGCGCCGTTCTCCATTTGGATTCCTACGGTCAATGAATGCGCCGATTGTGTCGTATCCATTGATGTCCCCTCGGGCCTGAATGCAGAGACGGGCGTTGTTGATGACGACTGCATTCGTGCCGAGCGCACGGTGACGATGATTGCGCCCAAGATTGGTCTGTATAGCGCTGATGGTCCTGAGTATGCTGGCGATTTGATCTGCGGCAATCTTTACGACCGTCTTGACGAGGTCATCGATGATGTCGACCACGCCGCCGAGATTGTCGAGCCCGGTGACTTAGTTGATTACTTTGCTCCGCTACCATCGAATATCGATAAGTATTCCCGTGGCTCCGTGCTTATTGTCGCCGGATCTGCGCAATATCCTGGTGCTGCCATTATGGCGGCCAAGTCTGCAGCTCGCGCGGGTGCTGGTTACGTGGCAGTCGCGGCTCCTGACGCCTGCGCCAATCTCATTCGCATGGCACTTCCTTCGATTCCGGTCTTTGCTATTCCGTCTGATTCCCGCGGCTCCTTTGGCGCCGCTGCGCGCATGACGGTGTGCGAGATCGCAAAGAAGTACAGCTGCGTGCTGTGCGGTCCCGGTATGACGACGTCTGCCGGCGCTATGCAGGTGGTTTCGGGCTTGCTCGAGCTTGATGTACCGCTAATTTTGGACGCCGATGCACTCAACTGCCTTGCTAAGATTGCCATTGACGGTATTGATAGTAACCCCGAGATGTATCGCCGCGAGCAGCCGTTGGTTATGACACCGCACTATCGTGAGCTTTCGCGCCTGGTTGCCGGTGACGAGGTGAACGACCTTGGTACCGCGATTGCGGCCGCGCAGAAGGTTGTCTGGGCTGCAGGCTCCGACAATCTGGTGGTCATTGCCAAGGGGCCGACGACGGCTATCTGTGGCGTTGAGCGTGTGCTGCTGCCGCTCTCGGGTCCGGCTTCTCTGGCAACTGCCGGTTCGGGTGATGTTCTCGCGGGTATTTTGGCCGGCACGCTTGCCACCATGCGCGACGAGATGGATCGTTGGGAGTTGCTGTATTCGTACGCCGTCGCACTTCACAGCTACGCCGGTTTTGCCGCGGCGACGGAGTATGGTGAGAAGAGCGTCATCGCGACCGATCTTATCGACTTGATCGGTCCTGCCATGGAGCTGGCGGCAAAGGATGCGCTCGAAGATCTGGGAATCATGGACGAAGGGTCGGATGACTAATCATGAATAAAGCCGATTTGACGCGCTGGTCCTGGGTCGAGATCGACCGCGGGGCGCTCCGTCGCAACACGAGGGCCTATAAGAACTTGTTGAATCCGCGTCAGCGCCTGTGCTGCGTGGTCAAGGCCGATGCTTATGGTCATGGAGCTGTTGAGTGCGCCAAGATCATGTATTCGGCCGGTGCCGACATGTTTGCCGTGGCGACGGTTAACGAGGGCGTTGAGCTCCGACAGGGCGGGATTACGAAACCCGTCCTCATCCTAAGCGAGCCGCCTATCGAGGCTATTCCGACGTTGCTCGAGTTTGATATCATGCCCTCGGTCTATACGTCTGACTTTGCTCTTGCGTATGGCGAATGTGCCGTCGCGGCGGGCAAGGTGGGCAAGTATCATCTCGCCATCGAGACGGGCATGAACCGCATTGGCGTACATTACACGCAGGTGCTCGACTTTGTCCGCGGTATTAATTTCCATCGCGGTATTCAGTGCGACGGCGTATTTACGCACTTCGCCACGGCCGATGAACCTTCGGGTTGGGACTACAAGCTGCAGTGCCAGCGTTTTACCGAGGCCGTTCAGGCCATTAAGGACGCAGGTTTTGAATGCGGTATCGTGCATTGTGCCAATACGCCGTCCTCGATGCTCGATTCTTCAATGCACTTTGACATGATTCGTGCCGGCATCGGTTTGTATGGTCTGCAGCCATGTGAGCTGAGTGGTCGCGTGATGCAGCTTGATCCCGTCATGAGCGTCCACGCGCGTGTGACGCGCGTGGCGCATCCTGCGATGGGCGAGGGCGTGGGCTACGGCTTTACCTACCGCGTACCGCGCACGCGCGTTCAGATCTGCACCCTTCCGATCGGTTATGCCGATGGCCTTTCGCGTACGCTTTCCAATCGTATGGACGTGCTGTATCGCGGCGAGCGTGTGCGTCAGGTGGGCAATATCTGCATGGACCAGTTTATGGTCGCCATTCAGTCCAACCCAGCACATGAGATTCCCGAGGCCGAGTATGGTGACGAGATGATCATTGTCGGCCGCGATGGAGATGCCGAGATTACCATGGACGAGATGGCGCGCCTACGCGGCACGATTAACTACGAGGTCGCTTGCGGCTTTGGTATGCGTCTCGACAAGGTCTACGTGTAGGAGTCGCTATGGGCGTCATGCACATCCCCGGCCATAGCCATCAGACGCCGCGTGAGGTCGCACTCGAGGAGATCGAGGCCGTTCTGGGCGATTGTCACCTTTGCCAGCTTTACCAGTCGCGCCATAACATCGTGTTTGGCGTGGGAAACCCCCACGCTCGCGTGATGTTTATTGGCGAGGCGCCGGGCCGCAATGAGGATTTGCAGGGCGAGCCCTTTGTGGGGGCGGCAGGCGAGGACCTCAACGGCATTTTGTCGCTGGCGGGGCTCAAACGCGAAGACGTCTACATTGCCAACGTGCTTAAGTGCCGCCCGCCGGGAAACCGCAATCCGCGCCCCGAGGAAGTGCTGGCTTGCTCACCGTTTTTGCGCGAGCAGATTCGAAGCATCTGGCCCGATATCATCGTGACGCTCGGCAACCCCGCAACGCACTTTGTGCTCAAGACCGAGATCGGCATTACCAAGCTGCGCGGCAGGTTCCATCAGATGGGGCACTTTGTGGTGATGCCCACGTTCCATCCGGCAGCAGCGCTACGCAATCCGGCGTGGCAGGAGCTGCTGGAGGAAGACTTTAAGATGCTGGGCGACTATCTGGAGCGACATCCCGCGCCAGAGGACGCCTCGGAATAATAAGGAGCATGTATGTCCCTGGAGCGCCTGGGGGTAGGTATTTACAAAACGACTTGCGCTGCCGATACGGAGTACTTTGGCGAGCTAATTGCACCGTGCCTTGAGGACGGAGATGTGCTCATCCTGACCGGTGGCCTGGGAGTGGGCAAAACTCACTTTACCAAGGGCGTCTCGCGCGGGCTGGGCGATGGGCATATGGTTACGAGCCCTACGTTTGCGCTCATGGCCGTCCACGATCAAGGTCGTATTCCGCTGTTTCACTTTGATCTATACCGCCTGGAGCATGCCTACGAGCTCGAGGATACGGGCATTTTCGATGTGCTGGGCTATGAGGGTGCTTGCCTGCTGGAATGGGGCGAACAATTCCAGGACGAGCTGACGGATGAGTATCTTTCGGTGACGCTCAGGCGTGATGAGGGCGACAGCGATGTGCGAACGATAACGCTTGAGGCGCACGGTGACCGCGCAATGGAGCTTTCCCATTTGATTGATAAGGCTGTACAAGATGAGCTTGCATAACGACAACGCGCTGGTGGTGGCGCTCGATACCTCGACCGACATGCTTGCCTGCGCGGCAAGCTGGATTGATGGGCAGACGGGTGAGACGAAGCTCGTGAGTGGCGACCACATGTGTCGCCGTCACGCCAACGTTGAGCTCGTGAATACCGTTGATGGCGTGCTGGCTCAAGCCGGTCTGGATCGCAGCGATGTTGGTTGCTATGTGGTCGGCCGCGGCCCGGGGTCCTTTACGGGTGTGCGCATCGGCATCTCCACTGCCAAGGGCCTCGCGCGTGGTGCCAATGTTCCGCTGCTGGGCGTGTCGACGCTCGACGCTTGCGCTTGGACGGCGTGGAAGGCTGGCGTGCGCGGCAAGCTTGGTATCTTGGCCGATGCTATGCGCGGTGAGGTATATCCGGCGCTGTATATGCTGGTCGATAAGGGTCCCGAGCGTCAATTTGAGCGCGAACACGTGGTCAAGGCCGCCGTGGCGCTCGATGAGTGGCGCCAAGCAGCGGACTGGGGCCAGGTTCAGCTGACCGGTGACGGTCTCGTGCGCTATGGCAAGCTGCTGGGTGAGGACGAGGCCGCCCGCTGCGTGGAGCGCGACCTGTGGTGGCCTTCGGGCGAGGGCTTGCTGCTCGCGCACGCTGCGGGTGACGGCGATCCGGCCCGCGTCCTGCCGATTTACACGCGCCTTTCGGATGCCGAGGAAAACGAGCGCAAGCGTCTTGGTCTTGCCGAGAGTGCGCAGAGCGAAATTACGGGTGTTGCCGATGAGCTCGCCGGTCGTCATCTGCAGTTCCGTCCCATGGGCGCGGCGGATGCCGAGGGCGCGAGCGCGCTGGAGGCTGCCTGCTTTGAAGGTGCCGGACACGAGGCGTGGACGCCGGGCATGTTCCTGTCCGAACTGGGCGAGGACGTCGCTGCGCCGCGTAGTTGGTGGGTGGCACACGACGACGGCAAGCTGCTGGGCCTTGCCGGCGGTATGGTCGTGGACGGTGATGTGCAGATTCTGGATGTCGCCGTCGACCCAGCACATCGCCGTGAGGGCATTGCCCGCAAGCTGCTGTCGCACGTGAGCTATGATGCCCAGATGCTCGGCTGCACTACGGCTTCGCTCGAGGTCGAGGACGGTAACGAGGGAGCGACCGCGCTTTATAACGCTCTGGGCTTTACCGAGGCTGGCCGTCGCCGCGGCTACTATGGTGCCGGCAAGGATGCCATCGTCATGACGGCTCCGCTGCCCCTGGTGCTTCCGGTCGACAATGCTTCGCCCGAGCCGACGGCGGCAGAGCAGCGCGTATGGCCGCTGCCTGCGCCTGGGCGCTCCGAGGGGGAGCGTGCCGAAATTGAGCGCCGCCGCCTAGTGCTCGCTATCGAGAGTTCCTGCGACGAGACGGCCGTGGCGATTATCGATGCGGATGGCAATATGCTGGCCAACCAGGTGTCGACACAGATTGATTTTCATGCCCGCTTTGGCGGCGTGGTGCCCGAGATCGCCTCGCGCAAACACGTTGAGGTGATTGTGAGTGTCGTGGATGCGGCGCTCGAGGATGCCGCAGCATCGCTTGGTCTTGAGGGTGGAGCCATCGCGCCGAGCGAACTCGCCGCTGTTGGCGTGACACAGGGTCCGGGCCTGGTGGGTGCTCTGGTAGTGGGCGTCGCCTTCGCCAAGGGCTTTGCCTATGCCGCCGGTAAGCCGCTCGTGTGCGTCAACCATCTGGAGGGCCATCTGTTCGCCAATCTGCTGGCGCAGCCCGATCTCAGGCCGCCGTTTATCTTCACGCTCGTCTCGGGCGGTCATACCATGCTCGTGCACGTGAAGGCATGGGGCGACTACGAGGTACTTGGTGAGACACTCGACGATGCTGTGGGCGAGGCCTTCGACAAGGTAGCCAAGGCGTTGGGTCTGGGCTATCCAGGTGGCCCCATCATCTCCAAGCTGGCCGAGACGGGCAATCCCCGCGCGATCGATTTTCCTCGCGCGCTTAACAGCAGGGGGGACTATCGCTTCTCGCTTTCGGGCCTCAAGACGGCGGTGACGCTCTACATCGAGCAGGAGACCAAGGCCGGGCGCACGATTCACCTGCCCGATCTGGCGGCTTCGTTTGAGGCAGCCGTCTTTGACGTTCAGTACAAGAAGGCCAAGAACGCGCTGCATGCCACCGGATGCAAGGAATACTGCATCGGCGGCGGCGTCTCGGCTAATCCGCATCTGCGCGAGATGATGATCAAGAAGCTCGGGCGCCAGGGCATCCGCGTGACGGTGCCGCCCTTGTCTGCCTGCACCGATAACGCCGCCATGATCGCGGAGGTCGCTCGCCGTAAATTCGACCGAGGAGAAATCTCGCCGTTCGACGTCGACGCCGATCCGAACATGACGCTGTAGCTGGTACGGCGCGGTCCCCGGACGGAGGGGCCGGATATAAGGTTTCCTGCTCTACAGTCCTGCGCAAGACGAAGGCCACATTAAGTGGCCTTCTTTGCGTGCGGAACTCGCGATAAACCTTATATCCGGCCCCTCCGTCCGGGGACCTTTCTGTATCGATATAGCTTCTGAGCTGGTTTGGCGTCGACAACGTCCGGCAAGGTTAGCCAGCTGCGTCGATTTTACGGCGTGCTTTAGCTGAAAGAAAAAGATGGTGTGCGGAGCTTTGCTCCGCATTTGGGATGGGAGCTCCCGCGGCTCCCGAGGGGCATCTCTCATGCAAAAACTTTTGTTGGGTAAAGTCCGAGGTCAGTGGCGTTTTATACCGAGAATTTCAAAAAAAGTTGAAAATTCATTACAAATTTGCGTTGACTTTAGGTAACTAAAGTTTCATACTGCTTTTCATCCACTGGGGGATGTGAACACGCACGGATCGTTCGCATCATGATTGAAGAGGATTTCTTAGACATGTTCACGCATCAGCTAAACATTATCAGCGTAGTAATTATCTGATGCGGGTTAGCACATACAGCTAGCCCGTACGATAACGGGCGGCTGATGAAGATGAGGGCCGTCGAGCGCAACCGACGGCCCTCATTTTTTATGTCTAGGAAGTTCTTTTTAGAGGAGGAAATGTAATGAACGGAGTTTTGCTCATGGTTGTGGCCGCGGCGGTGCTCGCCTGCGGCTATCTGGGCTACGGCCGCTGGCTGGCCAACAAGTGGGGCGTTGACAAAGAGGCCCTCACGCCGGCCAAGCGCATGAAGGACGGCAAGAGCTTCTCACCCGTCTCCGCCTTTACCGCGTTCTCGCACCAGTTCAGCTCGATCTGCGGTGCTGGCCCTGTCACGGGTACGATCGTCGCCATGGCCTTTGGCTGGCTGCCCGTCGTGCTCTGGGTCCTCGTCGGCGGCATCTTCTTTGGCGCCGTCCACGACTTTGGTGCTCTGTATGCTTCGATGAAGAACAACGGCAAGTCCCTGGCTCAGCTCATCGAGAAGTACATCGGCAAGACCGGCCGTCGCCTGTTCCTGCTGTTCTGCTGGCTGTTCTGCATCATCGTCATCGCCGCCTTCACCGACATGGTCTGCAAGACGTTCATGTTCACCCCGGCCGTTGACGCTTCTGGTGCTGCTACCGGTGCCATCGACTTCACCAAGTCCTATGCCGCCGGCTGCGCTGGTACCATCTCCATCCTGTTCACCTTCGTCGCTATCGCCTTTGGTTGGGCCCAGAAGAAGTTCAACCTCACCGGTGCTACCGAGTTCGTCACCGGCGTGGTCCTCATGGTTCTCATGTTTGCCGTCGGTATGCAGTTCCCGGTCTACCTGGATAAGTTCCAGTGGTTCGCCGTCGTCATGGTCTACCTGGTCTTCGCTGGCGCTATGCCCATCCAGATGCTCAAGACCCCGCGTGACTACCTCACTTCCATCATGATGATCGTCATGATCGTTTGCGCTGTCCTCGGTATCGTCGTCCTGGGTGTTAACGGCCAGGCCACCATCACCGCTCCGGCCTTTACCGGCTTCTCCAGCGCTTCTGGCATGATGTTCCCGGTCCTGTTTGTTTCCGTTGCCTGCGGTGCCCTCTCCGGCTTCCACAGCCTCGTTTCTTCTGGTACCTCCTCCAAGCAGGTCGAGAAGGAGCAGGACGCCGTCAAGGTCGGTTATGGCGCCATGATCGTCGAGTCCTTCGTCGGCATCCTTGCCATCATCGTTGCCGGCATCATGTTCTCCGACATGAACACCGCCGGTACCGGCGCCCTCAACGCTGGCGTCGCTTCCACCCCGTTCCAGATCTTCGCTGCTGGTATCTCCCGCGGTATGCAGGCCTTCGGTGTTGACGGTACGCTCGCTACCGTCTTCATGACGATGAACGTTTCCGCTCTGGCCCTGACCTCGCTCGACGCCGTCGCCCGCATCGCCCGCACCTCGTTCTCCGAGTTCTTTGCCCAGACCAACGACGCCCTGGCCATCGAGTCCAAGGCCGGCTACATGAAGGTTCTCGGCAACCCCTGGTTCGCCACGGTCGTCACCCTGCTTCCCGGTCTCGCCCTCGCCTTTGGCGGCTATGCCAACATCTGGCCGCTCTTTGGTGCTTCCAACCAGCTGCTCGGCGGCATGACCATGATCACCCTCGCCGTGTTCTGCAAGTGCACCGGCCGCAAGGGCTGGATGCTCTACGTGCCCGTTGCCTTCCTGCTCTGCTGCACCTTCACCTCGCTGGTCCAGAGCGCCATGGGCTGCATGACCGCTGTCCAGGCTTACGGCTTCTTCGGCACCATCCCGGCTACCGCCACCACGGCCGCCGTCTCCGTCGCCGCCACCAAGGGCTTGCAGCTCGTTTTCGCCGTCCTGCTGATGGTCCTGGGCCTCATCGTCGCCGTCAACTGCCTCAAGGAGTTCTTCGGCAAGGAGGCCGGCTCCATGCCCGACGAGGAGCCCGAGTGGTCCGAGATGGGCAAGGCCGAGTACGGTCGCGCCGCTGCCGCTGAAGCTCCTGCCGACGCCGAGGCCGCCAAGGCCTAGTCGGTCGGACGGGTTGAATCTCCCATCTATTTGACTCGGAAAGACCGGGTCCGCAATCAAGCGGACCCGGTCTTTTTTCTTGTGAGAACAGGTGGTGCAAGGGCGTTCTCGCAGATGTTTTGCGTGGATAGGCTCGTGCGTTGTACCATATGGACGTATATGTGTGCATATGAAAGGGGCCCCGTGGCCAAGACGGTATATTCCGATAATCAAAACAATGTCGATGCTCTGGCTGAGCGTCTGAGCAGCCAGACATCGCTTTCTGCCGAGCGCGCCAAGCTGGTTGCCTACGACCTGCTCTGCCGCAAGGCGCTCAAGATTAAGTCGAGCGCGCTGGCGCAGATTTTCCGCTCCGTCGATAAGGAATGCGACACCAAGGCGATGCGCGATGAGCTTATCGCGGCAAATATCGTGACCAAGATCGAGGGCAGCGGCATTAACGGGCGCCCGGCGTTCTATACCATCAATGTCGAGATCTGCGATGCCCAGGAGCAGCCTGCCGAGTCCGTCGAAGATTTTGTCGTCGAGGATTCCGCTGACGTGCCTGCTGTGGAAGAAGCTGCTCCGCGTGAGCATGTCGATACCGATGAGTTGCTCGATGAGAACGTCGTGCGTGCCTTTACGGCCAAGGCAGGACGCGGCGGTTTTGGCGGGGGTGGCAAGCGCGATGCGCAGCGCCGCGCCCAGCAGGAGCGCTTCCGTCGTGCCGTTGCTCAAAAGGGTGAGACGGATGCCGAGGCTGTTGAGAACGAGGTTGCTGCCGAGTCGCAGAGGCCCGCGAAGGAGCAAAAGCCCGTGGAGGCCCAGGAGCCCCAGCGTCGCCGTGGTGCCCACTTTAAGGCTGCGCAGCAGGATGTCGCGCATGAGGTTGAAGAGCCTTCCGAGGCTGCAGACGATGTTGAGGAGTCTGCCAAGAAGGCTCCGGGTTCATGCCGTCCCGGGCGTGGTTTTGCGAGGCGCTCGTATCCCGTAAGGCGTCAGGAGAAGGGCGAGCCGGCTCCGACCGCTCAGGCCGAGAAGGCCGAACAAACCGAGAAAACCGTTGAGCCGGCGGCTCGCGAGCAGCAACCTTCCGAGTCGCAGCCTGCGGCTGACACTGAGGTCAAAGCTCAACAGACCGCTGATAAGCAGGCGGGGGAGAGCGCCTCAGGCAAGCCCCGCCGTCGTCGTCACCGCGGCGGTCGTGGCTCAAATGCCGAGGCCGCGGCCGAGAAGACAGCGACACAAAACGGAGATGAGAAGGCCGAGACTCCGGTGGATCAGGTCAAGCGCCAGCCGGCGAAGGAGGCCAAGTCCGATCGTCCGCAAAAGCGCTCGTCTGCGCCCAAGCAGGAACGTAATACCCGGGCAGATTCCAAGCGTAAGCCTCATGCACAGGCTGAGCCTGCCGCGGCTGATAGTGCTACCCAGCAGCCCGAGTCGGCCGTCCACGGCGAGGTATCGGCGTTTGCCCTTGCCCGCGTTTTGGGCAGGCAGCTGCTCAAAGTTGTCCCTACGCCTACGGCGCTCTCTAAGATCAAGGAGCAGCAGACTCAAATTGTTAAGGTCGAGGGCAAGGACGGCAAAAAGGCGCCGCAGCGCACTCAGCACAACGAGATGTCCAACCGCAAGATTGCCGAGGAAATCGCAATCATCCAGGCTTGGATCGAGCAAAACCGAGGTGCCGATACGCCGGTTGCCTCGCGCCGCCAGCGTGCCTACCAGATTTTTAACGACGAGAAGGCTTTTGACGGCAAGCACGGTGAGCGCCTGATAAGGCGCATGACCGAAAAGGGCATCAGCATGCAGGCGATCAAGGTCGCCCCCAACCGCCCCGTGCACTTTACGGGTTTCTTTACGCTGGGCGCCGATAAGCCGTTCATTATGGTCGAGAACCTGGACACCTACGACGAGATCGTCAGGCTGCTGCGTGGCCGCAAGCACGCCAAGCTCTTTGGCATCAAGGTGGGCGGCGTGATTTTTGGCGGCGGATGCAAGGCGAGCGTCTCGCATGCTCTGGACGATTATCTGGCCGAGATCGGCTATCGCTTTAACTACGTCTACTACGTGGGCGATATCGACCGCGAGGGCGCGCGCATCGTCGAGCAGGCTCGCAATGCCAATGTGGTTGAGATTCGCCTGCATGCCGGTATGTACCGCGCCATGCTCGCCGAGCATAAGCGTCGCGTGAAGGCCGGCGGCGAGTGCGAGCGCGCGGCTGCCAACCAGGGCGTGCCGCAGAACTTGGCGGCGACGATCAAGGATCTGCCCATGGTCACGCGCGTGCAGTTCCGCAATGTGCTACGTGAAGGCGGGCGCATTCCGCAGGAGATTCTGATGACCGCCGACTATCGGGATGGCGACTCGGGAAGTTTCGACCGCATGCTGAACAACTAAATTCCGCCGGCCCCGGGAGAGCGGGGACACCGGCTTAGGTTTCCTGCTCTACAGTCCTGCTCACGACGGAGGCCACATTAAGTGGCCTCCTGTTCGTGCGGAACTCGCGATAAACCTAAGCCGGTGTCCCCGCTCTCCCGGGGCCTGTCGTGGCTTGGCCGTTGCATGCGGCTCGCTTTTCGGAACGGGGCTGACGGACACGTTCCGAAATCTACCGCCGTCGCTGTACAGGGTGTCTATAAAGAGCCGTGGCCAAAAAACGGCAAATATGAGTACTGATACTCTTTTAGTAGCAGTAATTTTGACCACATTTAAGGTGATTTGACGTGTCGATCGAGCAGATAAGCTGCCGTATCTCCTCAAGTGTTCATTAAAGGAAGACCTTGATGCGAATAAATCTCATTAAGATCTTCTTTTATTAAAGAAAATAATGTAGCTACAACGGTAACAGTACTCATATTTGCCGTTTTTTGGCCACAGTCCTTCGGAGGGTCCTCGAAAATAGTCCCGAGCCGGCACTTGGGGACGTTCCTATAATGTCGGCACTTAGGAACGTCCCCAAGTGCCGACACCGCGTCTGCCTGCGGCGGCCGCGCCCCGCTGCGTCGCTCCGCACCCTTGCGGGTTCGAATCCCTCCGCTTGGCGGCGTTGGCTCGATTTGCTTGACGTGAGGGGCTCTTGGCTGGTGTGGGACGGAGGGATTCCGCGTCCGCCTGGTCGGCGGCCGCGCCCCGCTGCGTCGCTTCGCTCCTTGCGTGCTGCGCTGGAAAACGCTTCGCGTTTCCTCAGCTCCGCACCCTTGCGGGTTCGAATTCCTCCGCTTGCCCACAAGAAAGCGCCCTGGGCCGTTATGGGCTTAGGGCGCTCAGTTTTAATGGCTGGGACGGAGGGATTCGAACCCCCAACAGCCGGCACCAAAAACCGGAGTTCTACCGTTGAACTACGTCCCAATGTTTGGTGTTGCCCAAAAGCAACTCGTCTAGTTTACCTAATCTGCGAGGGCATCGCAAACGCCGTCGAGTAGGCGTACGGCGAGCGTCTGCGCGTCGCTGGCCGTGAAGGTGCCGTTGTAGCGCGTCATGCCCGTGAGCTCAATGCGAATGCGAGCCGGCTTCTGCTGCGCGGCGACATTGGCGGTGCGGATGCGCTGGGCCAGGTTGTGGCACTCGGCGAGGGCAATCGTGGCGCGTGGCGCGGCGTCGGCGGGCAGCTCGTCGCTTGCGATCTCGAGCACCAGGTCAACGTCGGTTGGGACCTCGGAGTCGCAGAGCATCATGCCGCTGCTGTCGGTCGTCGCCGTGGCGATGTTCCACATGCGCGATGCTACGCTGCGCGCGATAGGGTCCTCGCCGATGACGGCAATCTGGAAACGCTCGAGCACGTTGGCGGCGCGCGCAAAACCGATGCGAGACTCGGCTTCGGTGACCGAGGGCTTGCCCTCCCACACATGGTGCAGGCGGTTGATGTAGGCGTAGGTGTCCTGGAAGGCCATGCCGTCGGCAAACAGGCCGACATTTTCCTGGAACTGCTGCAGGGCGGCCTCGGTATGCGGACCAAAGTAGCCGTCGTCTTCGCCACAGGCAAAGCCCAAAACGTTGAGAGCGCGCTGCAGGGCCTTGACGTCGGCGCCGTGAAAATTGGGCATGCGAAGGTAGAGCGTGCGGTCGCCCAGCTTATACGAGGCGTCGACCAGGGCGCTCCAACAGGGGATATCGACGGCATGACCGGCAGCAAGGCCGCTGTCGAGCCTGAAGGCGCTGACGGCCTGCTCGGTGGTGGTGTCAAAGCGCTTGTCGGCGACCTCGTCGGCATCGATGGTGTAACCGAGCTGCAGAAGGCGGGACTGAACATCCTCGACGGCTGCTCCCTGCATGCCCGTGGTAATAGGTTCCATGAACGAACCCCTTTCGGCGTACGATTCGTACTATTTTGAGCGCGTGTCGGATAGACAACGCGAGACAATGCATAAACATGCACTCAACAGTGTAGCAACTTGTACCCAAACGCGCTGCCCACAGGTTTTGTGACCCCCGCTAGTTGAGGCGCTCCACAAAGAAATCTGCCATGGAGAGGAACAGTTCGCGTGCGTGCGGGTCAAGCTCAACGTTCTCGATGGCAGCCTTGGCTTTTGCGGTCAGGTCCAGTGCGTAGGCGTGAGCATATTCGATGGAGCCGGTCTGCTGGAAGATCTCCACGGCGCGCGCGAGCTGCGCGGGGTCCTCGGTGCCCGAGGAAAGGATTGCCTCGACCTCGTCGTGATGGCGCTCATCAGACAGGGCGTGCACGGCAACGAGCGTGCGTTTGCCCTCGGTGATGTCGGTGCGGAAGTCCTTGTTGGCGGCCTCTTTGGTGCCGACCAAGTTGAGCAGGTCGTCCTGAATCTGAAAGGCAAGGCCGGTGTGCAGGCCAAAGGCGCGTAGCGCCTCGACCTGCTCTTCGCTGCCGCCGCCGATAATGGCTCCGGCGGCAAGCGGCGTGGCTCCGCTGTAATACGCGGTCTTGTGCGTCGCCATGTCCAGGTAGTCATCAACCGAGATATCAAAGCGCTCGTCACGGACCCAACCCAGGTCAAGCGCTTGACCCTCGATGGTGCGGACGATCATCTCGGTAAGCTCGTGGAGCACACGCAGCTTCACGTCGGACTCGAGCGTGGGATCGTCGAGAACCGTCTTGGTGACCATGGTGAGCGCCAGGTCGCCACAATTGATGGCAAGGCCCGTGCCCTCGGTAAGGTGCATGCAGGGCTTGCCGCGACGAATCTGCCCGTTGTCGGCGATGTCGTCGTGGATGAGTGCGCCCGACTGAAAGTGCTCGATGGCCGCCGCGGCGCTGCGGGCGCTCTCAAAGCTACCGCCCACTGCGGTTGCGGCGAGCATGCAGATGAGCGGGCGGTGGCGCTTGCCAGCGTTTGCCGTAAATGCCGAGAGCGGGGTATACAGGTAACGCTCGATATCGGCGGAAGTCGCCTGTCCGTCAAAGAACGTGGCCAGATAGTCGTTAATCTGGTCAAAGTGCTGGGCTAAAAAGCTGGTAAACGGACTGGACACGGGTTCTCGCATTCTTTGATAGGTTGCATCGTTGCATTATGCAGACAACATATTGCCACATTAGGGCGTCGAGCGCGGCGGTTGAAGACGATTGGTCCATGCGGCCGCAAGTGCGGTAGGGGCTTGGCTAGATAAGCCCAAAGTGTTCGAGCGCGGTGACGACGCCGTCGTGGTCGATGCTGTCGGTGACATAGTCGGCCTTTTCCTTGAGGAAGTCCGGTGCGTTGCCCATGGCGATGCCAACGTCGACGGCGTTCATCAGCGAGACGTCATTGCTGGCGTCGCCGATGCCGTATACGGTTCCGTGGTGGGGATCGAGGGCGTCGAGTACGGACTGGATACCCTCGCGCTTGGTACATTCGCGAGGCGAAATCTCGGTCACTTCGAGCTCGAGCTCGTTAAAGCAGAGCAGCGGCTCAAACGCTTGATCCTGAGCGATGCGGTTGGCAAGCGACGTGGACATTAAGATCTTGTAGGCGCTGTAATGTTGCAGCTGCGTAATTGCATCGCCCACGGTGCGGGCGTATCCTGGGGCGTCGGGCGCATCGGCACTCATGCGAACGACGCCATTGAGTCCCTCAAAACGAATCACTTCGTCCGATTGCTCAAGAATGGGAGCAAGGCGCTGCAGCATGCCGGGCGTCATCGCCAAATCGCGAATCACGTGTCCCTCAAGTTCGACATAGCCACCCGCGAGGCAGACGATGCCGGTCCAGGGCAGCTCGAGCAGCTTTGGATGGATGCAGCTCAGCGTGCGCCCTGTGCAGATAAACGCCATATTGCCCTTGGCGACAAAATCACGGATGGCTTGCGAGACCGCTTCATTGGGATAGGGGGAGAGGTCTCGCTCGCTCTCGGGAAGCTCTTGTGCCACTCGAGGGTCTTGCCAGGCGAGTGTTCCGTCGATATCGAAGAAGCAGATATCGCCGCGCTTATGGGCTGCGCTGGCGGCAGGGGAGGCCGAGGTGGTGGACACAAATCCCGGCTCGAGGCCCATGATCTGGTCAAAATGCTCTTTAACGCGGGGAACGGAGATGCCAATAATCACCTGGGCGGTCTTGCCCGTAATGATGAGGCCCTTGGCGCCCACCGCGACAAACGACGCATTATCTGCAACGATGGAAGGGTCTGCGACCTCGACGCGCAGGCGCGTGGCGCAGTTGGTTGCGCCCACGATATTGCCAACGCCACCTAAAAGCTGAATTACCCGCTCAGCGAGGACGTGATCTTGATCGGATTGAATACTGACCTCGCCATTGGGAGATTGCTCTTTGGCAAAGCCGCTTCCCGTTAAACGATCGATTGCCGCGCGATTGGAGACATGATCCTCGCGGCCCGGCGTCTTAAGGTCATAGACCAAGATGAGTGCTCGAAAACTAACAAAAAAGATGAGGCTAAAGGCAAGACCGATACCGAGCGCCAAAAGGTAGGAGCCGGCATGCATTCGCATGAGTGGGATGAAGTTGAAGGCCGTCATTTCCATGAGACCGCCCGAGAAGATGCCGACGATGCCAAAGAAGTTCATGGTCATGGCAAGGCAGGAGGATAGGACGGCGTAGAGCAAAAAGAGTCCAGGATAGGTGAACATAAAGAGAAACTCGAGCGGCTCGGTGACACCGCAGACCACCGAGGCGACGATGGCGGGCAAAAGGATGACCTTAAGGCTGGCGCGGCGTTCGGGTTTGGCGGTGAAATAGAATGCTGCCGCGATGGCGGGAAGGCCAAAGAGCTTGCCCCAGCCGGTGGCGGTAAAACCTGCCCAGGGCGCAAGTTCATTTAAAGGGCGCGTGCTATGGGAGAGAATGGGGAGTAGGTTGGTCCACGTGGCGTAAATACCGTCGTGAATGACCAGATTGTCGTAATAGATGGGCATATAGAGCAGGTGGTGCAGCCCCATGGGCTCGAGTGCTCGCTCCAAAAACACAAAGATGCCCACGCCGAAGGGGCCGACGCCCGCAAGTGCGTGGCGCAGCGTTTCGGTCGCGGCGTATGCGAAGGGCACGATGGCGGCCGAGATGGCGGCAAGGGCAAACACGGCAAAAAAGCTGATGAGGTAGACCAGCGAGGAACCCGAGAAGGTGCCGAGCCAATCGGGAACCTTGGCATCGTAGAAGCGGTCATGGATGGCGACGACGGTTGCCGATACCGCCAGCGGGCCGATAATGCCGGTGTCGAGCGTCTTGATGCCGTCGATGACGGTGATACCGCTGGCGGGGGTCAAAGATGATGGGTACTTAAGCCCAAGGTTGTCTCCGCTCAGCTTAATGATCTCGCTCAAAAAGAAGCAATAGGCAAAATAGGCCACGAGTGCCTCGAGGCAGCAGCGTGCCGGTTGCTTTTGGGCAAGACCGATAGGCAGCGCTACGGCAAAAAGGAGTGGAAGGCGCTTAAAGACCGTCCACGAGCCGCGCTGGATGATGGTCCAGAAAACGTACCAAGGGGTTCCGTATACGGCGAGGTCGCCGACGATGTCTACGGTCGTGGCGAGGGCGGAGATGCCGACCATGAGGCCTGATATAGAAAACAGCATGGCGGGCGCGAACATTGCCCCGCCAAAGCGTTGGATTTTTTGCAGCATATTCTGCCTCTCGACCATAAGCCCGCCGTGTCTGCGGTGGAACGTTTAAACAATGAGTTAATTGTAGGGGAGTGAGCGTTCGCCGCATTGTTGGTTTTGATTCGAATCGATTGGAGCATCACGGGCGCCGTTGACAGTTAATAATCGGTGCTTTGCCGATAGACGGTTTAAACAACCCAAAGAAATGCTATCGTGCCTAGCCATACATATTCATTAGAGGTGAAATCATGCCAAAAGCGATTTACGAAGGAATCTACCGCGAGATCCGTTCGCGCATCATCAACGGGACCTATGCGTTTCAGGAGATGCTGCCAACCGAAGCCGAGCTGACCGCGGAGTTTGGCTGCACGCGCAATACCGTTCGACGCGCCTTGAGCATGCTGGCCGACCAGATGTTTGTGCAGCCTATACACGGTAAGGGCGTGCGCGTTATTTGGCTTAAGGGCGAAACCGACATGCTGGGCGCACTCGAAGAGGTTGAGTCGTTTGGCGAGTTCGCAAAACGCAACAATGCCGTCGCATCGACCGAGGTCAAGTCTTTTGAACATTTGATTTGCACTGAGCAACTCTCTCGTCGCCTGGGCTTTAAGGTGGGCGAGGAGCTGATTCGCGTCGTGCGTGTCCGAAGCCTCAACGGCAGCGCGCGCCAAGTGGACCATGGCTACTTTTTGGCGTCGATCGCCAAGGGCCTGACCCCCGAGATCGCGGCGGATTCTATCTACGGCTATCTGGAGCACAAGCGCGGCGTCAAAGTGATGGCGAGCCGTCGTACGGTGAGTGTCGAGCTCGCCAACGATGAGGACTGCAGCTACTTGGACCTTGGCAAGTACAACTGCGTCGCCGTTATGGAGAGCCAGTCGTACACCTCGGACGGCATCTTGTTCGAGGTCACGCATGCCCGCACGCATCCCGAGATCTTCCACTACCGCGTCAACTCCAAGCGATAGCCGGCTAGCTCGCAGCCTGACGAGACTCATGCCCTCAAAGCGAAAACGCCCGGTCAAACCGACGATGCATCGGCTTGATCGGGCGTTTTCTCTGCATTCGATAATAAATAATTGTTTATACAAAACTTGTCAAGTATCAAGTTGAAATTACCGTTCACCGAAGTTTTTCTACCGCTCTAGTAATACTTGTTCAAACAACTAGCCAAATAGCGTATTGTACAAGTCAGCAAAAGGGGCAAAGTCCCCGAGCCAATCTCCGAAGGCGGCGGCAAAGGGTGCCGCCACGGTGTGAAAGGGTGGATTGTAATGAAGAACGAAATGAGCAGAAGGCAGTTCCTGGGCTTTGCTGGTTCCGCGGCTGCGGTTCTTGGTCTGGGCCTCGTGGGCTGCGGTGGTTCTGCCGGCTCTGGCTCCTCTGCTTCCGGTGACGCTGCCGAGGTCTACTTCCTCCAGTTCAAGCCCGAGGTCGACAAGGAGTGGAAGGAGATCGCCAAGGCGTACAAGAAGGAGAAGGGCGTCGAGGTCAAGATCGTGACCGCCGCCTCCAACACCTACGAGGAGAAGCTCAAGTCCGAGATGTCCAAGAGCTCCGCTCCGACGCTGTTCCAGGTCAACGGCCCCACCGGCCTTAAGAACTGGAAGGACTACTGCGCCGATCTTTCCGACACCAAGCTCCGCGGCGAGCTCATCGACGACTCCCTGGCGCTGCAGTCCGACGGCAAGGATCTGGGTATCGACTGGGTTCAGGAGAGCTACGGCATCATCTACAACAAGGAGCTCCTCGAGAAGGCCGGCTACAAGGCCGAGGACATCAACTCCTTCGACAAGCTGAAGGCTTGCGCCGATGACATCCAGGCCCGCAAGGACGAGCTCGGCGTTGACGGTGCCTTCACTTCCGCCGGCATGGATGACTCCTCCAGCTGGCGCTACACCACCCACCTCGCCAACCTCCCGCTCTACTACGAGTTCGAGAAGGAGCACAACCAGGAGGACGACGAGATCAAGGGCGAGTATCTCGACAACTTTAAGCAGATCTTCGACCTGTACATCACCGACTCCACCTGCGATCCTTCGCAGCTCGCCTCCAAGACCGGTGACGACGCCACCAACGAGTTCGCAACCGGCAAGGCCGTCTTCTACCAGAACGGCTCTTGGGCCTACGCCGACCTCACCAAGGCCGGTATGACCGACGACCAGCTCGGCATGCTGCCGATCTACATCGGCGTCGACGGCGAGGAGAACCAGGGCCTGTGCTCCGGCGGCGAGAACTACTGGTGCGTCAGCTCCCAGGCTTCCGAGGATGCCCAGAAGGCCACCGAGGACTTCATGTATTGGTGCGTCACTTCTGACACCGCCACCAGCATCATCGCTGACAAGATGGGCCTGACCGCCCCGTTCAAGAGCGCTAAGGAGACCACCAACGTCTTCTCTCAGCAGGCCGTTGCTATGGCCAAGGACGGCAAGAAGACCGTCGCTTGGGACTTCGTTTACATCCCCTCCGAGGAGTGGAAGAAGAACCTCAAGCAGGCTCTCATCGCTTATGCTGCCGACAACACCAAGTGGGACGGCGTCAAGAACGCCTTCGTCGATGGCTGGAAGACCGAGAAGGCTGCTTCCGAGTAAGCAGTTGCTGCCCAAGCTATCTGATTAGCGACAGGGGGCGGGCAGACGTAGGTTTGCCCGCCCCCTGCATATTGAAAGGACCCTTCTATGGGCAAAGCACTCAAGCGCTGGTGGCCGCTCTTTATGCTGCCCACGTGCCTGGCGTTTATGATCGGGTTCGTGATTCCCTTTATCCAGGGTTTCTATCTCTCGTTCTGCCAGTTTATTACCATCAATAACGCGCACTTTGTCGGTATCGAGAACTACGTGCGCGCGCTGTCCGATCCGCAGTTCTCCACGTCGTTCTTCTTTACCGTGGCGTTTGCCTTCCTGTCGACGGTGCTCATCAACGTGATCGCGCTGGCCATCGCGCAGGCGCTCACCCGCAAAGCGCTCAAGGGCACCAACATCTTCCGTACGATCTTCTTTATGCCTAACCTGATCGGCGGCATCGTGCTGGGCTACATTTGGCAGATTCTGATCAACTGCCTGCTCTCCAACGTGGGCGCCCAGCTCATCGCCCTTAACTCTGCTGCTGGCTTCTGGGGCCTTATCATCCTGACCCTGTGGCAGCAGGTCGGCTACATGATGATCATCTACATCGCCGGTCTGCAGTCCATCCCGTCTGACTACATCGAGGCCGCCAAGGTCGATGGCGCTACGGCATGGCAGACGTTTTGGAAGGTTAAGATCCCCAACCTGATGCCGACCATCACCATCTGCCTGTTCCTGTCCATCACCAACGGCTTTAAGCTGTTCGACCAGAACCTCGCCCTTACCGGTGGCGCCCCGGCGCACTCCACCGAGATGCTCGCCCTGAACATCTACAACACGTTCTATTCGCGTGCTGGCATCGCATGGCAGGGCATCGGTCAGGCCAAGGCAGTTATCTTCTGCATCCTGGTTGTCGCTATTTCTATGATCCAGCTTAAGGCCACGAGGTCCAAGGAGGTGCAGCAGTAATGAAACGCGATAAGGCTATCAACCGCGCGCTCTCGATCTTCTTTACGATTCTGTCGCTCGCATGGATCTACCCCGTGTTCATGATTGCGCTCAATTCCTTTAAGAAAGCGACCGCAATCAGCACCACCACGGCGTTCGATCTGCTCACGCCCGAGACGTTCAACGGCCTCGCAAACTACGTGCACGCTCTGAACGAGCAGGGCTTTGCCTCGGCGTTTATGTACTCGCTCATCATCACGGTCACGTCGGTCGTGCTGATTCTGGTGTGCTGCTCCATGTGCGCTTGGTACGTGGTGCGCGTCAACAGCAAGATCTCGAACTTCTTCTATTACCTGTTCGTCTTCTCGATGGTCGTACCGTTCCAGATGCTCATGTTCACGCTGTCCAACCTCGCGGACCGCATCGGCTTTAACACGCCGTTTAACATCTGCTTCATCTACCTTGGTTTTGGCGCGGGCCTCGCGGTCTTTATGTTCGCCGGCTTCGTCAAGAACATCCCGCTCGAGATTGAGGAAGCGGCCATGATCGACGGCTGCAACCCGGTCCAGGTGTTCTTTAAGATCGTCCTTCCCATTATGAAGCCCACCTATCTTTCGGTCGGCATCCTTGAGACCATGTGGGTCTGGAACGACTATCTGCTGCCCTACCTTACGCTCGACTCCACCAAGTACAAGACCATTCCTATCTTGATCCAGTACTTCCGTGGCGGCTATGGCCACGTCGAGCTCGGCCCCATGATGGCATGCATCATGATGGTCGTCATCCCCATCGTCATCATGTACATCTTCTGCCAGAAGTACATCATTGACGGCGTTGTGGCAGGTGCCGTCAAGGGCTGATGCCGTAACTGTTTTGCAAGTTTTGGCGGCGCCCCTCAGCGTGGCGCCGCGTATCGAAAGGTAGAGACATGGCCGAGATCGTTCTCAA
The DNA here is from genome assembly GCA_905199605.1 of uncultured Collinsella sp. Taxonomy (GTDB): domain Bacteria; phylum Actinomycetota; class Coriobacteriia; order Coriobacteriales; family Coriobacteriaceae; genus Collinsella. The sequence continues at coordinate 21,995 of CAJKHC010000020.1, forward strand.
ACATGTTCAGAAGGTGTATCCCAACAACGAGTCCAAAAAGAAGGGCTTCTTTGGCAAAAAGAAGAAGACCGAGGAGAAGAAGCACAACCTCAAGGTTACCGAGGACGGCGTGCTCGCGGTGGAGGACTTTAACCTCACCGTGCATGACCAGGAGTTTATCGTCCTCGTTGGCCCTTCTGGCTGTGGTAAGTCCACGACGATGCGCATGGTCGCCGGCCTGGAGGACATCACCTCGGGCGATGTGCTCATCGATGGCAAGCGCGTCAACGACGTCGCTCCCAAGGACCGCGACATCGCCATGGTGTTCCAGAGCTATGCTCTGTACCCCAATATGACGGTGTACGAGAACATGGCGTTTACGCTCGAGCTCAAGAAGGTCCCCAAGGACGAGATCGACCGTAAGGTTCGCTCCGCTGCCGAGATCCTGGGTATTACCGAGTACCTCGACCGTAAGCCTAAGGCGCTCTCCGGCGGTCAGCGTCAGCGCGTCGCCATCGGCCGCGCCATCGTGCGTGATCCTAAGGTCTTCCTGATGGACGAGCCGCTGTCCAACCTGGACGCCAAGCTGCGTAACCAGATGCGTGCCGAGCTCATCAAGCTGCGCCACGAGATCAAGGGCACGTTCATCTACGTCACTCATGACCAGACCGAGGCCATGACCCTCGGTGACCGTATCGTGGTCATGAAGGACGGCGTCGTCCAGCAGATCGCCACCCCGCAGGAGGTCTTCAACCATCCCGCGAACATCTTCGTCGCCGGCTTTATCGGCGTGCCGCAGATGAACTTCTTCGATGCCCAGCTGGTGCGCTCGGGCAACGGCTTTACCGTCAAGACCGAGGATATGAACGTGGCGCTCGCCCCCGAGACCTGCGCTCAGCTTGCTCTCAACTGGGACGGCGGCGACGTGAAGGAGATCACGGCCGGCGTGCGTCCCGAGCAGATTCTGCTTGCCGACAAGGACGAGGAGGGCGCGCTCCAGGGTACCGTCGAGGTGACCGAGCTCATGGGTTCGACCGAGCATGTCCACGTGACCGCTCCCGATGGCCAGTTCGTCCTGATCATTCCCGTTGTCGACCTCGAGGCCAAGGGTGCGCTCAAGGCGGGCGACCCCATCTGGTTCAAGTTTGAGAAGAACGCGACCCACCTCTTCGATAAGGTCTCTGGCAAGAACCTTATCTAGGCCCGGTGCAACCAGGCCCTTCCTTTGGGCGACTGCGGTATTGCCATCCTTTTGCCGCGGTCACATATAAGGCTCCCCTCCCGTCCACTGGGCGAGAGGGGAGCCTTTCTTTGTGTTGGGACTGCCTGACCGGTCGTTTGTCTCGATCTGTAACGGATAGGGCCGATTTCGGACGTTAGATGTTACAGATCGAGACGGTTCCGCTGAGCTAACCATTTCATCTAAATCTGTAACACCAAAGGCGAATTTCACCTGCTAGATGTTACAGATTGAGATAAACCCAAGGGGAGGGGCCGGTATGTCTCAATCTGTAACAGCTGGGACCGTTTTGGTTGAGTAGTTGTTATGGATCGAGATTGTTTGGCCGAGTCGGATCACAGGGTAACGTGCGAGCACAAAAAACGGAGCCGCGTTGCCGTGGCTCCGTTTTCAAGAGGATGGGCGATGAAACCGAATTAGCTCAGGTGCCAGATCTCGTCGTTGTACTGGGAGATCGTGCGGTCGGACGAGAAGGTGCCGGCGTTGGCGATGTTGATCAGCGCCTTGCGCATCCAAGCGTCCTGGTCCTCGTAGTCGGCTAGCACGCGCTCCTTGGTCTGGATGTACTCCTCAATGTCGAGTAGAGCCATAAACCAGTCCTTGCCCATGATGTCGTCGTGCAGGCGCTGCAGGCGCTCGGCGTTGCCGGTCGCCATAAAGGCGGGGTTGGTGATGAAGTCCACCAGCAGCTTGATGCCGGGCTTGCGGTAGAGCGCGCCGGCGTCATAGGTGCCGTCGGCGTAGAGCTGCTCGACCTGCTTGGACGAGGCGCCAAAGGTATAGATGTTCTCGTCGCCGACAAGCTCGGCAATCTCCACGTTGGCACCGTCGAGCGTGCACAGGGTCAAAGCGCCGTTGAGCATGAACTTCATGTTGGAGGTGCCGCTCGCCTCCTTGGAGGCCAGGCTGATCTGCTCGGAGATGTCAGCAGCGGGGATCACGCGCTCGGCAGCGGTGACGTTGTAGTTCTCGATCATGACAACCTGCAGGTAGGGAGCCACGTCGGGGTCGTTTGCAATCCACTGGGACAGCGTCAGGATCAGGTGAATGATGTCTTGGGCGATAGTGTAGGCAGGGGCCGCCTTGCCGCCAAAGATGATGGTGACGGGATGCTTAGGTCTGTTGCCGTTCTTGATATCGAGGTACTTCCAGATGATGTAGAGCGCGAGCATCTGCTGGCGCTTGTACTCGTGGATGCGCTTGACCTGGACGTCGATGATGGCGTTGGAGGGAATGGTCACGCCCTGCTCGAGCGCCATGAACTGGCGCATGATGGCCTTGGCCTCGGCCTTGGTGGCGGCCAGGCGCTCAAGAACATCTTTGTCGTCAACGAACTCGGCAAGCTTACTCAGGTCGCCGGTGCTGCGCCAATCGGTGCCGATCACATCGTCGAGCAGGCTGGCGAGCGCGGGGTTGGCGCCATGGATCCAACGGCGGAAGGTGATGCCGTTGGTCTTGTTGGAGAACTTCTCGGGGTAGATCTCGTAGAACGGATGAAGCTCGGTATCCTCCAGGATCTTGGTGTGCAGCGCGGCGACGCCGTTGATGGAGAAGCCAAAGTGGATGTCCATGTGGGCCATGTGGACGGTGTCGTATTCGTCGATGATGGCGACGCGTGGGTCGTCGTGCTCGGCCTTGGCGATCTCATCGAGCTTGACGATAATGTCGGCGATGGCAGGGGAGACCTTTTGCAGGCTGGCGAGCGGCCACTTCTCGAGGGCCTCGGCAAGAATCGTGTGGTTAGTGTAGGCGACCATGGACCGTACGATGGTCACGGCCTCGTCAAACTCGATGTCGTGCTCGGTGGTGAGCAGGCGAATGAGCTCGGGAATGACCATGGTGGGGTGCGTGTCATTGATCTGGACTACGGCGTAGTCGGCCAGGTCGTGCAAGTTGCTGCCGCGCTCGATGGCCTCGTCGATCAGGAGCTGGGCGGCGTTGCTCACCATGAAGTATTCCTGGTAGATGCGAAGCAGGCGGCCCTGCTCGTCGGAATCATCCGGATAGAGGAACAAGGTGAGGTTCTTGGCGATCTCGGTCTTGTCGAAGTCGATGGAGCTGCCGGGGACCAGGCCGTCGTCGACACTTGCCAGGTCGAACAGGCGTAGGCGGTTCTTGGTGGGCTGGCCATAACCGGGTACATCGATGTTGACGAGCTTGGAAGTAACGGCAAAATCACCGAACTCGACGGTGTAGGAGCGGTCGTCGTCGACTAGGATGTCCTGCTCACCGAGCCACTCGTCGGGGACGGCCTTCTGCTGGTTGTCGACAAAGCGCTGGCGGAACAGGCCGTAATGGTAGTTGAGGCCCACGCCATCGCCGGTCAAGCCCAGCGTGGCGATGGAATCCAGGAAGCATGCGGCCAGACGGCCCAGGCCGCCGTTGCCGAGCGACGGTTCGACCTCGAACTCCTCGATCTTGTTGAGGTCGTGGCCCGCGGCGGTGAGCTGGTCCTTAACCTCGTCATAGATGCCAAGGTCGATCATATTGTTGATGAGCAGCTTGCCGATCAAAAACTCGGCAGAGATGTAGTAGAGCTTTTTCTTGCCGTTGTTGAGAGGACAGGCGGCAGAGCGCTCCTGCACGAGCTTGGCCAGCAGCTTATAAATACGACGGTCATCGAGCTGCTCGAGCGAGGTGCCAAAGGACTGCTCGGCAAGATCCGCAAGATTGATACGGGGCATGTTTCCTCCTGTGATGGGTTGATTACATGTCAGAAATTCAAAAGAAGCCCGCGCGAGGGATTGGAGTGGCCTCGCGCGGGGAAAACGGACGCGTCCGCACGATGGGGTGGGGTCGGGCGCGGTGGCTCCTATTGGGGAAGCTCAATTTCGTCTTCCGACGGGATGCGGAAGTAGGTCTCGGTCCAGCCGGTGAGCTTGTGCTCGAGCTCGCGGGTGATGGCGCCATCGAGCATGCGCCAGGTCCAGTTGCCGCCCATGGTGGCGGGAGTGTTGATGCGCGCCTCGTTGCCCAGGTTGAGCAGGTCCTGCATGGTGTAGATGCAGGTATCGCTTACGCTGGCGGCGATGGCGCGGTTGAGTGCATCGGCCATGGGCTCGCCTGCCTGCTGGTGGGTGTACAGGGCCGCCTGCTCGCGCTGACGCGGGGTGGCCGTTCCCTCAAACCAACCGCGCGCCGTCTCGTTGTCGTGTGTGCCCACATAGGCGACGGTGTTGGCAATGTAGTTGTGCGGCAGGTAGTACGAGTTGGTGCCCTCAAAGGCGAACTGCAAGATCTTCATGCCGGGGAAGCCCGAGTTGTCGCGCATGTCGATGACGCCGGGGGTGAGGAAGCCCAGGTCTTCGGCGATGATGGGCAGCGTGCCGAGCTTTTCCTCGAGCGTCTTGAAGAACTTGAGGCCGGGGCCCTGCGTCCACGAACCGTAGGACGAATCGGGTGAGGAGAACGGCACCTCCCAATAGGCCTCGAAGCCGCGGAAGTGATCCAGGCGGATGACATCGTACATGTCGAGGGCGGCGCGGATACGGCCCTCCCACCAGGAGAAACCGTCGGCTTCCATGGCGTCCCAGTCGTAGATGGGATTGCCCCAGTACTGGCCGGTGGCCGAGAACTGGTCGGGCGGCGTGCCGGCGACACTCACAGGATTACCGGCGGCGTCGATCTTAAAGAGCTCGGGCGTGGCCCACATCTCGACGGAGTCGCGCGAGACATAGATGGGCAGGTCGCCGATGATGAGGATATCGCGCTCGTTGGCATAGGCCTTGAGGCGGCTCCACTGACGATTGAAGAAGTACTGCGTCATCTGGTGGTAGAGCATGCGCGCGGGATGGGCGGCGCAGACCTTGGCAGAAGCCTCGCCGCGGGTACGGAGCTCTGCGGGCCACTCCCAAAAGGCCTTGAGACCGCACTCCTCCTTGACGGTCATGAACTCGCAGTAGGGGATGAGCCAGTCTTCGTTTGCTTGGACAAAGTCGTCGAAGTCGGCCGGCTTGTCGGCGGCAAAGCGCTCGGCGGCGCGGTCGAGAATCTGACGACGGCCACCAAAGATGGCACCATAGTCGACATTGCTGGGGTCGGAGCCCAGGTACACGCCGTCGATATCGCACTGCTCCAGATAGCCGGCCTCGATAAGCTCGGCAAAGTCGATGAAATTGGGGTTGCCCGCACGGGCCGAGAACGACTGATAGGGCGAGTCGCCATAGCTCGTTGTCGTAAGGGGGAGAATCTGCCAGTAATGTTGTTTGCACGAGGCGAGGAAATCGACAAAGTCATAGGCGTTCCAGCCAAAGCCGCCGATACCGTAAGGTCCGGGCAATGACGAAACGGGCATCAGAACGCCGCTTGCACGCTCCATGGATGCACTCACCGTCCTTTTGAATAAGGGGCTGCGCCGTAGATGGATAGACGGCTCGTCCCGAGTTTCCATTGCTATTGTCCCTATTGTAGAACATGTTGTTTAAACATGTATAGAGAGAATGAAAAAGTTGCCGACTTTCGGTGAATGGTAGTGCGCCATAGACGATATGAGTTGAACATTGGGAGCTCCTCCCCTTGCGGCTCTTTTGTGGGTCGGGCGACAATGGTCGTCGTCATTAAAGACCGGCTGCCAGCCAGGTTGCAACAATGCAAGAAGGGTTCACATTCAGTTGGCCGTTGACACAAACAATCGCGCGAAGACCTCGTCTTCTTCGGTAAGTCCAGGCGCGGCAAGACGCGCATGGCAGTCGCCCTCACGATGCGCGCGGTCGCCGCGGACATGTCGGTCAGGTTCTGGCAGACCGCGCAGCTGGTTCTCGAGCTCGGCAACGCGAAGCGCAAGGGAACGCTGTCGAAACTGTTGAACGACGTGTCGCCCGCGAGGCTGCTCGTGCTCGACGAGTTCGTCTACGTCCCCTGCGACGTAGACGGTGCGAGGGTTCTCTACCAGGTCATTTCCGTCCATGTAGTGCTCGTAGGCCGCGGCGTCGTCGGGCTCGTCGAAGGAGAGGGACTCCGTCCAGTCCCAGTAGGCCCCCGTCCAGGCGCCCCTGCGCCTGCCGGCCGGCGTCGTCTCGTCGAAGACGAGGCCGTGGCGCAGCAGGAACTTCGACATCCGCTGCTTGGCGTGTTGCAGGTCGTCGCGCGCGTCCTCGAGGGCGCTCGTCGGGGACCCACACCTCGACGACGTTGCGGCGCGCCAGCATGCGTGCCAGCCACTCGGCGTCGCGGCGGTCGTTCTTGCGGCCGCGGTCGGCCGCGGGCCGGTGCATCTTCGGGACCGCCCCGACGACGCAGCCGAGGCCGAGGGCCCGCAGCGCGCGGCCGCGGTTGATGGTACGACCATTGTCGCCCGACCCACGAGAGAGCTGCAAGGGGAGAGGCCCCAATGTTCAACTCATATCGTCTGTTGTGCCAGAGTCGCTCGGGAAAGCGCGACCGACGCAGCGCGCTGTTTTCCAGTCACATCCAGTTCGGGTTGATTTCAGCATGCGATAAGAAACTGGATTTGAATTTCGACTCGAAAGATGGGCAATGCTGATGAGAAACGCTTGGAGTTCGGGATTGCGCGGCGTGAAGCGACCCTCTTCTTATCGAGTTCGTTACAATGTAGGAAAAACAGTAAGTAAGAAGACCTCTGATTGCTTTAGGAGGAGCTGTGGTGAATAGCGCCCAGAAGATCGATAAGTCCATCCAGAAGATGATGACTCTCGGAAGAAGGCTTGGGATTCTGTTTACGGCGCTGTTTATAGCGGTGTGTTGCTGTTCGGTGGTGGTGGTTATTTCCATTGGGCTTATGGCTGCTCAAGGAAACCTATATGATCCATCAAAGACGGTTTCCGTAGTGGTTCCTTTGATGTATCTTCTGATTTCCGGAGGGGCCACATGGACCCTGCGGGGAATCAGCATGGACATGGCTCATGGCGAATCGCCCTTTACCCTTTCGCATGCTCGAAGAATCTCGATTATCGGGTGGCTGTTTGTTGCAGCGGCAATAGGTGACCTCTTGTTTTCTCCGGGGTTTCTTTCGATAGTGATTGGCCCCTTCGACTTGCTGGGGAACGCCTATTCGATGTTTGAAAACCTGGCCCTGCCCATAGATATTGGTGCTGTGCTGGGGGCCGTTTGCTGCTTCTCGATTTCTGCGATATGGCGCTACGGAGCTCTGCTTCAAGACCAGACCGAGGATTTGGTGTGAGGGGCGGCATGGACTATCTGATTATTGAGCTTGAAAGCTTATTGCTTCGACGCGGAAAGACGAGTACGGATATCATTCGGGCGACCGGGCACACACCGGCAAGTATCTCAAAAATACGAAATGGCAAGGTGAAGGCAATTAGGTTAAAGACATTGCTGGATATTTGCGTAGAGCTTGATTGCCAGCCTGGCGATCTTATTAAGCGCGTCAACGAAAGAGAACTTGAGGAACTGGCGACGCGGCGCGCCCGCAACGCGCTGAGCAGGGCGACCGCGACGGGTGATGACCCGGTCCTGGAGTCAGATCATGTTTACGTGGTCGATCTTAGAGACGACTGAGGCTGGAGAATAAAAAAGTATTGAGCAGGTGCAGCCCGTGAAAACAACGGTTTTCACGGGCTGTTCATTCAACGTCCTGCAGTGGCCTGTATTTCTCGCCGCGTCACTGGGGAACGAGAGAGTCATTTCCTGTGCTGGATGCAGGGGGGTGCTTACCTTGTGTAATATATAAATAAGCTTATATTGAAATATGATACATATCGAATTAGAATAACATTATCAATTCGGTATGCAAGGAAAGGAGGGAGAGATGGATTGGATTAACGAGCCGGAGGAAGGCGTTGCACCCGCGTGCGGCAACTGCTTCTTCTACGCGCACGGCAGCTGCAGCACCAAGTGTTCTTCACAGGAGTGCACTATCCGCTTTTAGCGGATAGTGCACGCCGTACGGCGTGCACAGACTGTTCAAAGATATTTTGGCCAGCAGCGCCTGAGGGGCGATGTGGCATTGCAATATGGGGGGCGAACCGACGTTACCTATAACCCCGCACAATTGCCATGTCGTCCCTTTTTATTGACGGGGAGGATGTCGTCCATGCGGGAAGTCCCAGTTGAATTGCGTGCCATATCCAAGAGATATGGCGGGTTTGAAGCGGTTAAATCAGTCTCGTTCTCTTTAATGGAAGGCGAGCTGTGTGCACTCATTGGGGAGAATGGTGCCGGCAAGAGCACGTTAATTCGATTGATCACGGGGCTTTCGGAGCCATCGTCAGGAACGATCTCGATGTTTGGGCAAACCGGGAGACGTGAAATACGGAGCTGCAGGGAAAGGCTGGGTTATATGCCCGACCTCAATGCTTCGTATCCTAATCTGACCGCGCGAGACAACTTGGTCGTTCGCTGTATTGAGTGGGGGCTTCCCACCGATCGTTCCATCGACGGTGTGTTATCAACCGTCGGTTTGGGGGAGGCCGGCGGGAAGAAAGTGAAGAACTTCTCAATGGGAATGAGGAGGCGTCTCGATCTGGCCATAGCGTTGCTGGGCGATCCGGAGCTGTTGATCCTGGACGAGCCGACAAACGGCCTGGATCCGATGGGGATAGTCGAAGTAAGAAAAATCCTTACGCATCTTAACAAAGATCAAGGTAAAACGATTCTCGTATCCAGCCACAATCTTGAGGAGATGCACAAGCTGGCAACTGATTACCTCTTCATAAGTCATGGTCGCCTCATTCGAAGGATGACCGCACCTCAGCTGGAAAAGTCATGCCGCGGTGGTTTCGTGTTGCATGTGGACGATCTGGAGCGAACGAGATCGGTTCTCGGAGATGAGACCTCACATTCTTTTCTGCCGGACGGCAGCGTCCTTATGCGCTATGAGGAGAAAAAGGAAGGGCGGGGCATTGCAATCGAAGCGCTCTCGACCGCAGGTGTGAGGGTTGCGGAGGCGTATTCTCATAGGAAGAGCCTTGAGGAGTTTTATTCGGAGCTCATCGGTCGAGAGAGCGAGCTGTGATGAAACGCGAGTTCATCTCAGCTTTTCGGAGCGAGGTATGGTTGCTCGCCAGGCACCCGGCGACCGCTCTGATGATTGCGCTTGCGGCTGTGCTGTATGTGGTTGCGGCTGCGACTTCGTCTGAGGTGCTGATCATGGTCGCCGGTGATGACCCGTATACGCTTGGAGGGGCTATAGGTTTTATTGGAAACCTAGTGGATGCAGGGGACGTTTTGGGCTCTGTTGCCCGGACGTCTTTTGCGTCTACAGTGGTCTGGATTCCGGTGACGATTCTCTACGCGGTTTACGCTACGTCGAGAGACTTTGAATCCGTGGCTTACGCCGTATCGAGATCGCGAGGGGTGTCGCAGGCGGCGATTGTGATCACGAAGCTGTTGGTGAACTGCACTCTGGTCGGTGCCGTGTATCTTCTTTCTACGACTGCGCTGTATTTAACCAAGATGGCCCAATGGGACGTTGGGGCCTCGTGCTCAGGGTTTGCCCAATTTGTATCGATTGCGCTGATGATCGCGCTGCTGCTCATTTCGATGTACGCCGCTACCTTCGCCCTGTATTTGCTCACGAGGAGTGTGGTGGCGAGCAGCGTCGTTGCAATAGCGGTTTCGACATTTGTGATGGTGTGGTTCCCAAGTACATACGGAAGCGGTCAGCCCAGCTTGCTGCTCATGCTCTCGCCCGTGTATTACCTGATGAACCTGTGTTCCCTGAGTATGCAGAATGTTGGTGTAATTCAGGTTTTGCTGTATGCGGGCGGCACTGTGCTTGTGTCGGTTGGAGTTGCGCTCGTCTCGCTATTTGTAAGGACGGCGGTTCGATGAATCTTGGGATGTCGGTCAGGGCGGAACTGTTCCGCGCAAGGAGAATGAAACTCGCCGTGATAATAGCGCTGATGTATTTGGGCATCGCGGGGATTTATGTGTTTGCCGGGTCCGGCGCATGGGTCTCCGCAGGGGGAGAGGGCCAGTTCTTTGGCTTTTCCGCCGATCCGGGCTATCTTTTCTCGATAGGGGTTGGGCCAACGGGTATCTCTTCCTGGCTAAGTGTCGTCTCCATGGCGCATACGGTGTTCTTCCCAATCGTCTCTGTTGTTGTGGCGGGGACGCTATTCGGTGATGCGACGAGCGTGTCGGCAAGGGGAGTTTCGATTGCTCGGGGCTTCCGCAGCTGGCAGCTGTTTGCGGCAAAGACATTGGCTTGCGAAGTGTATACGCTGTGCCCCTACATCGTGTTTACTCTCGGTGTCGCTGCGGTCTTTGCCGTGTGCTCCGGAAGCGGTCTAGACAGCCTTACGGTTGGTAATGTGACCTCGGCACTCCTGTCGAATATCGTTATAGACGCCGCTTATACGCTGATGGTTGCGGTTGCATATGAGGTGTTCAGGATCAGATCTCTTGTGTCGGGAGCCTTGCTGGTCGCAACGTTCGCGGGCCTTGTTATCGCGATGAGTTTCCCAACCGTTTTACCCCCGGTTCACATGGCTTATTGGATGAGGGCGTGCGGGGCTGCCGGCGGGACGGTCCTGATGGCTGCATGCGGCCATGCGGTCATCGTGTCGCTCGCATGTCTATTGCTGCTTTCGTGCAGTTTTTATCGAAGAAGGTAGTGCGCTGGCGTATGCGCAGCGTCTGAGGGTCGATATGGATTTGGTTGGAAATGGAGATGGTGCGAAGTGAAACTGTCGCAATTTAATGTGGTGCATGAACATAACGGAAGTCTTCTTATCATGAATGCGCGAACCGGCGGCATCCTGTCGTTAAATCCGGAATACGCGCAGAAATTCAAAAGGATTCAAGAAGGGGACGTTCGGGATGCCGATGATCTTGTCGCGGAGCTGATAAGGGGAGGCATCCTAGTCAATGAGGAGAGGGACGAGCTTGGGGAGATCAGGTTGCAAAGTCGCGCCGCGCGCTTTGCGAATACTGCTCTGTCCCTTACCATTGCGCCAACGATGGCTTGCAACTTTTGCTGTCCCTACTGCTATGAAAAGGGACAGGCGTACACGACGATGGGCGAGGAGGTTTTGACACAGCTCTCCAAGTTCGTGAAAGATTACTATCCTGGTATCGCAAGTCTCTCAGTTGGATGGTACGGCGGCGAGCCTCTGCTCGGAATGAAGATGATCGAACGGATTACGTCGGATCTGAAAGATGTCGTGGGGCCAACGTGTGAATATTCCGCATCGATAGTGACAAATGGCTATCTGCTGACGCCTGATGTTGCAAGGAGGCTCGCGGCATGTGGTGTGACGAGCGCGCAAGTGACTATAGATGGATCGAAGTCGGATCACGATTCGAGAAGGATTCTTCACGACGGAAGCCCTACATACGAACGTATTCTCAAGAACGTCAAAGAGTGTGCCGACATCATCGATATTTCGATAAGGAGCAACGTCGACAAGACCAACATCGAGGCCGCTCAAGAGCTATTGGATTATCTCGAGCTAAATGGCCTGATGAATAAGGTTCACTTCTATTTAGCCCCTGTTGACGATATCAATCAGGTATGTGCGAACGACAGCCACTGCTTTACTGTAAAAGAGTTCTCGTATGAGGAGACTGAGTTTTATAAAAGGGCAATTGCGCGGGGCTTCAAAGTTCAACCTTTTGGTGGGACGAATTTCGGGATATGTTGCGCCGTTGGAATCAACTCGTACGTGGTTGATCCCGTCGGAGATTTGTATAAGTGCTGGGATGACATTGGAATGAAGGAGCGGAGGGTCGGAACTATTTTCGAGCCGCCAATGTTGAGCAAGAACATGATTAACTGGATGGCATATGAGCCGGATGACCCGGAATGCCAAGAGTGCTTTGCTTTTCCCATGTGCATGGGAGGGTGCCCCAACCACGCCTTAAACGGTGAGGGGAAACGTTGCGTTTCCTTCCGGTATGATGCCGAGCAAAAAATGCTGCTCTCCCAGATGATGAATACGGCAAAACGGGTTGATTTTCAATCTCAACGCAACAGCCTGAACGGGTCCCGCGTTTCCGCAGC
>CAJKHC010000021.1:0-32474 GCA_905199605.1 uncultured Collinsella sp.
GGGATACAGAATGCTATCTGCGAAGCACGGCGACATAGTTTATACGGAGCGCCCCATAGAATCCTCGGTCAAGTACGACTATAGCTCGCCCGTTCGTCATGTGAACAAAAGGCCTGGCTTCGGAGACATTTCCGTCGCCATTCATGACGCCAATGAAGTCGCGACCAGCATCAAGCTGCCGACCAAATAAATCGACTTGCTCTTCAATCTCAAACAGGGCATGCCGTTCTGAGCTAAATGTTATGACTCGTGATCCTGAGAATACTGCTACTCGGGATACAGAATGCTATGCGGCGATCCAGATGCAGTGGCCGATGTTTCGCCCACCGGCTACCGCTGCCCCGCAAATAAAGGCGACACGGCCTGTATCCGCAACCTCAACTTCCGATGTATTGTTAGAGGTGATACCCCCTGACTTGGTCAGTACAGAAGGCTCTAGGAAGCTTCTGGCCGGATGGAATCCGGCGGGTAGCGTTCCGGCAATCCACACCTCGGTCGTGGTCTGAGAGAAGTTCCAAGCCATCTCCACGGTGAACCCTTTTTTGCGGAAGGCGACAAAGTCGTCGGAGAAGCTGTTCCCATATAAGAAGCGAAAGCCAACCTCGCGGGATACAGAATGCTATCTGCTAGCTAGAGCAACGGCGTAGTTGATTCTGATCGCGTTGTGCCATGCACGGTCAAAAGTGACGTAAATGTCACCTGTGTCGCCAAAGTACTGGCAGCCGTCGACGTGCACCGGAATATTGAGGCCGTCTCCATTCATCGCCAGCACGACATCGTTCTCCCGGTCGAAGCCTCTACCGAACAATTTTTGGAACTCATTGCGCGAGAACAAGACACAGGAGCTGTCACGGCTGTTCAACACCTTAGTCCCGGTAATCAGCCGTGGCATGTGGGATACAGAATGCTAAGCAATCGGCCAGGCTAGGACTCCGGAGACCCAAGCGCCCGATGGAATGGTGCACTGCCTGACGATTCTGACGTTGATACCATTGGAGTCGACGTTAAAGCCCAGGCAGTCGGTATGGCCACCCGAAGAGACACTGCTGATGGCAGGCGTCAGAACTTCGCCTCCCACCGGAGCCAGATCCGGTGGGTACGCCAGGATCTGCGACCTCTCCCACGCCTGGGCGTTAACCCAGTTATTGCCGACGCGAGTGGCATGGACCGACAGCACCGCCATCTTCCCTATCGCCCTGCAGGCATATCGAACTTTCCAATAGCCGTTGGTCTCCGTCAGGGATACAGAATGCTATGCGGGCCATGCGACACAGCATGAGAAGCTGTACTGTCCGGACAGGCCCGTGCCGCCGAAATTGGAGATGAACATCTCGCCAGAAGGCTTGATCCAAAGCCCGGCGGAGTATTCGCGATCGCTGTTAGCTACGACGCATCGCTGCCGCAGCTGGGCCTTCGGCCTGAAGCCCTCGGGCACTGTCCCGATTTGCTCGCCACTCCATGACCCAGAGATTCTCGCTGTGACGTTGTACAGGTTCATCGCCACGAGGCCGCCGATGCGGGCGAATTGTATCTCGCCGCCTCTCGTAGCCACCGAGACAAAACTTCGGGATACAGAATCCCCGAGGTCTGCCAGGGGAGTCAGTTCGGGGATGAGAAGCTTAGGCTGACCCGTCGTCAGTCCGTCAAATGTCACCGAGCAGATCGGGACCGTCACGTCGGCGTCACCGTCCAGGATGGAGCCTTTCGGCACCGACGGCGCGGCGGCGCTCGAGCCGGGGGTTCCCTGGAGAACCTTCCACTCAACCGTCTCGACAAGGGTCGGGCTGGACCCGCTCACATCGCGGGTGTAATGGACGCAAATGTAGTCCATGCGCTTCTTGCCCTGCGAGCCGCTCGCCACCTTGACGTCCTCGGGCGCGGTGACACCGATATGGCGACCCTGCACGATCATGTCGCCGGTCGCGATACGGACGGTGTTCGCGTCGACGAGAGATGGGGCAAGTTTGCCGCCCGTCTGCAGCACATAGCTGCCAGTGCCGACTTCGCCCGCAATGCGGCGCCCGTCGTCGGCCGAGCTGACGTGTGGCACGCCCGCTTTGCCGGTCACAATCTCCATTTAAGCCGTCCTTTCCCATATAAAGCCGTTCTGGCTGTCCCGCATGGCCCACGTTCCCCCATAGGTGGCGCCGGGGTTCTTCCCCTTGCTCTCCATGTAGAGAGAGCCGACGGGATGGGCGGCGAGGAACACCTTGGCGGTCGAGGCCTCGGGGCCTTGTGGCCCTTGCGGGCCCCGAGAACCCGTAGGCCCGGTCGGTCCTTTAATGTTGCCTATCTTTGTCCAGGCCATAGCGCAACCCCAGCTAGGCCTTATAGGTGTACAGGTTTCCGGTCGAGGCGTCGATGTACACCGAGCCAACCACCGCGACGCCGCTCGGGGCGCCGGTTCCCGCAGTGACGGAGGTGCCGTCCGCGCCCTTCGGGCCCGTCGGGCCGGTCGGGCCCTGGGAGCCCGTGACGCCCTTCTCTCCCTGCGGGCCCCGCGGTCCGGTCTCGCCGGTGGCACCCCTGTCGCCCTTGGGTCCCTTGAGCGAGCCGATGTTCGTCCATGCCATGATGAGCTCCTTTCGCTAGACCGTCTGGCCGTACTGGTAGACCTTGAAGCCGTCGGCGGTGTCGATGTAGACCGCGCCCTCCTGCGAGGCGGACGTAGGAGCACCCTGGCCGAAGGTAATGCCGGGACCAGCCGGGCCCTGCGCGCCCGTGGCGCCCTTCTCGCCCCTGTCCCCTGTGGCGCCCTTCTCGCCCCTGTCTCCCTTAGGGCCCTTCATCTCGCCGAGGTCTGTCCACTGGGCGTCGCCGGACATCGACGTCTTGACCCACATGTGGCCGTTATCGCTCGTGACGTAGGTGTCGCCGACCGCCGCATCTGCAGGCAGGGCGTTCTTGTCGGCGACGGCGCCCTTGACGGTGATGGACGTGCCGTCGGCGCCCTTCTCGCCTGCGTCGCCCTTGGGGCCCTGCGGGCCCTTGACGCTTACGCCCTCGACGGCTTCGCCGACGTGCGCGGTGCTGCCCGCCGAGTCCACGGACGCGATGGCGTACACGTCGCCGTTGGCGTCGATGACCACGTCGCCGACCTGTACGCCGTCGGCAGGCTTGAGCGCGGAGAAGGCAACGTCGCTGTTGCTCTTCACGTCGATGTTCGCAACCCTGACGCTGCCGCCCTTGGCGCCCGTCGCGCCGGTCGCGCCCCTCGGCCCCTGCGGGCCCATGAGCGTGCCGACCTGGTTCCATGCGTTAGCCATTTGTATCTCCAATCTCGCCGTAGCGATAATAGGTGCCAGTCTCACTGTTGAGGTAGAGGTCCCCGACGCGACCACCTATGGCGGGGGTGCCGCCCCCGACATACCACTTCGTGCCGGGTTCGCCTGCGGACTTCAGCTGCTCTCGCACCCAATCTTCGACATCAGCCCAGGTCTTGACCTCGTCATCGGTGTAGATGTAGCCGTCCGGCTTGGCCCTCGGGCGCACCTTGAGCACGGCGCGCGCGTGCGTGTCGCGCCCATCGCTCGCCCAAACGGCCATGTCAACACCCGCAGTAAGCAGGAGCGAGGGCACCACGGCCTCGCCGCCCACGACCGGGACGACCAATGCGCGCTCCGATCCGGCGACGGCGAAATGTGCCTCCGTCACCCCCTGCAACGCGATGTGAACGCGCCGACCCGTATCCCATTGGTAAAGGGGCGGGCCGATGAGCTCTATCTGCTTCATAGCAGTCTCCTATCTCCCCACTGCACCAGGCGATGCGCCATACGTGGCGCTGTAGCCCGACCCCGCGGCCTTTACGATCTTGCTGCTAATCTCGACCGAGACCGTCACGTTTGGCGAATAGTGCCTGGCCTCAACGATATCGCCGAGGCCGAACTCGACGCCCTCGTTGACCGTCACGGTCACGCTGCCCTCGGACTGCTTGTCCTTGAGGCGGCTGGATGCCTGATCGCGGAGATCGTCGCCCTCGGTGTTGTTGGCGTCGTAGTACTCCTCGAGCTCGAAGACGCCGGTCATCGCCTTCACGGTGCCAACGCCGCCTTCCCGGTCGGCGTAGACGTCCACGACATCTCTGGCCGCAAGTTCGCCCTTGCCGGCCGCCTTGAGGTGATTGGTGACGAGCAGGTCGCTCTTGAGGTCGAAGTTTACGAGATCGGAGTCGACCCTGCCGCGCCAGTCTGTCACCTTCACCGCCTGGAGCCTGCACGATCCGCCCACCCACCTCGCATCGAGGCGAAGGCCTGCGGAGCGCATCGCCAGCCTAAGGTTGGTCCAAGCGTCGGGTACGTCCCTGTTGCATCGGTAGCTTACGTTCACCCCGGCGTCGGCATCGGGAACCGTGAAGAGGGAGCCGATGCCGAGCCGTTTAACCGCGGACCGCAGCACGGCGTTTGCGTCCCCAGAGAGGACAAGGTAGTCCTGGCCCGGATCGGGCCACAGAAGGCGCTTCTCGAGCACTCCAGTCCAGGTCGACCCGGTCCAGTGAAGCTCGGACGAAGTGCGGCGCGTCTTGAGCTCAAAGCTCTCGACGCGCCCGCCGATCTCCAGGCCGTCGGCGAAAACACGCCAGGCGACCTCCGGCAACGGTACGGACGGGTCGCGCACCACGAGATCGAACGAGTTGTCGACGCCGTCGCCCCAGCCCGAGTCCATATCCAGTTCGAAGTCCGCGATCGGGAAAAGCGTCCTGCCGGCGCTGTCGGCGACTATGAGCTCCAAGGCGGCTCCCCCTCCTCAAGATAATGGGTCATGCTGAAGCCGAACGAGCCGTCCCACGAGACAGAGGACGTGCCGGGCCGAAGCCGCTCGAAGCAATAGGAACCGCTTCCGGCGCCCTCTCCGCGCATTCCGTCGGCGAAGCGGTCCTCGGTCTCACCGTACATGCCGACAAGTTGGATCGTCTTGGGGAAGCTCGAGCCGTCGATGACGAGCCTGGACCCGCCCGGCACCTCCACGTCGGCGGAGTACACGTTGATGAAGTCTCCCTGCGTCACGGTAATGCGCGGGGACGACGCGGGACCGAAGATCGTGAGCTTAAGGTCGGCGGGCACCAGCCCATCGACGGTGACCGACCGGCTTGCGGCCGAGCCGCCGTAGTCGAACTCGAAGTCATGGGGGAAATCCAGGCCGGTCTGGTCCTCATCCTCACGGGCGTAGAACTCCTGAACGACCTCGCGGCGCCACGAGCCGTCGAGCAGCAGCACGGTAAGCGTGGCGGCGATGCCCCGCCTGCCGTAGACCTGAGAGGTCTCTGACTTGGCGATGTAGGCTCGCTGGTACCACTCCCCGTCGACGACGATGCGGCCCGGCTCGCCGAGGGACATATCCCTGTCGGAGAGCCGCCTGAGCCTGTCGGCTGACGCGGACGAGAGAACGGCGTTCACCGTCGCCTCCCTCGCGTCCCGCGAGATGCCGTAGGCGCCGCGCCATGAGAGCTCGTAGCTCCACTCGCGCGAGCGCACGCCCGCGGCGGTGCCGACAAAGATGCCGTCGCCGTCGAGGTCGACGCGCTCACCCGAGGACGAGACGTAGTGCATCCTATGCATGTGCCACCGCCCTGATGTGCCTGTCGAGGTCGCGCTCGAGCGTGACCGGGGTGTACCTCTGGATGATCGCGGGGAGGTTGCGGTCCAGCCACTCGATGACCTCCGATGAGTCTCCCCCAGTCGAGCCGATGCCCTCGCCGATACCGCGCAGGACGCTCGGCCTGAGCGGGATGACGGCCTCGTCGCCGGCCTCGCCGACGCCGATGACGCTCGGCGACGAGAAGACGCCGCCGGACGCGTACCAGTTCACGTGCACGGAGGGCACGGAACCGGACTGCGCGTCGAACTTGCCGCTCATGGAGAAGTGCGGCAGCGCGCCAACCTGGATGCGCGGCAGAGTGAGCCTGAGTGACCCCACCTGCGCGCTCATCTGGCGACACGCCCCCATGATCGCGAGCCTCGCGACGCTCGCCGCCGTCCTCGCGGAGGTCGCGAAGGTGCGGAAGGCGCTCGTGGACTTGCTGCCGAACCCGGAGACCGCTGAGGACGCCGAGGACATGCTCGAGCGCACGTTCGCCCCGACGGACGCGATGGATGCGGCGAGCACGAGCGCCACGGCAGCGGCGGTGCCGCACGTGGCGGCGAAGGCCGCGAGGGCCGGGGTCCCCGCGAGGAGTCCCGGGGCGGCAGCGACCGCCGCGGCGGCGACTGCGGCGAGGCCCGCCGCGGCGCCCGGCGCGCCGGAGGCCACCTTGGGCATCGCCGTGCCCATGGTCTTGAGGGAGGACGCGGACGTCTTGAGCCCCGCAGCCACGGTGGTCACCGCCGCCGCGAGGGCGGCCATGCCGCCTGCGAGGAGCGTGACGCCGCCCGCTGCGAGCGTGGCCCCTCCCGCGAGGAGCATGACGCCCGCGGAGGCGACCATGGCCCCCGCGCCGAGGAGGATGAGGCCCGTCCCCGCGAGGATGGAAGCCGGGCCGATGACCATGACGGACGCAGCAACGAGGGGCGCTCCCGACGCGCAGAGCGCGAGCCCCGCGCCCGCCACGAGTGCTCCGGCCCCGAGGAGCAGGAGACCGACGCCCGCCATGACGGCCGAGACGGCCAGCGCCGCCACGCCCACCGCCACGGCGACCGTGGCGACGGAGAGCGCCAGGAGCGCCGTCGACGCCACGATGGCGCCCGGGCCGAGCAGGAGCATCGATGCGCCGAGGGCGGCGATGCCCACCGCGGCGGACGCCCCGTACATGGAGACCGCAGGGAGCGCCGTCGAGAGGACGAGAATGCCCGCGCCCGCGAGCAGCACGCCCGCGCCGACGAGGGCGATGGCCGCGCCGAATGCGACCATGCCGACGGCGCCCGCCGTGAGGGCGGGGGCGAGGGCGGCGGCGCCCACGGCGAGCAGGGCCACCGTGCCGACCATGGCCGCCATGGCGATGGCGGCGGCGGGGCCGGACGACGCGATCATGACGGCCGCGTTGGCGAGGACCAGCAGTCCAGCGCTCGCGAGCAGCACGCCCGCGCCCACCATGAGCACGGCCGCTCCGAAGGCGAGCATCTGGCCCGCCGAGACGCCAGCGGCGGTGCCGGCCGCGGTCTCGCCGCCCGCGAGCGCCGTCGTCCCTGCCGCCGCCGCGGGAGAGGCGACGGCCATGCCGCCCACGGCTACCGAGAAGGCGGAGACGAAGCCCGCGATGCCCTTGGCCACGCGGAAGGCCGCGAACGCGACGGCGAGGCCCTTCACGTAAGGCGCGGCCTCGCTCGCGTGGTCCTTGAGCCACCCGGTGGCGTCCGAGACGCCCTTGACGACCGGCTTCGCGGCGTCGAGCGCATTCTTCAGGCCGTCCGCCGCGTCCTTGGCGGCGTCCCCGGACGGCTCCACGCCGAGCAGGGACAGCGCGAGGCCGCCGAGCGCCCCGCCCACGTTGCCCGCGGCGGTGCCCAGCTGCCCGATGGTATCCGATAGGGTCTGGGCCGCGCCGTTCTGCGCAC
This sequence comes from uncultured Collinsella sp., assembly GCA_905199605.1. GTDB lineage: Bacteria > Actinomycetota > Coriobacteriia > Coriobacteriales > Coriobacteriaceae > Collinsella. The sequence goes on from CAJKHC010000021.1 coordinate 7,488, forward strand.
ACGAGTCGATGAAGACCGACACGCAGTCCGTGACGGCGGTGATGGCGTCGGTCGCGCCATTGATGCCGCCCGTGATGAGCGGCTTGAAGGCGTCGAGCAGGACCATGCCCGCCTTGACGCCAGCCGCCTCGAGGTTGCCCATGGCGCCCTCGATGGTGGCGGTGGAGGTCGCCGCCTCCTTGGCCGCGTCGGTCATGCCGAGGTCCATGATGGCGCGGTTGAACTCCTCGGCGGAGATCTCGCCCTTCTCCATGGCCTCGCGGAAGTTGCCCGTGTACGCGCCGTTCGCCCTCAGGGCCTCCTGCAGCTTGCCGGAGGCTCCCGGGATGGCGTCGGAGAGCTGGTTCCAGTTCTCGGTGGTGAGCTTGCCCGCGCCCGCAGTCTGGGTCATGACCATGCCCACGGACTTGAACGTGTCGGCGTTGCCTCCGGCTACGGCGTTGAGGTTGCCCGCCGCCTCGGCGAGCTGGGCGTAGTTGTCCACGCCGTTCGCGGCGAGCTGCGCCGTCGTGTTGCGGATGTCGGAGAGGTCGTAGACCGTCTCGTCCGCGTAGGCCTGCGTCGAGGCCGTGAGCTGCCTGATGGTCGAGTCGTCGAGGTCCGCGAAGCTCAGCGTGCTCGCGAACTTCTGCGCGGAGTCCGATGCGTCGGCGATCTCTCCCATGAGGCCCTGCACCGCGCCGATGAGCTTCGACCCGATGGTTGAGGCGAGGCCGCCAAGCGCGCCCGCGATGGCCGCTCCCTTGGCGGAGATGCCCTTGCCCACGGACTCACCCATGGAAGAGCCCGCCTGCGTGCCCGCGCTCCTGAACTTCCCGAGGAACCCGCCGCCAGGCTGCGCTGCGCCGCCGAACTCCTTGGAGAAGGCCGCGCCGCCAGACTTGCCCGCGCCGCCCAGCTCCCTGTCCATCTTCGCAGCGAAGCCCGACATGGTGGGCATAATCGTCACGGACGCCGAGCCAACGTTCACCGCCATCTACACACCCCCTTCCGGGATGCCGAGAATCCTGTCTATCTCGCCGCGCGAGCGCTCCGCGTTGGCGCGGCGTCGCTCGGCGTCTGCCCTCTCGCCCGGGGTCTTCGGCGGCTGGGGGGCGCGCCGCCCCTTCCGGCCGTCCTTGGTGCACTGCCTCCACGCGAGGAGCTTGAGGTAGTAGACCGCCTGGTTGAGCATGTACTCGCCCTCGCTCCACTCGAGCGCCGGGCTCTGCCGCCTCGCCGTCCTCGACTCGCGCGGCAGCGCGTGCCACAGCATCGCCCAGCGGGTGCAGTCCTCGTCCCCGGCCTCCAGGGGGAGGTCGATGCCATAGAACTGCCTGAAGTCCGCCACCGTGTCCTCGCGGTGGTCGAGCCAGTCGCGGGCGAAGCCGGTCAGTTTTTTGCCGAGATGGCCTCCGCCATCGCTGAGGTGAAGGCCGACCAGTCATCGGCGGAGCACCCCAGCTCGTCGGGGGCGTTGCCATCGGCGTCGGGGATGCGCCCGATGTAGTCGACCAGGTGGCCGCAGCAGACGATATCCATGGCCTCGTTTGCGGCCCTGGGGTCGCGCTCGCCGAGGTTGAGGGCCGTCTGGATCTTAAGCGACGCGAACGCCGTCTTGTCCACCTCGAACGTCAGCCCGCGGAAATCGAACTTGACGGTGTCGTGCTTCTTCTTAGTCGGCATTCGCCGCTCCTTGTCTCTTCGTCGGCAAATGGGCGGGCGCGGCGCGCCCGCCCGTCAACGGCCCTAGGCAGCCTTGGTGGTCTCCGTGGACTCGTAGTAGTCGTAGCAGGTGTTGCCCTGCTCGTCGGTCAGGTACTTCATCGTCAGCGCGCGCTGGCACAGCTCGGAGCTCGCGATGGTGAGGTCGTCCAGCTCGGAGGACTTGCCCTTCGGCACGACCTTGCGCCAGCGTCGGCCGTTCTTGAGCACCAGCTCGAGCACGTACGCGAAAGTCGGGTGGGAGTCGGAGTTGTGCTTGACGGTGATGAGGCCGCCCGTGTCGGTCACGTTGTCCTCGCCGTACTGGCGCTTCAGGGTCTCGGCCTTGATCTCGGCGAGCGTGAGCTGGGCGGACTCAACTCGGTTGGAGTTGGTGGAGTCCATGACGTCACCGTTCATGTCCGGGATGTCGTCGGAGTCCTCGTCGACCGTCTCCACGTAGCCGTCCTCGGAGATGAAGCCGAGGCACTTGAACGCAGGGTCGAGCTTGGTCTCGATGTCGGTCGGCAGGTCCGTACCCACGGGCGCGGAGAAGATGTAGCCGCCCTTCACGCCCTTTGCGGAGCTGACGTTCGCCTGGTTGTTGGTGTTGGTTTCTGCCATTCGCAGGCCCCTTTCTTGTCTACTCGCAGACCCACAGCTGGATCTGCACGATGTAGCGAGAGCGGCCCGTGTCCGGGTCGTTCTGCCTGTAGGTGTTGGTGACCTCGGGGTGGAACACGTTCGGCTCCTCGTCGAGGTCGTAGACGGCGGCGCCCACCCTCTCGGAGAGCGCCTGCGCCGCCTTGCGCTGCTTCTTTCCTGCCCAGCAGTCGACGGCGAGCTGGACGGGCTCGAACATGGAGCCTCCCCCGCCCAGCCGCTCGACGCTGATGAAACTCTCGGGCGCGTCCCCGGTGGCCTCAACGCGGCCAGGCACGCCGGCCGCCTCGGAGAGCCTTCTGGCCACCACTGCCTCGATGTCCATGCGCTACCCCCTCGCCGCGCCGAGCGCCTTCGAGAGAGCCTTGTGCTTAGCCTCGCTGTAGCGCCCGTGGTTCGTACCCGTGGCCACGATGTACGCGTGGTCGCCCTTCTTCGGGAGTACGACGGGCTTCATCACGAACGGCGGCTTTTCGTACTCGGACCCCGGGTAGGCGATGATGTCCTCTGGGTGTCGTCTCGCGGGGCCGCGGACCTCGCCGTTGCCCCCGGCCATGCTTACGGCCTGGGAGCGCACGCGCTCGGCCTTGCCGCGGAGCATACCCTGGACGGCACTTGAGTTCTTGACGGCGCTGTAGCCTGCCCTGTTGGCCTTGAACTTACCGAACTTGACGCTAGCCATCTGCGCGGGTCACCTCCGCAGCCATGTTGAAGGGGCCGGGCGTCGCCGCCTCGGTCGTGCGCTGCGGGTCGCCCACCACGTCGTAGGTCTCGCCGCGCACCTCGACTGAGCAGCCGCGCAGGCTCCCGGCGTAGGTCTTGGGGAAGTGGAGCGTGAAGGCCACGGTGACCCCCTCCGGGCGCGTCGCGTCCATGTCGGAGGTCGCCCCCGGGCACACGACGCAGCGCACCTCCTCGCGCTCGGCCCCCACCTCGACGGGCTCGCCGAGGTCGTCGCGCTTGATGCTCGGGCGGACGACGGTGACCGGCTCCGTGGGGATGAGGCTAAACATGGTCATCGCCAGCCATCGGAGCGATGATCGCGACCGTCTCGGTCGGTATCCCCGCCATCGGCATCACGCCTCCTCCCAGCGGTCAGCGGCGGTCACGGCCTGGATGCTGCGCACGCGGCACCCGGCCAGGCCGAGCCGCTTGAGGTCGGAGCGCCCCAGGTAGAGGTCGCCAGTCGGGTTGGCGAACGTAACGCTCGCCGAGTACGGCCCGGTCGTCTGCGACTGCTGGGTGATGCCAGCCATGGCACCGGGCGCGTTGACTGCCCGGGCGACCATGGCCACGCAGACGGACTTCACGTTCTCATCGAACGTTGGGTTCGAGCCGGCGAGGTACTGGACACCCATACGGCGCCGATATGCCCCGCGCAGGTACGCCGAGGCATCGTCGAGCAGCGCGGCGACCCTGGCCTCGTCCTCGGCGGCACCGCAGCGCGCGACATAGTCGGCGACGGTCGCGAAGGCGTCCACTAGAGCGTCTCCAGGATGGCGATGAGCTCAGCCTTGGTCGCCTTGCGCGGGGCGAAGCCGTTGGCGGCCTCGATGGCATCGCGCAGCTGCTGCACGGTCATCTCGGGTGAAGGCTTCTCGCGCACGGGCTGCTCGGACTCGTTGTCCGCGACGTCCTCCTCCTCGGCGCCATCGTCCTCAACGGGCTCCGCGCTAACCTCGGGCTCGGCGGGCGGGAGGTCGACGTGGCCGAGGGCGGACAGCTCCGCGAAACGCGCCTCGGTCAGCTCGACCTCCTCCCCCACGAGATGCACCGCGAGGGTCTCGCGGTCACGGTACGGGTAGGTGACCAAAGCGATCATGGATGCTCCTTAAGGTTGCCTAGGCGGTCGGGGCGATGGTGCCCTTGACCACGAAGTCGATGTACTCGGCGAAGAACACGAGGCCGACGTAGGCCACGGTGTCGTAGGTCAGGCTCTTGAGCTCGGGCGAGTGGGACACGGCGATGTAGCCGCTCTCGTCGGAGTAGAAGCCGAACAGGTCGTCGCCGTCGGTCGGGGCGACGTAGACCTTGATGTTGTCCTTGACGGTGGCGTAGATCGTGCCTGCGGTGACGGAGCCGGTGGACACGAGCGTGCCCAGGCCCGCCCAGTTCTCGATGTAGGAGATGCCGAAGGCGCTGAAGACCTCGGACTCGCCGATCTGCTTGGCGAAGTCGACCGGGTTGGCGAAGTAGACCGTCTCGCCGCTGCCGAAGCCGTAGTCCTCGGTAAGGTTGGACAGGGCGGCCCAGGCGTTGGCGGCGGTGGCCACGAGGCTCTTGCCGGTCGCGGCGGTGGAGCCCTCGGCGCCGAGGGCGGCGACGAAGTCCTTCTTGATGTCGCGCTGCATATCGGAGATCATCGCCGCGTCGGTCTTGTCGACGGCGCCGTCGTAGCCGCGCTTCTTGACCTCCTGCAGCGTGGTCTGCTTGCGGTAGGGCTTGAGCGTCACCTCGTAAGTCGTGACGTCCTCGTAGGTGTAGCTGGAAAGCGGGATGTCCTGGCCGGGGGTGTACTTAGCCTCGGAGAGCTTGCCAGTGATCTTCTTCTGGTGCAGGGTCTCGCCGACGGCGGCGTGGATGGGCGCGCAGGTGGACAGCATCGCCGTGAGCTTCTCGAGCGACTTGGTGAAGGTGTTCACGAGGTCGACGTTGCGCGCCGCTGCGAGGGTCTTGATATCGGGCATTGGGGCCCCTTTCTCCCCTTACTTGAAGAGGTCGATGTTGGCGGCGATGGCCGCCATGCGTTCCTTCTTGTCCTCGATTCCGAGGATGTCCTTCTTGGAGGGCTTGCCGGGCTTGGGCTTGCCGCCTGCCTCGGGCGCCATCGGCGCGCCGCCCGCCGGTTTCGTGATGGCCGCCACGGCCTTGGCCTGCTCGGTGAGGGCGTCCTCGTCCTCGCCGTTGAGCGTCGCCACGATGGAGCGGTCGAGTCCGGTGGCCTTGGCCACGGAGTCGACGAGCGCGGAGTGTGCGGCGCTCGCCTTGAGGGCGGCGTTCTCGCTCTCGAGCGCGCTCAGGCGCTCCTCCACGGTCGGGTCCGTCTTGGACGCTGCGGCCTTGAGCTCGTCGAGCTCCTTGAGGTTCGCCTTCGAGCGGCTCTCCCACTTGCGCGACTCCTTCAGCGCGTTCTCGTAGAGTGCCTTGTAGTCGGGCTCCTGACCTTCGTCTCCGCCCTGTGCAGGGTTGGTCGGCTCGGTCTCGGTGGGTGTGGTCTCCTGGGCCATGCTCCCTCCATTTCCGCCCCGTGCGGGGCATCGTCTTGCCCCGTGCGGGGCGCTTTTCGGCATGAAAAAGGCCACCCGTGCGGATGGCCTGATTCAACGTTTTGGTCGGGGCGGCGGGACTCGAACCCGCACGGGCGGTGCCCACGTGCTCCTGAGGCACGCGCGTCTGCCAATTCCGCCACGCCCCGATGGCACCTGGCCGAGGAATCGAACCCCGATAAGCGGTTTTGGAGACCGCCGCACTGCCATTGTGCTAGCCAGGTGTGTATAATCTGATTTGAAAAGCCCTGGGCGTGCTGGATAGCTAACCTGGGGCTTATTTCTTTATGTCGTCTATGGCCCCGCCCCTGGTCAACAAGATGACGCGGTCGATGTCATGCCTCGACATCTCGAGCCGCGCGCGCTTCAGCGCGTCCTCTCTTGTCACAGGGACTTCCTCGCAGTTAAGCACGACGATAGAGGGCCTTACCGGCCCACCTTCCACCTTTTCGAACTGCCGCACTGCCTTTCTTATATTGCGCTCGATGAACCTAAGCCCGTTGACGCCAGACGCATCGCTTGTTGGGCTCTTCAGCTCGCATAGCTTGCCGTCGAGCAGCAGGTCGATATTGGAAAAGCCCTCCGGCGCGTCCTCCTTGCGGACGACGACCTCGTGACCGGCCGCCCGAAGCGCCTCGTGCGCCGCGAGGTCGTAGGAGCCGCCGCGCTCGTGCGCGAAGGTCTCTTTCGGCTTCTTGTAAACGACTGGAGGCCCAGGCGAACCGAGCACGGCACGCTTCGCCGCGTCCTTCTCGGCGCTCGTCAGGCTTTCGTCCTCGTCGATATCCTCGAACTGAGCCAACTGGTCGCGCAGCTTATCGGGGCGCACGCCCTCCACGAGCTCCGCGTCCGGGTCGTCCTCGAAGCCGGGGACCACCTTGCAGTCGCAGTGCCGGTGGAAGTGCTTGAACTCGCCGGCCGACTTGCGTGTGTGGTAGACCGCGCCGCGGCTCGCGAGCATGATGCAGAAGGTGCAGGTCTCGAAGCCCGTCGGCACGCGTGCGAAGCGCACGCCCCTGTCCTTGTCGCGGCCCACGTTGGAGATGATCGTCTCGTTCAGACTGCGGAACGCGTCGTTGCGGGCGTACTCGCCGCACGCCCTCGCGAACGCCTTGTCGCCGCCCTTCACAAGCTTCTTCGCCTGGTAGCGCGCGACCTCGTCTACGGACTTCGGCCTGTAGGTCGTCACGGTGACGGCCTGCTGCAGCCTGGCGCCCTCGCGCTCGGCGAGGTCGTCGTACCACTGCGCCGCGAACTCCGCCGCCACGTCGTCGTAGCCCTGGACGAAGCCCTCCATGATGAGCTTCGCGGCCTCGCGCTTCTCGGCGACGGTCGCGTCCCCGTGGGCGCGGCACCAGGCGAGCACGGCGGTCTCCACGTCTGATGCCGCTCTGTCGCCTATCTTCGCCACGGCGCGGTTGTAGGCCGCGAACTCAGCCGCGCTAATCATCGGCGGACGGCGCGGGTTCTGCCGCCTGGGTGACGCCCGCCATCAGGTCGAGCGCCGCCGAGCGCGTCACGTTGCGCCTGATCTCGGACGAGACGTTGCGCACCTCGTCGTCATCGAAGCCGTTGAGGCGCCAGAAGGTCGGCGTGCCGGCGAAGCCCTCGACCACAGACGCGAGCTTGATGGAGCTGTCGGTCTGCTGGGCCAGCGTCGGCATGGCGGGGTTCAGGAAGTGGACGGACACGCCGCAGGCGTCCTCGGCCTCCTCGTAGGAGCACCCGAGTTCCGTGGCGATCGCGGCGGTCGCGGCATTCGCCAGCGCCGCCTTGGCCTCGCGGATGAAGCTCTTGCACTTGAGGATGAGCGGCTCGTTCTCGGCGTAGATGGCCTCGGCGGAGCTGGGGTTGTCGCTCATGATGCCGAACTGTCCCACGTGGATGCCGGTCGCGGCGCTCATACGCTTGCACAGGTTGCCGAAGTGCTCGGTCATGGGCTGCATGCTCGGCTGCGTGAGCTGGCCGAACTGCGGAATCGTGCCGTCCTCGGTCTTGGTGACCTCGAAGATGGAGCCGATGAAGGCGCTCCACTTGGTCTTGTCGGCGAACGCGTCTCCGTCGGTGCCCAGCAGGTACTTCTGCGTGGACGCGGCAAACGCGGCGGCGATCTCCTCGTTGACGTTGGCGCGCATGGCGCAGTCGATGTTCCAGCGCACCTCGGAGTTAATCCTGGACACGCCGAACGGTCGGTCGTCATCGGGATTGTGCGGCATGACGAACATGGGCACGGCACCCAGGCCGTGCTCCACGTACTCCGCCGCCCACTCGTTGCGGCGAACCTCGCGGATGCGCACCATGCGGTCCGGCAGCATCACGTTGACCCAGTCCGGGCGGCTCGTGGGCCGCCCGTGGTCCTCAGCGAAGGAGACGACGAACATGCCTGAGGACAGGCACTCGTGGACGTCGTCCCAGATGCCCGTGCACAGGGTCGGCGGGTACGCCGAGATACGGGCGTGCCCGTCCTCGTCCGCCGTCACCACGAGCATGGAGAAGCAGTACTTGAGCGCGGAGTTGACGGCCTTGCCGACGCGCGTGGCCATCTTGTTGCGCTTGGCCACGGAGGTGAGCAGGCCGTCGAAGTCCTCGTCGTCGGGGCACGTGAACCCGTCGAAGGCGATGTGGTCGCGCATGACCTCCACGCACTTGTATCCCCAGCCGCACGCGACCTCCAGGTCGCGCAGCGAGTCGGGCACGGCGATGCCGAGGTCCTTGAGCATGTTGCGCGCCTCGTAGTAGTCCGAGCGCAGGAGGTTGCCCCTGTAGTGCGTCTGCCAGCTGTTGAGCAGGCAGCGCACCGTTTCGCGGTCCTCCTCGAGCAGGCCGTCGGCGGACGCCACGGCGTAAGGTATCGAGATCAAGTGACCCTCGCCTTCATTCCGGGTTTTCTCTTCGATGTGTTGAGCGCGAGCAGCGCCAGCCCCGCGGCCTCGATGGGCGCGGCGTTGTCGCCGCCGAAGCCCCAGCCGCCGCCGGAGCCGATCTTGCGCTTGGGCGACGTCTCGGCCGACAGGTCGAGCGCCGGGCACGCGATGTGCGTGACCGAGCCCGCCTTCGCGCCGGACGAAATGAGGCTTGCGGCGGTCACGGCCTGGTCGGTGCTCGGGCGCAGGATGTAGTCCTTGGGCATGCCCATGCCCTCGAGCTTGTCGCACAGGGCGCCGGCGCCCGCCTTGCCGTCGATGGCGACGCAGGCGTACCTGCCCGCCCTCGCGGCGATCCAGTAGGCCAGCCAATCCGTGCTGGGCTCGGGGTCCTCGCAGAAGGGAAGCTCCACGTGCACGGTCGCGGATCCGGGCGGCCGCACGGCGCACGCCACGGCGACGGTCGAGCCGTCGGCGCTGAATCTCACGCCGGCGCAGATCCTGCAGCCGGCGGTCAGCTCGGGGCCGCTCTCCACGAGGCACTCGCCCCATGCGTCGGCGCCGATGACGGGCGGCTCCACCTGCTCCTCCGAGGGCAGCCAGTAGCCCAGGTATTCCTGGGCGGCTCCCAACTCGTCCATGTCCTTCATTCCGGTGCGGATGGCGCGGATGTCGGCGTGGTATCCGAGCGAGGGCATGACCTCCGGCCAGCGGCTCTCATCCCAGATGTCGCCGACCTTCTCGACGCCGTACTCGAGCCACAGCAGGTCGGACGCCTTCTCGCCGCCCTCCCACGCCTGCTGCCGGAGGTTCTTGAACACCTCGGCGGGGTTGCCGGCGCGGGTCGGCGTCCCGACGTAGACGATCATCAGGTTTTGCTTCGCACCAGAGATCGTGGTCGGGGTGATTACCTGGGTGTGGATGCCCGTGAGCTCCTGGGCCTCGTCGTAGATGACGATATCGAAGGAGAAGCCCAGGCGAGAGGACTTGGTCCTCGTCGAGAACTGGATGACGCCGCCGGAGCTGAACCGCATCCATTCCTGGCCGGTCTGGGAGCAGACCTCGACCAGGAGCTTGCGCCAGCGCGGGATTCCCTCGGACGTGTCGCCGGGACGGCGCCCGAAGATCTTGCGGAAGCGGCCGACCATCTCCATGGTCGTGGAGTAGTTGTGCTCGGTCCAAAGCACCTTGTAGCCGGCGAGCGCGGCCATGACCGCGACCCACACGATGATGTCGACGGACTTGCCCTGCTGTCGCGGGATGGAGATGCCGACTCGGGGGTGTACCCACTTGCCGCTCGCGTCCACGGCGCCGATGTCGTGGGCGAGCTGCTCCTGCCACGGCACGAGCCTGTATCCCATCGTCGGGGCGAGCTCGACCGCGAGGGAGCCGATGGACCTCTCGTAGGGCTGGACGAGGCGGAGCCTCGGCTTAGCCGAGGACGTCGCGCAGGACCGAGACGGCGTTGATGATGACATCGTCGCCACCGTCCTCCCCAGCCCCCTCTATTCGTTCAATCTGCTCGAGCGTCTCGCGGTACTCCTTGGCGAGCCGGGCCGCCTGGCTGGGCTCGGCGTCGTAGAGTTGGCGCTCGATGATCTGCCTCACCCACCGGAGCCTCCCGAGCGTGTCCTGGCGGCCGTCCGGGCCGTCGGCTGGGGGCGCCGAGATGCCCGCGCCCACGGACTCCCCCGTGGACTCGCCGGTCGCGATCTCGCCGCTCTCCTTCATTCTCTTGATGAGGGCGCACACGCCGGAGCGCGACCGCTTGAGTTTCTTCGCGATAGCCGCAGGTCCGAGCGCCGGGTACGCGTTTCTGACGAACTCCCTCTCCTCCGCGGTCCAGGGCTTGCCCCTCGGCTTCGTGGACTTCGTGGACATTCCATGCACCTCCCGGTATGGACTCGGTTTCGGGGCCTGCGCAAAAAAGGCGCAATGCCGGCGGGCGAGCCTTCGGCCCCCCGGGGAGGGGCCATCCCCCAGGGTCGCGTCACCACGGCAGCGAGGTCGAGCAGCCCACGTCGCGGGGACGCGGCGATATCGAGCCGTTGAGAGCGGCGAGGCTCTTGTTGCCGCGCCGCTCGTTGCAGATCCGGTGCGCCGGCGCGACGTTCGCGCGGTCGATGGGCGAGCCGCCCTTGGATACGGGCACGATCTCGTCCACCTCGAAGCTCATCGGGTCGCCCGCGGGCAGGTCGTAGTCGATGGCCATGCCGCAGATGTGGCACGGCAGCCCCTGCGCCTTGAGCCAGGCGCGCACCTGCCGGCGGGCGTGGCCGTTGGCGTAGCGGGTCTTGGTGGCCACGGCTAGCGCTCCACGGGAGAGCGGCCCCGGTTGGCCATGCACTCCTCGAGCCCCGCGTAGCGCAGGCTCTCGACTGCCTTGCCGGCCCCCTTGCACTTGCGCCCGCCCGCACGGCGGGCGATACCCAGGGCGCGGCGGAATGCCCACGCCATGACGGTGTCGTACCGGCTTGCGGCGCGAACGATAGCCTCGCGTGTGACCACGGACCCACCTAATTAGGTTGTTGCTTAATAGAAAGGCCGGAGTCCCTGAACTGCTGAAGGGAACCCCGGCCACTCACCTGTGCTTCCACGCACATCCGACCCGCAAGCCGCGCGGGCGGCGCTGCGAATCGACACCCTAGTTATATCCCAGAAGAAACCTGCAACGGTCTGCAATTGTGTGCAATCGTCTGCAACCATCTGCAATTGTCTGCAGAAGTGTGCAATCGTCTGCAATTGCATGCAGTCCCATAAAGACAGAAGGCCCCGACCGCACATGGCGATCGGGACCGACATGCTGACGCGAACCAACCATCCAACTATATTGCCGCACGTCCCACGCCAGCCCTTGCGGTGGCGATGCCCACCATATCGACCCAGTCCAGAGCTGATGACATATCTGAATGGACCGACCTCACCGACACCCCGAGCGTCCCCGCGATCTCCTGCAGCGTCCTGTCCTCGCAGTAGCGCAGCTCCAGCACGTCGCCCCAACGCTTGCCCGGGTTGGCCGAGCGCACGCCCGCGCAGAGCTCGCGGCCCCGCTCCACCTCGTGCCGCAGCTCCGACAGCTCCGCGCCGCTGCGGCGCTCGTAGTCTATGCGGTTGTCGGTGGACCTCATGAAGTCCGCGCCGTGCGCGCCCTTGCCCACGGCGTCGTAGCGCTGGGCGCGCACCTGCTCGCGCGCCTGCATCGACTCGATGACCGCCAGGCGGCGGTCGATGCCGCGCTGGGCGGCCCGTACAGTCTCCATATATTCACGTGCGTCCATGTGACCTCCCGCGTGGTACCATGCATTTGTCATATAGAGGATGTCGGGAGGCGTCTTTGCCAAAGGCCGCCGGCGCTCCAACGCCAGCGGCCTTAATTATATATCTACCTGCGGAAACTCAATATCTCATCGCGACCTCGCGCCGCATGGCCATGATCTCGTCGTGCGCCGACCCCGACCCGGCCAGATAGCGGTCCACCCTGTCGCGCTTCGGCTTGGTGCCTTTGCGACGGGCCTCCTTCACGCGGCGCAGGTCGTGCTCGCGCCGACACGCCTCCGAGCAGTACTTGGCGTGGGGCGCCTTCGGGATGAAGACCCTCCCGCAGATCGCGCACGTCCTCTCCTGCACGTCCCACATCACGTTCATCTCGTCGACCTCCTGCACCTGCGGGCGCGGCGTGCCTCGATGCTCTTGCGCACGCGGCGGTTCTCGATAATCATCCGCCACAGCTTCTCAAACAACCTCATCGCTTAGCCTTCCTCGACCTCTTGAGCGCGCGGGCGCGGTCGCGCTGCAGCGCCCTCGCCCTCCGCTCCGTCTCCCCGATCTGCGCCGCCGTCACCCGCGGCGCGTCGGCACGACCGTGCACGAGCGCCCGGCGCGCGGGACCCGACACAAGATCGGGCACCGTGCGCCAGGCGGTCGCGCGGTACAGCTCCACCGCCGAGCGGATCACCTGCCGTCCTCCCCCGTTTCGACGAATACAGCGCCAGTCGTGCGCCATCTCGAGTACGAGTCCATCAGCATCGCCCAGAGCAGGCAGAGCGTTGAGTCTTCTCTCAAGCTTCCTGCGCCTCGTATACCAAGGTCGTATCTCAGCCGAAGGGAGCCTCCGTTGTCGGGGCAGTAGACTTGCACGCCCAACGGCAGGAGCATCTTGTCGTACAGCTCGTCAGCAAGGTCGCGAGGGCACACGAGCCAGTTATCGTCGCCTCGGAACGTGAGGCCGTGGCCGCTCTTAAAGTCAGCCATGCACGACTTGACCTCAACGAACACGAACCGCCCGTGCTCGAGCTTCATGTTCCGACCTCCGACGCCCGGGGAAAACGCCATGAAGTCGACCCTGTGGGCAGGGTCCACCCATACCTCCCGCGCGACGAGCGCGAACTGCGTGCGGAGCTTCTTCTGCACCTTCTCGGACAGCTCTTCGGTCACATCGCTGCGGTTCATTCGCCATCACCAACAAGCCTGTCGCAAAGGCGGCCCATACTCTCGCCGCAGATGTCGAGCGTGGCATTGCCGCACCAGATCTTTTTGCCGGCTACGTTGACGGCTACGATCTCGTCCATGTTGACGATGTACCTGTAGCCGTTTTCGTCGCGCAGCTCAATGAATCCTCGGCTCATCAAAGCTCCTCCCCGTTCCAGCCGTCGGGCATGTCCTCGATACGGCGGTGTGTCCGATACGTGCGCACGGAGCTGATCTCAACCTCGAACGTGCGATCGCAGTTGGGACATTCAATCTCGTCCTCGCCCTCTTCGTACTCCCACGGATCGCTAATGGAACCCCCGCAGTAGGGGCAGACCATGCGCTCATCGGTCTCGTGACGGCGACCGAGATGTCGAGCGCCACGTCGGTATCCAGCTCGACGGCGATGATGGGCTGGCCGTCATAGCGCCGCGCGAGGGCCATGGAGCCCACGGACCAGTTCCGGATGTCCCGGTCGGGCGCGGAGTGCAGCGACGCGATGAGCGACCCGCCGCAGAAATAGCAACTCATTTGTTCTCACCCCTATCCTTCTCGACAGTACCGGCACATAGATGCTCGATGCGGTCCCTGATATCGTTGACCATCCAACTCGCACCATACCCCGCACAGTGAGAACGCCTGCACACATCGTCCTCAGGTATACGTTCACAGCACAGGCCCACGGCGAGGTTGTAGCCGCACTCCAGATGTCCACCGCGCGCGTCCCGTTGCAAAGCCTCACCGAGATCCTCCAGCAGCCTCTCGAAGCTGTCGGGCCTGCGGAGATAGCAGCAGTCGGCATACGCGTCCCTACCGGAACCAAGGTGCACGACCCACCGCTGAGACCAGGTCGAGAACTCGTACGACTCAACTTTAAGGAACCTCCCCTCCGCGTCGAACAGCTTCACGGTATCCAGCGGAATACGACCGCCCTCCGCGTCGACTGGGTGCAGCCGCCCCAGCGTCGGCAGCTGCACCACCTCCCCGTCCGCAGTCATTAAGCTATCGACCGCAAGGCGCTCACTCATTTCTCGCTCCCTTCCTCATTGACCTCCGCCTGCAGGACGTCCCGCAGGGTGCCGATACGCTCGATGGCGTCGTCCGGCGTGTGGCCGTCCCACTCGGGCGCGCGGTCGAGCACCTCGCACGGAAACATGTCCCAGTAAGGCTCGACGTCGTAGTGGTAGGTGGCGGGGCCGGCGGGCGTGTCGATACCCACGATGAACATGCCGTCGTACATCGTCCCGTCATGGTGATGGAGTGACTTCCATGAACGCCCGGGGAACGTGGCCACGATCACCGAGAACAGCACCGCACGGTGATGGTAGAGCTCGTCGAACGTGTGATACCCGTCCGACGTTGAGCCCGTGACGGGCTCGGGGCTGATGAGCTCGGCGAGCTCAAGGACCTCGCTCTCATCGACGTTCACTATGCCGCCAACATCACGAGACGGATGAAGCCCAAGTGCATGCAGGACATCCTCCCCATCTGCGACGCACGTGACAGTCGGCCAAGCGAAGGGGTTTTCCACAACCTCAATTTCGAGATGCCGCAGGGCTCCCTTGGCCTCCTTGAACCACTCGTTCCTATCTCTCATTTCTCGCTCCATTCCTTCACGATCTCCTTCTCCTCCGCGACCATGATCAGCGCCTTGTTGAGGCATCGCCTCGCTTGGCGCAGCTCCTCGCAGATGTCGCACCCCTGTCGCAGCCTGTCGCACTCCCTGAGCGACCTCTTCGCGTCCTCGAGCCTGCCGATGGCGAGGTCGATCCAGTCGGCGGGTCCGCACACGTAGCTCATCGGGACTCACCCCTCACGCCGAAGATGTCGGCCAGGATGTCGCCCGGCGATGCCACGAACGGCTCGGGGCTGATCGGGTCGTAAGTCACCTCGAGGTAGCCCGGGTAGCCGATCGTCACGCCCGTGGGCTCGCGCCCCGGAAGGAGCTGGTAGCCCCAGGCCACGCTCACCCTGTGCTCGTCCAGGATGGTCTCGGTGCGCTCCACGCGAAACCTGTAGCCGCCCACCCGCTCCGTGTCGTACGTGTCGTCGGCCCAGGGGATCTGGTGCCTGTCGAGGGCGTCGCGGTAGGCCCTCATCACCGCTGAGATCTCGGTCAAAACCTTCTCACTCTCCAATCTCAAAAGAATTAGGTGTTCTTTGCGCCGGGGGCTTCCCCGACGGCGTCGGTTCCACTGTCTAGCGGCGGGAACCCCAACGCCTGCTGGCCCAGCTGCCACGCCGCCGTTGGCACACCTTTGGCACACCCGCTATTCGGGTCCTCGCCATTCGGGTCCTCGCCCTTCGCGAGCTTGGCGATCTCCTCGTACATCTCCTTCTCCCGTTGCTTGCGCGCGATCGCCGCGTCGCGCTTCTGGATCTTGGCCAGCAGCACGGCCTCCCTCCGCGACATGACGTTGGTCATGTAGACCTTCGTCAGGCTGAGCGGGCGGCCGTGTGAGGGGTCGGCCTTCTCGTTCCTGAGCATCTCCATGAGGGTGATCATGACGCCTCCGCTATCTGGCGATCGAGCTCGGCTATGAGCTCGTCATCGGTCTTCACGGGCTGCCACACGGCGGCGCGCTCGACCTCCTGCGAGGTCTGCCCGCCCCGTGCCTTGCGGTCGGCATCGAAGCCGACCTGCTTGCGGCTCCAGTTGCGGGCGAGCGCCCACACGTCGGACACGGGCAGGCCGCTCGGCAGCGTCCACCCCTGCGCGGCGTAGTGGTCGAAGAACTGGCGGGCGTCGCCCCGGAGGCAGTTGGCGGCGAAGTACGCCTCCACGTCCTCGGCCGACGGGGGCTCGAAGTCATCGGGTGCTTGGCGGGCCGCGCTATAGCCCGCTAGGGCTATCTCCTTCTCCTTCTCTTTCTGTTGGCTACCCCCTCGCCCGCTGGGTCGGCTACCCCCTTGGACACCCCCTTGGCTACCCCCTTGGGTGGTTGCGATGCCGCCTGCCTTGGCGGCCCTCGCCTGCCCCCCGAGGCTGCCGTTGACCATGGCGTCGATGCGGCCCCTCGCGAAGGTGAACGCCGCCATGGTGGTGGGCTTAAGCTTTGGCTCGATGCCCTCGTAGCCGTAGCGCAGCATCGCCCACGCGAGCGCCATGCCCTCCCTGTCGCCCAGGGCGCGGCAGCCCTCGTAGAAGTCCCTGTTGAAGTTGAAGTTATTCATCCGTCTCACCTCCGTGTGATATCGAATCGGTAAAGGCCGCGGCGGCGGCCTGGTCGCGGCCCGGCATGACCGAGCCGTAGATGTCGAGCGTCGTCTTGACGCTCGCGTGCCCCAGGCGCTCCTGGATGGTCCTCATGTCGAACCCGTTCATGAGGAGCCACGAGGCGTGCGTGTGCCTCAGCGAGTGGAACACCGTCTCCTCCGGCAGCCCCAGGTCCCTCACGAGCGACTTGAAGCGGCTCGTCACGGTGCTCGGGCGCGCGATGGCGCCGGCAGGCCCGAAGGTCACCACCAGAGCCGCCGGGCCCTTGCGCGCGAGCCACGTGTCCTGCCACTCCAGGTGGCGCTGCAGCTGGGCCTCCACCGCCGGAGCGAGCGCCACGTTGCGCACGCGCCTGCCCTTGGTGTAGGCCTGCCGGTGCAGCTCGGGGCGCTCGACCGCCTGACCCACCACGTGCAGGTCGTGCAGGGCGCGGCGCCAGTCTCGGCGCTGCAGCCCGCAGATCTCCCCGCAGCGAAGACCCGTGTTGAGGGCGAGGTAGACCGCCATGGCCTCGGTGCGCCGCGAGATGTTGGCGGCAGAAGCAGATCGCGAGGACATGGCGGAGGCCAGCGCCCGGGAGAGCTCGTCGGTGTCGAGCGCGGACAGCGCGAAGGGCTCCACGGGGTCGGGCGAGGGCGCGGGGACGTCGAGCATGATGTCGCGGCCCAGCGCCGGCAGCCACGAGCGGTAGGCGCCCTTGAGCAGCGCGTGCATCTTGAGCAGCGTCTTGGGCGACAGCCCCTTGCCGCTCCTGGGGGCGAGCAGCATGCGGTACGCCGCCGACACGTCCCATGGCTCAAGCTGGTCGTAGGGAAGCCGCCCGATGGTCGGCTCCACCATCGTCCTGACGACGGAGCGGTACGTGGCCACCGAGTTGTCTGACAGGCCGTTGACGGGGTCGGAGATGTACGTCTCGAGCATCGAGGACAGGCGCTTGGAGCTGTCCCGTGCGGAGGAAGGGTCGAACGTGGCCGCCCACCTGTCGCACTCGGCCTGCGCCTGCTCGCGCGTCAGCTTCGCGTCCCACGACCTGTACGGCCTGATCCGCCTGCCGGTCACGCGGTCGGTGCCCATGTAGGGGCGGGCGAACCAACGCCCGTCCGCCCCGCGCTGCACGACCGCCCGGCGCTCGCTAGATGTCAGCATCGACGCCCAGCTTCGCCGCCATGTCGCGGATCTCCCTGCGCGCGTCCAGGTCGAGGGTCTGGACGCTGTCGGCGTGCCCGTAGGGGTCGGCGCCGAGCACGGCGAGGAGCATGAACTTGCGAGCGATATCGTCCGGCGCGCCCGTCTGGCGGAAGGCCTCGTAGAGCGTGTCGGCGCACGCGGAGGTGAGCATAAGGAGGTCGACAAGCCCGCCCGAGCCCACGAAGCACGCGTTGCCGGTGCCGTCGCCGTTGCCGATCGAGACCGTCGCACAGCGGCATTCGAACGAGCGGACCTCGCCGCACGCCTCCACCGTCACCTTGACCTTCTTCTCGCTACTCATCCTCGCCCTCCTTGCCAGGCTCCTCGTCCACATCGTTATCGAGGCTGCAGTACAACGCATCGCGCTCTTCCTCCTCCGAGTAACCGCAGCGTGTCGCCGCATACACGAGCTCGATGCGCGTGCGGTCCTCGGGGATGCCAGCCCTGACGCCGAGCGATACCAGCTCGGAGACGGCGGCCTCGGCGAGAACCGTGAACGACCCCGGACCGATGTCGCCGACGTGGAGCGCGGGCCCGAGTGCGCCGCCGGCACGCTTCGTGACCACCACGGCCTCGCGGCAGGGAACCGACATCTCGCGCCCCCTTGCCTTCACCGTCACCGTGACGTAGTTCTCATCCTCGCTACTCATCCTTCTCCTCCTCCTTGGCGCTCGCCTGCACCCTCTCCATGAGCCACACGTCCTCCTCGCCGGGCTCGAAGCCCGCCGAGCGGAACAGCTCCCAGTGCTCGAGCCAGCCCTCGGCGTCGTCGCCGCTATAGCTGCTGTTGAGCCGGACCATGTCCCTGGCCGCCGCCATGAGGCGGAAGCCGGCCTCGTACTCGCTGGGGCTGGAGGTGCCGAGGCGCGCCATGAACTCCTCACGGACGCTGGCGATGCGCTTGTCGGTCTCGAAGGAGGGGTCGCCGCCTATCGCGTCGGCCACCACGACCGGTTGCACGCGGGCCTCGCGCACGATGCGCTTGAGGTCATCGTGCATGGTGAACGCGCCGGACGTGATGAAGCCGACCATGCGCCTGTACAGGTCCTTTAGCGCGGCTTCCTCACGCTCGGCCTCCTGCTCGGCTCGGATCTCCTCCTCGGTCTTCTCGGGTTCCGCGCCCGACCCGTCACCCGGCTCGTAGAGGTACCAGTAGCCGCCTTCCGCCACGGCGACGGCGCCAGGGTGGAGGGCGAGCTCATTCCTCTCAAGCTTCGCGGCGGCGCCTCCGAGCGCAATCCAGTCGACGTAATTCGAGCCCTCCGGCCGCTTCTTCACGACCGGGATCCCCGCGTCCCCGAAGGCGTCGTAGTCCTCGGCCTTGGCCTCCTCGCGCTCGTTGCGGCGGCGGATCGAGGCGGCCTTGCCCGCCCAGCCATCGCCGGCCGCCAACACGGCCTCGACGTCCTTCTCGTCGTCGAAGGCGCTCGCGGCCTCGAGCTGCTCCAGCGTCACCTGCACGCCGGCATCGATGCGACCGCGCAGCTTGCGCGCAGCCCGGATCTGCCCGGCGGTGGCTCGGCTCGCGCGCTCGATGCGCTGCTCGTCGACGCCCAGCACGAGCATCTGCTGCACGCCGCGGGCGCGCTCGGCCTCGGTCAGCTGGCGCTTGTCGTCGGTGGCGAGCATGGCCACGAGCTCGTTGGCCTCGTCCATGGTGTCGGCCACCAGCGCGGACACCTCGCGGTCCTCCCCGTAGATGGACGACAGCGCGCGGTAGCGGCGCTCGCCGTCCACGATGCGGTAGACGTTGCCGTCCGCCACCACCACGGGCGGGTTCAGCGGCTCGCCGCCGGTCGCCTCGATACTGCGGGCCAGGGCGCCGATGTCGCCGAAGTCCTCGCGCGGGTTCTGCTCGCTCGGGCGGATGTCGCCCAGGCGCACGGCCCTCTTCTCGAATTGCATGTCTTTCCTCCTAGTAGTACATCCCGCTCGGGGCGGTCCCCTCGATGGCGCCGGCTATGGCCAGCAGCGCGAGCATCGCGACGGCGCACACCACGCTGCGCACGCGCTCGGGCAGCGACCCCCACCACTCGCCGAGCCTGCAACCGGCATCCCAGATAAGGTCGACCATCACGCCACCCGCCTCGGACGGCGAGCGGGCACGCAGTCGGGCGAGGGCAGCGCCGGCACCGCGCCGCGCGCCATGATGGCGGCGTCGATGTCCTCGCTGCGCACCACCTCGCGCGAGCTGTTGGGGTTGAGCGACGGGTAGCGCGGTATCACGCCCTGCATGACCATCGCGCGGAACGTGACGTTGTCGCAGCAGGCGTAACGCGCGCCCTTGGCTATAGACATCCACATGGCCTTCTCCTTTCACATGTAATAGAGCCAATCCCTTGCCGGAGGGCCGCACCGATAGATGCAGCCGGAGGGCGCTCCCCCGCCAAAGGGAGCGGTGCCGCCGCCCCGCCAAGTCGGCGGCGGCACCTTATGGGCCGGAAGTAGGGAGTCCGGCCCCGTCGCGCCACGAGCCCCGCGGAATGGGGGCGGTGCGGAACCCGTGGGGCGACGGGGGCGGACCCGGCCTCAGTCGGAGAGCGAGGCGAGCGCCCACGCCGCGATGAACGGCACGGCGGCCGAGAAGCACACCCGCGCTAGGCCGTAGGCCCCCTGCGCGACGCACACCCACCCGGCGGCGTCCATGACGGCGGCCGAGGCCAGCAGCGCCCGTCTCTTCCCCGTCATTCCTCTTCCTCCAATTCCTCCATGAGTACGTCCAGCGCCCTCGCGATCCTCTTGACCGCCCCGTATCGGGCGTTCCCGATGCCCTTGGTCTCATAGTTCCTGACCGACTTCTCCGCGATCCCCGCCATGGCGGCGAGCCGGTAGCGTGACAGCCCCGCCTCTTTGCGGAGTTCCGCAATCCTGCATTTCTGTGTCCCCACGGATGCGTAACCTCTTCCGTATCAATCTCCCTGTCGAAAGGAGGTGATTACATGTCAAAGACCTTCCAAGGCCTCAAGATCGACCGGAAGGCACTCAACCGCGTCGCCGTCAGGGGAATCGAGAAGGCCGCTGCAACCGGCTCCCTCGAGATAACCTGCCAGGCATGCGGCAAGCGCTTCACGCTTCGCGGTCCCCAGACGAGCTGTCCCCGTTGCGGGACGTCGTATCGGACCCGATAAGGTCGGCCCCGATCTCCACGCCGCCCGCGAGCGAATCCAGGATCTCGCGGGCGGCTCCGATGTGGCCGGCGGCCTCGTCGAGCCTCGCCTGCAGCTCGTCCACGCCCTTCAGCTTCACGCCGAGCGCGATCTCGCCCACCTTCTTGCCTTCCATCTCTTCCCCCATCACTACGCGGCCTCGTCCGTGTTCCAGCCCATCAGGTCGTTGGGCGTGCAGCCGAGGGCCTGGGCGATGGCGTACGCCTTGTCGACGCCTGGAACCATCGAGCCGTTCTCGTATCCGATGATTGAAGATGCCGAAAGCCCCGCCTTGTTGGCGAGCTGCTCCTGCGACATATCGGCTCGGGCGCGGGCGGCGCGCAGGTTTGCGCCAAACTCGTCCTTTGAAAACTTCATGGCTTCCTCCTTCTGAAATAGGGAACTTATTCCCTGTGCAAATCAGAGTATAGGGAATCTTTTCCCGATTGCAATAGCAAACTAGGGCTTTTCTTGCCTTTTCTTTTGCCTATCTATAGAATCCTCGGTAAATACTTCCCTATATTGGAGGTGGCGATGAACCTAAAACTAAAGCAGGCTAGGAAAGAAAACGGATATTCGCAGGCCGATCTGGCAGACGCGTTGGGCGTTGACATCAAAACGGTAGGCAACTGGGAACGAGGGAAGACTCTTCCCGATATTGAGCAGCTTTGGAAGTGCGCTAAAGCTCTTAACACCGACCCCAACGACCTCCTCGGCTGGTACGAGGAGCATCCCGAGGACAGGCCGGCGGCGCCGGCGGGCGCGGAGGGCGAGCTGATCGCCTGCTACCGGCAGAGCACCGAGAAGAGGCGCTCGAAGATCCTGGAGACGGCACGCGACCAGGCCGAGCTCTCCCAAGCTCAGGCTGCGGCGCCTGAAAGCGAAGGGCTGGAAGAGGGTCAAATAAAGACCGCGTAGGCATTCAGCGGAACCACCTGAGAGATTGGCAGATAACATGGGGATGTACGATTCAATCGACCGCCTGGTGAACCTGTGCGACGAGGTCATCGAGAGCGACCCGCCCGGTCTCAGGCAGAAGGTGGTGGCTAGGTACATGACAGCTTTCGGAGATATCATCGAGCGCGAGACCGGGACCAGGGTGAAGGCCGACGTCAGCCCCGGCATGATCGACATCGCGTCCATCGAGACGATCCGCGACCTGCTGCTCGCGCACAGGGACCGCATGGAGTACGAGTACATGATGGCCAAGGCGACCGCCGACCAGATAGAGGCGAGGGCGACCGCCACCGTCGAGGCGACCGTCACGGTCGACTTCAACCAGACGATCAAGCAGATATCGAGCAGCCAGGGCCTGTCGCCCGAGGACCTCGCAGCCGTGAGGCTCGCCCTCGCCGACCTGCGGTTCGCCGCCGAGGAGAAGGACGAGGGAGGCTTCGCCGAGAAGGCAAAGGACGCGCTCGACCTCGCGTCCAAGGCCGCAGGGCTCGTCCCCAAGGTGGCCAAGGCGATCGGCACCCTCGCTGCGCTCCTCGGGGCGTAGGCGATAGTTAAAAGAATAGGGCGCACCCGAAGGCACGCCCTATCCGACCTTCCCAACTATCGCCAAGCGAAGAACCCTAGGGTACGTATCGATGGGAGGGGACCTTTAATGAACCATTCTAGCTGTCGGTGGGAAGATCGCGGGGCTCCTCTAGACGCCCATGTACCCGATGAGGACCCATTGACCGGTCTGCGGGCACCTCACGGCACGCACGTCGTACTCGGATGCCAGGGAGTACGCGCACGGCCTGAGCGTCGCAAACGGGACGGGGCCCGCAGCGTCGTCCTTCACTCCCAGGGCGACGACCCTCACGGTGTCCCCGCGCTCCTGCGACACGAGTTCGTACCCCAGGCTCAACGGAATGCCCGTGAGCCCGTCGTAGATCATCGTGTCGAGGGAATCGTCCTCGTACGTATATGCGCCGACGCTGTAGCGAGCCATGGGTACCTCCGGGAGCGTAGATGGTGTTCATCACGATTATGACCCGCGGCGCGGCAGGGTTTTTTAGGATTTTCCGAAAAAACCTCCAACTGCGCGGGCTCCGAAAAACCAGCCGCTGATTAATTTAATCCTTAATTGCGCTAATCTTTTATATACTTTATTACTTAGCTGTGCTAATATTTAATTGTCGAAAGGAGTTAGGCGGTGACTAAGAAGAGGGACCTCGAGCGGGAGCTGACCGAAGCTGGCTACGTAAAGCTCAGCGACACCGGCGCCAAGCACGACAAGTTCCGCCGCGGGGACGTGACGGTGACAGTGCCCAGGCACCGGGAGATAAAGGAGACGACCGCGAGGGGAATCAGGAAGGAAGCGGGGCTGCTCTAGTTCCGCCCTCCCCTTCACCGCAGGAAAGGAGACCACCATGATCGTCATGCAGGAGTTCGAGGTCTACCCCGACCCCGAGGGCGGCTACGCCGTGGAGCCGTGCGGGCTCGCCGGTGCCACCGAGGGCGATACCTACGAGGAGGCCGTGGAGATGGCCGTCGACTGGCTGCGCGTCCACGCCCTGGCGGCGCTGGAGCGCGGGGCGGAGTTCGAGGGCGGCGGGCTCGGCCATGCGCCGTCCCACGGCGGCACGATCGTCACCGTCGCGACCAGCGTCGAGCTGTCCGACATCCCGGCCGTGACCGCCGCCGAGGCCGCCGAGATGCTCGGCGTGAGCACCGCGCGCGTGGCGCAGCTCTGCCGCGACGGGAGCCTGAGCAGCTGGAGGGTCGGCAACACCCGCATGGTGTCGCGCGACTCCATCGAGTACCGCATCGCGGCCAAGCCCGGGGCGGGCCGCCCATGCAAGGCCGCGGCGGAGGCGTAGCCCCAGCAGGGCGGGCTCGGCATCTAAACAAAAAGCCCCGTGCGGCAATCTTGGCGGATCCGCACGGGGCATGCCCTCCGGCAAATAAGGGAAAGGCAGGACCATTATATGGCAACCAACGACAGTTCTAGGTCAAAACTCGGGTCGAAGCGCGAGGTAGCTCCGGGCAAGTGGGTGATCCGCGTGCAGGCCGGCTTCCGCGCGGACGGGCGCGTGCGGCGAGTGTCGCGCACCGTATACGGCACCGAGACCGAGGCCGATATCGCCATCGCCCAGCTCGCGCAGGAGCTCGGCGTCTCCCAGGCGGCACACGCCGGCGTGACGCTCGACATGTACTACTGGGGCGTGTTCCGCGACTCGCCAAGCAACCGCGGCAAGCCCCGCTCCAAGGCGAGCCTGCGCGAGTACGACGGGCAGATGGACAACTACATCTCCCCCGTCCTGGGCTCGACGGACATCTCGAAGATAACGCACGACATGATGCGCAGCTGCATAGAGCACTCGGGCGCGCCGGCCAAGACCAAGACGACGCTGCGCGCCGTCATGCGCCGCGCCTTCGACGACGGATGGGTGACGGTGGAGCCCTTCCGCCGCCGCGTCATCGCGCCCAAGGCCAAGCAGGCGCCCGTGGAGCCGTGGAGCATACCCGAGGCCGCCGAGGCGCTGCGCAGGCTCGCCGCCAGCGACGACCGCGCGGACCTGATTATGAACGCCTACCTCATCCTGGGCCTGAGCGGCCTGCGCAAGGAGGAGGCGCTGGCGGTGCGCCCGTGCGACCTCAAGGTCACCACGACCTACGACTTCGCCACGGGCAAGCCGACGGTATCGGAGTACATCGAGGTCTGCCGCGCGTACACGGACGAGGACGGCGTGAAGGAGACCAAGAATGCCAATTCAGTGCGCACCGTGCCGGTTTTATTGGCAGGCCGCGAGCGCCTGCATCAGATCATGGACGAGCTGCGCCCGAGCATAACCGTCGAGGGCGGCACTTCGGTTACGGAGCAGGTTCGCGAGTGGAGCGGGCGGCGGATCGTGAACATGCGCGGCGACAACCTCGTGCGCGCCTGGCGGCGCATGTGTGTGCGCCATGACCTGCGGTATATCCCGCCCAAGGCCCTGCGCCACACGTCCGAGACCATCATGGCGGCGACCGAGGTCGACCCGCTGAGCATCATGGACCTGCACGGACATACGGACCTGGGGACAGATTTCCGCCATTACATCAAACCGGGCCTCGCGGAACGCGAGAAGGCCGCCAGGCAAGTCGGGCGTGCCCTGCAGATCGTCGAGGGCGGCGGCGCGGACGGCGGATTTAATGGCACCGGTCGCAGCGCCGAGACGCTCTAAAACGCATTTTCTAGGTCCGCTACCTGCAAAATGCATAAAACGCCCCCTGCCGCGCATAAACGGCAGGGGGCGTAAAACGCGAACGGTAACGGACGGTTATGATTTGGCTTATCGGCAAACAAAAAAGGTCAGCGCCGAAGCGCTGACCCGTGCGTTCTTTGGTGGGCCGTCAGGGGGTCGAACCCTGGACCTTGGGATTAAGAGTCCCCTGCTCTACCAACTGAGCTAACGACCCAAAGCTAAAGTCCGTGGTGGCGGACTTTAGAGGAGATATCGTGTGGTGGGCCGTCAGGGGGTCGAACCCTGGACCTTGGGATTAAGAGTCCCCTGCTC
>CAJKHC010000022.1:0-25807 GCA_905199605.1 uncultured Collinsella sp.
CGATCGGGCTCCAAACAAGGCGATTTTGCTGCTCTGGACCGGAAAATCGATGCTACTAATTTGGTGACAGTACTCATATTTGGCCCTTTTTGACCACTGCCCCTTGGTCCAGGACAAAACGGGCTGCCCGAATCATGGGGCGGGTCCATTTTCGGCTGTCCTCAGCTTGCCAGTTCGAAAATGGACCTGCCGCATGATTGAATCTTTATTTCAACTTTACACCTAGGTTTACAGCTGTCTTGTCAGCTGTAAACCTAGGTGTCATACTAAAGCCCCAAGATTCGCCAAAAGAGAGGGGCCTTGATGGCACAGAGCGCGAACATGGATGCATCGGAGCTTGCACGCGATATCGCGGCCGGCCTAGCATCGGCAACGACGGCAACGGAGCGCGCGGCACTGGTGCCCGCAGAGCTCGTCGAGGCCATTCAGCAACTAAAAGCCCAACGTGACGCGGTAATCCTGGCGCACTACTATGTGGCGCCCGAGGTCCAAGCCGTTGCCGATTACGTCGGCGACAGTTTCTACCTGGCAAAACTCGCCAAGAGCCTGCCGCAGCAGACTATCGTGCTGTGCGGCGTGGAGTTTATGGGCGAGAGTGCCAAGCTGCTCAACCCCACCAAGACCGTGCTGCTGCCCGAGCCGGGCGCGGACTGCCCCATGGCTCACATGGTCAAGCGCGAGACGGTCGACGCGGCGCGCGCCGAGTACGGTGACGACCTTGCCGTGGTCTGCTACGTCAACTCCACGGTCGAGATCAAGAGCTGGAGCGACGTGTGCGTCACCAGCTCCAACGCCGTCAAGATCGTGTCCGAGCTGCCGCAGCAGCACGTCCTGTTCATCCCCGACCAAAACCTGGGCCGCTTCGTAGCCGAGCAGGTGCCGCAAAAGCACGTCATCCTCAACAACGGCTACTGCCCGCGCCATCACATCATCACCGTCGAGCAGATCGTCGACGCGACGGAGGCCCACCCCGACGCGCTCGTGCTGGCGCATCCTGAGTGCAAGGCCGACGTCCTGGCCGAGGCCGACTACATCGGCTCCACCGCCGGCATCATCAAGTATGCCGAGGAGTCCGACGCCAGCGAGTTCATTATCGTGACGGTCCGCGGCGTGCTCTACGAGCTCGAGCGCCGCTGCCAGGGCACCGGCAAGAAGTTCTACTTCCCCGCGGTGCAGCCCACCTGCGTCAACATGGATCTCATCACGCTCGAAAAGCTCGTGCGCTGCCTGGAGACGGGCGAGGGCGAGGTGCAGATCGGCGTGTCGGACGAGGCCGCCGACCAGGCCAAGCTCACGCTCGACCGCATGCTTGAGTACGCGGCGCGCTAAGCCAATGTGACATGAGAGGCATCCCTTATGCCACATTACAAGGGAGAGGATTCCTGTGGAAACCAAACAATACCCCGATATGGAGTGCGACGTCGTCATTGCCGGTTGCGGCGTGGCAGGCCTGTATGCGGCTCTCAATCTGCCGACGAGCACGCGCGTGATCATGCTCTCCAAGGGCGCGGTCGACGAGTGCGACTCGATGCTCGCGCAGGGCGGCATCTGCGTACTGCCCGAGGGTTCTGACTACGATGCCTTCTTTGAGGACACCATGCGCGCCGGCCATTACGAGAACCGCCGCGAGAGCGTCGACATCATGATCCGCTCGAGCCGCTCGGTCATCAACGACCTGCTGGCCATGGGCGTGGACTTTGAGCGCAAGGCCGACGGCAGCCTCGACTTTACCCGCGAGGGCGCGCACAGCCGCCCGCGCATCGCCTTCCATGCCGATATTACGGGCAAGGAGATTACGACCAAGCTGCTCCAGGCCGTTCGCAAACTGGATAACGTGCAGATTTTGGAGCACGTGGCCATGACCGACATCCTGACGAGCGAGCGTGACGGCGCCACGGTGTGTGCCGGTGTCGTCGCCGTTCCCGTGGACGAGGACAACTCGGTTCGTCCCGCCGACGAGCTGGTAAATGCCGCCGAGGGCGCGCATGCCGGCGAGCCGTTTAAGATCCATGCCCGCCACACGCTGTGGGCGACGGGCGGCATCGGCGGCGTATACGACCACTCGACCAACTATCCGCAGCTCACGGGCGATGCCTGCTACATCGCTCAGGAGCATGGCATTAAGATGGAGCACCTGGACTACGTGCAGATCCACCCCACGGGACTGTTCTCGCCGCAGCCAGGCCGCACCTTCCTGATCAGCGAGAGCTGCCGCGGCGAGGGCGCGATTTTGCTCAACGCCGCCGGTGAGCGCTTTACCGACGAGCTTCAGCCGCGCGATGTGGTCGCTGCCGCTATTCGCGAGCAGATGAAGCAGGACGGTACTGAGCACGAGTGGCTGAGCTTTGCCCCCGTCGAGCGCGATGTAGTGACCGGGCACTTTGCCAACATTCGCGCACACTGCTTGGAGGACGGCCGCGACATCTTGGACGAGCCCATCCCCGTTACGCCTACGCAGCACTACTTTATGGGCGGCGTGTGGGTCGACAAGGACGGCCGCACCTCGATGCCCGAGCTCTACGCAGCCGGTGAGACGGCCTGCAACGGCGTTCACGGCAAGAATCGCCTTGCATCAAACAGCCTGCTCGAGGCGCTGGTCTGGGGTCGTCGCGCCGCGTGGTGCATGCGCACCGGCGAGTCGCTTGCCGTGGAGCAGGCGGGCGAGCCCGCGCTCGACGGGCGTCATCGCGCCCTGAGCGCCGACTCCCTGGCAATCGATGATTTGGCCCGTGCCGCCGGCACGCAGGCCGTGGAGGAGTAGACCATGAATCCCATTACCATGAAGCTCGTCGTCGATGATCTGATTCTGCAGGCTCTACGCGAGGACATTACGTTTGAGGACGTGAGCACGGCGAGCGTGTGCCCCACGGCGCGCCCCGCCACGGTGGAGCTCATCGCCAAGGCCGATGGCATCATCGCGGGCTTGGATGTGTTCGCCCGCACCTTTGAGCTGCTGGATTCGCAGAGCTCGGTGCTGTTTGATGTTGCCGACGGTGACGAGGTGCACGCCGGCGACCACGTGGGCCAGGTGCGCGGCGATGCGCGCGTGCTGCTTTCGGGCGAGCGCGTGGCGCTCAACTACCTGCAGCGCATGAGCGGTATCGCTACCTATACGCACAGAATGGCAGCGGCGCTCGAGGGTACCAAGACCGTGCTTGTCGACACACGCAAGACCACGCCGGGCATGCGCGTTTTCGAGAAGGCGGCGGTTGAGATCGGCGGCGGCAGCAACCATCGCTACAACCTGTCGACAGCCGTCATGCTCAAGGACAACCACATCGATGCCGCCGGTGGCGTGACGCGCGCGATCGAGATGGCGCGCGCCCACGCGTCGTTTACCACGACGGTCGAGATTGAGTGCGAGAACCTGGACATGGTACGCGAGGCCGTGGAGGCCGGTGCTGACATTATCATGTTCGACAACATGACCCATGACGACATGGCCGCCGCGATTGAGCTTATCGCCGGTCGTGCCAAGACCGAGTGTTCGGGCAATGTGGATGCCAGCAATATCCGCGCCCTGGCTGATCTGGGCGTCGACTACATTAGCTCGGGCGCCCTGACGCACTCCGCGCCGATCCTCGACCTCTCGCTTAAGCACCTGCGTCTGCTGGACGGTAAATAATGAACGCCCGCGAGCGTCGCCGTGCCATCATGGGCGTGCTCGAAGGAGCCAAGGAGCCCGTTTCGGGCAGCGCACTTGCCCGCGAGGTTGGCGTGAGCCGTCAGGTCGTGGTTCAGGATATTGCCCTGTTGCGTGCCGATGGGCACGATATCGTGGCGACCAACCGCGGCTACGTGCTGCAGGAAGCTGCGAGTAGCCCCGCCGTGCCCACGCGTCTTGTTAAGGTGCGCCACAGCGTGGAGCAGGCGGGCGACGAGCTTACGAGCATCGTCGACGCGGGTGGCGCCGTGCTCAACGTGATCGTCAACCATCGTGTGTACGGCAAGATCACGGCCGACCTGGACATCCGCAACCGCCGCGATGTCGAGCGCTACCTAGAGGGCATCGCCAGCGGCAAGAGCTTCCCGCTGCTGACGGTGACCAGCGGCTACCACTTCCATCGCATCGCCGCGGAAGACGAGCAGACCCTCGACGAGATCGAGGCCATGCTCAAGGAGAAGGGCTACCTTGCCGATTTAATGCCCTACGAGGACGACCTGTCCTAGTAACGACGAATGCAAAAGGAGGCCTCCGCGGCGATGCGGAGGCCTCCTTTTTGTGCACGGTGTACTTTTGAGTGTGCAAGTGCGGGAGTTGTTACTCCTCGACGATCTCGGTGATCGCGCCAGCGGGGCAAGCGTCCTGGCAAGCGCCACAGGCGACGCAGGAGTCCTCGTCAGCGACGGTGGCGACGTCCTGGAGCTCCAGAACGCCAGCGGGGCAGGAGTCGACGCAAACGCCACAAGCGATGCACTCGTCGGCATCAATTACGGGATGAGCCATGGTAGTTTCCTCTCTGTTGACCGACGCTACAGGCGATGCGCGTCGGTTTGATTCGGGCAAAAACATACCACGGGAGCGACCGTTTGCAATACCCTCTGGCCGGCATCTTCATACCGTTCGCCGAGTATGCCAAGGTTTACTAAAAAACGCGCAGGTGGGGCCGTTGAGCTGCGAAAATGTTAGCTAAAGGTGACTTGAAATATTGAGCTATTGAGCGCGCCTGCGGAAAGGGCATCCCGTTATTTGGCCGAAAACCGGGTCGCAGTTTCCGGATGGACCGCCCGGCGGAAACTGCATCCCGGAATTTTCGCTCAGATTGGGATGTATTTTCCCGAAGGCTCTGGTTGCGGAAACTGCGACCCGGAATCCACGCTCAAACCGGGATGAGCTTGCCGCAAGACGGCCCCCAGGCACCCCCGGACGCAAACCTCAGCCATCTCTACATAGATCTCAATAGATTTGCCGAGAACTCATTCAGCGCATCTACCTGCGCATTTAAGAACCTAAACTCTCAACAATAAGAAATCTTATATGAATTGACTTAGATTTTGTATATTCCGGCCCATAAGGGGATACACTACATCCTGAAAGACAAGCCGAAGCGCCGCGCGACAGACCGTCGAGGCGGCGCGAACGCAAAAGAGAGAGGGAATTTCTAATGAGTAAGATTCTTGGTATCGACCTTGGTACTACTAACTCCGCTATGGCCGTCCTCGAGGGCGGTTCTCCGACCATTATCGTGAACGCCGAGGGCGACCGCACCACCCCGTCTGTTGTTGGCTTCCGTGCCGACGGCGACCGTGTCGTGGGTAAGGCCGCTAAGAACCAGGCTGTCACCAACCCCAAGAACACCGTGTTCTCCATCAAGCGCTTCATGGGCCGCAAGTACTCCGAGTGCACCTCCGAGATCAAGACCGTGCCGTACGAGGTCAAGGAGGGCCAGGGTGGCCGTGCCGTCGTCGACATCGAGGGCAAGGATTACACCGCCGAGCAGGTGAGCGCCATGACGCTCGCAAAGATGAAGGCCGACGCCGAGAAGTATCTGGGCGAGACCGTCACCGACGCCGTCATCACCGTCCCGGCCTACTTCAACGACGCCCAGCGTCAGGCCACCAAGGATGCCGGTAAGATCGCCGGCCTCAACGTCAAGCGTATCGTCAACGAGCCGACCGCTGCTGCTCTTGCCTATGGCCTGGACAAGCAGGGCACCGACCAGCGCATCCTGGTCTTCGACCTGGGCGGCGGCACCTTCGACGTCTCCATCCTCGACCTCGCCGACGGCGTGTTTGAGGTTCTGTCCACCTCGGGCGACAACCACCTGGGCGGCGACGACTGGGATCAGCGCGTCATCGACTGGATGGCCGATAAGTTCCAGCAGGAGAACGGTGTCGACCTGCGTCAGGACCCCATGGCCCTGCAGCGTCTGAAGGAGGCCGCCGAGAACGCCAAGAAGGAGCTCTCCGCCGCCCAGCAGACCACCATCAACCTGCCGTTCATCACCATGAACCAGTCCGGCCCGCTGCACCTCAACTACACGCTGACCCGCGCCGAGTTCGAGAAGATCACCCGCGACCTGCTCGAGCGCTGCAAGCAGCCTGTCACCAACGCCCTGCGCGATGCCAAGCTTAAGCTCTCTGATCTGACCGAGGTCATCCTCGTCGGCGGCTCCACTCGTATGCCCGCCGTCCAGGAGCTCGTCAAGACCATGACCGGCAAGCAGCCTAACATGTCCGTGAACCCTGACGAGGTCGTTGCCGACGGCGCTGCCGTCCAGGGCGGCGTGCTCACCGGCGACGTCGAGGGCATCCTGCTGCTCGACGTTACCCCGCTGTCGCTGGGTGTTGAGACCATGGGCGGCATCATGACCAAGATGATCGACCGCAACACCACGATCCCGACCTCCAAGACCGAGGTTTACTCCACCGCTGCCGACAACCAGACCAGCGTCGAGATCAACGTGCTCCAGGGCGAGCGCGAGCTTGCCCGCGACAACAAGTCGCTCGGTAAGTTCCAGCTGACCGGTATCCCGGCTGCCCGCCGCGGCGTGCCGCAGATCGAGGTTACCTTCGACATCGACGCCAACGGCATCGTCAAGGTTTCCGCTAAGGACAAGGGCACCGGCAAGGAGCAGCAGATCACCATTTCCGGCTCCACCGCTCTGTCCGACGACGAAGTCGATCGTATGGTCAAGGACGCAGAGGCTCATGCCGAGGAGGACAAGAAGCAGAAGGAAGAGGTCGAGGTCCGCAACCAGACCGACAGCCTGTGCTACTCCACCGAGCAGACCCTCAACGAGCTGGGCGACAAGGTTTCCGCCGATGTGAAGTCCAAGGCCGAGGCCGCTATCGCCGACGCCAAGAAGGCGCTCGAGGGCTCTGACGTCGAGGCCATCAAGGCCGCCGGCGAGTCCCTGCAGTCCGTGGCCTACGAGCTGGCCCAGGTTGTCTACGCCGACGCTCAGCAGCAGACCGACGGTGCCGCCGGCGCCCAGCCTGCCGACGATGACGTGGTCGACGCCGACTACGAGGTTGTGGACGACGAGGACAAGTAATCATGTCCGCCCGTAAAGCTCGCACGGAGGCGGCCGCCGCTGGCGCCGCCCCCGTTGACTCTGAGGAGAAGGACGTGAAGATTCCCGTAGAGGCCGCAGACGATACCGAGGCCAACGAGGCCCCGGCCGCCGAGGCTGCCGAGAACCAGGTAGAGGATTCCAACAAGGAGGCGACGATGACCGAGGACGAGATGGTGGAAGCCGCTATCCGCGCCGGTGAGGAAGCCGCCGACAACGACTTTAAGCTCAAGTTCGAGCAGGCCCAAAAGGAGCTTGCCGACGTGCGCAGCGAGCTCGATGCTGCGGCAGAGGCTCAGAAGGCTGCCGAGGACAAGGCGAAGGACGCCACCGAGCGCACCGCCCGTTTGCAGGCCGACTGGGAGAACTTCCGTCGCCGCACCGCCAACGAGCGCATCGCCGAGCGCGACCGCGCGACTGAGAAGCTTGTCACCGCGCTGTTGCCGGTAATCGACGATATCGAGCGCGCGATCGACCATGCCCGCAGCCAAGAGCTTGCCGACGACTTTAAGCAGTTCGTCGATGGCGTCGATGCGGTGCATGCCAAGCTGCTCGATGTGTTTGCGCACGAGGGCGTTGAGCCCATCGACCCCAAGGGCGAGGCGTTCGATCCGCTCGAGCACCAGGCTGTGGGTCGCGTCGAGGACGCATCGCAGTACGACGAGACCGTCAACGACGTGTACCAGAAGGGCTACCGCATGGCGGATCGCATCCTGCGTTCCGCGATGGTGACGGTGACCTACGGCGGCGAGAAGCGCCCCGCACCGGAGCCCGAAGCGGCGCCCGAGGATGCTTCGGCCGATACGGCCGAGAGCACCGAGGAGTAATTGAGAAGGGCCCCGGGGCAACACCCGGGGCCCTTTCTGGCCTAGTGCCATATGAAAGCATGAGCCGCCGCCCGCTGGGCGGCGGATGAAACAGGAGAGGAGCTACGATGGCTGCAGGCAAAACCTTCTATGACATCCTGGGCGTATCCAAGAGCGCCTCCGACAAAGAGATCAAGAGCGCGTTTCGCAAGCTCGCGCAAAAATATCACCCCGATGCCGGCGGCGACGAGGCCAAGTTCAAGGAGATCAGCGAGGCCTACGAGACGCTTTCGGACGAGAAGAAGCGCAAAGAGTACGACCAGATGCTCATGTTTGGCGGCATGCCGGGCGCGGGCGGCGCATATGGCGGCGGCTACGGTGCCGGCGCGGGCGCCAGCGGCTGGGGCGACATCTTCGACAGCATCTTTAGCGGCAATGGCGCCTGGGGCAGCGATTGGGGCTCGGGCTTTGCCGGGGCTGCGGGCGCTGCCGGTGCCGGCGCGGGTCGCAGCCGCGCTCGCAAGGGCGGCGACCTGTCGCTGACCGTCGATGTTTCGGCCGAGGACGCGTTTCGCGGCGTGACGCACAAGGTCACCTATCGCATTCCCTCGACAGGCGAGCAGCAGACCATCACGGTCTCGGTGCCCGCGGGCGCGGTCGATGGCGGCAAGCTACGCTACAAGCGTCGCGGCGAGTATGGCGTTGCGGGTGGCGAGCGCGGCGACCTGGTCGTGACCACGCATGTGGAGGAGCACCCGCTGTTCAAGCGCAAAGGCGCCGACGTGACCATGGAGGTACCGGTCTCGGTCTACGAGGCGGCGCTCGGCTGCACGGTGGACGTGCCCACACCCGGCGGTGCGACGGTCCGTTTGAAAGTGCCCGCGGGTACCCAGACGGGCAAGAAGTTCCGCTTTAAGGAGATGGGAGCGCCCGACGTTAAGCACCGTGGCCGTACGGGCGCGCTGCTCGTCGAGATCAAGGTGCAGGTCCCCACGAACCTATCCGATGACGAGCGCGATGCCATGACCAAGCTGCGCGAGGCCGACACGCGCGACTATCGCGAGAAGGTCAACCGTTACAAGGCGACGTACTAGGGCGGTCGCGGCGCGCGCCCGCGCCCGCGGGCTTATGATGGACGATAACGAGACGGAAAGGGGTCAGGTAGCATGGCCGAGGACAATAGGAACAAACCGCTGTACATGATCAGCGTGGCGGCCGAGCTGACCGGCATGCATCCGCAGACTCTGCGCGTCTACGAGTCTAAGGGCCTGGTGAACCCCCAGCGCTCGGGCGGTAACACACGCCTGTATTCGCGTGCCGATATCGAGCGTCTGGAGCTCATCAACCAGCTGACTGACGAGGGTATCAACCTTGCCGGCGTGGTGCGCATTCTCGATATGAAGGAGCGTGCCGAGGAGCGCGAGCGCGAGAACGAGAAGCTCCGCGCTCGCGTGCGCCAGCTCGAGGATGAGCTGCACGAGTACAAGATGCAGAAGAAGATCACCGCCCTGGCCCCGCGCGATGGCTCGGTTAACCCCGAGCAAGTCATGCGCAAGCTACTGGGCGCCGGCGGAGATCTCTAGGTTCCGCCGTTCTAGGCACTCATTGGGGACAGACTTAAATGAGTACCTGCAGAATGAGAGTGGATAATCTCCCGTTTTTTGCCTGTTTGCAGGCTCAAAGTGGGAGATTATCCACTCTCGTCATTTGAGCGTCTAAGTCTGCCTCCCCAGGACCTAACTCGTCCTCTGCTTTACTGAGATAAAGTGAACGCAGAGATTCGTAACCCACTCGCAACCGTTCTATGGCACGATATTGAACGAATGTATGCTATGCGCCCAAATCTTTTGGGCAGAGTGGGAGACAGTATGGTCAAGCTGTACGAGGACGGCATCTACCTGCGCGGCGGCAGCGAGGTTGTGCCTGCGGCCGAGGCTGCCGAGCGCGGTATTACGCAGACACCCGAGGATGCCAAGCGCGGCACCATCGCGTATTCGATCCTCCAGGCACACAATACGTCGGGCGACCCCGAGGCACTCAAGATTCGCTTCGATGCCATGGCGAGCCACGACATCACCTTTGTCGGCATCATCCAGACGGCGCGCGCTTCGGGCATGGAGCAGTTCCCGCTGCCTTACGTGCTCACCAACTGCCATAATTCGCTGTGCGCCGTGGGCGGCACCATCAATGAGGACGACCACGTCTTTGGCCTTTCCGCAGCCAAGAAGTACGGCGGCATCTTCGTTCCGCCGCACATCGCCGTCATCCACTCCTTTATGCGCGAGAACTTCGCCGGTTGCGGCAAGATGATCCTGGGTTCCGACTCGCACACCCGCTATGGTGCCCTGGGTACCATAGCCGTGGGCGAGGGCGGCGGCGAGTTGGCAAAGCAGCTGCTGCGCGACACCTACGATGTCGCCTATCCCGGCGTCGTGGCCATCTACCTCACGGGCGCCCCGCGCCCCGGCGTCGGCCCGCACGACGTGGCGCTCGCCATCATTCGCGCCGTCTTTGCCAAGGGCTACGTCAAGAACAATGTCATGGAGTTTGTGGGCCCGGGCATCGCGAGCATGACGACCGACTACCGCAACGGCGTTGACGTCATGACCACCGAGACCACCTGCCTGTCGAGCATCTGGGCCACCGACGAGGACACGCACGCGTTTTTGACCATGCACGGCCGCGGCGACGACTATCGCGAGCTCAAGCCCGCCGATGTCGCCTACTACGACGGTTGCGTCGAGGTCGACCTGTCGAGCATCAAGCCCATGATCGCACTGCCGTTCCATCCTTCCAACGGCTTTGAGATCGACGAGCTCAACGAGAACCTCGAGGACATCCTGCACGAGGTGGAGCTCGAGGCCGCCAAGATCGGCGAGGGCAAGACGCACTTTAGCCTGCTCGACAAGATCGTCGACGGCAAGCTGCACGTGCAGCAGGGCGTTATCGCCGGCTGCTCGGGCGGCAACTATGACTCCGTGGTCCAGGCTGCCCGCGTGCTCAAGGGCGCCAATACCGGCTGCGGCGAGTTCTCGCTGTCGGTCTATCCCACGAGCCAGCCCGTGGCGCTCGAACTTACACGCCGCGGCTACATCTACGACCTCATGGAGGCCGGCGCAATCGTGCGCACGGCATTCTGCGGCCCGTGCTTCGGCGCCGGCGACACGCCCGCCAACAACGGCCTTTCGATCCGTCACACCACGCGCAACTTCCCCAACCGCGAGGGTTCCAAGCCGGGTAATGGCCAGCTGAGCGCCGTGGCCCTGATGGACGCCCGCTCCATTGCGGCAACGGCTGCCAACGGCGGCGTCCTGACGCCGGCGACCGACCTGCCCGAGGACACTTGGGACGAGGCCTGCGAGTACACCTTTGACGACGCGCCGTACAAGAAGCGCGTGTACTGGGGCTTTGGCAAGGCGGAGCCTGCCGACGAGCTGGTCGAAGGCCCCAACATCAAGCCGTGGCCCGCGATGGAGCCGCTCGGCGACGACATCCTGCTCAAGGTTTGCTCCAAGATCATGGACCCGGTCACCACGACCGACGAGCTCATTCCCTCGGGCGAGACGAGCTCCTTCCGCTCCAACCCGCTGGGCCTGGCTGAGTTTACGCTGAGCCGCCGCGACCCGGCCTACGTGGGTCGCTCCAAGGAGGTCGACGCTGTGGAGAAGCGTCGCGTTGCCGGCGAGTCCGCGGGCGACCTGGCGGCGTTCGATGCCGAGCTTGCCGGTGTGTTTGAGGCGCTGGCCGGCGCGGGTGTCGCGGCCGATGCCAAGGCGACCGAGTTCGGTTCCATGATTTACGCCAAGAAGCCTGGCGACGGCAGCGCCCGCGAGCAGGCCGCGAGCTGCCAGCGCGTAATTGGCGGCCTGGCCAACATCGTCCACGAGTACGCCACCAAGCGCTATCGCTCCAACGTGATGAACTGGGGCATGGTGCCCTTCCAGATGGAGGCCGAGCCCAACTTTGAGGTGGGCGATTACGTCTTTGTGCCGGGTATCCGTGCCGCGCTTGATGGCGACCTGAAGGACATCGCCGCCTACGTGGTGCGCGCCGATGGTGCGGTCGAGCAGATTGAGCTCTACATTGCCGATATGACGGCAGAGGAGCGTGCCATCGTCAAGGCCGGCTGCCTGATCAACTACAACAAGTTCAAGGCCGCTGCCGAGTAACTCTGCTGTACGCCCCGGACACACCTTTCCCTCGTGCTCACGCGCTTCGCGAGGGTCGCCCGAGGGAAAGGTGTGGCCGGGGCTACCGCGACGTTCTCGTTGGGTCTTGAGGGACGCCAAAAATAGACTTGCTTGATGCCGCCTCTGCTATCGGGGCGGCTTCTTTTTGTCGAAAACCACCCCAAAGGGGACAGGCACCTTTGTGGTGGTGGGGACGAGCTCGATGCTGTTGTGATCGTTGAGCGGCATGTTAATGGGCGGCTCTACAGAATTTCATCTGGGCTGGCGGGTTTGGTTGTTTTGGGGATGCCGAGTTTGGATGACGCGAAATCGTCAACATTGTCCTTAATTCCGTCTTTGGTGTAGACAGTGACCATATAGGTGCTGTGTCCGAATTCGCCCTTGTCGCGTGTTGCCCAGGCATCCCAGTAGGCGGCCCCGTTTCGCCCTTTGATTTTTCCGACACGGCGGAGTTCTGTTCGCTTTAATTTCTGGTTGCTATAGATGGTTCGACCGGCCTCCTCGGTGAGCCCGCACTGTCCAAGCATCTTGTCGAGGACTTGGTTCATGTGGCGCTCATCGGTGTTTGGTGCGTAGTCGTAGGCGAGGGTGATGAAGTCGAGTGGCTGGTCGTCGATTAGATAGTTTAGCGTCTGAGGTCCAAGGCAGAAATAGGGGGAGCATCCGTCGATCTGACCGAGCAGTGGCAACTTTGACTGCCAACTTCCGGTGGGAATTCCATCTTCGTAAAACACGCCGCGACAGATAAAGGAGAGCGAGGTGGCACGCGAGCCGGCGTCGACCATTCCGCATAAATCGAAGGGCGAGGCGATGCCAAGGGAAAAGGGCGTGGCGACGATAAGGAAGAGCATCACGATGGGTATGGCGAGAATGGCGATGACGTTGCGACCGGTGGAATGAGACGGCTTCATATGCGCTCCTCGAGACAAAGATCTGTTGAGGATAGGCAGAAATGGATATGTTCAGAGAACAATTCAAGTTTAATCTCATGGCGCGAGATGGTCGACCGTTAGCGTCGAAAACCACCACAAAGGTGCCTGTCCCCTTTGTGGTGGTGAGGAGCGCGCGGCTTCTTTTGGTAATAATGCTGGCTGGCGATATCATTAGTGCAGGTAGCGAAGGTTTGCGTTGCGAGGTGCTTTGCTGTGAGAAGTCCTGCCCGAATTGGATTGATTGTTTTGGCGCTTGCGATTACCGTGGTTGGCATGGGCACTGTCGGCATGGCGTTTCTACCTGCTGCGGTGACGGAGCCGGTGGTCAAGCCTGTGACTCAATCTGTCGAACTTCTGACCGGCGACGACAAGCCCGAGACCATTACCGTTGATTTTGATGAGCAGCCGGCTGTGCTGGGTATTAGTAATTATCCACGTATTCAGCTTGGGGCTATGCGCTATACCACGGATTCTAGTCTGATCGACAGGGCGTCCGAGTTGCTCAAGGGCAAAACCTTTAAGCGCTGGTATGGATATGCGTCCTATCGGGCAAAAGCGAACGACATGGTTGGCGGATGCCACTCTTCCATCGAGCTGGACACTGCAAACGGCGCAAAGTTATGTGATGTCTCGTACGATCCGGGCTACGAGGGCAATGAGGGTCCGGGCATCTACATCATGGACGGCGATGTCGCCTATGTCATGGAGGGCGACCAGACCGAGCTCAACGATTTTATGGGTCAGTGTATCCAAGATGCCTATAAACAGACCTGCTTGCCTGACCCGCAGACTGCACGCGATAGTGGGTCTGCCCGTACATGGCTGTTCGAGGATGAGATGCCCTGGACCGTCGAATCGGGAAGTACGGGTTCGGCGAAGGAGTAGAGACCGCGACCACCACAAAGGTGCCTGTCCTCTTTGTGGTGGTTTTCGGTCTGTCTCGATCTGTAGCATCTTGGCCGCTAAAAGTGGGCCTGGTGTTACAGATTTAGATTTTCGATTCGGGTGTCTTCTGTTTGTCTCGATTTGTAACAGATAGAGCTCTATTTGCTGACTAGATGTTACAGATTTAGATAAACGGGTGCCGCTGGTCATTTCATCTCGATCTGTAACATCTAGAGCCATAAACAGTCGCTAGATGTTACAGATTGAGATAGTAAGGGGACGAGGCCGTAGCGGGTGAGCGCACCTGCTCCCTATCTTTCAATCACTCAGAAAATCTTATATATAGAGACTTAGATTTGTGTATAAGATCGCGCAAAGCTGGCAACAATACTTCTCGAACAACGTGAAGCCGCCCCGTAGGGCGGCCGCCCCAAGAGAGGTGATTCCATGAGAATCGATAAGCTAGCAATGACGTCGCGCGAGGCGCTGCAGACCGCCATGAGCACGGCTGCCGACGCGCAGGCCGGCGCGGTGGAGCCGATTCACCTGCTGTCCGCCCTGCTTGGTGCCGGCGAGCGCAATATCTCCGTGATCATCGAGCGCATCGGCGCCGATCCGGCCCAGCTTGCACGCTCCACACAAGATGCCATCGACCGCGCGCCCAAGGTTTCGGGCGAGGGCCAGCAGATGGGCCTGTCCAATGAGCTCGTCCGCGTCATCGAGAAGGCCGAGAAGAAGGCCACCAAGATGGGCGACAGCTTTGTGGTGACCGAGCATTTGCTGATGGCGCTTGCCGAGGACAAGGGCGAGGCTGGTCGTGTACTGCGTGACGCCGGCGTCACCAAGGAGCGCATCGAGCAGGTCTACGAGGAGCTGCGTGGCGATGACCGCGTGACGTCTGCCGAGGATAAGACCCAGTTTGAGGCGCTGGAGCAGTACGGTCGCAACATCTGCGATCTGGCCCGCGCCGGCAAGCTCGACCCGGTCATCGGCCGTACCGACGAGATCCGCCGTACCATCCAGGTTCTGTCCCGCCGCACCAAGAACAACCCCGTGCTCATCGGCGAGCCGGGCGTCGGCAAGACGGCCATCGTCGAGGGCATCGCCCAGCGTATCGTGGCCGGCGACGTGCCGAGCACCCTGCGCGACCGCGACCTCATCGAGCTCGACATGAGCGCGCTGGTCGCCGGCGCCAAGTATCGCGGCGAGTTCGAGGACCGCTTGAAGGCCGTGCTCAAGGAAGTGCAAAAGTCCGAGGGCAAGGTCATCCTGTTCATCGATGAGCTCCACACCATCGTGGGCGCGGGTGCCACCGAGGGCTCCATGGATGCCGGCAACATCCTGAAGCCGGCGCTCGCCCGTGGCGACTTGCACGCAATCGGCGCGACTACGCTCGACGAGTATCGCAAGTACATCGAGAAGGACGCGGCACTCGCCCGTCGTTTCCAGACCGTTATGGTGAGCGAGCCTACCGTCGAGGACACCATCTCGATCCTGCGTGGCCTCAAGGAGAAGTACGAGATCTTCCACGGCGTGCATATCACCGATAGCGCGCTCGTGGCAGCTGCCGACCTCTCCGATCGCTACATTGCCGACCGCTTCCTGCCCGACAAGGCCATCGACTTGGTCGATGAGGCCGCAAGCCGCCTGCGCATGGAGCTCGACAGCATGCCGGTCGA
Source organism: uncultured Collinsella sp. (assembly GCA_905199605.1). GTDB lineage: Bacteria > Actinomycetota > Coriobacteriia > Coriobacteriales > Coriobacteriaceae > Collinsella. The sequence continues at coordinate 15,509 of CAJKHC010000022.1, forward strand.
GATTGACGCCACCACGCGTCAGCTCACCCAGCTGCAGATCGAGGAGCAGGCGCTCATGAAGGAGACCGACGACGCCTCCAAGGAGCGTCTGGAGGCCCTGCGCCAGGAGATTGCCGAGGTCCAAGAAAAGCTCAACGTGCAAAAGGCCGGCTGGCTCAACCAGAAGAACGCCATCGACCACGTGCAGGAGCTCAAGGGACAGCTCGACGAGGCCAAGAGCGAAGAGGAGCGTGCGACGCGCAACGGCGACCTGGGCCGTGCGTCCGAGCTGCGCTACTCCGTGATTCCGGGTTTGCAGCAGCAGATTCAGGATTCCGAGGCTGCGCTCGAGGCACAAAAGCAGCAGGACGGCGAGGGTCTCAACGAGCAGGTGACCTCCGACGAGATCGCCGAGGTCGTGAGCGCCTGGACCGGCGTGCCCGTGTCCAAGATGATGCAGGGCGAGCTCGACAAGCTCAAGGGCTTGGAGGGTGAGCTGCATAAGCGCGTCATCGGTCAGGACGAGGCCGTCTCCGCCGTCGCCGCAGCTGTGCGCCGCAGCCGCGCGGGCCTCTCCGATCCGGACAAGCCCATCGGCAGCTTCTTCTTCCTGGGCCCCACCGGCGTGGGCAAGACCGAGCTCGCCAAGGCGCTGGCCGAGTGCCTGTTCGACGACGAGCGCGCACTTGTGCGTATCGACATGTCCGAGTACATGGAGAAGTTCAGCGTCCAGCGTCTGATCGGTGCGCCCCCGGGATACGTGGGTTACGACGAGGGTGGTCAGCTCACCGAGGCTGTGCGCCGTCGTCCGTACTCCGTGATCTTGCTCGACGAGATGGAGAAGGCTCATCCGGATGTCTTCAACGTGCTGCTGCAGGTGCTCGACGACGGTCGTCTGACCGACGGCCAGGGTCGTCAGGTGTCCTTCAAGAACACGATCATCATCATGACATCTAACGTGGGCTCCAAGGCCATCGCCGATCTGTCCGGTAAGGACGAGGAGGAGATGCGCCATCAGGTCGACGCCGCCATGGCTCAGACCTTCCGCCCCGAGTTCCTCAACCGTATCGACGATATCGTGGTGTTCCATCCGCTCGGCATGGCGCAGATCGAGAAGATCGTCGACATCCAGCTTGCCGACGTCCGCGCGCGTCTGGCCAAGGAGCGCATGACGCTTGCCATCACCCCGGCGGCCAAGCAGATGCTCGCCGTGGGTGGCCTGGACCCCGTGTTCGGTGCCCGTCCGCTCAAGCGCCTGGTCCAGCGCGAGGTCGTGGACGCCATCGCCGCCGCCATCATCGACGGTACGGTGTGCGAGGGCGATCAGGTGACGGTCGATGCCGACAAGGACGGCGGCTTTACCGTCGTGTGCGACAACACGCCGTCTGCTACCTACGAGGTCCCCGACGCCGAGTAGATTTATGGGACATGCCTTAAAATCTGCCAGCCGTCTCTAAACGCCAAGGGCGGCGGATCCAATTGGGTCCGCCGCCCTTTTTCGTGCGACAATCGATAATGTTGAACACGATTGCATGGCAAGGAGATATGCAGATGATAGACAAGAACAAGACGAATGCGCCGGTCGCCAACGCCGCGCCGGCCGCACCCAAGCCTGCACCCAAGCCTGTGCCCAAGCCGCGCGACCCCTACATCCGTGCCGAGAACGAGGATGACGACGGCTACGATCCTTATAGCGATCGTCGCCCCGAGCGCGAGCTCCTCTTCGAAGCCGACCCCTGGCGTTAAGTAGCTCATTTGGGACGGGGCTTTTTTAGCTACTTTGTTTTCGGCTAGAGGCGTTCATGCCTGCCCCCCTCGGCCGCTCGATATCCTCCGGGAGGGGCCACTAATAGAAAACTTGCTTATCCATTAATCAAGATACGCATAATCTTGCTCTCCTGCTAATCAAGAATCGTTATAATCTTGATTAGCAGGAGAGCAAGATTGGAGAATTATGGCATTCAACGACTTGGTGGCTCAAAAAATAAAGGACTTTGAGCAACAGGGGATTCCGCAGGTCTTTGAGCGCGACCTTGATCTGGGCAACCCGCAGGAGCCAAAGCGCGACAACATCGTATATGTGATTGTGGGCGCCCGTCGTTGTGGAAAGACGTATCGCCTGTATCAGGAGATACGGCGGCTTCAGGGCCAAGGCGTCGAGCTTGACCGGATGCTATATTTCAATTTTGAGGATGAGCGCTTGCGTCCGTATGAGCCATCGCTACTAGCGGACGTGCTCGATACATTCTATGCACTATATCCTGCTGCTCGAGGCGAGGGCGCCTACCTTTTCTTTGACGAGATCCAGGAAATACCCGAATGGGGTGCGTTTCTGCGACGCGTGGTCGATACGGAGAAGGCGACCGTTTACGTGACGGGATCTTCTTCTAAGATGCTGTCCTCAGAACTTAAGAGCGAGTTCAGGGGCCGTTCTCTTGTGCGAGAGCTTTTTCCGTTGAGTTTTTCGGAATACGTCCGATATAAGACGGGGAGCGTTCCTGAGCCGGATGCACCCTTTTCATCGAGCGATGCAGCACTGCTTCGACATCATCTGATCGGATATCTCGAGCGAGGGGGATTCATCGCGACACTTGAGCAGACGCCCGCAGACGCGATTCAGCTGCTACAGGAATATGCGTCGCGAACGGTCGCCATGGACGTCGTTGAACGTTACGACGTCAAGAACCCCCGTTTGGCCTCGCTGTTTCTGGCGCGGTGCATGGCATCTTCGGGACGAGAGCTGTCAGTGAACAAAGTGTACAACGAGTTCAAGAGCAGACAGATATCCGTCAGTCGAAATACGCTCAGCGACTTACTTGAGTATTACGAGGACGCCTACCTGCTGTTTTCGGTGCCGGAGTTCACGCGTTCGCTTGCAAATAATACGCGGTCTGCGTCTAAGGTCTACGCCGTCGATCCTGCGATGTTCGGAGCGTTCTCCCCCGCATCGGCATTGGATCATGGTCAGAGGCTCGAGACCGCGGTGTTCAATGCGCTCAGAAGAAGGACCCCCGCCGTGCGGCCCGGTTCGGTTTGCCGCCTGCTGATTAAAGATAAGAATAAAAGCCATGAGGTGGACTTTGTGGCTGGGGATGCACTGCTCATGCAGGCTTACGGCCTGATTCAGGTAAGTGTGGATATGACAAGCGAGAAAACGCGCGAGCGCGAAATTGCCGCGCTCGATGCCGCGATGGCCCAGTTTGATCTTGGCGAGTCGGTAATCGTTACCATGGATGAGCAGGCCGATATTCCATGCAAACACGGCGTGGTACATGCTGTGCCCGCATGGAAGTGGCTCCTTTCCTAATCGTCTATGGATTTGCGAGGCCAGGACTCAGGTGTCATGGTCCGCTAGTCCTGGGCCTTGATGCTCGGCAGGAGAATCTGGGCGAGGTAGTCGGTCTCGAGTTTGGTCGCAGCGTCGGCCTTGCCGTCTTTGCCGACCAGTACGTTCTTGATCTGGCTATAGGTGTAGCGGTTGCCGGTCGTGAGCTCGACAAGCTCAATGGCCGAGTCCATAGGGTAGGTCGACACGGGATTCTGCGTCCGTCCGTTGATGGTCTGGGGCACCACGTACGGATAGACGGGACCGCTGGCGTAGACGGTATAACCGTTGCCTAGGTTGGCCGCACCCAAAACCGTATCGCCCTCATCGGGCGTAAAGCTCTCGCCCTCGCGCACTGCGACGAGCGTCACAATCGGTGTATCGCTGTCGCCGGCAAGATAGATGCATAGCGTGCTGCCATTTTGCCAAGTCTCGACCTTGCCGTACCACTCGACGGGGATATCGAGCTGGTAGAGGTCGGTTGCCTTGTGGCGGGCGTCGGCATCACGGGCCGCCTGTGCCTTTTGCGCGCTCACGGCATTGACGGCGGCGCCGCGCCGCGCGGTTGCCGCCTGCTGGAGCACCTTGGCGGTGGCGGCGGAGCTCGCGCCTCCCTCCTCGGCATATTTGGCGGCGGCATCGATCTGGTCGTCAGTCACCGTGTCGGCCGAAGGCACCTTGAGCTTAAAGGCGGCCTGGCTGCTTAGGTCCTGTCCGTCGCTCTTGATCGTGACCTGCGCCTTGGTGGTCGGGACGGTATAGATGGTGCCGTCGGCCGCGATGGGAGAGGCAGCGATGGAGAGCGTGTAATCGCCGGGCAGCAGTTTGATGCCGCGGCCGTGCTCGTCAACATAGAGCGTTTCGCTCACGGATGAGCCATCAGCGTCCTGACCGCTCACCTGTACGGGAATCTTAGAGCTGGTGGAACAGTCGAGGCCCGCGGCATGCACGCCAATCTGCACCGACATCATCGTGTGGGCATTGGCGGCGACAGCGGCAGCCTGCTCTTGCTGATATCCGTTCCAGGCAGCATAGCCTGCACCGCCGGCGACGAGCGCGACGGCCACGACACCGGCGACCATCAGATTGCGGCGCTTGGGCGACATCTTGCGATGGCGGACCTCGGCTTCGTGTGCCGAGGGAACGGACGGCAGGGGAATATCGCCCATGGCGATGGTCTCATCCACGGCTGGTGCGGAACCCAGGCCAGGAAGCTCGCGAGTCAGCGAATCTTCGGCCGGTAAGCTGTCGAGCAAGACGGTTTCCTCGCCCGTGTCGGATTCGGGCTGGTCGTCGGCCTCGCTATCGTCCTCTTCGGCTTCGTCAGGAGCGTCTTTGGCGTCGCCGCCTTCGTCCTCAGTGTCTTCGTGCACCTCGTCTTGCGCGTCGACGACCGAATCGCTAAACGAGAGCTCGTCTAGCGCGATCCGGTCAAGGCTCTCCAGGGCTTCGGCACATGCTTCCGCATCCTGGGCCGCATCCTCGCGGCCATACGTCTCATCGCTCATATATCCCCCAATGCAATATCGGCTCAACACTGTACCCAAAAATGGAGCCATATAAAGCGCATACGAAATATAAGATCCGATTTAACCTGAGCGCATCGTTCGGCCGCATCCTCGCGGCAGCAAAAGGCCCCCGGAACGCGGACGAATCACATTCCGGGGGCTCTGCAATGCGTTGAGTTGCGCGGAGCCGGCTATGCTGCTTCACATTCAAGCGGCGTTTGCGCCGGGCATGTTACTCGGCGTGCGCGTAATCAACCTTGGCGCGGCGAGCGGTAGCCTTCTCCCAATCGCTGGTGCCCTCAAAGACATCCTGCTTGTAGGGGTTGCGGCCGAGCTTCTTGGCACGGTAGGCGACGTAGATAATCGCGGCGATGTTGGCGATCAACGCAGCGACCGAGACCGCGGTAGCGGCGCCTGCGTCGAGCGTGGAGTGCGTCACAAAGATGGACTCCTCCTGGAAGTACGGGAACACCTGGGCAAACATGCACCAAATGGCCAGCGTAAAGGCACGGTTCTGGATCCAGCCGCCCTTGTTCCAGATAAAGGCGGCGACGGTGGGCGCCAGCAGCAGCGCAAAGCCGCAGAACCAGGAGTGGGTGGGCAGGCAGTTGTAGGTGTAGCAGAAGTTCCAGATGTCGTAGGCGATGATGTAGACCCAGGTCATGTCGGGCCACAGCATGTCGGTCTTGTCCTCGGAGGCGTAGACGCTCCACCAACCGGTCATGCAGAAGATGTTGATGATGCCCGCGATGCCGTTGAGCACGTTGTTCCAGCCGGCAAGCTGCGTGGCGCCCTCGGAGGTGACCCAAGTGGACTGGCCCAGGACAAAGAAGTGATAGGCGCTCTCAAAGTCGGACACGACGGCAATCATGATGTTGATGGCGACGATCACAAACGGCCACGCGCGGAACCAATGCGCCTTGCCGATCTTGCCCCACTGGTACTTAATGGCAATGAAGCCCCAGCAACCGGCCAGCGCCGCGTATACCTTGGCGTAGTGGAACCAGCTGTTCTGGTACACATGGGTGGGGTTGGTGAGCGCCCACTCGGCACCCTGCGAGACGCCGATGGCGATAGCGACGCAGTAGATGGTCATGGCCAGCGGAGCCACGCCAAAGATGATTGCCGCGCCCAGCTTGGTGCGGCGGCCGACCTCGTTGAGCACGATCAGGCCAATAAAGACCATGGCCCAGCCGGCCCAGTGGATAAGGGTATCGCTACCCCAAACATCGAACAGCATGCTGCTCTCCTTTCACACGCCCGCGGCCCCTCTTCCGATCGCGGGCAGTTTGGCCAAATGTCGTCAGTTCTGGGGCTTGCGCTCCGGATACTTGGCGGTGTAGCCCTCGATGTGGAGTGTCGAGGCGATGATTTCCTTGACCGTCTCGTCGGGCACATCGGGGTGCGTGCGGATATACATCAAAAGACCCATGATGAGGGTGTAGAACGTCTCGTAGACATGGTCGATGCGTAGCTCGTGATGGGCGACAAAATCCACCACGGTGGTGTCGCAGATATACTGCGCCACGCGCTGGACCACGTTGTGCAAAAAGCCGCCGTAGAGCGCGCCACTGCTCGAGGTGAGCGTACTCGGCAACTCGTGGCCGCTCACGACCAGGCGTTTAAAGAGCGGAGCGACGGTGTCGAGTGCGCCTTCGATGTCGCCAACCGTGCGGCTGGCGTTCCACTGCTCGAGCTCGGCGATAAAGCCGTCGATTGCCTCGTCCATAACGGCGGTGACGGCGGCATCCATATCGGCAAAGTAGTGGTAGAACAGCGAACGCGTGCAGCCAGCCCGCTTGGTCACGGCCGATACCGAAAGATGGGACACACCAAGCTCGGCGCTCACGGCGCGCACAGCGGCGAGGATCTCGCGACGGCGCTCGTCGCCCGTCAGGCGTTTTGCCGCGCTGTCGGATGCGGGGACGGCATCGACCACAGAGATATCTGCTGCGTTGTTGCCCATGTTTTGCCGCCTTTCATCCTCTTTTGCCTGACCGTTCGCCTAACAGTCTTGAATATTGTTGACGGTTCGTCAATACTGTTTTTGACACAATGTCAACAATAGCGGGTGAACGGCATGGGGGCATGTCGAACCCGTACAAAGAGGGGCGCCGCGGTCTCGCCGGGCTGTGGCAAGAGAAGGGACGACTATGATTCTCAACGGACCGGGGATTAGCTATACCGAGCCCGATATCGGCGCGGAGTTCGTGCCGCCGATACCGGAGCATCCGCGCGAGGCCATCGTCAAACTGTGTGAGCACTGCACCAACCGCCTGCTGCACCGCGACGAGCTGCTGGGCTACGAGTACTGGTCGTTTGCCGAGGCCGCAACCGACGAGCAGGCCGAAGTGCTCTGCAAGATGAAGATGCGCCGTCCCTATACGCTGCCCGAGATGGTCAAGCTCACCGGCATGCCCGAGGCCGATATCGAAAAAATGCTCGACGACATGAGCTACACGGGTCTGCTCGAGTACAACTGGGAAAACCCCGAGCGCGCCAAGCAGTGGGTGCTGCCCATGCTGGTGCCGGGTTCCGCCGAGTTCCTCAACATGCGCGTGAGCCAGCTCGAGGAGCATCCGGTCTATGCCAAGTTCTTTGAGCAGGCGTCCAAGGGACCGCTGTCCAAGGCCACGCCGATGGTGCCGCCCGGCGGTGCCGGCATCGGCATGCATGTCATTCCGGTCGAGAAGGCCATCGATGCCGCGAGCACCTCGGTGCCGATCGAGCATATCGAGCACTGGCTCGACAAATACGAGGGTAAATATGCCGCCAGCACCTGCAGCTGCCGCGCGAGCCGTCGCGTGATGGGAGAGGGCTGCGCCGACGACCCGGCCGATTGGTGCATCGCCGTGGGCGATATGGCCGACTATGTGGTTGAGACCGACCGCGGCCATTACGTGACGCGCGACGAGGTCTACGACATCCTGCGCCAGGCCGAGGACAACGGCTTTGTGCACCAGATCACCAATATCGACGGCGAGAACAAGATCTTCGCTATCTGCAACTGCAACGTCAACGTGTGCTACGCCCTGCGCACCTCTCAGCTGTTCAACACGCCCAACCTGTCGCGCTCTGCCTATGTCGCCAAGGTCGAGAAGGACAAGTGCGTTGCCTGCGGTCGCTGCGTTGAGGTGTGCCCGGCCGGCGCCGCCAAGCTCGGCCAGAAGCTCTGCAGCAAAAAGGCCGGCGGACAGGTACCCGAGTATCCGCGCCAGGAGCTGCCCGACGCCACCAAATGGGATCACACCAAGTGGTCGCCCAACTACCGCAACGACAACCGTATCGAGACGCATGAGTCCGGCACCGCTCCCTGCAAGACGGCCTGCCCCGCGCACGTTGCCGTTCAGGGCTATTTGAAGCTCGCGGCTCAGGGTCGCTATGACGAGGCCCTAGCACTCATTAAGCGCGAGAACCCGTTGCCCGCTATCTGCGGCCGCGTGTGCAACCGCCGCTGTGAGGATACCTGCACCCGCGGCCGTGTGGACGCCGCCGTGGCTATCGACGAGGTCAAGAAGTTCATCGCCCAGCGCGATCTGGATGCCGCGACCCGCTATGTCCCGCCTGTGGTGACGCCGACACGCGCTGGCGGCTTCGATCAGAAGATCGCCATCATCGGTGCCGGCCCGGCCGGTCTGTCCTGCGCCTTCTATCTGGCCGAGAAGGGCTACAAGCCCGTCGTGTTCGAGAAGAACGAGCGCCCGGGCGGCATGCTCACCTACGGTATTCCCAGCTTTAAGCTGGAGAAGGACGTTATCGAGGCAGAGGTCGAGATCATTCGCCTGATGGGCGCCGAGTTCCGCTATGGCGTGGAGGTCGGTCGCGATGTGACGCTCGACGAGCTGCGCGCGCAGGGCTTTAAGGCCTTTTATGTTGCCATCGGCTGCCAGGGCGGCCGCCTCGCCGGTATTCCGGGCGAGGCGGCCGAGGACGTGACCGTGGCCGTCGACTTTTTGCGCGAGGTCAACAGTGGCAAGATCGACGCGCTGCCCGGCCGCACCATCGTGGTGGGCGGCGGCAACGTGGCCATCGACGTCGCGCGCAACGCCTGCCGTCTGGGTTCCGAGCACGTTGAGATGCTCTGCCTGGAGAGTGAGGCCCAGATGCCCGCCAGCGAGGAGGAGCGTCGCGAGGCCATTGAGGACGGCGCGCACATTAGCTGCGGCTGGGGCCCCAAGGAGATTCACCTGGACGAGGCCGGTCGTGTGTGCGGTATCACCTTCAAGCGCTGCACGCGTGTCTTTGACGACGAGGGCCGTTTTGCGCCCGAGTATGACGAGAACGACTTGCGCCGTGTCGATGCCGACCGTGTCGTCATGTCGATTGGCCAGTCCATTGTGTGGGGCGACCTGCTGGCTGGCTCCAAGGTGGAGCTCGGCCGCGGCCAGGGTGCCCTTGCCGATCCGCAGACGTACCAGACCGCCGAGCCCGACATCTTTGTGGGCGGCGACGTCTATACCGGTCCCAGCTTTGCTATCGACGCCATCGCCGCCGGTCACGAGGCCGCCGTGTCCATCCATCGCTTTGTGCAGCCGGGCTCCACGCTCACCATCGGCCGCAACCAGCGCCGCTACACCGCGCTTGACCGCGACGATGTTGTGATTGAGAGCTATGACAACGCAAGCCGCGAGGTGGCACGTGTCGACCGCGAGCGCGAGAAGGCTGCGCCCTTTAGCGAGTACGTCGAGACCTTTACCGAGGAGCAGGTACGCGCCGAGACCGCTCGCTGCCTGGGCTGCGGTGCCTCGATCGTCGACCCCAACAAGTGCATCGGCTGCGGCCTGTGCACCACCAAGTGCGCGTTTGACGCCATCCATCTGGATCGCGACCGCCCCGAGTGCTCAACGATGGTCAAATACGAGCAAAAGCTCCCAAGCCTGGGCAAGTACGCGCTCAAGCGCGCGATCAAGATTAAATTCGGTCGCAAGTAAGTGGCCATAACGGGAACGGCGGAAGGAATATAAAGTGCACGAGCTCGGGATTGTCTATCACATCATTCGCGATGTCGAGAATGTGGCGCGCGCCAATGGTGTGAGTCGCGTTTCGAGCGTGACACTGCTCCTGGGCGAGGTCTCGGGCGTCGTTCCCGATCTGCTGCTTGACGCTTGGCGCTGGGCGGCAGATAAAAAGCCTATCACGCAGGGCGCGGAGCTTATTGTGGAGCCTGTCGAGGCCGTGACGCATTGTGAGGCGTGCGGCTGCGACTACGCGACGGTCGAGCACGGCAAGACCTGCCCCCATTGCGGTAGCGGCGAGACCTATCTGCTGCAGGGCCAGGAGGTCATGATCAAGCAGATCGAGACCCCCGACGAGGACCCGGCAGACGCTGCCCCCGACGGCCTCTCCGACGCCCCCGATGCCGTCGACGCCGCCAACCCCCTCCACATCGCCTAACTTAGTCATTGGGGACGTTCTTAAACGACTAGTCATTAAAGAACGTCCATTACAGTCGAAATTGTCAGCCCGGGACCGTCTCGGGCTACGATT
>CAJKHC010000023.1:0-23792 GCA_905199605.1 uncultured Collinsella sp.
TGCTTAGAATCGTTCTAGGCAACACCAATAACAATCACTAATCACAAGTGATTTGGGACAAATACTACTGATTATTTTGTCCCGTGAGCATGCCGTCGAGGGTGCGCCAGGCGAGCTCGGCGCACTTGACGCGGGCGGGCATGTGCGAGATGTCCTGGAGCTGGGCGGCTTCGTCCAGGTCTTCCAGGTCCTCCTCGGAGAGCTTCTCGCCGCGGATCATGGCGAGGAAGAGCTCTGCCAGGTGGCGAGCTTCCTCGACGGTCTCGCCGGTGATGAGGTCGGCCATGATGTCGGCACTGGCCTGGCTGATGGCGCAGCCGTGACCGGTAAAGGAGGCCTCCTCGATCACGTTGTTCTCGACACGCAGCTGCAAGGTGAGCTCGTCTCCGCAGCTAGGGTTGATGCCGTCGTGCTCGTGCGTGGGAGCATCCATCTCGTACTTATAGTCGGGGTGCGAGTTGTGCTCCATAAATGTGGTGGAGGTGTACAGATTACCCATTGAACGTGCTCCAAACGTGATGCAGGCCGGCGATGAACTTGTCGATGTCGGCCTTGTCGTTGTAGAAGGCTACGCTGGCGCGGCAGCAGGCAAGGTTCTCGACGCCCAGCCAGGTGAGCAGCGGCTGCGCGCAGTGGTGACCGGCGCGGATGCAGACGCCGTCCATGTCCATGATGCTCGCGACATCGTGCGGGTGGATGCCCTTGACATTAAAGCTCACGACGCCGTGGTGGTTATCCCAATAGATTGAGCCGATGATCTGGACAAAGTCGAGCTGCATGAGCTCGCCCATCAGGTAGTGGACGAGTGCCTGCTCGCGTGCCTGGATGTTCTCGTAACCCACCGTGTTGACCAGGTAATCGAGTGCGGCGCCCGTGGCGAAGATGCCGGCGGCGTCCTGCGTGCCGGCCTCGAACTTCTCGGGGACGGGAGCCCAGACAGCGTTCTGCTCGGTGACCGAATCGATCATCTCGCCGCCGGTAAGCATGGGCGGCATGGCGTTGAGCAGGTCCATCTTGCCCCACAGCACGCCGATGCCCATGGGGCCCATGGCCTTGTGCGCACTAAAGGCAAAGAAGTCGGCGCCCAGGTCGGCCACATCGACCGGCATGTGCGGCAGCGACTGCGCGCCGTCGACGACCAGGTAGCCGCCGTACTTGTGCACGAGTTTGCCGAGGTTCTTGACCGGGTTCTCGACGCCCAGCACGTTGGAGACCTGTCCCACGGCTAGGATCTTGGTCTTGGGACCCACCTTGGCAAGAACCTCCTCGGTGGTGAGCTGGCCGGTCTTGGTGGGGTAGAGGTAGACGAGCTTGGCGCCGGTCTCGCGGCAGACCTGCTGCCACGGAATCAGGTTGGAGTGGTGCTCCATGATGGTGATGACGACCTCGTCGCCCGGTTCGAGCGCTGTGGGCGCAAAGCTCTTAGCGACCAGGTTGAGCGACTCGCTCGTGTTGCGGGTGAAGACGACCTCGTTGGCCTGTGAGGCGCCGATGAGGTCAGCGATCTGCTGGCGGACCTTCGCGATGGCGTCGGTGGCCTCGACGGACAGCGAGTACAGGCCGCGCAGGGGGTTGGCGTTCATGCGCTGGTAGAAGTCGCGTTCGGCGTCGAGCACACGGGCAGGGCGCTGCGCGGTGGCGGCGCTATCGAGGAAAGCGATCTCGGGGTGCTGCTGGAACAGCGGGAACTGGCCCTTGTAGGGGTTGGTCTCGATGTCCACGGTGGGCCAGCCGCGCGAAGCCTCGTCGCTGGCGTCGAGCTCCATGGGCTCGGGGGCGGTACAGGTGTCGCATTTAACGTGCTCGGTGTCGATCATGCGAGCTCCTCTTCAAAGTTATCGATCAGGTTGTTGCCCAGGCGGACGACGGCGGCGCGGGTGCGCTCATCGGTGGCGGAAAGCGCGGCGTCCTCCAGCTTGGCGCGGATGAACAGATCCTCGGCGGCGTTTTGGTCAAGGCCGCGGCAGGCGAGGTAGAACAGCTGCTCGTCGCGGACATGGCCGATGGTGGCGCCGTGGTTGCCGGCGACGTCGTCCTCGTCGCACAGGATGACGGGGACGGTCTTGTTGTCGACGCCCTTGTTGGCCAAAAGCACCGTCTCGCGCTCGGTGCCGGTTGCACCCTTGCAGCCGTGCACGAGGTCGATGGTGCCGCGGTAGACCTTCTTGGACGTGCCGGTCAGCACGCCGTTGGCGTCGATCTCGCACTCGGTCTTGCGGCCGCGGTGGCGCAGCTCGTAGTTAAAGTCGCGCATCTGCTCGCGGGCACCCAGGTAATCGGTATCGATCGTCACCTTGGCGGTGTCGCCCAGCAGGTCGCCGGCAAGGCCGGTGGCGCTGGCACCGGCACCCAGGACGGTGTGCTGTACGTTGACGCGTGCACCCTCGTCCAGGAACAGGCCGGTGTCGTCGAGCGCGATCCAGCTGTCGTCGAGCGTCTGCGTGCAGGTCACGTTGACGGTGGCGTACTCGTGGGCGCACACGCGCAGCACGGAGCCCACGACGCCCTCGCCGGCAACGGGGGAGTCCAGGGCAATATGCAGATCGAGCGTTGCCTGCGGGCGGGCGACGACGTCGATGGCGGCAATCGCAGCCGCTGTGTCGACGCCACTCACGCGCACGGTAGCTGTGACGTGCTGGTATGCGGGGGCGTCGATGACGATACGCTTGACGGCGTGGTCAGCCAGATAGGTGTAGGCGGCCTCACCCATGCCGGTTTCGAAGGCCTCGGCGGGGGAGAGTTCCTCCTCGAGCTTGATGGCGCCGGCCTGGTAGACGGAGGTGGCAGGCACGTCGAGCTCGGTCTCGGGCGTGATGCGGGCACGATCGGCGGCGTCGCCGGGGGCGGCGGCTCGGCGCTCGGGGAAGCGCTCGGCCATGGCGTCCATGGCGGCGTCGAAGGCGTCGGCCGAGCCGGCAAACTGCTCGTCCAGGCCCTCAACCTCAACGGCCTCGGCTGGAGCGGCGGCAAGTTCGTCCGAAAGCTCGAGCTTGGTCTGGTTCATCTTGAGCCAGCCCCAAGTGGCGGCAGGCATCGCATTCACGCCCCCGATCTCCTGCAGCACGCCGTCTCGGGGCTCCGACCCTCCTCGCGTACCTTTAGTACGCGTCGTCGGGCTCGTCGCTCCCGATACGCCGCACTGCAGAAGCTCGGATGACGTAAATGCGTTCGGCATAGCGGTTTCTCGATTCATTATCCGATCGCTCCTTCCATCTCGAGCTTGATCAGGTTGTTCATCTCGACGGCGTACTCCAGCGGCAGCTCCTTGGAGACCGGGTTAGCAAAGCCGTTGACGATCATGGTGCGGGCCTCTTCCTCCGAGATGCCGCGGCTCATCAGGTAGAACACCTTGTCGTCGCCGATGCGGCCGATGGTGGCCTCGTGGCCGATGTCGACGTTCTTGGCGCGGATGTCCATGGCGGGGATGGTGTCGGAGCGGCTCTGGTCATCGAGCATGAGCGACTGGCAGCTCACGGTTGCCTTGGAACCCTCTGCCTTGGGCGTGGCCACGATAGAGCTGCGGAAGGTCTGAATGCCGCCGCTCTTGGAGATACCTTTGGTCTCGACGGTTGCCGAGGTATCGGGCGCGTTGAGCACGACCTTGCAGCCGGTATCCAGGTTCTGGCCGGCGCCGGCAAAGGTGATGCCGGTAAAGCTCGAGCGGGCGCGGCGGCCGTTGAGCACGCTCATGGGGTAGAGGTAGCCCACGTGGCTGCCGAAGGAACCGCTGATCCACTCGATATCGCCGTCCTCGTCCACGCGCGCACGCTTGGTGTTGAGGTTGTACATATTCTTGGACCAGTTCTCGATGGTCGAGTAGCGCAGATGTGCACGCTTGCCCACAAAGAGCTCGACGGCGCCGGCGTGGAGGTTGGCCACGTTGTACTTGGGCGCTGAGCAACCCTCAATGAAGTGCAGGTCGGCATCGTCCTCGACGATGATGAGCGTGTGCTCAAACTGGCCGGCGCCCTTGGCGTTAAGGCGGAAGTAGCTCTGCAGCGGGAAGTCCAACTTGGTGCCCTTGGGCACGTAGACAAACGAGCCGCCCGACCATACGGCGCCGTGCAAGGCCGCAAACTTGTGGTCGGTGGGCGGGATGAGCGTCATAAACTTCTCGTGGATGAGCGGTTCCCACTGTGGATCGTGCAGGGCCTCCTCGATGCCGGAATAGACGATACCCATCTTGGACGCGGTGTCCTGCATGTTGTGGTAGACCAGCTCGGAGTCGTACTGCGCGCCGACGCCCGCCAGGTAGCTGCGCTCGGCCTCGGGGATGCCCAGGCGCTCAAAGGTGTTCTTGATGTCGTCGGGCACCGACTCCCAGTCGTGCTTTTGGTCGGTGTTGGGCTTGACGTAGGTGACGATGTTGTCCATGTCCAGGCCCTCGATGGAGGGGCCCCACGTCGGATCGGGGAAGCGGTTGAAGATCTCGAGGGACTTGAGGCGCAGGTCGAGCATCCACTGCGGTTCGTCCTTCTTGGCGCTGATCTCGCGCACGATGTCGGGCGTGATGCCGGCGTCGAGGCGCTCGAATCCCTCCTCGCCATAGGTGAAGTCGTAGAGGCTGCGGTCGATGTCCGCGACCTCGGTGCGGTTCTTGGTCATTACGTCGCCCCTTTACGCCTGCTGCTCGGCAGCGGCGGCCTCGGCCTGGGCGCGCTGCTCGGCGGCCTCGCGCTCAAAGGTCTCAAAGCCGTTCTTGTCGATCCAGGGGATGAGCGAGGCGTCGTCCTCGCGCACGATGTGACCCTTGACCATAACGTGGACGCGGTCGACATCCAAGTGCTCCAGGATGCGCGTGTTGTGCGTGATGATGAGCATGGAGCCGTCGCAGCTCTTGCGGTAGGCGTCCATGCCGTGGCTGACGGTGGAAAGCGCGTCGACGTCCAGGCCGGAGTCGGTCTCGTCTAGGATGGCGAGCTTGGGCTGCAGCAGCAGAAGCTGGAGCATCTCGACCTTCTTTTTCTCGCCGCCCGAGAAGCCCACGCCCAGCTCACGGTTGAGGTAGGAGGTATCCATGTTAAGCTCGGCCGCGAGCTCCTTGACGCGACGTCGGAACTCCTTGCCCTTCATCTCCAGGCCGGGGCGGCCGGCGATGCTGGCGCGCAAAAAGCTCGACAGCGGCACGCCCGGGATCTCGACCGGGGCCTGGAAGCTCAGAAACAGGCCGGCGCGCGAACGCTTGTCGGTGGTGAGCTCGGTGATGTCCTGGCCGTCAAAGACGATACGTCCGTCGTTGACCGTGTAGACGGGGTCGCCCATGACCAGGTGGCCGAGGGTGGACTTGCCGGCGCCGTTGGGGCCCATCAGCACGTGGGTCTCGCCGGCGGCGACGTTGAGGTTGACGTTGTGGAGGATGGTCTTCTCGTCCACGGAGGCGGTCAGACCTTCGATGGAAAGCAGCGGATTTGCGCTCATGCTGTCCCTCTCTGTATATGGTGTACTCATAGGTGTGCTAAACCCTAGGAATCTTCTCGGAATAAAGTTACTATGGGTTTGGCGTTAGTCAAGGGAAAATCCGACTAATCCACTCGACTTTTCAGATGTGGGACAAAATAACCAGGTTTGTTTGTCCCACTTACTTAAGATTTGGGACAAGCACTCCAGGTTATTTTGTCCCAGGTGCGATGGAAGGGTAGGAATGCTCATCTCTTCTAAGGGTCGCTATGCCCTCCGTTTGATGATTTATATTGCAGCGCTCGGTGATGCCGAAGGCAAGATTGCCCTGCGTGAGGTTGCCGACCGCGAGCGCATTTCGCAGAAGTATCTGGAGCAGCTGGTTCGTCCGCTTATGAAGGCTGGCCTGCTTAAGAGCGTGCGCGGCAAGGGCGGCGGCTACATGATGGCCAAGGACCCGGCCGAAGTGCGTGCCGGCGACATCCTGCGTGCCGTCGAGGGCAGCACGGCTCCGGTGGCGTGCGATGGCATTGACAACAGCTGTACCCGTAGCGATTTGTGCTCAACGGTCAAGTTCTGGCGCGGTCTGGACGAGGTCATCGAGAACTACGTCGACGGCGTAACCCTGGCAGACCTGGCCGCCCTCCCCGAGATGAACTTTGATATTAAGCTGTAGGGCTGCAAATGACATCTCTCGACAGTGTGTACAAGCAAATCGGAGTTTTTGCTCGGGAATGTGACGCCGAAAAGGTCGTGCTGTTTGGTTCTCG
The DNA here is from genome assembly GCA_905199605.1 of uncultured Collinsella sp. Lineage (GTDB taxonomy): Bacteria > Actinomycetota > Coriobacteriia > Coriobacteriales > Coriobacteriaceae > Collinsella. The sequence continues at coordinate 6,168 of CAJKHC010000023.1, forward strand.
CGCTCGAGGTGACAACTTGCCTAAGAGCGATATTGACATCGCCGTAGCAGGTTGCCAGGATTTCGGCCGGTTGTCATATTTGATCGAGGAACGTCTTGATACTCTTTTAGATGTAGATGTCGTCAATCTCGACGAGTCCTTATCGCAGCAATTGCTCGATGAAATTGTCAGGGATGGTGTGATTCTGTATGAAAAAGTATGAGAACTTTGTCAGCGCTTTGGTGAATCTTGAGGATGCGCCCAATCAGGATCTCAACAATGATTTTGTTCAGAGCGGATTGATCAATAAGTTCAATCTTCAATTTGAATTGAGCTGGAAGCTCCTTAAGCGTCTACTCGAGTATGAGGGCGCCACGCTTGCCGCGTCGTGGTCTCCTCGTGCCATCTTGAAGGAGTCCTACCGATTCTACGACTTTATTGATGAGGCGGCCTGGCTAGATATGCTCAGAGACCGTAACACGAACGTTCATATTTATGACAACAAGCTCGCTCAAGATTTGATTCAGCGCATTTTGAACGTCTATATCCCCGCTTTCTCTCAGTTGAGAGACGGGCTGATGGAGCGTTACGGCGAGCTTTTGCTGGCGCCCGACGACCAGTTTGTTTAATTTCCTTAAGATTTCACGGAGGGTTGTTGCCGTTTACCGATGGGTTGTTGTGCAACAAACGGGGACCTGTAATACTAGATCTATCTTTGCAAACTGCACTTTAGCCATACCAATGCAGGGAGGATGTATGCAACCCAAGCATTCCGCGATTGTTGCGGGCCTGACGCTGGCGCTTTCGTTTGGCGCCGTTGCCGCACCCGCAACCGCTATAGCCGAGGAGCCCACTCCGGGCGTTGCCTCGGATGCCACCGATATCGATAAGGGCCTGTACATCCAGCAGTCCTTCTCGGGCGTGCTGAGGTCGGTTCAGGGCGTTTCGTTTGTCAACGTGACTGACGAGATGAAGTACTTTACCAAGTACGAGAGCCACGGCAATTACAACCAGGGTTTTTCGTATGGCGACGGATACAACGCGCTGGGTTATTACCAGTTCGACCGCCGTTGGTCGCTTATTCCGTTTATGAAGCAGGTCTATAACTACGATTCTGCTAAGTACGGCATGCTTAAGGCCGCAATCGATCGCGGCAGCGAGATTTCCAACGCAAACAACCCCATGTATGCGAACGGCCAGCTCACCGAGCTGGGCCGCATCGCGCAGGATGCCTTCCTGGGTGCTTACAACACCGATCCGGCGGAGTTCTCGGCGCTGCAGGATGCCTATGCGTACAACTCGTACTATGCGGTGACCGAGGCATGGCTCAAGAGCGCTCTTGGCATTGACATCTCCGGCCGCGCTGACTGCGTCAAGGGCATGGTGTGGAGCATTACCAATATGTGCGGCACCGGTGGCTGCCAGGACTTTTTCCGCTTGGCAAATCTTTCCAACAACATGACTGACCGCGAGTTTGTGACGGCGCTTTCCAACAGCGTTGTCAATAACGTGGCGACCAAGTATGCAAGCCAGCCCCAGTACCACGAGGGCTGGAAGAACCGCTATCGTAATGAGCTCAAGGATTGTCTGGTCTATATTGCCGAGGACGAGGCTGCCGCGGTAACGCCTGTGGAGCCCGCGCCTGCGCCGGCGCCCGGTCCGAGCATGGTGCCCGCTGCTCCCGCTGCGCCGACGCCTGGTACCGATGGCGATGCGGACAATGGCGGCGAGACGGGTGCGCCTTCGACTGGTGCGGGCAGCGACGATGCCGGTAACGGCGGGGCCGCGTCTGGCGGCGCTGCTTCTGGCGATTCGTCGACTTCTGGCTCCGATGGCGCTACGGATGGCACGACATCTGGCTCTACCGATCCGGGCGCTTCCAACGGCGCTGGCGATTCCTCTGCCGATACTGGGACCTCTAACGGTTCTAACTCCGATGCTTCAGGGGGCGGTTCGAGCGAGGACTCCAACGCTGGCGATTCCTCGACGGAAAGCAAGCCTTCTGCCGGCGAGCAGCTTGGCTCCATGCTGGGGTCGTCTTTGATGGCGGGCATTAACGGCGCCTCTTCTTCTGATGAGGGAACGTCTGGGCAGGGCTCCGGCTCCCATGCTGACGGTGCTGCCGGTGTTTCCGCCGGTGCGGGTGCGAAACAGACCGACGCCGATGCTCAGAAAGCCGGTGACAAGGGCAGCACTACAACCGCCACGACGACTACCACCACAACCACGACCAAGGTCTCGGGTGGCAATATGCCCAAGACGGGCGACCTCATCGTGATGGCGAGCCTCGCCAGCGCAAGCTTGGCGACGCTGGGCGCCACGTCCATTGTGAGTGGCAAGCGCAAGCTTGATCAGCAGAAGAAGTCCGCTGGCGAGGACGGATTCGAGGAGTAAGTTCCTGGTCGCCTGATAATCTAAGAACTAGGACGGGGTCCGGTGACTAGGACGGGGTCCGGTGCGGCTGTATCGGGCCCCGTTTTGTTGTGCAACGATTCGTTATGCCCCATTGGGGGTTCTTATTGCTGCCGTTGCCCGAAACGCTTGCATAGCGAAAGCATTTCGCATACACCGGTCTTTACAATTGACATCGTGCTGCGTTTTAGGGAGAAGTTACGGTGTCTGAACAGGCGATTTATGGCGATGCTGCCTGCTATGGCGTAGAGTTGATCAACCGCTCGGGTAACGGGGCGCTACCGGTCGGCGAACATGACTTTGCCGAGGCCATAAATCGATGCGTGCTGGTCGACAAGACCATGTTTATTGCCGATGTCTTGGATGCTGAAGCCTCCGTTGTGGCGTGTTGCCGGCCCGAAGGCTTTGGCAAGAGCATGAACCTGTCGATGCTTAAGGCTTTTCTCGAGCGATCCACCGTCGGGCAGGTCGATCGGGGCCTGTTTGCTGGTTCCCAGATTTGGGATGCGGGTTGCGAGCGCTATCGGGATGAGTCTGCCTGCTACCCTGTGATATCGCTGGACTTTTCTGGCGCCGCGAGGTGCGGTGCCAACGTCGTCGGCATCGTGCGCGACGTTCTTTCGGGTGAGTGCGCTCGCTTGTTGGCGCTTTTGGAGGCTCCGGATTTACCGCGAGATAAGATGCGCCACATCGAGCGCGTTGCGCGTGGCGTGGCAAGTGCAGATGAGGTCAACTCGGTGCTTGGCATTCTCATTGAGATGCTGGAGATGGCTTGCGACGAACAGGTTGTGCTGCTCGTTGATGGATACGACGCGGCGTGGTTGAGTCGTTTTGCTATGAGGGATGCTTGTGGCTCCTGTCCGGCAGAGTTGTTCGAGCGCGTACTGTTTGATGCCATCGCTGCTGCGGGCCATTCGCTACGGTTGACGTGTCTGATGGGGGAGCGTCCCGGTCCTGCCGAAGCGGCACTTTCTTTGCGCGGGTGTTCGTACTGCATGTCGACGCCGCTTTCGGGACGGTGCGACCGGTGGTATGGCTTTTCAGATGACGAGGTTCAGACTCTGCTAGGCCATGCTGGACGCGAAGAATACCTGGATGATGCGCGTGAATGGCTCGAAGGGTATCGGTTTGGCAGGACCTATTGCTCGAGTCCGGCGCGCGTGATCGATTTCTTGAACCGCGGTTGCACACCGCCGGTGCGGGCCGATTTGTATGGATACGCTGATAGTCTGAGCAGGGCGGTTGGCGATTGGAATCTCGAGAGGCTTTCGACTCTGTTCGATTTACTTGAACCGCATGGATGCGTTGAGGCTCCGCTTTGTCTGGGCGCCGTCGAGTCGAAAGACGCTTGCGTCGATGATGTTTGGACCGCGTTATACCTGTCCGGCTTCCTCACGACGGATATGGTTGAGGAGCCGGGAAACAGCGCTCGCTCCCGTGCTCTGCGTCTGCCCAATGGTGAACTTCGTCAGGCGTTGCGTCTCGTGATTATTGAATGGTTTGAGTGCGTCGCCGAGGATGTGCGGGACGTCGATGCGTTTCGTGACGGGTTGTGTCGCGGGAACGAAGATGCGGTGAGACAGGCACTAGACCGCATCCTGGGAGATGTGGGAATCGGTGCAGTCGAGATGGACTCGCCGTTGCCATACCACCTGCTGTTGCAAGGGCTCTGCTTTGGTATGCCGGGGTATGCCAATCCGTCATCCAATCGAAAGCGCGGGGCGGATCGCTGGGATATCCAGGTCTTCCCTACGGGAAGGATGCTCGATGTGGCCGATACCCTCGGCATGCTCGACGAACGTCCACTTGTCACTATGAACATGATGCATGACCCCGGTGTGGACGCGCTTGGTCTGGAGTTGCTAGCCGTCCAGGCGCTGCTCGACATAGAGCGCGACGGCATCGACAAGATTCGCGTGCCACGACCAGGTATCGGCCGCGTGCGCTGGGGCTTTGGCTTTGACGGGCAGCATGTGTCCGTAGTGTGCCAGCGGCTGTAGGGGCGGGCGAAACTTAAGTGTGCCCGCTACTCCGCGTCCTTCATGGGCGGCATGGGCTTCCAGTTGGGATCCTTGATGATCTTGCGGGCGTCTTTCATGCCGCGGCGCAGCGCCGGGATACCGGTCTTAAAGCATTTGTCGACTGCAGCCAGGCGAATGAATTCCTTGCAGAAGGTTGCGGCATTGCCCAGGCGGAACAGTACAGGATGATAGTCGCCGTAGATTTGCATGTAACGGGCCAAAAAGCCACGGTTGCGCATGATGTAGTAGCGGTTGGTGTCGCTCGTGGAGTTGAGCTGGCGCTTGCCGGCGATATCCCAGTTGGAGACGGCGCGTGCGCGCTTGAGCACCACGTCGGCAACAACGGCAGCGTGGAAATGCTGACTGGCGACATAGCCGTAGCAGGCATCGTCGCCGTAGATGAAGAAGCGCGCGTCGGGCAGGCCGATCTTGTCGACTACGCGACACGAGAACAGGCCGCCCTCAAAGCACAGCTGGTTCATGGTGCGGTAGCCCTCGGGACCCAGGTCCCACTTGGCGATGGGGTTGGGAATGCCGAGCGAAAGGATGAGCTGGTACTGCCAAAAGAAGGCGCCGCCGTCGAAGTCCAGGCGCGAACCCTGGATGACGTCGAAGCGGTCCGTCCACTTGGCCAGGCGCTCGATGCCCTCGGGGATGACGAGCACGTCGTCGTCCATGACCCAAAACCACTGGGCGCCCAGATCGTAGGCGCACTTGGTTCCAGCGGAGAAGCCACCCGCACCGCCGCCGTTTTCGAGCTGCGGGGCGTAGATGACACGGTCAGTGCCGCCCTGCGCGTCGGGCTGTTCGGTGTCGATGCCCCATAGGTTGGCCAGGCGCTCGTTGAATGCAGTGCACATGGCCTCGGTCTCGCGCGAGTTCTCGTTGTCGACAATCACGATGCGCCAAGGTGCAGCCGTGAGCTCGGTCATAGAGTCGAACAGGTTGGCCAAGAGCTCCTGGCGCTTGTACGTGACAACGACGATGGCGAGCTTGTCGATGGGGGCGGGAAGGGTGGAAGGCATGGGGCAATATATCCTTTCACGCGCGGCAGACATGCGCCGCACGGAAGCTATCGAATACGTCCATTGGACGGCACCTATTGTAAAGGGTCGCTGCGCCATGTTGGCAGGGTTTGGATAAAACGCAGGAACCTGCCACGGGCCCGCCGCATGATGTGGGGCTGCTTTGCCCGCAAGAGGCTCCATAGATTATATAAACGCCCGCGGGCAGGACGACCCTTTGATACCATTAACGGCAGATATTTCCTAAGGAGCGCATTTGTCTACTAATTCCTCTGGCAGCCCTGTCCTGTCGCTGCTTATTCCCATCTACAACGTTGAGCGCTACCTGCGCGAGTGCCTCGATTCCGCCCTGGCGCAGACGCTCGAGGACATCGAAATCATCTGCATTAACGACGGGTCGACCGACAACTCGCCGGCGATTATCCGCGAGTATATGGAGCGCGATGGGCGCGTCAAGATGATCGACAAGGCCAACAGCGGCTATGGCGACTCGATGAACCGCGGTCTGGAGATGGCGCGTGGCAAGTACGTTGGCGTCTTGGAGTCCGATGACTTTATGGCGCCCGACGCGATGGAGAAACTTGTGGCAGAGGCCGAGCGTTATGGCGCTGACTTTGCGAAGGCGAATTTTGACTTTTACTGGTCCAAGCCCGAGGAACGTCGCTCGCTGCACGAGATGTTTAAGGCTAAGGACTGCGGCAAGCCGGTGCACCCGAGCGATACGACGCAGTTCTTTAAGCAAAAGCCGTCGATTTGGTCGGCCGTGTACCGTCGCGATTTTCTTGAGCGCAACGGCATTACGTTCCTGCCGACTCCGGGGGCATCCTTTCAGGACACGTCATTCGCCTTTAAGGTGATCGCGTGCGCCGATAAGGCTGTTTACCTGCACGATGCCGTGCTGTCGTATCGCCAGGACAACGAGAATTCCTCGGTCAATTCTTCGGCTAAGGTCTTTTGCGTCAATACCGAGTATGCCGAGATCGAGCGTTGGATTCGACAGGATTATGCCCGTGACCACGCAAGTGATGACGTCGCGCGCATGCTCAAGTTCAATCAGCTCATTAAGTACGATTCGTATATGTGGAACTACGTGCGCTTGGCGCCTAAGTTCTATAAGGAGTTCCTGGTTCAGATGGCCAAGGAGTTCCAAGCGGCCTTGGACGCGGGGGAGTTTTCGCTTGACGACCTCAAGCCGTGGAAGCGCGCAAATCTCGCTGCCATCCTCAAAGATCCTGAGGGCTGGGTTGACGAGCATCCGAGTTTTGCGACGGATGGTGCCTTGGGGCGTGCTAAGTATTACGCCTCGGTTGGAGGCCCAGGCGTGGTTGCTGCCTTCCTCATCGAATCGCTGAGGGGGTAGGTCGACATGGGAGAGACTTTGACCCCCAAAGCGACCATTGTCGTCCCCGTTTACAACTCTGCGCGCTCCATTCAGCGATGCCTCGATTCGCTGTTGGCTCAGTCCGAACGCTCGATTCAGGTTGTCTGCGTCAACGACGGTTCGACTGATGATTCGTTGAACGTGTTGCGCCAGGTCGCGCAGGCCGACGATCGCGTACTGGTGATTGACCAGGAAAATGCGGGTGTCTCGTGTGCTCGAAATGCCGGTATCGATGCCGCCGAGGGCGAGACCGTCTTTTTTGTGGACGCCGACGATTATATCGATGCCCAGACGGTCGAGCGCGTACTGCATGCCATGGAGTCTGCAGATGCCGAGGCCGCCGTTTTTGGCGGCGTCTGTGAACCAGCCGATGCTGCCCCCAAACGCGTCCATCAACTCATGAGCCCCAAAGCCGGTACCTTCGACGCCCGTGATCCCCAACTTCTGTTCCATTCGAATGCGCAGCCCTATGCCTGCCGCGTGGCTTTTTCGCGCGAGCTGCTCAATCGCGAAGGCATTCGCTTCGCCCCCGGTTTGGCTTTGGGCGAGGACGTCGTCTTCCAATTTGCGGCTTATGCGCTTGCCCGCAAGACCGTCGTCATGCCGGACAAGTTCTACCACTACGTGATGGAGAGCGAATCGGCGACGCACGAGTTCAACAGTGCCGAGGCTCGCGCCAAAAAGCTTGACGCCCACATGAGAATGCTCGAGGAGGTCTTGGAGGGCTGGGCGGCCTACGGTCTTTTGGACCTGTGCCCCGGCGAGCTGATCACCTGGTTCCTGGACCTCATTGTGTTCGACCTGGCGCGCTTGGATGCCGATGACTTCCATCGCGTGGCGGCTCGCGTCAACATGGACCTCACGACGTTTTTGGGAACGGAGTGGGCGGATATGCCTGCTAAGGGCGCCGTTCGCCGTGTTGCCCACAAGCTCGTTGCGGCGACCTCGGGCGTTTCGATGGCAGATGCCGCGCTGTTCTATCTTTCGACTCGCGGTCTCAAAGCCTGCCTGGAGCGTTTTATCTAATTCCAAGCGCTGCCGCCCGCCGCAACTCGGCTGCTAAAATAACCCTGTTACACGCTATTCAACAGGAGGTTCTCTTGCAGAACTCTGATACCCCTAAAGTTTCGCTTCTTGTTCCCATCTGCAATGTTGAGCGCTACCTGCGTGAGTGCCTCGATTCCGCCGTGGCGCAGACGCTCGAGGACATCGAGATCATCTGCATCAACGACGGCTCCACCGATAGCTCGCCAGATATCATCCGCGAGTACATGGAGCGCGACCCCCGTGTAAAGATGATCGACAAGGCCAACAGCGGCTACGGCGACTCGATGAACCGCGGCCTGGAGATGGCGCGCGGCGAGTACGTGGGCATCCTTGAGTCCGACGACTTTATGTTTGAGGATTCACTCCAAAAGCTGGTCGCCAAGGCCGATGCCGAGCATGCCGATGTGGTAAAGGGCGACTTTTACCTGTATTGGTCCACGCCCAGCGAGCGGCGTGAGCTGTTTGGGATCATCGACGAGCATATGACGGGCGCCGCGTATCGCCCCGTCGATCGCCCGGGCATCTTCTACCGCAAACCTTCCATTTGGTCGGCTATCTACCGGCGCGAGTTCCTCAACGACAATCAGATTCGGTTTCTTCCCACGCCAGGTGCTTCGTATCAGGATGCGGGTTTTAACTTTAAGGTCTGGGCATGCGCCGAGCGTGCTGCGTTTATCGCGGACCCCATTTTGTGCTATCGCCAAGATAACGAGAAGAGCTCCGTTAATTCTCCTAACAAGGTGTTTTGCGTGTGCGACGAATATACCGAGATGCAGCGCTTTTTGGATGAACGCCCCGAGCTTAAGGCTCAGCTTCAGGGTATTTTAATGCGCATGAAGGTCGATACGTACCGTTGGAATGATGAGCGCCTGGTCGATGAATTGCGCGAGCAGTTTTGGGAGAAGGCATCTCCCGAGCTCAAGGCCGATTGGGATGCCGGTCGCTTTGACCTGTCTCTCTTCGACCCGCGTGGCGAGACCGACTTGCGACTGATGGTCAAGTCGCCCCGCGCCTATATCGATTCGCGCTTTGATTTTAAGAAGCCGGGCAAGCTCAATACGTTTAAACACTACTTTAAGATCGGCGGCCTGCCGCTGGTCTGGCGCGTGCTGACGTATCAGCGCGCCTACGGCGACAACCCGCACCCCGATGACGTTCCGGTCGCACAGTAGGAGCACTTGACTATGGCTACCCCCAAGATTTCCGTTGTCGTTCCTATCTATAACGTGGAGGAGTGCCTGGCCTGGTGCCTGGACTCCCTGCTTGCGCAGGACATGCCCGATTGGGAAGGCGTGCTGGTCAACGATGACTCGCCGGACGGTTCGCGCGATATTGCGGCTGCCTATTGCGAAAAGGACGCGCGCTTTACGCTGGTCGATAAGCCCAACGGCGGCCTGTCGAGCGCCCGCAATGCGGGTATCGCTGCGTCCACGGCGCCTATTGTTGCTTTTTTGGATTCCGACGACCGCTTTACGCCCGATGCATGCCGCGTGATCGTCGATGCCTTTGAACGCGAGGATTGCGACGTGTTGACCTTTGGCGCGAATCCGTATCCGCTGGAGGCGGGGTATCCGTGGCTTAACTATGTGCTGAGCCCGCGCGATGTGTCGTTTGAAGGCTATAGCTCTGAACTGCTGTTTAAGGAAGCGTCTCGCCCCTTTGCATGGCGCACCGCCTGCAAGCGTGAGTTTTTGCTGGGCAACGGGATCGTGTTTGACGAAACCGTTAAGTATGGCGAGGACCAGGTCTTCGATTTTGCCGTGTACGGTCGTTCGCGTAAGACCGCGCTTATCTCGAACAAGCTGTATGACTACCGCGTGGCGCGCAAGGGCTCGCTTATGGACACCATGCGCTATGACGACGAGACGCGACTGCTGGAGCACGTGAAGATTTACTCCGCGGTGCTGGCTGACTGGCAACGCGACGGTCTCGATGTCCAGTATGCCGATGACCTGGCGTACTTCCTATGCGATCTGGTGCTGTACGATGCGCTCAGGTTGCTGGGTTCGGACTGCGGCAAGGTGTTTGCCGCCGTTGCCGCGGCGCTTGCCGGTTCTGCCGTGGGCAGCGATGCTGCGCTCGCACAATGCGCTCCTTCTGTTGCCGCTATGGTGCGTGCGGCGCTTACCAGCAAGGCCCCCAATGCCCGTGAGTGCAAAAAGCTCATGTTCGATTACGACGTCTTGAGGTTTGGACGCCTGGGTGCCTGCAAACGTATGGCAGCGAACGCCCTGGGAAAGCGAGAAGTGTAGATGAGTATCAAGCGTTTGGCACTTTGCCGCAGTCAGGGCCGTCTGTTTGTGCTGCTTCGTTTTGCCGGTCAGGATGTCGCCGCGCTTATTGAACGGGAGGGTTCTCAAGCGTTTGCCCATGCGACGACGAGCGGTTCTTGTGTGCCGTCGCTGGTGCTCCCGGTCGATCATGGCCGTGTGCTGGCGCTTTGCCCTTCCGTTTCCGATTACGAGCGCGAGCTCGCCGTCTTGGTGCTTCCCTTTTTGGACGGCTCTACGATTGACGTCGCATTTGCGTCCGATGGCCAAAAGCTTGGCTCCATTCGCCCCGATAGCCGCGTGGCCAAGCTGGAATCCAAGGTTAACTACAAAGCAAAGCCTGCGCTGTGCGCGCTTATCCGCGATGCGCAGCGTGGCGAATGCTGCGGTCGCTACGAGATCGATGCCATTCGCTATTTGCCGGCAGACGCCGGCGCGGTGTGGCGCTATGAGGTTACCTGGGCGGGAGACCCCCAGTGCACCCCTGAGTTCCAGATCTTCGATACACATATGAACGCCATCGATGTTACCGTGCATGTTTTTGAATCGCAGGTTGACGTGCCGCAGCAGAACGGATGCCGCGTCAATAAAACGTATCTGAGCGTAGAGATGCCTCAGGATATACGGGATTTTGTCGCGATTGCGGCTGATCCCACGGGCCTAATCCAGAGCGGGTTTTGCGCCATGGATGGTCGCCTGTACAACGGCATGGTCGACGACAGCTGGAACCGCATGAAGGACGCGCGTGCAGACGATGCAGCTTATCGACGTTGGTTTGAACAGCATCGCGCAAAGCCGGGCGATTTGGTGTGCCAGCGTGTCGCTTCGGCGGCCTTTGCCTATAGGCCGCTCGTGAGCATTGTGGTGCCGTGCTACAAGACTGATCGGGTCTACCTGCGCGAGCTGCTGGACTCGGTGCTAGCCCAGAGCTATGACAACTGGGAATTGCTGCTCATGGATGCCTCGCCCGAATGGGATGCGGTGGCCACTCTTGCGGCAGACGCCAACGACGAGCGCGTTCGCCGCATCGAGCTTTCCGGCAACGGCGGCATTGTGCTCAACACCAACGCAGGTATCGAGCAAGCGACAGGCGACTACATCGCGTTCTTGGACCACGATGACATCCTGGAACCGGACGCATTATTCCACTATGTTTCTGCGCTGAACAAGGCTGCCGAGGGAGAGCGTCCCCAGGTCCTGTTCTGCGACGAGGACATGTTCCAGAAAACGGGGGAGTGGGGCCAGCCGGTCTTTAAGACGCGACTCAACGTCGACCTGCTCTATAGCCATAACTGCGTGACGCATTTCCTGATGGTGGAGAAGGCGCTCATCGATTGCATTGGCATGTCGCCGGAAGACGTCGCGGGCGCCCAGGATTACGACCTGACGCTCCGCTGCCTTGCGGCGGGCGCGCGCTTTGAGCATATTGCGCACGTGTTGTATCACTGGCGCGTGCATCCGGGGTCGACCGCCGACGGATCCGCCGACAGCAAACCGTATGCCATCGAGGCCGGACGCCTGGCCCTGCAGCGTCACTTTGGCTCGCTGGGCGTTCATGGAGCGGTCGAGGAGTCCGAAACTCCGTTTGTCTACCGTATGCGCTATGCGCTGCCAGAGCCTGCACCGCTGGTGAGCATTGTGATTCCCACCAAGGATCACGTCGAGACGCTCGACGCCTGCGTGATGTCGATCGCTCAGAAGGCCACGTATGCCAACTACGAGATCGTTTTGGTGGAGAACAACAGCGAAGTCCCAGAGACGTTTGCGTATTACGAAACCCTGCCGGAGCGCGTAACCGCTGCATCTGGTGGCAAGGGCAGCGCGCGCGTTGTGTACTGGCCGGGCAAGTTCAATTACTCCCAGATCATCAACTTTGGCGTTGAGCATGCTAAGGGCGACTATCTACTGCTGCTCAACAACGATACCGAGGTCATAAGCCCGGACTTTATCGAAGAGATGATGGGTTATCTGCAGCGTCCCGATGCGGGCGTGGTGGGTGCCAAACTCTATTTTGCCGATCATCTGGTGCAGCATGCCGGCATTTTGGTTGGCGTGCGTGGTGCGCTTGCCCATGCTAACCAGGACTTCTCGGCAAAGCGCGAGGGCTATCTTGCCCGCGCTGTGCGCCCGGGCAACTTTAGCGCCGTAACGGGTGCCTGCCAGATGGTGCGACGCGACGTATTTGAGCGCGTCGGCGGCTACAACGAGGAATTCGCCGTCGGCTTTAACGACGCAGACTTTTGCCTGCGCGTGTGGGAGGCGGGCTACCGCACCATCTTTACACCCTATGCCGAGCTGTACCACTACGAGTTCACCTCGCGCGGTAGGGAAGAGGCCAACGAGGAAAAGCTGCGCCGCTGGAAGCGCGAACAGGCCCTGTTCATGCAGCGCTGGTCGGAGTTCTTCCTCGATGGCGACCCTTGGCTCGGGCCGAACCTATCCGCTGAGAGCGAGTATTTCTCGATCTAGCGCGAAGTGATTCCGAGTTTGGGTAGCGATTCGGCAATCGTGTTGAGCTCATGTTGCTGTAGGTAGGCGGGATTGAGAGCTTCTTTTCTATAGGCTAGGTAGCTGTCTCTGGTCAGTTCCCTAAGCTGTTTAGTAAAGAACTGTTCCCAACTGAAGAACTTCTCACAGTCGATGAAATCGGCAGGATGAAGGAGCATGTCTTGCGTTTCGACATCGTTGAAGAGCCCCGATCTCAGCACAAGCCATTCAAACGATTCCGGCAAAAAGAGCTCGATCTCCTTAAATCTCCTGAGCGAATAGACATAGGGCATCTCGGGCCAAAAGCGGCCCCATCTGCAATTACGAGCAACTTTTGGGCTGGGGAGCTCAGAGCGGTTTCGTATATGTTTGATTTGCTACCGGCACTTACGCAGCGAATTTTACTTTTGGCGCACAGAACTTTAAAGAACTCATAGCCGGCATTGCTGTCTTCGACGATGACTTCTTCTGGCTGGTCTCCATCGTAGAGCTCGTCTCCGTAGATGCGGTAGGTAGAAGTGTACGTGCGTGTGTAGACAGGATATTTTGTTGTGGCCTTGTTGGTGTTTTTGAGGCCATAGATCTCATCCACGCTATAGGGGAGCTGAGGCAATTCGTCCCTCGCAACGATGACGTAGTAGTTGGAACTGTGTCGAGCTGCATGCTGGAATGCATGGCTCCTTACGAATTTTTGCGTATCGTCCACAAACACGATGCTGTTATCGATGCGGCTGAGTTGCGCTTCCCAATTGATGCCGCCGATGACGCGGCAGGGGGCTGCGCAATTAACGGTTATCCCGCTTTGGGCTCCTAGGTTTTCGTATGCACGGAGGCTGTTCAGCAGGGTGGTTTTGCCTGTTGCGCTTTTGCCTGTGATGATGGTGAGGTTTCGGCGAATGGTGAGTTTGACCTGAACTTTATTGGTCCTTACGGTCAGCTGGTATTCCCCTCTCATGCTCGAGCCTCCCTCAGACATTTTGCCGAGATAAGGACAAGCTCATCCATGGTATGAACAATCTGTCCGGAATTGATGACACGGGCTGTAAAACGCGCTTTGCCAAAATCCATCATATGGTAGAGGTTGATGGTGATGTCGTGTTTGGAGGCGATACGCAAGATCCAATAGGCGCAATTATCTCCGCAGGTTGAGGCGTTGTAGAGGTTTTGAGGCATAAAGAGCATCAGTAGAAGTGTTTTGGTGCCCGTTGATAGTTTCTCTGGCGGAATAACGCCTAGCACCTTGGTGTCAATTGCGTTTGCGCCAAGAACAGTGCCATTATCAATAGATTTGATAATGGCACTGTGACAGGGGATCTTGCAGCCAAGAGGGAGAATAGCTGTAATCAAAGAATGTCGACGTGTCATAAATCACATCGTCTCTGTCGCCGTAGTGAATGCTGAGCATTGTTCCTCCATGGTTGCCTGTTGCGACTACTTTACCATGTTGGGGTCGATTTCCCTCAAGCTGTGGATAACGGGTCAATCAACATGTCTGTTAGAACGAACCGATGACTTTTACAGGTGTAACAACTTTCTATCCTGCGGTAATTGGCTGTCTCGATATGTTGGATTTAGCAGGTCGAAATTAACGATATTCCACGATAAGCTTATACAAGTTTATATAAGCCGATAAATCTCGATATAACTTACGATAGGAATATAAAGATGCGATTTGACATGAAACGACAGATTGAAATGCTTGAGACTCTTAAGAAGCCTTTCGCACGGGAGTATTTTTGCTAATGTCGAGAAATGCATTGTGATGTTGATTACAAAGCTGTAGCTGGAGGTAGACATGGCAATACTTCGAACTTCATGGCTAAACGAGCCCCTGCCGCAACAGGTTCTGGAAGACTCTAACTGGATGCGTATAGTTCATTTTTTCCTGATTGAGTCTCCCTGCCCTGGTCAGAGTAATCGTAAAAATAATGAGATTGATAAATGGGCGCCCGCCCCTTGGGTAGGGATTCGAAGCTTAAAGACTTCTCTAAATCAAGCTATATTTAGTCGCAGGGATGTCGATGTGATGCTTGCGGTAAGAAGCAAGAAAGAATTAGAGGGCACCTGCAAAAAGCTAAACTTAGACGAGTATTTTTACGAAAATGTTGATGATCAGCGCATGGCGTTTGTGAAAGTTAATTCGAAGGGCAATACGAGCAAATACATGAGTTTGTTTTATCACATAAGAAATGCTCTCGCGCATGGTCGTTTTGCATTTATAACCGACACATTAGAGCGTTTTGTGTTTATTTTTGAGGATGGAACCGTTACATCCGATGGTAAGGAATTTGATTTGACAGCGCGAGGCGTCATTAGGCTTAATTCATTGGTCTTGGCGATTAATACCATACAAAAGGGACCTGGAAAAACGGTTGACATCGAAGAGAAAATCCTCTCAGCAATTAGCGATGGCATTAATACAAAGCGAAAAATAAAAAACGAACTCGGTATTACGGATGAGGACTGGCGTACGTATAGTCTAGTGCTTAAAAAAGAAGGAAAAATAGAATGCAACAAGCAGAAATGGTCCATTTGCAGCGGGGACTAAACTGCCGATGGGCCGAACCCGTCGCCCCCTCCGCGGCCATTTCCCGGAGCGCCACGTCTATAATCACCTTTAGGTCATCGTGTCTCTCGTTCACCTTAATGGCCCTCCTTACGCTGGCGTGTTGGCACCACCGGCGTAATGGCAGCGGGGAGGCGCGGTGGCCATTATTCGGTGACCGGGATTGGTCAAAATCGTTTGACCATTAGTGGCTAAAATCACCCGGCGCTAACATCATCGATTTTGGCGGCTGCTAATTAATCGGGGCTTATTTCCACCAGCCCTGATAACGTCTCTTGGAACTTTCGGTGATTTTGGTGTGGCGATTTATGCTTGTGTGTTTGAGAGCTGGGTACCGAGAGCGAACCATTTCGCTCTAGATCCGGTTGCTGCTTGAGAAGCGCCCGTCGAACGGGATGCTCGAGTGAGCAATCTCCGCGCTTTGGATAACCGGACTTCCGATGCGTGTGGGGTTGTAAGATAATCTACCGTTAGAAATGTATATTTGTGA
This sequence comes from uncultured Collinsella sp., assembly GCA_905199605.1. Taxonomy (GTDB): domain Bacteria; phylum Actinomycetota; class Coriobacteriia; order Coriobacteriales; family Coriobacteriaceae; genus Collinsella. The sequence goes on from CAJKHC010000023.1 coordinate 21,846, forward strand.
GGGGATTCGATATGAAAAAGGCATTACGCGTCTCAACAGCTTTTTCTCTTGCCGGTCTTTTGGCCATTTCATCCTTGATGAGTCCTGTAAATGCTGCTTATGCTGCGAATGGCGTGCAGTCTATGGATGTTGCGTCAGATGTCGTTCTCGCGGGTGATGGCGTAGCCTCGCGTGTCGAGGACTCCGCCGGTGGCGACGCAGCTGCCAATCAATCGCCATCAACGGACGTAGACGATTCGACTGAGGGGGATTTCCGCGCAGATGCTTCTGTGGATGAGCGGCAGGTTGAACCGAGTGATTCGTCTTTTCAATATGTTTACCTGGCTTACCCGAACCTTCCCGGTGGGACTGACCAGGTTGTCGCCTTTGCTACTCCTGATGATGGCGATGCCCTTGCTTCCGCAACGCTTAACTATATAAGCGCCGATGGTGTTAGGGGAACCGTTGATACATATCAAACGGCTGGTAATTCGGCTGCTTTTGTATTTGGCTCGACGTTGAAATCCAATACTTACTTTATGACTTCGATAACCTACGTTTTGCAGGGTGATGGCACTGAACATGTAGTGGATCTTTCTGACAGGGATTATTCGTTTACTGTCGTTGATAGCTCCGCGAGCTCCGAGGGCACTTCTGTTTACTATGCGGACGGCGATGGTAATGCCGTTGAGGCCCAGTCGATTCAGCAGGCATTGGAATGCGCTGATTCGCCTGATGGCATATCTACCTACGCTGAGCGCTCCGCGCGCAATGTTGGGGTGATTGCACTTGATGCCGGTCATGGCGGAGTTGATTCCGGCGCGCAGGGAAATGGCAAGAGTGAAGCCGACCTTACCTGGAAGATCATGACAGCCTGCAAAAATAAACTTGAAGCTTACGGCTTTAAGATCGTTCTTGCACGCCAGCAGTCCGGCTACTATCCCAGCAATGATTACCTTTATCGCGTACAGCGCTGCATCGATCAGGGAGCACAGGCCTTTGTCAGCTTCCATATCAACTCTGGGCCTTCTGGAGCTCACGGCGCAGAAGTTTATGCTCCTACCGCAAATGGTACCGACTACACGCAGGTCTCTGTTGAGCTTGCCAACAAGGTCATGAACAACCTTGCTGCTATGGGACTAACATACCGTGGCGTATTTCAAATGGAGGTAGGCGACGAGTTCGCCGTTATCCGCTGCGCTCGCGAGCAGGGAATTCCAGGTATTCTTATCGAACATGGCTTTATCTCGAATTACGGTGATGTGGTCAACTATTTCTCGGACGATGGTTGCCGCCGTCTTGGCGAGGCTGACGCTGCCGCAATCATCGCGCAGTTCCCGCATCCCTACTCCGTCAATGGAATTTCCTTCTCGGAAGAACTGGGACATGCGGGGTCAACGGTAAAAATCGGTGTAAATGTTAGCGGCAAGACTGATGACCTTAGATATAAGTTTGTTTGGCATAGGGCTGGGTCTGATTGGAGTGATTCCAATTGGGGTGTAATCGGTCAAGACTTAACTTCGCCGTCGATTTCTTGGACCCTGCCCCAGGCTGGTGAATATGAGATCTATGCTGATGTCATTGACTCCAATGGGTATGTGACTAGCACTTCTAAATACAAAGTTGTTAATTGGTCTCTTGAGTCGCTCGAAGTCTCGGGCTCCGCCCTCTGCGGCAAGCCGGTCAAGCTGCAGGCCAAGGTGTCCGGCGACGCCTCCGGCCTCAAGTACAAGTTCGTCTGGGAGAAGGGCGGCTGGGCCAAGTGGGGCGTCGCCCAGCAGCCCTCCGCTTCCTCCTCCTGCGAGTGGACCCCGACCGAGCCGGGCGAGTACACCGTCTACCTCGACGTGATCGACGGCTCCGCCGAGAGGCACCTGACCCGCAAGGTCACGGTCGGCGAGCGCTACTCCGTCGAGTCGCTCGAAGTCTCGGGCTCCGCCCTCTGCGGCAAGCCGGTCAAGCTGCAGG
>CAJKHC010000024.1:0-19412 GCA_905199605.1 uncultured Collinsella sp.
GCAACGCGTTGCGCTGAGTCCTGAGGCTGTTGCAATGAAAATGAGAATCAAGGATACGGCAAAACGGGGTGCGGGGCAAAATGAGGCTGATGCTTAATCTCTGTAGAAAATATATACTGGGCGGTCGATTCTACGCCTATCTTGTCGTAACAGTTTTGGTCGGGCTGCTTGCGCTTGCGGGTCCCTTTCTTACCGGCATAGTGGTAAACCGATTGGCGATGCCGGCCAGCGCCGATCTTGCCGCCGTTCTCGTTTGTTGCCTTATTTTGGTTGCGGTCCAAGCGGTTCGAGCGGGACTAGTGTATTGCTCAGAGATGCTGTACATCAACCTTCAGTCGCATGCGGGGTTCGGCTTAAATGCGGATACGCTTGAGCACGTGAAGCACCTTCCCCAGGCATTCTTCGAGGGCTTCAACGCGTCGTATTATAACCAGCAAATCAATCACGACGCTAATGACCTTGTCATCTTCGTAATCAACTCGGTTGTGGGGGTTTCAAGCAACGTTATCACCCTTTTGTCCGCCCTGTTTGTTCTCGGTAGCCTGAATATCAAGTTGAGTGTGGTCTGCCTTGTTCTTGCGGCAGCGAGTGCCGCTTTTTATGCGGTTTCACGCGCAAGGCTGTTTGAGAGAAGTTTTGACGTACAAGAGCAGAGCGCGAGGTTTTTTTCCTGTCTACAAGATCAGTTGGAGAAAGTTGATTTCATCCGCAAACATGCTTTGTTCGATAGGTCCCGCGCTGTACTGGTCGAAGCTTTTAATGGGCTCTATCCAACGATGAGAGCAAATCAGGAAGTAGGGTCTAGATTTACCTTTGGCAACGCGTTGGTCGCTTCCGCCGCTCAAGGATGTCTTCTTGCTGTGGGCGCGGTTGAAGTGATGGGCGGGAGACTGTTGCCTGGTTTTCTCGTGACTGCTGTTGGATATTATTCGAACTTAAGCTCAGCGGTACAGTATTTGTTGGGCTGGGGAAGGGATTACCAGACTAATCGCGTATGCTATGAGCGGCTGAAAAGAATTTGGGATGTCCCGGTGGAAGCGAATGGCAAATTGGCGCTTGGTCCGATTGAGGAAATCCGTCTAGAGAACATCAAGCTACGTTATCCAGGGGCGGAAAGGGTCGCGTTAAGCATTGAGGGGCTCGCGTTTTCCAGGGGTCGGCTATATGGAATCTCGGGGCCGAATGGTTCGGGGAAGAGCTCGCTGCTGTCAGTGATATTGGGGCTATATCCAGATGACACAGAAGGGGCCGTTCGCTACAACGGGGTGTCACAGCGTTGCATCGATCGATATGCATTGCGGCGGTGTCGAGTCAGCATTACGGAGCAAGAACCCCCTATCGTTGAGGGGACGATTCTCGATAATCTTACGCTGCTTTCTGATGATTACGAGATGGATAAGCTGAATCGGATGCTTGTCATATTGGGGCTAGACGAAATGGTTGCTTCTGTGGAGAACGGGGCAACGGCGATGCTTGACGGCGGGAAAGGAGGGGTGTCCGGCGGCGAGAAGCAAAAGATTGCAATTGTGAGACAGCTGTTGAAATCGCCGGACGTTATGCTTTTTGATGAACCGACCTCAGCACTTGATGCGAAGAGTCGAGGCGCGCTGATCAAATTGCTTCATGAAATTAAGAGAGACCATATTGTAATCGTTGTCACTCATGACGAGGAGATGCTTGCCGCCTGTGACGAGGTCATTTCGACGGCTGGATGATTATCGGATTGTGGCGTTGAAGACCAAGAAACTTGAAATGGCGTGGGCTCTGGGTAGGTCTCCACGGGTACGCCGTCGGTGCTGTACTCGACCGCCCGGCAAGAAGGTTTTATAGCGTGTTTCCCCAGAGAGGTCCCTTTGTCCGGTAGTGGCGAGGGGAGCCTCTCTTTTGCTCACCTCTTGCGGCGGAGGGGGACACCATGCGCCTATGCAGGACAAACTGCGCGTTCTTGTCGAATGATGGGCTATGTGTAGAGATGATGGTCTCGGGTAGAGGCCGTGTCGCGCTCGGCTGCGATGAGCCAGGCAATTCAATCTTCATCCGGGAGGGCCTTGGCAAGACAAGCAGGGCGAAGACCTTGGCGACGTTCGGGAGCCGTGTGGCGCCCGGCTCCGCGCTCATCCACGACATGGAGCCGGGCGCCACACGGCTCCCGTCAACAATCTGTCACTGAAGAGCCAGCACTACAACGCGAAGCTGCTCAAGGGCGTTCCCGACGGCCAGAACCCGCTGGGGCCCGTGAACCGGATGCGCTACTTCATGCAGTGCTTCCTGAGGGCTCATCCCGGCTCCAACCGGGACGACATGCGGGGCTGTGGCTATGAGTCCGCCCGAGGACAAGCTTGAGAAGGTCGCGATGGTGCTCGATCGGGCAATGCGATACCCGAAAACGCTCAGGTTCAGGCAGTTCTATGCAAGAAAGCCCAGTTCAGATGAGTTCGACGAGCAATATTTATCAACACAGTGCAAGGGGGGATTATATTTGTATTTCATCCGTGTTGAGCTTCACACGGTGCGCGACTCATCGCAAACTGGCGGGCGCAGCGGAAAGAAAACCGACTGCAGACGAACGATCGATATCGGGAGCAAATAGCCACCGGATGCTTTTCGGTCTCCTACGCGTCGACCTCCGCGATTTCTTCTGCGTCTCGCCAAGTTGAAAGGAGCGATGTCGAAAACTCCTTTTCGGTTAGCGTCAAGACATCCTTCACGCAAAAACCTTTCAATTTGTCAGGAAGCCCAAAACGCGCTTTTTTCCTAATCGAGCTGGCAACCCGCTTCAACGCGGTCTTGTTCTTGTCCTCGTTGTATACCAAAACAAAGACGCAGTGCTCGCGAAACCATCTCGTCCTCTTTCCCCACAGGTCCGAGCAGATCAAAACGCTGTCCTTGCACTTCTCGATGAGGGCGTCCCTTTGGCCAAGATTGATACCAAGCTCTTCGTCATCCTTGGGATTGAGCCTCTTCCCCAGCGTCTCCTTCAGACTGCCGTTTTTAAATTCGACTAGATATAACGTTTCCCGATCGCAATACAGCGCATCGGCGGAGCGCGGGAGTTGCATCCACCTATTGACCTTCTTGCAGTAGCATTCTTTAACAGAGTCAAAATTGACAACAGGCAAATCGTCATCCACAAGAGAGACGCTCCCGTCTCTGGATGTTTTGGAGATGGTCGACGTGCAGTCCCTTAGGATACAGGTCCTGCAACGGGAGCAACCATCGCTGCCATCTGGCACCGCGGGAGAGTTCGGATGAGGGCAGGAGGCGCACAGGTCGCTACTCAAGGCCGTACTCCTCCCTCTCAAGCGTATCAAAAGGAGCCGCCAGCTTCTCGTAGGCGACCTCAGTCGAGCCGGTTATATCGGCAAAGCGAGAGCGTCCATCAGTGCAGGTCTCCGCAAGATAATATGAGCACAATCCATCAACAGCGTGCTTCTTAGAATACACTTCGATCGCATTCAGGAAATATGGACTATGGGTGCTCATTAAGACGTGCATCCCGAGCTCTTTCTGGAGCAGCACGATTATCTCGGCGAAGGCCAGCTGCCATGCAGGATGAAGATGAATCTCGGGTTCATCGAGGATAATAGTCCCTCCGGCATCTAGCGCGCCGGACTTCAAGAGCACCTTCATGATGGCGAACGTCTTCAAGCCAGCAGAAAGGTTCCCAGGCTCCAACCCCCGAGCGAAGCCCTCTTCGAGATACGTAAGGTGACCGCGACTTTCGCTCCTCTCGAAATGCCCCGGACATAAGGAGGAAACCTTGTCCATGAGAACCTTCAGGTGTCGCTCCTTCGCGATCTCTTCGAACAGCGAGGACTCGCTGTCATCGTTAGGGATGGTCGCCTGAATCAAATCTTGCCGCAGCTCCTCCTGGTGTCCAAGGAGGGGCTTGAACCGAAAAGCGGGGCCGTAGGGTCCTCCGAGAGAATCGATCAGGAACGGGTCGTCCAGATAATGCGCCCTGAATCGCAAAACCCTCCTATCGTGCACCTCCGCCACCTCGTCACTTGCAACCGAGAAAACCGTAGATGCGTCCTTTATCTGGAGTTCGACCTTCCCGGGCTCTTCGCCGAAAACCGAATTGATCTGGCCGTTGAACTCGCTTCGGAACCTGTTTGTCGCAATCGCACGAAATACCTCATCATCGGAGATATCCATGATCTCGATAATCTGATCGGCAACTCCTGCTACGCCATTCGTGAAATCGGATTCGATCTCACGGGAGATCTCCTCCCCGTAATACTCCTTTATCTCATCAATAAGCTCGTCCCTCGTGCACTCGCCCGAAAAAACCCTGTCGATGAAACTATTCATTCTTCCAGCAGTTCGCCTGTGGCGAGACGTGGAGTCGAGAGGGCTTCCCACATATGCCTTCCTGATGGCGCGCTCAACACTATTGCGCCTCATGCGGTCGATTTTGTTCTCCGAATCGGACATGCTGTTGAAGGCCGCATAAAGCGCTTTTCCAACCGTGCTTTTCCCCGTCCCGTTCTCCCCGGCGATCACGGCAATACCATTAATCTCGATATCGGCCTCAGCGACCCTGCCGATGTTTTTCATCTTGATTTTCAATGCATATCACCAGCTCTAAACTCGCGAGACTCAATAGCTCGATTATCGCACAGAGAGATCGACTTCTCGAGGACTCCCTAAATGGAACGCGCGGTGAGGACATGGCTCGCCGCCGTCCGCTTCGCGTTCGCGCGGGGGAAGGTGACGACCAGGGACCTCTCCGGGCTCATCGAGAGGAGCGCCAGATTCTCCTCGTCCATTTGAACTGTATCGTATTCAAGGACACTTGACTTAGAGGAATGGCGTTGAGCGGCGATAATCGTTTCAGCGCCAAAAAGAAAGGAGTGTCAGTCATGGCAGACGGGCCCTCCTACACAGCGGGGTACCGCGCCGAGGCCGCAGACTTCGCCGCCGCGTCGGGGAAGCCCATCGCCCAAGTGGCAGCCGACCTCGGCATCAACGAGAAGACCCTGGGAAGATGGGTGACGGTCAGGAAGAAGGAGCTGACCAACCACCCGGTCGCGGCGGCCGCAAGTGCATGCGCGAGCTCGAGCTCGAGAACGAGTTCCTAAAAAGCCCCGACCTCACATTGGAGGCCGGGGCCAGTAGATTTTTGGGACATGTCTAGAAATCTACCCATGCAGGAAGCGGCATGTGCCGAGCATGTCGCGTGCTAGGTTTTGAGGCATGCCACAAAACCTAGCACGGGGGAGTGGCTACTCGGCGTCGGCGAAGCCGTTGGGGTTATGGCTCTGCCAATTCCAGCTGTCGCGGCACATGTCCGCGATGTCGTACTGGGCCTTCCAGCCCATCATGCGTTCGGCCTTGGAGGCATCGCACCAGTTGGCGGCGATATCGCCGGCACGGCGCTCGCGAATCACGTAGGGCAGCTCCTTGCCGCAGGCCTTGGAGAAGGCGGCGACGACCTCGAGTACCGAGGTGCCGGTGCCGGTGCCCAGGTTAAAGATCTCGACGCCGGTCTTGCCGTTCATCCAGTTAAGGGCGGCAACGTGACCAGAGGCCAGATCGCACACGTGGATGTAGTCGCGCACGCCGGTGCCGTCGGGGGTGGGGTAGTCGTTGCCAAAGACCTGAACGGCCTCGAGCTTGCCCACGGCGACCTGGGCGACATAGGGCACCAGGTTGTTGGGGATGCCCTTGGGGTCCTCGCCGATCAGGCCCGACGGATGAGCGCCGATGGGGTTGAAGTAACGGAGCAGCACGACGTCCCACTCGGGGTCGGCGGTGTGGACGTCCCTAAGGATCTGCTCGATCATCCACTTGGTCCAACCATAGGGGTTGGTCGCGGGCTTCTTGGGATCCTCCTCGGTGACGGGCGGGTTGTCCGGGTCGCCGTAGACGGTCGAGGAGCTCGAGAAGATGATGGACTTGCAGCCATGGTTGCGCATGACGTCGATGAGCACCAAGGTGTTCTCGATGTTGTTGTGGTAGTACTCGACGGGCTTGCTCACCGACTCGCCGACGGCCTTAAAGCCGGCAAAGTGGATGACGCGGTCGATCTGATGGGTATCGAAGATCTTGTTCATCGCATCGCGGTCGAGCACGTTGGCCTCGTAGAAGGTGAGGTTCTTGGCGGCCTCGTCGCCCACGATGGTCTTGACGCGGTCGACGGCGACGGCGCTGGAGTTGGAGAGATCATCGACGATGACGACCTGGTAGCCACCCTCGAGCAGCTGAACGACGGTGTGCGAGCCGATAAAGCCGGCGCCACCGGTAACGAGGACGCAGGTGTCTTTGGGGTCGAGTGCTTTGGACATGTAGTCTCCTATCGAATCAGGAACACTTCTAGAGGGGAGTATAGCGCAGGCGGGGACGCCCAAATGGTGCACTGTAGGAAAAGCAGAGGATTATGTTAACGTACTCATATAAGGGCTTGCTCAATTGTTACCTCAAATTTGACAATTGCTTACGAGCCGCCGACCTTGTAGTTTCCTGCCGTTCGTGGAAATCGTTGGGACGCGCCATATGTACGCTAATATGTATGAGTTGAGCGACATATAAATAAGCATGTAACGGAGTACATATGTCACCAAACAGCGATTCCATCCTTTCCCAGGAGCTCTCGCGCCGCACTGCCCTTAAGGCCCTGTTCGGCGCCGCTTCTGCGGCAGTTCTTTTTGGCCTGCCCACTCGCGCCCATGCGGCGGAGGCTTCCAAAGAAACCACCGATAAATTGAATGCCGCCCAGGCCCAACTCGACGAGGTTCAGGCCCAGCTCGACAGCATCGCAAATGAGTATGCGGCGCTGGCCAACAAGAATGCCCAGACCCTCAACGACATCGAGAATGTCCAGGGCAAGATTGACGACACGCAGGCCCAGATCGATGAAAAGAAGGCCGAGCTCAAGAAGAAGCGCAACGACCTTTCCGATCGCGTGGCCGCCAGCTACAAGTCCGGCGGCACGAACATCCTGTCGCTGCTGCTGGCCTCTGGCTCGTTTGAGGAACTCGTCGCCAACGCGCATTACGTTGAGAAGATCAACAAGAGCGACCGCGATGCCATCGAGGATATCCAGACGATTCAGGCTGAGCTCGACGCACAGAAGACCGAGCTCGAATCACAAAAGGCCGACCTGGAGAAACTCAAGGACCAGCAGACGGCTCAGATGCAGGATATGCAGGCCAAGCAGCAAGAAGTCCAGACCGTGCTGAACGGTCTTTCCGACGACGTCAAGGAACTCATGGCTCAGCGCGATTCCGAGATCCTCGCTGCCGCCCAGGCTGAGGAGGCCGCTAGGAAGGCGGCTGCGGCAGCCGCGGCCTCTGCGAACACGGGCTCTTCTTCGGGTGGCTCGAGCTCGGGTGGCGGCTCGTATGCCGGCGGCACCCCGCAACAGACGGGCGGTTCGGGCAAGCAGCAGGCCGTCGTCAATGCGTGCTACTCGACGCCTTCTCCCGGCCAGGGCTGGTGTGCTGCCTGGGTTACCAACGTCTTCCGCAATGCCGGCGTGGGCTATTTTGGCGGCAACGCGTGTGACATGTTCAACGCCTGGTGCTATAGCTCCGACCGCTCGGCGCTGCAGGTGGGCATGATCGTGGCCGATTCCTCGCACAGCGGCACGGGTGCTCCGGGCCTTATCTACGGTCATGTGGGTATCTACGTTGGCGGCGGCATCGTAATGAGCAACGAGGGCGCCATTACGTCTAAGTCGCTTGATTCGTTTATTAGCTTCTATGGTACTGGCTCTGGCGTGCGTTGGGGCTGGCTTGGCGGTATTGCGCTGTCGTAAAGCCGACTGGGCCGCGTGCCCGCCCGCAATATATTTGATTGTCTGCTCGGGCAGTCCTGCGCAAGACGAAGGCCACATTAAGTGGCCTTCTTTGCGTGCGGAACTCGCGATCAATCAAATATATTGCGGGCGGGCACGCGGCCCTCTCGGGTTCGGGGCGCTACGCACCGGATTGGTTGTCTGAATAAAAGAAAGTGAAGGCCCCTTTCGGGGCCTTCTTTTTTAGAGGAATTCGCCTACTCGGTGGACTTCGGGTTCGAGGTCCACGTCGAATTGGTCTTTGACGGTTGTTTGGATGTGGCGGATGAGTTCGTCGACATCGGCGGCGGTGGCGTGGTCGGCGTTGACGATGAAGCCGCAGTGCTTTTCGCTCACCTGCGCGCCGCCAATGGCGTGTCCTCGCAGGCCGGCGTCCATGATGAGCTTGCCGGCAAAGTGGCCCTCGGGGCGCTTGAAGGTGGAGCCGGCACTCGGCATGTCGAGCGGCTGCTTGTCCTCGCGGCGCTGGCGGTAGTCGTCCATGTCGGCCTTGATCATCGCGGCGTTGCCCGGGGCGAGATTGAAAGTGGCCGAAAGCACAATGAAACCGTCGTCGGCAATGCGGCTCTTGCGATAGCCCAGGTTGAGCTCATCGACATCGAACTCGATAATGCTGCCGCTACCGCGGGTGCCGTCGTCGAGCATGCGGGCGGGCTTGTAGACGCGCACGGACTCCAGCACATCGGCCATGCAGGCGCCGTATGCTCCGGCGTTCATGTAGCAGGCACCGCCGACCGATCCGGGAATGCCCGAGATGGGCTCCATGCCGGTAAGGCCGGCCTCGGCTGCCGCGGCTGCGACATCGGAAAGCAAGGCGCCGGCTGCCGCCGTGACGTGCGTGCCGTCGACCGTAATGTCGGAGAGGCCCTCGCCCAGCGCTACGACGACGCCGCGGATGCCCTTGTCGCCGACGAGCAAGTCGGAGCCGTTGCCCACGATGGTGAGTGGTAGATTGCAGCGATAGCAGGTATCGAGCGTGGCGACGAGGCCCTGCTCAGTATCGGGCGTGACAAAGACGTCGGCCGGACCGCCGATCTTAAACGTGGTGTGCTCGCGCATGGGCTCGCTCATCAGCACGTTGTCCTCGCCGGCAACGCCAGCGAGCGCGCACAGCAGGTCCTCGTTAAAAAAATCGTTCTCGTGCATACGAATATCCGCCTTTTGGTGGTCGTTGTCATCAATCGATTGCAATATACCCCACCCGGACGGATTTGGTGCGCTGGCGGCGATAAAACAGCCGTCCACCGGATTGGTAAAGTGTTTATCACCGAGGTAGAGGGGTAGTCGCTATACTTTCAAGAGATTGCGCGTAAACCCGGAAGGAGCGAGATGGCCAACAAAGTCACCCTCAAGCAGATCGCCCAGGAGGTGGGGCTTTCCCCCTCGTCGGTCTCGCTTGTTCTCAATAATCGGCCCTGTCGCATCTCGGAAGAAAACCGCAAGCTCATCAAAGAGGTCGCGGCGCGCAACCACTATGTTCCCAACCAGATTGCGCGCAGCCTGGTCATGCGCGAGTCGCGTACGCTGGGCCTTATCGTCCCTAACATCGAGAGCCGCTTTTTTGCCTCGCTCGCCGGTAGCCTGGAAAAGCGCTGCCGCGAGGACGGCTATGCGCTCTTCATTACCAGCTCGGGCGGAAGCGCCGATGACGATCTGGAGCTGCTGCGCCAGCTGGTGACGCGCGGCGTTGATGGCGTCTTCCTGGTGGTGGGTGACGAGTTCTCCGATGACCGCGCCCTGCGCGAAGAAGTCAGCCACCTGCCCATCCCGGCCGTAATGGTCGACCGTGCCATTGAGGGGCTCGAGTGCGACAAGGTGATGTTCGACCACGAGATGGGCGGCTATATGGCCACCCGCTATCTGATCGAGCAAGGTCATCGCCGCATCGCCTGTCTGGTTAATGCCCGCCGTTCCAATACGGGTCGCAAGCGACTTGCCGGCTATGAGCGCGCGCTGCGCGAGGTTGGCCTGCCGATCGACGCGCGTTTGGAGTTTGAGAGCGAGTACTACATTCCGAGCGCATACGAGGCCTCGGAGGCAGTGCTCACAACTGACGCCACTGCCGTGTTCGCAAGCTCGGATAACATTGCCCTCGGTTTGCTCAAGCGCTTGCACGAGATGGGGAAGAGCATCCCGGGCGATATCTCGGTGGTGAGCTATGACAACTCGGCGGCCGACGTTCTCTTTGAGCCGGCGCTGACCGCGATTGAGCAGGACCCTGGTGTCCTTGCGGAGCATGCTTTTGGCTGCATGTCCAAGCGTCTTGCCGGTAGGGGCGGCAGGCGTGCCGAAGAGGTCGTTCTGAAGCCGGAGCTTATCGTTAAGGACAGCGTGCTCGAGCTTACTAAACACAACTAAACACGTTTACCAATTTGCAGAGACCGAATGTGGAGCACCTGTGACAATCAACGCCGCAGGTGAATGTCGCGTTTTGCTAATCGATGGGATTGATAAGGGTGGTAAAACGTTTTTTCACCATGATAAAACGTTTTAGCAAATATACTGGTCCCAACGAAAGGTTGCCGTATTGGAGGGTGACCGCACAGCGAAGGGACATAAACAATGGCTAAAACACTGGGGACGCCGTGGCAAAAGCTGGGCCACGAGGTGCCGGCTTCCGAGCTCGAGGGCGTCGACCTGTATTGGCGCGCATCGAACTATCTGTCCGTCGGTCAGATCTACCTTCGCTCTAACCCGCTAATGCGCCCCGACTTTGTCGACGAGAAAACCGGTGAGGTGCGCGACTTCGGTCGTCCGGACGTTAAGCACCGCCTGGTTGGCCACTGGGGCACCACGCCCGGCATCAACTTCCTGTTCGGTCACGTCAATCGACTGATCGCCGACCACAACCAGAATGCTATCTTCTTGATGGGCCCTGGTCACGGTGGCCCCGCCGGTACTGCTCAGTCGCTGCTCGACGGCACCTACCGCGAGATTCGCCCCGACATCACCAATGACGAGGCCGGCCTGCAGAAGTTCTTCCGCCAGTTCTCTTATCCCGGCGGCATCCCGAGCCACTTTGCGCCCGAGACGCCCGGTTCCATCCACGAGGGCGGCGAGCTCGGCTACACGCTCAGCCACGCTTACGGTGCCGTCATGGACAACCCGAGCCTGTTGGCCGTGGCCGTGGTGGGCGACGGCGAGTCCGAGACCGGCCCGCTCGCGACCTCTTGGCAATCCAACAAGCTCGTGAACCCGGCAACCGACGGTATCGTTTTGCCGATCCTGCACCTCAACGGCTACAAGATCGCCAACCCCACCATCCTCGCCCGCGTGTCCGACGAAGAGCTCACCAAGTTCTTTGAGGGCATGGGCTATAAGCCGCACTTCTTTGTCGCCGGCTTTGACGACGAGAGCCACGCAAGCATTCATGCGCGTTTCGCTGCCCTGTTTGAGCAGGTCTTCGATGAGATCTGTGACATCAAGGCAACCGCGCAGGCCCAGGCCGCCGCAGGCGAGACCGTGGTCCGCCCGGCCTACCCCATGATTGTGTTCCGCACGCCCAAGGGCTGGACCTGCCCCAAGCAGATCGACGGCAAGAAGACCGAGGACTCCTGGCGCGCGCATCAGGTGCCGCTGGCGAGTGCCAAGGACACCCACGAGCACTTCCGCGTGCTGCGCGAGTGGCTGCGTTCCTACAAGCCCGAGGAGCTCTTTACGCCCGAGGGCCAGGTGCGCCCCGAGGTGACGGCCTTTATGCCGACCGGCGAGCTGCGCATCGGCGCCAACCCCAACGCGAACGGCGGTAAGGTGCGCCGCGAGCTCGAGCTGCCCGATATTCATGCCCACGAGGTCCCCGTCGACACTAATGGTCATGGCTGGGGCTCCACCGAGGCCGCCCGCGTCTTTGGTGAGTACACTGCCGACGTTCTGGCCAATAACATGGATGACTTCCGCATCTTTGGTCCCGACGAGACCGCGTCCAACCGTCTGCAGGCTGCCTACAAGGTGACCAAGAAGCAGTGGGACGCCGGCTTCTACGAGGACGAGGCCAACGACGAGCTGCTGGCAGGCTCCGGTAAGGTCGTCGAGCAGCTGTCCGAGCACCAATGCGAGGGCTTCCTCGAGGCCTACGTGCTCACTGGCCGTTCCGGCGTGTGGAGCTCCTACGAGAGCTTTGTCCATGTGGTCGACTCCATGGTCAACCAGCACTGCAAGTGGCTCGAGGCCACCAAGCGCGAGATTCCGTGGCGCGCCCCCATCAGCGGCCTTAACATTTTGCTGTCGAGCCATGTCTGGCGCCAGGACCACAACGGCTTCTCGCACCAGGACCCCGGCTTTATCGACTTGCTGCTCAACAAGGCCAACGATACGCATATCGTGAATGCGTACTATCCGGCCGACGCCAACATGGCCCTCGCTGTGGCCGAGCGCGTCTACCAGTCCACTGACTGCGTCAACGCCATCTTCTGCGGCAAGCAGCCTGCCCCGACCTTCCAGACGGTTGACGAGGCCTGCGCCGAGCTCGCCGAGGGCGTCGCAACCTGGAAGTGGGCATCGACTGCCGACTCGCTCGCCGAGGCTGACGTCGTGGTTGCCACGTGCGGTGACGTGCCGACGCTTGAGGCCCTGGCTGCAACCGATATGCTGCGCGAGCTAGGCATTAAGGTGTGGTTCGTTAACGTGGTCGATCTGCTCAAGATTCAGAACGTCTGCGAGAACGACCAGGCCATCAGCGATGAGCGCTGGGCTGAGCTGTTCGGCTGCGGTGAGAAGCCCGTGCTCTTTGCGTTCCACGCCTATGCCGGCACGATTCGCCGCCTGGTCTGGAACCGCCCCGGCCACGACGCCTTCCGCGTCCACGGCTACGAGGAGAAGGGCTCCACGACCACGCCGTTCGACATGCTGCGTCTGAACAACATGGACCGCTGGGCCCTGGCCGCCGACGTGCTGCGCATGGTCGACGCCAATAAGTTTGCCGAGCAGATTGATGAGTGGGAGGCCTTCCGCACCGAGGCCTTTGAGTTCGCGTGTGACGAGGGCTTCGATCACCCAGCCTTTACCGACTGGGTCTGGCCCGACGCTGCGGCTGCAACTGCTGCCGACGGCACGCTCTCCGCAACGCAGATGACCGCGGGCGACAACGAGTAGGTAGGCATCCGGGACTGCCTCGCGCTGGGGCCGCCTCCGGGCCGGTGCCCTTCCTCGGAGAAGTGGGCTTCGCGAACTTCTCCGAGGAAGGGCACCGGCCCGGAGGCGGCCCTCTCGACCGTTTCGATATGCGAGGCTGATATTTTTTAATGAAATAGGGACTTTGCTGATGCTGCCTTGGAAGCTGTGTATGTAACTTTGGTCAGCCAGTGATACATCGCCGGGGCCGGGGTGCCTGCTTTGTTTTGAGAAGTTCGCGGAGCCCACTTCTCAAAACAAAGCAGGCACCCCGGCCCTCGTCCGTACGTATTCTCCGCTGGGCGAGCCGTAGGCGCCGCGCACCGATGTGCTAAAGTGACGGCTTGAAATTGGTGCTATATTCAGCTTGAGTTGTTTAATGCTAGTACGGGAGGCTGATATGGGGCTGTTCAAGAAGAAAAATCCGCAGGATGCCTTTGATCCCGATGTGTTTACCATCACGGATACGATTTTGGACCCGCCGCGGTTTACGTTTTTGCCGGCTATCTACCAGGATGCCACGCGTCGCAAGTGGGCCGTGCATCAGCGCGGCGGCGAGCCGAAGATTTTTGACTATGCGGACGTGTTGCAGTGCGAAGTAGCCGAGGCGGGCGATCCGGAGGCCGAGGAAGTGGCCTCAAAACAGGAATTTGCCCAGCGTATCCTGGCAAATCCTGCCAAGGCGGCGAAAATAAACGCTGCCAAGCGTAATATGTGTCTTGGTATGGGCGTTGTTGTGGCGGTTCAGACGGGAAAAGACGAGGTTTCCAAATTAGAGATTCCCGTTATGACCGACGAAGTCAAACGCGATTCAAGCCTATATAAGTCGTATCGGAATGTCGCCGAGAAGATCAAGGCCGAATTTGATGCCATGGGAGGGCTGGTCTAATTTTGGCGGCATACGTTTCTGAATGAGGAGTCTGTGCAATGGCAGGCGAATCTTATGCAATTCCCCCTAAAGATCGTGCTGTTGAGGGAATTCTATGGTATATCCAGCACCATCAGCTTGCCGGCGGCGATCGCCTGCCGGCCGAGCGCGTGCTGTGCGAAGA
Organism: uncultured Collinsella sp.; assembly: GCA_905199605.1. GTDB lineage: Bacteria > Actinomycetota > Coriobacteriia > Coriobacteriales > Coriobacteriaceae > Collinsella. The sequence continues at coordinate 13,963 of CAJKHC010000024.1, forward strand.
GATCGGCGTTTCGCGTACGGCGTTGCGCGCCGGTATCACGCGGCTCATCTCGTGCGGAACGCTCGAGAGCCGTCGCGGATCGGGTACGTATGTGTGTCCTCCTAAGCCGCTGAACATCTTCCAGGAAACGTATAACTTTTCCGATGCCGTGCGGACTGCCGGCCTGCATCCCTCTTCTCGTCTGGTTTCCACCGAGACCATCGAGGCGGATAAGACGCTTGCCGACAAGCTTGGGGTGGCTATAGGCGCTCCTTTGCTCCGCATGCAGCGCGTTCGACTTATTGAGGGCGAGCCGGCGTCAATCGAGACGGCTCACGTTAACCTGTCCCTGTGCCCATCGCTTCCCGAGCACGATTTTGAGTGCGAGAGCCTTTACGATGTCTTGCTCAAAGAAGGTGGCGTGCGTGTTGAGCATGGACGTGAGCATATCTCCATCTCGCGTTTGAACGCCGAAGAGGCCGAGCTGCTCCAACAAGAAGAGGAAACGCCGGTGTTCTATGAGAGCACGATCGAATTTGATAAGGACATGCGTTTTGTGGAGCATTGCAAATCGGTGATTTTGCCCACAAAGTTCCGCTTTGCCGATAACGGCGAAAAGAACGGCATGAGGAGCGTGGCAGGTGAACAATGGCTGAAACAGTAGATGCCACCCCGGTTTATATGCGCATTCGACGCCGCATCGAGGAGCGTATCGAGCGCGGTATATATCCCACGGGTTCCATGATTCCGTCCGAAAAAGACCTCGCTGAGGAATTTGGTACGACACGCTTGACCATCCGAAGTGCTGTCGATGAGCTGGTTCGGCGTGGGCAGATTCGACGCGTCCGCGGAAAGGGCGCGTTTGTGGCACAGAAAGTGCCCGTTGCCTACGAGCGAACGGGAGGCTTTCGCGAATCGGTTCGTGCTTCGGGCGGCGAGCCGTCCGTCCGCATCCTCGCGCGTTCCAAGCGTTATGCGGGCCCATATTATGCCAACCTGTTTGGTATTGCGGAGGACGATTTACTGTATTCGATTCGGCGTTTGAACTGCGTCAACGGCGATCCCGTATCGATTGAGATGGCGTTCATCCCGTGCCTGCTGTTTCCCACAATCGAAGATATTGACGTGTCGGTCTTCAGTTTGTACGAGACCTATGAGATGTTGGGCCGAAAGCCGGTCATGGCACAGGAAAAGCTCGATATCGAAGCGCTGGGCGCGCGAGATGCCGGCCTGCTTGGACTGGAGCAGGGCGATCTTGCCTTGACGCTTGAGTGCGTGAGCTTCGATGCGAGCGGCCAGGCGATCGAGTACGTCAAGTCGTTTAACCGCGGTGATGCGGGTGGATATACCTATACGTACTAGCTGGTTTTTTGCATAACGGGCTGAAAAGCTGACGGAATTTTGATTCGTTGAGCAGACTGCATATACAACCTTACATGGCTCAAAATCGACCGTTCGCCGATGGGGATAAATTAATCGACAAAGAGGTATCAAAAAGCCGTAACCTGTAACTGTGATTGGTATCAAATACTAATGATTTGTTACGAGGTGAGACGATGAAGATGCTCGATTACGTTCAGCTTGCCCATGTGCGTATGGGAGAGAACCTCGAGCGTTCGTCTGAGCTGGTAGCGCAGCTCGTTGATATTTTCCAGCCCGGTTCTTTTGACGCGCTGCGCATCGTTGCTTCGGGTTCGTCGCGCCATGCCGCCGATTGCGCCCGAGATTACCTGCAAGATGCGCTGCAGATGCAGGTGTCCGTTGTGACGCCCGAGGCCTTCGTCGATTTTGAACACACCTATCCACAGCATGCGCTTAACATTGCCGTCTCGCAGAGCGGCTATTCAACCAATACGATTGCGGCGCTCGATTACATGCGCGCACACGATATGGCTGCAGTTGCGCTCACGGCAAACGTCGAGGCACCCATCAAGGAACACGCTGACATCGTTCTTGACTACGGTGTGGGCGTCGAGTCGGTGGACTTTGTGACTCTGGGCGTCGAGGTTCTCGTTGAGTACCTGGTGCTCTTTGGTATTTACGGCGGTCAGGCGCGCGGAACGATTGACGCCAAGGGCGTTGCTCAGCGTCTTGATGACCTGCGCGAGGCTATCCAGGCTAATGCCGTGATGTGCAAGACCGCCGAGGCATATGTCCAAGATCACATGCTCGAGCTTTCTGAGCACATGCCCGCCATGGTCGTCGGCAACGGCCCCAACTATGGTGTTGCCGAGGAGGCAGCGCTCAAGCTGAGCGAGACCATCAAGATTCCTGCCATGCATCACGAAGGCGAGGAGTTCGTCCACGGTCCCGAGATGCAGATCGTTCCGGGCTATCTGGTGTTTATCGTCGACGATCTGCAGGGGTCGGAGCGTCTTGCGAATATCGCCGATGCGCTATCGAACGTTACGGCAAAAACGGTGCTGCTCACGGCCCATCCCAAGGGTAGGGCTCACGAGGTTGCGGTGCCTCAGGTGGCTCCGCTGCTCAGCGCAATTCCCAATCTTGTGTTCTTCCAGACGATTGCGGCCATGATCGCCGAGCGTCTGAAGTCATGGAACGTGCACCCGTATCTCGATGCCGTCTCCAAGCAAATGGAGGTCAAGGCAGAGGGCTACGAAGAGTCAGTCAATGCGCTTAAGGCCAAAGCGGCTGAGTGTTACGGAATGTAAGCGGGTTTTGATGCCCGTTGGCATGGGGGATGTGGAAACAACCCCAGAAAGGAGAGACAAATGAAGGAAACCGAGAAGATCGAGATCATGCATTTCGACCAGGAGGGCTATCTCGAGGACGGCAAGGCGCTCTACGAGACCGGCAAGAAGATGACCGCGCTCGCCGACAAGGTCGCCGACGAGGGCTACGACGCCGTGTTCCTGATGGGCGTCGGCGGCACCTGGGACGAGCTCATGCAGCTCGAGTACCTCATGAACAAGTTCGGCGACCGCGACCTCGAGGTCTACCTGATCCACGCCGCCGAGTGGAACGTCTCCGGCCACAAGCGCATGACCGAGAAGTCCGTCGTGCTCACCGCCTCCGAGTCCGGCACTACCCCCGAGGTCCTCGAGGCCGTCAAGAAGATGAAGGGCATGGGCGTGCGCGTCTACGCCATGACCAAGCCCGAGGGCCCCATCGGCCAGGCTGTCGGCGCCGAGAACTGCGTCGCCATGGCTTCTGACCATGGTTCGGGCGGCTGCGAGAAGGGCTACTACCTCGCCGACTGCTTCGGCCTGCGCCTGCTCAATCGCCGTGGCTGCTTCCCGCAGTTCGATAAGTTCATCGAGCAGACCAAGGACGTTTGGACCCACCTGGTCGACATCCGCAAGAGCTTCGAGCCGCGCGCCGAGGAGCTCGCCAAGAAGTACGCCCTGGCCCCCTACACCATGTTCATCGGCTCCGGCGCCCTGTGGGGCGAGACGATCCTGTTCTCGATGTGCATCCTGGAGGAGATGCAGTGGAAGCGCACCCGCTACATCACCTCGGCCGACTTCTTCCACGGCACCCTCGAGCTCGTGGAGCCGGGCGTCCCGGTCTTCCTGTTCATGGGCGAGGACGAGAACCGCAAGCTCGACGAGCGCGTCCGCGCGTTCCTGACCCGCGGCGTGACCGGCGACACCGACATCAACGTCATCGACACTGCCGAGTTCGCGATCCCCGGCCTTGACGACGAGTTCCGCGTCATCGTGTCTCCGTGGATTCTGACGGTGCTCGTTACCGACCGCCTGGCTCGCTACTACGAGACGGTCACCAAGCACAACCTCAAGTATCGTCGCTACTATCACCAGTTCGACTACTAAAGAAAACGGGTGCGGGAACGCGCCGGGCTATTGAGAGGAACACAGAATGAGGCAGTACATCATCGCCAGCCATGCGCACTTCGCTACCGGCATCAAGGAGAGTGTCGAGCTGCTCTCGGGCGCTCGCGACAACGTCCACGATCTTTCGATGTTCGTCGATGACCGCATGGACGTGGCCGAGGAGGCCCAAAAACTGCTGGCAGGCATGGCTGCCGACGATGATGTCGTTGTCTGCACCGACCTCTTTGGCGGCAGCGTCAACAACGAGTTCACCAAGATCGTCCAGACGCGTCCCCGCACGTACCTCGTTACCAACATGAACCTTCCTCTGCTTATCCAGCTGCTGTTCTCTGACGAGTCGGCGCCGGTTGAGGAGACGATTCGCGCCATCGTCGCTGCGGACGATACGCGCGTGAAGTTTGTCAACGATCTTTTGGTCGATGACGAAGAGGAAGAAGAGTTCTAATCCGCAGCACCTACTGACACGCCGTAAGACGGCACAAGACCTTTGGGGGGTCACATTATGATTCAGCTACTTCGCGTCGACCATCGCCTGCTTCATGGCCAGGTCGCGGTCTCTTGGGTCCAGGGCCTTGGCTCCAACTGCATTTTCTGCGTGGGCGATAAGGTCGCCAACGACCCGGTGTGGAAGACGACGCTCAAGATGGGCAAGCCTGCCGGCTGCAAGCTCGTCATCAAGGATATGGCGAATGCCATCGAGGCCATTAACTCGGGCGTGACTGACAAATACAAGATGATTATCTGTGTCGCCACCATCGCTGAGGCAAAGCAGCTTGTTGAAGGCTGCCCGCAGATCAAGTCGGTCAACCTGGGCAACACCAAGCCCAAGGACGAGAAGCGCCCCGATGCTCGTCAGGTCTCTCGTCAGATCTTCCTGACTGCAGCCGAGGAGGCCGATGTGCGTGAGATGCTGAACAACGGCGTCGAGGTCGAGATCCGTCCTCTGGCCGATGACCCCAAGGTTGACTGCGCAAGCGTGCTCTAGGCGTTCAATTTCGAAGAGTCTGAGCTCTTCGTAGTGTCCTATTAGGAAAGGGGGATATATGCTTACCCAAGCAATCCTCATCGGACTTATCGCCGCATTTGGTAAGTTCGACTTCCAGCTCGGTACGCTCTATGCGTTCCGCCCCATCGTCCTGTGCCCGCTCGTGGGCCTGGTGCTGGGGGACCTGCAGTCCGGCCTCGCGATCGGCGCCAGCCTGGAGCTTCTGTTCATGGGCTCGATCTCCATCGGCGCCTACGTGCCGCCTGATGAGACGATCGGCGGCGTGCTCGCCTGCGCCTTCGCTATCCAGTTGGGCCAGAGCACCGAGGCAGCCATCGCGCTCGCTATGCCCATCGCCACGCTGTGCCTTGCCATCAAGAACATCCTCAACGCCGCCCTGCCGATTCTGGTTGACCGCGCTGATGTCTTCTCCGGCCAGGGCAACCTTAAGGGTGTCTATGCGATGCACTTCCTGATCGGTTTGACCGGTATCATCATGGCGTTCCTGCTGTGCTCGCTGTCGTTCTATCTGGGTGCTGACGCCATCCAGGGCATGCTCGACTTCATCCCGCCCTTTGTCCTTGCTGGCTTTGGCGTTGCCGCCAACATCCTGCCGGCCATGGGCTTCGCCATGCTCGGCCGCCTGGTGCTCACCAAGCAGCTCGTGCCCT
>CAJKHC010000025.1:0-15645 GCA_905199605.1 uncultured Collinsella sp.
GCAACGCGTTGCGCTGAGTCCTGAGGCTGTTGCAATGAAAATGAGAATCAAGGATTATCACTCCGTAAAATTTTTTCTAATTGTCGCTTGACCCATCGGGGGCTCGCGTGCATAATAATCCGTGCGTTGCGGCGTTACCTCAGCTGGATAGAGGGTCTGACTACGAATCAGAACGTCATAGGTTCGAATCCTATACGCCGCACCAATTGAAATTGAAAGCCTCCGGCAACGGAGGCTTTTCTTATATGTCGACATACTTGAGGAGTTGCTTTCGCCGTGTTTGAAAGTATCGATTCGATCGACTGCATCAAATGAGTAAAAATCAAATTCGATAACTTTTTTTGAAAAAATGCTTGACCATTATTCAGTCCATGTGCATAATAATCAACAAGTCGCGGCGTTACCTCAGCTGGATAGAGGGTCTGACTACGAATCAGAACGTCATAGGTTCGAATCCTATACGCCGCACCATTTGAGATTAAAGCTCCCGGCAACGGGGGCTTTTCTTTTGCGTCAGCTTGAGTGCTTTCGTCCAAAGGGACGATTTCCTGTCGACTCGTGTAAGATTCCGAGTAGATGTCGCGACTTATTCGCGACCACTCCTTCTTCAAGCGACCGATCAGGGTGATATTTCGTGGCAGAGCGTCCGACATACAAGCTCAGGTTTCTCGATCCCAAGAAGCGCTTTCCGGCGATGCCCGAGCAGCCTGCGGGACGCTCATATGGCGTGGTCTGGAAACTCTTTGGCGAGGATCAGCATGAATCTTGCTATGTCGTCGAATTCGTTGGCAAAAGTCATGTGTCGCTTTTGGGTTACGTAAGCGTTTCGGGCGAGGTGTACAAGGTGGACCGCCCCGTTACCGAGACTCCGCTGCCCAACGATCCCGACATGGAACTGGTCCTTGACGAGTCGGACTCCGGTATTGGTGAGATTGTGGTTCGGGGAGCCAACGGCACAATGCGCGCGTGCGCGCGAACCGTCGGCTCTCCCGAAGGCCCCATGCGCGAGCAGTCCGACCACGAGACATGGAATTCGACCCGCTCCCTTCCTTACGGTGAGTTCATGGCATCGATGTTCCTGCGCTACGTGATATTCGCTGACTCCGAAAATACCATTGCGAGCACGGCGGACGCCGACGGACTCGACGAGGGTATGCAAAACGTTGTCGACAAGATCAAGCTCGTAAAGTTGCCCGAGCCGGTCGAGGTGTTTTTGGGCTTTAACACGGCACCGCTCCCTGATGCTATCGAGACGCTGCTTTACCGCATTGACCATGCCGAGAATCCGAGCGGTATCGAGCGCTATGCCGCCGCCCTTATGAGTGAAATTGACTTGCCCCGCTTGCGCACCATCGCCGCTAAGTCCGAGATGAGCCTGGCTCGCATCGATCGCTCAAAGCTTTTCTATCTCAATTTTGATCGCAGCCTGCTGGACCAGGACGAGATTGACATGCTGCTTGCCATCGAGTGCCGTCTTAACCGTCTCTCCGCCATCCTTGAGCACATCGGGGCCGGATTGGTCCCTGCGGCATCCTCGCCGAGCCTTGAGGGCTGCGCGCTCTTTGATGCGTGGCATATCGCCAAGACGACCAACGATGTTCCCCGACTGCTCGATACGGCCTCGAGCGATAACCCGTGGGGCAAACCGGGTACGGTGGCTTGCCAGCCGGGCGGTGAGTGGGATGTGCGTACCCGCTTCGCGCGTATTGTCGAGGCACTTAACGTGGTCACGCGGCTCGACTATACCTATCGGGCAAACGTTGCCGAGGGGATCATGCTCGTTCGGTTTGGGCAGTCTGTCGTTGATGCTATGCCACAACGTGAATACGACGCTCAAGATGACGCCTGGCGCGAGTTGGACGAGGACACGCGCGCGATCTGGGCTGCGGAGCACGATGCGCGCGTGGCGCTCACGCTTGCGGCAGCGTGTTTTGCCGCGGGCACCTGCATCACGCGCTGCTATGTGCAGATTGCTGCTCCCGACAGTGAGCAGGGCGAGTGCGTTGTCGCAACGTATTTCTTTGGGCGCGCGGCCTATCTGGCCGATTGCGTGCCTGTCGCCAAGGATCTTGAGAGCATGGACATGGACGATATGCCGTGCAAGCGTGTGCTTGAGGCATATGAGTCAACCGCTCCGGAGACGATTGAACCTGCGGAGGTTCATGCTCGTCCGCGTGATGACCATCGCATGCTGCCGCGGGCGCTGCGCGATCTACTGCTTGCCGATACGGCTGACGAGCTGGAGGTCATGGAAGAGGACGACGACCCATACGTGGCCCGTGTTGTTGAATTGCGCGAGCAGGCAAAAGTCGACCGTACAGGTGCTTTTGAAGGCTTTTCTCGTCTTGTTGAGGAGTTGGAGGCTAAGTGCGCCGTCGCCGAGCTTTTGGCGACAGGTCCGGCTCAAACGCAGTTTTGCGATAACCAGCTGGTGCGCATGGTGCTACCGGTGTTGGAAGAAGACCGCTCTGTGCGAATCCTTCGTGCGCCCGATGCGCTGTACTTTGCCCAGCACGAGATCTGCAGCTTTTACGCCGAGCAAGAGGACTTTGAACGAGCACTGCCCGAGGTGCGCCATCTTTACGATCTGGCGCGCTCGTCCATGCAGTCGCACTTTGCGCTCATCAACGTGCTTGCGCGTCTGGAGCGCTTTGACGAGATTATCGAGGTGGCGCGCCACGGCCTACGTATTGCCAGCGATCGTTCTGCAATCGGCTACCTGTTCTATCGCTTGGCGTTTGCCTATTGGAATTGCGATCAGCTCGACCTGGCGCTGGCTTGTTACCGTCTGGTGCCGCGCGGCGAGGAGTCGGGCAGCAGCGCGCTGGAAGAAATGCAGGGCCTTATGAACGAGATGGGCGTCAGCGAGCCTCCGACGTTCGAGGAAGCGGTCGAGACCATCCACAGGGCTGGACTAGAGCTGCCGCCAGTGTCCGCCGTGACGAATCAGCTGGCAGATGCCGCTGTGCAACTGGTCGACAACGGTTTCTTTTTCCTGGCGCGCGGTTGTATCTTCCAAATGTGGCGCACCATGGGCAACGACGAGCTCGGCTCCCTCAACCGCTCGCTGGGGTAGGCGAAGCTTTCAAGAAGGAAAGGCTGCTAGGCAATTAGAAAATTCCCTCTTGCCCAACTTCGACTATTTGGTTACTATAGAACGGCTGTTACGGAGAGCTGACCGAGAGGCCGAAGGTGCTCGCCTGCTAAGCGAGTATGCCCCAAAAGGGCATCTGGGGTTCGAATCCCCAGCTCTCCGCCAGTACGAATTTGAAGAAGGGTCCCATTTGGGGCCCTTTTTATTATCAAGAATGGCGGCTGGGGATTCGAACCCGAGAGGGCACGGGCGTTAAGCAAACGCGAAAGCGTTTGTAGCCCGTGGGCGAAAAGCCGCCAGGCTTTGAAGCCGGAGGGCATGCGCAGCATGCCCGGACATCCCCAGCTCTCCGCCAGTAAGACTTTAAAGAAGGGTTCCGAAAGGGACCCTTTTTTAGTTGAACCACGTTAGCTGGGGATTCGAACCTCAAAAAAAGAGGCATCCTTTCGGACGCCTCCCTTCAGTGGGCTTATTATTCTTGCGCACTACACCTCGGGCGCCTTGGCGACGGTCTCGCTTTCTGTCGTGAGCGGGCGGTTGTCGATGCGGCGGCCCAAGCGATCGAGCTTCACGAGTAGCCATTCAATGGGATTCGGCCCTGCGCCCTCCTCGTCGGCAACTAGGTCCATGACGGCGATCTTGGTGCCATCCTGCTTGAGCGTAACGCTGCCCACCTTGTCGCCCACATGCACCGTGCCCGAAAGATCGTCGTAGCTAACCTTTTCGGTCACCTCGCCGGCAAGGGAAAACACGGTCGCTTGCGCCGTAGGATCGGCGAGCGTGGCGTCGATCGTCTTATCCGTCCAGTCGGTTTGGCCAATGCGCGCCATAAGTGGGTTGCCGTTGGCGGTCTTTTCCTGCGTGTTGGCGATTGCGACCGTCACCTTGTGACCGTAGTACCAATTGGCAAGGGTTGCGGTATCGGTAAAGCGCTGGTCGGTGGTGGTGGAGTTCAAAACGACGGTGTAGATCTCGTCGCCATCGCGGTTGTAGGCACCCGTAAAGCAATAGCCTGCATCATCGGTGGTGCCGGTCTTGCCACCGATGTTGCCATCTTGGCCTAGCAAATAGTTATGCGTGTCCATGGAATGCGAATGGTCGGTGCCGTCGGCGCCCGTGACCTCGATCCAGGAATCTTCGCTCGCTACGACCTCGCGGATCGTGTCGTTTTTCATGGCCTCCTGCATCATCAGCGCTACGTCGTGTGCGGTTGAGTGCATATCGCCAGCCCACTCATCAAAGTCCAGACCATGCGGGTTTTCAAAAAGCGTGCCGGTGCAACCGAGCTTCTTAGCGCGCTCGTTCATGGCTTTCACAAATGTTGCCTCGGCGTCTTTGGTCTTAGGGTCGATCTTCTTGCCCACATATTCGGCGAGCACGATGGCGGCGTCGTTGCCCGAGGGAATCATCAGGCCGCGCAGTGCCTGCTTCACGGTGAGCTCGTCGCCTTCGAGTAGGCCGGCTGTTGAATTGCCCACGGTGGCTGCGGCGTTGCTCACCGTGGCCTTCTCGTCCATCTTGCAATTCTCGACGGTTAGGATTGCGGTCATGACCTTGGTGATCGAGGCAATCTTGACCTGCTCATCGGCGCCGCGGGCATAGTAGACGGTGCCGTCTTTGCCCATGACGAGGGCATTGGTCGCATCGATATCGGGCAGGTTTTCGGCCGTGATGCCGCGCGCATCGGCGGTTTTGCCGCAAACATTGTCGGTCGTGAGTACTTGGGCGCCGGCGACGGTGGGCACGCCAGCGGCAAGGGCGATAGCGCAGACAAAGCCGGCGGCAAGCTGGGCTGAGCGCTTTGCAAAAGAGGTGAGGGACTTCACGGATTTCGCTTTCGACGGGATGGTCTCTTCTGGAACTAGAGTATATCGTTTGCCGGCGTCGGCGATCATCGCGTGCGTGCGTGGCCCACATCCGCGCCCGAACGGGCACAAGGGTGCTTAAGGCCGACTTAATCACCCACGCTTGTTGTGTGTGGCGTGCGTCGCCTCGGGCATAATGGAGCGCGAGAGGAGCACGCATGAACGAGCGCATTTTGGTAGTTGATGACGAGAAGGCCATCGCCGACTTGGTTGGTATCTACCTTACAAAAGAGGGCTTTGATGTCCAGATTGCCTATAGCGGGGCCGATGCTGCCAAGGCAATCCTGGAGCAGGAGTTCGATCTGGCACTGTTGGATGTCATGCTGCCCGATATCGATGGCTTTGAGCTACTGCGTACGATCCGTTTCAGCCATACCTATCCTGTGATCATGCTGACGGCGCGCGATGCCCAGCAAGACAAGATCGAGGGCCTTTCGCTTGGCGCGGACGATTACGTGGTTAAGCCGTTCCGTCCGCTGGAGCTCATCGCGCGCGTGCACGCTCAGCTTCGCCGCTACACCAGCTACGGTAGCCGCTCGCAGGCGGCCGAGTCGCCGACCATCCAGCTCGACGGCCTGGAGATCAACCGCGATGCTCGTTCCGTAACGGTGGACGGTGCACCGGTACGCCTCACGCCCATCGAGTATTCCATCTTGCTGTATCTGGTTGAGCATCGCGGCAGCGTGGTAGCCGTGGAGGATCTGTTCTGCGCGGTGTGGAACGAGGATTTTATGCCCGGCTCCAACAATACGGTGATGGTGCACATTCGCCACCTGCGCGAAAAGATTGGCGACGACGCTCAAAAGCCGCGCTTTATCAAAAACGTCTGGGGCGTCGGCTACATAATCGAATAGCGCCTTTGATGGTGGGGAAGTGGATATGACAAAAGACGATAGGCAGGCATTCGAGGTGCCCGATCGACTCTTTGAATACGTACGGGCAGTCGTCGACAACCGCGCGCTTGCGACGGTGCTGCTCTTTTTGCTGAGCCTGCTGCTGATTGGCATCGACAACATCGCCGGAGTCTTAGCGGTGCTGCTTGTCGGCTTTTTGCTGATCGATCGATTCGAAATCGTGCGCCGTTGCGTGGTGATTGGCGGTGCCGCGTGGGCCATGACGTTGGCGATTGGCGCCATGGCGCTCGGCGGCATCGAAGGGCCGGTGTTGTTCGATGCCGGCTTTGTATTCAACATGCTTGGCTTTGTGCTGGCGCTTGCCGTGTGCGTGCTGTTCTTTTGCGGCCGCGCCCTGTACTACCATGGCTACGAGCAGGGCGAGCAGCATGCCGATTGTGTGCTGGCCGCTCGTATTCAAGATCGCCTGATCGATCACCCCGACACCTGGGATAACATCGACGGCGACTTCTTGGAGGTCGAGGGCGCCCTTAACCGCGTGCGTGACCGTGAGCGCAAGGTGCAGCAAGCTCTGCGTGACGAGTCGCATCGCAAGGACGATTTGGTCACGTACTTGGCACATGACCTACGCACCCCGCTTGCCAGTGTGGTGGGCTATCTTTCGCTGCTGCAAGAGGCTCCTGAGCTGCCGGTTGAGCAACGTGCGCGCTTTACGGGCGTGGCACTCGACAAGGCGCACCGGCTCGATGCGCTCATCGAGGAGTTCTTCGATATCACGCGCTTTGACTTCCACGATATCGTGCTCACGCGCGGCTATGTTGATCTGGGGTTGCTGCTGGCTCAGGTGGCTGACGAGTTCTATCCCATCCTCAACGAGCAGCATAAGGAAGCCCAAGTTGATATTCGCGAGGACCTGACGGTGCTCGTGGATGGCGACAAGATGGCCCGCGTGTTCAACAACATCATGAAAAACGCCGTCGCCTATAGCTACGAGGGCTCGACTATCACGATTGAGGCCAGGCGCCAAGACGATGGTGGCGTGCGCGTGCGCTTTATCAATCAGGGCGATCCTATCCCTGCGGCTAAGCTCAAGGTAATCTTTGAGAAGTTCTATCGCCTGGATGCGGCGCGTGCGACCAATCGCGGTGGTGCCGGTTTGGGCCTTGCTATTGCCAAGGAGATCATCGCGGCACACGGCGGTACCGTTGCATGCGAATCGACGCCCGAACACACGATATTCACCATCGAGCTGCCCGCCGCATAGCTAGCGTGCCCTTACAAACACTTGACAATGTGCTCACGTGCGTATGAGCCGCGATTCCTACTATCGATACTGCTGAATTGATATCGATATGGAGGTGTGCGGTATGACGGCTGCTGCGGCTGTGGAGCCCACGGAGCTTGAAGAACTCATGGAAGCGCAGGCCGAGGCCGCGCATGAGCGCGAGGTTGGGGATGCGACTCGCCCCACGGCAGAGGATCTTGCCGCCTCGCCGACGCGCATCGACGTCGAGGGCCTCGACCTGTTCTATGGCGACCACCATGCGCTCAAGGACGTGAATATCAAGATCCGCGACAAGCAGATCACCTCGTTCATCGGGCCTTCGGGCTGCGGAAAGTCCACGTTGCTGCGCTGCTTTAACCGCATGAACGACGGCATCAAGGATTGCCGCATCGAGGGCAAGATTGCGCTCGATGGTCAAGATATCCTGGGCGATTGCGACATCTGCCGTTTGCGCCAGCGCGTGGGCATGGTGTTCCAACGCCCCAACCCATTTCCCATGAGCATCTACGACAATGTCGCCTACGGTCCTCGCGGTATGGGTGTGCGCGACCGTGCCGTGCTCGATGAGCTGGTCGAGGACTCCCTTCGTCGCGCTGCGCTATGGGATGAGGTCAAGGACAAGCTCAAGGAGCCGGGCCTGGGTCTTTCGGGTGGACAGCAGCAGCGCCTGTGCATCGCCCGCGCACTTGCTGTGCAGCCCGACATTCTGCTGATGGACGAGCCGACCTCGGCGCTCGACCCCGTGTCGACACTCGTGGTGGAGCAGCTTGCCTGCGAGCTCAAGGAAACCTGCACGCTGGTGGTCGTGACGCACAACATGCAGCAGGCCGCGCGTATTTCCGATTCGGTTGCGTTCTTTTTGCTGGGTGAGCTGGTGGAGCACGCGCCTACCGCGCAACTCTTCAAAAATCCGTCCGATCCGCGCACGGCGGATTATTTGACGGGGCGTTTTGGCTGACGCTGTCTTTTACAGGTGCTTTTAGGGTTAAGATGCGGTCATATCGGCCGCAAAGGGGTTCAACATGATCTATTACGTCGAGGACGATGACAACATCAGGGATTTGACGGTCTACGCGCTGCGCAAGCAGGGAATCGAGGCCGAGGGCTTTTCGTGTGATGGCGAGTTTAAAGCTGCCGTGGCACGACGGGTGCCCGATGCTGTGCTGCTCGATATCATGCTGCCCGACACCGATGGCTTGGCGATTATGCGTCGCCTGCGTGCCGATCGCCTGACGGCGACGGTGCCCATCATGATGCTTACCGCCAAGGACACCGAACTCGACAAGGTGATGGCGCTCGATGGCGGTGCCGACGATTACCTGACTAAGCCGTTTTCGCTCATGGAGCTTGCGAGCCGCTGCCGCGCACTGCTGCGTCGCGGCGGCATGGTCAAGCAGGCGAGCGATGTGCTCAGCGTGGGCGACATCGTGCTCTCGCCCAGCCATCGCGAGGTGACCGTTGCCGGCGAGCCGCTTAAGCTCACCCTGCGCGAGTTCGACCTGCTCGAGTACCTCATGCGCAAGCCCGGCGTGGTCTTTACCCGCGAGTCGTTGCTGCAGAGCGTGTGGGGCTGGGACTTCGACGGCGGTTCGCGCACCGTTGACGTGCACGTGCAGACGCTTCGCCAAAAACTGGGCGAGCATGCCAGCGCCATCGAGACCGTGCGCGGCGTGGGTTATCGCCTGGCCGAGCCTTCTGCCGGTGATGGTGCCGAAGGCGACGACACCGCGGCCACCGCATCGGAGGAGTAACCCGTGGTCTTCGCCCCCCAGGGAAAACATACGCTGTCGCACCGCGTTTTTGTGACGATCTTTGTCTGCGCCATGGCGGTTATCGTGGCGTTTACGGTGCTGGGTGCGTTCTTTGTGCAAAACACTTTGGCGGATGCCACGAGTGCCAATCTGGCGCAGGAAACTGAGCTCATTGCTGCCGCCCTCGACGAGCAACAGGAGCCCATTCCGTTCTTGCGAAGCCTCGATCGCGAGGATCTTCGTATCACGCTGATCAATAAGGACGGATCTGTTGCCTACGACAACGAGGCGTCGCCTTCCACACTGCCCAACCATGGCGATCGCCCCGAGGTCATCGAGGCCTTTGAGAGTGGTTCGGGTTCCGCGGAGCGCGCAAGCTCTACACTCGACGAGATTATGCTGTATCGCGCCGTCACCCTTGATAACGGCCAGGTCGTTCGCTTGGCGCAGGCCCAGCCTGGCGTTGCGGCGATTTTGCTGTCGATGCTGGCGCCGATGCTGCTTATCGCAGCAGCGGGTGCAGTACTCTCGTTTTTTATGGCGCGCCGTGAGTCCCGTGCCATCATCGCGCCGTTGCAAGAGGTGGATTTGGATCACCCACGCCGTAGCTATGAGCACGCCTATGCCGAGATGGTCCCCATGCTTGAGCGCATCGAGTCGCAGCGCCAGGAACTCAAGCGCCAAATGGCGGTGCTAGCGGACAACGACCGTATGCGCCGCGAGTTCACGGCGAATATCACCCATGAGCTCAAGACGCCGCTTACGGCGATTTCGGGCTATGCCGAGCTCATCGCAAATGGCATGGTCGAGGGCGAGGACGACCTGCGCAACTTTGGCGGTCGCATCTATCGTGAGGCGGGCCGCTTGGCAGCGCTTGTCAACGACATCCTTACGCTGTCTAACTTGGACGAGGCCGAACGTGCAACTGAAGGCGAGGCAGTGCCCATTGGGTCCACGGAGCCTATTGAGCTCTCGCGTGCGATCTACGCGGTTGAGCAGCGTCTTGAACAGGTTGCCCGTCAGGCGAATGTGACGATAAGTCATGAGACCAAGCCTGTGGTCATCGAAGGCGTGTCGCGCTTGGTCGACGAGCTCATCTATAATCTGGCAAGCAACGCCATCCGCTACAATCGGCCCGGCGGTACGGTTACGCTGCAGTGCGGCACCAACGACGAAGGCCATCCGTTCCTCGCTGTCGCCGACACGGGAATCGGTATCGCGCCTGAAGAACAGGGCAAGGTATTTGAGCGGTTCTATCGCGTGGACAAGAGTAGGTCCAAGGCACGCGGCGGAACCGGCCTGGGGCTTGCCATTGTCAAGCATGCGGCCCTGTATCATCACGCCACGCTTGATCTGTCGAGCGAGTTGGGCGTGGGAACCACCATTACGGTGACGTTTCCCATACAGCAGGACGAGCCATTCGCATAGCGATACAACACAGATATTGATGTAGACGCCGCATTTGACTTTCGGGTGCGGCGTTGTTGTGCAATTTTACGATTGCTTCCGACATTTTTACAGGAGAGCCTGTTTCTTATGTATAGAGTTTGGTCTCGGTAAAAAGATGCGATAACATACGGACAGTTTTGTCAATCCGAACTGGGGAAATGAAAGGCAAGCTGCATGACCCTTCTCGAACTGTTCCAGCTGCTGAAGAAGCACCTCAAGCTGGTCATCACCCTTCCGGTGGTCTGCGCGATCGCCATGGGCATCGTGTCCTTCGTTGCGATGGACAACACCTATACCGCGACGACGAGCATGTACATTCTCGCCAAGACCGACGATAGCGGTCAGATGAGCTACAACGATCTCTCGGCGAGCCAGATGCTTTCCAACGATATCGCCACGCTGCTGGATAGCGATAGCGTTAAGAGCGGCGCCGCCAAAGAACTGGGCCTCACCGATTTGGATGACTACAAGGTGTCTGTTTCCTCCGAGACCACCACGCGTGTCATTACGCTTTCGGTTACCGGCACCGATGCCAAGGAGACGGCTGAGGTCGCAAAGGCCATTGCCAGCTCGGTGAGTACGGTCGCTCAGAACGTCGGCGCTGCCCAGAGCATCAACGTTATCGACGAGGCTAAGACCCCCGAAGCCCCCAGCGGCCCCAAGCGCACGCTGTATATTGCCGTCGCGTTCCTCGCCGGTATCTTTATCGCAGTTGCCTATGTCGTTTTGGCAGACATGCTCAATACCCGCATCCGCGGTGCCGAAGAGGCAGAAGAGCTCCTGGGTATTCCCGTTGTTGGCCGAATTCCGGCTATGAAAGGTGGTAAATAGGCATGGCTAAGGCAAAGAACACCGATAAGCTCGTTGTGCAGAATGCCGCCAAGACCCTTCTGGCCAACATCCGCTTTGCGAGCGTGGACGACCCCATTCGCACCATCACCGTTACCTCCTCGATTCCCAACGAGGGCAAGTCTACGGTTTCCATTAATCTTGCTCAGGCAATCGCCACGAGCGGCAAGAGTGTCCTGCTGGTCGAGGCTGATATGCGTCGCAGGTCCCTTGCCGATATGCTCGGCGTCCGCTCCCGCGGCGGACTCTATGCAGTCCTGTCCGAGCAGGTTTCTATCGACCAGGCGATTGTCGAGACGGGTCAGAAGAACTTCTACTTCCTCGATGCCGAGCCGCACATTCCCAATCCTGCCGACATCATCGTCTCCCATCGCTTTGCCAAGCTGGTAAAGGCACTGTCCGCCAAGTTCCAGTACGTCATCTTCGATGCTCCCCCGGTCGGCACCTTCATCGATGCTGCCGAGATCGCAAGTCTGACCGACGGTGCGCTTTTTGTCGTGCGTGAGGATTTCACCAAGCGCGAGGAGGCGCTCAACGCCATCGGTCAGCTTAAGAAGTCCGAGAAGGTCAAGCTCATCGGTACCGTCATGAATTACTGTGAGACCGAGACCAGCGAGTACTACTATTCTTACTACACCAAGGACGGTAAGAAGGTTAAGAAGGGCTCCGACGATCAGGGCACTTCCAAAAAGGGCATCTTCACCAACCGAGCAAACGTTTAGTTGATTAAGGCTGACCTATGCGTGACATTCATTGCCATATCTTGCCGGGTGTAGACGACGGCGCCGCCGATCTCGAAGAGAGCTTGGCGATGCTCGAGGCTGCCAAGCGGGCCGGTGTAACCAGAATCGTTTGCACTCCTCACTGCCGTGATCCCTATTTTGATTACGACAAGATGTGGGATGCCTTTGAGCTGCTGCGCGATAACGCTGACGGTTTTCCGCTCCAGATGGGCTTCGAGGTCAACCATCGAAAGCTCGTTGAGCTTGGTATCGATGCCGCGGATCACTTGCATTTCGATGGGACCAACGAGTTTCTGCTCGAGCTTTCGACGCATGCCGATGCGTATGCGTTTAGAGAGTACGAGAACACGATTTACGATTTGCAGTGCCGTGGCTACCAGGTGATCATCGCTCATCCTGAGCGCTATCGTGCGGTTCAAAAGGATGTAAGCGTGGCGGAGCGCCTGGTCGATATGGGCTGCAAGCTGCAGGCTTCGGCGGACTTTATTGCCGGCGGTCGCTTTGGTCGCGAGAAAAAGCCGGCACAGCGCCTGTTCGATCAGAACCTGTACAGCTTCATCGCGAGCGATGCCCATAACGTGGGTCATTACGATTGCCTGGCGAAGGCTCGCGCGAAGTTTAGCGTGCGCGGAGCTCATTTTCGCTAAAATCTGTCCCTAACGTTCGCATTGAATGAAAGGGCAGCCATGGATATCCAACTTAAGACGGGATGCTTTGATGACGCGGCGTTGGTGCGCCGCGTCGTTTTTATGGACGAGCAGGGCTACGAGAATGAGTTTGACGCTATCGACGAGGATCCGAACTGCATTCATGTGACGCTCTATGTAGACGGTGAGCTTGCCGGTTGCTCGCGCGTGTTTCCCGAAGAACTCGAGCGCGCAGCTGACGCAGAGGCTCCGGTGTCGCCGGCGTGCGACTTGGACGAAGGCGTCGCGGCGGGGGAGACCTACATTATGGGGCGCGTGGCCGTGCTGCCGAGCATGCGCCGTCGCGGTTTGGCGAGCAAGATTGTCGAGGCCAGTGATACGTGCGCGCGTGATGCCGGCGCCAAGCTCATTAAGCTGCATGCGCAGGAATACGTGCTGCCGCTCTATGCCAAGGCGGGTTACACGCAGATTGCCCCGGTGGACTACGAAGACGAGGGCCAGCCCCATGCTTGGATGGCCAAGCGCGTAGATGGCAGATAGGGACGTTCCTTTCCTGCCGGCAGTCGGGGACACTCCTTGGCAATTGGCGCATCAGAGCGTTTGGACATACAGTTTTTCGATTCCGTATGTATATATGCGCGCTAATGGGTTATAAAATCTAAGTCTGAACATAGCAGGTCTGCGATGCGGCTCGGGCAACCGGGCCGTTTTTGCGGACGGGGGTAGCGCGAAAGGACTGCACATGCGTCAATTTAAGACCGAGAGCAAAAAACTGCTCGACCTCATGATCAACTCCATCTACACCAATAAGGAAATCTTCCTGCGCGAGCTTATCTCCAACGCGAGCGACGCCGTCGACAAGCTCAACTTTAAGAGCCTGCAGGACCCGAGCGTCAAGCTCGACCAGGGCGACCTGGCTATTCGTGTTTCCTTTGATAAAGATGCCCGTACCATCACCATTTCGGATAACGGTATCGGCATGACCGCCGAGGAGCTTGAGCGCAATCTGGGCACCATCGCCCATTCCGGCTCCGAGGAGTTTAAGACTGAGAACGCCGAGCAGCAGGGTTCCGATGTCGACATCATCGGTCAGTTTGGCGTGGGTTTCTACTCCGCCTTTATGGTCGCCAGCCACGTGAAGGTCGTCAGCCGCGCTTATGGCGAGGATATCGCCCACGTTTGGGAGTCCGACGGTCTTGAGGGCTACACCATCGAGGATGGCGAGCGTGCTGAGCACGGTACCGATGTCATCCTGACGCTGCGCGAGAACGAGAAGCTCGACGCCGACGGCGAGGCCGAGACCTACGATCGCTTCCTGACCGAGTGGGGCCTCAAGAGCCTGATTCAGCAGTACAGCAACTATGTGCGCTACCCGATTCAGATGATGGTGTCCAAGAGCCGCCAGAAGCCCAAGCCCGAGGATGCTGGCGATGACTACACGCCCGAGTACGAGGACTACCAGGAGCTCGAGACCGTCAACTCAATGACGCCGATCTGGAAAAAGCGCAGCTCCGATGTCGAGCAGAAGGACTACGACGAGTTCTACAAGTCAACGTTCCACGACTTTGACGATCCTGCACGCACCATCAGCTTCCATGCTGAGGGCACGCTCGAGTACGACGCCCTGCTGTTTGTGCCGGGCCGCGCCCCGTTCGATCTGTACAGCAAGGACTACGAGAAGGGCCTGGCGCTCTACAGCTCCAACGTGCTGATTATGGAGAAGTGCGACGACCTGCTGCCCGACTACTACAACTTTGTCCGTGGCGTCGTGGATTCCGCCGACGTGTCGCTCAACATCTCGCGCGAGACGCTGCAGCAGAACCGTCAGCTCAAGGCTATCGCCAAGCGTGTGGAAAAGAAGATTACCGCCGACCTTGAGGACATGCGCGACAACGACCGTGAGGCATACGAGAAGTTCTTTGAGAACTTTGGTCGCGGTCTGAAGTACGGCATCTACTCGAGCTACGGCATGAAGGCCGACGAGCTCGCCGACCTGTTGCTGTTCTGGTCTGCCAAGGAGCAGAAGATGATCACCCTTGCCGAGTATGCCAAGGGCATGCCCGAGGGCCAGAAGGCAATCTACTATGCCGCCGGCGATTCGCGCGAGCGTCTGGCCAAGATGCCCGTCGTGAAGGGCGTGCTCGACCGCGGCTACGATGTATTGCTGCTGACGCAGGACGTGGATGAGTTCACCTTCCAGGCCATGCGTGAGTACGTGGCTGCCGATATGCCCAAGGTCTACGAGGATGACGCTGCTCGCGAGGCTGCCGAGAAGGCAGTTGCCGATGGTGCCGAGCCCGAGGTCGAGGATCGTCACCTGGAGCTTAAGAACGTCGCGACCGGCGATCTTGACATGGCGACCGATGACGAGAAGAAGGAGGCCGAGGACGCCACCAAGGAGAACGAGGATCTCTTTAACGCCATGAAGGAGGCGCTCGGTGACAAGGTCGAGAAGGTCGCCGTCTCTGCGCGTCTGACTGACGCTCCCGCCTGCATCACCACCGAGGGTCCGCTTTCGCTCGAGATGGAGAAGGTGCTCCAGAAGGGGCCCGAGGGCGCGCCCGACGGCATGCCCAAGAGCCAGCGCGTGCTCGAGCTCAACGCCAAGCACCCGGTCTTTGACAAGCTTGTCGCTGCCCAGAAGGCAGGCGACGCCGATAAGATCAAGCAGTACTCCGGCTTGCTCTACGACCAGGCTCTGCTGGTCGAGGGCATTCTGCCTGAGGACCCCGTTGCCTTCGCGGCGGCTGTCTGCGAGCTGATGTAACTAGGGTGTTACGCGGTTCTACGAACCGCGTAACCACTCGACGCTGCAAGCCCGCCAGAGCGGCAATCTGCCTTTCAACTTCGGCGGCATGACCAGAAGGTCAATGCCGCCTCGTTTCAAGGCACCTTGCTCGCTCTGGCGGGCTTTCGCTGTCCGCGCCAAAACATCGGCGTTGTTATGGGTAGTCGTTGGGGACGTTCTTAAATGACTAGTCGTTGGGGAATGTGGCACTTGGGGACGTTCCTTTTCTGCCGGCAGTTTGGGACATTCCTTGCACCATTAGTCGTTGGGTGTTCCTATAGTTTTGTCAACCGTCGGGGCTACTCCCGGTAGGGCACCCG
>CAJKHC010000026.1:0-12688 GCA_905199605.1 uncultured Collinsella sp.
AGGCCCGATTTTGCCTCTTGACAATGTCCTGCTCATATTAAAAGGAACGTCCCCAGGTGCCGGTTGTGGGACAATACCGAGCGAATGTGATTGGGCGTCTGGGAAAAGGGGTCGCGATGAACAAGTTGAGGACGCTTGCCGACGTGTTGCGCCAGGCTGGCTTTGCGCGCATCACCGGCCTGTTCCTTATCTTCTACCTGCTGTGCTCGACGGCCGTCTGGCTGTCCGACCCTGCGACCCTTACGTTTGGCGATGGCCTCTGGTTTAGCTTTGAGACCGTATCGACGATCGGCTTTGGCGATATCCCGGCCGAAACGCCGGTTGCCCGCGCTATCACCGTCGTTTTGAGCGTCATCAGCATCTTCTACATCGCCATGCTCACGGGCGTGGCGGTGAACTACTGCAATACGCTCATCAAGATGCGTCAAAAGGACACCATGGCGCGCTTTATGGACGATCTTGAGCACCTGGAAGAGCTCGACCGCGATGAGCTCGCCGACTTGTCGCGCCGCGTGCGCGAATATCGCCGACGCCAACGCTAGAACGGGCGCCGCGCGTCACGACGAGGGGGACCGAATATGAATATCACCGTGTATCTGGGCGCCAGCGTCGGTAACGACCCGGCGTTTCTGCCTGCGGTGTGCCAGCTCGGCGCATGGATTGGCTCCAACGGCCACGCGCTGGTATACGGCGGATCCAAGTCGGGGCTGATGGGCGCGCTCGCCGATAGCGTGCTCGATGCCGGTGGACACGTGACCGGCGTGGAGCCAAGCTTTTTTATCGAGGCGGAGTATCAGCACGACGGTATCGATGACCTTATCGTGACGAGCGACATGGCCGAGCGCAAGGCCAAGATGATCGAGCTCGGCGATGCGTTTATCGCCTTTCCGGGCGGCACGGGCACACTCGAGGAGATCGCCGAGGTCATGTCGGCCGTGTCGTTGGGACATCTGAGCGCGCCGTGCATTCTGTACAACCTGAACGGTTACTACAACGACCTCAAGGCGCTGCTCGAGCACATGATTGATAAGGGGCTTTCGAGCCCGAGGCGCCAGCAAGGCATTTACTTTGCCGAGGACCTGCACGAGATCGCATCGATTATCGGCAGCTAAGCCGTAGGCCTATCGCACGTGCGGCGCCCAATGGCGCCGTTCGCGGCGTGGATGGTCGGCACGTCCGCGCTGTGCCCGTCTTACAATAAAACGTATCCTTGTCGATTTTGACCACGGGAGGACCCGATGGATAACCTTGCCAAACCCACAAACCGCGCGCTGTTTTTGGTCAGCGTTGCCGTGACCGGTGCACTCGCGGGTGCTGCAGTCTGGCTATTCTTCTTTGCGATGGAGCACGGCATTGATTATTTGTGGACCGAGGTCCCGCATATGCTGGGTGTCTCTTCGCCCGAACTCGCCAGCGGTCCGTTTGGCTTTTTGCCGTACCCGTTTTTTGTCTGCCTGCTGGGCGGCTTGGTGATTGGCCTGCACGAAAAGATGACGGGCGCCAAGACCGACGACCTCAACCAGGTCATGACCAAGGTCAAGCAAGACGGTCGCTACCCGTACGACAATCTGGGCAAGCTTTCGCTCGCGGCGCTGCTGCCGTTGCTGTTTGGCGGAAGTATTGGACCGGAGGCCGGCCTGACCGGCGTTATCGCGGGACTGTGCAGCTGGGTCGGCGATCGCATGCGTCGCTTTGGAGCTGAGTTTAGGGAGCTCACGCTGCTGGGCACTCAGGCTGCTCTGACGGCACTCTTTACCGCGCCCGTGTTTGGCTTTGTGGCGCCGCTCGCCGGAAGTGCTGACGGTCAGGGTGCCAATGACGATGAGTCCGCGTCTGACGAGATCACGATCAAGCTGCCCAAGGCGCAAAAGACCGTGGTCTACGGCATCGCGATTGCCGGTGGCTTGGGCACCTATCTGTTGCTCGGGCAGCTCATGGGCGGCGGCATGGGCATGCCCAGGTTCGAGGCCGCCGAGGTGGGCAACCTCGAGCTTGCCTGGCTTATTCCCCTGGCGCGTGATCGGCACGGCCTGTGGCTGGCTGTACTTTGTCTCGGAGCACGCGAGCGAGGCATTGGCTCATGCCGTGGGGGAGCGCCCTGTCGTCAAGGCCATGCTGGCCGGTTTGGCGCTCGCCATCTGCGGCACGGTTCTGCCCTACACCATGTTTGCCGGCGAGACACAAGCCGATGTGCTCATGGAGACCTATATGACCATTCCCGCCGGCGTGCTTATTGCAACCGGTCTTGTCAAGGCCATGTTGACGCCTGCCCTCATCAACATGGGCTGGCGCGGCGGCCACTTCTTCCCGGTTATCTTCTCGGGCGTGAGCCTGGGTTACGGTCTTGCCATCCTTACGGGCGCCGATCCGGTCTTTTGCGTCGCCGTCTGTACCGCCTCGACGATGGGCGCCGTCATGCGTCAGCCGGTCATGGTCGTGGGCCTGCTGCTCATGTGCTTCCCACTCAAGGGTATCGTCTGCATGATCATCGCCGCCGTCATTGCGGCGGGCATTCCGCTGCCCAAGCCGCTGCGCAAGTAGCACGGGAGCGCAACCCGGGGACATGCCGTTTGCCACGGATTTGCGGGGAGGGGACGACCGCGTCCTTCGTGGATCGAGGCTCGCGTGGCTACAGGTCGCGTGTTCGATAGACCTTGGTGCTGATAGCGCAGCTCAGTGTAAATAGCACGAGGGCCAGGACGGCAATTCCTGCGCACAGGCAGCCGAGGACGGCGGGATCGGGATTTGCCCCGGCAATCGACATGAGCCAGTTGCTGATGGGGTTGGAGGAGCTCAGCGTGGCCATGGTGCCGCAACCAAGCAGGGCAAACAGGCCAACGGATAGGCGCAACGCCTCCATGTGTCCAAATCGAAAGAACAGCGGCTGTGCCAGGAACACCATCATGAGGGAGATGAGCATCGATGCTGCCGAGGCGATTGCGATTTCAAAGACCGTCTGTCCCGTCGGAGGAATGCCCGCGCTGCTGAAGAGCGGGATGGCGACGATACTCAAAAGCGTAGCCGCGCATGCCATGACGGCGGAGAAGACAATAACGCTCAGGTAGCGTGCGCAGATGATGTCTTTGCGCGAGAAGGGCAGCGTTGCCCGATAACGCTCCCAACCGTTTTGATTGTCGAAACCGGCCAGTGAGTTCATGAATATGATGGGCGACATGGCGCTGACCGCGCAGGCACCGGCGCTCATGCCGGAATCACCATCCGATGCGTTGGCGAGGGTCAGCACAACGAATATGAATAGGCCGACGCCCGCGATACTCGGGATAAGCGTGCGAACGATGGCGAGCTCGGACATAAAGGCGCGTTTCATTTCGAAGCCCCTTTCAGCATGAGGCGAAGGTAGTCATCAATGGTTGCCCGATCGCAGGGAATCTCGGGGAAAGCCTCGAGCGCTTCGCGACGGTTGGGCACGAGCACGTCCACGCTATAGGCGTGGTGGGCGGCACGGGCGCCTTCGACGCAAGTCATAAGCTCGGCGGCCTGTGCTTGCGTGCAGTGGGCGATGCCGGCGCGGTCGGTAATGTCCTCGCGCGGCAGGTCAAACATAATCGAGCCGTTATCGATGCAGATGACGCGGTCGGCGGCGCGATCGAGGTCGGACGTAATGTGGCTCGAGAGCAGCACGCTGTGTTGGCCGTCGGCGACAAAGGCAAGCAGCTCATCGAGCAGCTCCTCGCGCGCCATGGGATCGAGGCCCGCGGTGGCTTCGTCCAAAACGAGCAGCTTGGCATTGTGGCTGAGCGCACAGGCAAGCTGCAGTTTCATGCCCATGCCGCGGGAGAGGTCCTTGACCTTTGTCTTGGGATCGAGGCCAAATCGGTCGATGAACCCGGCGAACGTTTCGCAGCTCCACGTGGGGTACGCCGGGCCTACGAGCCTCTCGATCTGGCCCACCTTGAGCGTGGAGGGGAAGGGGCACGTGTCCAGGACAAGGCCTACGCGGGAGCGCAGGTGGCACTGCGTCTCGTCGGGCGCGTTGGTGTCGCAGCGCTGTCCAAACAGATGCACCTCGCCGACATCGAGCTTTATAAGCCCGAGCGCGGCACGAATGGTCGTTGTCTTGCCGGCG
Organism: uncultured Collinsella sp.; assembly: GCA_905199605.1. GTDB lineage: Bacteria > Actinomycetota > Coriobacteriia > Coriobacteriales > Coriobacteriaceae > Collinsella. The sequence continues at coordinate 4,088 of CAJKHC010000026.1, forward strand.
CCGTTTGCGCCCACAAAGCCGACAATCTGGCCGGGCTCCACGGTGAGCGTGACATCGCGTAGCGAAAAACGGTCGCTTACGCGGCATGAAACACCTTTGAGTTCTAGCAAGTTTTGCATGGTATAGCCTTTCTTGCAGATGGCTACTGCATGGTTTCGGGGGCCACAAGGTCGAGCATCTCGTGCAATTTGTCGCGCGTGACGCCCAGGGTTTCGGCCTGCGTAGCGGCCTGCGCAAGCAACTCTTCGATATGGCAGAGCTGGTTTTCGCGCAAGAGCTCCTGGTTTCCCTCGGCGACAAAGCAGCCCTTGCCCTGCACGGTGCAGATAAAGCCGAGCTGCTCCAGGTCGGCATAGGCACGCTTGGTGGTAATGACGCTCACGCCGAGGTCGCTCGCGAGCGCACGGATGCTGGGGAGTTTGGCTCCCGCAGCGAGTGCGCCCGAAAGGATCTGCGCTTTGACCTGCGAGGATATCTGCTCGTAGATGGGCTTGTCGCTCGAATTGGATAGGATGATGTCCACAGCGGCTCCTTAGCTGTTGGGCTACACGTGTATATAACCGGTAAGCACAGTATATATACACTATGCACAGTTATGCAAGAAGAAATGTAGGCTCGCCTGTCTCTTCGTTCGTTTGTCTCGATCTGTAACATCTGGAGCCGATTTTGGTGTCTACCTGTTACAGATTGAGACAGTCCCGACCTTCCTGCTCGTTCATCTCAATCTGTAACACTAAGGCCCGTTTTTGGTGGCTAGATGTTACAGATTGAGACATTGGTCGCCCGCCTGCGCGTTTATCTCGATCTGTAACAGGTAGAAGCTCAAAACCCGTCCTCCTGTTACAGATTGAGACGGAGATTGAGACGGCGCTGGTCTTCCCAGCCGTTTATCTCGATCTGTAACACCAGGAACGGTAAAACCCGTCTTTCTGTTACAGATTGAGACAGTGCGTAAGGCGGCTGCCCACTACACAGCGAGCTTGGCTGATGAATTTGTCCTGATAGGTGCCCTAGAGCGGGATTTCGCGGCTACAATAGTGCGGTTACAACGACGTAATGCACTCAATGCAAGAAAGGATCCGCATGGCAAGCCTGTCGGATGAAATCTCGTCGCGCCGCACATTCGCGATCATCAGCCACCCGGACGCCGGTAAGACCACGCTTACCGAGAAGCTGCTGCTCTATACCGGCAGCATCCAGACTGCCGGCTCGGTCAAGGGCAAGAGCTCGGCCAAGCATGCCGTCTCGGACTGGATGGACATCGAGAAGGAGCGCGGTATTTCCGTTACCTCCTCGGTGCTGCAGTTCACCTATAACGGCGCCTGCGTCAATATCCTCGATACCCCCGGCCACCAGGACTTCTCGGAGGATACCTACCGTACCCTTATGGCCGCCGACGCCGCAGTCATGGTCATTGACGGCGCCAAGGGCGTCGAGGCCCAGACCAAAAAACTCTTTAAGGTCTGTACGCTGCGCCATATTCCCATCTTCACCTTTGTGAACAAGCTCGACCACGAGGCTCGCGATCCGTTTGAGCTCATGGAAGAGATCGAGAACGTTCTGGGCATCAACACCTATCCCATGAATTGGCCGATCGGCAGCGGCCGCAATTTCCGCGGCGTGTTCGATCGTCAGACCCGTCGCGTTATCGCCTTTGAGGGCGACGGCCACGCCAACGCCACCAAGAAGGTCGCCGAGGTCGAGGCCGAGCTGGGCGACCCCGCCATGGACGAGCTTATTGGCGAAGAGAACCATAAGAACCTGATGGACGACATCGAGCTGCTCGATGGCGCCGGCGACGAGCTCGACTTGGATGCCGTGGCCTGCGGCAAGCTGAGCCCGGCGTTCTTTGGCTCGGCGCTTACCAACTTTGGCGTGGAGCCCTTCCTCAAGGAGTTCCTGCGTCTGGCCCCGACGCCGCGCGCCTATACCGATACGCTCACCAGCGAACCGGTCGATCCCTGCCGCGACGACTTTAGCGGCTTTGTGTTTAAGATCCAGGCCAACATGGACAAGAACCACCGTGACCGCATCGCCTTTGTGCGCATTTGCTCGGGCAAGTTCGAGCGCGGCATGGACGCCTTCCACGTGCAGGGTAGCCGCAAGCTCAAGCTTGCCACGGGCACGTCGATGATGGCCGACGACCGCGCCATCGTGGACGAGGCGTACGCGGGCGATATCGTGGGCCTGTTCGATCCGGGTATCTTTAGCATCGGCGACACTGTATGCTCCGGCAAGCGTCACGTGCAGTATCCGCAGATCCCGACGTTTGCCCCCGAGATGTTTGCCCGCATTACGCAGGTCGACACGCTCAAGCGCAAGCAGTTCGTAAAGGGCATGGAGGAGCTTGCCCAGGAGGGCGCCATCCAGATCTTCCGCGAGCTGGGTGCCGGCATGGAAAGCGTCATTGTGGGCGTGGTCGGCGTGCTGCAGTTTGAGGTGCTCGAGCGCCGCCTCAAGGCCGAGTACCGTGTTGAGGTTCGTCGCCAGCCACTGCCCTATACGGACATCCGCTGGATCCAGAACGACCCCGACACCATCGATATCCCGGGCCTTTCGCTCACGCGCGACACCCTTCGCGTCGAGGACATGCGCGGCGGTAAGCTGCTGCTGTTCACGAGTCCGTGGAACGTGGATTGGGCAACCGACCACAACCCCGACCTTATCCTGTCTGAGTTTGGCAACGTAGCCTTTTAACGCATCGGCGCGGTGGCCCTGCGGGGCTGCCGCGCCGTTTGCTTGCCTGATGCCGTGTGAGCGGCTATCATACCCACCGTCGTCTCAAGACCGGGGCGTCCGAGCAGTTCGGGTCCGATATCCTGCTCGTTAAACCTAAAACCAAAGGAGTACATAATGATCAAGAAGGTCATGGAGGACTACAAGGTCCTGTTGCGGAGCATTCCCGCGGCAACGGTTTCGCTGTTTATCGTGAGCGTTATCATGATGAACCTGCTGGCCAACAAAGAGCTCATCAGCCTGCCGTATCTGGCACTCGATTGCGGCTTTGTGGTGAGCTGGGTTTCGTTTTTGTGCCAGGACATGATCTGCAAGCGCTTTGGCGCCAAGGCATCCATCAAAATCTCTATCCTCGCACTGCTGGTCAACCTGGCTGTGAGCCTGTGCTTTTGGGCATGCTCGCTCACGCCCGGCATGTGGGGCGCCTACTACGACACGGGTATGATCGAGGTCAACACCGCCCTTAACGCCACCATCGGCGGCACCTGGTACGTGGTGTTTGGATCTTCGCTCGCCATGCTCGTCTCTGCCGTCGTTAACTCCACGCTCAACCAGTCGCTCGGCCGTATGCTCAAAAAGAATAACTTTGCGAGCTTTGCCTTCCGCTCCTATGTGTCTACAGGCGTTGGCCAGTTTATCGACAACCTGGTCTTTGCCATTGTGGTGAGCCACACGTTCTTTGGTTGGACCTGGGTGCAGGTCCTTATGTGCTCGCTGACCGGCGCTGTTGCCGAGCTGCTGTGCGAGGTCTTCCTGAGCCCTGTGGGCTACAAGGTCGTGCGCGGCTGGGAGCGCGAGAATGTGGGCGCCGAGTATCTCGAGCGCCACGCAACCGCCTAAGGAGCAAATATGCGGGTTTTGATCACGGGCGCTTCGGGCGGTATCGGAGCCGCGTGCGTGCAGCGCTTTTTGGACGAGGGCCACGAGGTCGTGGGCTTTGATTTGCTGCCGGCAGCGATCGAGCACGAGCGCTATCGCCATCTGATCGTCGATGTCCGCGAGCCGGACTCGTTTCCAGGCGAGCTTGAACCCCAGGTGATCGTGAATGTTGCTGGTACGCAGGACTCGGCCGACGATATTGCCGCCAACCTGTGCGGCACCATCAACGTGACCGAGCGCTACGCCTTTGTGGGGGAGGGGCTTGCCGCCAAGCCGGCGCCGGCTATTACATCCGTGGTCAATGTGGGGTCGGCGAGCGGGCATACGGGATCGGAGTTTCCCGCCTATGCTGCCAGCAAGGGCGGCGTTATCGCCTACACCAAGAACCTTGCAAACCGCTTGGCGCCGCAGGCCATCGCCAACAGTGTGGACCCGGGCGGCGTTATCACGCCGCTCAACCGTTGCGTGATGGAAGACGAACACCTGTGGAACCAGATTATGGAGCTCACGCCGCTTAAACGCTGGGCCACCGCCCAAGAGATTGCCGAGTGGATCCACTTTGTGGGCGTGACCAACCGGTTTATGACCGGGCAGAGTCTGCTCATTGACGGTGGCGAGGCCGGCCGCACACAATTTATTTGGCCCGAATAGGAAACGCGCCCGATGGAAAGCTGTCGGGCGCGTTTTTGATGTATCGATTTTTAGCCGAGGCAAGTCCAGTTGACGGGGGTCGAGCCGTGCTGTTCGAGTAGCCGATTGGCTGCCGAGAAGGGACGCGACCCCATAAAAGCGGGGAGTTCTGCCGTGGCACGGTTGGCCGAAAGTGGCGAGGGGTGCGTGGAGGCTAAGCAGTACTTGCCGGTTGCCTCGCCCGCGCCAGTCGCGGCGAGCTTGCCCTCGACCATCTGCTGGGCAAAGCGGCCCCATGCCAAAAAGACGACCGGTTGGGGCAGCAGGCAGCAGCGCTCGATAACGTAGTCGGTCAGCGTGCTCCAACCCAGCTTGGCGTGCGAGTTGGCGGCATGCTCGCGCACGGTGAGCGTGGTGTTAAGGAGCAGGACGCCCTGTTGTGCCCATGGCGTTAGATCTCCTGTGGCGGGAATAGGGCAGTCCAGATCGGCTTTGAGTTCCTTGTAGATGTTGCGCAGGCTCGGCGGCAACTTGGTTTGCGTCGCGGGGACCGAGAACGACAGTCCCATTGCCTGGTTGGGCCCGTGATAGGGGTCTTGACCCAAAATGACAACTTTGACCTGGTCGGCCGGCGTATAGGCTAGGGCATTGAGGATGTCGTCTTGTGCCGGGTAGATGGTTTGCTCGGCACGTAAAAGGGCGATGCGCTCGAGCAGCTGGTTCGTCGTGTCACGTACCGGCTGCGGCGCATCGCCCAACCAAGTTGCTATGTTGCGGTCGCGGGTCGCGGCGTCCATGGGGCTCCTTTACGTCAGATGCTCTGTTTGCATCTATTGTAAAGGCGCACCGGTTGCCTTTATGCCGCGGCTGTATGAAGAGTGGGGTCTACGAGACGTGCTCGGGCGCTCCTGCCATGCGAGCCTGTCCATGTGCGCGAAGGCGCGGAAACTCGACGGTTGCCACCATGACGCCGGTGAGGATGAGGGCGGCACCAAAGAAGGCGATGGGGCTCAGGACCTCGCCGACCAGGAAGAACGAGAAGACGGCGGAACAGACCGGCTCGAGCGAGAAGGCAAAGCCGGTGGTCTCGGCAGGCACGTGGGGCTGCACGAGCGTCTGGGTGATAAAGCCGTAGGCAGAGCAGATGAGTGCCAGCGCGACGACCACGACGATCTCGTTGGGCGTGCTGGGAAGCGTGAAGCCGCCCAAGGTGCATGCGGCGATGCCCGAGAACAGGCCACCAAAGCCCAACTGCCAAACGCCCAGGGCCAGCGGGTCGACTTCTTCGACAAAGTGCTTGGCTACGATAATGTGGCCGGCATAGATAAAGGCCGAGAGCAGCATGATGATCGCGCCGGGATTCAGGCTGGTAAAGTCGGCGCCCGAGAGCAGCAGCATGCCGCAGGTGACGATGGCCGTGCCGACGAGCACCTTGCGCTCGGGGGCGCGACGCAGCAGGGCCGCGTTGGCAAACGGGACGATCACGACCGTCAGGCTCTGTAAAAAACCGGCGGTGGAGGCGGAGGTGAGGCTGGAGCCCAGGCACATGCAGGTGAGCTCGGTTGCCATGATGGCACCGATGATGGCGGCGCGAACCATAAGGTCGCGGTTGATGCGGAAAGCGTGCTTGTGGAAGAGCACAAGGCAAGCCGCAAAGGCGATGATGCAGCGCAGCGCAACGATGCTTGTGGCGTTCATGCTGTCCATGCCGATCTTCATGAGGGGATACGAAAAGCCCCATGCGACGGGAACGGAAAATGAGAGCGCGATTGCTTTTTTGCGATCCATGGGACTCCTTTTATTACAGAACGGTTTCGCAAAAAGGATTCTGCTCTCAGATGTGGGTGTAGTAAAGCGAATGTATCTTCAGTATGATTAAGAAATGCTAATGCTAGTAGAAAAAGCCCTGGCAAAACGTTTTACAGCCGCATCGAGATGGAGGCACGATGGCATCGCGGTACCAGATTGTATGTATGGTGGTTGATTGCGGCAGCCTGAAGGGCGCTGCCGACGAGCTGGGCTATACGCAAAGCGCGGTGAGCCAAGCCGTCAAGGCGCTCGAGCGCGAGCTGGGCACCACGATTATCGAGCGCGGCAAACAAGGCGTCTCGCTTACGCGCGACGGCAAACAGTATCTGCCGTATCTGCGCCAGATCGTAACTGCCGAGGCCGAGCTTGAGGGCAAGCGTCAGGAGCTGCTGGGGCTTTCGTCGACCGACATTCGCATTGCGACGTTTACCAACGTGAGTCGTACCGTGCTGCCGCGAGTGATCCGCGACTTTGGGGCCCTGCACCCGGGGGTGCACTTTACCCTCAAGCAGGGCGATTACACACGCAACGCCCAGTGGGTGCACGATGGCGTGGTTGATTTTTGTTTTACGGCACGCGGATTTACCGCTGGGCTCGAGAAGCGCGTGGTCTATCACGACGAGTTGGTGGCACTGTTGCCGACTGCGCATCCGCTGGCAGCAAAGGAAAAGGTGACGCTCGCCGACCTGGCGTCCGAGCCGTTTGTGCTGCTGGATGAGGGCGAGCAGAGCCTGGTGCTCGATGCATTCGCGGCGCATGGCCTGTCGCCGCACGTGACGAGCGAGGTGACCGACGACTACACCATTATGGCGATGGTGGAGGAGGGCCTAGGCGTGAGTATGCTGTATCGCCGTACCGTTGAGGGCATGCGGGCCGATATTCGCGTACGTCCCATCGTGCATGCCCCCTCGCGCGACGTAGTGGCGGCTTGGCGCAGTTGGGACACCATGCCCATCGCTACGAGGCACTTTATCGACTATATGAGCTCGCATATTGTCAATTAATGACTGACGTGGCGTTGAGTGCGGTGTTTAGCGGGCCGTCGCATTGGCTTGGGTGACACGATAGGTGCGTGCTGGGTGGCAGAGCAGTGCCGCCACGACCATAAAGAGCGCCGTGGTGCCCAGGCTGATGGGGTAGACCATCATGATGTTCGCAAAGGTGCGGAAGTGGGGGAACACGCAGAACACCCAATAGAAGCGGATGCCGCAGACGCAGATCATGGTGATGAGGGCGGGCATGAGCGAGATGCCAAAGCCGCGCAAGTAACCGGACATGTTTTCGTAGAACATGCTAAAGGCGTACGCCGGGAAGATCGAGCACACGCGGATATATCCGATCGAGACGATGTTGGGATCGCTGTTGAAGAGCGCCAGGATCTCGCGCCCCAGGCCGACGATGATGACGATGGTGGTGAGCGCGACAATGCCGCCTTCGACCAGGCAGACCTTGAGCGTCTTGGTGCAGCGGCCGATTTGGCGGGCGCCGTGGTTTTGTCCCACAAAGGTGGTGCAGGCCTGGCTAAAGCTGTTGAGCAGGTTGTAGCACACATACTCCAGGCTCATGGCGGCACTGGATGCCGCCATGACCTCGGTGCCCAGGCTGTTGATGGCGGACTGGATGATGATGTTGGCGACGGCAAAGACGGCGCTTTGGATGCCGGCGGGCAGGCCAATCTTGACGATGCGCTTGAGAGCGACGGGGTCGATGGCCAGGTCGCGCGGGGTGACGTGGACGACGGAGTCGGTTTTGAGCAGGCGGATAAAGAGTGTGGCGGCGCTGACGGTGTAGGCGATGGCGGTGGCGATGGCGACGCCCGCGACGCCCCGGTGGAGTACGGGGACAAAGATGAGGTCCAGGCCAATGTTGAGGACGGTGGACACGGCAAGCGCCTGCAGCGGCATGCGGGTGATGCCGACGGAGCGGAAGATCGCGGCCTCAAAGTTGTAGAGCAAGATCGAGGGCATGCTGAGCAAAAAGACGCGCAGGTAGAGCGAAGCGAGCGGCATGGTTTCGGCGGGAACGTTGAGCGCGGCGAGCATGGGCTCGGCAAAGATCTCGCCCAGCGCGATGACGACAAAGCCCACGAGTGCCATAAGAATCGAGGTATGGACGGCGCGTTTGACCATGTTCTGATCGTTGCGGCCGATAGCGTTGGCAATGACCACGTTGGAGCCAAGCGACAGCCCAATAAACAGGTTGATCATAAGACTGGTAAGCGGAACATTGGAGCCGACCGCCGCCATGGCGAGGGTTCCCTGGTCGCCCGAGAAGTTACCGATGATGACCGTGGCGATGAGGTTCGACAGCTGCTCAAGGATGCTCGTGGCGGCGACGGGAAAGGCGAACAGGGGAATATTGCGCCACAGCGAGCCGGTGGTCATGTCAATGTGCTTAGATGCGGTGTCTGCCATACGCTCTCAATCTCTAACATGCTCATTCGTGCTTATTTGCGCAGACGATGATACTCCTAATCGACTAGTCGGCACTTAGGGACGTTCCTTTTAATATGAGCAGGACATTGTCAAGAGGCAAAATCGGGCCTGG
>CAJKHC010000027.1:0-12591 GCA_905199605.1 uncultured Collinsella sp.
GCAGCAGGGGCTCTCAATGTTTTATGTCCTGCTCATATCGTCTCTGCCGGCAGTTGGGGACATTTCTTTGGTGCGGGGGCAGCTAAAAGAGTCCCGTCCCAAATTAGCTACCCGTAGGAGGGATGAGCGGTTATTCGCCCAGAATCAGCGCGGCGAGCTCTGCCTGGGTGTCCACCACGTAGTCGGCGCCGGCGGACTCCAGCTCTGCGCGGCCGCGGAAGCCCCAGCTGACACCGGCGCTCTTGAGGCCGGCATTGTGACCGGTCAGGACGTCGACATTGGAATCGCCCACATAGAGCGTGGTTGCCGGATCGGCACCCAGCTCTTCCATCACATGCAGCGTGACGGGTGCTTCGGGCTTGGGCGGAAACGCATCGACACGGCCCTGCACCAGCGCAAAGCGCTCGGAACCAAAGTATTTCTCGATAAGCGGAGCGGCCGAGACGTGGTCCTTGTTAGTGAGCACGGCAAGCTGCACACCCGCGGCGCGCAGGCGGTCGAGCATCTCGATAGTACCGGCATAGGGGGCAGTGTGGTCCTCCTTGTGCTCGCCGTAATAGGCCCTAAACTCGGCAAGCGTCTGCTCAAACATACGGCCGTCGCCCGCATACTCGGCGGGCATAAAGCGCTCGACCAGCTTGAGCATGCCGTTTCCCACCTTGTAGCGGTACTCGTCTACGGCAAACGTGGGCCAGCCGTGCATCTCGCAGGTATGGTTGCCGGCGGCCGCCAGGTCCTCGAGCGTGTTGAGAATGGTGCCGTCCAGGTCAAAGATCACATGGGAAAAAGCTGCTGCCATGGGTGCTCCTGCCGCTTGAGTTGTAAAACGCACCCCATGATACTGGGCATGCGTGCCGGGCGTGTTTGGAATCTGAATATCTTTAATAGCCCTGAGCCTTTGTCGTTAGCAAATCCTCGGCAGCTGCTCTCCCACGAGCATGTCGAGGATGCGGGTCGAGCCCCAGCCGGTGCGTATGCGCACGGCGGGACGGGCGCCCTCGGCAAGCGGCAGCACGCGGCCGATAATGGCAGCGTGCTCGCCGTAGCGGGCGGCGCGCATGGCGGCCAGTGCCGCATCTGCCTGTTCGGCCGGCACCACAGCGACCATCTTGCCCTCGTTTGCCACCTGCAACACATCGTAGCCGAGCATCTCGCAGGCTGCCTGCACGTCGGGGCGCACGGGCACGGCATCCTCGTCGACCTCCATGGCAACGCCGCTGGCCTGCGCAAACTCGTTAAGCGTCGAGGCCAGGCCACCGCGCGTGGGGTCGCGGAAGCAGTGTGTGTCGGGTGCTGCGGCAAGCACATCGGCAATCAGGTGGTTGAGCGGCGCGGCATCGCTTTCGATGGTGCTCGAAAACGCCAGGCCCTCGCGTTGGCTCATGATGGCGATGCCGTGGTCGCCGAGTGTGCCCGACACCAGGATGACGTCGCCGGGCCGGCAGTTGGCACCGCTGAGCGTCACGCCTGCGGGCACCTCGCCTACGCCAGCGGTATTGATGTAGACGCCGTCGGCACCGCCACGCTCGACCACCTTGGTGTCGCCGGTGATAATCTTCACGCCTGCCTCATGTGCCGTTTCGGCCATGGTCTGCACAATCTGGCGCAGCTTGTCCATGGGATAGCCCTCTTCGAGGATAAAGCCGCATGAGAGGTAGCGCACATTAGCGCCCGAGGTCGCGACGTCGTTGACGGTTCCGCACACGGCGAGTCGGCCGATATTGCCGCCGGGGAAGAACTGCGGCGAGACTACAAAGCTGTCGGTCGACATGGCGATGCGCCCGCTCGCGGGCAGCGCAGCGACGCCGGCATCGTTGCCCTCGAGCAGTTCGGGCGACCCAAAGGCATCCAAAAAGACCTCATCGATGATGCGTTTCATCATCTGGCCGCCAGAGCCGTGGCCCAACAGGACAGTGCTATCGGTGGCAGTACGGGACATATCGAAAACTCCAATCGTGGGGGGTCGGCAATAGCTGAGTGTGGCAGAATCGATGTTAAGTAAAAGTCAGCGAGCGCCATTCAGGCGAAGTGAGTTGCCTTGAAAGAGGAGGCTGCTGGGCTTTTGCCCGCAGCCGACGATTGAAAGGCAAATCGCTCGCCTGAATGGCGCGCAGCGTCGACCGGTCCGCCGTTCGTTAGAACGGCGGAACCTAACAGCCTCGGTAGCGGAAATATGCTGCACAGCTGCCCTCGGAGCTCACCATGCACGGTCCGACGGGATGTTCGGGCGTACATGCGTGGCCGAACAGCGGGCAGTCGCTCGGCGTAATGCCCCCGCGCAGCACGTCGCCGCAGCGGCACCCACGCGGCTCGACCGTCGTCTCAACGGGCACGTCAAAGCGAGTGCGGGCATCAAAGCGCGAGAACTCGGGGCGGATGGAAAGGCCCGAGTTGGCAATCGGCCCCAGCCCGCGCCACGTGGTGTCGCATGGCTCAAACACCTGCTCGACCAGCTGGCGCGCCACGGGGTTGCCGTCTGCGTTGACGCCACGGCGGTAGGCGTTGTCGATTGCGGGCTGCCCCTCAACAACCATCTGGACCAGCATGCAGATGCCCTGCAGAATATCGACCGGCTCAAATCCGGTGACTACGCCTGGGGTCTCGAACTCATCGACCAAAAAGTCAAAGGGGGCTAAGCCCGTGATGGTGGCGACGTGTCCCGGAAGGATAAAGCCGTCGATAGTGGTCTCGGGATCGTTGGCGATGGCGCGCAGCGCCGGCGGCGTGGTCTTGTGGGCGCAATAGACCGAGAAGTTCTGGAGTCCGCGTGCATCGGCCTCCAAAATGGCGGCGGCGATGGTGGGCGTCGTGGTCTCAAAGCCGACGCCCATAAAGATGACCGGGCGATCGGGGTTGTGTTCGGCGATATCGAGTGCATCGAGCGGGGAGTACACAATGCGAATATCGCGCCCCGCCGCCTTTTGCGCGGCGAGCGAGGTAGACGACCCGGGCACGCGCATCATGTCGCCAAAGGTGGTGATGATGGCGCCGTCCATCTTGGCGAGCGCGATTGCATGGTCGATATCGCGGTTGGCGGTAACACAGACGGGGCAACCCGGACCGCTCAGCAGTTTGAGCCCGGCAGGCATAATGGAGCGAAAGCCATAGCGACCGATGCTCACGGTATGCGTACCGCAGACTTCCATAAGGTTGATGCTGCGGTTGCCGACAAGCTCATGAATACGATCGATGAGCTCGCGAGCCAGCTTGGGGTCGCGAAATGCCGAAAAGTCGATACCGGAGCGAACCGGCTGCGCCGCCGCCACTAGTATGCCTCGGCCGGGTTAGTGGCGAGCTGGTCCTCTTCGGCCAGCTCGGTCATGGTATTGACGAGCTCGAGTGTCTCTTGGGCTTCCTGCTCGTCGACAATCTGAATGCCAAAGCCGGCGTGCACGAGAATATAGTCGCCTACCTGTGCCGTCGGCACGAGGCGCAGCGAAACGGGGCGCTCGATGCCCATCATGTCGACGGTCGCCTTAAGGTCGTCGTCGCGTTTGACCACTTTACCGGGAACGGCAAGGCACATAATGTTCCCCTTTTATACGTTTTGCGCTGGATAGGCGCCTAATTACCCATCAGTTGATGGTAGCGCTCGCGGGAGTCACGAGCAAACGCGTTACACCTGTGAGACGGCGGTGCGCAGGCTGGCAAAACGCCTATCGCGATGCTGTCTGCGCGAGGCGAGCGCGAGCGATGGCGGCCTGACCGTAGGCGATGCAGCCGTCGTTGACGGGCACGGCGTGGGGGGCCAAGACGGCAAGACCGGCGTCTTTGAGTTCGTGGGTAAGGAGCTGAAGCAAAAGTCGGTTCATGAACACGCCGCCCGAGAGCGCGACGGTGTCGAGGTCTTCACGGACGCAGATCTCGCTTGCGATGCGGGCCGACGCGCGTGCGATGGTGACGTGGAAGTCGAGCGCGAGCTTGCCGGCGGGCACGCCGGTCCTGATTCCCTCCAAAAGCGCCTCAAAAAGCGGCCTGGAGTTCAGAACATGGCAGTCGTCCGGACGGGATGATTCGGTTACGGAAAAGCTGGCCATATTGCCGGTGGGGCAGGCACTTTCACTGCTGAACGCGCGCCAGGCGGCGGCCTCAAGCTCGATGGCGGGTTCGCCCTCGTAGGTTGCCTTGTCGCAGATGCCCAGAATTGCTGCCGCGGCATCAAAGAGGCGCCCCATGCTGCTGGTACGCGGGCTGTTGATGCCGCGCTCGATCATGGTGGCTGTCACGCTGCGCGTTTGCTCGTCGAGACTGTCCAAAAGCCGAGCGGCACCTGGGTGCTCGAGCAGGCCGAGCTCACTGAGCAGGGCAAAGGCGTTGCGTCGAGCGTCGCGTACGGAGGCCGCCCCGCCGGGGAGCGCCCAGGTGAGCAAATGCGCGGCGCGCTCAAAGCCGCCAAGGCTGGCAACAAGAAACTCGCCGCCCCAAATGGTCCCATCGGTGCCGGCGCCGGTGCCGTCAAAGGCGATGCCAAGGACACGCGTGTCGGTTGTAAGCTGGCCCGCGGCGATGGCCTCGGCCATTACGCTCGCGATATGTGCATGATGGTGCTGCACCTCGACGAGCGGCAGATTGTGCTCCCGTGCCTGCTCGCGCGCCCACTGGCCCGATAGATAGCTGGGGTGTAAATCGCAGGCCAAGGCGGCGGGCGCCAAGTCAAAGAGATCTTCCAAGCGCGTGCGCGCGGCGTTCCAGGCATCGAAGGTCCCGCCGTTTTCAACATCGCCGATATGCTGCGACACAAAACAGGTTACCTCGCCGTTCGCCCCTTCACGAGTGAGCGCAATCGTCGCCTTTTGCTGCGGGCCGCAGGCGAGGATGCAGGGTACAGTGCCGTCGCATGCCGGCAGCGGTAACGGCTGCGGAGCGTATCCGCGGGCGCGGCGCACGGGCATAACGGCGCCGTCGACCACGCGCACTACAGAGTCGTCGTAGCGCGAGAGGATCGCGCGGTCGTTACCGAGCAACGAGTCGGCGATGCCGGCGGCAATGAGGTGTTTCCAGGCAAGGTCGTCGTCGGTCTCGATGGGTTCTTCGCTCAGGTTTCCGCTGGTCATGACGAGCGCGTGCATACCGCAGACTTCTACCGCGGCAAGCAGCAGATGCTGAAGCGGGGTGTAGGGGAGCATAACACCGAGCTCGGGAAGGTCATGCGCGACGGACGGCGCGAGCGCGAGGGCGTCGGGGGAATCTCCACTCTCGCAAACGGCACGTCGGCGCAGCAGCACAATGGGGCGAATGCTGCCGGTCAGCAAGCCGCGCTCAACGTCGCTGACATGGCACAGGCGTTCAACGTCGGCAAGGTCGCGCACCATAACGGCAAGCGGCTTGTTGCTGCGGCGTTTGCGGCGGCGAAGCTCGGCTACCGCCTGCTCGTTGGAGGCGTCGCATGCCAAGTGAAATCCGCCCAGCCCCTTGATGGCGACGATACCGCCACCGGCCAGCAACTCAACACAGCGGTCGATAATGGCGTCGCTGGCCTCGCGTGTGGTGCCGACGGCCGGTGTCGCGGACGAATTCCCGCACGCATTGCCGTTCACAGCCTCGCGCCACGTAATATGCGGCCCGCAATCAAAGCAGGCATCGGGCTGCGCGTGAAAACGCCGGTCGAGTGGGTCGGCATACTCCGCGGCGCACTTGGGACACATGGGAAAACAATCCATCGAGGTGGCCGCTCGATCGTAAGGCAGCGAGCGGATGATGGTAAAGCGCGGCCCGCAGTTAGTGCAGTTGATAAAGGGGTAGTGATAGCGTCGGTCGGCGGGATCGAACAACTCGCGCAGGCAATCGTCACAGGTAGCGATATCGGGCGAGACGAGCGTCGTGTGCGCGGTCTGGTCCTGCGATGCCACAATGCGAAAGCCCTGCTCATCGGCAGCGCTCCAACCGCCAGGCCCCAAGTCCACAACCTCGACATGCTCTACGCGAGCCGCCGCGGGCGCATGCTCAGAAAGCGCGGCAACAAAAGCATCGAGCGCATCGGCCGGAGCGCGCGCCTCGATATGCACACCGTCGCCCGCGTTGAGCACCCATCCGCAAATGCCGTGCGCCATAGCCTCGCGATACACAAACGGTCGCATGCCAACGCCCTGCACAATGCCCGTCACATGAATATGCACATGCCGCATGCGACACCCCCCATCAAAACCGACCAAAAAGGGACAGGTTTATTTTGGTCGGTAAAACTTCTAAACCTGCCACAACAAACCTGTCCCTTTTTGGCAGGTGCGCTATAGCCCCAGGCTCTGCTTGGTGGCGGCGCAGGTGAGCTCGCCGTGCTTAACGCCGCGCAGGCCCAGCAGTCGGTCGGCTAGTTCGTAGACGCGCTCGCCGCGACCCTTGAGCGCCAGAATCTCCAGACAGTTGTGGTGATCCAGATGCACGTGCATCGTCGATACGATTTCGTCGGTGTAGTCGTGCTGCACCTCATCCAGGCGGCGTGTCAGGTCGCCTGTGTGATGGTCGTAGATCATGGTGAGCGACCCGATAACGTGCTCATCGGGCGTGCGCATCTGCTCTTTGGCGATCGAGGCGCGAATCAAATCGCGGACTGCCTCGGAGCGGTTGGCCACGTCGCCGCGGCGCGCGATCTGTTCGTCAAAACGGCGCAGCAGGTCGTCAGGCGCGGTGACCGAAAAACGGACCAGCTCGGAGCCGGAGCCACTACAGCGGCAGCCCGCGTCGCCGTCCGCCCCGTGCGGATGCTCGTGCTCGTACCCGCAGCCGTGCTCGTGTTCGGCCACGTTACACCAGCTTCACGGAGCCGACGGAGTTGTGGTCGGCCTCGATGGCCTCTTCGTAGCCCTCGAGTGCGTCGTGGGCCTCGTGCAGCGCGGTCATGGCTGCCTCGAGCTTGGCGCCGATGCGCTCCATGTCAAAATTCTCGGTCGCATGCAGCAGCTGATGGCTCCACTCGTGAGCGAGCTCGATGGTGTCGTCGACCTGCTTGACGCTCATGGCAAGCTGGCTCATGTTCATTCCAACATCATGCATGGAAGATCTCCTTTTGTATGGGGCAGTTCAGTGGTTCAGATTTTACTACGCCCGCTCTGCGCGCCACTGCATAAGAAAACGGGTGCGAGTCTGTGCGACTCGCACCCGTTCACTGGGGGCTGTTTGTGACTACCATACTATCCGTGGTCGCACGCGCCGCACCCGGCAGTCCGGCGAGCGGTACAAAACCGCTCATGGACGGCGGGTAAGTAACAAGCGTATTACAGATGCTTCTCCAGCAGCGCCTGCAGCCTCGCCTTGGGCAGAGCGCCGACCGAGCGGTCGATCTCCTCGCCGTTCTTAAACACAATCAGCGTGGGGATGCTCATGACGCCATACTTCATGGCCAGGTCCTGGTTGTCGTCGACGTTGCACTTGGCCACAGCCAACTTGCCGGCCAGCTCGTCGGCAACCTCGTCTACGATGGGCGAGAGCGAGCGGCAGGGGCCGCACCACGGGGCCCAAAAATCAACCAGTACGGGCAGGCTATCGTTGACGACAGCGCCGAAGTTCTCGGGGGTAATCTGCTTAATGTCAGCCATGGTGACCTCCATAATACGACGCGGCTCGGCCGCGTAAAACTCAGTACGACCGTGCTTATACCCAGCGGCCCGCAAAGCAACCACTCGCGGGCGGCTCTTTTATATAATGGTGGGCACGCAAACGATTGGAGAGCGCATGCCCACGTCACAAAGCCAGAAAAAAGAAGCCATCGCTCAGGCGACCGAGCAGGAGCTCGCGTCGCTTGCAGATCGCGGTGTGCGTATCGCGGGCAACGCGTGCTCGCCGATTGTGCTGGTCAAAGGCGATTTGGATGAAGCCGAGTGCTCGGGCGGCGAGCTGGCCGCCGGTGCGGATGGCGCCGCGTTGCGCAAGGCGCTCGGTGCCATCGGATATGCCCCCGAGGATTTTTGTGTGCTGGCAAGCGTCGCCGGCGCGGGCGACGGAGCGGTCGCGGCGGGCGAGGCCCTGACGTGCGACCTGTTCCGCGAGGCGCTGGAGACCTTGGACCCCGAGGCGGTGCTGCTGCTGGACAACAGTGCGGCCGATGTCATGCGCGAGACCTATGCCGATATGCTTGTGGCAATTGATGACTTTGACACCGCCATGCTCAAGCCCGGCCTGGTCGCCCATGTGCAGGGGCGCCGCGTGCTGGCGCTCGACGGTTTTGAGGCGGCGCTCACCGACAAGGCCGCCAAGCAGCGCATGTGGGCCTACATTAAGCAGCTGACCCCGGCGGCTGCACCGCTGTAGCGAGGTTGGCGGCAGCCCCTACATCACGGCGCGCAGCTCAAACCGGTCGCCGTTAATGCGGAACTGGCAGTTGCCGTTCATGCGCTCGACGGCAAGCATAATGCTCTTGGTGCCAAAGCCGTGCCCAGTGTGCTGAGCCACGGGCATGCCGTCGACCATGTGCGGCGCACGGCCAAACGTGTTGGAAACCAGCAATAGAAGCTGACCGTCTTCGTAGCGAAGGTCCAGGTCGACAAACCGCTTGCCTTCGGGGGCGGCGCTCGCCGCGGCGATGGCATTGTCCAGGGCGTTCGATACCACACTGAATAGATCGACATCGCCCACGTGGACGGTTTCGGGCACGGCGGCGTGCAGGTCGGCGGTGATGCCGTGCGCGTTGATGTCCGCGGAAAGCGACGAGAGCGCAATGTTGACCGTTTCGTTGGCGCAGTAGCGGCGCACGGCGGTGCGGTCGTTGGTCTCGCAGAGCGCGTCGATGCGCTCGAGTGCCTCATCGGTGTGACCCTCTTCGATCAGGGCCGCTAGACCGCGCAGGTAGTGGCGCATGTCGTGACGGAGAACCGAGAGCTCGCGTCCGGACTGGCGCCAGGCTTCGAGCTCTTTGATGGCCGCGCTGTCGCGGGTCGCGAGCATCCAGCGCTCGCGCTCGGCGATTTCCTTTGCCTCGTATTCGCGAAGGTAGACGGCAAGAAACATAAGGTAGAACGCGCAGAGGGCGAACGCCAAAAACTCAACGGTTACTACCGAGCCCGAGTGGAAGAGCGTGGTATAGACGTTGGTGGCGTAGTCGAAGATGTAGTAGACGAGCGGCAGGATGAGCAGAATCTCCAACTCGGTGGGGCTTTTGGCCGCCAGGCGCGGACCGATGTCTCTGGCCCAATGCAGCAAGATCGCAAAGACGCCGAGCGTCGTGATGATGCGCGCCGCGTAATATGCGATTTGCGAATCGGTGGCAGCGAATGCGGCGATGCCCATCCAGTTGCTAAACTGGCAGCTCAGGTAGGCACTGGTAACGCCCAGGATGGCGAGCAGCGGACTCAGGCGATAGCGTACGCACAGGTAGACGACAAGCGGCAGATGCACGACGAGTGGATAGGCCTGTCGGGCGAAAAGCTCGCCGCCGACGGCATTGGCGAGGCCGAATGCGCATCCGGTTACGGCGCCGACCCCCACCAGCTTCCACCGTATGCCGAAAACACCCGGACGATGCCGTGCAGATCGCTTCGCTCTGCTATAGTCTCCCAAATTCACGTTTTCTATTGGGATGGTGGTTAATATGGGCGACATACTCGAATCGTTCCTGCGCGTGGCGATGGTGGTGTTCATCGTCGGTCCGCTCACTGCATGGGTCGCCCGTCGCGGCGCGCGCGAGCGCAGTGAGGCGACGGACAGCCTCGATCGCTTCACGGTGCGCATGCCCGCTGCCATTCGCACGATCATCGCCTGCTGCGCCGTCGCGTTCGAACTGCTCATGCTGGGTGTCTACGTCTGGCAGGGCGTCTCGTTGGGCGAGTGGGACCACGAACTTGTGTGGTTCGGTCACGCCATGGCGCTCGCGGGCATGGCCATCTGGGCCCTGCTGAGCATCCCGCGCATCGACGTGGACGGTGAGCGAATTCTCTCGCGTAACGCCTTCGGCATCCGCAAGGAGACGACGTTTGGCAACATCACCCGTGCAACGCTTCACACGCAGATGATGAGGATCGACCTGTTCGAGGGCGACCGGAAGTTCTGCTCGATAAGCCTCGAGGGGGTGTGCTCGCTCAACCTCCTCGCCCGTCTGGAGGAAGAGGGCATCGAGGTCTCGGACGCTGTTGACGGCCCGATGACCAAGGCGGGTCTGTGTTGGTCTGCCATCAAGCCGTTGACGATTGTTTTCAACGGTATGGCGCTCGTCTTCTCGCTCGTGATCGCCTTCATGGCTGTTTTCACCGACGCCGGTGCTCGTCTGCTCCTGCTCGTCCCATGCCTCTTCCTGTTCATAGGGGGACTCCTGCCTCTGCTCATGCTCAGCATGCCCGCCCGTGGTATCTACGAGATCGGCAGACAGGAGCGCGAACTCGGTTTCTCCTTCGCCGAGGAGATGGCGAGCCGAGGTGCCACGGGCACCTCGCTTGTCGACGACGATTGGTTCATCGAGATCAGCAACGCCCGCGTCGTGGCGTTCCGCCGCGATTATCTCAAGAAGGTCACGGCGCACGAGGATAGCGAGAGCGGCGACCGCTGCACGGTGACTACGAAGGGCGGTCGAAAAATCAAGGTGTATGCAGCGGGCAGCACGCTCGAGGACCTGCGCACGTGGTTCAAACAGGGTGCCAAGGCCAGAAGCACGCTCGACCGTGCAGAGGACGCGCTCGAGACGACGTCTGATTGGGTTGTCTGACCTGTATCGTCTTTTCGGACACGCATGCTAGAGGCCCAATCCTTTAGAATGCATTCATCGACGACCGAGAGGACGGTATGCTATGTCCAACCCAGCCGCCAAGTACACCGACGAGTTCAGGCGCGAGACCGCCGACTACATCATCTCGACGGGCAGGCCGATAACGGAATGCTGCGCAGAACTGGGCCTGAATTCCAAGACCGTGAACAAGTGGGTGCAGAACCGCCGGCGCGAGCTTGCCGGCGGGCCCGACCCCAAGGCCGAGGACCGCGAGCTTCGCGAGGCGAAAAGGCGCATACGCGAGCTCGAGATGGAGAACGCCTTCTTGAAAAAAGCCGCGGCCTTCTTCGCCAAAAGCCAGGCGTAGCCGCATGCTACCGGATGATGTTGGCGGAGAAGGCCGAATTCCCGGTGAAAATGATGGCCCGCGTGCTCGGCGTGAGCCGATCGGGCTTCTACTCGTGGCTCTCCAACGGCTGCCCGCGAGAAAACTGGTCGGCCGAGCGCGAGGCGGTCCGGCGCGTGTGGCTGGAGTCGGACCGCAGGTTCGGCTTCCGGTTCGTGAAATGCTTCCTGCCCGGCGAGTTCTCCGGATTGACCCTGTACAGGGTGCGCAAGCTGATGCACGAGCTGGGAATACGCGGCTGCACGCCCAACGCCAGGAAGCGCACCACCATCCCCGACCCGAAGGCCAGGCCCCGGCCCGACCTGGTGAGCCGCGACTTCACCAGTCCCGTTCCAACCTACAAGCTCGTGGGCGACATCACCTACCTGCGCACCGGCGAGGGATGGCTGTACCTGTCGACGGTCATCGACCTCAACACCCGCATGGTGGTGGGCTGGTCGCTCTCCGAGCGCATGACCGCCGACATCGTGGTTTCGGCGCTGGCGTCGGCCAAATCGCGCGGCTACGTGGCCGGCAACGCGATATTCCACGCCGACCGCGGCGCCCAGTACACCAGCAGGCTTCTGGCCGAATGGGCGCGCGACAACGACGTGCGGCTGTCCTGCAGCCGCACCGGCAACTGCCACGACAACGCGGTGGCCGAGTCGTTCCTCGCCACGCTGAAGAACGAGATGTACTACAGGCGCAGCTTCCCGACCAGGGATTCCGCCAAGCACGCGGTGGTCGAGTTCATCGAGGCGTACTACAACCGCCGAAGGCCCCGCTCGACGATCGGCTACAAGGTGCCGGCCGAGGCCATGGCGGCCTTCTTCGAGAGAATCGAGCCCAAGCCCGAGGCCATGCCTATGGCCGCTTGATTCCTCGAGCTTGCGTGTCCGAAATCTTGACACAGGTCAGAAGGCCTCGATGCCAGCGCTGCGCCGATATGGGGCAGCGGCCCCCCCCGTTGGCCGCCATGGCCCTGACTTCCGAGCGTATGCTGGCGCCGCTCGTCTTAAGACGTCGACCTCCATCCGGAGCCTGCGGTTCTCGCGCTCGGGCTCCAGGATCCGGTTCTACTCGGGCGTGCGGTTGTCGGCGGCGCGCGGCGAGCCGGTCTCGTTTATCGACTTGACCCGCCTCTCCACGGTGCTCTTGTCGAGGTCGCACTCGTCCATGGCCTCGCGCCTGGGCTTTCCGGCGTTGTGGAGATCGACTATCTTCCTCTTGAACTCGTCGGTGAAATGCCTCGGTCTGGGGCCGGTCGAGGCCGAGCCCCCGGTCCGGCTGGGGTAGCATGTCGCTGCGGACCACTGTCTTTCCTCTCGTTGAATATCTAGGCGCTGACGATTCTAGGCGATGGCCCTCTCTTGCTTCTTACACCTCGATTGTGCTCGCTACCCCCAGCGGGTCCGGATCGAGCGATCCGGACCCGCTTTTGGGGTTTGCCGGAAACCCGGTGGTCAAAAAAGGCCAAATATGAGTACTGTTACCAGTTTGGTGGCAGCCAAATGGCCTCAAAAATCGGTGCCAGAGGCCAAAAGTGCATCGATTTTCGTTCTTCAGAGTCGCGATCGGG
>CAJKHC010000028.1:0-9872 GCA_905199605.1 uncultured Collinsella sp.
AAATGCTTGAAAGTATAGTGTTTATGCGGATAATCAAAAATCAGATATAAAATTTCTATTAAATCTTAAGAATTTTGTTGGCCGAATCGCTTGACAAGAGTGGTTCGGCCATTTTCTATTCCGAGCCCTCAGCCTGAGCATTCACCCGCGCATAAGCGCGCACGATACGAGAGACGGTACTCTTGCTGATTCCCGTATACCGTTCGATCTCGCGCACCGTGTAGCCGCCATCGTGCAGGGCGAAAATGATTCCGTCTCGCCGCGAGGGTGCTACGGTCTTGAGTTTGTTGAGCGGCACACCCAGGCGCTTCGCCATCTTGTCGGCAAACGCACGCCGCTCCCACTCTGTCTCATCCATATCGTGAATCACCGGATCGGAACCATCGGGCATTAACAGAGAATAATCCAGAAACCCCCTGACAGACTCAAAGAGCTCGAGCACACAAGAAGGGTCCGAAAATCCCCTCGTCATATCGTTGTCATACGCTCGCAGATACTCGGCAAAGCTGCTCCACGGATAGCGCTCGATCAGGGCGATACCCGCCTCCTGCGGATTAGCATGAACATAGCGAATGGCGGCCATTAGATAACGGTCGGTATCGAGCGAGCGCCGGTCAAAACGGTTCTGGAACAGATGGCCTGTGCGCCCCGTGCGTTTATTGAACCGCCGCGCGTACGTCAAAAGCAGCCGGTGCATCGCCGCGCTCATCGCGTCCTCGTAATCTGAAAGCACAAGATGCACGTGATTGCCCATAAGGCACCAGGCGATAACCGTCACGCCCGCCTCGCGGCAGCAGTCGCGTATCAGTTCCAAAAACTCCCACCGGTCTTCGTCGCCCTCAAAGATGGGCTGCTTGCCCGTACCGCGGGCACAGACATGGTAAAAACCGGTAACCGTTCTCCAAACGCGCTGCATGGCGCTCCCTTCGCCGGGATCTGCTTGCCATCCAATACAGCACGATTGAAGCGTGCCATCAAAACATTCACGCAAAACAATACACTCGCGCGGCCAAAGGCAGTAAACAGGCGGCGAACGGCACCGTTGCAACAGGTCACCCCCTGCAACGCTTACAAGAGCTGACCAAAAGCTTGCCCAAGACGGACCCCCTCTACGGAAGTTCGCGACCACAGAACATAGAGTTAAAACGCTTCAATTAAAACTTCCGGACTTCTCGCTACGAAAACTGAGCCGTTCGCCGAATATTCCGTGCATTTCGCGGTATTATAGGGGCTGCATGTCATGTCCCTTTCGAAGGGTCGCCCGGCAATCGCCAGCCACGACCCCCAGACGGGACGCCAACACGATAGAGAGGAGAGGCATGCAGTACTCACAGGAAGTGGAGAACATGTGCCCCGTTGCCAAGGGTGCATACCACGGCCCCGCACCCATCCCCGAGGAGGGCAAGTGGGTCCAGGCTAAGGAGATTTCCGACATCTCCGGTCTTACGCACGGTGTGGGTTGGTGCGCACCTCAGCAGGGCGCCTGCAAGCTCACGCTGAACGTCAAGGACGGCATCATCGAGGAGGCCCTCGTTGAGACCATCGGCTGCTCGGGCATGACCCACTCTGCCGCCATGGCTTCCGAGATCCTTCCCGGTAAGACCATCCTCGAGGCCCTCAACACCGACCTCGTCTGCGACGCCATCAACGTTGCTATGCGCGAGATCTTCCTGCAGATCGTTTACGGCCGCAGCCAGACCGCGTTCTCCGAGGGCGGCCTGCCCGTGGGCGCCTCCCTCGACGACCTCGGCAAGGGCCTTCGCTCTCAGGTCGGCACCATGTTCGGCACCAAGGCCAAGGGCGCTCGTTACCTCGAGCTCGCTCAGGGCTACGTCACCCGCATGGCTCTCAACGACAAGAACGAGATCATCGCATTCGAGTTCCTGAACCTCGGCAAGTTCACCGACGCCGTCAAGGCCGGCAAGACCCCCGAGGAGGCCATCGCTGGCGCTATGGGCCACTATGGTCAGTGGGAGAACGCTGCCAAGTACATCGACCCGCGCACCGACGAGGAGACTCACTCCGTCGCCAGCGTGTTCCCGGTTCACGAGTAGAAAGGGAGGGAAATAACTATGACTGTTACGTTCGAAGGTTACGAGCGCCGCGCTGACAAGATCAACAAGTGCCTCGCCGACAACGGCATCGCCTCCCTCGAGGAAGCTCTGCAGATCTGCACCGACAAGGGCTTCAACCCGCGTGAGATCGTCAACAACACCCAGTCCATCGCCTTCCAGAACGCCGAGTGGGCCTACACCCTCGGTTGCGCTCTCGCTGTCAAGCGTGGCGCCAAGACCGCTTCTGAGGCTGCCGCCATCATCGGCGAGGGCATCCAGGCCTTCACCGTTCCCGGCTCCGTCGCCGAGGACCGCAAGGTCGGTCTGGGCCACGGCAACCTGGGCGCTATGCTGCTCTCCGACGACACCGAGTGCTTCGCCTTCCTGGCTGGCCACGAGTCCTTCGCTGCCGCTGAGGGCGCTATCGGCCTGGCTCTGAACGCCAACAAGGCTCGCAAGAAGCCGCTGCGCGTTATCCTCAACGGTCTGGGCAAGGACGCCGCTCAGATCATCGCCCGCATCAACGGCTTCACCTATGTGAAGACCCAGTTCGACTACTACACGGGCGAGCTCAAGGTCGTCGAGACCATCCCCTACTCCGATGGTCCCCGCGCTGCCGTTAACTGCTACGGCTCCGACGACGTCCGCGAGGGCGTTGCCATCATGTGGCACGAGAACGTCGACATCTCGATCACCGGTAACTCCACCAACCCCACGCGCTTCCAGCACCCCGTCGCTGGCACCTACAAGAAGGAGCGCCTCGAGGCTGGCAAGAAGTACTTCTCCGTCGCTTCTGGTGGCGGCACTGGCCGTACCCTGCACCCGGACAACATGGGCGCCGGCCCTGCCTCTTACGGCATGACCGACACCATGGGTCGCATGCACTCCGACGCCCAGTTCGCCGGTTCTTCCTCCGTGCCTGCGCACGTCGACATGATGGGTCTCATCGGCATGGGCAACAACCCCATGGTCGGTGCCACCGTCGCCTGCGCTGTCGCCGTCGAGGAGGCCCTCAAGGCCTAATCGCGCCCGTGCGATGCTCATATAGTTGAGCTTTGGAGCCGCTACCTTTCGAGGTAGCGGCTCTTTTTGTTTGCGCTGCTGCAGGGTGGCTAACGCCAATATATCAGTTGGGGCGATATACGAGATGTGATGAAATGGAGCATCAGAACGCCCATGACGCCCACCTGCCATATGTGCCCTTTACCGATTTGCCGAGTCTTTGCGGCCCCATTGCCGATCACCCGTGCGACAATGCGCCGGACGAGAAAGGAATCCGATGGAATCGACTGATGTACTGGTAATTGGATCTGGCATTGCGGGACTTTGCGCCGCCATCGAAGCGGCACGCACGGGTGCAACCGTCACTGTGGCAAGCGCCGGCAAGACTATGAGTGGATCGAGCTTCTTCCCCGGAACCTGGGGCCTGGGGCTTATCGGACCCGTTAACGAAGACGACGAACAAGACCTCATCGACACCATCCAGACCGTTGGTGGCGGCGTCGCCGACCCCGAGCTTGTCCAGACGTTTGTCCGCGGCATTCCCCAGGCAATTACATGGCTCGAACGGGATCTGGGTGTTGAACTTCAACGCCCACAAAATGCCGAGAGCGCCCAGCAAAAGCAGTTTATCCCCTGCTTTGACCACAAGACGCGCATGTGGCGCGGCCTCACCCGCAAGCCCCTTGAGGACGCTCTGACGACCCGAATCGAGTCACTCGGCATTCGCCTGCTCCCCCGCTATGAGCTTATCGACCTTGTTGAGGACACGAACGGTAGAATAACCGGAACCGTGCTCTACGACCTCACCGAAAATCGAATCGTGCCCTTTGCTGCCAAGGCCACGATCATCGCAACCGGTGGCACAGGCGGCCTGTTCGAGCGCAGCCTTACGTCGGCTGATGTGCTCAGCTCCTCGCAGGCCATCGCGCTGGCGCACGGCGCAACACTTACTAATATAGAGTTCATGCAGATGATGCCCGGTTTCATCGAGCCCAAGCGCAACCTGGTCTTCAACGAGAAAACCTGGCGCTACGTACATGTAGACCAGCCGGTAGATATTGCCGACGACAAGCTGGACGACCTGCTTGAGCAACGCTCCGGATACGGTCCCTTCACTTCGCGCCTGGCTTCCAGCGCCATCGATCTCGTCATCGATCAGGCAGGTGTCGAAGGCCTGGCACTCCACTACGACTTTCCCCGCGAGGATGTCCCAGAGTTTGTGCAGACCTTTGCCACCTGGCTGCAAGACGAGCACGGCATCGCCCCGACTGACGAGATGCGCGTTGCGATGTATGCCCACGCCGCTAACGGCGGCATCAAGATCGATAAGACCGCGCAAACGGGCGTTGAGGGCCTCTACGCTTGCGGCGAGGCGACAGGCGGCATGCACGGCGCCGACCGCATTGGTGGCTTGTCAAGCGCCAACGGCATCGTGTTCGGGCGCATCGCAGGCGCATCGGCAGCCCAAGCAGCACAGAAAGAGCCCGAGACAGCCCTGAAGGCGGATATCGCCCTCCCCCAGTACGGCATAGCCGCAACAGATGCCGAACGCCTGACACACAGCCTAAGGCACACGATGAGCACCTATTGCATGATCAACAGGACCGAAACAGGCCTATCCGAGGCACTACACGAGCTTGAAAACATTCAAGATGATGCCACAGCTCTAAATAAGCCGCATGCCAACGACAGCGAAATCGCTGCGCTCGCCCGCATACAGTCGCAGATTCAACTAGCACAGGAAATGGTCAAAGCCATGCGCAACCGAACCGAAAGCCTGGGCTCGCACTATCGAGCGAATTAAACTGGACACCTATCTAAAGCAGAACACAACTAATCGATATCTATGGGCCCCGTGAGCTCGAAGTGGCACGGGGCCCATTCGTGTCCGCACGGCAGCGTATCCTTATTCCGAATACAGAGCGTGCAAAGCCTGCATAGACAATAGACCAGCGAGGAGGAGATATGGACAGTAGAGATATCGAGAAGTGGCGTGTCAAACTTGATAGCTACGCCAATGTGGAAGACGGCGTTGAGTATTGGCTCGCACGCGATTTAATGGAACCCATGGGATACACTCGATGGGAGAACTTCGCCGAAGTTGTTAAGAGGGCAAAAGTCTCGTGCGAAACAAATAAAACTCCAGTTGATTCCCATTTTCGTGACACCACGAAAATGGTAACTGCCGGTGTCGCCGCTCGTGCGGTTAAAGACTACAAGCTTACGCGCTATGCATGCTATTTAATCGCCCAGAACGGAGATTCAAACAAGCCAGAGATTGCACTCGCCCAAGCATACTTTGCCGTGCAGACGCGCCGCCAAGAGCTCATAGAGCAGCGCTTCGCAGAGATTCAGCGCTTACAGGCGCGCCACTCGCTATCCGATTCAGAGAAACAGCTCTCGGGTATTGCATTCAAACGCGGCGTGGACTCCAAAGGATTCGCGATCATCAAGTCGAAGGGCGATGAAGCGTTATTCGGCGGCAGAAGCACGGCGGAAATGAAGCAGCAGCTCGGCATACCCAAGAGCGCGGCATTGGCGGACAGGTTAGCCGATGTCCTCATCAAAGCAAAGGACCTTACGAACTCGATGACGGCCTTCAACGCCGAGGAACACGACCTGTACGGTCTGGACAAGATCAAGCAAGAGCACGTCGAGAACAACACAAGCGTGCGTGGCAGCCTCATCGACCGCGGAATTGTACCCGAGAACCTACCGCCTGCCGAAGATACAAAGAAGCTCGAACGTCGCGTGAAAGCAGACGAGAAAAAGCTCAAGGAGGGTACAGACGGATTCACCGACCCCCAGGGCAGGCTCGACTTGTAAAGCGTCTGTGCCCTTACGGGTTCAGCCTCATGCGAGGTTAATAAAAAAGACGGCCAACCGAAGTTGACCGTCTTAACAATCTTTGGTGGGCCGTCAGGGGGTCGAACCCTGGACCTTGGGATTAAGAGTCTTGAACGCGTGCTTTTGGCAAACGTTCTACAAGCAAAACTGCTGGTTACGCCTATCGCGGTCGTCTCAGATTTACTCAAACGGCATTGGAGAACGGATATTAACGGTTATCCGGCCATGCATAAAGCACCTCCCCAGAACATACCGGGGAGGTGCTAGCGCTTATGGTCTGTCGATAATCACCTGATCGCCGTCTTCATCGAGGTACGGCGTGATGGCGATACCACGGTCGCTTTCGACCACGATATAGGCGCGGTTCGTCGAGCGCTCCGTGGCAATGTACGAATTCATATTTTTGGGCAAATCGTAAAGCGGCCCGTCGGACTGATCCATGACCGTGGCGACGCCTACGGCGCCCGCATCATCCGGACGCACGAGCGAGCAGACAATGACGATGGCCGCGAACATGGCAAGAACCGCCGTGATGGCGTAGATGACGCCGAGCAGCTTGTCGCTGGTCCTCATGTCACTCCTTAACGAGATAATCGTCGGCCTCGGGCCTACCGGTGGCGCGTCCTACGGCAATGTAGCGAATCTTCCCGCTGCCACCCGTGTAGCGTCCCCAGATATAGCCGTCTGCAGACTTATACCAGTCGTCGAGCACGACAGTCTGGCCCCTACTGTAGGAGGCGACCACAGATCCGGAGAGGGACGGAGCAGAGCGAACGTTAAGTCTAAAGACGGTACAGCGGTAGCGGCCGCCGAAGTTCTCGGTCCCAGCCGTCTGCTGGGACGGCGGCTTCGATGGCGCCTGCTGGACGGGCGCGGAGTTCGATGCCTCGATTCCGAAGCATTCGAGGTAGATTCGGGCAAGTTCATCGAGGTTCTCGTTGAACTGCTGCAGGTCGCCGCCGTTGTCGATGAAGCCGTTCTCGGCGAGGCGGTAGTTGATGCCGCGCGCGGCGGCCCTGTTGATGTTTGCGAGGTCGGATCGCTTGACGAGCTTCTGCGCCCGTCCCGGCATAAATGCTGACAACTTATCCGCCAGCGTCTTGTCGTAGGAGTCCGGGCTGAACTTCGAGCTGATGATCACATGGGCACCGTGAGGTGTCTTGAGGCCGCTGGCATCCATATGCAGCTCAACGACGGGACCGTCAGCCTTGAGGCTGTTCAGCCCGCCGTCCGCATGCCAGTTGCGCGAAGTGTCGCAAAGCACCACCTGATCGCCGCCAAGCTCCTTGATGCGCCTGCCGAGCGCACGCACGCGCTCGGCCTCGGTGTACCCGCCGGCGCAGCAGCCGGGGTCGCCGGCGCCGTGCCCGCAGATGACGAACAGCTTGGCCACGCTATTCCTCGCCGCCCTCGTGAGACGGTCCCGGCTGCGCGCCGCCAACCTCTGGCAGGTCGGTCGCGACACTGGTTAGCAGCGACACGACGGCGGCGACGCCCGCCACGCTCGCGACCTGCACCCAGTCGAGGTCCGTGAATCCGACGCTCCCGGTACCGATGAGCGCCACCGCCGTCTGAGCAGCCGTCTTGACGGCGCGGGTGAGGGCCGCGATTGCCCATTCCTCGTACTTCTCCATGATGCTAGTCCTCCGATTCTCCCCTGATGGGGGCGTTGACGATTTCCTGGTAGTAGTGGGTGCCGGTGCCATTTCCGCCCATGCCGTGGTAGGCCCCGTAGACCTGCGAGGCCTCCTGCTTGACCCAGCCGGGGCAACCCTTGCCGCTGACCACGTACCGCTCATGGAGGTCCACGAGGCGGCTTCGCAGCATCGTCCGAGTGCCCTCCTGCATCGCGTCCATGAGCCGGTACAGGCGCATGAGCGCACCCGCGAGGGCCGCGAGGACAACCGGCACGGCCCACTGGACGGCCACGCGGGCTAGTTCTTCCATTCGCGCGCCTCCACTAGGCAGTCAGTTGCTTCCACGCGCCGTCGCTGCCGAACGTGCCCGGCTCGATGGTGTTGCCGTCCATCAGAGACTCGTAGACGCTTCCGTACTTGGTGACGCGGTCGCCCTTGGCGTATGACTTGCCGCTGACCCACTCGGGAACGCTCTCGCCGCCGGCCGTGGACGCCACGACCTTCGCCCAGTGCTGGGGGTCGGAAGCGGGATCCGCCGCAGTCGCCGTGTGGCCGGAAATAGCCTTGTAGAGCGTGCCCTGCCAGAGCACGCGGTCTCCTTGCGCATAGACGTGACCGCATGCGTAGAGCGGATAGAGTGCCGGAACCTTCAACGCATCATCGTCGGAGAGGGCGGCCGCCTGGATCTGGGCGAGCATGAGGGCGGCGTCCTGAGGCGTTCCGGCATCGGGAACGAGAGTCCACACCTGCCAGATGGCGCCGTCATGCTGCTCATAGGAGAGCACCGTGTGGTAACCGGCGCCGGGGTTGGGTTCCGCCGCCTCGCGAATCGGCAGGCCGGAGCCGTCCGTGGTCAGGTAGACAGACCCAGATACAAATTGTCCGTAAAACATTTTTCTCCTTAATGGTTGATTCTTTCCCAAAGCTCCGGAGCCGTGTCGGGCTCAGATCCGATACGGGGCGCATGCGTCTGCAGGCACTTGTACAGGTCGCTTCCATATGCCACGCGCGCGCCAGCGGCATACGAGGCCTCGCCCACATACCACGGCCGGATGAGCTGGGGCACCTTCAGCGCGTCCTCATCACCGAGAGTCTCGGCGGACATGGCAGCAAGCCGCACCGCGTCATCGCGCATCCCGTCTGGCACGACACTCCATACTTG
Source organism: uncultured Collinsella sp. (assembly GCA_905199605.1). Lineage (GTDB taxonomy): Bacteria > Actinomycetota > Coriobacteriia > Coriobacteriales > Coriobacteriaceae > Collinsella. The sequence continues at coordinate 8,703 of CAJKHC010000028.1, forward strand.
GTAGATGGAACCGCCCCGCTGCTCATACGCCATGTCCGCCTTGAAACCATCGGGGACCTCAGGCTCATCAGACGCGAGAATCGGGAGACCCCTCCCGTCTGTCGCCAGGCGCACTGCGGGCCCGACAAGGGTCCCGATCAATGCCATTTAGACTCCTTTCTCTCGACCTCTCGTGGCAGAAATCCCACGCGCGTATCCTCTCCTTGAGAGCCCACGCGTCTGGGATTTACGGGATTGGAGACCATGATGAAAGTTGCAGAGGCCGCCTCGAGGTACATGGACGACAAGCGCGGCAGGCTGCGCGCCTGCACCCTGGCCGGATACGAGAGCGCGCTAGCGCTGCACGTGCTCCCCCGCTGGGGCGAGTTGGAGCTCGAGGAGATAACGCCGGAGGGCGTACAGGGCTGGATTGATTCGTTCGAGCTGCCGGGGGCCGCCGAAAAGGCATACAAGACCCTACGGCAGGTTATCCGCTGGGCCATCCGCCGTCTCGGTGTGCGGATGTACGACCCCACCGCCGCCGGTGTCGAGCTACCGCACAAGCCGGCGCACCGCCCACGCACGATGGAGGCGAGTCAGGTCCGTGCCTACCTCCGCGCGCTGTGGGGACACGAGTGCGAGGCGGTCGCAATCTGCTCGGTGACCCTCGGGCTGCGCCGCGGCGAGGCGTGCGGCCTCAAGTGGTCGGACATCGACCTGCGCACCGGCGAGGTCCGCATCCGCCGCTCCCGGCAGGTGGTCCATGGCCACGAAGTCGTAGAGGCACCGAAGACGGAGCGCTCGGCCAGGTCCTGCTGGCTCCCCCGCTTCGCCGTCAAGCGCCTGCGCGCGCTGCGCAAGGGCCGCTCGGGCTGGCTGTGCGAGCTGTCGCCCGACGCCACCGCACGGCGTATCAGGTCTGCATGCCGCCGAGCGGGCGCCGCATGGACGTCGATGACCGAGTGCCGCCACACGTGGGCGACGCTCGCGGTGGAGGCCAGGGTCGGCATCGAGACCGTGGCCATGATGCTGGGGCACACCGATATCGGCACGGCATACGAGCACTACATCGTGCCGAGGCCACGCATCTGCAAGGATGCGCAACGCGAGGTCGAGCGGCTGATACTGGGCGGGTGATTCTGTATCCCAAGCCGTCGTCACGGCTCCAGTCGCCGGCGTCACTTGTGTTCG
>CAJKHC010000029.1:0-8037 GCA_905199605.1 uncultured Collinsella sp.
TGGGTTCCGAGTTTGTACTTTGCGATGGGGCTTCCGTTTGTGGTTCTGAACATGGTTTCTGCGGTTCTGTACAAGGACCTGGGGATCTCGGATGCTCAGATCGCGTTCTGGACCTCTCTGATCATGTGGCCATGGACGATCAAGTTTCTGTGGAGCCCTTTTTTGGAGCTTTACCGGACGAAGAAGTTCTGGGTCGTGGGGAGCCAGTTGCTGAGCGGCGTTCTGTTCGGCGTCGCGGCCCTTTCGCTTCAACTTCCGCTGTTCTTCTCGGTCAGTGTTGCTGTCTTTGCGGTCGTTGCCTTCAGCGGGGCGACGCACGACATCGCGGCCGACGGAGTCTACATGTCGGAGCTATCGCCTGCGTCCCAGGCGAAATACATCGGCTGGCAGGGGGCGTTCTACAACCTTGCGAAACTGGTCGCCACGGGCGGTCTGGTGTGGCTTGCGGGGTGGCTTTACGAGGGTTTCAGCACCTCGGGGACCGCATCGTTCGACGCTTATGTCCGTTCGTGGACGGTCGTTTTGCTGCTCCTGTGCGTCACGCTCGTCGCTTTGGGCCTTTACCATCTCCGCGCGCTTCCTTCAGGCGGTTCGGCTTCAGAAGGCCGCTCGCTGCGGGATGGCCTTTCGGGCCTGAAAGAGGTTATCGCGGCGTTCTTCACCAAACGGCATATCTGGTACTATATCGCCTTCATCATCCTGTACCGGTTGGGCGAGGGCTTCGTGATGAAGATCGTTCCGCTGTTTCTCAAAGCCGACACGGCCTCGGGCGGTCTGGGCCTTACGAACCAGCAGATCGGCCTTTACTACGGGACTTTCGGCGCGGGGGCGTTTCTGCTGGGCTCGCTTTTGGCGGGCTACTACATCGCCCGACGAGGTCTGCGGCGCACTCTTTTCACGCTGTGCTGTATCTTCAACCTGCCGTTCGGGGTCTACGCCTTGCTTGCATGGTTCCAGCCTTCGAGCATGTGGCTCGTCGGCGGGGGCATCGTCGTGGAGTACTTCGGCTACGGCTTCGGCTTCGTGGGCCTCACGCTGTTTATGATGCAGCAGGTCGCTCCGGGGCGTCACCAGATGGCGCACTACGCTTTCGCTTCGGGTATCATGAACCTCTCGGTGATGCTCACGGGCATGGCTTCGGGCTTTTTGAGCGATCTGATGAGCTACCGGATCTTCTTCCTCGCGGTGATGCTCGCCACCATTCCGGCTTTTGTGATCACCCGGCTGGTTCCCTTTACCTATGACGACAAACCAAACGACAAATAATTTATATGGATACACTGAAAATTGCGGGCTCGAATCAGCCCGATATGCCGTGGGAGGATCGTCCCGCCGGCTCCAAAGAGGTGATGTGGCGTTACACGCAGAACCCGATCATCGGGCGTCATGCGCTTTCGACGTCGAATTCGATCTTCAACTCGGCGGTCGTTCCCTTCAAAAAAGGAAAATATAACTATGCGGGCGTTTTCCGGTGCGATGACACGAACCGCCGGATGCGCATCCACGTGGGCTTTTCGGTCGACGGCCTTCGGTGGGAGATCGAGGAGTCCGACTTCCGGCTGGAGGGTGCGGACGCCGAGATCGGCCAGTGGGTCTACGGCTACGATCCTCGCGTTGCGAAGATCGGCGACAAATACTACGTTACGTGGTGCAACGGCTACCACGGGCCGACGATCGGCATTGCGTGGACGGATGATTTCGAGACGTTCCACCAGCTTGAAAACGCATTTCTTCCCTATAACCGCAACGGGGTTCTGTTCCCGCGCAAGATCGGGGGCCGGTTCGCGATGCTGTCGCGTCCGAGCGACACGGGTCACACGCCCTTCGGGGACATCTTCTATTCGGAGTCTCCGGACATGGAGTTCTGGGGCCGCCACCGTCATGTGATGTCTCCCTCGGCGTTCGAGGTTTCGGCGTGGCAGTGCATGAAGATCGGCGCGGGCCCCGTTCCCATCGAGACCTCGGAGGGCTGGCTGCTGTTCTACCACGGGGTGCTTCGCTCGTGCAACGGCTATGTCTACGCCTTCGGCTCGGCATTGCTGGATTTGGAGGAGCCGTGGAAGGTCACGGCCCGCAGCGGTCCCTATCTGATCTCTCCTCGCGAGATTTACGAACTGACGGGCGACGTTCCGAACGTGACGTTCCCGTGCGCTGCGCTGCACGACCCCGCGACGGGACGCGTGGCCGTCTATTACGGATGCGCCGACACCGTCACGGGCCTTGCGTTCGGCTATATCCCTGAAATTATCGACTTCACGAAGAAAAACAACATCCTATGAGAAGCCTTGCGCTGCTTGCGGTTCTGACGCTGTGTCTGGGAGCACGGGCACAAGAGCCTGCGGAGTGTGTGGATCCGTTCATCGGGACTACGAACTTCGGGACCGCGAACCCCGGTGCGGTCACGCCGCACGGGATGATGTCGGTGGTTCCGTTCAACGTCATGGGGTCGGAGGAGAACGTCTACGACAAGGACGCCCGCTGGTGGTCCACGCCCTACGAATACCACAACAAATTCTTCACGGGCTTCGCGCACGGCGCCTTGAGCGGCGTGGGGTGCCCCGAGCTGGGCGCGCTGCTGACGATGGCCACGACGGGCCCTCTGACGGTGGATTACCGGGAGTACGGCACGTCGTACCGGGACGAAAAGGCCTTCCCGGGCTATTACTCGGTCTTTCTGGACAAGTACGGCGTCCTTGCCGAAGCCACGGCCACGGCGCGTACCTCGGCCGAGAGGTACACCTTTCCGGAAGGCACAGGGCATATTCTGTTAAATCTGGGCGAGGGGCTTACGAACGAGAGCGGCGCGATGGTTCGCCGGGTGAGCGCCACGGAGATCGAGGGCACGAAGTTGCTGGGGACGTTCTGCTACAATGCGCAGAAGGTTTTCCCGGTGTACTTCGTGCTGCGCGTTTCGAAGACTCCGAGTGCCGGCGGCTATTGGAAGAAGCAGCGGAAGATGACGGGCGTGGAGGCGGAGTGGACCCCGGACAACGGGAGGTATAAACTCTATACGGAGTACGGGCGCGAGCTTTCGGGCGACGACGTGGGCTACTGGTTCTCCTTCGACGGCCTTGCGGCGGGCGAGCAGGTGGAGGTGCGCATGGGCATCTCGTATGTCTCTACGGAGAACGCGCGTAAAAACCTCGATGCCGAGCAGGCTGCGGACGCGACGTTCGACGCCATCCGGGAACAGGCCCGCAAGGGCTGGAACGAGGCTCTGGGCAGAATCCGGGTCGAGGGCGGGACCGAAGAGCAGCAGAGGGTGTTCTACACGGCGTTGTACCATGCGCTGCTGCACCCGAACCTCGTGAGCGACGTGAACGGCGAATACCCGCTGATGGAACGTTCGGGCGAGACGGGCGTCACGGATGGCGAACGCTATACGGTCTTCTCGCTGTGGGACACCTGCCGCAACCTGCACCAGCTGCTGACGCTGGTCTACCCGGATCGTCAGCGGGAGATGCTGCGCTCGATGACGGGGATGTACGAGGAGTGGGGTTGGCTTCCGAAATGGGAACTTTACGGCCGCGAGACCTTCACGATGGAGGGAGACCCTGCGATCCCGGTGATCGTCGACAGCTGGATGAAGGGCCTTCGGGATTTCGATGTCGCCAAGGCCTACGAGGCGATGCGCAAGTCTGCCACGACGCCCGGTGCGCAGAACCGCATGCGGCCCGACCTCGACCCCTATATCGAGAAAGGCTATATCCCGCTGGGATTCTATGCCAAGGACCTTGCGGGCGACACCTCCGTCTCGCACGCGCTGGAGTACTACATGGCCGACGCTGCGCTGTCGCTGCTGGCCGACTCGCTCGGACACGGGGACGACGCGCGTCTGTTCCGCGCCCGCTCGTTGGGCTATAAGCGTTATTACAGCCCGGAAAGCGGGACTTTGCGTCCGCTCCATCCCGACGGATCGTTCCTTGCGCCCTTCGACCCGAAGGCGGGCGAGAACTTCACGGCGGCTCCGGGCTTCCACGAGGGGAGTGCGTGGAACTATACGTTCTACGTTCCGCACGACGTGGAGGGGCTTGCGAAGCTGATGGGCGGGCGACGCAAATTCATCGACAAACTGCAAATGGTCTTCGACGAGGGGTTGTACGACCCTGCGAACGAACCCGACATCGCCTATGCCTACCTTTTCAGCCGCTTCCGGGGCGAGGAGTGGCGCACGCAGCGGGAAACCCGGCGGCTGTTGGAGCGATACTTTACCACCGCCCCCGACGGCATCCCGGGCAACGACGACACGGGGACGATGTCGGCGTGGGCTGTCTTCACGATGCTGGGCCTCTACCCCGACTGCCCGGGCGAGCCGTACTACACGCTGACGTCCCCGACGTTCGACCGTGTGGAGATCGACACGGAGCGGGGAACGCTGGTGATCGAAAAAAGCGGCGAAGGGTATATCGACCGGATGACGCTTGGCGATAAACCGTTGAAAAATTATCGTATCTTGCACGATGAATTGCTCAAGGGCGGAAAACTTACTTTTGAACTTCAAACTGGAAACTAGATGAAACTTACGGGATTCTTATTCGCCGCGGCCCTGCTGGGCAGCTGCACGCAGCCTGCCGCGGAGGAGAATTACACGCGCCATGTCGATCCGAAGATCGGCACAGGCGGCCACGGGCACGTCTTCGTGGGAGCCAACGTCCCCTTCGGCCTGGTGCAGGTGGGTCCGACGAGCATTCCGCAGACGTGGGACTGGTGCTCGGGCTACCATGCGAGCGATTCGACGGTGATCGGCTTCTCGCACACGCATTTGAGCGGCACGGGCATCGGCGATTTGTTCGACGTGACGGTCATGCCCGTCACGGGCGATGTGACCTACGCCCGGGGTGAGGAGGCAGACCCTGCGTCGGGACTGTGGTCCTATGCCGACCGGACCCAAGAAATTGCCCGGCCGGGCTACTATTCGGTCCCTCTGACGCGCTACGGCATCCGGGCCGAGCTGACGGCCACGGCGCGCGTGGGTCTGCACCGCTACACCTTCCCGGCGTCGGATGCCGCAGCCGTGGTCTTCGACCTGGAAAACGGCGGCTGCTGGGACAAGGCCACGGAGACGCATCTCGCAAAGGAGGGCGACCGGACGGTGACGGGCTGGCGTCACTCGACGGGCTGGGCCAAAGACCAGCGGGTCTACTTCGCCGCGGAGTTCTCGAAACCCTTCGAAAAATTCGAAACCATCGGCGATAACTACGCCCGGGCTTCGTTCCGTACAACCGACGGGGAACAAGTGTCGCTGAAAGTCGCTTTATCGCCCGTAAGCGTGGAGGGCGCTCGGGAAAACCTCGCGGCGGAGCTTCCGGGGTGGGATTTCGAAGAAACGGCGAAGGCCGCCGACAAGGCGTGGAACGCCGAGTTGTCGAAGGTGAAGATCGAGACCGCGGACGAGACGGCCCGCAGGATTTTCTATACGGCTCTTTACCATACGATGATCGCCCCGTCGCTCTTCTGCGACGTGAACGGCGACTACTACGGTTCGGACCATGCGATCCACCGCAACGCCGATTTCACGAACTATACGACCTTCTCGCTGTGGGACACCTACCGGGCCGCAATGCCGCTGATGACGGTGCTGCATCCCGAGAAGATGGCCGACATCGTGCAGACGATGCTGACGATCTCTGACGAGCAGGGCCGCCTTCCGGTGTGGCATCTGTGGGGCAACGAGACGGACTGCATGGTGGGCAACCCGGGCATCGTAGCGGTGGCGGACGCCATCGTGAAGGGCATCGGGGGCTTCGACCGCGAAAAGGCCTTCGAGGCGATCCGTAAGACGGCCATGAATCCCGACCGGGGCAACGGCCTGCGCATGGAGTACGGCTACATCCCGTGCGAGATGTTCAACGAGGCCGTGGCCTATGACATGGAGTACGCTTTGGCCGACGGTGCGGCGGCGCGTGCCGCCGAGACGCTGGGCAAGGCGGAGGATGCGAAGTATTTCGAGGAGCGCAGCCATAGCTACCGCAACTATTTCGACCCTGCGACGCGCTTTATGCGGGGCCGGGATTCGCGGAAGGGCTGGAGGACGCCCTTCAATGCGTTCGCCTCGACGCACCGCGCCGACGACTACTGCGAGGGCAACGCCTGGCAGTACACCTGGCTGGCTCCGCACGATGTCAAGGGCCTCGAAGGGCTGTTCGGCTCGCGTGCGAAGATGATTGAAAAGCTGGATTCGCTCTTTACGGTAAGTTCGGTCATCGAAGGCGGCGAGACCTCGCCCGACATCTCGGGGCTGATCGGGCAATACGCCCACGGCAACGAACCGAGCCACCATATTTTGTACCTCTATACGATGCTGGGGCAGCCGTGGAAGACGTCCGACAAGGTCCGCGAGGTGCTCACGACGCTCTACCACGCCGCTCCGGACGGCCTTTCGGGCAACGAGGACGTGGGTCAGATGTCGGCCTGGTACGTCCTCTCGTCGCTGGGAATGTACGAGGCCGAGCCTGCGGGCGGACGCTACTGGTTCGGATCACCGCTCTTCGACCGGGCCGAAGTGAAGGTCCCGAGCGGTGTGTTCACGATCACGGCCGAGAACAACTCCGCTGCGAACAAATATATCCAGCGGGTGTGGCTCAATGGCCAACCCTACACAAAGCCTTGGATCGGTCATGCCGACCTGATGAAGGGCGGGGAGCTGCGCTTCGAGATGGGGGCCGAAGAGAAGGTGTGGTACTGTCCGGACGAGCCGGAGGCGTACGCCGACCAGCGGCCCGCGGAGGAGCAGCGGCTTTTTAAGTCGGAAGCGGTAGAGGGGGAGATCGCCCGCGTGTGCGGTCTTCTGACCAACGAACGCCTGCGGTGGATGTTCGCCAACTGCTTCCCCAACACGCTCGACACCACGGTGCACTACGGCGAGGACGAGGCGGGCAATCCCGATACCTACGTCTACACGGGCGATATTCCGGCCATGTGGCTCCGCGACTCGGGGGCGCAGGTGTGGCCCTACGTGCAGCTGTGCAAGGAGGACCCGGCGTTGCAGAAGATGATCGCGGGGGTGATCCGCCGCCAGCTGAAGCTGATCAACATCGACCCCTATGCCAACGCTTTCAACGTCGCGCCGACGGGGGCGCACAACAAGACGGATTTTCCGCAGGCCGACCCGATGGTCTTCGAGCGCAAGTGGGAGATCGACTCCCATTGTTATCCTCTGCGCCTTGCGCACCACTACTGGAAGACCACGGGCGACACGTCGGTCTTCGACGGGGAGTGGACCTCGGCGATGCGCAACATCGTGAAGACGCTTCGCGAACAGCAGATGAAGGAGGGTCCGGGCGATTACATCTTCCTGCGCACGACGGACCGTCAGCTGGACACCCGCTGCCATGTGGGGCGCGGCAACCCCGTGAAACCCGTGGGGCTGATCGTCTCGGCGTTCCGCCCTTCGGACGACGCCACGACCTTCGGATTCCTCGTGCCGTCGAACTTCATGGCCGTCACGTCGCTGCGCAAGGCCGCCGAGATCCTGACGGCGGTGAACGGCGAGCGGGAGCTTGCCGCCGAGTGCACGGCGCTGGCCGACGAGGTGGCCGGGGCATTGCAGCAATACGCTGTCGTGGAGCATCCGGAGTTCGGAAAAATCTACGCCTTCGAGGTCGATGGTTTCGGCAGCACGCAGCTTATGGACGACGCCAATGTGCCGTCGCTCTTGGCCATGCCCTATCTGGGCGACGTGGAGCGCACGGACCCGATTTACGAGAACACGCGCCGGTTCGTGTGGAGCACGGAAAATCCCTATTTCTGGCGCGGAGCTGCCGGAGAGGGCATCGGAGGACCCCATATCGGCGTCGAAATGATCTGGCCCATGAGCATTATGATGCGGGCCTTCACGGCGACCGACGACGAAGAGATCCGCGACTGCATCTGCCAGCTGATCACCACCGACGCCGGAACGGGATTCATGCACGAAAGTTTTTCGCGCCACGATGCCGCGGATTTCACCCGCGCGTGGTTCGCCTGGCAGAACACCCTCTTCGGGGAACTGATTCTCAAGCTCGTAAACGACGGGAAAACGGACCTGCTGAATTCCAT
>CAJKHC010000030.1:0-6810 GCA_905199605.1 uncultured Collinsella sp.
TTCACGTGAAAGAACTTCCTCACCTGCAATTTCTTCACGTGAAGATTCTTCCTCACCTGCAATTTTTTCAGGTGAAACCCCCTATATACCTATAAGTAATGACTATCCAGAAGACTGGATGGATGGATGGAATGAAAATCAAACCAACCAACCGGACGTCTATCCCGGGATTGACTTTCAGGTCGATACCGCGGCCGATTTCAGGAATCTCACCGACGAGACGATCAACCGCAACAAGCTCGACGAGGCCCGTCATCCCTACGACGAGTTGCGAAAACTCGGCTTCGGGGCCGATGAGATCCGATCCGCGTGGGCTCGCCGACAAGCTGGTGCGAAAGACGCCGGAGCCGAGGACAAATTCATGCCCCAGCTGCGGAAATGGCTGCTCGACACGAGCGTCAAGGGCTGCCGGAAGATGGTCGAGGCTGAACGCCGCCGCTCCGGGCTCGGTGGAAAGCGCCTGCGCCAAGCCCCGGACGGCACCTGGCTCATCATCGGAGACGGGCCAGTCCATCCGGTTGTAGACGCCAACGGCATCGCCTATCGCGGAGATCAGGAAGGCGCGATAGCTCTGGCGCGTGAGCAGTCTTTAACTTCGCTATGAGGTCTGCCGGGCAATCTTGATTGAATTATCGAAAGGGGAAGTGACATGGAAGGAAATTCGTGGACAAGGCCGATTAGACCCGCGCAGAACGGACAGCCCGCATCCGTCGGGATGGCCGACAAGAGCCATGCCCCGTCTCGTTCCGCGGCCGAAAACGGTATTGTCGCTCGGGAGGAGCGCGTCAGATGCGTGCTGACAGAGCTGAGGCACCTGGCATCTATCAGGAACCAGTGTGAGACGGCGCTCAGACAACTGCCATCTAGGTCGAACGAGCGGGAGAGAATGAGGAACCGCGTCTTACATATCGATTCGACTTTGAATCTCGTGATGGTCGTCGTCGAGGCGCTGGACGCCCATGAGCCGGGACTCGGATCGATCTTCCAGCTGTCCTATATCGATAACCTTACATGTGAGAGAATCGGCACGCTCCTGGGCGTCTCGAAGAGGACCGTAATCAGGAGGAGAAACCAGATCGTCGCACTGATTGCGTCTGACGACAATCTCTACAACATTATCGTTGGTGATGCTGCGTGAGTAACGTAAACCCTTGGTGGGCACGCATATGACCCGTAACACGATCTTACTTGCGGCCGGGCTACTTCTTGCTCTCGCCGGCCTGAGCTTTCTATTCCAGTTAGATGGATTGGCTCTATTGCTTCTTATTACTTCCGCCGCAGTCGCGCTCAAGTTATTCGACGATGGCGAAGATGACGATTCCGGGTGGAGGCCTTTATAAGAAGGACCCTCACAATAGCGCCTCAGGGCACAAATTGCATTGATCCGATGTTATGTTATGACGTAGTTACGTTATTGCGGTACCGCGAATTTGCGTTATTACTTAGTTATGTTTTTACGCAATTACACAATGACACAGTTACGTTATTGCATGTTTCATCAGTTCTTTTATTGCGTATCTCTCTATTTCATATATTCTGCAATTCGATAGTTCTGTAGTTGCGCTTTTTTATTTTTCGGTATTTCACCAATCCCGTCATTCCACAGTTCATTAATGACATTGTTCTGTTATTATTTAATTACAACCTTCAATGCGGAATTTCCGCCATCGGTCCATAAAGGGCATTGGAGGGTCTATGTCTTCTTATCCTGATTACATTCCAATCATCAAATTCATCTTGGGGCTTATCGTGCTCGTGGCCTTTTTTGCTAGCGGACTCGCCTACGCCGTCCTCCAGTTCATTGTCGGCGCGGCGGCGTGCCTCGTTGCCGTCCCGATCGCGCTTGTGGTCATGAGCACCGCCAGCCGTTCCTAGGTATTTTCTGTCTCATATCGTCGTTTTCAATTTCAATTTGAAAGGAATCAATATGTCGAATTTCACCCCTGTGATCGTGTTCACCAACCAGAAGGGAGGCGTCGGCAAGACGACTTCCGCAGATGCAATTGCCGACGGACTTCGCCGCCGTGGCCTCAAGGTCCTGGCCGTGGACATGGATCCCCAGGGTTCTCTTGGGCGTATTGAGTCGGATTGTGTCGCGAAGGGCACCTGCTGCAGCTCCAGCTTTCTCAAGGGCGTCCAAGTGGTCTGCACCGAGGATGGGCAGGCGACCGTGCCCGGCGATCTCGATTTGGCCAACGTTTCTGACGAGAGGGATCTCGATGGCAACGAGATTAACGAGTACTCTTTGACGCGCGCAATCGAGTCGGCAGTCTCCCGTTACGGTTTCGATGCCGTCGTGGTCGACACGCAGCCCGGCATGACCTTTTCGACGATTTCCGCGACCATCGCAGCCACCCATCTCGTCATCCCTACTACCGCCGACAGGCTCGGGACCGAGGCCGTCGAGCAGACCCTCGAGCTCCTCAGCGCGGTAGGCGATTCCTATGAGGTGTCATGGATGAGCGCCCCCGCCGTCCTCATCACGCTCTATCGAGGCATCGCCAAGCTCGCGAGGGCATTTGCCTCCCAGATGGTCGAGGAGTTCCCCAAAATGGGCCTCAAGGTCTTCCAGCGCCGAATCGGTATAACTGTCGCCATCCAGGATGCACAGGCAAACGGCCGCAGCATCTACGATATGAACGTGCTCAAAGGCGCTGCGTTCGAGTATGACGTTCTCGTTGGCAATATCATGAACTGGTGCGAGCTCAAGCCCGCCGGTGAAACCGAAGGAGTTGAGTAACGGTGGCTTCCAACCTACCCGAAAACCTCGTCGGCAACATTGTGGGCAACGGACCGCGCTTCACCTTGCCTAATTTTGGAGCACAGAACGCCCCTGCGCCCCGTCCTGCTGCACCTGCCTCGCAGGATCCCGTTCAGGACAGCGCTCCTGCATCGCCTGTTTCCCCTGCCAGCGTTCGCAAACCCAAGCCCGCACAGGCCCCGGCTGCCAGCAAGGGTGCTCCGCGGTCGAAAAAAGAGAGGGTCACCTTCTCGACTTCACCGGTCGAGGCTGAAATTCTCGAGCGCCGCGTCCTCGAGCTCAAGCTGAAGGGCGGCCCCAGGAGGGACGCCAGCGTCAGCCGTGTCATCGAGGACGCACTTCGCGACCGAATTAACGGCGGCGTGCTCGATCTTTCCGTTCTGGACAATCCCAAGCGGTCGATGAGCGCCACTCGCTACAGCCGGACGGCCCTCGTCCCCTATGAGGTCTACAAGGACCTCATGACCGGACTCGTGAGCGCTCGCGCTACACACCCGGAGATCTTGCCCTCGAACCTCACCGCCAGCGCATATATCAGGGCGTGCATCCTGGCCCTGGAAAATTAGTCTCAACAATCCTCTGAACGTACTTAAATCGAATCAATCCCACGGGGCGCTTGGCGCCGTGGGAGGGTTTACTCAAGAAAGAATGGAGAGCGGAAATGAGAATACCCGCCGCAGCGGTGAAGCCGCTCGTCGTCCTGGCTGTCGCTGCCGTGTCGTTCGGCTGCATCACGCCCGCATACGCGCAGGATGCGACCGCCACCGTGACCTCAGATGACAGCAATCACATCATCGTCGATATCAACCTCCACGACGATACCGATAGCTCCGGCTCCGATTCCAAGTCAGATTCTTCGTCAACCGATGAAAATGATTCGGAGACGACAGGTGAGGCCAAGGATAAAAAAGAAGATGAGCTGAAGGGCAAGTGGTGGGAAAGGGCTTGTGGAGATATTCCTGCATCGTCGTTTCTGATTGTGTTTGGTTTTGCCGTGCTGGCGGCCATTATCGGCGGGATAATTGGAGTTCTTGCAGAAGGCGACATCGGGATAATTCTTCTCTTCGGTAGTATCGGGTTCACAATCGTGTTGTTGCTGGGCGAAATGATTTGCGTGCATCTATGAGCATGATCGCGTCATGGCTTGAAGGCAGAGTCCGCTCGGCTTGTCCATGACCCCCAGATTTATCCCACGGATAGGCTCGCGTTTGAAACCGCTCCTGTTCGTGGGAGTAGGGGCAGATGGCGCCATGGGAAGGCGCATCCAAAAGGGAATGGAGAATGGAAATGAGAGTACCAGCAAGGGCATTGAAGCCGCTTGTCGTTCTCGCCGTGGCCGCCGCATCGGTCGGCTGCATCTCGCCAGCGGCATACGCGGAGGATACGAGTGTTTCCGTGACATCCGACAGCAGCAACCACGTCGTCGTCGACGTCGATCTGAGCGCGCGTGCGTCTGATAGTGGCTCGGACAGACAGGGCGCGGAGAAAGATGGTCAGGGCGAGTCGGTTTCCGAGACGGAAGCCGACGAGACTATGGCTGCACTCTGGGAGTTGAGTGCGGCCAGCATCATCATTTTAAAGGCCTTGTTTTTCTTCTTCGCTTTGCCAACTTTCCTCGTGGCGTGCTTGATGCTCGTCTTATACGAATTACTGGAGCTCCATGATCGCCACCGCCTTTGAACCCGAACACCTTCTAGCTTCACAGGAGTGATAGATGCACCTTATCGAGAAACTTCGCGATATCTGGATGAGATACGGCGGCAGGTTCAATAGCCTGAGCCCTTACGAGCTGGACGAGTTCATACATAGCGCAGAGATCCTCGTTCTCCTTGGTGGCGTCCTCGCATGTATGGTTACACTTCTCGTGGTTCTGAACGACCTGACCTCGAATTCCTTCTAGTTTCACGGGAGTGCTAGATGCCCATCATCAACATACTTCGCGATATCTGGACGAGATCCTGCACGGTGTATGGACCTTCTCGCTCGCGCTCGGTGTTCTCGCCTGCATCGCCACGCTTTTCGTGATGCTCGCACGTCTGATTCAGTTTTGACGTAATTCCCCTCACAGGCAACTGTTTATCACCGGGCGGCCCTGTCAGAGCCGCCCCTGAAGAAAGGAAGCTGCATGCTTTTCGAATCTATAATCTTCAACCTGCTCCCCATCATCGTCGGCCTCCTGGTCGTGGCGATGGTGTTCGAGAGCTGCTGGCGCAAATGCCCACCGGACAAACTGATGATCGTATCTGGATTCGGGCAGATGCGCAGCGTCTCCGGTAAGGGTACGTTCGTTATCCCGCTCCTCCAGCGCGTCGACACTCTCTCCCTCGGTGCCGTGCAGGTGCAGCTGACCACCGAAAATGAGATTCCCACACAGGACGCGATCCTCATCCACGCCTGCGCCGTGGCGAACTTCCAGATCGGCCAGACCCCTGAGTTGATCGAGACCGCCTCCAATAACTACCTGAACATGGACAAGGAGGAGATGACCCGCCAAGTCACCGAAGTGATGCTGGGTAAGATGCGAGAGGTCATCGGTCAGATGGATCTGAAGGAACTCATGCGCGACCGCGAGAGCTTCAATGCCAAGGTCTTCGATGGTTCCAAGGACGACCTCGCTAACCTCGGTCTCGAGCTGCGTACCTTCAACGTCCAGGACTTCTCCGACTCCCAGGGCATCATCCGCTCCATGGGCGCCGACCAGGCTGCGGAGATCAAGAAGGAGGCCGAGCTGGCGCAGATCAAGGCGGCCGAGGAGGTCGCCATCCGCCAGAACCAGCTCGACTTGAAGCAGGCCGACTTAAAGAAGCAGGCCGACAAGGCGAAGGCCGAGGCCGATATGGTGAAGGCCACCGTGACGGCCGAGAAGCAGCGCGAGCTCTACATCGCCCAGCAGGAAGCCGAGATCGCCGCGGAGACCAAGAAGGTCGAGCTTGCCGAGCGCCAGGCGGACGTGAGGGAGCGCGAGCTGAACGCGACCGTGAAGAAGCAGGCCGAGGCCGACCGCTACGCCGCCGAGCAGGCGGCTGAAGCCGACCTCTACAAGCGTACGAAGCAGGCGGAGGCCGCCCGCATCGAGCGCCAGAACCAATCCGACGCCGAGCTGTATTCCGCTCAGAAGGACGCCGAGGGCATTCAGGCCCGCGCGAAGGCCGAGGCCGAGGCCACGCGTCTGAAGGGCGAGTCCGAGGGTGCGGCCGAGAAGGCGCACGGCGAGGGCGTCGCGGCGGGCATCAAGGCCCAAGCCGAGGCGTACAACGGCATGGATAACCCCTACCTGCTCGCCAACCGCTACATCGACATCATGCCCAAGGTAGCCGAGCAGGTTGCGAAGCCCCTCACTGCCGTCGATTCCATCAAGATGTACGGATCGGGCAACGCGCAAAAACTCGTAAAGGAGACCACATCGATTGTCGACCAGGTTGCATCCGGCCTGAAAGACAGCACGGGAATCGACCTGCCGTCCCTGTTGAATGGCCTGATCTCGAACCCCGATATCGATGCCGACTCCGCCGAGAACTCGGTGGAGTGATGGTCGTCCCGCTGATCGCCTCGGCCTTGCTGCTCGATTTCTTCGGTTGCATGATGCCCCTGGCATTGGTCGAGGACACCAAGGCATTTAAGGTCGGCGTGTTCCTGGTTTGGGCGGCGCTGGTGGCGGATTCCGTCCTGATGGGCTTGTTCTATCCGAGGGAGCTGGCGGGGGTGAATCCCCTGTTGGCGGCAGGTCTCGAATCGATATGCCTCATCTGTGCCATGTATCCCCTGCATGGGTTCGCATCGAACTTGGCTCCCTGTGGCATCCGGGTCGATACTGCCGCGGCCCTCGTCTTCATAGACTTCCTCGTGACCGCTGTGGGATATGTCTCCCTGCTCTTGGGTACGATCTGGCTTATATTCTTCTAGGCTCGCAGGCATATGGACCTGTCGACCATCAAGCCGGAGGGTTCCGAGGAGTAGCGCCGACGCAGGCCGCCTACACATCCCGCCCGCCGTAGACCTGTACGACGAGGATATCCCGTTCTAGCAAGTAGATCTCGGCAGAGCCCGCC
>CAJKHC010000031.1:0-2098 GCA_905199605.1 uncultured Collinsella sp.
CGCGGCAAGGAGATATATTGCCAGACCGGAGGGGCGCCGGGGGCGGGAATCTGGGTGTACACATTTCCTACACAGTTTGGGATTCTCAGCTGTATTTAAAAGTAATAAAGAGGGGACCTCGTTTCCGAGATCCCCTCCTCCGTCTATCTATAGAAATAGGCTTTCAAAGCCTTAGGCCAAGAGCTTGCGACCGGACTCCTCGATCGCGTCAAGTGCTGCATCAGCCTCGGCGGCATCCGCGCCCTTAGCGAAGATGTACAGCTTAATCTTGGGCTCGGTGCCAGAAGGACGGACGATACCCTTGTTACCACCCTCGAGATCGAACTCAATGACATTAGCCTTCGGCAGGCCGTTCACGCAGGTGTTGTAATCCACGACGGCCTCAATCTTGGAACCGGCGAGCTCCGCGGGCGGGTTCTCGCGCAAACCAGCCATGATGCCGGCCATCTTTGCCGCACCCTCAGCGCCCGGATAGCTTAGCGAAATCGTCTTGTTGTGATAGTAGCCATACTTCTCGTACAGCTCGTGCATCGCATCGGCAAGGTTCTTACCCTGGAGCTTGTAATACTGCGCCATCTGGCAAATCAGAAGCGAAGTGCTCACGGCGTCCTTGTCGCGCACGTGGTCGCCGGCCAGATAGCCGTAGCTCTCCTCGAAACCGAAGATAAAGCGATCGACCTCGCCAGCATCGGAAAGAGAAGTAATGATGTCGCCGATGTACTTGAAGCCCGTCAGGCAGCGGCGAAGCTCAAAACCGTACTCGTCGGCCAGAGCGTCAACCATGGCGGAAGAAACGATAGTAGTAACGGCAACCTTCTTAGTGAGGTCCTCACCGCGGGCAGCACGGGTCTTGCAGATATAGTCGAGCAGCAGAACGCCCATCTCATTGCCGGTCAGCAGCAGATAGTCATCGCCATTTTTAACGGCAACGCCAACACGGTCGGCGTCGGGATCGGTTGCAAGCAGCAAATCAGGGTGAACCTGCTCGCAGAGATCGATGCCCTTCTGCATGGCCTGACGGATCTCGGGGTTAGGATACGGGCAGGTCGGGAAATCGCCGTTAGGCTCCTTCTGCTCGGGAACAACCGTGACATCGGTGATGCCAGCGCGCTCGAGCACCGTAGTAACGGGAATGAGGCCGGTGCCGTTGAGCGGAGTGTAGACGAGCTTAAGCGGAGCGCCAGCGATCTCCTCGGCAGAAAGGTTAGTCACGCCGCGCGCGAGAACGGCGTCGTAATAACGCTCGAGGCATGAGCCTTCGATCCATTTAACCAGACCCTGCTCAAGAGCCTCATCAAAGTCCATGGACTTCACGCCGGTGAATGTATCGGTCTCGGCGATAGCCTTAGAAATTGCATCGGCGGCCTCGCTGGTGATCTGGCAGCCGTCGGGGCCATAGGCCTTATAGCCGTTATACGGTGCCGGGTTATGACTAGCGGTCATGCAAATGCCACCGGAGCACTTAAGATCACGGACGGCCCAGGAGAGCGTCGGCACAGGAGAAATCTTGGGATAAACGAGGGCAGTCACGCCGTTTGCTGCAAGAATGGCAGCCGTCGTCTTAACGAACAGCTCACCTTTATTGCGGCTATCGCGAGCGATGGCAACCGTTGGATGCTCGAAGGTCGCATTGAGGTAGTCAGCGAATCCCTGGGTCGCACGACCGACCGTATAGATATTCATACGGTTAGTGCCCGCACCGATAGTGCCGCGAAGGCCGGCAGTACCGAAGGCGAGATCTTGGAAGAAAGCATCGGTGATGGCGTCCTCATCACCCTGCTCCTTCATCGTGTTAAGCTCAGCGAGGAGCTCCTCGTCCTTGACATTGGCAATCCAAGTATCAAGCAGCTCATGAACATCTGCCATGTGAGTCCTTCCGTCACAATCAATAAAACGACCCGTGTAAAAACAGGACAAGCGCAGCAGTGCGCTAAAGCAAATATTAGTCCATTGAGAACAGAGAACCGACCAAAGAACGGTGAACGTCTATATTCAGCGGTGGATGATTAAATTGATTTAATTGCATAAGGAATGTTGCCTGTAAACGCAAAAAAGGGGGAGGCCGCGAGGCCTCCCCCTTCTTCAAGTCTTGCGACGG
>CAJKHC010000032.1:0-1862 GCA_905199605.1 uncultured Collinsella sp.
CATGGTCGTGGGCATCGTCGGCGCGTTCTTCGGCGTGCTGGCGTAAGGGCCCGGCCTATTATTTGCCCCCAAGGGAAACGGCGACCCATTGCGGTCGCCGTTTTTTATTACCGAAAGCTAGTTGGAGGTGCTTCGTGATTCGATCTGACAATCCACCCGATAATGGCGTGAGCGGGGCGATGTATCTATTTGGCACGGCGCTCTTGTGGAGTTTTATCGGCATCCTCGTTCGCGCCAATTCGCAGTCAGCTCTTTTGATCGGTGCCGTCACGGCAATATTTATGGCGCTCTTTATCCTGCTCGTCGGCAGACCCGTCCTTCGCGTCAGCCGTCTTATTGTCCTTGTGGCCGTCTGCAACTTCGTGACGGGCACCACGTTTAACTTTGCCAACCAGCTCACGACGGTCGGCAACGCGATCGTTCTGCAGTACACCTCGATGATTTTCGTTATCGTGTATCAATCGCTCGCAACTCGCACGTTGCCCTCGCCTGCGAAGATTGCCTCCGTGGTGGTTGCTTTTACGGGTATGGGACTTTTCTTTTTAGGTGATTTGAGCGCCGAGGGCATGCTCGGAAATCTGCTTGCCGTCATTTCGGGCGCCACCTTTGGGCTGTGTTTCTTTTTAAACTCTCGCCCCGATGCGTCGCCCATGGTGTCCTCGCTCATCTCCTGCGGCATCTCGATACTTCCGATCGTCTATTTTGCCGGCGACCTAGGCTCCGTGAAACCCTTTGAGTGGGGGCTTATGCTGGTGCATGGCCTTTTTTGCAGCGGCCTTGCGAGTGTGCTGTATGCCAAGGGGATTGCGCGTACCAACGCGTTTGCGGCCAACTTGGTTTGCATGAGTGAGGTCGTGCTCGCTCCCTGCTGGTCGGCGCTCCTCTTTGGCGAGGTCTTTAGCTGGAACGAGTTCTTGGGCGCGGCGATGATCGTTTTGGTGATTGTGGCCAACTTGGCATCCGATGCTTTTGGCGACGGCTTTCTGGTGGCGCTTGTCCGCCATCGAAACAAAGAGCGTGCCTAATGGGATGCGCCTGCCGTTTACGGTAAAAAACACCCCGCTGAGCGACTGGTATTAAATAAGGCGAACCTGCATACCTATAATTGGTATCAAATCATTTGTGCCTGGTATGGGTGTTAGCAGCACGCCAGGTGCGGTTCGGACCGTGTGGTCAAACTCCCGGATTGATATCAATAACGCGCGCGACGGGAGTGACGACGGTTCGAGATTCCTTATTGGGAGGAACTATGCTTGTCCAAGCAATCCTCGTCGGCTTAGTCGGAGCTTTTGGATGTCTCGACTACCAGCTCGGCACCCTCTACGCGTTCCGCCCCATCGTCCTGTGCCCGCTCGTGGGCCTGGTGCTGGGGGACCTGCAGACTGGCCTTGCCGTTGGCGCCAGCCTGGAGTTGCTGTTCATGGGCTCGATCTCCATCGGCGCCTACGTGCCGCCTAACGAAACCGTCGGCGGCGTGCTCGCCTGCGCGTTTGCCATTCAGCTCGGTCAGGGTACCGAGACGGCCATCGCGCTCGCCATGCCCATCGCCGTCCTTGCACTGACGATCGGCAACATTACCAATGCCTTGTTCCCTGTGTTTGTCGATATGGCAGACAAGTTCGCCCTCAAGGGAAACCTCAAAGGCATCTACGCCGTTCATTGGGGAATTGGAATCTGGGGCTGCGTCGAGTACTTCCTGCTGTGCGGCGGCGCCTTCTATTTGGGTTCCGACGCCATCCAGGGCCTGCTCGACTTCATCCCGCCCTTCATCATCGACGGTTGCGGCGTTGCCGCCAACATCCTGCCTGCCATGGGCTTCGCCATGCTCGGCCGCCTGGTGCTCACCAAGCAGCTCGTGCCCT
>CAJKHC010000033.1:0-1771 GCA_905199605.1 uncultured Collinsella sp.
ATCCGGTCCGACCGGGCCGCGCGGCAAGGAGATATATTGCCAGACCGGAGGGGCCTGTGGAACGTCAATTCCACTCTTCACAAGTCCTACACAATATATCGCCTTCTATAGCTAATAGAAAGACTGGTGCGAATCTTCCGCACGTATCAGATGATGACCCTTTGGTTCAGGAATATATAGAGATCGGTCACCTGTAGGTGTCTATCTACCCGCGCTTTTAGCAATGTAAACCGCGCTTCAGATAAAAAGAGGGAGCGCCGCGCACAACGCGACACTCCCCTAGCGATTCAAGAGAATCTATTAGGCCTCGAGAGCCTTCTTGGCAATGGTGGCCAGCTCGTTGAAGGACTCGATGTCCTCGTAAGCCATCTGAGCCAGGACCTTGCGGTCGAGCTCAATGCCGGCAACCTTCAGGCCGTGCATGAACTGAGAATAAGAAATGTCGTTCAGGCGAGCGGCAGCGTTGATACGGGTGATCCAGAGAGAACGAATCTCGCGCTTCTTGTTGCGGCGATCACGATACTGATACTGCAGGGAGTGCTGGACCTGCTCTTTAGCATGCTTGTAAGTACGCGAAGCGGCACCGTAGTAACCCTTCGCACGGTGCATAACGGTACGGCGCTTCTTCTTGGCGGCAACAGCGCGCTTAATACGTGCCATGTTCTATCAACTCCTAGACGGTAAAACGAAAAAAGGGAACGCGAACTTAGGCGAGACGCGACTTAATGACCTTGCGGTCGGCAGCGGCGATCTCGGTCTCCTTGCGGAAGCCACGCTTACGCTTGGTGGACTTCTTGCTCAGGATGTGGCTCTTGAAAGCCTTGGCGCGCATGAGCTTGCCGGTACCAGTCTTGCGGAAACGCTTCTTGGTGCCGCTGTGGGACTTCATCTTAGGCATGAAATACTCCTTAATCGGTTACAGAACACTAGTTACTTAGTATCGTTTGCCGCTTTTTCCTCATCGAAAGCGCCCTTAATCGGGGCGAGCAGCATAAGCATGTTACGGCCTTCCATCTTAGGCTTGGACTCGACCGTAGCGTAAGGCTTGAGATCCTCGGCGAGACGCTCGAGAACGTTAAGACCCTGCTCCGGGTGAGCCATCTCACGGCCGCGGAACATGATGGTGATCTTAACGCGTGCGCCCTTCTTGAGGAAACGCAGAACGTGGCCCTTCTTGGTCTCGTAGTCGCCAACATCGATCTTGGGTCGGAACTTCATTTCCTTGACCTCGACCTTAGACTGGTTCTTACGAGCAGCCTTGGCCTTCATGGCCTGCTGGTACTTGAACTTACCGTAGTCCATGACCTTGCAGACCGGCGGCTCCGCGTTGGGAGCGATCTCGACTAGGTCGAGACCCTGATCGTCAGCGACGCGCTGGGCATCGCGGATGGCGAACAGGCCGAGCTGAGAGCCATCGACGCCAATCAAACGGCACGAAGATGCAGTGATCTCGTCGTTGATGCGGGTGTCATCAGACTTAGCTATTTTCCCTACCTCCATTCATAAAAAAATAACCCGGCGCTTCTTTGCAACCAGGTCATACACATAGACGTCCTCGAAATGAGGAAGTAAATCTAAGTTGTATAACCAGTCAGCTGCTCATTGGCGCCAAAAGGTGGGAACCCTCGGGTTCCTCTTTAGGGCATTGCGGGAACAACGCCTTGGCGATAATAACACGGACAGCGCGTTATCACATTACGTACACGAAAAAGGGGTTCGCGGCCCCCTTGAACGCTCAGCTGCATGTATGGTGCCCGAGGCGAGACTCGAA
>CAJKHC010000034.1:0-1760 GCA_905199605.1 uncultured Collinsella sp.
GCGCAACGCGTTGCGCTGAGTCCTGAGGCTGTTGCAATGAAAATGAGAATCAAGGCACCGGGGAAAAGCGTTGGGATGGGCTCGCGATTCGAGTCCCCACCTTAGCATTTGAACCATTTGGCACTATAATCACCATAGGCATGCGCACAACGTTGCGCTTAATCAAGAGGAGAAAACGTATGGGTCTGTTTGACATGTTCAAGAAGAAGGCTGAGCCCGCGACTGCCGCTGCTCCGTCCTCCATCTCTGCTTCTGCCGGCGCCGACGTGCTGTGCTCGCCCGTCAAGGGCAAGGTCATCAAGATGGCCGATGTGCCCGATCCCGTCTTTGGCGGCGAGGTCCTGGGCAAGGGCTGCGCCGTGTGGCCCGAGGACGATCTGGTCTACGCTCCCTGCGACGGCAAGGTGACCGTCACCATGGGTCACGCCGTGGGCCTGCAGTCCGATAGCGGCATCGAGGTTCTGGTGCACGTTGGCGTCGATACCGTCAACATGAACGGCGACGGCTTCGAGGGCTTCGTCAAGGCCGACGATGTCGTTAAGGCTGGCCAGCCCATGCTCAAGATCGACCGCGCCAAGATCGCCGCTGCCGGCTACAAGGACTGCGTCGTCGTGGCTGTGTCCAACACCGCCGAGTTCGCCGACGTCGAGCTCGCCGTCGAGGCTGACTCCGCTGTCTCCGCTGGCGATGCCATCGTCAAGGTCGTCCGCAAGTAGTCTGCGGCAACATAAGGGTGTTTTGGGGTGGTCGGGTTATCCGGCCGCCCTTTTTTAATGGGCCGAGTGGGCGCATTTTATTGCAGGGGGCTTGCTTTATAGGCCGTTCGTTCGTCAAATTGAGCCGCCTGCGCTTTTGTGACGCAGGGGGTTGGGCCTGGCCGCTAATATGGACTTGCTGTTACGACGTGCGCTGCGCAGGGAACGCGGCGCCGCTTGTTTGGAGGAACAACATGAAAAAGAAGCTGCTGCTTGCGCCCCTCATGGCCGTCTTGGTTGCGTGCGTGGTCCTGTTTTCCGGCTGCGGAGGGCCTTCGGTGGAGGAGCTCATCACCAACGACCTTACGAGCCAGTTCGACGAGATCAAGAACGGCGGCGATGACTTCCTTTCCGGTCTGGAAGAGGCTTCGGGCGACGAGTTTGAGCAGCTGGGTATCGATCCCAAGGAGTATGCCAAGAGCTATCTCGAGGGCTTTGACTACAAGATCGGCGATGTGACGGTCGACGAGGACAAGGGCACCGCGACTGCCGATGTCACCATTACCTGCAAGTCCATGAACAAGATCGTTGAAGATTTCGCCACCCAGTATCAGGAGAAGATCGCGGCGCTCGATACGATGCCTTCCGAGGACGACCTGTACAAGATGGCCGGCCAGGTCATGGTCGACGTGACCAAGGCCGCTAAGACCAAGGACACCAAGGTTACCTTCAAGTACACCGCCAATGACGATGGCGAGTGGTCTGCTGACGATTCCGCAACCACCGAGATGATGAATGCGATGATGAACTAGGGGAGTTACGCGGTTCTACGAACCGCGTAACTGCTCGACGCTGCGCGGGCACCAGAGCGACAACTTGTCATTCAAAGAGGACGGCATGACCAGAAGGTCTATGCCGTCCTCTTTTCATGCCAATTTGTTCGCTATGGTGCCCGCTCGCTGTCCGTCCTCTACCTGCGGCGTTGCCATGGTAGTCATTGGGGCGGCACTTGGGGACGTTCCTTTTAATATGAGCAGGACATTGTCAAGAGGCAAAATCGGGCCT
>CAJKHC010000035.1:0-1656 GCA_905199605.1 uncultured Collinsella sp.
CGCCGTGTGGTAGGCGAGAAGTTGCAACGGCACGACGTGCAGGACAGGCGAAAGCTTGCCGTAGTTTTCGGGCAGACGGATGACGTGCATGCCTTCCGCGTTGTCGATCTGGCTGTCGCCGTCCGCAAAGACGTAGAGTTCGCCCCCGCGGGCTCGAACTTCCTGCATGTTGGATTTCAGCTTCTCCAGGAGCCGGTCGTTCGGCGCCACCGTCACGACGGGCATTTCCTTGTCAACCAAAGCGAGTGGCCCGTGTTTGAGTTCTCCGGCGGGATAAGCCTCGGCATGAATGTAGCTGATTTCCTTGAGCTTCAGAGCCCCTTCGAGTGCGATCGGGTAGTGAAGGCCGCGACCGAGGAAGAGTGCGTGCTGCTTCGTGGCGAAGCGCTCCGCCCAGTCGATCACCTGCGGCTCGAGCGCGAGCACGGCGCCGAGCGCGGTAGGAACGTGACGCAGACGCTTCAGTTCGGCCTCTTCGTCGGAGGGCGCGAGGCGCCCGCGCAACTTCGCGAACGTAAGCGCGAGCAGGTAGAGCGCCACGAGCTGCGTCGTGAAGGCCTTCGTCGACGCAACGCCGATTTCCACCCCTGCGCGGGTGATGTACGCCAGGCGGCTTTCGTTCACCATGGCGGATGTCGCCACATTGCAGATCGTGAGCGTCTTCGTCATGCCGAGTTCGTCCCGGGCGTGGCGCAATGCGGAAAGCGTATCCGCGGTTTCGCCCGACTGCGACACCGTAACGACCAGGGTATCCGGATTCGGCACGCTGACGCGGTAGCGGTATTCGCTCGCGATTTCAACGTCGACGGGCAGGCCCGCCATCGCCTCAATCCAGTACTTGGCCGTAAGCGCCGCATAGTACGACGTGCCACACGCGAGGAACAAAATGCGCTTCGTGTCGCGCAACACCGTTTCGGCGTCCGCACCGAAGAGCTCCGGCGTCACCGCATTGACGCCCTCGAGCGTATCGGCAATGGCACGCGGCTGCTCGAAGATTTCCTTTTGCATGTAGTGGCGGTAGGGACCGAGATCGACCGCGCCCGAATACGCGTGAACGACCTTGACCTCGCGCTCGACGGGCACCCATGCCCCGTCCGCACGCGTAAAGATGCGGCAGGTCTGCGGTGTGATCTCCGCCACGTCGCCTTCGGCGAGGTAGACGAAGCGTTCCGTTTCACCCGCAATCGCCATGGCGTCCGAGGCGGCAAAGTTTTCGTTCTCGCCGAGACCGACGACGAGGGGCGAGCCCTGACGAGCCGCCACCACCGTCCCTGGGTCCCCGGCCGCGATGACAGCGATACCGTAGCTGCCGCGCAGTTCGGAAACCGTCTGTTCGACTGCCTCAAGAAGCGACCCGTGGTAGTGGCAGTGCACGAGGTGAGCAATTACCTCGGTATCCGTTTGGCTCGTGAACTCGTAACCCTTCGCAGCGAGCCGCGCGCGAAGTTCTTCGTAATTCTCGATGATCCCGTTGTGCACGACGCCGATCGTACCGTGGGAGAAATGGGGGTGAGCGTTCACCACTTCAGGCGCGCCGTGCGTCGCCCAACGCGTGTGTGAGATGCCGGTCGAGGCTTCGAGCCGCTGAGACTCGACCTGCGCCTTCAATTCCGCGACGCGCGCGACGGACCGGGCGCGGCGAAGCCCGCCCTCCGT
>CAJKHC010000036.1:0-1365 GCA_905199605.1 uncultured Collinsella sp.
GCGCTTTCGACGGCCGTAGGGGCTCCTTGTATAGCCCCAGGCTGTCGGAAGGGAGTGCAACGCGAGCGACCGGTGAGGGCCTGCGGGGGTCCAGGGGGAGGCGGCGCCGGAGCGCTCCCCCTGGGCGGTGGCTGAGATAAAAGAGGGGCGGCTCCTTGCTGGGAGCCGCCCCTGATGCGAAACCGATCTTATCGCCTCAATGGGCGCCTGGAATATCTGGCGCTCGATTCATCAAACACAGTTGCCAAGACTTCTTCCTCCCGCTTGAGATAGAAATAGAGAAAGAGGGCGCAACAGATCGGGTAGGCGAAGACGACCAGCAGCTTGATTTCAAAAAGGTAGGCCAACGCGATGGGTGCAAGGCTTTTAATCAAGATCACTACATCCACCAGAGACGGCCTTACGCAATCACGCCTGATACCTTGAAATCGCTCGCTTAAAATCATATAGTCGATAAACCCCATGATATTCCTTTCTACGCTATGGTTTTCTTGGGCTTGACTGCGAGCCGCCTCCCCAAAATGCGGCTCGCTTTTCTTTTCGATCTCACCTCGCTTTCCACTGAACTGAAAGCGAATTGGGGCAGGGCTGCGAACAGCCCTGCCATTGTTTGGCTCCTATGCGGCGGACTCCGATACTCGAGCAACCATGCTGCCGTTGAACATGCCGTTAGGGGCAAGTGTGCTCGCTGCCATCGCAACGATGAACGGATAGCCGATCTCCAAACACTTGCGATACAGGTTCAGGGTCTCACTCTCATCGATCGGTGCCTTGTCGTGCGCCGGGAACTGACCGACAAAATATGCGCGCCCGTCCAGAATCGCAAACCTCGCCGACAGTCCGGTTCCGGGTTCAAAGGAGCGCTCGATAGCCAAACCGTGCAGATAGGCGCTGTAGACCTTGAAGCTGCCCCCTTCGAGGACATCGGAGACGACAATCCCCTTATCGCCGAAACCGTCATCGAAAGGACCGTCGTAGCGGTAAAACCCGTACTTCGCAGTGCCCTTAATCTCACTGAGAATCGCCTTGTTCTTACCAGAGACACTCTCAACGCGGTCGAGGTACTCATCGATGCACCCATGACCGAACACCATGCTGTCGAACATGATCCACTCGGTGAAGGCATAGTTGAGCACTGCCTGAGCAATCCCCTCGCAACCGTCAAGGTCGACCTCGTCGCCACAGAGTGCCCTAAAAGAAGCCCATGCCCTATCGAGGAACTCGCCCTTGTGCAGAGCGCACCACATGCCCATGCCCTCGACTGCCCTGTCGACGGCTTCCTCATCGTAGGCGTTGACAGTCTCCTTTTTGTCCATGATCGGACCTCCTTAACCGCACGGCGTCGGCACCGCCCCTTGCGTGTGC
>CAJKHC010000037.1:0-1026 GCA_905199605.1 uncultured Collinsella sp.
CTTCCCCCAAGGGGGAAGCCTTTGCAGCTACGCTGTAGGGGCCGGACATGTCCGGCCCGCCACGTAAAATGTATAACCCGCTCACGGGTTCGCAACCGGAAACTTGCGGGCGAGGCATGCCTCGCCTCTACGCAAACGACTATACAAACAAAAGGAGCACCACATGTCTATGAAAATGGGTTGGCGCTGGTATGGTGAGGGCAATGACCCCATCACCCTGAGCGACATTAAGCAGATCCCCGGTGTTGAGGAGATCGTCTGGGCCCTGCACAGCAAAATGCCCGGCGAGATCTGGGAGGAGGCCGAGATCAAGGAGGTCGTAGACCAGATCCATGCTGCCGGCTTTGACGCCACCGTCGTCGAGTCCGTCAACGTCCACGACGACATCAAGATCGGCCTGCCGACGCGCGACAAGTACATCGAGAACTACAAGCAGTGCATCCGCAACCTGTCCAAGTTCGGCGTCAAGACCATCTGCTACAACTTCATGCCCATCTTTGACTGGACCCGCACCGACCTGTTCCACCCCGTCGGCGACGGCTCCACCGCCCTGTTCTATCAGAAGGACCTGATCCAGGACGACTACAAGGGCATGGCAAACTACATTCTCGAATTCACCGAGAAGTACAACATGACCTTTCCCGGCTGGGAGCCGGAGCGCATGGCCAAGCTGGACGAGCTGTTCAAGGCCTACGCCCCCGTCACCAAGGAGAAGCTGTGGGATAACCTCAAATACTTCCTCGAGGCCATCATGCCCACCTGCCGCGAGTGCGACATCAAGATGGCGATCCATCAGGACGATCCCCCATGGGACATCTTCGGTCTGCCCCGTCTGCTGGTTGACGCCGAGAGCATTGACCGCTTCCTGACGATGGTCGATGACCCGTACAACTGCCTGACGCTCTGCTCCGGCAGCATGAACGCCAACCCCAACAACAACGTGGCCGCCATCGTGCGCAAGCACTGTGACCGCATCCCGTTTGCCCACGTGCGCAATATCCACCACTTCGAGAACGGTGACTTCTC